>JAJDEO010000031.1:5000-137456 GCA_029259745.1 Planctomycetota bacterium
TGGACACCACCGATTCGGCGGGTTCGATCGGTCATGCGGGCGGAGAGCGGAGTCCGTCGGTGGTTCGGGGTCAGCGATGTCCATTGCGGCAGCGTCATCCGGCCCGGCCCTGGTCGCGGGGCCGGAATGGCCGCTCGGGCTGATGCTCGCTGGCGCGCAGCCCGATCGCCGGGCATTCGCGCGCGAAGCGCCGCTCACCCGGGCAGCACGTCACGTCGCCTGTGACCGTGGGCGCGCGCGTCACCCGTCGTAGATTCAAGCCAAGGGACGAGCCGCCCTCGTGCCGGCGCGTTTCGGTGTGTAACCCGCCGCTCTCGGCCGCGTGTGGACACCCGGGCGAATCAGTCGCTCCGGCGACGATGGCGACTGAGTACGTGCCGACTGGGATTCCAACGCGCGGACAACGGGGTGGAATCGGCAGCGAAGTGACCGCGCCCGCGCTCCGCGCGTGCGGATCGTCGGCGCAGGGACGTCAGTCGACGATCGAGACGATCGTGCCGCGGGGAACGTAGTCGAAAAGGACCTCGACCTCCTCGTTCCGCATGCGAATGCATCCCATCGACTCGTTCAGACCAATGGAATCGGGGTGCGCGGTGCCGTGGATCCCGAACCCGCTAGCCCCGGGCTGGTTCTGGAAACCCATCCAGCGGGTTCCGAGCACGTTCTCGGGGTCGCCGAAGGGCAGCACCTGGCCGTTGTGGTACCAGTCCGGGTTCTCCTGCTTCACCTGAACCGTGAAATCGCCCACGGGCGTTCGTGATTCGCGGCCGAGCCCGACGTGGAACGCCGACAGGGCCACCTCGCCTAGCATGCAGGCGAGTCCGTGTTGTGACGCGGACACCCTGATGTGTAGCGAGTCGCGCGGCACGACGAGAGTGTCGCCCACGCGAAGATTCGACGAGGAAAGGCCGTTCACGAGCTGGATCAGGCCGACCTCATGGCGCACGCCGAAGCGTTCGGGAAAGGTCTTGTTACAGAGGACCCAGAGGCTGTCACCGGGCTGGACCTCGTAGTCGTCCGTCTCGATGAGGGGCAGAAGCGACGTTCCGGGGCGGATGTTGAGCTCGTCGAGCGCCACTCGGACGCCCTCGTACTCTTCACCGCGTACCTGGCGCGTCGCCAGAGCTTCCGAGAGAAGCGTCCGCCGCTCGACCCACTCGTCGGTGACGAGCGACAGCAGATAAGCGGCACGTCCACGTGCCGCCGGGCTTCCGCTCTGCCGCAGTTGTCGGAGAAGCCCCGCGACCTGCGCGCCCTTCCCCTCATGGACGAGCCGTTCGGCCTGGGCCAGACGCTCGCCGATCGCAGGCACGACATCATGCGCAGTCGCGGTCTCGTCGCGCGGGGCCGCCTCGGCGGATCGGCTCAACGGAATGACGTCGCGCAGAGCATGACCGGCTTCGGCGGTGGAGTCCGCGACGTCGACTCCGGCCAGCGCGACGTCACCGTCGTCAGACATCCAGACCATCGCGCCGATGATCAGACCGAGAGCCACGACAACCCAGAGCAATAGCGACTTCAAACTCATAACGACCTCGATCTCGTTCCTGGCGCGGGCGCCTGCCAGCGCGCTTTGCCCGACGCATTCGTCGACGGACAGACTGCATCGTAGGAGCTGGCAACGCCGTTTCTAGCCTGGACTTCTGACAACGATCGGCGCGAGAGCGTGACCGTGCGTTTGCTGACCAGATTCGGTCGTCGATGGCCAGCCGTGACGATCTCACGCCGCCACGAGGACAACAGAGGCGCGGTCGCAGCCGATCGCTACGAAGACTCCGGCCGAGCCCGAGCCCGAGCCCGCGTACACGCCGCGCGGCGCGGGATGTCCCCTGACCTGCCCGCGGCGTCGAACGACAGCGCTGCGTGAAGGTGGGCGGTGACGAGCGCGAACCCGACGAGCCGCGCTCGGGAGGTGCACCCTGCCCCCGGCGCCCCCGCGAAACCCGACCGGACGAGTGCGCTGGGTGCCATGACCGACGGCCCACCCGTTGGCCCGGCGGTCGCGCCACACCCAGCCGCCCCACGCGTGTTCGCTCGTGACACCGAACCGACCGCTGCCACGCGGTCGTCCCCGGCTTGCCCCCCCACGACGCGCCGCGCCGCCGGAGGACCGAGAGCCATGCACCTTGCGAAGCGACACGCTATGCTGGCGTCGGCTTTTGTGTCGGCCCCCCACCGTTTCAACAGACCCCTGAGCCTAGTTTTCTGATGCGGGAACTGACGTTAGGCCGTTACGAGCATGCCCGCCGAGGCGGGAAGCTCCGCGCGGTTCTCGAGTTCCCACCTGGTATCTACCAGGCATCAGGGATCTCTTGCCGGGGGGCCGACCACTTCTCCCGCGCCTGAGCGCTGCGCAGCCACGTCGGCGAAACCGCAGGGCCTCAGCGGCGCTGCGCGCCGAGACGCTCGAGAGCAGCCACGATCTTGCCCGTCGCCTTCGTGATGTCCTTGTCGGTCAGCGTGCGGTCGGGAGCTTGGAACGTCAGGTGGAACGCCACCGATCGTTCGCTCTCCGCGAGCGAGCCTCCGCGGAAGACATCGAAAGGCGTGACGTCGACGAGCGTTTTCGGTCCGGCCTTCGACATCGCCGCTGTCATCGCCTGCGTCGTCAACTCGTACGGTGCCACGAACGCCAGATCGACGCGTGCCGGCGGCTGACGCAGCACAGGACGATAGGTCGCCGCACTGGGCGCAGGAAGCTCGGCGAGCGCGGCGGCATCGAAGACGAGAACGGCCGCGTGCCCTTCACCCTCGACCGCGGACATCGTCGTGGGCGAAATGCACGCGATCCGCGCGATAGTCACGTCGCCGAGACGCAAGTCGGCGTGGCGACGCGGATGCCACCACGGCGCGACGTCATCACCGACGATCGCGTCGAGTCCTCGATGCCCGAGCGCACTCAACGCACGCTCGGCGATCCCGCGCAACTCGCGGAACACGTCACGTCCGTCATCACGATCCGTGCGAGCCAAGACGACGGCCACTTCGCGACTCTCCACGACGTCGCCGTCGCGCAGGTGATAGCCGCGCCCGACCTCGAACGTGCAGACACGCTCGGCCGATCGCTGCCACAGCTCGAGCCGGCTCAGCATCCCAGGAACAACCGAGGGACGCAGCGCCGCTGAATCTTGCTGGATGGGGTTACTCAGCCGCGGAAGTTCGGCGTCCGCCGGCACACCCGCCTTCTCGAGCACGCTCTCGGACACCATCGAATACGCGTAGACCTCGAGCGCCGCCTCGACGTGCGCCAGGTGCTCACGCAACCGGTCTTCGACCTCGACGATCGGTGCACGCTCACCGACTGCGAGGACACCGACCGGCTCGCGCACGGGCACGGAGTCGTACCCGACGAGGCGGCCAACCTCCTCGACGAGGTCTTCGGGAATCGTCACATCACGCGTCGCACGCCACGAGGGAACGCGCACGTCGAGCATCGTGTCATCGAGCCGCGTGACGCCGAAGCCGATCGCCTCGAGCGTCGACGTGATGCGCTCATCAGAGACATCCGACCCGAGCCGCGCGCGCACGAGCTCCGTCGCGAGGTGGATCGTCGTCGCAGGCGCCGCCGCCGTGCCCGCGACACGAAACGTCGACGCGACGTCGAGGTCGGGCGCCAGCTCGGCAGCCCACCACGCGTAACGTCGGATGGCCTGCTCGACGAGCGCAGGATCGAGCATCTTCTCGAAGCGCGCGAGGGCCTCGCTGCGCAGACCAATCCGGCTCGACGTCTTGCGCACGACGCGCCCGTCGAACCACGCCGACTCGAGGAACATGCGTGTGGTCTCGTCGCCGACGTCCGTGGCGCTTCCGCCCATGACGCCGGCCAGCGCCACCGCGTTCTCGGCGTCCGCGATCACGAGATCGTCCGTGCTCAGAGCTCGATCTTCGCCGTCGAGCGTGACGAGTCGTTCGTCGGCCCGCGCGCGGCGCACTTCGATCCGATCGCCGGCCAGCTTGTCGCGATCGAACGGGTGCGTCGGCTGGCCGAGCTCGAGCATCACGTAGTTGCTGATGTCGACGAGCTGGTGAATCGGGCGCATGCCGCACGCGACGAGTCGGAAGCGCATCCAATCGGGCGAGCGCCCCGGCTTGCCCTCGAGACACAGGCCCCCGTAGACGGGACAGGCCTCGTCGAGCAGCGCGATCTCGGGCCCGACATCCGCGCGGCGAAGCGACTCGGCAATCGGCATGTCCTTCAACTCGCGGCCGTAGATCGCCGCGAGCTCGCGCGCGAAACCGCGGTGCCCCCAGAGATCCGGTCGATGCGTGACGCTCTTGTTGTCGATCTCGAAGATGACGTCGCAGTAGCCGGGCACGGCGGCGATCGGTGTGCCGACCGCGAGCGCCGGGTCGAGCACGAGAATGCCGTCGTGCTCGGGTCCGAGGCCCAGCTCGTCCTCGGCGCAGATCATGCCTTCGCTGACCTCGCCGCGGATCTTCGTCTTCTTGAGCTTGGTGCCGTCGGGCAGGCGTGCGCCCGCGGGGATGTAGAAGATCTTCTGTCCCGCCGCGACGTTCGGCGCACCGCAGACGACGTCGCGCACCTCGTCGGTTCCGTCCGCCACTTTGCAGACGCTCAGCGTGTCGGCGTTGGGGTGCTTGCCGCATTCGAGCACCTCACCGACCACCACCGCCGGCACGGCGTCCGCCTGGTTGACGATGCCTTCGATCAGGGCGGTCCGCATCGTCAGCGTCTCACCGATCTCGGCGGGTTCGAGCCCCGAGAGATCGACGTGGTCGTTGAGCCAGTTCAGCGAAAGATGCATCTGTGGAACCCCTCGGCTTGCGGGAGTGGCTTGCGGGAGTGACGTGCTGCGAGTTGCCTGCGGCGTGACGCGGACGAGCCGCGCGTCAGAACTGCGACAGGAAGCGCGGATCGCCGCTCATCATCCAACGAATGTCGTCGATGCCGTAGCGCATCATCGCCACGCGATCGAGCCCGATGCCGAACGCGAAGCCGCTGATCCGATCGGCGTCGACACCGCCGGCGCGCAACACGTTCGGGTGCACCATCCCGCAGCCCATGAGCTCGAGCCACTCGCCCTTCGATCCGGCGCGACGGACATCGAGTTCGAATCCGGGCTCGACGAACGGGAAGTAGTGCGGACGCAGGCGCACTTCGCAAGCTTGCCCGAAGAGGCGCGACAGGAACGTCGTGAGCACGCCCTTGAGGTCGGCGACCGAGACGCCCTCGTCGAGCATCAGCCCTTCGACCTGGTGGAAGGTGTGTTCATGCGTGGCGTCGGGCTGCTCGTTGCGGAAGACGCGCCCGGGTGCGATGACGCGGATCGGCGGCTTGCCACCGCGCGCGATCATCGCGCGCAGCTGCACACACGACGTGTGCGTCCGCAAGACATGCCCCGAGTCGAGCCAGAAGGTGTCTTGGAGATCACGCGCCGGGTGGTGCGACGGGATGTTCAACAGATCGAAGTTGAACTCCTCGGTTTCCACCTCGGGGCCATCGGTGACGTCGAAGCCCATGCGCAGGAAGATCTCCTCGACCTCGCGCCGCACCTTCGTGATCGGATGCAGGTGACCGACGGCGTGCTCGGGCGTCGGCTCGGTGGGATCGAAGTGCGGATCGTCGAGTTCGGACGACATGCGCGCCGCCTCGAACGAGTCCTTACGTTCACCGAGCGCCGCAGCTATGGCACCCTTCGCCTCGTTGACGGCCTTGCCGAACGGACCGCGCTCGGACGGCTCGAGCCCGCCGATGCCGCGCATCAACAGCGCCAACTCGCCCTTCCGTCCGAGGATCGTCTTCTCGATCTCCTCGAGCTCGGACGCGCCCGTCGCCGCACCGATCTTCGCCAGCGCCTCATCGCTGAGACTCTGGAGCCGCTCCGCGAGCCCGTTCACGCCGCGTTGGCGGACAGGGCATCCTTGGAGCGAGCGACCACGGCGCTGAAAGCGTCGGGCGAGTGCACGGCCATCTCGGCGAGCACCTTGCGATCGAGCTCGATGCCGGCCGTCTTCATGCCGTGCATGAACTTGCTGTAGCTGAGCCCTTCGGCTCGCGAGGCAGCATTGATGCGCTGAATCCAGAGACGACGCATGTTGCGACGCTTCTGGCGGCGGTGAGCGTAAGCGTAGGCACCGGCACGCAGCAGCGTGGGAATCGCGGTGCGGAGGTTCTTGCTCCGGGCTCCGCGGAAACCGCGAGCACGCTTGAGCAGCTTCTTGACGCGACGCTTACGAGCGACAACAGGACGAACACGCACCATGGCAGGAGTCTCCGTTCAGAGAAGGGCGATGGCCCCTCGGGCTTCGGTCCTACGCGGGTCGGCGCTCCTAGGGCCGCCAACGCAGGCCGGATCATCGAGATCCGGAAGGCGCCCGCGCGAACGCGCGGACGAGTGCTTCAAAGTAGCGGTACTGCGTGGAGTCGAACGACTCCGAGTCCAACGATCTCTTCGTACAGCCAGCTGCGCAGCGGAACTACGAACCCGGTGCGATCAGCTCCTTCATCGTCTTGGCAAGACCACCATGGACGAGGTCGCTGCCCCGAACGTGACGGATGCGCTTGCCCGACTTGTGCGCCTTGTAGTGACGACCGAACGGCTTGCGCCGAAGCACCTTGCCGTTCTTCGTGATCTTCATGCGCTTGGAGATCGACTTCTTCGTTTTCAGCTTTGGCATCTTGGGTTGACCCTTCAGGAAGTGCGCGGCGAGCGCGTCACTTCGTCTTGAGCGGCTGGAGCACCATGATCACGCGGTGACCGTCGCGAGACGGTTCACGCTCACACTTCGAGACGTCGGACAGACGCTCCTTGATGTCTTGCATGACCACCATCCCGCGGTCGCGGAACTGGTGTTCTCGACCTCGGAAAAGCATGTTCACCTGCAGCTTGTCGCCGGCCTCGAGGAACTCGCGAGCCTTGCGCATCTTGGTCTCCAAGTCGTGCTCGTCGATCTTCGGGCGAACCCGGACCTCTTTGATGACGACCTGGTGCTGCTTCTTCTTGGCGTCGTGCTCTTTCTTCTTCTGTTGGTACTTGTACTTACCGTAGTCGAGGATTTTGCAGACGGGCGGCCGGGCGTCCGGTGCGACTTCTACAAGGTCGAGCCCACGTTCTTTGGCCATGTTGACCGCGAACTCGGTGTCCACGACACCGTATTGCTCACCCTTGTCGTCGATCAGACGAACCTGGCGAATCCGAATCTCTTCGTTGACGCGATGCTTCGGTGATGCCGTGGCGGGTCCTCCGGGATCTCGGGCAAATGGTTACGGGGAAGTTGGTTGGATGCCGCCTCATGCCGTGCGGACACAGCAAACGAGGCGACACTCCGCAATAACGTCAAAAACGACGGCTCCGAAGCCTGCTCACGCGGAACGAACGTGTGGTGACGCTTCGGCCACCACTCGTTCGACGAAGTCGTCCAGGGGGAGGGCCCCCAAGTCGCCATCGGCGCGCGAGCGAACGGAAACCGTCGAATCCGAAATTTCGCGGGCTCCAAGTATGGCGACGTACGGGACTTTTTCAAGCCGCGCGCGTTTGATTTTGGCGCCGATGGGCTCGTTCTCCAGATCGCGGAAGACCCGCAGCCCGTGCCCCTCAAGGCGGTCGGCCAAGGCCGCAGCCGCCTCGTTCTGGTCGGTGGAGATCGGCGCAACGGCCACCTGGGTGGGCGACAGCCACATCGGGAAGGCTCCGCCGTAGTGCTCGATCAGCACGCCCATGAGCCGCTCGAGGCTCCCGAAGGGCGCCCGGTGGATCATGATCGGGCGCTGACGGGTGCCGTCCTTGGCCGTGTACTCGAGCCCGAAACGCTCGGGAAGGTTGTAGTCGACCTGGGCCGTTCCGAGCTGCCACTCGCGATCGAGCGCGTCGGTGACGACGAAATCGAGCTTCGGCCCGTAGAACGCGGCCTCGCCCTCGTCGATCGAATAGCTGAGTCCCATGTCCTCGCACGAGGCGATGATCGCGTCTTGCGCCTGGGTCCAGAGGGCATCGTCCCCCACCCACTTGCCATCCGGATCGCTGTCGCGGATGCCGACACGGGCCTGGACGTCGGTCAGCTCGAGCACCTCGAGGACCAACTGCACGAGCCCCACCACCTGCTTGAACTCCACGGCGAGCTGCTCGGGCGTCACGAAGAGGTGCGCGTCGTCGACGGTGAAGCCGCGCACACGCTTGAGACCCCCGAGCTCGCCGCTCTGCTCGAAGCGATAGACCGTGCCGAACTCCGCGAGCCGCAGCGGCAGGTCGCGGTAGCAGCGCATGTCGGCCTTGTAGACCTCGATGTGGTGCGGGCAGTTCATCGGCTTGAGACAGAAGGCCCCGCCGTCGTCCTCGCCCATGATCGGGAACATCGAGTCGCGGTAGTTCTTCCAGTGGCCGGAGGTCTCGTAGAGCTGCTTCCGACCGATGTGCGGCGTGGACACCATCGAGTATCCCTGGCGCCTCTGCTCGACGCGCAGGAAGTCCGTGAGGGCCTCGAGGATGATCGTGCCCTTGGGCAGCCACAGCGGCAGGCCGGGGCCGACCTCGTCACTGAAGGCGAAGAGCTTGAGCTCCTTGCCGAGGCGCCGGTGATCGCGCTTGCGCGCCTCCTCGAGGTTCGTGAGGTGGCGCTTCAACGCCTTCTTGTCCGCGAAGCTCGCGGCGTAGACGCGCTGCATCATCGGGTTGTCGGCCGAACCACGCCAATAGGCCCCGGCGATGCTCAGCAGCTTGAAGTGCATCTTGCCGAGCTTGCCCGTGGAAGGCACGTGCGGCCCGCGACAGAGGTCGACGAACGCCTCGCCGCCGTCCTCGCTTTCGTTGTGATAGAAGCTGATCGACTCGCCTTCGGGGAAGCTCTCGATCAAGTCGCACTTGTACGGATCTTCGCGCTCTCGCCACGTGGCGAGCGCCTTGTCGTACGAGACGTCTTCGCGCACGAACGGCTGGTTGGCGCGAACGATCTCGGTCATGCGCGCCTCGATCCGCTCGAGGTCCTCCTCGCGGATGCGGGTGTCGTCCGTGAAGTCGAAGTCGTAGTAGAAGCCCGACTTGATGTTCGGGCCGATCCCCAGGCGCACCTTCTCCTTGCCGTAGATATCCATCACGGCTTGCGCCATGACGTGCGCGAGGCTGTGACGCATCAGCTCGAGTCCGTCGTCATCCTTGTCGGTGACGAGCGACACCGACGCGCCGTCGGGCAAAGGCGCACCGAGGTCGACGAGCTCGTCGCCGATCTTCAGCGCCAGCGCGGCCTTGGCCAGCCCGGGCCCGATGTCGGCGGCCAGATCCGTGCCCGTGGCGCCCGCCGGCAAGGCACGGGATTCGCCATCAGGAAGCACGACGGTCACCTGGTCGGTACTCACGGGTTTGTCTCCAAGACAACAAGAAAGGGATCGAACGACGAGATGGAGCATCTCGAACGCGACAAGACTACGCAACGGACTCATGTTCGCGAGATGTCTTACAGCGACTCATGTGCTGGGTCGGCGCGAGCGGCCCCGGGTGACGGTCGCCCTCCACGGCCGACGAGCCCGGCTCTTGGTCGAGCCTCGGCCCGTCCAGCCCTTGGCCAGGGCCACAAGCCCGGGTGTTCACGAGGATCGTCGCGACGTCGCCCGCAGCCGGTCGCCGTGGATCATGCGGACGTGCCCGGCGACTTGGGCGTCGCGGCGGGCAGAACCGCCACTCCGGCCTCGGCGAGCTGCGCGGCCGGGATCGTCGTCGGCGCCCCCGTCAGCGGGCAGGCTGCCGTGGCCGTCTTCGGGAAGGCGATGACCTCTCGCAGCGACTCTTCGCCGGCCAGGATCATGACCAGGCGGTCGAGCCCCACGGCGAACCCCGCGTGCGGCGGGGTGCCGTAGCGGAAGGCCTCGATCACGAAGCCGAAGCGAGACTTGATCTCGTCCGCAGGCAGGCCGATGGCCTCGAAGACGCGCTGCTGGAGGTCGGAGTCGTGGATTCGGACCGACCCCGACCCGAGCTCGTAACCGTTGAGCACGAGGTCGTAGGAACGCGCCAGAACCGTCGCCGGTTCCTTCTCGAGCTGGCCCGGGTAGTCTTCCTTGGGCGTGCAGAAGGGGTGATGCGCAGGACTGAGCGCGCCCGTTTCTTCGTCCTGGTCGAACATCGGGAAGTCGACGACCCAGAGGAAGTTGAGCTTGTCATCGTCGATCAGGCCGAGCTTGCGGCCGACGGCCACGCGCACGGCACCGAGCGCCTGGGCCGACTTGGCGTAGCTGTCCGCCACGGCGAGCAGGACATCGCCCTCCTCGGCCCCCGTCGCCTTGACGAGCGCAGCGCCCTCCTCGGCTCCGAGGAACTTCGAGCATCCACCTTCGAGCGTCACGGCCCCGTCGTCGCCGACGGCCGTCACCTTGGCCCATGCAAGGCCCTTGGCGCCCTGCTCCTTCGCGACGCCCTCCAGCCCGCTGATCTCCTTGCGCGAGAAGCTCGCACCGCCGGGAGCCGCGAGCATGCGCACGCGTCCGCCCGTCGAGGCCGTCCCGGAGAAGACGCCGAACTCACTGCCAGCAACCAGCTCGGTGACATCGGCCAGCTCGACCGCGAAACGTGTGTCGGGCTTGTCGGATCCGTAGCGCAGCATCGACTCGCGCCACGTGATCACGGGGAAGGGCGGCTGCGGACGGACGCCGTTGCGCACCGCGGCGACCGCGTCGGCCACCGTCTCGGCGATCACGTCGTGCACGATGGCCTCGTCGACGAAGGACATTTCCATGTCGAGCTGCGTGAACTCGGGCTGGCGGTCGGCGCGCAGATCCTCGTCGCGGAAGCACTTCACGATCTGGAAGTAGCGATCGGTGCCCGCGACCATCAGCAACTGCTTGAAGATCTGCGGGCTCTGGGGCAGCGCGAAGAACTCGCCGGGATGGACGCGGCTCGGGACGAGGTAGTCACGCGCACCCTCGGGCGTGGCCTTCGTGAGCATCGGCGTCTCGATCTCCCAGAAGCCTTCCCGGTCGAGGCGGTTCCGAATCGCGAGGAAGATGCTGTGGCGCATCTCCAGCGCGCGCTGGCGGTGGTGGTTGCGCAGGTCGAGGTAGCGGTACTGGAGTCGCAGCTCGTCGTTGACCGCCTGTTGGGCGTCGACCTCGAACGGCGGGGTGGCCGCCGAAGACAGCAGCTCGAACGACGTCGCGAGCAGCTCCACGGCGCCCGTCGGGCGGTCGGCATTGACCATCCCGTCGGGGCGTGCGCGGACCTTGCCCGTCACCGAGATCACCGACTCGGGCTTCAGCCTTCCGGCGGCAACTCGCAGTTCTTCGGGAACGCTCTCATCGAACGACACCTGCATGATGCCGTACCGGTCGCGGAGGTCCAGGAACACGAGGGCCCCCATGTCGCGTCGTGACGCAACCCATCCGGAAAGAGTGACATCCTGCCCTGCGTGTTCGGCGCGCAGTTCGCCGCACGTGTGTGTGCGCAAGCCTTGGCTAACCATGGCGGGGATGGTAGCCAACGGCCCCGACCCTCACCACACGTCAGCGCCGCGTTCCGATCCGCCGCGACCGTGCGCGCGTCGGGATCGCGCCGCCTCAGGGGGACGTGAGCATCGTGAGGACGTTCGTGAGCGCCACGCCCTGGACCGCCGCGGGATCGAGGATCGCGGCCTGGATGTGAAACACCACGCCCATGGGATTCGACGGAGCGAGGAACGGGATCACGAACGTTCCGTCGGCGCCCGCGCTGAGCGTGGTCTGGAAGACCGACGGGATCGTCGCGAGCGTGCCACCCTTGAACGGCGTCGGCAGCAGAGCGCCCGGCGTGACGAAGAGCACGAAGGGCGCGCTCGGAGCGATGTTCGCGAACACGACGTGGTTCGGTGAGCCCGTGGCGAGCGTCCCGCTTCCTCCGAGCAGCGGCTTGCCGAGCGCCCCCGTGAGGGCGTAGTCGACGAAGGCCCAGGCGTCCGAGGCTGTCTGCATGAATCCGGTCGTGACGCCGGTCGCGAGGTTCCCGTCGCGGTCCTCGGCCTCGACCCTGTACAGCACCACGCCATCGACGGGCGGGATCTCGGCGCGGAACAGCTGGCCACCCTGACCGAACATCGGCACCCGCACAGGGCTCTTGCCGACGATCTCGTACACGAGAGTGACATCGGAGCGATCGACGTCGTACCACGGACCGTTGTCTTCAATCTGCGCGTGGACCACGTGGCGCGCCGTGCTCGCATGGATCCCCTGAACCCGCGTGACGCGCTTGATGTTCGGTGCATGCGTGTCAGGAATCCCGCGCTCGTTGAGCAGGAGACGATTGACCTCGTTCTGGTTCCCGATGACGACGTCGTGGTCGCCATCGCCGTCGAGATCGCCCACGTGCACGTCCCAGCTCGTGCCGCCCGGTCCGCTCTCGATCACCTCGGGCCACGGCGCCAGGCTCCCGCCGCTGCTCGTTCCCGTGCGATGGAACAGACCGTCGGTTTCGGGATCGAGCCCCTGGGCCAGACCACTCTGGAAGATCGGATTGGCCCCGAGGAAGTTCGACTGCACGACATCGAGGTCGCCATCGCCGTCGAAGTCGAGGAAGTCGCTCTCCGTTTCCTGGGTGACGGTCCCACCGCGGATCCAATCGACCCGCTCGAACGCGATCACGCCGGGCGCGCTCGAGTCGTTGCGCAGCACGACCTCGGCGATGTTCTCGTAGTTCAGCATCCAGACGTCGAAGTCGCCGTCGCTGTCCATGTCCATCCACTCGACTTCGTAGTTGTTGTCGCCGATGATCGTGGAGCCGGTATCGATCAGCGCCGCCTGCGTGACGTCGTGGAACGGACGGGGGCCGATCGGATTGCGCAGGTTGTTGACGTAGATGCGCGCCTGGCTGTCGCGGCTGGCAGCGAAGAGATCGAGGTCGAAGTCGCCGTCGATGTCGAAGGCGTCGACGTCGAGGGTGTGGAGTTCGATGTCGGCGTCGTCGTCCGCCCACGGCCAGAGCTCGTGGAAGACGCCCGCGCCGTCGTTGAGGAAGATCCGCGACGGCTCCGTGCCCATCAGGTTCGGGCCATAGCCGGCGTTGAAGAGGTCGAGATCCCCGTCGTCATCGAGATCGGCGAAATCGCAGTCACAGGTCCAGTCGGCGAACGGCCCCTCGCCGTCGCCGAAGAGCTGCTGATCGACAGGCACCGAGACGAGCGTGCCCCAGCGTGCCAGCGTGTCATCGACGAAGTATCCGAGCGTCCCGCCCTGGGTGCCGCCTTGGTTCACGTAGAAGCGACTGATCTCGCCGAAGATGGCGCTCGGGCTGCTGTTCGCGATGCACACGTCGAGGTCGCCATCGCTGTCGATATCGACGAACGCGACGTCGCGACTGCGGTCGACCGGCTCGCCGGCGATGCGCTGCTCGCTCTCGTCGATGAACTCACCCTCGATGCCACCCTGGAGCCCGCCCTGGTTGACGAAGATGCGATTGCGTTGATTTCCCGTCGCCCCGCCGTTGGCGAAGATGAGATCGAGGTCGCCGTCGTTGTCGATGTCGCCGCTGGCGATGGCCTCGGTGTGATCGACCCCGAACATCGGCGCCGTCGTGGGAAAGTTCGCACCGGGCTGCAAGTCGCTCAGTTGAGCCGTGACGCCCAGTGAGACGAGGGCGACGGCCGTGCAGATTCGGAGTGTGAGCATGGGTGAAAACCTGGGAGAGGGTCGCGCGACGGTCGACAACGGAACGCAGGGCCTGGGGCGCCCGCCAGACCGGACAGAGGGACTCCCTCCAGCTCCGGCGCGGGTCCGTGGCTTCGCCGCACGCTCTCAGTGTGCCAGCCGCGGATCAGTCGCGGAATGACAGGGACGTGTCCGGCGCGCCGAACGCACCCGAGCACGCCTGCGCGAGCGCGGGAGCCTCGACGAATCCACCGATTCGCCGGCGTTCCCACCCTGTCACAGGCACACTCGGTCCCGCACGGCCCACTCGGAGCAGTTCTTCACCAGGCTGCTATCGTGATCGGCCGGCAGGCGTCCCGAATTGCCGCAGTTCCGAGCACAACAGACCTCCACGGCCACGGCATCACGTGGGCCGGGCTGAACGTCGGCGAGCAGCTGCGCGCCGAGCGGTGCGTGGCCCGCGGGGCTCGTCACGGGTGAAATCACGGGAAAATCAGCGATCTGCCGGGCTTCGACGCTTCAACCGAGGCAATCGCGACCGCGCTGCTCGCGGAGCGGCTTGGCACGGATTGACCATGAACGATCGTCGCGAGAGCGGGACCGGCCTCGAGGCCTGTGTGCCTCGAGCTTCGTCAGGGGCGCGAGTGCTGGATTCGCACCATGGCACGGCGCATCGACAGCTCGGCACGGGCCCGGTCGACACCCTGCTCGTACGTCAGGATGCGCGCCTTGGCACGATCCCGCGCCGCCCGGGCGCGCTCGACGTCGATGTCCTCCGTGTTGTCGGCGAAGTCGACGAGCACGAGCACGCGGTTGTCGAAGATCTCGACGAAGCCGTCGCCCGTCACCCATTGCACGGTGCCGGATGCGTCCTTCGGATTGGCCGGAACACCGCCTTCGACCTTCGCGCGCCCGACTTCGAGCGCCGCCATGAGCGGGGCGTGACGAGGCAGGACCCCCATCGTGCCCTTGATGCTCGGCAGGATGACGGACGTCGCGGATCCCGACCAGATCGGACCATCGGGGCTGCGCATCTCGACCCACAGGGCGCGACCCTGGGCCACCTCGGCGGAGACATCACTCATGACGGGAATCCAGATGGTTCATGACGTCCAACGCGACGCCGAAACTCAACAGCGGACAGGGCGTCGAGTGAGATCCGACGCCCTGTCCGCCGGCAATCACAGCGCCTTCGCGGCCTCGACGACCTGGTCGATGCTGCCCTGCATGTAGAACGCCTGCTCGGGGATGTCGTCGTGCGCGCCGTCGCAGATCTCCTGGAACGAACGCACGGTGTCTTCGACCTTCACGTACTCACCCTTGCGCCCCGTGAACTGCTCGGCCACCGCGAACGGCTGCGAGAGGAAACGCTGGATCTTACGCGCACGCGCGACGAGCTTCTTGTCGTCCTCCGAGAGCTCGTCCATGCCGAGGATCGCGATGATGTCCTTGAGCTCGTTGTAGCGCTGGAGCAGCTCCTGGACGCGGCGAGCCGTGGCGTAGTGCTCGTCGCCGACGAGGCGCGGATCGAGCATGCGCGACGTGGAGAGCAGCGGGTCGACAGCCGGGTAGATACCGAGCTCGGCGATCGAGCGCTCGAGACGAATCGTCGAGTCGAGGTGAGCGAACGTCGCAACGGGCGCCGGGTCGGTGTAGTCGTCCGCCGGCACGTAGACGGCCTGCATGGACGTGACCGAGCCCTTGTCCGTCGACGTGATGCGCTCCTGGAGCGCACCCATCTCAGACGACATCGTGGGCTGGTAACCGACGGCCGACGGCATGCGACCGAGTAGGGCCGACACCTCCGAACCCGCCTGCACGAAGCGGAAGATATTGTCCACGAAGAGCAGCACGTCCTTGCCGTACTCGTCGCGCATGTGCTCGCACATCGTCAGCGCCGAGAGGGCCACGCGCAGACGCGCACCTGGCGGCTCGTTCATCTGACCGAACACGAGCATCGTGTTCTTGAGGACGCCCGACTCCTCCATCTCGAGATAGAGGTCGTTGCCCTCACGCGTGCGCTCACCGACACCAGCGAACGCCGAGTAGCCTTCGTGAGCCGTGGCGATGGCGTAGATGAGCTCCTGGATGAGCACCGTCTTGCCGACACCGGCACCGCCGAAGAGGCCGATCTTACCGCCCTTCGCGAACGGACAGAGAAGGTCGATGACCTTGATGCCCGTCTCGAAGACTTCCGTCACGGGACGCTGCGATTCATAGCTCGGCGCCTCGCGATGGATGGGCCGCGTCTCGCCGGTGACTTCGCCCTTACCGTCGATCGGACGGCCGAGCATGTTGAACATGCGCCCAAGCGCCTGCTCACCGACCGGGACAGAGATCGGCTGCCCCGTGTCGACGGCGCCCATCCCACGGCGCAGGCCGTCGGTGGTCGACATCGCGATGCAGCGTGCCACGTCGTCACCGAGGTGCGACGCGACTTCGACGGTCAGGTCGATGTTGCGCGAGGCTTCCTCGATCCTGATGGCGTTGTTGATCGAAGGAAGTTCGTTGGTGGGGAACTTGACGTCCACCACAGGTCCAACGACTTCGAGAACGGTTCCCGTCGCCACGATGTTTTCTCCTAACTCTGGCGTAGTGCGACTACTTCAAGGCCTCGGCGCCGGAGATCACCTCGAGCAACTCGTTGGTGATCGACTCCTGGCGGGCCCTGTTGTACTCGCGCTTGAGCGAATGGATCATGTCGTCCGCTGAGTCGGTCGCCTGCTTCATGGCGTTTCGACGCGCGGTGAACTCGGATGCCAAGGACTCGAGAATGGCGGAATACACCTTCACCTCGAGGAACTTGGGCAGAAGATTCTTGAGCAGCGTTTCCTGGTCGGGCTCGACGATGAACTCGACGCCCTCGTCGCTCTTGCCCCCTTCCTCGATTGCACTCTTGGCGAGCGATTCGGGGTCGATGGGAAGCAGCGAAACCGTTGCGGCGCGCTGACGGCCCGCCGAGAGGAACGCCGTGTAGACAACGTTGAGCTGGTCGATCTCACCGTTGAGGTACTGCGTGACGAGTTCGCGGGTCAGGTTGCGCACGCGGATGAAGTCGATCTTCTCGACCACATCCTCGTAGACACCGTCGACAGGCAAACCCTTGGCCGCGAGCAAACGTGCGCCTTTGCTTCCCAGCACCTGCACGCGCTGCTCGACACCCTCTTCGGCATCGGCCAACACCGCCTGCACCATACGTACGGTGTTCGTGTTGTACCCGCCGCACAGTCCCTTGTCGGCCGAGATCACGAGGTGCTGCACGCACTCGATCTTGCGTGACTGCAGCAGCGGCGAGAGATCGGGACGCTGCACCGACTTCGCGAGGCGCGCGACCATCTCCTGGATCTTTTCGGCGTACGGACGCGCGGACTCTGCGCGGCCCTGCAGACGCTTGAGCTTCTGCGTGGCCACCATCTCCATCGCGCTCGTGATCTTCTGGATGTTTTGAACACCCGTGATCCGCGCCTTGAGTTCTTTGGTGCCCTTGGCCATGTCGTCTTCCGGAAGGAGGTCGTCGAGCGCGTGCGCTCAGTTCGGACCCGTCAGGTTCAGCCTTCGGTCTGGAAAGTGGACTTGTAGCTGTCGATCGCCGACTTGATCATCGCCTTCGTCTCGTCGTCGATCTTGCCGGTTTCGAGGATGCGATCGTGAATCTCGGGGTGGCTCGCGCTCACGTACGCGATGAGACCTTCCTCGAAGCGCCGCACGTCGGAGACGGGCAGGCTATCGAGGTACCCGCCGGTTCCGGCCGAGACCGAGACGATCTGGTCGACGACGCTCATCGGGCGGTACTGCCCCTGCTTGAGCAGCTCGACGAGTCGCTCGCCGCGCGTCAGCGCCTTCTGCGTGTTCTCGTCCAGGTCGGAACCGAACTGTGAGAACGCCGCGAGTTCGCGGTACTGGGCCAGCTCGATGCGAAGACCACCGGCCGTCTTCTTCATGGCCGGGATCTGCGCCGCACCACCCACGCGCGAGACCGAGATACCGACGTTGACAGCCGGGCGGACGCCCGAGTTGAACAGGTCGGTCTCGAGGAAGATCTGACCGTCGGTGATCGAGATCACGTTCGTCGGGATGTACGCCGAAACGTCCGCTTCCTGCGTCTCCACGATCGGGAGCGCCGTGAGCGAACCACCGCCAGCCTTGTAGAGATGCGGGCTGAACTCGTGGGCCGTGTCGGACAGCTTGGCCGAACGCTCGAGCAGGCGACTGTGCAGGTTGAAGACGTCACCTGGGAAGGCCTCACGACCCGGCGGGCGACGCAGCAGCAGTGACACCTGGCGCCAAGCGAGGGCGTGCTTGTAGAGATCGTCGTAGATGATGAGCACGTGCTGTCCGCGGTCGCGGAAGTGCTCACCCATCGCCGTACCCGTGAAGGGCGCGATGTACTGCATCGAGGCCTGGTCCGATGCCGGCGCCGAGACGACGATCGTGTAGTCCATCGCGCCGGCGTTCTCGAGCTCGGCAGCCACGGTCTTCACCGTCGACTGCTTCTGGCCGACGGCGACGTACACGCAGAGGACGTCGCCGCCCTTCTGGTTGATGATCGCGTCGATGCAGATCGCCGTCTTACCGGTTTGGCGGTCGCCGATGACGAGCTCACGCTGGCCGCGGCCGACCGGGATCATGGCGTCGATGGCCTTGATGCCCGTCTGCAGCGGCTCGGTGACAGGCTGACGCTCGAGCACCGACGGGGCCGGGCCTTCGATCGGACGACGCTCTTCGGCGTTGATCGGACCCTTGCCGTCGATCGGGTCGCCGAGTGCGTTGACCACGCGACCGAGCAGCGCATCACCGACCGGGACCGAGATGATCTCGCCGGTCGACTTGACGACGTCGCCTTCCTTGATCTGCGAGTCGGAACCCAGCAGCACGGCGCCGACGTTGTCCTCTTCGAGGTTCAGCGCGATGCCGCGCACGCCGCCGGGGAACTCCAGGAGTTCCGACATCATGCAGTCGTCGAGACCATGGAGACGGGCCACGCCGTCACCGACCTGAATGACCGAGCCGACGCTCTCCATCTTCAGAGTCGAGTCGTAGTTCTCGATCTCCTTCTTGATGATGGCGGTGACTTCGGATGGCTGGAGCTTCATGCCGTCGTTCTCCTAGTTAGCGGTGGCGGCGCTCAGTGGCGCACGAGCCATGCGTTCGCCGATCGACTCGAGGCGACGACGAAGACTGCCGTCGATCATCCGCGAGCCCATGACGATCCGGACGCCGCCGAGAAGGGTCGGATCGACCGACTCCTCGAGCGTGACCGTGTTTCCTGTGATGGATTGAAGATGCTGGATGAGCTTGTTGCGCACGTCGTCGTTGAGCGGAACTGCGCTCGTGACGTTGGCGACTGCGCGCCCTTCCTTGCTTCCCGCCACCGCGTGATACGCAGCGGCAAGATCACCGACCGACCCTGCACGCCCCTTGTCGGCGAGCAGCATGACGGTGCGGCGCACGAGGTCATGCGCTTCGCTGCCGAGGACTCCGGCGAGCACGCGCTTCTTCGTGTCGTTCGTGAACTGCGGACTCGAGATGTGAATCCGCAGCTCTTCATTGCCACCGACGACCTCGGCCAGCGCGTCGAGATCACGGCCCACGAGGACCGTCTCGTCCGCAGCTGCAGCGAGGTCGTAGAGAGCGATTGCGTAGCGACTCAGGACACCGGCCATGAGAGTTCAGGCCCCGTTCCGGCCCACCGGACCGACCGTCGCCATTTCGGCGACGACCTGCTCGGCGAGGCGCCGTTGATCTTCGTCGTCGACCGAACGCTCGACGACCTTGCTCGCAACAGCGAGACCCAGGACGACCGCCTCGCGACGGATGTCCTCGAGCGCCTGGGAGCGCGCCAGCTCGATGTCACGCGTGGCCTTCTCCGCGATCTGCTTGGCGCTCTCGTCGGCCTTGGCCCGAATGTCCTTGGCCATGGTCTCGGCGTCCGTACGACCCTTCTCACGAAGCGCCGCGATCTCGGACTCGACGTTCGCCACGCGCTGCGTGTAGTCGTCGAGCATCGCCTTGGCCTGCACCCGGTCGGTCTCTGCGTCGCGAATCGCGGAGTCGATCCGCTCTTCACGCGCTTCGATCGCCGACAGGATCGGACCCCACGCGAACTTCCACAGGATGAGGAACAGACCCGAGAACGTGACCAACGTCAAGATGGCCGCGGTCGGGTCCATGTGGAGGGGATTGAAGCCCCCCTCCGCAGCGGCGAGGAACGGCGTGGTGATCATGCTGACCTCAGACAAAACGACATACCAACGGACATCCGGCGCACGTTGCGCCGGACTTCTCAGCCCCGGGGAGGATCATGCTGCTCCCCGGGGCTTCAGGTTGCTGCTGCCATCAACCGCCGACGGCGAGAGCAAGCAGCAGGCACACGACGATCGCAAACAGCGTGATGCCTTCGATGAAGGCTGCCGTGAGGATCATGGCACCCTTGATGTCGTTGGCCGCCTCGGGCTGGCGGGCGATGCCCTCCATAGCCGCAGAGGCGAGCTTCGCGATACCACCGCCACCACCAAAGATGGCCAGACCTGCACCCAGGCCCGCGCCCAGCGCGACAAAGCCAGCTTCCATGACGATCTCCTGATTGGCGAGAGGCGGGACATGCCTGCCCCTCGAGGGGAAACAAAAACGGGTAAGAACTCTCTTAGTGATCCGGGTGCAACGATGCGCCCACGAACACGATGGAGAGGTAAGTGAAGATGTAAGCCTGCACGAAGGCGACGAACAGCTCGAGGCAGTTGATCGCGATCGCAAGGAGCATGACGGGCAGCGCCGCACCCCAGCCTTGCCACGTATCGGTGCCGAGCGAGACGCCTGCGAGCTGGATCAAGCCGAACAGCCCGAGCACGACGAGGTGCCCGGCCGTGAGGTTGGCGAACAGACGCAGCGTGAGCGCAACCGGCTTGACGATCATGCCGATGATTTCGACCGGCACGATGATCGGCAGCACGAAGACCGGCACGTGTGGGATGAAGTTCACGAAGTGCTTGCCGACTCCGTGCTCTTTCATGCCTGAGATGTGAATGACGAGCAGCGTCGTGAACGCCAGCGCGCCCGTGACCATCAGGTTCGCCGTCGCGGTGCCGAGCACTCCCGTGTGGAAGATGTCGGGCACGAGGCCGAAGACGTTGAGGAACAGGATGAAGAAGAACTGCGTCAGGAAGATCGGAACGAGCTTCCTGCCCTGCTCCTTCCCGATCACCGCGTACACCATCTCGTCGCGCACGAAGAGGATCAGGGACTCCATGAGCCCGTAGAATCCACCCTTCGGCGCCCCACCGGCGTTCGCCTTGGCCCCCTTCGCCACGAGCAGCATGACGAGGATGAGCAGCGTGCCGGCGATCCACTGAACCGTGTTGATGTTGTAGATGATGAAGCCACGGCCGCCGCCGTACTCATCGTGCTTGGCTTCCGTGAAGTCGCCCGAGGTGCTGTAGGTCCGCTTGTGACCGGCACTGTCGAGGAGCGGCTCACCGTCGGGGCCGTGCTTGTAGGGGTCGACGAAGCCGAAGCCCTCCTCGCCGCCGATCCAGATCGCCGTGACGGCGTGCGGAACGAGGTGACCGAAGAGCCCGTTGAAGATGTCGGCCGGCTTGACGACGCCCTCGGCGCCATGGTCGTCGGCGTGCGCATCCTCGACCGCCACAGCGACCGCGGCGGGCTCGGCCGGCGCATGCGCGTCGGCCACGGCCGGCGCGAAGAGCATCCACAGTGCGATCAGCGGCAGTGCCAGCGACGATCTCATGAGGGTGTTCCGCTCTTGGGGAGGCAGGCCATGGCGAGCATGATCTCGGTGAAGCAGAGGGTGAAGTAACCGAGGAAGTACGTCGTCACGAACGACTTGATCGGGCGTTCCTCGACAAGGAACCAGAACCCGATGATCGCGATGACCGTCAGGAACATACGTCCGATGGAGCCGCCGAGGAAAGCCCCCATGAAGGCCGTCTTGTTCTCGAAGTGCACGGTGCGCGTCAAGAGCAGGTAGCTCGGCACCATCACGAGGAGCAGGACGACCCATCCCACGATCACGCCGACACGCTCGCGTTCTTCGCCGAAAGGCGTGAACAGCGCCAGCGGAAGCGGGAAGAGGATCGTGGAGATCAAGACAGTGATCGCGAAGAGGCGGTCAAGCCGGGGGACCGGGTTCGTCGTCTCGGAAGACGCGGTTGACTTGTCGGACGGCGTCCCAGAGGCCCCCGACAGCGCCGAGGACACATCCTGTGATGAGGAACCATGGTCGGGTTCCGAGCCACTCATCGACGGAGTATCCAACGTACGCAGGGAGGACCATCCAGACGGCGAGTTGAACACCGAGCCCCGCGAGCCGAAACACACTTGGTTTCGACGATTGCTGAGATCGGGGCATCCGACTCGCCAATGCACGTGTCCCGAAGTCTTCAACGGGTGATCCAGACACCCGTTTTTTCGACCGTGGGACGGAAACAGGCCGGAGCATACGGACCCCATATGGCGGGTCAAGCGCAGCGGATTCGAGGGGCAGCATTTTTCGCACTTTTCCCTCGTTTCGGCGGAAATACCGCCTCAGAAGGCCCGCAGACGGACACCGATTGCGGCGGCCGCGAGAGCCTTGCTCAGCCCCCGCTCCCGTCCCCGGGCACAGGCTCCCCGGCGACCTCTTCGGCCGCCTCGGGAACCACGACCGCCGCGGCGGCCTCGGTCGCGGCCTGCTCCCCCTCCAGGGCCTCGATCTCGGCCCTCAGAGCCGCGATCTCGGCGCGCTGCTGATCGCGCCGCGCCTTCAGCCCCACGATCTCGGCATCCGCCGCCGCCACGTCGCCCTTGATGCCTTCGAGTTCCAGCGAGAGGTCGTCGAGGTCCAGCAAGACGCCCTCCAGGTCGGCGGCGCGAATCGCGTAGTCGAGCTCGGCCTCGACGAAGTCGTCGTAGGCGGCCTCCTCTTGGATCCGGGCTCCGGAGAGCTTGCGGCGCAGTCCCGACACGTTGTCCTGAGCCCGCTGGATCTGCGTCTGGAGCGCCGAGGACGCGCGTCGCAGGTTGGGGACAGCCGCAAGATCGTCGACCGGAGCACGCGAGGGCGCGCTGGGCGGCACCCCGCAGCCAGCAACGGCAACGAGACAGGCGGACAGCACGAGACGGCGGAGGACCATTCCAGGCTCCCGGGACACGACACGGATCCGAGCCTCCCCGACGCACCGCTGGGAGACGCGCTCGGCACGCACCCAGGCTAGCCGCCCCTCGCCGACACATCTACTTCCGCCCCGCCGCCCCCCGATCCCCCGCCCCTCCACGACGGGACGCCGACGCACCCGGCGGCGGTGCCTCGCGCCGAGCCTCTTGCTGCGCCGATCACGCTTCGTACACTGCGCGATTCGAATCCGCCTGTCACTTTCACTGTGAGCCACAGCCATGGAACGCACTCTCATCATCCTCAAGCCCGACGCCGTCCAGCGCGGCCTCATGGGCACGATCCTCACGCGTTTCGAGTCCAAGGGGCTCAAGGTCGCCGCCGCCCGCTTCACGAAGCTCGACGAGTCGCTCCTCTCGCAGCACTACGCCGAGCACAAGGAGCGCCCCTTCTACGCCGGCCTCGTGCGCTTCATGGGCGAGAGCCCGGTGCTGCTGCTCGTCCTCGAAGGCGTCGAGGCCATCACGGTTTGCCGTAAGATGATGGGCAAGACGTTCGGGCGCGATGCCGAGCCCGGAACCATCCGCGGTGACTTCGGTGTCTCGCGCTCCTACAACTTGATCCACGGCTCCGACTCCCCCGAGGCGGCGCAGCGTGAGATCAAGCTCTTCTTCAACGCTGAGGACATCGTCGAGTGGCAACCCGCCGGTCACACTTGGGTGTACGACTCGGAAGACCTCCAGTAGGTCAGGCCGTGTCCACCAACACCGCGCCCGCGCGCGAACCGTCCAGCGCGCCTCAGCGCTGGGCCCGTCGCTTGGCTTGGTCCCTCCTCCTCGCTGTGCCCGGCTGCTTCGGGCTCAGCGAGCAGGATGAGGCCCTGCTGTCGATCTATCGCGAGAACACCGAGACGTACTTCCGCCAGGGCGAGTACGTGCAGGCGATGCTGAACGCCGACAAGGCGATCGCACTCGACGACGACGTGCCCGAGCTGCGCGTCGTTCGCGCGTACTGCTTGCTGCGTCTCGGTGAGGCGTCGAACAACGTCTCGTACCTCGACGAAAGCGTGGCGCAGTTCGACGACATCGTCGCCGACTACCCCGTCGACGAGCAGTACCGGGCCTACCTCGGCGCAGGCAGCGCGCACCTCGCGCGTGCGCTCGTGTCGGAGCGCGAAGCCGATGCGATGACGTCGCGCCTCGGACGAGGATTCCTCGACGAGGAGTCGAGCATCGCCGGACGGGCGAACCTCACGGTGTCGCGGGCCGACCAGGTGAAGCATCTCGAGATCGCGGAGAAGCACATCCGGGCCGTGCTCGACCTCGACGTCCACCGGGACAACAGCTACGCGTTGCAGCACCTCGTCATGGTGCTGAACCGCCAAGGCAACCGGGATGCCGAGACGATCGCGGTGGGCAACCGGGCTCTCGCGCTGCTCCACGAGAACTCGCGTGTCGTCGAGTCGCTGCTCCAGCGCAACGCCAAGCTCACGCCGACACGTCAGCTCGAGCTGCAGAAGCAGGTGGAGATGAACACCAACCGCGAGCGGCTCCTGCGCGATCTGATGTCGACGATCCACGCGAACAACGGTGACACGGTCGAGGCCCTCGATCAGCTCTCGGAGCTCGAGGACCGCGGGCTCATGGGCGAGGCCCAGTTCTACAACCGAGCGGCGCTCTACGAGTCACTCGGTCAGCACCGCGCGGCGATTGCGGACCTCAAGGCGTTCCTGCGCATGCGGGCTCAGTACCTCACGTACGACGAGGACGACATGGCCTCGCCGACGTTCGCGCGCATCGAGCGACTCGAGGCGCGTGCCCGCTGACCTCACACTTCCGCGCGCGGCGCGTCTGCAGCGACGACGAGAGTTTGACGTCGTCATGCAGCGCGGCCGCAAGGGCGTGAATCGGCAGCTCGTGGCGTGGGTTCATCCCGCACCGGACGGTGCCACGCGCTCCCGGCTCGGCATGGCCGTCAGCCGCAAGGTCGGCAACTCGCCGACGCGCAATCGCGTCAAACGCACGCTGCGCGAGGCGTTTCGTCACCTCGCCCCCACCTTCGAGGCGCCCGTCGACATCGTGCTCGTCGTGCGGCCCGGAGGCGCGCCGCGTTCGATGAGCGAGGCCAGCGCGTCGCTCGAGCATGTCCTGCGCGTGGCGCAGCGCAAGAGCAAGAGCGCGCCGCGTCGATGAGCGAGTTCGTCTCGAAGTTCTTCACGTTCTGGCGCGCCGTGATCGGTCCCTACATCCCGGATTCGTGTCGCTTCACGCCGAGCTGTTCGCACTACGCGGCCGAGGCCGTGAGTCGCAAAGGCATCCTCGTCGGACTCGCTCTGACGACGTGGCGCCTGGCGCGCTGCAACCCCTTCGTGAAGGGCGGCTACGATCCCGTCGTCCGCTCGGCGCCACCATGCCGCGATGAGCACTCGCACTGAACCGTCCGGGCTTTGGTCATCGAGGATCAGAGCAGCCGCCAGAGCGCACCGCCGCGGTCGCAGTCGATCGCTGTGAGCGATTCTTCGGGCAGCCACCGTGGCGTTCGCGCAGCTCGTGCGCCGCGCATGAAACGACTGCGACCCGGTGAGAGTGCGTGAGCACCACCGGGTCGCAATTCGTCGTGTTTGCAGGTCGTCGTGCTGAGGCCTTCGAGAAGGCCAGCGGTCAGCCTTGGCCGCCCTCGTCGCGATCGATGACCTCGAGCTTGTAGTCACTCTTCATCTGCTCGATGTCAAAGGCCGCGGCCGCAGACTCGCGACTCTGTCCCAGCATCGTCTGGCGCGCGAGCGTCATGCCCTCTGCGTCGGAGAACATCGCGCCCTTGTCGGGGAACGAGCGGTCGGCGACGCGCACGACGACGGACGACGACGACGGCTGATGACGCAGGCGCGTCGAGATGCCGTCAATGCCGAGGCTCGTGAGCGCGCGGTTCATCTTCAACCAGCGGTCGAAGCCACCTTCTTCATCGGCCTCGTCGGGGTTGTTCGCGTAGCCCTTGCTGACGTCGTCGAAGCGGCGACGCTCCACGCCGGGCTTGTCGAGGAACTCGGCGACGACCTCGTCCCAGACCTTGTGCTCGTCCTGCGTGACGCGGGCATCGATCGTGAACTGCTCGGCGTCGATCGCAGCCGTGCGCATGTTCTCCTTCTGCTCGTCGGTCAGCTCTTCGGTCGACTCCGCGATGCGCTGCTCGACCGTCGTGCGGGCCACCTCGAGGATCGACTCGATGACCTCGGCGACCTCGGGCAGGGCCTTCGTGCGCGCGGTGAGTTCTTCACGGAACTCGGTGGCGTAGCGATCGGCCTGCTCGGTCTTCCAGGCCTCGAGGATCTGCTCGCGGGCCTCTTCGAACGCCAGCGGCTTCTCGTCGATGCGCTCCTCGACGAACGCGACCGCCGCGGACGTCGCGTTGCGGAACGGCGTGACAGCCGTGGCGTTGCCCGGCGTCGTGCGCGTCATGAACGTGTGCGCCGACTCGGTCATGCCTTCGAGAGCGTCGATGGCCTCGGGCTCGAGCAACCCCTCGGGATCCGCGTAGGCGAAGCCGTAGGCCTCCGAGAGTTCGGCAAAGCGTTCTTTCGTGCGCTCCTCGTCGGGCAGCTCGTTGATCGCCGCCGTGAGGTCGCTGGCGGCCTCCTGGATCTTGACCTCCGTCGCGAAGCCCGCGCGCTCTTCGTCGGAGAGTTCCTTCTGGAGCGCCTCCTGCGTGAACTCGGTCAGCGACTGGAAGTAGCGGCTGCGGATCTGGTTGTCGTCCGGCTCGGCGATCTCGGCGAGGATCTCGGCCGGGAGCACGGCGAGGTCGGTGTCGAGCGGCAGCCAGGCGTAGGCGATGTCCTGCTGGGCCGGCGACTTGAAGCGCGCGTTGCGCGTGGCCTCGGCCATCTCGTCGAAGTAGGCGCGCAGCGCGTCGTCGCCCGGATCCTCGATCTCTTCGATCGGGATGTCGGCGAAGACCATCGCGTCGAAATCGAAGAGTTCGTTGTCCGTACGCCAGCGCAGGTAGACGTCATCGGCGGGCGGGAGGGTGGTTGCACGCAACTTCAGGTTCCGCCACTTCAGGGCGAGGAGGTAATCGCGCAGGGCCTCCTCGAACTGACGCGGCGAGGCGAAGCTGAACTGCCGGTAGACCTGCAGCTCGTGGTAGCCCGTCGGTCCTTCGGCGTTCTGCGCGACGAGCTGCGTGACGAACTGCACCGTCTCGCCGAGCTCGGCATCCGAGACCGCCAGACCTGCCGCGCGCGCCTCCTCGACGAACATCAGATGCTGCCAGACGTCGTCTTCTTCGAGGCGCTGACCGCGTGTGAACGGCAGCCGGTTCAGAGCCACCTGCGTGAGGCGGAAGTCGGTGACCGAGATGTCGACCTGCTCACCGGTGGACGGAATCACGAAGCGCCCGAGGGCGTCGGGATCGTCACCGGAGATGAGCCGCTCGAGGTCGCCGAGACCCGAGAAGGTCGCGAAGATCAGCACCGAGAAGATCACGGTCGCCCAAAGGAGGGGCTTCTGGTACTTGCGGAAGATGCCGAAGTTCATGACGTTTCCAACAGGTCGCTGATGTCGGGCAGCGCCTTCAGTGAACGGAGGCCGAAGTGGTCGAGGAACCGCTTCGTCGTGCCGTAGAGAAGCGGATGTCCGGGTTCGGGTGACTTCCCGGCGACGCGGATCAAATCACGATCGAGCAGCACCCGCAACAGCGGGCCGCATTGGACACCGCGGACACCCTCGATGTCCGAGCGTTCGATCGGCTGGCGATAGGCCACCACGGCCAGCGTTTCGAGCGCTGCCGGGGAGAGGCGCTCGGGCCCCTTCTTCTTGAGCAGCAGCCCCACGACGTCGGCGAACTCGGGCCGCGTCATGAAACGGAAGCCGTTGGCGATCTCGACGAGGTCGATGGCCCCGGGACGAGCATCCCAATGGGCCTTCAGCTCCTCGAGAGCAGCATGGATGTCGTCAATGTCCTCGCCCAGCAGCTGGCCCAGACGGCGGGCCGCCAGGGGCTGGCCGGTGGCGAGGAGCAGGGCCTCGATGCGGTGGCCGAGTGGCAGGCCTGCACCGGCTTTGGGCCCTGGGGCCGGCGTGTCGTCCGATCCGGCATCGTCGTCGGCCGGAGCGTCAGCGGCGGACGCGGGCTCGTCGGTCTGACCGGACTCGGCGACGGTCTCGGACACCGACTCGTCGGCCGGCTCGTCGCCGGACGTCTCGTCGCCGGAGCTCTCGGCGCTGGAATCCTCGTTGCCGGCTGCCTCGCCAAGCGCCCCGGAAAGCCGACCTTCAGGCGCCTCGGCGCCCTCGGAAAGCTCATCGGGCTCGTCAGGCGAGACCTTGTCGTCGGGAACCTTCCGGATCATCGCACGCACCTCCTGCGCGCAACGACCGGGATGACGCCCGGCGCGCGCCGCCAGCGTCCTCTCGCGCCGTTCAGCGCGCCGCGAGCTGGATACGATAGCGGTCCACCATTCGCTCTTCAAAGATCGTCAGCTCGTCGGCGCTGAGGCCCTTGCGAGCCAGGCCGGCTTCGATCTCGCCGGCGACCTCCGACCAGGTGACCGAGCGCGGCTCGTAGCGCTCGACGAGCCTCAGGATCCGCCAGAACCCACGTCCGTCGATCGTGATCGGGGCCGGGCCGAGGATGTCCCCCGGGGCGAGCGACTCGCGCCCAGCGAAAAGGGGCACGTCGACGTCGGTCGGCAAGGGCGGGAAGAGCCCACCGGCCGTGGCTGAGGGATGGACGGAGTGACGCGTGGCCAGCACGGCGAACGAGGCACCGGCGTCGATCTTGCCGCGCAGCTCCTGGGCCAGGGCGTTGTCTTCGACGAGGATGAGCTGGCACTCCTCGCGCCGGATGCCGAGCTGGTCGAAGCGGACGACGCGGTCGAGCAGGAGATTCGAGAGCACGCGCTGGCGCACGAGCACGCGGTGCTGGGCGGCGCTGATGCCGTGACGACCGTCGAAGTACTCCTCGAGCGTCATGACGCTGCCGCGCGTCTTGGCGAACTGCGCGCGCTGCTGGGCGATGGCGAGCTCGAATGCCTCGTCGAGCTTGGCCGTCGAGACGGTGATCCCGTGGGCCGACGCCTCGTCACGCACGACGATGTCGAAGACGCGCTGGCGCACGACCTCCTCGATCAGCCACGGCGTGGCCAGGTCGACGTCGAGGTACACGTCCGACTTGCGGATCTCGCGGTCGCCGACACGGATCACGACGTCGTCGCGATTGTCCGGCCCCGACGACAGCGCCTCGGCGCCGACCTGCTGCGCGGCAAGCGAACACGACAACAGCACTACGGCACACGCCGTCACGACCATGATTCGCCTCACCGGAATGACAACAACCGCTCGTACTTCAGACCCTTGCACGTCGGACAGACGACGTACGTGTACTCGCCCTTCTCGTTCAGCACCTGGATCGTGCCCGTCGTGTCGCAGAGCCGACAGTTGCGCGGCCGCGCGCGGACGATCTCGAGATGCCCCGAGTGTTCGGCGTAGTAGGCGACGAGCCAGGCCTCGCGCTCGTCGCGCGGTGTCTGGCCCCACCACTCGTCCGGCGTGGGCCCGACATCTTCGAGCGAGTTGCGGCGCGACGACGTGCGGCGTGCCTCGCGCTTCTCGGCCTGCTCCTGCTTGAGACGCTCGATGCGCGCCGCGAGATCCTCGTCTTCCTCGATCACGACCTCAGCGACGAGTTCATCCGGTGCGTCTTCGCCCACCTCGAAGTCGAGCGCGCGCTCTTCGCCGAGGATGAACGTGCCCGTGCCGTAGTTGCGCGTGCGCACCGAGCCGGGGCGCCGCTCGCCCCACATCTCCGCGAGATCTTCCTCGGGCAGCGAGTAGTTCTTCGACAGCCGTGCGATGAGCTCGTCGTGGATCGACGTCTCGACGAGCTCCACGGCCGCCTCGATGCCGAGGTCGGCGTCGCGTGCGACATCGCCGATCGCCTTCCCGAGGAACGAGAAGTAGTCGGCGACCATCTTGCCGAGGAAGAACGTGCGTCGCTCGCGCAGGATCTCCTGTTCGAGTGTCACGGCATCGCCGAGCTGGCGACTCATCGGATAGTCGTCTTGGAACGCGCGCACCATCTCGAGCGCGCTGTTGTGCTTCTTGCGGTAGAGACGATTGCGGACCTCGGCGAGCACCGCCGTTTCCGACGCGTCCTCGACCTTGATCGCCATCCGCTCGATGCGCCCCTCGACGAGGTCTGACTTGAAGCCCGGGTCGAGTTCCTGCACCGCGCGGTAGTGCTCGCCGGCACGTGCGAAGAGCCCGGCGCCCTCGGCCGCCTTCGCGACGTTGAAGTGGCCGGCGACATCCGTCGGCGTGCCGAGTTCGGCGAGGATCAGATCGTAGAGCGCCTCGGGCCGGTACATCGCGAGGCCCTCCGCCGTGCCCGGTTCGACGCGCTGCACGTACTGGCGCGGGAACGATTCCTCGCTGCCCCTGCGCAACAGCGTGTAGACGTCGCTGCGCCCGTTCTGCACGAGGATGCCCGACTCGGTGGAGGCGTTCTTCATGATCAGGTGGACGACCGGCACGAGGTACGGCTCGGCATCCTCACCCGTGAACCCGCGGTCGGCCTTGATGCGCGCGACCTCGTCGGGCGGCAGGTGCTCCCAGCGGAACGTGACGACGCCACCCGTGTCGACGCGCTCGAGCGTGAAGCCGCTGCCCTCGTCGAAGTCGACGATCGTGCCGTGCACGAGCCGGCCGTCGGGCAGACGCACGACGTCGGCCGACGCCCGGGCGCCGAGCAACGACAACGCCATGATCGCAGTCAGGAGCAGTGATGACATCGTGGGTCTCCGCGGGTCGGGCGTTCGACGCGCACTCTCGAAAGGATCGTTCATCGTGACTCGCTCGCTTGCCGGAAGCGCCGCGCGCCGTGGGCCAAACTCGTCAGCGGGCTGACGACGATCGGCACGGGTCGCGCTGTCTCGAGCGCGCGCACGCTGCCTGCCACGCGCACCCATGCCAGCAAGGAGCCCTCGCGCTCGTTGCCGATCTCGGGCTCGAAGGACGCATCGTACCAAGTCCCCGACGACAGCCGCGTGGCCTCGAGGCGGCTCCACGAGCGCGTCTCGGCGTCCCAGGGTTCGCCCGATTCCACGGCCTCCTCGATGCGCCGTGCGATCTCGTCGGCCTCGCGCACGCCGACGGCCAGCGTGAGCCCGTCGCGGTGCAACGTCAGCCCCGTGCCGAGCAGCGCCAAGATGCCACCGATCCCGACGAGGAAGATCAGCATCGCGACGAGAATCTCGATCAGCGAGAAGCCGCGCTCGTTACGTGGTCGTTTCATCGCGACACCTTTTCACGGGCCGTGGGGAGACGGACGACGCGCCGGAACGTCCGCCCGATCCGAGCGACGGCGCCGGTGGCATGACTCGCGATCTCGGTGTCCCGCGCGCCGCGCTCGACGACGATCTCCGTCGATGTCACGCCTTCCTCGAGGATCCGCATCCACTCGTGGTCGACGAGGACGAACTCGGGGCGCTCTTCGTCGTCCCGCAAGAAGCGCACGTCGGTCAGGCGCAGGCGTCGTCCTTCGATGCCCAGCGTCTCGCGCACCTGGCCCGTGGGAAGGCCGGCGGCCAGCACGAGCGTGAGGCGCACGAGCGCCGGCGTCGCATCGTCGCTGGCATCCCAGAGCGAGTCTTCGCCGAGATAGGTCGGCAGGTCGTCGGACAGCCCGCGCGTCGAGTCCCAGGTCGCCGTGGCGAAGATCGGCGCGACCTTGCCGGCCTTCATCGCCCCAGCGGCCCCCTCGTCGGGCGTCGGCTCGACCCACTCCTCGCGCGACCAGGCCGCAGCACCCGGCACCCAGAACTCGACGCCGAAGAACAGCACATCCTCCGCGATCGGGAGCGCGTCGGCGAGCAGCCGGCCGACATCCGACCAGCGCTCGGGGTCGGTGAGCGTGGTCGGCCCGCCGATCGGCGTGCGCACGCAGCGCATCAACGACGGCAACTCGTCGCCGGGCAGGATCGTCGTGAAGAAGAGCGACTCGGCGAGACCCGACGTCGGCTGCAGCAGCAAGGGGTCGGGTTCGCCGAGCAGCGACGTCGTCGCCTGCCCACCGGCGGCATCCCCGGCACGGCGTAGCCACGTCAGCTCGCGGTGTTCGTGGAGCAGGCGCGTGAACGCCAGGCCCTGCGAGCGACGGAAGCTGAGGTCGGGCGGCTGGCCGTAGCCTTGTCGACGCGCCGAGCTGACGAGGCGCGCGTCCTGCTCGTAGGCGCCGGGCGCGCCGGCCCAGAGGTGACGCAAGTCGGTGGCGAGCAGCGTGAAGGCCGCGTCGGCGCCCTGGTTGATGACGCGGTTGCGCTCCCCCGAGTTCCAGATGTCGGCGGCGTCGCGCGCGATCTGGAACATCAGGAGACCGAGCACGGCGAACAGCGCCGTTGCCATCAGCAGCTCGACGAGCGTGAAGCCCCGGCTGGCGCGTGAGCGGTTCAGCGCCATTCTTCGTGCTCCCAGACGATCGTCGGTTGGATGTGCGCGAGAGTCAGCGACGTGACCTCGGGCACGACCTTCCAGCCGTTCGACGTGAATCGAATCGGATCGAAGGCCCGCGCGTCCCAGCCCGCCATGAGATGCAGATCGACAACGTCGGCCTGCCGCCCCAGCGCGCCCAGCACGACGACGTCGCCCGTCCCGACGCTCGCGAACTCGACCAGCGCGAAGCCGGCCTCGACGAGATCGCGATGGTGTGACACACCGCGGTCGAGGACACCGCGCACGTCGAGGCGACTGCCCTCGGCGGCGATGCGCGTGGCCACGGCCAGCCCGGTGAAGAACGCCCCCGGTGCATCGATCGTGATCACGGCGTGCTCAGCCTCCGCGTGCTCGCTGCCGAGCAACGCCTGGTCGCGGTAGCGCATCGGCATCCAGCGCACGAGCGCGCCGGCGGCGTGGTCGGAGGGCGTCGTGCCGAAGCGCCCGCGCAGCAGCCCGCGCTGGGAGACCATCGTCACGCCGCCGGTGTGCGGCATCGTCAGACTGCGCGCCGAGCGGCCCGTGTAACCGATGAGTTCCTCGTCGACGAGCAAAAGGCCCGGGCCGTCGGGGAACGCGCGCGGATTCCCCAGCGGCAACGTCGACGCCGTCGCCGTGACGCGTGACGACAGGGGCTGCGCCGGCCAGAAGGACAACGGGACGAGCGGTGTCTTGGCCGGATGGGCCTGGCGTCGCGTTCCGTAGAGTGCGCGGCCCGTGAGGAACGCATCGCCGGAGTTCACGGCGTCGAGCCCCGCGTAGCTGACGATCTCGTCGCCGATGCGGAGCAGCCCGCCGTGTTCGGACAGCAGACTCGCCGCGTCGATCCCATCGGGTGAGAGGATCGGACGGTCGAGTGTCATGTGGGCGTAGCGCAGCGCATCGAGGTCGATGCGGACCTGGCGGTCTTCGTCGAACTCGAGTTCCTCGGCGAGCACGAACGACGTCGCGCTCGGCACCAGGTCGAGTTCGTGCCGGCGCGTCGTGAAACGCAACTCGTCGATCGTCACGCCACCGGCCGAAGCGCGTCCGCCGAACTCGCGCCCGATCGCGAAGGTCGTGAGCGGGCCCGTGGGAAGCTCGCGACTCGGTGCCTTGATCATGCGCGTCACGAGCCGGATGTCGACCTGCAACGCCGTCACTTCGTCGTAGCCGCTCTCGTCTTCCTCGAGCTGCGCATCGACCTGTCCGTCTTCGATCCCGTAGTTGTCGCGGTCGGCGAAATCGGTGAGCAGAAACTCCGCCACGACGGGATCGCGCAGGCCCACGAGCCACACGCCGTTGACCTCGTCGCTGGCCGCATCGCGGTCGTCAAGCGAGGCGTGATTCGTGCGATGCCACTCCTTCGTGGTCAGGATCTCACCGGCATCGCCGCGGCTTACATCGACGAGCGTGATGGCGTCGAGACGACCCGGCGCACCGAGCCCCTCGTGCATCATGCCCGTCTCGTCGACGTTCCACCCGCCGAAGAGATGCGTCGGAAGGACCTCCACGCCGTCACTGTGCACGCCGTCGTCCGTGCCGCATTGGCCACGCAGGTCGAGCTCGCGCGCGATGAGTTGGATGTTCGAGTCGTCGACCGTCGACGCGTCGGGGTTCCAGAGGTTGCGCTGGTCGATGATGTCGATCGTGTTGTCGATCGCCTCCTCGTCGTCGCGCACGAGGCCGATGTCCGTGGCTGTGTTCCAGCGCACCCACTCGGTGACGTCGTCGCCCTCACCGAAGTCGAGGCCGATCTGGGCCAGGGCGCTGCGGTCGGGGTTCGTCTCCGGGCGCGGAGCGTAGTCCTCGAAGAGACCGCCACCTGCCACGGGGATCGAGAGCGGGACGATGAGCACGCGCGGATTGTCGGGGATCGCGCTGTTGGCCGTGAGCGCGCCGTCGAACTCGGTGACGAACACACGCGGGTCGGCGAAGCTCGTGCCCGACGAGAGCCCGCCGCTCGAGAACCCGCCGCCCTCGAGGTCACTGGCCGGCCCATCGGCCGCCACGGGCACGCCGGAGCCGTTGCGACTGCAGCCCGTCAGAGAGATGCCGTTGAAGCCCGTGTAGCGAATGATCTCGACGCCGTCGATCGCCTCGCCGTCGACGGTCTCCTGCGGGAAGCGGAACGTCTCCCCGATCGCACCGCCGGGGACGTCGAGCGTCAGCGCGTACGAGTTGTGCACGGCGACGACCATCGCGTAGCCGCCACTCGCCGAGAACGTGTCGTTGGCGAGCGTGCCGGGCCCGGCAGCCGTCACGGGCAGTTCGCTCGCGGTCGCCGAGAGCCCCGTGCCCATCGTGATCTCGACGACGGGCCCACCCGAGGCACTCGTGACGACTTCGGCCGTGATGACGTGTTCGAGCCGATCGGCGTCGAGCATCGCCACGCCGAACTCGCCGAGCGCCGACGACAGCGTGCCGTTGCCTTGATTGGCCTTGTCGGACGCAAGCGGCAGTGAGTAGCCCGCGAGGTAGACCGGTGCGTTGGCGGCGTGCTCGTCGGGGAGCGAGCGGCGTCGTGCACGACCGCCGAAAGGGTCGCCGTCGTCGAGCGGGCCGACGAGGAAGGCGTCGTCCTCGAGGTCGATGTACTCGACGAGTTCGTGGTCGACGTAGAGGACGCCCTGACGCGGAAAGCCGGCCGTGGAGTCGACGGGCAGACGCTCGACGCCGGCCGACAGGAGCGACCCCGTCGATCCGCTGGCCGGCACGTCGGCCGTCAAGAACGTGGAGAAGCTGGGACGCCCGCGCGGCACGCCGTCGACGAAGAGCAGCATGTCGCGCGGACCGGCGCCGCCGACCTCGGCGAGCACGTGGTAGGGCACGCCGGGGCTCAGGGCCAAGCCGTCGTCGAAGGCGTAGCGAATCTCGCCCGTCGGCGGCACGAGGCCCGCCTCACCGACGTCGGCCTCGTAGTCGGGCAAGCTCGCGTCGTGCACGCGGAAGATGAGTTCGCCGTCGAGCAGCGCGATGAGGATGCGGTCCTCGAGTTCGTCGAGTCCGCCGTCGAAGAGCACGATGTCCTCGTCGGGGATTCCGTCGAGTTCGAACCAGAAGTCGACGGTGAAACGACGCAGACGCCCGATGCTCGAGGTGATCGACGGCTCGATCGCGTCGATCGGCAGGGTCAGTGAACCCTGGTCGCTGAACGAGAAGCCTTTCGGCGTGCTACCGACGAGCCCCGTGACACCCTCGTCGAAGTGCACCGTGTCGGGCAGCGACGAGCGCACGGGCGTGGGCGCGATGTATGAGGGCAGGTCGGCGTCCGACGGGCTCGGGCCACCGGACACGAGCGCCTGGGTACGACTCGGTGGGCGGCGGTCGCGCGCCAGGGCGTCACGGAGCGCAACGACGGCATCGCCGCGCGGGAGGATCGCCGCCGACGTCGAGCCCGTGTCGGCGAGCAGCGTCGTCTTGCCCTGCCCGCCCAATTCGAGCGGCGAAGGGTGCGAGGTCCAGCCGCGGCCACGTGCGCCGCGTGAGAGCACGTCTTCGAAGTCGGCCTGGGTCGAGACGCGGTGGGCTGTCTCGCCGCCGGGGGCGATCGACGCCACGCGGCGCACGTAGGCCCGCGCGCGTTCCTTGCCCGACGGCAAGTTCTCGCTCGCAGCAGCTTCGAGTGTGAAGCGGCCCGCCGAGCTGTACGTGAACGGCGCCGTGCCGCCCGACAGCCAGGCGTCGCCAGGATCGACGGCGTTGCGGAGCAAGGCTTCGCGCTGGATCGCGTTGATGTCCCCATCGGCCACCGCGGCGTCGAGCAGCGTGCGGAGGTCGGCGTGACGCGCCGGCGCCCCCGCGACGATGCGCGCCGCGACACGCGTCGCGGCCTGCCGCGTGACGCGCAACGCCGACTGGGGCGCCTCGAGCCCGATGAACAGCGGAACGATCTCCTCGGGCTTCAGCCCGGCGAGCTGCGTGCGCGTGTCTTGAAGCATCGACCAGGCGAGCGAGACGTCGATCTTCTCGAACCGCCCTTGCTCGATACGGTCGTCGACGATCCGTAGGACGTCGCGCACCTCGAGCCCCGTGTCCTTGGGCAACGCGAACGCCAGTTCGGCGGCGGCGATCGGGTCGATGATGTGCGCGAGCGGCGACCGCCCCACGCCCGCGAGCAGGGCCTCGAGCACGACGGGCGAACACGTGTTGACGTTGACGGGCTCGCGTCGCAGGGCCTCGACGACGGAGCGCTCGTCGTGATCCTCGATGAGCACATCGAAGAGTTCGACGCGCCAGACGTCACCCCACGGGTAGGCACGATCGACGATCGCCCAGTCTTGACGTCCCTTACTGTTCGTGAGCGCGAGCGTCGTACCGCGTCCCCACATCGAGGCGTCGTCGACGATCAACGCCGCCGCGAGGGTGCTCGCGCGCTCGAGACGGCGCAACAGTTGACGTGAACGCCACGCGACCGGCGCGCCGTGAACGGTGACGAGATCGCGGACGGCCTCGACGTCGCCGCCGGTGTAGGCCATCGGGCCGTAGAGCCCGATGTTCTTGATCGCGTCGACCCGCCGGAACACGTCGAACACGCCGGGGCGATGGCGCCACCCGTGCTGAGCGAGCAGCAGCACGCGCAGGTCGAAGACGTCGTCGCCTTGGCGGTGCTCGCGCGTCTTCGACGTCGGCAACGCATCGGAGAGCTGACCGCGGCGCGTCTCGATGAAACCCTCGGGTTCGCGGCCGCTGTACTCCACGACCTCGTGCCCGACCCAGAGCAGACCCGTCGCCGGGAACTCCTTCGTCGCGACGACCTCGAGACGCTCGCCGAGCGGGCCGACGTCAGACGTGACCGTCGTGCGGCCGCCGAGCAGGTTCGCGAGCAGGAAGTACGACGCCGTCGGCAGGTGCACCTTGCCCTGCTCGTCCTGCACCCGCACCGAACGCACCGCGCCGCGCGGGTTGCGGTCGAGCTGCCCGGCGAAGCGCGTGCTGAGATCGCTCGGGAGCAGCTCGGCGCGCGTGTCGAGATGCGGTGTGTCGAGATCGTAGAAGGGGTGCGTGTCTTCGAGGTGCCTCTCGGCCGCAGCGAGGGCCGCGAGCGCCCCGGCGCGCGCGCCTTCCTGGTCGGCGGCCAGCAGCGCCCCCGACTCCATGCGACGCATCGAGAGGGCAAACGGCGCGGCGATGAGCATGAGCGCCGCCAGCAGTACGACGACCGTCACGATCGCCACACCTCGTTCGTTTCGCGATCGTCTCACGAGTCGGGCTCCAGCGTGCGGATCGCGCCCCAACGTCCGAACTCGACGTCGGTGCGGCGTTCGGGGTCGCCGTGGAGAAGGCCGATGACGACGGGCTCCTGGTGGTAGGCCGGGTCGAGTCGGCCCTGGGGATCGAGGTGCAGCTCGCGACGTTGTCCGACGAGCCGCACTTCGCCCGGCAACTCGCGCGCGTCGGCTTCGACGACCGAGAGCAGCCGCAGCTCGTCGAGACGCCCGACGAAGCGCGTGCCGCCCGTGCCTGTGAACAGCGGTGCGCCGGGACTCGGGACGACGAGACGCCGCACGGCGGGGAAGCGCGTGTCCTCGGCAAGGCGCGCGCCGTCGAGCGTGACGCGCAACGTCGAGCCGTCGAAGGACACCGTCAAGCGCACGAAGCGATGCGGCCAACGGATCGTCTCCCCGACGGCGATCGAGACTTCCTCGGCGTCGTCGCTTCCGTCGTCGCGCGCGAGCATCAGCGTCACGACGAGCCGGTCTTGGCGGTCGATCACGATGTCCCAGGCACCGCGCCGCTCGAGCAGCGTCATGGGCCGTGGGTCGCGCTCGGGCCAGACATGCACGTCCACCGAGAACCCGTGCGGTGAGTTCGCGCTGGCCGGCAAGCCTGCGATCGTGAGAACGCGCTCGTCGTCGAGGCGCAGGCACGACCCCAGCGCGCCCTGCGGGTCGAGGTCTTCGGGCTCGTGGCTGGCCGCGACGGGCCACCCCGTCCCGAGGTCGTCTTCGAAATGCCAGTTGCCCACGGCGCGCAGCCCGCGTGCCACGACCAACGCGGTCTCGGGGTCGATGACGACCGTCGCCGGCGCCTGCTCGCGCTGCGCGAACAGCTGCGCCGCGAAGAGTGCGTCGTGCACCTGACTGGCAGCGACGCGATCGGGTGAGACGAGCCCGCGAAACACGCCGACGCCGATGCCGAGCAACGCGCTGATGATCGCGAGCACGACGAGCAGCTCGATCAGCGTGACACCGCGCCGGCCGCGCGCACGCGCGACCGCCGTGTCGACGCGCCCGGTGAGCGCGTGGCGCGTCCTATTCGGTGTCGAGCACGAAGTTCGCAATGTCGTCCTCCGTATCGAAGAGGCCGTCGGGTCCGGCGCTGCGGAGTTGGAACGACTCGAACTGGTGATAGGCACCGGTGAGCGAGTTGCGCAGGGCACGGACGGGCTCGGAGTCGCTCGCATCACCCATGACGTTGTAGGGACACTCGCTGCCGTAGTCAGTGTAGACGGTGTAGGCGAGCGGATTGTCCCAGGGATCGATCACTTCCAGGAGCGCCGTGCTGCCGTCGACGAACGTCATGCCCTTCGTCGAGTCGCCGTCCACGTTGCCGAGCCAGCGTTCGTTGGGGCGCTGCCCGCCGTAATCGCGTGACTTCAACGCCGCGACGAGCGCCTCGACGCCTTCGTTCGTCTTGTTCGCCTCGCCGATGCCCGCCTGCGTCAGGCGCGAGGGCGGATACGTCCCCACGCGATCGTTGTACGACTCGATGACGAGGCTCAGCGACTCGATCCGGGCGTGGGCATCCGTGATGCGCCCCGTCTCGCCGAAGCTCAGCGCTCCGGTCGCGACGATCCCCATCAGCAGCCCGATGAGCGCCAGGACGACGAGGATCTCGATGAGGCTGAAGCCGCGTTCGTGGCGGCGTGCTCGGGACGGTGATCTCATCGGCGCATCTCCTGCGGGTTCGGCGCGCCCCACCGTCTTCACGGTGTCTGCACGACGCGACTGAGCGTGAGCGTGGCGTCCACGTCGCGCTGCGGCGCGGCCTCGGCGAAAATCTCGAGGTCGAGCGGGTTCTTGAAGTTTCTCAGCGACTTGACCTGCACGGGCTCGCCGATCGGACGGCCACCGAGCAGGAACTCGAACGTTCCGGTCACCCGGTCGACGCGCCGGATCCCCAGCGCGACCCCCGCGGCGACCGTTTCGGCATCGAGCGTGGCGAGTTCGACGCCGTCGAGCACGATGGTGTCGAACTGATCGAGCACGCGCGCCCGCACGACGCCCTGTTCGTCGACGAAGACGGACAGTCGCGCCTTCGGCAGACGGCCCAGCGCGCCCTTCACCTGGCGATACGTGAGCGAGACCCCGAAGCGTCCCTCGCGAGCCGACATCTCGACACCGACCGTGTCGAACGACCCGCCCTCGACGACGCGCGAGAGCCCGGGCAGCTCGTCTTCACGCGCCGAATCGACGCGGCCTTCGATGTGCACCTCGCCGGCGACGAACCAAACGCGCGGGCTGCCCTCCCACTGGTGCTGCGTCCAGCCGCGCTGCAGCGACGTGCGGCGGAAGCGGTCGAGCCACTGGCGCTTCGACTGGTTCGTGCGGATGCGTTCGGCCTGCGTCGACGCGAACGTCGCGTGACTGCCCGACGCCACCTTGGCCGCCTCGTCGAAGTGGTCGAGGGCCGTGGCGGCGTCGCCCTGGCGGTAGCGCGCGACGCCCAAGGCCGCGTGGGCGCCGGGACGCCCGTTGGCGGCGCTGGCCAAGGGCTCGACGGCCGACATCAGATCGCCCTCGCGCAGGGCCGCGAGACCGAGCAGCCATTCGAACACCGGCGCGTCCGGCTCGAGACGCAACGCCTCGCGGAAGTAGCGGCGCGCATCGTCGGGCTTGGAACGCGCCAGCGACGCCAGCCCCAGCTCGGCCATGAGCAACGGCTCGGGACCGCCGAGCGCGAGCGACGTGCGCAGCGTCCCGACGGCCGCCTCGACATCCCCCTCGGTGCGCTGCAACCGCCCGAGACGGTAGAGGGCGCGCGGTTCACCGGGCTCGAGACGCAGCGCCTCGATGTACTGCTCGCGGGCCGCCTCACGTTCGCCGAGATCCTCGAAGACGACACCAAGCGTGCGATGAGCCCGTGCGGCGCTGAGCGGGTCGACGTCGATGGCGCGCTCGAGCAGCCGCTGCGCACCCGAGCCATCCCGCTGCCGCCACGCAATGATCGCGGCATTGATGAGCGCCTGGGACGAGTTGGGATCGACGGCCAGAGCCGCGCCGAAGCGCGTCGCCGCAGCGTCGATGTCACCCTTCGCGGCGTCGACGGCTCCCTGCAAGAGCAGCGCACCGACGTCGTCGGGGTCGTCGAGCAACAGCCGCCCCGCTTCCCGCTGGGCTTCATTGAGGCGCCCGCGCGCGAGGTGGATCCGCCCCAGCGCACGCTGCACGTCGCGCCGACGCTCCCGCGCCCGTGGCTCGGAGAACGACGACGACTCGGCCGTGCGGTAGAGCGCGAACGCGTCGTCCAGACGTCCGTCGTGCTCGGCCAACCGACCGCGCAGCATCGAGACCTCGGCCGGTGAGCGCCCGATCGCCTCGGCGCGCACGAGCAGCTCTTCGGCGCGCTGGTTCAGGCCGAGCGCGAGCATGCGCGCACCGTGATCGGCGAGCAGCACGGCCGACCGCACACCGCGCTCGGCCGCCTGGGCATAGACGGCAAGCTCGCCCTCGATGTCGTGTTGCAGCGCGCGAATCGTGGCCAGCAGTCGGTAGCTCGGCGCACTGTCGGGGTCGACTTCGAGCGCCCGCTCGGCCTCACGCGCCGCGAAGTCGAGCGCTTGCGGCTCCTCGGGATGCGAGTCGAGCAAGTCGAGCGCGAGAGTGCGGCGCGAAGCACCTGAACCCGGCCCCGTGCCGAGGTCGCGCGAGCGATAGATCGCCTCGTTCTCGAACGTGCGCGCGAGTTCAAACTCGATGACATCGTCGCGTTCGACCGTGTACGGCGCACCGAGGGGACGTCCACTGCGCACCGACACCTGCTGGAACACGAGCGCCTCGGCGATGCGCCGACGCAAGCCGTGCGGGTCGTCGTTCAGGAGCCGCCCGTAGACGCGACGCCCGGTGGAGAAGCGCGCGATCCAGTCGAAGCGATCTTCGTACAGCGGTGCCTCGTCGAGTTCGAGTTCGTCCGCGCTGACGTCTTCGGTCGTCGCATCCTCGCCGCCGAGCGCCGTGTCGTCGTCGAGCGACGTCTCGACGGCATCGTCATCCGTGACGACCAGCGTGCCGAGCGCGCGTGACGGGATGCGCTCGGAGCGCGCCGCAACGCCCATGAGCGAGGGCACGAGCGCAGGCCCGCGGACATCGATGGCCGGGATCGGAGGCTCGGGCAACTCGAGCGGATCGAGCGGGAGCAACTCGCGCGGCGGCGAGAAGGTGCTGACGCCGCGATCGTCGGTGCGCGTGACCTCGAGCGGCGAGCCGTAGCGCACCAGCGCCGTCGGCGCCGGCAGCGGCTCGTCGAGCGGCTGTGCCCGCGGCGTGCGCTGCGAAGTGTAGCGATCGCTGACGTCGAGCCATGTCAGACCCGCAACGACGACAGCCGTGACGGCGAAGAGCATCTTCTCGCGCGAGCTCATGAGTCGCCGCCCTCCCCGAGCACGGACTGTTCGGGATCGAGGACGATCGCGTGGGCCTTGAAGCGCGCTCGCAGTGTCTCGCTGTCACGCGCAACGGGTTCGATCTCGACTTCGGAGAGCGCCAGGTAGGGCTCGCCCTCGACCACGCCGGCCAGGGCTTCCCGCAGCGCGTCGACCTTGCCCTGCAGCACGAAATCGACCGAGAAGCGGCGCAGGAACGCGACGTCCTCGCGGCGTCGGCGGCGTTGGGCCACGACGTCGATCTCGACCACCTCTCCGACGCCGGCGTCGAGTGCCGCCGTGACGACGCGATGGATGACGTGCAGGGCTCGCAGAGAATGGGTGACGTCCTCGAGGCCCGTCGGGTTCAGCTCGGGCATGCCGAGGTTCGACGGCACCGACCGACCGACGAAGCGCGCGCGCCGTACGAGCGCATCTTGCTCGCGGCGCAGCACCTCGATGTAGCGCAGGTCAGGGCTGTCGCCCGAGCGCACCGAGAAGTCTTCGGGGAGCGTGTAGTGGACATGCGGGATCGCGACCTCGAGACGATCCTCGAGGTCGACGAGCGCGCCATTGGCCGTGTTGCGATCGGCGGTCGACGGCTCGGCCGAGGCATCGCCTGTGCGCAGCGACGACAGCTCGCGCGTCACGCGCTTCTCGGCCGCGACGTCGTCGTACAGGGCACCGACGATCGTGCGCCCCGTGAGCAGCGCCACCAACAGCCCGAGGCCGATCAACACGACGCGTCGGAGGTCACGATCCACGTTCGACCTCCTGTCCGTCGACCGCACGCGCGACTTCGTCGTCGGCGTCGTCCGCCAGCGCGGGATCGACGGGAACGTTCGTCAGGTCGAGCTTCATGTCCCAGACAAAATCGCCGCGCGGATCGGTGCTCGCCTTGGGCGTCACCTCGGCGACGTAAGGGTCGCGCCGCAGCGTCTGCGTGAGTTCCGTGATGGCGTCGGTCAGCGGGCGCGAGACCTCCTTGCCGCGTCCCTCGAGACTCACGACCGTGCGCAGCGGGACACCGTTCGCGCCCCCCTGACGCTGCGTGCGCAGCGACGTCACCCAGAGTTCACTGGGCAGGTACTGGGACAGCAGGTCGAGTGCCGTGACGACGCTGGCCCCCGGCGACGTCACCGTCTCGATCTCCGCGAGCTTGGCGGCAGCCTCGCGCGCCGCGGCCGCCGTGCGTCGATGCTCGCTGGCCGCGCGCGCCCGCGATTGAGCCGCACGACGCAGCTTGGCCGCGTCGTCTTCGGCCGCCGTGTGATCGGCTTGACTGACGAAGAAAGCTACGGCCAGGTGCGCGAGCACGAGCAGGCCGGCAGCGACGAGCCAGACGGTCTTCGTCTTGAACTCGCGTGCGCGCTTGGCCGCGTCGGTGAGGATCTCGAGACGGTAGGCGTCCTTGAGCGCCCCCATCATCGCGAGCCCCGTCGCGACGCCGAACGCTCCGCCACCGTGATCGAGAGCGTCGACATCGTCACCGACGACGTAGCCCTCGGTGGGATCGAAGCGTTCGACGGGGATCCCGAGCGACACCGAAAGCGCGCGGTCGAGCCCCGGCACCTGCGCCCCCGCTCCGCAGAGCATGACCGTATCGGGCTGGATCCCACGGTCTTGCAGCTGTGTGCGGCAGAGCACGATCGACGACTGGAGCATGCCCGCGATGGCGCGCAGCGAGTCGTCGAGGGCGCCGGCGACGCGCGCCGTTTCGGGGTCGAGCGACTGGCCCGGCGTGGCGAAGACACCGAGCGACGCCTTGACGTTCTCGGCCTTGTGCGGCTCGATCCCGAGCGTCGACGCGATCGCGGCAGTCATCCCGTCGCCGCCGCCGCTGAGGTTGCGGGCAAACAGCAGCTCGCCGTCCTCGACCAACGCGATGTCGGTGTTGGCTCCGCCGATCGAGACGACCATCGTGATGCCGTCGCGGCCGTCGGCGGCGACGAAGGCGTTGTGCAGGGCGACGGCGTTCGGCGTGAACGCGAGCGCTCCGACGCCGGCGCGCGCCAGCGCCTGGCTGCGTTCCTCGATGCGACTCGAGCGCACGAGCGCGAGCAGCACCATGTCCTCGTCGGAGTGCAGTGCAGCGCCTCCGAGCATCGCGTAGTCGGCCGACAGGGCGTCACCGGATTGCTCGGCGATGTCGTCGATCTCGAACGACATCAGCTCGCGCAGCTGCCAGGCGGGGACGGGCGGCACCTGCGTGGTGCGCAGGATCATGTCGCGCCCCGTCACACCGACGAACGTCTCGGCGCCCTTGACGCCGATGTCACGAAGTTCGGCCGCGAGCTCGCGCGCGGCGACCTCGCGCGCCGCGTGGATCTCGAAGGCGCCCTTGCGAACATCGCCGACGACGATCCGTGCCGTCGTGCCGCCCATGTCGATCCCGACCGCGCGCGTCATCGCGAACCTCCCTCGGTGGGCGCCAACCAACGGTCGAGCGTGTCGCGGTACTCGCTTGCGAGCCGTTCGAAGTTGCCGAACTCCTCGAGCGACGCCGCGATCGCCTCGAGCCGCGCCGCGCGTCGCTGACGATCCGCCTCGAGCAACTCGAACGCGCGCGTGCGCACCACGTCGGCGCGTTCGGCGAAGCGTTGCTCGGCGCTGCTTCCCGCGAAGGTCGCCGCGGCCGCCTCACATTCGGCGAGCACTTCGCGACAACGGCGAGCGCTCGCGAGGAACAACGCGTCGTCGAGATTCTCGTCGATCGCATCGAGGCGCTGTTGCATCTGCGCGAGCAGCTCGGAGCGCATCTGCCCGGCCTCTCGGAGGACGTCTTCGTCGTACGGATCGTCGCGCAGGATCGTCTCGACTTCCGCGAGCGCCGCGCCGAGGTCTCCGTCCTGCCGTGCCCGTCGCGCGGCGTCACGGCGGGCGACGGCACGAACACGCTCCTCGGTAAACGACGTCTGCAGCGTGAGCAGGCGTTCGCCAGCGACAAGCGGCGCCTCGACGCGCAGTTCGATCGAGCCGTCGGCACGCCGTGAACTCGTCAGGGCGACGCCTTCGTCGACCCGCAGGACGAGTCGGTCTTGGGTTCGGCCCAGCGTGAGCCAAGCCGCATCGGAGACGCTGAAGTCGTCGTCGAAGCGCTGGAATCCCGCCGAGACCGACGAGACGCCGATCGCGTCGTCAGCCAGCGGTCCGACCACGCGCCCGACGCGCACGGCCGTCGCGCCGTCCAGGGCAGCTCCCCACGTGGTCGTGACCCGTGCCTGGGGACCGTCCCAGGCGAGCTTTGTCTCGACCGGAACCGCGCTCCCGTCGGCGATCGTCAGGCGTCCCGCAGCGGGGTCGAACCCCACGCCGGCCGGCAGCGTGCGGCCGTCCGCGAGACGCACGGACGGTGGCATGATGAACAGCGCCGGCTCACTTCCGCGCGCGACGACCAGTGTGCCGCCATGGCTCAGTGCGCTGTAGACGCCGCGGCTCTCGGGCTGCGCCACCGTGCTGGCCACGAGCTCGAGGACGACGTCGTCGATCGTGGCCGACCCCGTCGCGCGCACGCCGGCGCGCACACTCTCGGCTCCCGGCGGCAGCGGCACGATGCCCTCGAGAGCACCACTGCCCTGGGCTGCGAAGAAGTCGATCGGCGCCCGCCCGCCCGTCTCGAAGCGCGCGAAGAGCTGCACGCCCTCACCGCCCGCGGCGCAGGCGAGTCGGACGCCGCCCTTGTGCATTCCGAGCGAGACGGCCGCGCTGGACACCATCTCCGCGTACCCCGCGGGCGACGTCACCTGGGCGCCGAGCTGCCCGCTCGTGGCGGCCGATTCGACGAACGCGAAGCCGCCCGGCGCGTCGTCGGGCACGGTCCAGAAACTCGTTGCCCGACCGGCTTCCGTCGTTTCGAACGACCAGGCCTCGCCCAGTTCGTTGGACGGGTCTGGCGTGGCGACGGCAACCGCGGCCCGTTCGGCAAACGGGTCGGTCAGCGCCACCCAAGCGCCGGCCCCTGCGAGGACCAGCACAGCAACGAGACCCACGAGCCAAGCGCCGCGACCGCGACGAGCCGAGTGGGCATCGAGAACGTGGACTTCAGCGTCGTCGAGCGGGGTGTCGGGCACCGCGATCTTTCCGGGACCTGTGGAGGACGGGCGAGGTTAGCACATCGAACGGGCGTCCACCGCCCGCCGAGAACACGGGATTCGCACGCCTCGGTGACGAGGAGCGAGGAGCCGAGCGCGAGGTGCGCGCCCGCCCGTGTTCGGTGCAGGTAGGACACGGGCGCCGCGCGGCAACGCCCTCGAGGCCTGACGTCCCCGCGTCGGCGCCTGTGACGGGCGTCTCAGAAAAGCAGGAAGGCCAGGAGGTAGAGGGGCAGCGCGGCGAGCATGATCGTCAGCGTGTAGCCGAGGATGTCGCGCGCCTCGAGGCCCGTGATGCTCAACAGCGCGAGGGCCCAGAAGGGCTGGAGCATGTTCGTCCACTCGTCGCCATAGGCCAGCGACATGACGGCGCGCGGAAGCGGCACCCCGAGCTCCCCCGCCGCCTGGGCGACGATCGCCCCCTGCACGGCCCATTGCCCGCCCCCCGAGGGGACGAAGAGGTTCACGAGGCCCGCCGAGAAGAAGGTCACGACGTCGAAGCAGAAGGCCTCGGGCGCTCCCGAGCTGGCCAGCACCGCCGACAGCTCGACGCTGCCCTCGGCCAACAGAGCGACGAGGCCGCCGGCCTCCATGAGTCCGAGGATGCCAAAGTAGAAGGGGAACTGGAGCAAGATCCCGGACGCCTCGGGCACGGCCCGGGCGAACGCGCGCCCGAAGCGGATCGGCGAACCGTAGAGCAGCAGCCCCGCGAGCACGAGGGCGAGGTTCATCGTGTCGAGTGTGACGGCGCGCAGCGGGCCTGCTTCGGCGGCGCGGCCGATGAGCGCGGCGATCCCGAGCGCCACGATGAACAGCCCGAGGACACGCTGCACGAGCCCCGGTGTGACCTTGTCGGCCTCGTCGACGGCGCGCTCGGGCAGGACCACGGGACGCTCGTCTTCAGGCGCGGACAGGCGCGAGATGAACCACGGCACGAACAGCAACAGCGCCGCCGACAGCGCGAGGTTCATCGGCGCGAGGATCGTCTCATCGAGCGCGATCGGCGGGCCGTCGAAGGGCGTCCCCTCGGTGACCTTCAGCGGCGCGCTGCCCGAGAAGCCACCGTGCCAGACCATCATGCACGTGTAGCCCGCGGCGGCGACGAGCGGATAGTTCAGCGGACGCCCCTCGTCGCGCGCCCGCTCACCGATGCGACGGGCCACGAGGGCGCCCACGACGAGCCCGAAGCCCCAGTTCAGGAACGCGGCCGACATCGCGACGAAACTCGTGAGCGCCGCGGCACTGGCTGTCGTCTTGGGGACATCGGCGAGTCGGCCGAGCAGCCGACTGACGACCGGCGCCTGGGCCAGGACGGTGCCGGCCACGAGGATGAGCGCCATCTGAAACGTGAAGGCCAGCGTGCCGGGACTCGACAGTCGCGCGAACCAGCCGGCCGCGAGCGCGCCGGCGTCGGGCTCGCTCATCGTCGCGTAGCCGAAGACGAACGCCAGCGCGGAGAGCCCCAGTGCGATGACGAACGGATCGGGCACGACGGCGCGGGCGAGATCGGCGAGGCGTGCCGAGAGTCGAGCCAGCATCTCAGAGACTCCCGGCGAGCTCGGACGAACACCGGTGGGACATCACGTGCGCACGCCGACGTCGACGCCGCGGAAGCGTGCCGGCGCGGCGCCGTGGGACATCTCGGCCACCTGCATCGGCTGTCCCTTGCCGCAGTTCGGCACGCCCCAGAGCACCCAGTGCTCGGGGTCGCAGATCGCGTCACAGCTGCCCCAGAACGCCGGCGTGATGCCCTGGTAGGTGGGATTCTTGATGGCCCGCCCGCGCTTGCCGCCCTTGATCTCCCAGCCGTACTCGCACGTGAACTGGAAGTTGAGACGCTGCTGATCGATCGACCAACACTTCACGCCGTCCATGTAGATACCGTCGTCGGTGTCGGCGATCAGATCGTCGAAGGCCCAGACACCCGGCTGCAGCGAGAGATTCGTGATGCGCACGATCGGCACGTGGCTCGGACCCTGAGCGCGGCTGCACCCGCGGCTCGTCGCGTCGGCGTCGGCTCCTTCGGCGAAGTGTGCCGTGTCGCGGCTCGTGAGATAGCCCGTGAAGCGACCGTCCTTGACGATGTGCCAACGCTGGCTGCGGACACCGTCGTCGTCGTAGCCGACGGTGGCCAGCCCCCCGGGCACGGTGCCGTCGGCAACCAGCTGCACGATGTCACTGCCGTAGCGAAACCCGCGCCCGTCGTCACCGTCCAGCTTGCCCGTGTCGACGAAGCTCGAGCCGGCAAAGTTCTCCTCCCAGCCCTGCACGCGATCGAGTTCCGTGGGATGGCCGACCGACTCGTGAATCTGCAGCGCGAGCTGATCCCCGCTCAGGATGACGTCGTGCTTCCCGATCGGACACGCCGCCGCCGTGAGCAGCTCGCGCGCCTCTTCGCGCGTACGCTCGGCCGCGCCGACGAGGTCGAGCGACTCGACGAGTTCGTACCCCGAGGCCATGTGCAACCCGCCGAGCGCGGCCGGATAGCTGCGCGACTGCGTTTCGCCGTCGCGGTGCGCCGTGCACGTCAGGCCCGCGCCGCTGCGCAGGATGATCTGGTCGATGCGCGCACCGGCCGTCGAGACGAACACCTGGCTCTCGCGCAGGAACGACATGCCGACCTGCGACGACGTGATCTCGGCGTGCTGACCGAGAATCGCCTCGGCTTCCGAGAGCAGCGCGAGCTTCTTCTCGACGGGGACGGTGAAGGGATCGATGAGCCAGGTCGACGTCCAGCGATCGCGGTGTGCCGGTTCGTCCGCCCAGCGGTGACGCCCCGGACCGGCTGACCGGCCCGCGCGCGCAACGGCGAGCGCGAGGCGTGTCACGCGCTCGACCTCCGCCTCGTCGGGGTGCACGCCGGAGGCAAAGCCGAACGCCCCGTCGACGAGCACGCGCACGCCGAACCCCAGCCGTTCGTCCTGGGTCAACGTCGAGACGCGACCGTTGCGCACGCCGAGATCTTCCTTCTCGACGAGCGCGAGCCGCGCGTCGCCCCACGACGCCCCCTCGCGCCGCGCGATGTCCATGGCCCGTTCACCGAGCGTGGCCAGTGCGTCGAAGTCGAAACCGCCCATCGGGTGCTCCTCGGGTGACTCGGATCACCGCGTCGTGCGGCGCGCGTGATGATATCGCGCGTCCCGCGGCAGAACGACCTCCGACTCACTTGACAATAGTGGTATTGCTGGTACCGTTTTTCGCCATGCAACTCATGTGGAAGACCGACTACGCGCTGCGCACGCTGCTTTTCCTGGCTCTCCGCCGGGTCGAACAGCAGGGCGAACTCGTGTCCGTGTCTGAAATCGCCGAGACGTTCTCGATCTCGCGCGACCACGTGCAGAAGGTCGTCCAGGAGCTCGCCCGCCACGGCTGGGTCCGCACCCAGCGCGGACGCTCCGGCGGCATCGCATTGAGCGCCAACCCTGACGAACTCACGGCCGGCGCCGTCATCGCCGCGTTCGAAGGCCGCAAAGGCGTGCTCGACTGCGTCCTCTCCCCGGAGGTCTGCGTGCTCGAGCCGGGTTGCCGACTCCGACGCGGATTGATGGCCGCCGAGGCCGCCTTCTACGACGTGCTCGACGCCCTCACCCTCACCGAACTCTCCCAGACCAAGGGCCGCCGCGGCGGCCTTCGCAATCTCTCGATCACCTGACCTTCCCCGAGCAGCCTTCCGATGAACATCCCTCTCCTTCGCAGCACGTTCGACGTCGTCCGCCAAGACACCGAGACCTTCACGCGTGCGTTCTACGGACGGCTCTTCGCCGTCTACCCGCAGGTCTCGCCGCTCTTCAAGGACACCGACTTCGACTCGCAGCGCAAGAAGCTCGCCGCGTCGGTCGCCGCGGTGGTTTCACTGGTCGACAAGCAAGACGGAGAACTCGACGCCGTGCTGGACAAGCTCGGCGTCCTGCACGGTGAAATCGGAACGCTGCCCGAGCATTACCCGATGGTGGCCGCGAGCATGCTCGCCACGCTGGCCGAGGTGCTCGGTGATGGGTGGACGCCCGAGGCCGCCGACACGTGGTCGACGGCGCTCACGGTGGTGTCGCAGAAGATGATCGACGCCCAAGCTGCCGCCGCCTGACCGAGCCGCACGACGCCGCTCAGGACGACGTCGCTCAGAACTCTGTGGCGCTCGAGAACGAGAAGCCGTCGATGCGTAGCGCCGGCACGACGACGTAGCCGCCGAAGAGCGCCGAGCAGAGCAGCGCCTCGCCGCCGACACCGGAGATGTTGCGGAAGGCCTCGACGAGCGACTGCGTGAAGCGCATGTTGCGCAGCGGTCGTCCGACCTGACCGTTCTCGATGGCGAACGTGCCATAGCGCGTCATGCCGGTGAGCGTCAGTGCGGTGGGCTCGACGATGTTCGTGTAGTGGAACTCCGTCACGAGCACGCCGCGGTCGACGCCGGCGACGAGCGCCCCGACGTCGCCTTCCCCGGATTCGAGGATCAGGTTCGACGGCACGGGGCCGCCGGGCGCGGGCTGCGGTCGGGCATGTCCCGTCGAGGCGCACCCGGCCCTGCGCGCCGTGCGCTCGTCGTGGACGAGGCTGCGAGCCACGCCGGATTCGATCAGCGTGACGCGTTCGCGGCGCGCTCCCACGCCGTCGAACCGATGGCCGAGCGTGCGCGGGTCGAAGGCGTCGTCGACGATCGTGACGTTGTCACCGAGCACGGGCTCACCGAGCTTGCCCGACAGGAAACTCGCACCCTCTTGCACTTGCTGGGCACCGAAGCCGCTCGCCGCCGTGAACAGCAGCAGGCTCGCGACGGCGCTCGGTTCAAGGACGACCGTCACGTGCCCGGGATCGAGTGCGTCAGCCTTGCGACTCGCCAAGGCCTTCGACACGGCCCGCGCCGCGACGCCTTCGACGTCGAGTTCCCCCGCACCGGGCACGAGGTGATTGGCCCACCCGGCGCCGTCGTCGCGGAAGACGCTCAGCGACACCTCGCCGTGGTTGACCCAGTCGTGCACGACGAGCCCGGCGCTGTTCGCGACGAGTCGCAGGTGGCTCGCCGTCTCGTGGATCCCCGCCGCGCGACAGCCCGCCTCGCGGCAGGGTTCCGTCATGGCGGCCACGCGATCCGACGTCCGCTGAGGGTCGACGTCGAGCGGATCGTCGTGACGCGGCTCGAGGTCGTGCGGCGCCGTCAGCGCGGGCGCCTCGTCGTCGAGCCGTGGTGCCTGACGCGCCAGAGCGCAGGCGCGCTCCGTGACGCGCCCGAGCCCCGACTCGTCGAGCACGCCCGTGACGGCCTTCGCCTCCCGCCCCTCGATACGTGCGCGCACCGACACGGCGACGTCATTGCGCACGACGTTCTGGACGGGATGCTCGGTCGTGAAGCGGTTCACTTCCTGCAACAGCCCTTCGACGACGACCTCGGTCTCGTCGGCCGAACTCGACGCGAGACAAACCTGTGCCCATTGACGGGCCGCATGGACATCGAGCACGTGATGTTCCCGTTCGAGAAGAGAGGTGCGGATGGGTGTTTGGGGATATGCTGCCAGCGACCGTGAGCGATCGAGACGGCACGTTCCCCCGGCAGCGAGGATAGCGGGCGACGCTCACGAATCGGAAGGCCGGCGCGAGCGGACGCGTCACTCACCCACTTCTTCGGAACGCAATGCTCACGAACCGCCCCGTGCGGCTGACCACCCTGTTGGTCATGCTCATCACCCTGGCGTCGACGGTCTCTGCCCGTGACGTCAGCCTCGACGGCGCTTGGACAGTGCGCCTGGACGTCGACGATCGCGGGAGTCGCGAGGGCTGGAAGTCCCCCGATCACTCCGTCTGGTCGACGCCGCCACAGGCCGACCAGCGCGAGGACACGATTGCCGTCCCGAGCGCCCTCGAGGCCACGCTGGGCCCGTACGACGGCGTGGCCTGGTACCGCCGCGAGTTCGAGGCGCCGACCTCGAAACCCGACGACGCGCTGTGGATGCTCGCGTTCGACAACGCCAACGACCGCGTCGACGTCTGGTGGAACGGCGAACACCTCGGCCGTCACGACGGCTCCGACGCGCCGTTCCGGTTCGACGTCGATGGCCTCGTGCAGCGCGCTGGCGGGTCGACCGTGACGATCACGGTTCGCTGCGTCGACCCTGGCATGCGCGCCGCCGACGGGTTGCTGCTCATGGCCCGGCCCCATGCCAAGGAGAGCTGGTACTACAACTACGGCGGGCTCGTCGGGTCGGTGGCCCTGCGCGCGACGCCGCGGCTCGAGGTCACGACGGTGGATGTTTGGATCGACGACAGCGGCGTCCCGCACGCCGATGTCTTCGTCGACGACCACCGCGCCGAACACGACACGATCGACATCCATGTCGCGCTCGGTGAGGCTGAGGCCACGACCACCGCCACGGCGACATCGACACCGACGACACCGTCGGCCACGGTCGCGCTCGCCGCTGCGGCAGCGCTGTCGCGCTGGTCACCGGCCAGCCCCGACCGGCACGAGCTGACGGTCACACTGCGCTCGGGCGGCAGCGTGCACACGACGACGACCCTCGTCGGCCTCCGTCGCTTCGAAGTCGACGGAACGCACTTCGTGCTCAATGGCGAAGTCGTGCGACCGATCGGCGTCCTGTACCAACCGCTGCATCCGCGCGGCCTCTCGAACCCGCCCGACGCGGGCTGGATCCGCCGCGAGATGGAAGCCATCAAGGCGGCCGGGTTCGACATGGTGCGGGCGCACATCCGCGTGATGCCGGAGGTCTACGAAGTCTGCGACGAGATCGGACTACTCGTGCACGCCGAGCCGACCCTCGGGTGGGTGCAGCGCGAACGGCCCGACACCTGGCCGGCCGTCGACGTGGCGCTCGTCGCGGCTGCCGAGGAGTTTCGCGGGCACGCCTCGGTCGTCATGGTTGGCATGCTCAACGAGCTGTCCGGGATCCTCTACAAGCGCGTCGAGACACTGCACGAGCGCTTTGCCGCGCTGCTGCCCCACCACCTCATTCTCGACGACTCGGGCAGCTGGCTCGGCGTGGCCCATTACCGCAACCCCGACGACAGCGCCGCCGTCGCCTTCGACGATGAGCACGTCTATCGCGCTTGGCCGTGGACGAGCAAAGACATCGGCGACGCTGCGGCGCTCGGGTTCGACAAGGTCGTCGACGCCGACGGCGTGACGGAACGCGAGCGGCACGACCGACTCGTCTATGTCTCGGAGTACGGCTTCGGCGGACTGCCCCACTTCGTCGCCGCGGCCCAAGGTTTCGCCGGCGAGCATTGGCGCCATGACGGCGGCGATGCCATCGCCATGGCCGTCGAGGCGGCCGAGGGCCTGGCCTCCACGCCGCTGGGACAGGTCGCGGGATCGCTGGATGCCCTTGCGGAGATCGGCGGGCGCAATCAGGCCCGCGCCGCCGAGGTCATGACGCAGGTGCTGGTCGCCAACGAACGCGTCGCCGCTCTCGTCTACACGCAGTGGCGCGACGTGGCCTGGGAGTGCGGTGCAGGACTCGTCGACACGTGGGGCAACCCGAAGCCGGCACTCGAGAGCTTCACACAGATGCTGACGGGGACGCCCGCTACGCGCACCCTCGACGTCGCGCCGAGCCTTCCGCCGCGCCCGACGCTGCCGGTGGCGCGCGTGCGCTGGATCGACGTCGACGACGACGTCCGCGCTGCGCTCGAGCCGCACACGCTGCCGCTCGATGCCCCGCGTCCCGACCTCCCCGAACTCGCGATCGTCGGCGCGCGCGTCGCCCCGTGGGGCCCCGACAACATCGCCGAGACGCTGGCGCTCTGGCGCTGGATCGAGAGCGGCGGCGTCGCGTGGATGATGGCGCCGGCGGGTTACCCCTACCCCGAGCTCATCTTCGGCTACGACGGCCTCGGCCACGTCGCCGAGCTGCCCTTCACGGCGCAGATGTCGAATGCGCGCGGTCACTTCATCGGCACGCATCACGTCATCCTGCCGGGCTCGCCGCTGCACACGCATCTCCCTTGGACGTCGCCCCTGCTCGACGAGCGCCTCGCCCCGATCGCGCCGCATCGCGTCCTGGCCGTCGAGGGCGTCGCGCACGTGCGCGCCGATGCGCTGGCGATCGACGGCTACGGCCTCTACCTCGGCGCCTCGGCACAGACCGTGCCGTACGGAGAGGGCCGGGCGCTGCTGACGACGCTGCGCCTCACGGACGACGTCCTCGCCCATCCGCCTTCGCGCCGAGTGCTCGAAAACACGCTGCGCCACGCTGCACTGACGGCCCACGAGCGGCGCGGTCAGATCACGCCTCACGCCTGGGACGCGACACTCGTCGTGCCCGCGGACACGGCCAAGGCCCTCGGGCGAGCCGTATGGCGCCACAAGGTCTTCTTCAGCCTCGCCGAGCGGCTGGCCGTCCAACGCTTCGACGGTCGGCGCCTGCAGCGCCGCGACCTCGACGATCTCGACGAGATCGTGGCCGGCAAGAACGCCGGCTTGCGCGCAGCGATCGGGGGCGACCTCGATGCGGCCGTCGCCCAGCTCGACGACGTCGAGACGCACATGACCCTGGCCCGCGAGCTCTTCATGCGGCGCGAGTTCGAGCTCTCGCGGGCCCTTCACCGGCCCGCCGGGGCGCCCGCGCCACTGCGCCTCGCCGACACCGTCTCGGTCGCCCACGCCCACGCCGTCGCGCTGCGGCTCATGCGCGCCGGGGCCCACGACGCCGCGATGAAGCAGCTCGACGAGGCGTTCGAGAAACTCGCAGCGGCCCGCGCAGCCGCCTCGGTCGACCGCTAGTGGTGTGATTCGAAAGTTCGCGAAATTAGCTTTGGGTCATCGTCGTCGCTGGCAAGGCGCATCGCCGCAGGCGAATGGGTGGATTCGTCGAGGAGATGCAACACAGCCAGCGGCGAGGATGGCGTGAAAGAAATGACGCGAACTCTTGAATCACACCGCTAGGACGGCTCGCGCCCCGTCGCGGCTCGGACGCGCCCGCGCAGCTCCCCGCGGCAGGATTCGGTCCCCCGGATAGATCGCAGTCGGGGCGGCGCGCTACACTGCGCGGCTCGTCTCACCGGACCAATCACCATGCACGACATTCGCGAAGGCTCGGACGGCACCGGCCTGCGCGTCGGGATCGCCGTCGCCAGCTACAACGCGACCATCACCGACGGCCTCCTCGGAGGCGCCATCGACGCCGCCCGCGATGCCGGTGTCGCCGACGACGACATCGTCGTGGTGCGCGTGCCCGGCGCGCTCGAGGTTCCGCTCGCGGTCGCGCAGCTCGCGCGCTCAAAGAGCTACGATGCCGTCCTGGCGCTCGGTGCCGTGATCCTCGGCGAGACCGACCACTACACGTACGTCTGCTCGGAGACCATGCGCGGATGCGGTGAGATCTCGCTCGAGACCGGCGTACCCGTCGGCTTCGGCATCCTCACGTGCCGCACGCTGCTCCAGGCCCGCGACCGCTCGTCGACACCGACGAAGAACAAGGGCCGCGAAGCTCTCGTGGCCGCCCTTGCCGCCGCACGGACCAAACGCGCCCTCGACGCCCTCCACGGTGGAACTCCATGATCGGCGGACGCACACTCGCCCGCGAGCTGGCTCTGCAGCTCCTCTTCTCGTCCGACGTGCAGTCTTCGACGACGCGCGACGACATCGACAGCTCCGGCGTGGTCGAGACCGGCCTCGCTGACGCCGAGGCGTCCACGGAGGTCAAGGCGTTCGCACGCGAGCTCGTCTACGGCGTCCGCGAGAACCACGAGCGCATCGATGCCCTGCTCGTCGGCGCGGCCGACAACTGGGAACTCAGCCGCCTCGCGACTGTCGACCGCAACATCCTGCGCCTCGCCGTCTACGAGATGATCGACCGCGACGACGTCCCCACGAAGGTGTCGATCAACGAGGCGATCGAACTCGGCAAGCGCTTCTCGACGGCTCAGTCGGGGTCGTTCATCAACGGCATCCTCGACCGCATCCGTCGCGACCTCGGGCTCGAGGCGATCGACGAATCCAGCGACTGAAGCGAAAGACGCCCACGGATGTTCAAGAAACTCATCGGCGGCCTCAAGAAGACGCGCGACTCGCTCGTCGGTGGCATGCGCAAGCTGCTCGGGCGCGGCACGCTCGACGACGCCACGCTCGACGAGATCGAAGAGCTGCTCTACACGGCCGACCTCGGCCCGGCGGCAAGTGACCTCATCGGCGGGATCCGCGCGGGCTACAAGTCCGGCGAGCTGAAGACGGGCGCGGACATCGAGCCGTTCGTGCGCGCGCGCATCGTCGAGATGATGGGACCCACTGCGCCGCTGCCGATCGAGTCGCGCAAGCCCGGCGAGGTGCATGTGGTGCTCGTGGTCGGCGTCAACGGCTCAGGCAAGACGACGTCCATCGCGAAGCTCGCGCGGCTCTACCAGCGCTCGGGTAAGAAGGTCATGCTGGCGGCCTGCGACACGTTCCGCGCCGCGGCCGTCGAACAGCTCAGCATCTGGGCCGACCGCCTCGGCGTCACCATCGTCAAGCGCGCCGAGGGCAGCGACCCGTCCGGGGTGGCCTTCGAGGCCGCCGAACGCGCGGCTGCCGAAGACATCGATGTCCTCATCGTCGACACCGCCGGCCGCCTGCACACGGCACGCAACCTCATGGCCGAGCTCGAGAAGATCGGGCGCGTCATCGACAAGAACATCCCGGGTTCGCCGCACGAGGTGCTGCTGGTCCTCGATGGAACGACGGGCCAGAACGCGATCGCCCAGGCGCGCGAGTTCAAGCAGTCGGTCTCCGTGACGGGCCTGATCGTCACGAAGCTCGACGGCACGGCCAAGGGCGGTGCCGTCGTCTCGATCCACAAGCAGCTCGATCTGCCGGTGCACTTCATCGGCGTCGGCGAGAGCGCCGAGGATCTCGAACGCTTCGCCGCCGAGGACTTCGCCGCGGCACTCTTCGACGACGTGGCCAGCGCGGCGCCGTGAGTGGCTCGCCCCTCGCCGCCGACGAGCACGACATCCGTCACGACGGCAGCTCGTGGCTCGACATCCTCCCGTTCGCAGTGCTCGCCTGCGTCGCCGCCTGGGTGACGCTGCCCGATCTCTTCGACGTCGACATCTTCAAAGCCGCGCTGACGGCGATCGTCGGTGCACTCGTCGTCCTGCCACTACTCGTCGGCCCCGCGCGCGCGCGCGACGACATCACGACCTGGTTCTCGTCGGGCATCGGACGCGGTCTCGTGCTCGTAACGGCCGTCTCGGCCATCGGCTCGGTCACGGTGCTCGTACACGCTTCCGTCGTCGACCGGCTGCTCGTCTTCGCCGTCAGCCAGATGGCGGCACTCGCCGGCTTGCGGGCTGCCCGCGCCCGGACCGGCCTCTTCACGGGGGTGCTGCTCGCCGCGACGACGCCCGTGGCAGTCGTCGCCCTCACCCAGGCGCTCGGCTGGACGTCGGCACTGACACCGGGGCCCGAGGAAGTCGTATCGCTGCTCGGCAACTCCACGCGCGCCGGCGCGCTGCTGGCGCTCGGCATTCCAGCGGCGGTCATGCTCACGGTCTTCACGGTGCTGCGGCGCGGCACGATCACGCTCGGCGCAACGCTCGCAGCGCTGCTCGTCGCCCTCCACACGGCCGCCTGCCTGCTCACCCTGGCGCGCGGCGCCCGACTGGCCGTGCTCGCTGGGCTCGTGGTCACGGTCGCCTTCGTCGTGCTGGCGTCCACGCGCGGGCGCCTCCCGCGCGAGCAGTCGGCGCGTCTGTCGCGCGCTCTCGGCACAGCCGGCATCGCCCTTGCGATCGGCGTCGGTCTGGCGGCCTTCACGAACCCCGACCAAGTCTGGACAGCCCGCAAGCTCGACACCTCGGCGCCGATCCTCTCGGGCACCGACCTCACGACGAACGTGCGCCTTTCCCTGTGGGACGCAACGCTCGACATGACCGCCGACCACCGCATGTTCGGCGTCGGCCTGGGGCGCTACGGCGAGGTCTTCCCGCGCTACCGCGATCCCGTGGAGGCGGCCCTGCCGGGGCTCGCCGGCGCGACGACGGTGGCGCAGCATCCGCACAACGAAGCGCTGTTCGTCTTCGCCGAGGGCGGACTCGTCGCCGGCGCGATCCTCGTGCTGCTGCTCGCCGCGACGATGCGGCGCACGTGGCTGCGCGCCGTCAGCGACCCCGACTGCGACGACCTCGCGGCCACCGGCGTCGTCACGGCGGGCTTCGCGCTCGGCATGGTCCAAGACGCCTGGACGACCGTCGGCACGGCCGTTCCGATCTTCGCGGCTCTCGGTCTGCTCTGGTCGGTGCCGTGGACCGCGCGTCACCCGCTGCAGGACCTCGGCGCGACCACTCCCTCACGCGGCGCACGCCTCGCCCTCGCCGCCGTCACGGCGCTGGCCGCCCTGGCATTGATCGGCCAAGCCGTGCCGCGCCTACAAACGCACCTCGGCCTGCGCGAATTCTACACCCAGGCCGCAGCACTCGAGGCGCGCACATCGGTTTCCATCGACGACTTCGAGGCGGCCTTCGCGACGCTCATCGAAGCCGCCGACGCCGACCCCACGGACGTGGCCGCCCAGCAGCTCGTGATCCACTTCGGCACCGGCGCCCTCGCGCAAACCGAGTCGGCCGCGATCACGGCGGCCGTCGAGCGGTCGCGCAAGCGCCTCGAGGTGCTGCGGCCAAACGGCTGAGCGCGTCAGCCGGCGTGCTCGTGTGACGACGTCGACGACTCGTCGGTCGATTCGTCGGCGTCCTTCGGCACCTTGCCGGCCGCCTGGCAATCAGCGCAGTGGCCGAACATGTTCAGCCGATGCGATGTCACCTTGAACCCGTGTTCGGCGGCGACGGCATCCTGCGCCGCTTCGATCGCTTCGCTGTGGAACTCGAGGATCTTCCCGCACTCCTGACACACCATGTGGTCGTGGTGTTCGTGCCCGAGCGTGTGCTCGTAGCGCAGACCCTGGTCGCGCCCGACGCTCAGCGCGTCGACGAAGCCGCCCTCTTCGAGCAAGCTCAGCGTGCGATAGACCGTGGCGCGCGAGATCGAGCGGTCGCCCTTCCTACGCAGCATCTCGAAGAGTTCCTCGGCCGTGACGTGCCGATGCGTGCGGTAGATGCAGCGCAGCACCTCGGCGCGCTGGGCCGTGAGGCGCAGGCCCTTGCCGTGCAGGAACATCTCGAAGCGACTGAGGAAACTCTTCATCGTCAGATCTCGAAGGATGGTTCGGTCTGGTCGACAAGCTCACGATGGCCGATGTCGGTGCGCATGCGCATCCCCTCGAAATCGATCTCGGCGGCGGCGGCGTAGGCCGCATCACGAGCGGATTGAAGGTCGGGTCCGGTGCCGACCACGCAGAGCACGCGCCCGCCGGCCGTCTCTACGCGGCGTCCATCGCCGGAAAAACGCGTGCCCATGTGATAGACACGTACGCCGGGGTGTCCAGCGGCTCGATCGAGCCCGGAGATGGTCTTGCCCGGAGTGTTCGAGGCCGGGTAGTCGCCGTCGGCGATGACGACACCGCAGGCGTGGTCGCTCGACCAGCGGATGTCCTCGACATCGGCCAGCCGCCCGTTGGCCGCTGCGCTGAACAGTTCGAGCGCGTTCGACTCGAGCCGCGGCAGGAGCACCTCCATCTCCGGGTCCCCGCCGCGCGCGTTGAACTCGAGCACGAAGGGGCCATCGTCGGTGATCATCAGCCCCGCGTAGAGCAGCCCCGTGAAGGTACGTCCTTCACCACCCATCGTGTGGACGGTGGGAATGAGCACGCGCTCCTCGATCTGCTCGTAGACCCGCGGCGTCAGCAGACGCGAGGGACTGAACGCGCCCATGCCACCGGTGTTCGGGCCGGTGTCCCCGTCGAACGCGGCCTTGTGATCGCGGGACGACTCGAGCACCGCGACGGCCTCGCCGTCGACGAGCGCGATCATCGAGAGCTCTTCGCCCTCGAGGAAGTCCTCGACGATGATGCGCGCGCCGGCCGCACCGAAGCGCTCCTGGAGCATCGCATCGCGTACGGCCGTGATCGCCTCCTCGGGCGTCTGGGCGATCGTGACACCCTTGCCGGCCGCGAGCCCGTCAGCCTTCACGACCACGGGCCAGGTCTCGATGCCCTCGCAGTAGGCGATCGCCTCGCTGGCCGAGTTGAAGCTCTTGCTGTGCGCCGTCGGGATGCGTGCCCGGCGACAGAGGTCCTTCATATAGGCCTTGCTGCCCTCGATGTGCGCGGCGGCCTTCGTGGGCCCCATCGCGGCGATGCCGGCGTCGCGGAGCGCGTCCACGAGCCCGGCGACGAGGGGGCCCTCGGGGCCGACGATGACGAGCTCGACCTGATGCTCACGCGCTGCGGCGACAAGGCCGGCCGTGTCATCCACGTGGATGTCGAGGCATTCGGCCTGACTCGCGATCCCCGCATTGCCGGGCGCGGCGAACAAGCGACCGATCCCTTCGGAGCGAGAGAGGGCGTCGACGAAGGCGTGCTCACGCCCTCCCGACCCGACGACGAGCACATTCATGACGACATCCGCGGCGTGAGACAGAACTTGGATCGTCGATTGTAACGGGCGCGGACAGTCCAACCCACCGGGGAAGTGCCGGCGACTGCCGCGAAGCCGTCAGAGGGCCGCCCTCGGCCCATCCAGGAAGGAGGATCGAGGTGCTCGGGGACGCTACTGTGACGCGGATGAACGCGACGTGCGCCACCGACGACAAGCCGGCCCCGCTCGGAGCCGGCGCGCGCCTCGCCCTCGGATGCCTCTTCGCGATCGTGGGGCTCATGCCGCTGATCGCCACGGGCCCCGAAGCCCTGGCGCGCAAGCCCATCGCCTTCGTCATCCTGGCGCTCGTGGGCGCGCTCGGGTTGCTCGTCGACGCCCTCGCAGGCAAGCGTGCGCCGGCCCTCGGCACCCCCGTCGACCGCAGCCTCGGCATCTTCTTCCTCACCGCGCTGCTGTCGCTGGTGGCCAGCCGCCACCCGGAGCTCACGCGCTACACCTACGGCCACTTCGCGGCCCTGGCCCTCGCGTACCTCCTCGCCATCAAGACGGTCCGCACGCTCACGACCGCCCGCGCGCTGCTCGGCGTGGCGCTGCTCGCCGGAGCCGTCGTCGCGCTGCTCGGACTCGACGGCTACCGCAGCTTCGTCGCCGCCGGATCGCCCGAGGAGCTGCGCTCGGAGTTCCTGTCGACGCCGCTCTTCGCCCACTCGTACCTCGCGGCGCAGTCGCTCGTCATGCTCCTGACCGGCGGACTCGTCTACCTCGTCCATGCCCCGCGCGGCGTCGCGCACCGCGGGCTTGTCGCGGCCGTGTTGCTGCCCATCGCGGCGTTCCTGTTCGTCGTGGGGAGTCGCGGCGCATACCTGGCGTTCGTCGTGGGGATCTCCCTGTCGTCCGTGCTCGCCGTGGCCAGCGCGAGCAACCGGCGCGCTGCGCTCGCACGCCTCTCGCTGCGCCTCGGTGCCGCCGGCCTCGTCGTCTTGGTCATCACGGTTGCGGCGCTGGCCGGCGGCTGGCTCTCGACGGAAGGACGCTACGCCCTCGAGCGCGTGCTGTTGATGTTCGACCCCGATTCCGCACGCTTCAACTTCAGCCGCCTCGACGTCTGGCGCGACACGCTCGAGCTCGCCGCCGACCACTGGCTGACGGGCATCGGCGTCGGCGCCTACGACCAGGTGCTCCCGGCCTACCACGCCTCGCCGCGCGTGATCCCGCACGCGCACAACCAGTTCCTGCACGTGCTCGCCACCCAAGGGCTCGTCGGACTCGTCGCGCTGCTGTTCGTGCTGCGCCATGCCGCCGAGGCCGCGCGCCGCGCCGCCGCTGTCCTGCACGACGATCGCGAACGGCGCGCCCTGAGCCTGGCGATCATCGCGGCCCTGTCGTCGATCCTGGTCTACTTCCTCTTCGAGACGACGCTCGAGCTGCCCGAAGCCGGCTCGCTCGTCATGATCGGGCTGGCGTTGCTCACGCGCTGTGGATGTCACTCACGCACGGCCGCTCCCGCGCGCGCATGGACCGCCGCGGGGCTCGTCACCGCCGTCGCGCTCACGCTGACGATCGCACCGCTGTGGTGGGCGTCGTGGCAGGCCGCTGCACCGACCCAGCGTGCGCTCGCGGCCATCGAAGAGGCCGCCGACTGGGCCGAACGCGGCGACGACGTCCGCGCCCGCGAGCTGCGCGCCGTGGCGATCGACGAGTTGGTCGTCGCCGACGGGATCTTCCCCTACCGCGCCGACCTCGCCCGCGCCCGCGCCGACCTGCTCTTCGAACTCGGCCGCTGGAAAGAAGCTCGCGAAGCCAACGCGATCGCCGACGAGCGTCAACCGAACGCCTTCGTGCACCTCAACGCGATCGGCAAGCTGCACCTCCGCCGCGGCGAGTTCAGCGCCGCCATCGAGCCGCTGCGGCGGGCGATCAGTGCGCACCGCGGGCTCGGCTCCGAGGAAACCTACTGGTCGCTCGGCCGTGCCTATCTCTACACGCATCGGCTCGAAGAAGCTTGGATCGTCTTCTACGACTTGATCGGGATCCATGCGTACCACGAGATCCGACCGTCGTTGCTGCTCGACGCCGCAGAGACGCTGCTGTTCCTCGATCGCAACCCGGCCTTCGTGCGCACGCTGCTGCGTTGGTACGTCGAGCGCGTCGACGAACCGTCCGAGCGACTCGCCGAACTCCAGCGTCATCTCGCACAGCAGCTCGAACGCCCGCCGCGCCCGCGCGAGCGCTGATCAGCGCGACGTGCTCACCGACGCGTCGAGCCAGGCCCGCGCCGTGTCGGCCTCGGCGCGACGCCCGGCCGCCTCGTAGAGCGCAACCATGCGCGTGAGACACGCCGTGACGGTCCAGTGCCCGGCCCCGTAGGCGCGCCGTACGTCAGGTTCGAGGGCCTCGAGAACGGCGATCGCCTCGTCTTCACGCTCGGCGGCTGACAGCATGTCGGCCAGGGCGACGGTGGCGTCGATCACGGTGAAGCTCGCAGCCGGATGAGCGCGCGACAGGCGTCCGTGAGCCGCGAGCGCGCGTGCCGCCGCGGCACGGGCATCCCCGAGTTCGAAGAGCACGTGCGCGTGCTGAAGAAGCGCGCGTCCGGCCAGGGCATCACCGCCGCGTGTCGCAAGCGTGTCCGAGACGGTTTCGATCACAACGAGCGCCTCGTCGAGACGCCCGACCGACCAGAGCGCCCGGGCGAGATCGATCTGCAGGTTCAGGGTGGCAACGTGTTCAGCGCCACGACGGGCGCGCGAGGCCTCCAGTGCCTCCTCGAAGAGAGCGACGGCCTTGTCGCCCTGCTCCGTCCCGAGATAGAGCGCCGCGAGTTCACTGCGAGCTGCCGCGGTCCGCACGGACGTCGACAGCCGCTCACCGAGCACATCCAGCGCCGCTCGATAGTGCTCTTCGGCGACGTCGTAGAGTCGGCGTTGACGCGCGAGGTTCCCGAGCAACACCCGCGACGACGCGACGTCCTCGCGTGCGCGCAGCGCCTGCTCTGGGTCGACATCTCCAGCGGACCGCTCGAAGTGCTCCAACCACGCTTCGCGCAAGCCCAGCGCAGCCGCCGCCGACACCTCGGCCGCCTCGCCTTCGCCGAGTGAGTAGTCGAGCATCGCGAGATTGAAGAGCGCGTCGGCGTGCTCGTGTCCTGCGATGTCCGCGCCCAGGCGCTCGGCCATGGCGAGGGCCGCGTCGAGCATCTCGCGCGCTTCGGCGTCGCGCCCACGACGCGCCAGCACGACTCCGACGTCGCCAAGCGCAGCGCACACGTCGCGATGGTCGGACGCATGCTCGGCGCGCCGCAGCTCGAGCACACGCTCGTACTCGGCCAGCGCGGCATCGAAGCGTCCGAGCCCTTCGTAGGAGTGGCCGAGTGCCTTGCGGAGCGCGACTTCGACCTCTGGTTCGTCGGCGAACTTCTCCGTTGCCATCGTCGAGGCCTCGTCGAGCATCTCGGCGACAGTCACGTTGGCCCCGCGCACGCTGGGGTCCGCGGAGCGAAAGATGTCGAGCAGGAAACGGTTCACGATCGTGTTGATGCGGTCCGCCTTGGCCAGCGTGTCGTAACTGGTCGCGAGCTGGTCATGCGCGTGCCCGAGAACTCGGTTGTGGATCGCGAGTGCGATCGGCGTGGCGAGCACGACGAAGAGCGCCAGCGCGGCCGCCGTGGCTGCGGCGGGATTGCGACGCATCCAGCGCCCGACGCGCGTGAGCGTGCCGACCGGTCGCACGTGCAGGGGCTGATAGTCGAGAAAGCGCAGCAGGTCGGCGGCCATCTCCGCGGCCGAGGGATAGCGACGCGCCGGGTCCTTCTCGAGCGCCGTCAGGCAGATCGTCTCGAGGTCGCGCGGCACGGACGGATTGCGTTTGCGCGGCGAGGCGGGCTCGTTGCCGTGGATGCGCTTGAAGACCTCGTGGTTCGTGCGACCCTCGAAGGGGCGCGTCAACGTCAGCAGCTCATAGAGCGTGACGCCGAGGGAGTAGACGTCCGTGCGCGCGTCTGTCTCGTCGCCATGGGCCTGTTCGGGCGAGACGTAGTACGGCGTGCCCGTGAAGTCACCCGTCATCGTCAGCGACGAGTTCGACTCGGTGTGCGCGAGCCCGAAGTCGAACAGCTGCGCGCGACCATCCTGGCTCACGAGGATGTTGCTCGGCTTGACGTCGCGGTGAACGATGCCATGCCTGTGCGCGTGCTCGAGAGCGTCCGCGACGTCGAGCACGAGACGGCAGATCGCCTGGACGTAGGCACGTCCCCATTCGCGCGGGAGCGTCACCACGGGGACGTCGTCGTCGGCGGTCTTGGGCAGTGGTTCGTCGCTCTCGCGCTCGACGGCCGCGAGGAACGTCGCGCGACCGAGATCCGTCGAGTCGAGCTTGTCGGCTGAGATCTCGAGTCCGCGCAGCGACGCGATCACGGCGTCGAGCGTGCGCCCCTCGACGAACTCCATCGTGAAATACGGTTGACCGTCATCCTCGCCGACGTCGTAGACAGGCACGATGCAGGGGTGACGCAAGCTCGCCACCGCGCGCGTCTCCCGGCGGAAGCGTTCGAGCGCGCGCTCGCTCTGGACGAGCTGCGACGGCAGGGCCTTGAGTGCCACGACGCGCGACAAGCGCGTGTCCTCGGCGAGATAGACAACTCCCATCCCGCCGCGGCCGAGCGGCCGCAAGATGCGGTAGTGGCCGAGGCGCCGGCCGCTGCCCGCGAGCCCGGTGCCGACGAGCACGCGGACATTCGCGACGATCTCGTCGGCGTGCTCGGGGTGCTCGCGGCAGAAATCTTCGAAGGCCTCGTCGCCGTCGGCATCGAGACGCTCGAGACCTTCAGCGATCAGCAATCCGAGCGGCGTCAGGCCCAAACCGTCTCCGTCACCGTCGATCCGCCCGGGATCGTCGGCTCCATCGGAAGGAGGCGTCTCGATGTCGACCATCGCTCCTCGGAGTGCGGCCAGGATTCGCGCGCTCGGACACGCGCACGTAATACTTTGACACTACACTGCTACAACCGAGGTGGCTGCGGGTTCGTCTCGATCGTCGGGTAGGGCGCACGACGGCGAACCTTCGACAGCAGCGGTTTTGACAGCAGCGGTGCTGTCAGATGCCGCACGCTGCCGCGGTCATGAGCGGCGGTGCGGACCGCTCGCCATCCACGTCGCCCAACTCCATCGCTGTGAGGTGCCTCTCACGATGACGCAACGTCCGCCGAGTGAATCGGATTCGTCCGACATCCCGGTCGAGGAGTGGCTCGAGCGATACATTCCTCAGCTCACTGGATACATCCGGAGTCGCACCGACCGCATTCTCGCTGCGCGTGAGTCGACATCCGATCTCGTCCAGTCGGTCTGCCGCGAAGTCTTGCAGCATATGGACCGCTTCGAGCACCGCAGTGAGGCCGGGTTCCGCCAATGGCTGTTCCGCACGGCCGAGCGCAAGATCATCGATCGCTACCGCTACCACACGGCCGAGCGTCGCCACCCCGGGCGGGAAGATCACAACGAACTTCGTTTGCTCGACGAGGCGCTCTTCCAGACGCCGAGCCAAGATGCGATGGCGCGCGAGGAACTCGAACGAGTCAAGGCGACGTTCTCGGCGCTGCCGGCTCACTATCAGCGCGTGATCGTGCTCGCGCGCGTCGACGGCCTCTCACACGCCGAGATCTCCGAGCGCGTCGGCAAGTCGTCCGACGCGGTGCGCAACATCCTCTACCGCGGGCTCGCGACGATGTCGCTGGCGCTCACCAATCGCCCGTCGTCGAACAAGCGCGACAAGGCCTGAGCGGTCCGGCGAGCGACAACGTGCGCGGGAGGAATAGAGACGAGGGCCGGGCCCCACACAGTGTCCCGACCCTCGTCTCGGATCCGACGGCGTCGCGGTCCGCAAGGAGAGCCGCCTCGCCCTCAGACCTATCAGTGCGTTGGAAAACTCATTCGGCGTGCGACGCGTACCCAGTCGCCCTCATCGAGGCGAGATGCCTCGATGAGAACAACTGGTCACGCACCGCTCATCCGAAGCAGTTTTTCAACACGCTGCTTTGAGGGGTCGAACCGTTGCCTCGCTTTCGGCTTCCCACGTCACCGATCGCGACACGACGCCTCGACAGAGTCCTCTTCGGCCGCGCTCCCCAGCGAGCTTGACGTCTGGTTGAGGAATGCCCCATCGGCGGAGTCGCGTCCAACAGGGACGCACTTTCACGGGTAGAGTTTCTGTGCAGGGGGCGCGTCGCACTCTCACCACTCGCTCCTCACCACGCAGCGGCAACCGCCCCCTGCGCTCGATCACCGACCACAGCCGGCTCAGATCGACGGCGCGTCGCCACGGACGCCTTGCCTCACAGCCAGCGAATCGGTGGGATGACGCCCTCGGTCCCCGTAGCTCAGCTGGATAGAGCATCGGATTTCTAATCCGACGGTCGCAGGTTCAAGTCCTGCCGGGGACGCCATACGTCTCAGAAGTGGCGGCTGATACCCACGACGACGCCATCGTCGATGTCTTCGGGGCCACCGATCGGGACGCGGTAGCCCGCGCGCACGGCCCAGGTGCTTCCGAGCTGGTGCGTGATGCCCACGAGCACTTCGGCCGTGTCGCGCCCGCGGTCGTCGCCGCGCACCGCCGTGCGACCGGTGAGTTCGAGCGTCGCGGCCGTGAGACGGTGCTCGACGGGGCCGGGTGCCGGAGCGTGGCCCGACTCGTCGATCACGTAGACGAGGCCGCCGCGGTAGAAGAACTCGATGTCGTCGCTCTCGAAGCCGTACTCGGCCCCCACCTGCGCCCCGGCCTGGAAGTCACGGCCGAGATCGAACCAGGCCGAGAGGGACGGCGCGACGGCCCACTCGCCGCTGCCCGTGTCCTTGCGCGCCGAGCCCGTGGGCGCCGAGACCTCGAGGTTCGCGGACAGCAGGTGAGTGTCGGAGGCGTCGAGCACCCAGCGGGGCGCGACGGCAATGTCGCCGAGGCCTGAGTTGGCGCGCTCGCCGTCGGCGTCGACGCGCACCCACGGTGCCTCGATCGCGATGCCGAACGTCTCGCTGAAGGCCCACTCGAGCTCGGCCTCGAGCTCGAGCTCGTCTTCGTCGTCACCGCGCGTGCGAACGGCGTCGATGAACAGTTCGCGCCCGAGGAACGCCGGCTCGAAGCCGAACGGGTGCACGTACGGCGTGCCGAGCGGGCTCGCGTGACCGTGCGGTGGCCCATGGTCGTGAGCCTGTCCGTCACCGTGCACGTCGGACTCGTCGTGAGCGTGCTCGTGACCGTCATCGTCGGCGTGAACGCCGGCGGACGCGTGATCGTGCGCGTGCTCGACCGTGGCCTCGTCATCGAGGCCCGTCCGCACCGTCTGGACCGGGGAAGGCCCGGCGCAGCCGAGGAGTGAGAAAAGGGCGACGAGGAGGATGACGGCGACGTGGATCTTCATGGGCATGACCATCGCCTACATGCCAATGCATTTGCAACTGCATTCCGACAGAATCAAGCGCTACACTCGTCGCGCCATGCGAATGACCATCCAACGCCGCGCAATCCTCGACGCGCTCCGGCGTGTCCAACGCCCGCTGACGCCCAAGGAGATCCTCGAAGAGGCTTCCGCCGAGGCCGAGGATCTGAGCCTCACGACGGTTTACCGCAACCTCAAGGCTCTCACGGCGTCAGGAGCGCTCACCGTCGTGGAGGTCTTCGGACAGCCGCCCCGGTACGAACTCGCGGGGCTCGACCACCACCACCACTTCCTCTGCCAGGTCTGCGATCGGCTCTTCGACGTCGAAGGCTGCCCCGGCACGTTGGCCTCCATGGCGCCTCCTGGCTTCGCCGTGCTCGGTCACTCCGTGCTGCTCACGGGCCAGTGCGCGGAGTGCGGCGAGAGCAGCTGACCAGCGGCGTGCTTGCGAGAGCACGCCGTCCGCTTCCGAGGCGTTCGAGGGCTCTCGATCGTGGGATCCCGCGCGCGGTGCACAATGGTCGTGTCACTCGGTCGCCGAGGTCTTCGTCGGCCGAGCCATGACAACCTCGCCCGGTGCACGGCGCTGCCTTGGACGGTCTGCCCGCCGTGCCGCCGAGCTCATGCATCCCAGGAGAGTTCCATGAACCTCACGACAATCCTCCAGACGACGAGCCTCGCGCTTGCGCTCTCGGTGCCCGCAGCAACTCAGGAAGTCGCCGTCACGGGCGTGGTCAAGCCGATCGGCGCGCCCGTCTGCGCCGGTGCGACCCACGAACTCGAGTGCACGGACGTCACTCTCGCGAGCGCCGTCATCGACCTCGACGCGCTCATCGGCCAGAACGTGCGCCTCACGGGCAAGCTCACCGGCGCGCCCTGCGCCACCCTCGACGTCGGCGCAAGCGAGCCGCCGGTCGCAACACTCATCTCGTGCGGCAACCCCGTGCCGGGATGCGGCATGCGCTTTCGCGTCGGCCCCTCAGGCGTCATCGGTCAGTACTGGCTGTTCTACTCGCCGTTCAGCGACGTCGTTCCGCTAAGTCCGCAGAAAGGAACGCTGCTCCTCGGCAACCCCTTCTTCTTGCTCGCCAGTGGATTGACGTTCGGCGACGAGGCGGCCGTCGACATCGTGTTGCCGTCCGACACGAGCCTGACCGGCGTCGAGGTCTTCCTCCAGGGCGCGCGGCGCGACGTCGGGCCCGTGGGTCCGATCCAGTTCAGCAACGCGATCTGCTTCACGATCCTCGGTCCGTCCCCACCGTGCGTGTCGACCGACTGCTGAGACCGGCCGGGCGCATGTGACACTCGCGCCACGCGCGAGGCGCACCTTGGAACGCAGACACCGCGGGCGGGACCGTGTGGCCCACCCGCGGTGTCTGTCGAAGCGAACGCGAGGTGCGTGCGTTACGGAGCGGCGATTCGGAAGCCGTCCGAGACCGCAAAGCCTTCAGCGGCGCCCGAGTCGACGATCCAGTACTGCATGAAGATCTCGAAGCCCGGGGGCAGGCCGTCGGGCCACGTCGACGAAAGCTGGATCAAGCCGAGGAAGCTCGTGGTCAGCGGGATGATGAAGCCCGGCGCCGACGGGTCGGGAACCAGGATGCCACCCTTGAAGGGAGCGCTGAGTTCCGAGACACCGATGACGAGGTTCGCGAGCGCGTTCGGCGGCGCCGCGACGAGCGTGTAGCTGATCAGGTTGCCGGCGCACGGCGTGCCCGAGAGCAACAGCGAAGGCACGACGGGCGAAGTGCCTGGCACGCCACCACCGAGGTTCGAGATCCCCGAGCCCTGGGCGTTCACCGACACGGTGTAGGCACCGCGGCTGCCGTAGTCGCTGTAGACACCGGCCTTTTCGCCGCCATCGATGAGGATGGTGTAGTTGCCTGCAGCGAGGTCAGGTGTGACCGTCACGCTTTGCGTGTTCGTCGGCGTCTCCGTGAGCACCTCCGAACCCGAGCCGTCGAGCAGCGTCAGATCGATGTCGACGTTTCCGCCGGGCGCCGTCGGCGTGGCCGAGATCGTGACCGTGCCGCCGGACGTCGAGAACGAGAAGGCGTCGACGTCGTTGCGACGTTCGATCACACCGTCGACCGAACCGGGCGCGGGAACCGGACACCCGACACCAGGCGGCACCGGCGTGGCCGAGCCACTCGTGTCGCCGTGGTCATCGTCGTACAGGTCGATGCCGTTGCTGCTGTTCGTGATGATCTGGATGTCGTTCTGACTCGTGGTCGCTCCGGAGTAGTCGCCGTTGCTCCACTGGACGAGGCTCGAACCGAACGGCGCGCCCATGATCGGACCCCAACCCTGCGTACCCGGGTGGTACGACGAACCGTTGAGACCGTCGTGGACGAGACCGAACGTGTGGCCGACCTCGTGACTGACGGTCATCGACCCGGTGTTGTTGCCCTTGTTGAAGGCGAAGCACGGGTTGTCGATCGAGTCGTTGAAGGAGTTGAGCAGCGCGACGCCGCCGATGCCGTCACCGAAGCCACTCGTGGACTGCGTGATGACGCAGCGCATGCCGTAGCGCTGGTCGCCCGAGCCGTTGCGCGTCAGGTCGCTGAGCGGCGGCTCGACCGTCGTGACGTTGACGTCGAAGGGGGAGAAGTCTTCGACCACGTAGAGCCACCACGTGATGATCTCTTCGAGCTCGCCGGTGCTGAAGCTGGCCGAGGAGCCCGAGGTGTTGTAGGGCGGGAACGTGATGTTGTGGCCCCACGAGTTGCTCACCGACTGGTGACCCGTGAAGTCCATGTAGATCGTCTTGTCGGCGCCCGGGTTGCTGCTCAGGTTGAAGGCGTCTTCGGGCGGAATCGAGGCGCCCAGGGCCGGCGACTCGTCGTCGCCGCCGGGGGCCGTCGCCGTGTCGACGACAAAGAGGCGCTGATCTTCGCTGACCCACAAGGTCGGATCGTTGCGAAGAGCGGACACGAGTTCGGCCGGCGGGATCGAATGTTCCTCAGCGACGCGCGCGAGGTCGCTCCCGAGGAACTCGATCGCCGCACGACCGCCGAGGCGATTGTCGAGGAGATCGGATTGGGCTGAGACGGACGCACTCAGGGCGAGCAACGCCCAGAGTCCGGCCCGCGGAGCGGACGGAGAGAACAGGGTGGTCATGGACAACACCGATTTCGGGGAGAGACGAATCGTCGATCGACGAAAACTCATCGACGTCCGAGCCACTGCACTCGAGACGGATCGGAAGTCTGTCGACCAACGGACCGGGAGATGCGCAGCACATCGACCCGCGGCAAGGGGGAGAGTTCGGGGGAGCCGCGGAATCCTGCGCAAACGAGATGATTGCCGGAGTTTGGGAAACCGACAAGTCCGAAGTTGGGACGCGTCCCGATTCGGGACGTTTGCGTTGACGACGACGGCAACTCGACTTGGCCACCGAAGCGCCGGCAGCTCTCGTGATTGACCACGAGCCGTCGGTTTCAGCCGCAACGCAGGCATCCACGACGGCACGGAGCACCACGTTCGCGGCTCGCGCCTCGACGGCGTCTCACGTGCGCCGAACACACGCCCACGTGACCGCGACGGCTCAGCTCACTCGGGAACCGCGGCCACGGTGACCGGCTCGCTCGCAGCACCACGTCGGCCCTCTTCGGCGATCGTGCGCACCCAGTAGCGGTACGACACACCGGTTTCGGCCGAGAAGTCGAAGTAGCGCAGCGTGCCGCCGGCCTCGGTGCAGCTGGCCTCGACGATGTCCAGTGGGCGCGACGGACGCGGGCCCATCTCAGTCGCCCGGTAGATCTCGTACCACTTGGCTTCCGACGTGCAGTTGATCACGAACGTCGGCAGGCCTCCGGGAAAGCCGAACTCACCGTCGAAGGTCGACAGCTCGGGGTCGGACACCGTCGGTGGCGCAGGCTGATCATCGGTGGCACGACGCCAGCCGATGTTGCCGGCGAAGAACTGGATCCGGTTCGGGTCGCCGTCGGGGTGGAAGTAGGCTTCGACGTTCACGCCCAACCCGGAGGGCGCCGTGAAACTGGCTCCGACCTCTTCGACCTTTTCGATCGTGTACTGCACCGTGTGTGCGTCGGGGAGCACGGAAGTGATCGGCGTCACCGACCATTCAGAGATCCGGTATGTCGTGACAGCCGGACCATCGCGCACGACGAGCTTGCTACGCCCGCTCGCTCGATCGAGGTCGAACGTGAAGCGCGAGCTGTTCTGCGACGTGATGAAGTCGTCGCGCACCCAGTCGCCGACGAGGTCGGCTCCAGCACCGGCGATCGTCTTCGTGTCCGACTTCTTGAACTTCGGAAAGCGGACGCGGGACTTGACGGACTGCGTGATGCCTTCTTCGACTTCCGAAAGGTCGCTGGCGAAAAGCCGGTAGCCGCCGAGCGCAGGAATCGGCAGATCGTTGATCTCATAGTTGTTGCCGATCTGCGTGAGATAGTCACTGACATCGACTTCACCGAGGTCACCGAGGAGCGTCGGCGGAATGAGATTGCTGGCCGTGTCGCCCTTCGTCTTGACCGTGACGTCGAGCGTGCTGCCGGCGCGGGCGGGGAAGACCGCCACCGGGTCTTGCCCCTTCGTGAGCGTCTCGGGAGCCACGGGCTTGCGAGCCTCGCGCGGCGGCTTGTTGCGCAGTCGCGCGGAGAAGAGCCCGGCCGTGCCTTCGAGTCCGCTGACGCGCACTTCGTAGATGCCCGTGCTCGGCAGCTTCACCTTTGCACGCGCCCGCGCCCCACCGGTTCCGGCGCTGCCGATCACGGCCCCGGTGGCCTGTTCGATGACGGCGATGGTCGGCTTCAGCGCGCCGGCCTCGCGGCGGACGAGCACCGTTGCCCGTTCACCTTCGAGCCCCTCGAACCGCACCGACTGCTCTTCGCCCACGTCGATCGGGCCTTTGAAGTCACGACCGCGGGCGATCGTCGGAGCGAGCGTCGCGCCTTCGACGAGCCGCAGCGATGTCCCGCGCAGCTCGAGGTACGGGCTCGGCTCGGCGCCGTTGTCGAAGACGAACGGGCCGAGGAACGACTTGTCGAGCAGGTAGGCCTCGGTGTCGAGACCGAAGGGATTGTCCTCCCCCGTCGCAACGATCCAGAGCGGCCCTGTGTTGATGTCGAAGGGCTGGAAGGACATCGCGAACGGACCGTTCTCGAGCACGACGGGATCACCGCGCGGTGCGTCGTCGCCGGCGGTGCTCGGATCCGAGAGCAGCACGTCGAAGGAGTAGGCCGCGGCGTTGAGGTTTCCCATTCCGCCGACGACACCGCCGGGGAAGCCCTTGAACGTGAAGTTGCGCGTGGCACCGAGCTCGCCGTTGCCCGTGGCGCCCGTGTGCAGCCGGATCGTGAACGTCACCGTGCCCGACGAGGCCGAGATGTAGCCGACCGAGAAGGATGTCAGCGCTTCACTGCCCGCCGTGTCGAGATTCCCGTCGAGCCGGAAGACGTCTGCGAGGCCGACGGATCCCAACGAGTACCCGGCGATGTCACCGCTCGTGTTCGAGAAGATCACGGCCTCGTCGGTGTCGTCGTCGCCAAGCGTGTCGGGCAGGAACGTCTTTGTCGCCCAGTCGTATGTCCCGAGATACTCGGCCGGATCATCGAAGTTCTGGAAACTGCGCGTGCCTTGCTGCGCGAACGCCGTGGTGGCGAGCAACAGGGACGCCGCGATCGAACAAGCGAGACGTGAGGAAAGAGACATCTTTGGTTCCAGCGAAGGGTGTACGTGTGTGCGGGGCGGAGCGCGTGGGTCGAAGAACAGACGAGCCGAGGACGGTCAGTCCTCGCCCTCCGTCGTGACGTCCAGCGGCTCACTCGTGGGTCCGCGACGGCCATCGGCGTCGAGGACACGGACCCAGTAGCGGTAGGTGACGCCGGGATCGCCGTCGTAGTCGATATAGCGGCGCGTACTCATCGACGCCCCGGTGCATGTTGCTTCGACGACATCACGCGGCGCACTCGGACGGTCACCTGGCGCCTCGACGCGATAAATCTCGAACCAGCGCGCCCCGGGGGGGCACTCGATCGTGAAGACCGGGAGCCCTGAAGGCACGCCGAACTCACCGTCCGTGACCGTGACGCCGCCGTCGGACAGGCTCGAAGCCGGGGGCAGATTCAGGGTAGGACGCCGCCAGACGATGCCCGAGTCGACGAACTGGATCCGATCGGGGTCGTTGTCGGGGTGGAAGTACTCGCGCACTTCGAATCCACCGTCGGTGACCGAAGTGAAGGCGCCCGTGATCGTCTCGATCTCGTCGACGTCCAGCTCGAGGGTGCGCGCGCCTGGCAACGACGTGAAGGACGGCTTGATCCGCCACTCGCCGATCCGATACGTCGTCACGGCGGTGCCGTCGACGACGACGAACTTGCTGCGGCCGCTGCGACGGTCGAGGTCGAACGTGTAGCGCGCCGAGTTCTCCTTCGTCACGAAGTCAGAGCGTTCCCACTGACCCACGAGATCGCGATCCTCGACGGACACCATCTTGCGATCCGACTTCTTGATCTTCGCGAAGCGGATCTTGGCTTTGATCTTCTGCGGCACCTGCTCGAACATCAGCTCGGGGTCGTCCACGACCGCGCCACCGAAGAGCTGATAGCCCCCAACGGCTGGCAGCGGGAAGTCGGTGATCTCGAAGGCGTTGCCGATCTGCGTCAACACGTCGCTGAGATCGAGGTCGCCGAGATCGGAGCGCAGGACGGGTTCGAGCAGCGCCAGGGTCGTCTCTTCGGAGGGTTCGATCGTGGCGCTGAGGAGGCCGGCCCCGCGCGCGGGAAACACGACCTTCGGCGGTTCACCATCGACGAGTGTCTCGGGCTCTACGGGTTTGCGGGCAGCGCGCGGCGGCTTGCCGCGCACGCTCGCCGTGAAGGCACCCGCGGCACCGTCCGCGCTCGTGATCCGCAGCTCGAACAACCCCGTGCGCGGCAGCGTGATGCGCGTGCGCGCCTTGCCGCCGCCGTTGCCCGCCGTTCCGATGACCTCGTCCGTCGCCAAGTCGACGATGTCGACGAGCGGACGCAGCGGGCTGCCCTTCTGACGGCGCACGAGCACCGTCATGCGTTCGTCCTCGAGCCCCTCGAAGCGCACGCGTAGCTCGGGCTCGTCGACAATCGCGGCGTCGAGATCGCGGCCGAGTTCGATCATCACGGGCACGCGATCGCCGCCAGTGATGCGCTGCGTCGTGCCGTTCAACCCGAGGATCGGGCTCGGCACGTTGTCTTCGAACTCACGTGTGAACAAGTACTGCGTGTCGACGTCGTAGACATCGACGCCCGGTGCGAAGGGGTTCTCTTCAGCCGTGACGTCAGCCCACGTCGGGCCGGTCAGGAAGTTGTCGACCTGCATCGACAGGCCGATGTTTCCATCCGTGATGACGAGCGGATCGCCCTCCGAGACGTCGTCACTCGTGGGGTCGGCGAGGACTATGCTGAAGGAGTAGGCGATCGGGTTCTCACCGTCGCTCGCCGGCATGCCATCGAAGAAGAAGGCGCGCGACGTCCCTGGCTCACCGGCGCCCGCGCCCGTGTGCAGGTTGAAGGTGAACGAGGTCGTGTTGAAGGCGCGCGTGTTGTAGCCGAACGTCAGCGATGTGATCGCGGTCGCTTCGCTGATGTCGAGCGGCGTGACGAGCCACGAAAGCTCGAGTTCGTCCGTGAGCAGGCCGTCGTAGCCGAGTCCCGCCAGGGCGGTGTTGTCGAGCAGCACTTCGGCCGGGTCGGTGTCGCTCAGCGTCTGGCCGGTGAAGCTCTTGGTCGCCATGTCATAGACGCCGAGATCGATGACCTCGGCCGTCTTGAAGGTCTGCTGAGCCGACAGGCTCACGCAGGCCAGTGCGAACGCGCTCAGGGTGCGGGCGAGACAAGCAGTGGTCGTCATCGACGTGTGGGTCCGTGTTGACGGGGTTCGGGCGCGACGCGAGGAACGGCACGGTCCGATTCGGGGCGATCTTCGGATAGCGCCCCCGAGTTTAACGCGCATGGCCTGCCGCGCGCAGCGATGGATCGCTTTCCCGCGCCTCGACCGCGACTTCGGCGCCCTCGGGGCACGTCAGGGCAGGACGATCGAGCAGTAGTTCACGGCGTTTGACGGCTGATCGTAGTAGTGCGCAGGGATATCCCCACCGAGCCCCACGAAGTCGGGCTTGGCCGGCCCGGTCGACCCGATCCAGGCCGGACTGAGCGAGACGGTCGTCTCCGCCACGGGCGTGAACGGCTCGAGGGCGAACGTCGCCACGCCGTTGGCAGCGGTCTTGGCGTCCTGCTCCCAGCTCTGTGAGCCGATGTCTCCCTCCCAGAAGACACGCACGTTGACGCCCCCCACGGGTGCGCCCGTGTGGTCGTTCACCGTCACCGTGGCGACGACGTCGTAGGGCGCCGACGGCGAGGCCGCGAGCGTGATGTCCGCGACGTGGAAGAACGGCGGCAGCGTCTCGAAGCTCCCGTCGACGAAGATCTCGATGCCGTCGCGATCGCGGACTGTGGCGCGGTAGTGCACGACCGAGCCGCCGGGAAGCCCGACAACCACGAGGTCGTGCCGCCGCGCAAGCCCCGGCGGGCTCGTCACCACCCCGAGCGAGCTGCCGCCGGGAACGAGCCCGAAGGTCACGTCGACATCCACGGGCTCGTCCACGACCAGCGCGATCGTGGCGCTGCTGTGGAAGATCTCCTCGGCGCTGTGGGCGAGCACCACCGGGGCCGCCCCGCCGGCCAACGCGACGTCGGGCACGAGCGGGTTGCCGCCGCGCAGCAGCTCGTCACCGTCGAGGTATCCGTCACCGTCGGTATCAGGATTCGTCGGCGACGTCCCCGAGGTGCGCTCGAGTTCGTCGAAGAAACCGTCCTCGTCGCGGTCGATCCCCAGACGCGTCCCCATTCCCGGCGGAACGACCGTGAACGTGAACCAGACGATGTCGAGCGCAGCAACGGCTTCGAGCAGCGCGCGTTCGACGAACGTGCCCGTATCGAAGAGGTAGCCCCAGAGCCCCGACGGCTCGTCGAACGTGTAGACGGCGCCGCGCGACAACGGCGTGCCGTCGACGTCCTCGCGGTAGCCGTGGAGGATGATGTCGAACTGCGGCGGGTCGTTGCGCGCGAAGGGCTCGGCGAGATCGAGATGCGCCGCCGTCGACGCGATCGAGTCGGCGCGCAACGTCACCTGCGAACCGACGAGCGGCGCCAGCCCCGTGTCCCACTGCTGCACGAACGTCGCGACGGCGTCCTTGTCGAGCGTGTCGAAGTTGCCGAAGGTCGGCATTCCGCCGTTCGGGACGTGGAAGTCCATGAAGCCACGCACGCCGTCGACGGCCCCGTCGTGCAGCGCGCCGAAGCCCGTGAGGAACTTGAAGTCCTTCTCGTAGATGTAGCGCAGCTGCGCGGTGTTGAAGAGCTGCGTGAAGCTGCCGGCGCTCACCGTCGGGCGCGCGCCGGTGAAGTCCGTGCCGTTCGTGAAGTCGCCGACGTGGCACTGGATGCAGAAGAGCTCCGTGTTGATGGCGTAGCTCTTTGGCGGCACTGCGGGGTTCATGCCGTACGTCTCGGCCCCCAGCGCCGCCAGCCCGGTGTACTCGCGGTCGAGTGGCTGCATGGGGTTCGGGCCGTAACGCAGCGTGCGCAGGTACGTCGTGAACTCCTGCATCTCCGTCGGAGTGACACCACCGCCGCCGAGCAGCGAACCGAACGCGCCCGCGAAGGTGTGAAACGTGCGCCGGTCGCCGCGCCAGTGCAGCGGGCTGTCGTCCTTCGTGTCGGGGTCGATGAGTCCGCGTAGGCTCTGGGTGACCATCGGACCTTTGAGCGGATTGAGGATCGGTGTCGTCGCCGCGACGACGAGTTCGTCGGGATAGCCGCCCAGGCCCGTCATGACGTCCGGGAAGTAGTACGACAGCCCGCCTTCGGGGTCGCCGAGGTCCCAGGCCATCTGGTCGAAGTGGCCGAAGATGTGGCATGACGCGCAGGACATCGACCCGTTGCCGTGCCCCGTCGCCACGCGCGCGTCGTAGAGATGCTCGCGGCCCGCCTTGACGGCGTCCGGTTCGGGGTCGAAGGCCAACGCCGCGCGCGCGACGACCCGATCACCGTGGTTGACCGCCAGCGCGCGCACCGTCGCATCGCCGCGCGTCAGCACGTAGACAATCCCGCGCGCCTCGTCGACGGCCAGTCCGCTGGGCAGTGTGGCCTCGAGCGCCACCTCCCGGACGACCTCGGCCGTTTCACCGTCGAGCACGACGAGCGAGGCCGTGCCCAACGCCGACACGTAGGCGCGCGGCGCGCTGCCCTCGCGCCCGAAGGCGATCTGCGTGGGTTGCGCGTGGTGCGCGGCCGTCGTCGGCGGGGCCAGCGAGACGATGCTCTTCACGGCACCGCCCGGCGCGACGATCGCAACGCGGTTGTCGATGGCCGCGCCTTTGAGCACCGGTTCGAAGCGCGTGAGGTTGCGAGCCTCGGTCGCCGCAACCCAAAGATCGCCCGTGAACGGGTTGAGTTCGAGATCGAAGAGCGTCGTGCCGACGCCCGTCGTCGGGCTCGCCGCGATGGCCAGCGTCGTGGCATCAACCGCCAGCACGTCGTGGTCGAGGAGCTGCGGGGCGAGCGTCGGGAAGTCGGAGTCGCGCACGATGCGCCCGGCGATCGGAATCTGCCATCCGCGCACGAACGCCGGCAGCTCGGCCTTCGTGAGCACGGGGTTCACGGGGAACGGCGTCTCGTCGCCGGCGAGCGTCAGCTGCGACCAGCCCAGGGTCGTCGTCGTGTCGGTCTCGTCGAGCAGCGTCGTGCGGTTGCCCGAGTTCTGCGGGACGACGTACACGGCGCCGTCGAGCGCCACGACGTCGCGCGGCTTGATGACGCCGAGCGACACGTGCTCGATGAGCGCGTAGGGCGCGACGGCTTGGGCGACGACGAGCACGTGGTGACTCGTGTCGCCCTTGTCCGTCTCACCGGCCGGCGGCGATACGGTCGGCGTGCGCGCGCAGGCGACGAAGATCCGGTCGTCCACGACCACGAGCCCCTGGGGTTCGTCCCCGACGGGAATCGTGGCCACCGTGAACCCGACGGCGAGGTCCACGACCGACACCGTGTCGGACATGTGGTTCGCGACGAAGAGCGTCGTGCCGTCGAGCGAGAGCGCCATCGAAACCGGCTCGAGTCCGACGAAGATCGACCGCTCGTGGCGAAGCCGCACAGCCGGAAGTGGCGGCACGACACCCGCTCCGCCGAGCGCCACGACGCCGCCGCCTTCGGCGACCCCGCCCTGTGCCATCGACGTCGAGCCGGACGTCCCGGGACTGCGCCCGCCGCGCGTCGCGACCGGGCGCGGTTCGATCGCAAAGACCTCGACGCGGTGGTCGGGCGTGTTGAGCGCGTACAGCGTCTGGCCGTCGGGTGCGAGCAGGAGCGGCTCGACGTGGCCGGACTCGAACTGGATGTACGGCGCCGCGGCCGCCGAGCGAACGGAAGGGTCGGCCTGCCCGAATGCCGCGCACACACCGACAGCCACGCTGATCAGCGCACGAACGAACAAGGGGGAAATCGACATCGACAATCGCTCCGCAGAATCGGGCCTCTAGGAAACGATATCGAGATCCCGCGCCGGGGATCCCAGATTGGCCGCCCCTCCGTGAAAGGTTGTCGGGGATCGGCACGCATAAGCGCGGCCGGCACCCAGTGTCTCGCGCGCGACGACTGTATGCCGGCCGGATGCCGCCTGACCTGGTCCACGGACGATCAGAAGATCAGCGGACTCACGACCCGGATCTTCAGGCCGCTCTTCTTCGTCTTGTCACCGTCCGTGACGACGAGCCGCGCGACCTGCTTGCCGAGATCGTCGAATCCGGGCGTCCAGCGCAGGATCGTGCGCCCGTCCTCTTCGACGACGACGGCGTCGCTGCCGTCGATGTTGAAGATGCTCTTCTTGTTGCTGTCGTCGGCCGTGATCGTGACGGCGTCGCCGTCGGGATCGAAGGCCAGCAGCTCCATCTCGAACGGAATCCCGACGAGCGCCTGCAGCGGCTTGACCTTGATGAGCTTCGGCGGCTTGTTCTTGTCGACGTTGGCATCCACCGGCACGACCTTGACCGACACGGTGGTCTTTTTCGCCTTGGCCTCACCGTCATCGACGAGGATGCGCGCCTTGACGCCCCCCTTCGTCAACGTGTCGTCGAGTTCGAGGCGCTGGGTCTTGTCATCCCACGTCACGCCCGGATCCAGATCGGCTGGGTCGTCGAACAACGACACGAGCAGGTCCTCGGCGAGCTTGTCCGAGTCGGACAGCACGATCGGCACCGAGACCGGCATGCCCTCGAGGGCGCGCATCTTGTAGCGACCGACGAGCGGCTTGCTGTTCTTGAAGTTCGAGAGATCGGGCGCGGCGGTCGAGACGGCTGCGCGCACGTAGCCCTTCTTCAAGAACGTGAGCAGCGGCGGCGTGGGTGCCAGCCCCGTGTACAGACGGCCGTCCGAGCGCAGGGCCCAGAACTCGAGCTCGACGGCATCGCCAAGCACGAAGTCGACGAAGATCTCGTCGACGTTGTCGCCATCACCCGCGTAGTCGACCTGGAGCTGTGGCTCCTCGAGGAGCAGCGAGGCCGTGTAGACCTGACCGTCCTGGCGCATGGCAATCGGCGTCGGGATGAGCCCGGGCTGGATCTCGAAATCGCGGTACGTGAAGGCCGTGACCGGCGCCATGACCGTGGGCCCGGGAAAGAGCGCCCACGTGATGGCGATCGCCGGGGGCGCGGCGCCCTCGACGGCCGTCCCGCGCTGCATCAGGCCATCGGCGCGGAGCCCGTACGTGACGCCGTCCTCGGCGATCTCGATGTCGACCCACGCGGCGAAGAACGGCGTGCCGTTGGGCTCGCCGAGCGGGCCGGGGATCAGCGGGTCGCCGCGAAGATCGAGCGCGAAGTCGACGTCGTCGTCGTTGACGAAGACCACGCCATCGATGGTGAGCGTCTGGACGTCACCGTTGGGTGCGATCTCGATGTCGACGAACGGAAAGCCATCGGCGGGCAGCTCGGCGAAGATCTTCTTGTCGCGCGTCACGACGCCGTCGGCGCGCACGGCCCAGACGACATCGTCGACGACGGTCATCTTGACCCACAGCGGGTCGGCCGGAGTCCACGGAAGCTTGAAGAGCTTGGCGCCGTTCTTGCGCACGATGCCGTCGCCGCGCAGCGCGTAGCGATCGGCGCCGATCACGACGAGATCGACCCAGATCTGCTCGGCGTTGGGATCTGCCTCGTCTTCGGGATCGTAGTTCCCCGGCAGCTTGTCGAGCACGGTGCCGTTGAGCGCGAGACGGCCGCTCTCCCCCATCGCGTAATACTTCTCGTCTTGTGCCGTCATGGAGGCAGCGAGCAGTGCGAGCGCGCCGAGAGCGCGGAACGGGGTGATCATCGGGTGGGTCTCCTTGCCAGAGTCGAACGTCGTAGGACGTCGCTCCGGGCAGATTTCTTCCGCGAATCCTAGCATCGGTGCCCAGCGGCGTCCGCGAGGGCGACCCACGACCAAAGAGACAGACCTCGGAGATTCCCGATACGATTCGCGCAGCACGAGCGTTGAGACATCAGCAGGAGGTCGCGCCATATGGGATCACCTCAACCGACAGCGTGGGCCCTCGCCCTCGGAATCCTGGCAACGTTCTCCGGGAGTAAAGCACAGGACATCGACTCGCCGACGGTGCTCACAGGCCGAGTGATCCGCGAGGTCGACGCGAGCCCCGTCGTCGGCGCGACCGTGCGTCTCCAGCGCCCGATCCGGATCAACTACTGCGCGACGGGCTGGGTCCACGAACAGCCGTCAACGGTCCTGTTCGATGAAACGGACGCCGATGGGCGCTTCGAGTTCCAGTGGCAAGGCGGACTCGGGTTGCACTCGCTGGTCGTCATGCCCACCGCCGACACCGGCGTGGCCGGCATCGCCCGGTCGTCGAGACCAGCACTCGACGTCGTCGAGGCCAGTGAGTCGGCAGATGTCGTCTGCATCGCGCCACCGCACTGCAGCGCCAGCGGACGCACCCTCGACGAGCGCGGAGTCCCGGTCGCCGGCGCACAGGTCCATGTCTGGCACGGAACCAAGATCCGCAACGCGGACCGCACGACCATGGCGCCCGACGCCACGGTCATAAGTGATGCCGCCGGTCACTTCCGGCTAGCCTCGCTGGGCGCAGGCGCCATCATCGAGGTCGAGGCCGAAGGATTCGCCCCGAATCATTCACTGAGGGCCCGCGTCGAGCCTGGCGAGCACATGCGCGGGCTGCGGCTGGTTCTTCATCGCGAACGGTTCATGTCTGGGCGGGTCGTCGATGAAGCCGGTGACGCGCGTGCCGGCGTCACGATCACGGCTCGTCGAGACAGCTTCCGCGGGGACGCAGAACGGAGCGAGTGGCCAGGCGTCGTACGACAGGCAGCCACGCCGTGGACGAGCACGACGACCGCCGATGACGGCACATTTCGCCTCGGCCCGCTACCCTACGACACGGTCACCCTCACCATCCCAGGCATGCCGAAGCTGCCCTGGTCGAAGCGCGTTGACACCGACGGGGCGCCACTCGCGATCACCCTCGAACGCGGCGCGCGACTGACGGGCATCGTCCGCGGCCCGGACGGGTCGCCAATCTCAGGCGCAGCCGTGGCCACACACGCCTACAACGCGACGCCCGGCCGACAACCCGGTGACGTCGTCACGGGCAGCGACGGCGTCTACGAGTTGCTCGGCGTCCCCGTCTCCGACAGTGCCGTCGTCACCGTCAAGGCTGCGGGCCATGCCTGGGCCGTCTCCGACGGGATCGTCATCCCCGCCCCCGGAAGTTACCGGCGCGACATCACGCTCGAGCCGGCTGCGACACTCACCGTCCGCATCCTCACGCCAGAGGGCGAGCCCTACGCCCATCAATCGATCGCTTGGCGAGGAGATCGAGCCGTTGCGGGCCAGCCCGTGAGGAACCGCCGCTGGGAGCTCCTCGGCTTCGCCAACGCGTCTTGGAGCCACGCCCTCGGCAGGCGTGACGCCTACACCGACGAAGAGGGCGTATTGACGATCGATGCGCTCTATGCCGGCGAGTACACGCTCCACGTGCCCCGGCACGAGCAGATCTTCAGGGTCTCCCCGAGCCCGCAAACCATCGAGCTGCGGCTCACGCCGGCCGACGACCTGCGGCGCCGGCTCGTCGGCCGCGTCGTCAGCGCTGAGGACGGCGGATGTCTCGACGATTATGACGTCACTGTCCAACGCGGCACACGTGGCCCGCGCGAACCGGACCCGATCGAAGCCCGCGCGGATCAATTCACGGTCGAGATCGGTCGCGGGAACTCGCGTGTTTGGGTGACTGCTCCCGACCGGGCGTACTGGGTCGAGTCTTTCAGCGGTTCCGACGCCCTTAATTTCCAACGCGTCGTCGAACTCCCCCGAGCCCATCGCCTCACCGTGCGCGTCGTCGACCGTGATCACGCGCCTGTGCGCATGTCCAACGTCGCTATCTACGCCAACTTCCCCGCGTCAGTTCTCTTCGACGCCGACGGAAGATTGTGCCCCGGGTTCAGCCGCGTGAATCGCGACGGCACGCTCCACGCCGATCGACTTCCGCCGGGATTCCTCACGGTGACGGCGTCGGTGCCTCACCCATACCACGGCTGGACGATCGCGGCCCTCGGATCCGTCAACGTCACGGATGTCGACCGCACGTACGAGCTGGAGCTCGTCGTCGATCCGTGATCGCACGCTCGGCCCCGCCGCAGCTCACGACCAGCGCGTGGCCGCCGGGGCTTCCCAGGTCGCCAGCATCTCGAGCAGCTCGGCGGGTGAGCTGGCCCAGAGCAGCTGGTCGGCGGCGTGGCGTCCCATGAAACCCTCGGTGCAGACGTGATCCAGGAGGTCGCGGAAAGGCTGCCAGTAGCCGTCGACGTCGAACATCGCGCAGGGCTTGTGGTGGAAGCCGAGCTGCAGCCAGGCGAAGACCTCCGTGAGTTCCTCGAGTGTGCCGATCCCGCCGGGCATGGCGACGAAGGCATCCGAGGCCGCCATCATCGCCTCTTTGCGCTCGTGCATCGTGTCGACGACGATCAGCTCGCGACAGCCGTCGTGCGCGAGTTCGCGCGTCCGCAGCGCGTCGGGGATCACGCCGATCACTTCGCTTCCGGCCTCGATCGTCGCATCCGCGATGGCGCCCATCAGCCCGACGTTGCCACCGCCGTAGACGAGGCCCCAGTCGCGCGCGCCGAGCGCCGCGCCGAGCGCCCGCGCCGCATCTTCGTAGACGGGCCGTTGCCCGACACTCGCGCCGCAGAACACGGCCACACGCGGATGCCTGTGCGTCGGCGCGTTCACGTCAGACCCACGACGTAGGCCACCCAGCTCGAGTCGTTCTCCATCGTCTTGCGCAGACGGAAGATGCCGTCCGACTCGTCGGCGTCGTCGTCCCAGCCCTCCATGTAGACCTCCGTCGACGCGAAGCCCGCTTCGATCATGAGGTCGCGGATCTCGGGCAGCGTCCAGAAGCGCCAGTCGTAGGTGAAGGCCTTCTTGATCTTCTTGCCACCCTTCAACTTGAAGTGGATGTGGCAGAGGATGTCGTGGTTGCAGACGTTGAACTTCGCCTGGTCCCAGATGTACGTGAAGTTGGGGACCTTGTTCCCGTCGGGCGTCTTGCCGTCGGTGATGCGGCGTTCTTCCTTACCGTCATCCATGGCGTCCTGGCCACCGAAGGCGTCGACGAAGAAAACGCCGCCCTCGTCAAGGCCGGCGCGCACGGCGCGGAAGTAGGCGAGCAGCGTCGCGCGCTCCTTGAAGATCCAGTACGAGAAGTTCAGCGCGCAGGCGACGTCGACGGGCGGGACGTCGGCCGTCATGACGTTGTCCTGGATGTGCACGACGCGTTCGCCGGCGTCACCCAGCGGGCCGATGTGATGCTCGCGCCCCCAGGCCAGCGTCGGACCATCGAGGTCGATGCCGTAGGCGACGTTGTCTGCGTGGCGCTTGACGAACGTCGCGCTCAGCAGCGACGTGCCGCAGAAGTCTTCGCGGAAGCGACGGAAGTCGGCTTTCCGGTGGCGCTTGAAGACGCGCCGAAAGAAGGAGAGGTCGGCATCGGGGCTCTGGACGGACGCCTCGTAGAGCACGTGCTTGTTGCGCAGCAATGCCTTGTCGCCGCCCTTCGCTTTCTTCTGCTTCTTCGTCTTCGTCGCCGTCACCACGCTGTCCCTTCCGGATCGAATCAGTCCTGCCGTTCCTCGGCCCTGCCGCACAAGACACCGTGCGAACACGCGAACGCGTCACTCTGCCAGACGCCGAGGGGCGAGAACACTCCGACATGGCGAGAACGGTCAGACGACGAAGGCCGTGAGGGCGTCCGTCGACGCGACGATTCGCGGAGCGGCTGACGGCACCGCCGCGTCGCCGCGCGTCGCGCCGAGCTGCGTCGGCTCGTTCGGGCGGCGGTGGTGCCAGACGCGTGCGACGTGCCCCATCGTGAGGCGCGCGTTGACCTCGCCGAGGGCGTGGAGCGCCGTGCTGCCGTCGTCGCACTGCCAGCGCCAGGCGTCGATGCCGTAGCCGCCCCGCAGCCCGCGCGTCCAGAGTTCGCGCCCCACTGCCAGACCGACCTCGTCCAGACGGCCCGCGTCGTCGGCTGTCACATCCCCGGGAATCTCGATGCCGACGAAGCGTCCCGCCACATCCACGCGCTGCACGTGGGCACCGATCGCCACCGGCCCGGCCTCGTCGACCCAACCGACCCAGCCGAAGTCGGCCACGCGTCGCTGCCATGGTTCGAGCAACGCTTGTCCGTGGAGGCCAAGGAAGCGCTCGGCGGCCGCGCGGCCCTCGTCGTCGAGACGCCCGCGCCAGCGGTCACGCCCGGCGGCCGACAGCGGCGCCTTGAGCACCCAGCCGAGCCGCGTCGGTGAGGTCGCGCCCGCGTCGCGCGCAGCCGCAGCGAGGTCGGCAGCCGACGTCGCCCAGCGCGCCGCTTCGAGGCCAAGTCCGTGAGCCTTCCCGAACTCGAAGGCGAAGCGTCGATGATGAGTCGCGGCGCTGGCTTGCGTCGGCCCTGCTCGCTGGGGACGCCCGTCGGCTGCGAGCGTCGGTCGTGCTGCGCGTGCCGTCGCGACGCTCGGCGTCTCGCACCATGCGAGGACCTCGTCGTGACGCGCCGCGGCGGCCGCAAGATCGCCGCACACGAGCGTCGGGCCCGTCCCCTCGGACAGCCTCAGCTGTGGAAGATCCGCACGCCGCGTGCACGGCAACCACAGCTCGTCGCCGGCGCGACACCAGCCCGCGAGCAGGGCGCCGAAGACGCTTGCGGCCGAGCGCGCGCGCGGAGCCAGCGTCGCGCCCGCCAGCTCGGCCTCGGCGTCGAGATTGGCGACGACGAGACGTGTCATCGCCGCGCGCGCGTGGCGCCTGCGAGCTGCGTGATGAAGGCCTCGTCGAAGCCCGCCCGCCGACGCGCCTCGGCGTCGAAGTGTCGTCCGCGCGCGAGTTCGGGGCGCAGCGGCCAGCGCATGCGCGCGCAGTACGCATCCCACATCGTCTCGTCGTCGCCCTTGAACGCGTCCAACATGCGCCAGCCGAACGCGACGTGGCGGACCTCGTCACGATGAACCACGCGCAAGGCGCTCACGAGCCGCTCGTCGCCGCGCTCGATGGCCGCCTGCTCGGTGGCCTCGGCGTGGTCGAGGTTCGCGTTCTCGAACGTCAGGCACATGGCGCAGACGAAGTGCGCCGGCGACGAGAGCAGCGCGACCTTGTTCCAGAAGTAGCCCGACACCGCGAGGTCGCCGAAGGACACGCCTTGCTCGGCGAGACACTCCTGGTAGAGCACGAAGTGACGCTGCTCGTCGACGAGCGTCGACACGAGCCCGCGCCGAAAATCGTCCGGCGCATCCGGGTAGGCCAGCAGCGCCCAGGCGAAGAGTTCGATGGCCTGCAGCTCGTGGTTCGCGAGGGCGTGCACGATGCGCGCTCGCTGGCTCGGGTCGGCGAGACCGGCCAGCGGCGGGACACGCGCCTGCTTCGCGGGACGGATCGCAAGCGACTCGCTGCGCGCCGGAGCGAGGGGCAACGCGTCGAGCACACGCTCGTCGTCGGGCAGATCGCGCGCCGGCGCACGCAGCTTGTCGACCAACACCGGCGAGGCGACGATCCGCAGCGCCGCATCGCGCAGACACGCCTCGCTCATCGGTCGAGGCGGCTTTCGAGCACGTCCTCGAGAACGCCCCAGACGACCTCGGCGATCACGGCGTGCCCCTCCTCGTTGGGATGGATGCGATCGAGCTGATTCAGCGCCGCGACGCCGCCCACGCCCTCGAGCAGGAACGGGACGAAGGCGGTGTCGAGTTCGTCGGCCAGCTCGGGGAAAACGTCCTCGAAGCTCTCGCGGAAGTCGGAACCCATGTTCGGCACGGCCTTCATGCCCGCGATCACGACAACGACGCCGGGCGAGGCGTCGCGCACATCCATGACGATGGCCTCGAGGTTGCGGCGCATCTCGTCGGTGGGCGTGCCGCGCAGGCCGTCATTGCCGCCCAGTGCGAGGACAAGCACGTCGATCGGCGCACGCAGGAGCCAGTCGATCCGGGCCCGGCCCGAGGCCGTCGTGTCGCCCGAGATCCCGGCGTTGACGACCTCGAAGCCCCAACCGCGCCGCTCGATGAAGCCCTCGATCAAGGCCGGATACGCATCACCGGGATCCACGCCGTAGCCGGCCGTCAGGCTGTCACCCAGGAACACGACGCGCTGGCCCGCGCCCGGCGCCTCGGCTGCGACACGCGCATCGCCATCATCGTGTGCTAAACCCGGTTCGGCCCGACCTTCGCTACACCCCGCGAAGCCGAGAGCGACGACGAGCACACCGAACCCAAGACACGCCATGTTGATTTGCGAGAACATCTCCAAAGTGTACACGAGCGGCGAGCGCGAGCTCACGGTGCTCGACGCCGTGTCGTTCGAGCTGCCCGTCGGTCAGCGGTGTGCGATCGTGGGCCCGTCGGGAAGCGGCAAGACGACGCTGCTCGGGCTCTGCGCGGGGCTCGATCGGCCGACCTCGGGCGCGCTCGTCGTCGACGGACGCGACCTCGCGACGATGGACGAGGACGCCCTGTCGCGCTGGCGCGCCACGGAGGTCGGCTTCGTCTTCCAGAACTTCCGACTTCTGCCGACGCTGACGGCGCTCGAGAACGTCATGGTCCCGCTCGAACTCCAGGGCGCGGCCCGCGGCGCACGTCAGGTCGCCACGGATCTGCTCGACCGCGTCGGGCTCGGCGCCCGCATGGACCACTACCCCGCGCAGCTCTCCGGCGGTGAGCAGCAGCGCGTCGCCCTGGCACGGGCCTTCGTCAACTCGCCCAAGTGGCTCTTCGCCGACGAGCCCACCGGCAACCTCGACACCGAGACGGGCGCGCCGCTCGCCGACCTGCTCTTCGACCTCGACCGCGAACGCGACGCCACGCTGCTGCTCATCACCCACGACCGCGAACTCGCAGCGCGCGCCGATCGCGTGCTCACGATGCGCGGCGGGAAGCTCACGGACGACTCGACGACGAACCCACCGGCAGCGCGCGAGGTCGCCACGCTTTGAAGCAGGTCTTGGCGGCCCTCCGCGACGGCTGGACCTGGCGCATGGCCTGGCGCGACGCACGCTCGCGTCGCCGGCAGCTCGCGCTCTTCGCCGCGTCGATGACGCTCGGTGTCGCGGCCCTCGTGGCCGTGGCGTCGTTCGCCGACAACCTGCGCGCCGTCGTCGCGACGGAGGCGAAGGGTATCCTCGGTGCCGACCTGCGCGTGCGCCGCAACTCGCTCATGGACGAGGAGCTCCGCGCTGCCGTCTATGCCGCGCTCGGCGACGTCGAGTCGACGCGCCAGCTCTCGTTCGCGTCGATGGCGTCCTTCAACCCCGATGGAGCCGCCGAGACGCGCCTCGTCCAGGTCCGCGCCCTCGACGGTGCCTACCCCTACTACGGCGACGTCGAGACCGTTCCCGCCGACGCCCATGCGACGTTCCGGCAGTCCGGCGGCGCGCTCGTCGACGACGGGCTCATGCTGCAGTTCGATCTCGAACCCGGCGACACCGTCAAGATCGGTCGGCGATCGTACGAGATCACGGGGGCGCTGACGAAGTTCCCGGGCCAGACGGGCGCCAACGCGTACTTCGGCCCGCGCATCTACGTGCCGCTCGAAACGCTCGACGAGGAGCTGCTCAGTCGCGGCAGTCGCGTCACTGAGGCGCTCTATGCGCACATGCCCGACGAGCCCGACACGGCGCGCTTCGTCGAGCCGATCGAGAACCTCACGGACGACGAGAGCCTACGCGCGACGACGATCGACGACGCCGAGGACGCGTGGAGTCGGTCGGTCGAACGCCTCGACGCATTCCTCGGACTCGTCGGCTTCGTGGCGCTGCTGCTCGGCGGGCTCGGGGTCGGCTCGGCGATCCACGTGCACGTGCGCCGCTCGCTCGCCGACCTCGCCACGCTGCGCTGCCTCGGCGCAACCGAGGCGCGCACGGTCGCGCTCGTCACGGCGCAGGTGCTGGGCCTGGGCCTCGCCGCGGCGCTCGTCGGCTCGGCCCTCGGCGTCGCGATCCAAACGATCATGCCCAGCGTCCTCGCCGACTTCCTGCCCGTCGACGTCCCGGTCGCCTTCGCGCCACGCGCCGTCGCCCTCGGGCTCGTCATCGGCGTCTCGTCGGCGCTGCTATTCGCGCTCCTGCCCCTCGCGGACGTCTCGCGCATCCCGCCGCTCGCGGCCCTGCGCGCCACCGTCGACGCGAGCGACCTCGCCACGCGTCGACGCGCCCGCGCGCCGCTCGCGATCGCCGTCGTCCTGGGGATCGCCGGCTTCGCATCGATCCAGGCCCACTCCATCACCGTGGGCCTGGGGTTCACGGCCGGCATCGCGCTCGTCTTCGTCGTGCTGTCGCTGATCGCGCGCGGGCTCATGACGCTGCTGCGACAGCTCGTGCCGTCGTCGTGGTCGTACGTCTGGCGCCAGGCGCTCGCGAACCTCCACCGGCCCTACAACCAGACCACGAGTCTGATGGTCGCGCTCGGCCTCGGCGCCTTCCTCGTCCTCACGATGGTGCAGACCGAGCGCATCCTGCTCGCGCAGGTCGACATGAGCGCCGTCGGTACGCAACCGAACCTCGTGATGTTCGACATCCAGGATCACCAGCGTGACGACGTCGCGGCGATGATCGAGTCGAACGGGCTGCCGCTGATGGACATGGTGCCCATCGTCACGATGCGCATCGCGTCGGTGGCCGGACGTTCGGTCTCGGAGCTGCGCGACGACGAGTCGGTCGACACGCCCTCGTGGCAGCTGACACGCGAGTATCGCTCGACGTTCCGCAGCGAGCTGACGGACACCGAGGAGATCGTCGCCGGCGCGTGGACGGGGCGCGTCGAGCCCGGCACCGCGCGGCCGCCGATCTCGCTCGAGGCCGACATCGCCGAGTCGCTCGGCGTCGGTGTGGGCGACGAGATCGTCTTCGACGTCCAGGGCGTCGCCATTCCGACCGTGATCGGTTCGCTGCGCGCTGTCGAGTGGCGCCGCGTGCAGCCGAACTTCTTCGCCGTCTTCCCCGAGGGCGTGCTCGACGCGGCACCGAAGTTCCACGTCGCCGTCACGCGCGCCGACTCGCGCGACGCGTCGGCCCTGCTCCAGCGCGAGGCCGTGCGGCGCTTCCCCAACGTCAGCTCGATCGACCTGGCGACGATCCTCGAGGTCGCCGACGAGATCCTCGGCCGCGTCGCCTTCGTCATCCGCTTCATGGCCGCCTTCTCGATCCTCACGGGGCTCGTCGTGCTCGCCGCCTCCCTGATCGCCAGCCGCGACCAGCGCATCGAAGAATCGGTGCTGCTGCGCACGCTCGGCGCCGTGCGGGCCCAGGTGACGGCAATCACACGCATCGAACTCGTGTTGCTCGGCCTGCTTGCCACGGGCGCCGGCGCGGTGCTCTCGATCGCCGGCTCGTGGGCCCTGTCGCGCTTCGTCTTCGAGACGCCCTTCGTCCTGGCGGCGGGCCCGTGGTTCACTGCCGTCGCCGTGCTCTGTGCCGTGACGACGCTCGTCGGCAGCCTGCAGACGCGCGGTCTGCACGAGCGCCCGCCGCTCGAGGTGCTACGCCAAGAGGCCTGAAACGCTCGGGCGCGCCCTCGTCACCATCACCCGCGAGAGTCCCGCTCGATGACTTCCCCAACGGATTCACGCGCCTTTCTGGCGCTCGATCATGAGGGACTGACGGCGCTCGAAGGGCTCGGCAGTCAACCAAACCGCTTCCATCGACCATGACGACATCCGAGACCGGCCACCGATCCGAGCCCGTGCCTCGTCCCGACGCCGCGCGAACGCGGAGCGCTCTGCTCGCTCGGTTCGAGGCGACGCGCACCTTCAGCACGGCACTCACGGCGACCTTCACACCTGTCGAGTGCGACATCCAGTCGATGCCGGATGCGAGCCCCACGCGCTGGCACCTCGCCCACACGACCTGGTTCTTCGAAACCTTCGTCCTGCGGGAAACCCCTGGCTACACGCCGTTCGACGCGTCCTATGAGGCGCTCTTCAACTCGTATTACAACGCCGTCGGCGAACAGCCGCGGCGCGTTCGCCGCGGCGCTCGCGCGCACCCCGACCTCGCCACCGTCGGCGCGTATCGAGCGCACGTCGACGGCGCCGTCAGGGCCCTGTTCGAGCGCGGTGTCATCGACGACCGTCGGGCCGAGATCGTCGAACTGGGCATCCAGCACGAACAGCAACATCAGGAGTTGATCGTCACGGACATCACGCATGCCCGCTGGCAGAGGCGTCGCGTTCCGACCGGCTCCCGCACACCGTCCCCGGTACCACCGCCGCGCGAGCAGACCTGGGTCGCGGGGCGCGAAGGCATCGCGCGGATCGGCCACGCGGCCAAGGGCTTCAGCTTCGACAACGAGCGGCCGCGCCATCGCGTCTTCCTCGAGCCCTACGAGATCGCGACGCGCACGGTCACGAACGGTGAGTACCGTGCCTTCATCGCCGACGGCGGCTACCGGCGCCCCGAGCTGTGGCTCTCTCTGGGCTGGGACACGGTGCGCTCCGAACGCTGGTGTGCGCCGCTGTACTGGAGTGAGGACGCGGCGTGCGAGTTCACGCCCGCCGGCTGGATTCCCCTCGAGGACGCCGCCCCTGTCTGCCACGTCTCCTACTTCGAGGCCGACGCGTTCGCGCGTTGGTCGGGTGCGCGGCTGCCCACGGAGTTCGAGTGGGAAGACGCGGTCAGCTCGCACGAGCAGCGAGGCGGACAATCCTGGTCGACGCACCTGCATCGCGCCGGTCTCCCGATCCACCCCTGCGCCGACGCGGCCGACGATGGCCCGCTCGAACACGCGCTCGGCAACGTCTGGGAATGGACGTCCAGTCACTACTCGCCCTACCCCGGTTACGAGCCCGCCGCCGGGGCACTGGGCGAGTACAACGGCAAGTTCATGTGCTCGCAGTTCGTTTTGCGCGGTGGGTCGTGTGCCACGCCTGCCGGTCATGCGCGCCCCAGCTATCGAAACTTCTTCCCGCCGTCGACGCGTTGGCAGTTCAGCGGCATCCGGCTCGCCCGATGACAGAACCCATGTCACCAGCTCACGCGACCTTCATGCGCGACGTCATCGCAGGCTTGCAGCGCACGCCGAAGACGCTGCCGTGCAAGTACTTCTACGACGAGCGTGGATCAGCGCTGTTCGACGAGATCTGTGAACTCGACGCGTACTATCCGACGCGCACCGAGCTCGCGATCATGGAGCGTCACGCGCCGGCTCTCGCGCAACACCTCGGCCCACGCGCACGAATCGTGGAGTTCGGCAGCGGCAGCAGCGTCAAGACGCAACTCCTGCTCGACGCGCTCGTCGACCCTGTCGGCTATGTGCCGGTCGACATCTCACGCGAGCACCTTCTCGCAACGGCCGAGCGTCTCCGCGAGCGCTACCCGCAACTCGACATCCAGCCCGTCGTCGCCGACTTCACGAAGAGCTTCGAGATCCCGGCGTCGCCCGAACACCCGGCGAGCACCTGGGTCTACTTCCCGGGATCGACGATCGGAAACTTCGAGCATGACGAAGCGCGTCGACTCCTCGCGCGCATGGCATCCCTGGCTGGGCGCGTCGGCGGCATTGTCGTCGGCGTCGACCTCGACAAGGACCGCGCCACGTTGGAGCTCGCCTACGACGATCCGGCGGGAGTGACGGCGGCGTTCAACAAGAACCTCCTCGTGCGACTCCGCGACGAGCTCGGCGCGCGCGTGGACGTCGACGCGTTCGACCACATCGCACGCTACGACGCGACGCGGATGCGCATCGAGATCTTCCTCGAGAGTCGCACCCATCAGTCGATCGCGCTCGCCGGACACGAGTTTGCGTTGGCCCCCGGCGAGCGCATCCTCACGGAGTACTCCCACAAGTACACGCTCCCGGCTCTCACGGACCTCGCCGCGCCAGCCGGCCTGCGGCTCGCGGCGCACTGGACGGATCCCGACTCACTGTTCGCCGTCGCATGCTTCGACGTCGACACCGCGACCGAGGACTGAGGCATGCTCTTGAAGCTCTATCGACGCTGGCGCCGTAAGCGCGTGCGCGCCCAGCCCTTCCCGCCGGCCTGGCAGGAGATCATCGATCGCAACGTGCCGCTCTACGCGCAGCTGTCGCCCGAGCGTCAAGACATCCTGCGTGGGCACGTGCAGGTCTTGCTCGACGAGAAGAACTTCGAGGGCTGCGGCGGACTCGAACTCACGGACGAGATGCGCGTCACGATCGCGGCGCACGCGGCCCTCTTGATCCTCCGTGAAGACTCCGAGATGTACCCCGGACTCGCGTCGATCCTCGTCTATCCCGACGCCTACCGCGCCAGTCCGGGTCACGTGCGCGGGCGCAGCGACATCGTGAGCGAGCATGGCACGGACGTGCTCGGACAGTCGTGGAGCGGCGGCACGCTCATCCTGGCCTGGTCGCCGTCGATGTCCGGTGCGCGCAACGCCGACGACGGCCACAACGTCATCCTGCACGAGTTCGCGCATCAGCTCGACACGCAGGACGGCAACGCCGACGGCACGCCGCCCCTCTCGGGCAAGACGGCCTACGCCGCCTGGGCCAAGGCACTGGAGCCCGAGTACGAGGCGCTGCGCAAGACCCCGCACAAGAGCGTCCTCGATCGCTACGGCGCGACGAACCCGGCCGAGTTCTTCGCCGTCGCGACGGAGGCCTACTTCGAGAAGCCGAAGCAGCTCGCGCGTCACCATCCCGAACTGTTCGAGGCGCTCGAGAAGTTCTACGGACTCGAGCGCGCCGAGCGCAGCTCTTCGACCAAGGCGCGGTAGAGCGGGTCGCGTCGTGCGGTCGGGTCGGCGAACCAGCGCTCGACGATCACGGCCTGGTGCTCGGCCGGGTAGCTCGCGAAGGGCCGCCCGGGGACGAGCGTCGGCCGGTAGGCGCCGCGGCGTGAGCCCGTCGTCACGATCGCGTGGAGCTGTGCCGTGAGTGAATCCGAGATGTAGGCGCCGCCGCCATGTTGATATTGCCAGACGTGCGTCAGCTCGTGGACGAGCATGCGATCGGGCATCGGCCCGGACGTGCGGATCACGTTGCCGAGCACCGCGGGCGTCGCAAGCACGGTGGCCTCGGCGATCACGACAGCGGCGACGTCGAGCGAGGCACCGAAGACCTCACGCGCCAGCTCGCGTTCACGCAGATCGAGCACACGACGACTGCGGGTCCACGACGTCGCATGATCGCAGAGCAAGTCCTCGAGCCAGCGCACGCGCATCCCGCGGTCTCCAGATCGGCTCGTCTCCAGACCCTGCACAACGCCAGACCGGCGCGGCACAGACGCGAACTCCGCCGCCGAAGACGCCGCGCAGGCGCATCGACGGCGGAGCGGTGACGCAGCGCTGACCAGCGAGACTACTTGGCCGCGTCGTAGCGCTTCTGGACGGCCTTCCAGCTGACGACGTTCCAGAAAGCCTTGAGGTAGTCGGGGCGGCGGTTCTCGTACGTCGGGTAGTAGGCGTGCTCCCAGACGTCGTTGATCACGAGGACGTGGCGCCCTTCGGTGACCGGCGAATCCTGGTTGGGCGTCGTCTCGATGGCGAGCTCACCGCTCTTGTCCATCGTCAGGTAGACCCACCCGCTGCCGAAGCGTCCCGCGCCGGCTGCGTTGAACTCGCTCTTGAACTTGTCGAAGTCGCCGAACTTGGCGTTGATCTTGTCGGCCAGCTCGCCGCTCGGAGCGCCACCGCCGTCGGGCGACATGATCTCCCACATCGTGGCGTGGTTGAGGTGACCGCCACCGTTGTTGCGCACCGCGCCGCGGACGGCTTCGGGCAGGGAGCCGAGGTTGGCGATCAGGTCCTCGATCGAGCGGCTCGCGAGGTCGTCGTGACCTTCGAGCGCGTCGTTGAGCTTGCCCACGTAGGCCGGGTGATGCTTGCCGTGATGGAGCTCGAGGTTTCGCTTCGTGATATGGGGCTCGAGCGCGTCATAAGCGAACGGCAGCGGAGCTACGTCGAACGTCATCGGTTCAGTCCAAAATCGGAGGGTAGAAAGTAGGAGTTTCGAGGTCGGGCGGGCGACAAGCCGCCCATCGTCCAGACCGACGCGGGTCGTCGCGAGAAGTTCTCGCTCGTGAATCGATGGCGCGCCGCTGTTGCCCAGGTCCTGAAGTGCGTTGGATGCAGCGAATGGCCTCCGGGGTACGCACCTCAGGGCGCTGTCGGGGCGCGCCGCAGAGCCTCGTCGCCGGGCTCGTCCGACGGCAGCGGAGCCGCAATGGCGGCACGCAACTGCTCCACCGGCGGTCCCGGGTCGCTGGGATCCTGGAGGTGGCCGTGGCGTTCCCAGGCGTCGAGGCATGCCTGCCAGGCCTCGGCCGCTGCCGCCGGCCCGGCCGTCCGCTGCAGGACGACGCCCAGGTTCAGCCATGGGCGCCAGGCGCGTTCGGTGCCCGCGAGCTGTGTGGTCGCCTCTTCGTAGTGCTCGGCGGCGCGCGCCCATTGTCCGGCCTGTTCGGCCGTGTAGCCCATGGCGAAGAAGGCCTCGCCGTAGCGCAGACAGCCCTCGCGCTCGAAGCCGTCGTGCGGGAAGTCGTCGGGATCGGGGCGCTCCAGTGTGGCCGCAAGCTGCTCGTCGATCGCGAAGAGCTGTTCGTACGGCGGCACCGCGCCGCGCGGCACCGCAAGCGAGACGAGTCCGCGAGCAACGCGCTCGAAGCTGCGCTGCCAGCTGCCGTCCTTGGGATCGACGACGGCCACGGGCATGCGCTCGATGTGCGCCGCGAACAGCATCTCGCTCGTGACGTTCTTCCCGTCGTAGCGCGGCCGCTCGTCGACGCCTTCGGGCCACGGCAACGTGAAGCGCGCGTCGCGGCGGGCCGTGCGCGCGGCGTACCAGGGATAGGTCAGCTTCTCCTGGTCGACGACAAGGACGTCGGGTCGCCGGCCGAGACAAAACTGGTTGTACTCGACGGTGTTGGTGACGAGGTCGGAGCGCGAGAAGAAGATCGCCCCCGGGGGCACGGATGCGAGCACGTCGCGGCCGAAGTCGCGCGAGAACGTCACGTCGCTCATGTCGACCTCGGCGTGGTTGCGCGCCACGAGCACGACGACCACGGCGAGGCACAGTCCGTCGCGCAGCCGCGGCGCCAACGGAAGCGCGGCGAGACCGCAGGCGCCGAGCACGCCGACGAACGCCAGCGGGAGGATCATGAAGCGCTCGACAACGCCTTGCAGCAGAGGACTGTCGAGCGGTGCGTTGAAGAGCAGGAAGAAGACCGGCCCCGTGACGATCGCGAGCACGAGGACGAGTCCGCGTGCGAAGGAGTCGCCGGTGAGCTGGTTGCGACGCAGGCAGGCGACGACGAAGAGCACGAGCGTGACGGGTGCGATCCACGACGTCAGCGGGCCCAGGCGTGCGAGCAGGAACGCCGGTGCCGCGAGGACGGACGCCGAGTCGGCCGCGATGTCGTCCGAGACGAGTTGCAGCGAGCCATAGTCGGCGCGTGTCACGTGTCGCCAGAAGCCCTCCCACGTGTCGGTCTGGCCCCAGGCCAGGAGCGGATCACGCCCGGCCGCCCAGGGCAGATAGCCATAGGGCAGCAAACCGACGGCGGCACCGACCAGCGACCAACCCAGCGCCCCCACTGCGGGCTTCCAGCTCACCGTCGCGCGCCCCACCCGCCACCCGAGCGCGCCGAGGCAGCCGAGCGCGACCAGCGATGTGGTGTGGTGATTCGACATCCCGAGGCCGAAGAGCAAGCCCACGAGGAGTGCCGCTCGACGCGCGGCGCGCCGTTCGCGCAGAGCATCGTCGAGCGCGAGCACCGCCAAGACCGCCCCGACGTTGAGCGCGACGTTGAGCCCGAAGACCTCGGCGCCCGACGCGTGTCGCCACGACACGATCGAGAGGGCGCTGAGCGCCGCCCCAGCCACGGCCGGCCAGACCGCCCCGGCGCAGCGCCGCGCCAGCAGATAGGTCAGCCCAGCCCCCACGGCCGCCATGAGCGCCCCGAGGACGTTGATCCGCCAGGCCGGCTCGCCGACGTCGGAGACCCGGTCGGCCACTGCTCCCAAGAGCGTGAACAACGGATATCCCGGCGGATGCGCGACCCCGAGCGTGTGGGCCACGGTGATCAGCTCGCCACTGTCTCCCCCCGGGACGGTGGGACACACCGTCGAGAGAAAAAGGGCCGCCGACACGACCACCACGCTCCAGCTTACGAATCGTGCCTTCACGTCGTGAATCCGCCCTGTAGGCTCATGCGGTACCGTGTCCCAGTTCGAGGTGGCAGTTCTCTGCCGCTCCCCACGTCGAGTGCTGTTCTGCCTCTGCGAACGGCGCCTCGTCGTGATCGGTCCTCGAAGACGTTGTCTTGCGAGGGCGTCACGATACAAAGGATTCGACCCGCTCGCCGCAGCACCCCACACATCCGCTCTCTATCCGACTTCGGAACCGACTCCGCCATGTCGTCCCCCGTGATCCGCTTCTTCTCGCTCGTGCTGGCCTTCGCGCTGGCCACGGCCTCGTCGTTCTCTCAAGAGATCGACTTCGACATCAACCTCGGCGACTCGGTCAACGGCCAGATCGTCGGCGCGATCGACACCGACACAGTGCGCTTCACGGGCATCATCGGCACCACGATGACGATCACGGTGAAGGGCAAGAAGGGCTTTCAGCCCACGCTCGATCTTCTCGATGCCGAGACCGAGGAGGTCATCAACACGACGGCCTTCTCGAACGGTCCGGGGAAGCCCGCCGTCTCGATCAAGAAGTTCCCGCTGCCCGAGACGAAGAGCTACCTCGTCCGCGTCGGGACGAACGAGGGCGAGGCCGGCGAGTACAAGCTGTCCGTGAAGGGCAAGATCTCGAAGGAACTCACGAGCAAGAAGGTCGAGGTCGTCGTCGACGATGGCGACTCGCTCGCTGTGCCGTTCGTCGGTGACATCGGCGCGCTGCTGACGGCCACCGTCAAGCCGTCGAAGAAGTCGGACGCCGTGCCGTCGATCGACCCGATCGACACGCCCACGGGCACGACGGACCCCGGCGCGTTCGTCAAGATCAAGAAGACGACGGCGAGCCTCAAGAAGTTCCCGCTCGACGAGATCGGAGATCACACGTTCAACATCACCAACGACGGAGCCGAGGGCGGCCTGAAGGTCACGCTCAAGATCAAGTTCCCGAAGGTCAAGAAGACGAAGTACGTCGAGCCCACGACGCCGGGAACGATCGAAGGCGACATCAGCGTGCAGCAGCTCGCCGTGCAGCCGGAGATCGAGCCGAACGACAACTTCGGTGACGAGCAGATCCTCGGCGGCATGACCGTCGGCAGTCTCAAGCGCATCCAGGGCAGCATCTCGTCGTTCCAGGACGTCGATGCCTTCCAGCTCCAGTTCACCGGCCCGCAGACCGTCTCGCTCGTCCTGCTCCACGACGCGACGCCCGCCGGTGCCGTGAACCTCGACATCTTCGTCGAGGATGCGCTGACGACCGAGGGCCTGGCGCTGTTCGACTCGGACAGCGAACCCGAGCTCGCGCTACTCGACATCAACCAGGGCGCCAACGACACGTTCGGCCTCAACCTCGTCGTGCTGTCGAACTTCGGCGCGGCCATCACGGGCGACTACATCCTCCAGCTCCAGTCGCTGCCGCTCGGCGCGGGGCTGTCGAGTGTAGCCGCGGCACCGGTCGCCGACGCGACGAGCGACTCCGAACCTGCCGCGCGTCCCGCGCGCGTCGTCGCCCAGAACGGCGCCGAACTCACCGAGGAGAAGCTCGCTGCGATCGCAGGGCTGCGCCCCTCACCGTTCGACGGTCCTGCGATGGAAGGCGAGTTCATCGTCAAGCTCCGTGACCACGCGATGGACCCCGTCAGCTGGGCTGCCAAGCGCGGCATGACCGTTGCCCAGCGCTCCGGTGGAGGTCACTTCCTCGTGCGTGACACGGCGCTGCTGAGTCTCGCCACGGCCGACGCCCGGCGCGCGGCGACGCGCACCGCGATGCGTGAGGCGCAGCTCGACCCGGACGTCGAGTACGCCGAGCCGAACGCGATCCTCCAGGCCATGCGCGAACCGAACGACACCTTCTACCCGCTCCAGTGGCACTACCCGTCGATGAACCTCCCCGCCGCATGGGACCTCACGACAGGCTCGAGCGATGTGATCGTGGCCGTGCTCGACACGGGCATCTTCGGGACGCACCCCGACCTCGCGGCACGCGACAGCGGCTACGGCATCGACATGATCTCGTCGCCCCAGATCTCGCTCGACGGCAACGGCATCGACACCGATCCGACCGACGCCGGTGACCAGATCAACCAGGACGGCACGTCGTCGTGGCACGGCACACACGTGTCGGGAACGATCGGTGCGGTGTCCGACAACGGTTCCGGTGTGGCCGGCGTCGACTGGGCCTGTCGCCTCATGCACGTGCGCGTGCTCGGTAAGGGTGGCGGCACGACGTTCGACATCTACGAGGGCGTGCGCTATGCCGCGCGCCTTTCAAACGCCTCGGGTCTGTTGCCGACCGAACGCGCCGACGTGCTGAACATGAGCCTCGGTGGATTCGGCTTCTCGCAGACGGCGCAGAACGCTGTCACGGCGGCCTTCAACGCCGGCTGCGTGATCGTCGCCGCGGCAGGCAACGAGAACACGAGTCAGCTCGCCTACCCGGCCAGCTACGACAACGTGATCTCCGTCTCGGCGATGGACTTCGCCAAGCAGCGCGCGCCGTACAGCAACTTCGGGTCGGCGATCGACGTCGCCGCTCCGGGTGGCAACATCCAGGTCGACCTCAACGGCGACCAGTACGGAGACGGCATCGCGAGCACCATCGTCGACGACAGCAATATCTTCAGCCTGCAGCCGGCGTACAAGTTCAACCAGGGCACGTCGATGGCCTGCCCGCACGTGGCCGGACTGTGCGCGCTGATGCTCGCCGTCAACGACGGGCTGTCACCCTCGCAAGTCGAGTCACTGCTGAAGAGCAGCGCCGACGACCTCGGCGCGGCCGGTCGTGACGACATCTACGGCGATGGATTCGTCAACGCCCTCGAAGCCGTTCAGGCGGCCCAGGGTGGTGCCGGCGCCGAGCCGATTCTCTCGGTCTCGCCGACGACGCTGAACTTCGGGGCGACGCTGACATCGCTCATCATCGGGATCACGAACTCGGGCGGCGGAACGCTGAACGTCACGGACGTCACCGAGACGGAGCTCTCGGGCCCGACGGGCGGTGGCAGTGGCTGGTTGAGCATGACGCCGAACCCGGCCGGAATCCTCGTGTCCGTGAACCGCACGGTTGCAGCGGCCAACGGCGTCTTCACGGGCAACATCGCGATCACGACGAACGCGGGGAACCTCAACGTGCCCGTCACGATGGAGAAGATCGCCGGGACGACGACGACGCTCGACGTCGGCACGATCTTCGTGCTCGCCGTCAACATCGACACGCTCGCGACCGTCGCCCAGGACACCGTCACGGAATCGTTCCCGGGCTACACGCTCTCGAACGTGCCGGTCGGTTCGTGGCTCATCGCCGCTGGCCCGGACCTCGACGACGACGGGTTCATCTGCGGCATCGGTGAGCCCTGCGGCCTCTACCCCGTGCTCAGCGAGCCCGTGCTGGTCGGCCTCGACGCCTCCGACATGCTCGACGCGATCGACTTCTCGATCAACGAGTCGTCGGTCTTGCCGGCAGCGTTCGGTGGCGGCGCCGCGGCGTTCCTCCCCGCTCAGGGCCTGCGCCTGCCCACGCAGCAGTGAGCGCTTGATGCCCGCGAGCCCTCTGTCGCGCGCCATGCGACAGAGGGCTCGGTCGTCAACACGAGCGCGGCTCGCTCACACCACCACGACGGCGCCACGACGTGGTCCCGCGCTCGCGCTGGCTCAGACCTCGAACGCTGCCGTCACAGGTGCGTGATCCGAGGGCTTCTCGCCCCCGCGCTCGACCTTGTCGACATCGACGCCCGTGCAGACCTCGAGTGCCGATGGACTGCACAGAACGTGGTCGATGCGCAGCCCACGGTCACGCAGGAACCCGCGCGTGCGGAAGTCCCACCAGGTGTAGATCCCCGCGTCCTCGGTGAAGGTGCGCAGGGCATCCGTCAGGCCCGGCTCCATGATCTTCGCCAGCGCGGAACGCTCGGGCTCCGAGCAGAGGATCTTCCCGCGCCAGCGCTCGGGGTCGTAGACGTCGCGGTCGTCGAACGTGATGTTGAAGTCGCCGACGAGCACGACGCGCCCGGCCATGTCGAACGTCTCGACGTAACGCGAAAGGCGCTCGAGCCAGTCGAGCTTGTAGGCGTATTTCACGTCACCGACTTCCTTCCCGTTGACGACGTAGACGTTCAAGACCCGCAATCCGCCGACCGTCGCCGCGATCACGCGTGCGTCGGCGCCGTCTTCGTCGTCCGGCATACCCTTGGCAACGTCTTCCTGCGGCTCGCGCGAGAGGATCGCCACGCCGTTGTAGGTACGCTGGCCGTGGATCGAGACGTGGTAGCCGAGTTTCTCGAACGGCTCGTGCGGAAACTCCTCGTCGCGGCACTTCGTCTCCTGGAGGCAGACGATCTCGGGTTTGTGCTGCGCCAGCCAGGCTTCGATGCGCGGCATGCGAGCCCGCACGGAGTTGACGTTCCAAGTCACGACACGGACGGCAGACATCGGGTCTCCAACAGAGAGGTGACGACGGGCGACGGGCGTTCAGCTCGCGCGCAGCATCGTGAGGACGATCTTGCAGCGCTCGGTGGCGCTGAGAGCATGGGGACGAAGCGCCGGGATGAGAACGGCCTGGCCGGCAGCGACGGCGTGTTCCTTGCCATCGACGGTGACGGTGAGCGCGCCCTCGAGGACGTGGATCATGGCGTCGAAAGGCTGGCTCGATTCACCGACGCCCTGTCCGGCATCGATCGCGAACGCCGTCACGGCGCCCGACGAACTCTTGAGCAGCTCCTTGCTCGCGATCGAACCCTCGCGGTACTCGAGCCCGTCGTCCAGCGGCCCTGCCCACGTGTCGCCCAACACCACACCACAACCCATCGTCGACCTCCGGTTTCGCGAGTGACGCGTCAGCAAACAGCGACGCGCGCGGGAGCATTCGACGGAACCCGCTCTTCGGGCGTCAAGATGCCAACGAGATTCAGCGGGTCCGAGGCCGCGACCGTGAGCGGCGCATCGAGGCGACGACGACGGGCCGCGCGCACGGCATCGACGGCCTCGGGGAGCGCAAACTGCTCGCCGTGGAAGCCCGCGACGAAGCGGCCGCCGCGAATGTCGCCACGGGCCTCGAGGCGCCGCAGCACGAACAGGACGTCGCGCCACGGGATCGGCATGCGCTCGCGCTCGAGCACCTTGCGGAAGACGATGCCCCAGCGCCGAAGCAGCCGGCGCGCAATGAACTCGGCGTCCGGCGTCTCGCCGTCGTCGACGGCCGTCCCGCGCCGCAGCAGCGTCCAGCGCCCCGTCATCGCCACGGCGCCGCTTGGTCCCTGGTAGCCCGGACGCCGCCGGCGTCGCCCCGAGCTCTTGCGCGCCGCGAACAGTGCGCGGAGCCCCGAGAAGCCGTCCGCCGTGGCGAGCCCCAAGCCGACGAGTTCGGTCAGCCCTTCGTCGACCTGGCCCGGGAGCAGCTTGGCGCTGCGCTCGAGCTCCGTCGCAAAGCAGGCACCGCGCTTGCCCAGCACCTCGAAGACGGCGCGCGCGTTGGCCTTGAGCCCCCACTCGTCGCCGGGCGGCGCCAGGGCGAGCCAGGTGTCGACGTCCGTACGCGGGACGAGCGAGATCGGAGTGGTTCGCATCGCGCCCGTCCCCGAACCCCACAGCCGGCCCCAGACGATGTGACCGCCGAGGGCCAACTCGTCGAGCCACGACTTGCGATACCCACGCACGCGGGCCGGCAGCAGATGCGCGTCCCAGGCCGCCGCCGGGACTTCGCACCCGGCGAGCTGTTGGATCGTCTCGAGCACGCCGAGCGGGCCTTCGCGCTGACGACCGGGCTCGACGCAGTGCCAGCGCGCGAGGAAGCGCAGGTAGTCGGCGGCCGTGACGGGTTCGATCTGCTTGCGCAGGGCGTCGAGCGTGTAGCGGTGGATGCGCGCGAGGAGGCGTCGATTGCACCAGGCCTCGACGCCGTCGATGCGTGTGCGCAGGACCACGCCTTCGGCCTCGAGCGTGGCCAGTGCGACCTCTTGAGCGGCGAACTCCGGGTGATCCGTGCGCACGGGCCCGAGCGCCTCGAGGCGTCCGCGCAGCACGTCGACGTCGCCGCGCGGCGCCTCGCGTGCGAACCAACGCTCGCCGTCACGCTCGGCGCGGCCGGAGCTCTCCAGGCGCCGCAGGTGCTCGGTCCAGCCGTGCTCGTCGGCCTCCGCGTCGCTCACGAAGCCCATCCAGAGCAGCACCTCGTGGACCTCCTCGAAGTCGCGCGGGCGCGGCCAAGCCTCGTCGCGCACACGCTCGACGGCGAGCGGGTCGAGCGCACCGATCGCGTCGGCAGCGCCGGGGTCGAGGATGCGCCGCGTGCGCACGGCCTGGGTGCGGCGTTCTTCGAGCGGCGCATCGTCGAGGAACGAGTACGGGGCCGCCGCGAGGATGCCGTGCGCGAATGCCGAGGGCTCGGGGACGTCGGCCGTGCAGATCTCGATCGTGGTGTCTTCGAGCCCGGTGAGCAGGCCGATCAACCCGTCGACGTCCATGTGCTCCTCGAGGCAATCCTCCACCGTTTGAGCGACGATCGGATGGTCCATCGGGACGGGCAGATCGCCGGCGGGCAGCGTCTCGCCGCAGGCCATCACGGCCGGGAAGCTCTTCACGAGCAAGTCATCGGCACGCATGCGCAACAGCGCCGGCGGGACGCGCTTGCCGCCCTGCATGCGTGGCAGCATCAGCGAGCGCGAAACGTTCCAGCGCCAACGCGTCTGGAAGACGGGCGCCTGCAGGCTGGCCTGCACGAGCGTGTCGCGCGCCGACTTGCTGTGCAGGAACTTGAAGACGTCGGCCAGCGGGAAGGAATGGTGCGGGCCGAGCGAGATCAGGATCGCCTCTTCGGTGGCGGCGGCCTGGAGCTCGAAGCCGAATCCGCGGCAGAACTTCTTGCGCAGCGCGAGGCCCCACGCGCGGTTGATGCGTCCGCCGAAGGGCGCGTGGATGACGAGCTGCATGCCGCCCGTCTCGTCGAAGAAGCGCTCGCCGACGACGCGTTTCTGCGTGGGCACGGCACCGAGCACGGCGTAGCCCTCGGCGATGAACAGTGCGACCTGACGCGTGACCTCGAGACAGGCACCAGAGACGGCATGCATCCATTGGGCCGCCGCCTCGATCGGATCCTCGGGCCCACCGCGGACAAGCTCGCCCGCCGACATCGCGGCGACGGTTGCCACGAGTCGCGCGTGGTCGCCGGCCGTCGACACCATGACGCCGACTGCCTCCTCACGCATCTCACCGATGAGCCCCGAGAGTTCTTCGGTGCGCGCGGGCGCCTCGCCGAGCCAGAAGGGCAACGTCGGCGGCTCGCCGGCCGCGTCGGCCACGCGCACGATGCCCGGCTCGATCTTCAGGATGCGCCACGACGCGTTGCCGAGCTGGAAGATGTCAGCGACGTTGGCCTCGACCGCGAAGTCCTCGTTGAGCGTGCCGACGATGGTGCCCTCGGGCTCGAGGATCACGCGGTAGTCGGCCGTGTCGGGGATCGCGCCGCCGCTCGTCAGACTCGGCATCCGGGCGCGCTTGGTGCCGAGCAGTCGTCCGGCGACACCATCGCGGTGCAGCAGCGAATAGCGGCCCTCGCTGTGCAGGTCGACGGCCGCATCGAACGTCTCACGCGCGAGGTCGCGGTACGGCCACGAGCGTCGGCACAGCGCGTGGAGTTCGCCGGCGTCCCACTCCTCGGGCACGCATGCGGCGACGATCTGCTGCGCGAGGATGTCCTTGCCGCCGATCGGCTGGGGCGTGCGGTCGAGCAGCCCGTCGCGCATGGCCTTCATCAGCGCGACAGCCTCGGAGGCCTCGTCGAGCGTCAGCGGCACGATGCGACCTTTCGGCGTGCGGCCCATGGCGTGGCCCGACCGTCCGACGCGCTGTAGCAGCGTGGCGATCGAACGCGTCGCGCCGACCTGGAAGACGAGGTCGATGTCGCCGATGTCGATCCCGAGTTCGAGCGACGCCGTGGCCACGAGCGCGCGGTACTCACCGGCCTTGAGCTTGACCTCGGCCTCGTGGCGCGTTTCTTTCGCGAGGCTTCCGTGGTGACATCCCACGAGCCCCTCGCCCACCACCTCCTCGAGCCTTGCAGCCAGGCGCTCGGCGAGCTTGCGCGTGCCGACGAACAGCAGCGTCGTGCGGTGCTCGAGGATCATCTCGGCCATGCGCGCGTACAGCTCGCCCCACTGTTCGTGCGAGCACACGGCGCTGAGCGGCGACTCGGGCACGAGCACGTCGACATCCATCGCGCGCTGGTGCCCGACGTCGACGAGCGTGCACGCGCGTTCGGGGCCGACGAGCAGGCGCGCGACCTGCTCGAGCGGCTTTTGCGTGGCCGAAAGGCCGATGCGCTGCAGCCACGGTCGTCCGGGTGCCATGCCGCCCGCGGTGCTCGTCGCACGCACGGGCGCGAGCTGTACGACTTCGGGTGCGCTCGGGATCTCGTCGTCGCCGTCGCGCTGGAACAGGCTCGGCGTCACGCACTCGCGGACACGCTGCGAATCGGCGACGAGCGACTCGAGGCGTTCGAGCGACAGCGCGAGGTGGCTGCCGCGCTTGTCGCGCGAGAGCGCGTGGATCTCATCGACGATCACCGTGCGCACCGTGCGCAGCATCCCGCGCCCGCCGTCGCTCGTCAGCAGGATGTACAGCGACTCGGGTGTCGTGACGAGCACATGCGGCGGCTTGCGCATCATCTTGGCGCGCTCGGACGGCGTGGTGTCGCCGGTGCGCACCGAGACGCGTATCTCGGGCAGCGACGGGTCACGTTCGCGCAGCTCGGCGAGCGGCTGCTCGAGATTCAGGCGCACGTCGTTGCTCAGCGCGCGCAGCGGCGAGACGTAGAGCACCTCGGTGGCGTCGGGCAGGTCGGCGCCGCGGCACAGCAACCCGTCGAGGGCCCACAGGAACGCCGCGAGCGTCTTCCCCGTGCCCGTGGGCGCGGCGATGAGGACGTGCTCGCCGGTGCTGATCGCAGGCCAGCCGAGCACCTGCGGCGGCGTGGGAGTGCCGAGGCGCTCCGCGAACCATGTGCGCACGCTGGGGTGGAAGCGATCGAGGCGTGCGGGCGATGCAGACATGGGCCTATTCTGCGACGGCACGGCCACGTCGACCAGTGACGTTCGGTGACGTGTCGATGAGCGCACACCGCGTCGCGCTGTGCGCCCGGACCTCTCACCAGAGTCGTGACGAGGAGGCCGCCTAGCATCCCGTTGGAAAACTCATCCGGCGCGTCGCACGCACCCGAGTGCGCCTGTGCGCGCGCGGGAGCCTCGACGAATCCACGGATTCGCCTGCGGCGATGCGCCTTTCCAGCGACGACGATGACCCAAAACTCATTTCGCGAACTTTTGAATCACACCACTATTTGAATCACACCACTAGTGGACGCGCAGCGGGAGACCGTGGCGCTCGACCTCGACGCGCGCCCACGACGTCGCGAGGCATGTGTTCGAGCCAAGCCAGGAGACGTCGAGCAGGGCAGGCCGCCCCAGCGACTCGCCGACTTCGACGCGCCATGCGACGTCGTCGGCAAGCCCGGTGAGGCGTGCTCCACAGCGCGCCCACCCCTGGGCGTCGGCCGACGGCAAACTGACAGGTCGCCCGAGTTCCAACTCGCGCTCATCCTTGCGCCCGACAACGGCGGCCACGGCGGGAAGTTCGTCGCCCGAACTGGCATGACCGCAGGGGTTGAGCCACGTCAGATGCTCGCCGCCCAGAACCCACCACGCGTGGGCCCAGCGGCCCGCCGCGGCGTCGACGGCCAACGCCGCCACGACCTCGACGCCGGCGAGCGTCGGCGCCCGCAGCGCACGCCGCCGTCGCTGAGTTCCGCCGAGCACGTGATCGATGTTCTCCGTCCACCAACCCGGACTCCAGCGCGCCGGAGCCCCGTGATGCAGCTGCTGGGGAACGCCGCGCGCGACGACGAGCGTGCGCGCGCCGTCGACGGCCACGACCGGCCGATGAGCCGCCTCGACGAGACCGTAGAGCCGCCCTTCGCGCTCGAAGATCGGCGTCGAGCCCGCGAGAGCCGGCTGGGCTCGCAGCGCCGCGACCGAGACGCGCGTGCCGGCTTGCGTGCGCACGACTCCGTCGGCCGACCGCAGGTGAAACGCGCGCCAGCCGGCATAGCGCAGGTCGACGGCGTCGGCACGGAACGACTGCACGGGCTGCCCGCGCGTCGCGATCAAGGCCGTCCCACGCGCCTCGTGCCGAGCGAGCAGCCCGGCGTCCTCATCATGGAGCGAGGCCGGCCGTGCCGCCGCGATCGGTGTCCTGCCATCTGCCTGCCAGCGACGCAACGCCCAGGCGGCAACGCCGGCGAAGTAGGCGTTGTAGACCGTCAGGTGCATGTACGGATCCCAGCCGCCCGACGCGCCAGACGCTCCGCTGGGCGTCAGCGCGAGCAGCCCGTCGGCGCGACGACCTGACTCGAGACGCGCCGTGGTCGCCGCCAGAGCAGCGCTGCAGACCGCGTGGTCGGATGTCTTTCGACCCATGGCATCGACGAAGACCGCGACGGCGCAGGCGTCGCCGAACAGTGCCGACGTCGAGCGACCGAAGCCACCGAGGCGTCCGCTGTCACTGAACGCCAGGAGCCAGCGCCGCATGCATGCGAGCTGCCGCGCGCGCTCCGGCGTCGGATGGGCACGCTGGACCAGCGCGGCGAGCAACGTCGCCTTCGCGTGGTAGGCGATCGGCGTCGACCCACGCCACGGATGCGGAGCTGAGCCACCCGGAACGGGGTCGTCGCCAGGAGCTGTCGGACCGTCGACGAACGCCCCCGCCGGCGTTGTCCAGTGCGCCAGCAGATCGTCGAAGCGCTCGGGCGATGCGCCTTCCAGCACTCGGCATGCGGCCGTGAGCAGGCGCCAGTTGTTCGACGGATCGTCGTCGCGCAGCGGGCACTTGTCCCGCCAACGCACCCAGGTCGCGGTGTCGGCGAGGTCGGGCAGCACGTCGTGCAGACACGCCAGCGCGAGACGATTGAACGGAAAGTGCCCGCGCGGCGCACCGCCACACCACGCCTCGACGAGCTCGCGCGCGCGCGGCGCATCGTGCTCGCCGTTGCGTACGGCCAGGGCGAGCGCGAGAAACGTCGACGCGTAGTGATCACTCGGCGTCGGGCACGTTTCGTCCGCCAGCACGCCGCCCTCGACGCGCGCCGCAAGCGCTGCCGTCGTGCGTGACACGAGCGACGCGAGGGACGCGCCGTCACTGCTCGTCAATGCTGCTTCGTCGACGCGACCACCCACTCGAAGATCCCATACAGCTGACGCGTCAGCGACCGGCCGTCGTAGCGTCCGATCGCTGCGGGCCGAGGTTTGACCTCGAGCGTCCCGTCACACAGCGACGTCAGTGTCGCCTCGAGGCCTTGGACGATCCCGTTGAGACTGTCGTCCTCGATGAGCACACCGAGTCCGCTCGATTCGAGCACATCCCAGGCATCGCCGCGCGGCAGCACCGAGATGATCGGACGCTCCACGAGCAGGTAGTCGTAGACCTTGCTCGGAATCCAGTGCCAGCCGTTCGGTGGGACGACGTAGAGCAGCGCGTCGGCGGCGGCCATCAGCGCGGGCAGCTCATGCGACGGGCAGCGCCCGTGCAGCTCGATCGCGCCCTTGGCCTCGAGCTCTGCTGCGATCTCGGCAACGCCGGGGTCCATGGTTCCGACGAACGTCAGGCGCACGCGGTCGATCCAACTCGGATCACGCTCGACGAGCAACTGGTAGGCGCGCAGCGCACTCTCGCCGCCTTGATAGAGGTGGCCCGTGTAGACGATCTGCTTGCGCATGTCGTCCAGACGCGCTCGGCGCGCAACCTCGCGCCCGGCGTCCATCGCCGCGCGGCGGTTCGGATCGAAGCCGTTCGTGATCACGAAGACCTTCTGGGGGTCGAGTCCCTCGAAGCCCTCCAGCCACATCGTCTTGTTGCCCGGCGTGTTGGCGATCACGGCATCAGCCTCGCGCAACAAGCGAGCCTCCATGCGCTCCTCGATGATGCGGTGAACCGCACTCGGCCAACGCCGCTGCGGATTCCGATTCCACGGGTCGCGGAAGTCGACGACGAGGGGGACGCCGAAGCGTCGCTTCAGCGCCTGCCCGATGAGGTGCAATGAGTGTGGCGGCGAGCTGCAGAAGATGAGGTCGTATTGGTTCTTCGTGAGCAGCTCACTGCCCTTGGCGAGCGCCGCCGGATACCACGCGATCTGCCGATCGGGGATCCAGGCGAAGAGCGTCAAGAGCGTCTTGCTGACCTTGGCGAGGAACCGACTGACGAGCGACCGCGGACGCGCGCTGAAGCGTTGGCCGACGTGCTCCATCGTCAGCCAGCCGAGCACGGGCGCCTTGTAGATCGTGACGCGCTCGGCGACCTGTTCGAGCAGCTCGGTGTTGTCGAGAGCCTCGGTCGGGTTCGCCACCGTGAGCACGTCGATGTCGACATCGCCGGGGAGGTCGCGTGCAAAGCGCGCCACGCGATGCGAGCCGGTCGAGTTCATCGGCGGGAAGTGGTAGCAGATGAACAGCACGCGCATCCGCGACGCCTTTCCGTGTTCGGCAAGCGAGGCCGGGGCGTCCGTCGAGGGGGGCGCTGCGACGGTAGTGGACAACAGTTCGCTCCAACGTGACGACGGCCAGTGCGGTCCCTTCCTGGCGAACCTCATCGTCACTTGGTCGTTCAGGGCTCCTGTTGAGCCCCGCACCGTCCGCGTGCGATGAAACCAGCCGTTGTCCCCGACGCATCCTGCCACACGCCACGCACCGAACGCCTGCACTCTCCGACAACGCATGCACAACACACGAGATCGAGAGGCGCTTGCGCGGGCACGCTCACACGCAGGACATCCCTTCTACGCGTGATATGGACAGGCCTGCATCGACCGAACCGCGGGCAGATCTTGATGCGACGTACGCCGACGCCAACCGTCCCCTCCTGAGGAGAGCACGGTCGGCGCCGCATGATCATGGACGCCTCGGCGCCTGCCACCGCGACCGGCGGTCAGGACTCGTCGTCGTTCGTCGCCACAGCGACGTCGTCGCCGGCCTCGGCGTCGGCTTCCTCGCCCTCGACGAGCGTCGTGAGCTCCTCGGGGTCGGTGTCACCGTAGCGCTGGATGAGATCGTCGAGTTCCTGGCGCGTGGTGGCCGTCCTCGCGGTCAGCGCCGAGAGGGCGTCGTGAGCGGCCGCGAGTTCGCGAACCTGACGCCCGAGCACGTCGGCTTCACGATGGTTGGCCGTCCGGCGCTTCGCCACCGTTTCCAGGACGCCGCCCTTCACGGCCGTGACGTACTCGTCGAGCACGCCCCCCGTGAGACGATCGAGCGCCGAGTCGAAGTATGCCGCCATGCCGCTGTCGAGCGACGCATGCAACGCCTCGAAGCCATGCTCGCCGAGCTTGCGCGCCTTGACATGGCGCGGGATCGCACGCGTGAGGTCGCCGTCATTGCCGAACACGCGCTTGCGCATCGAGGCCTGACTGCGGAACAGGAGCCAGTCGAGCAGCCCCTTGCGGACCGGGATCATCGAGGCGTCGACGCCGAGCTTCGTCGATCCCAGGCCGCGCCCCAGCTCGAGCTTCTCGGAGACACCGCGCCCGATCGCACCGAGGTCGAGGCCGAGCGTGGACAGCGCCGCGTCGGCCTGTGGCTCGAGGGTCGCCCCGGCCGTGTCGTTGCCGGCGACGGTTTGGAAGACACCTTGCGCCGTGGTGGCGAGGTCGTCGCGGCAGCGCCGAATGACGGGTTCGACGTAGTCATCCAGCAGGCTCTGAAACGACGCGTCGCCCTCGGACCAGCGGTCGACGGCGTCGTCGAGTTCCTCGCTCGCCTCGGCCCGCAGCTTCTCGATGCGGCCCTTGGTGATCGACGTGAGGTCGTCCCCGAGACGCTCGAAGGCCGGCTTCCAGCTCACCGTCGCGAGCGTCTCGAGCGCCTCGGCCTCGCGGTCGCAGCGCTCCTTCTCGGCCTCGAGATGTGCCACCTGCGTGCCGAGTTCGCGGACCACGTCACGGTTGGTGAGCCGCGCGACGTCCGACAGCACCGATTCGGCCTGGCGCAGACTGTCGCCGAGGAAGGCCACGAGGTAGTCGGTGCTGTTCAAGTACTCCGTCAGGTCGTCGAGGAACGGCTCGAACGACGCCGCACCTTCGAGGTCGGCATCCAGGCCTTCGAGCCGACGGGACGCGGCGTTGAGAAGGTCGACGGGGTAGATCCGCAGGCGCCCATCCTCGGTGGCCTGCTTGATCGGCGCGCTCATCGACAACGTCTCGAAGGCCGACACGATGCGTGCCGGGTCGGTGTTCTCGAGACTCGGCCCGAGCTGACCGTCGGGCTGGAGGTCGCGCTTCGTCGTGTCGAGGTTCACGACGAGGAAGATGCGGCTGAAGATCTGCAGCAGCTGCTCGAACTCGTCGAAGACCTGCTCGAGGAAGAGGTTGTCGGTCTTGACGACGAACACGGCGCAGGCCGCGCTGTCGCGGAAGTCGCGCGTCATGCGGTCGTAGCCGAAACGCATGCGGCTGTAGAGACCGGGCGTGTCGACGAGGACCGCGCTCGATTCTTTGAGGTCGGGAGCCGGCAGGCGCACGTCGACACGTCGAATCGCATTCGGCATGTGCTCGTTGGGCTCGAACTCGCCCCCCTCGCCCTCGACCTCGCGCAGACGCTTGGCGAGCTCGGTGTGCGCAAACTCCATCAGCGTGTGCATCGCGCCGACGTCCGTGAAACGCTCGCGCTCGCCGTTGTAGCGCGTGACCGTGAACTCGCGCGTCTCGCCGTGGTTCACGTAGACCATGCACGGATAGGCCGGCAGCGCCGTCACCTCGCTGACGTACGTGGCCGCGATGCCATTCATGAGCGTGGACTTACCGCTCTTGAGGGGCCCGAAGATGAGCACGTAAGCCTGCTGCTCGGCGACCTTGTCGGCCAGCGTGCGGAGGCGATGTCGCACTTCGCGCACACCCGGGAGCACGCCACGAACGGGCAGCTCGTCGGACATGTCGTCCAACACTTCGGCGGTGGACTTGAGCGGCTCGAGGACTGGGCGGACGACCGCCTCGAACTCCTCGCAGAACTTGGAGAGCTGCGTCTTCATGACTGGAACCGGCAGAAGGGACGTGAATGTCGGCGAGCACGACGTGCCTCGGGCAGACCATGGGCGCCTTCGTGGACGCTCGGCAGCAGGCGACGCCAACCGCGGCTCGGTGTGCGCCCATCGCTCGGACCGAATGGCGGTGCATCGAGCGAAGAATCGGCGCGCACCCGTCACGCTGCCGGAGGTGGTCCAGGTCTTCGACGATACAGCCCGTCACGCGCCCTTTCGAGCGGCCAACTTCATGAACTCCGTGTGTTTGCGTCGCGGAGCCGGAGTGAGCGACTCGATCTGGGACGATCCACGCGTGGCAACATCGCGGGTACGCGGTCGCCTGTTCGCATCGGATGGCACGACGGCTGGTGACGGTGCGTGCCGTTCGGGCGTCACGGGCATCTCCGCGTCACGGGCGACGCCGATGTCACGGCGGCTTGCAGCCTCGCGCGTGGACGACATGCCGTGGCGAACGCAACGTCACCGACGACGTCGACGATCACGGGGACGCCGATCAGCGAACGGAGGTCCCGTCCGCCTACGGCGCGCCGACGTCAAGCGGACGCCGGGCCGAAGACGCCACGATCGGGCGTGTGGCGACGATCAAGCCCCGGTGATCGTCGCGATTTCGGACCTCCAACCCCGCTGAGCCGAGGGAAGTCGAACGCCCGGTGGGTGCGCCCGAGCGGGCTCCCGTCGTATCTTGGCGCCATGAAGATCCCCTCGTTGATCGTCGCGCTCGTCGCGTTCGTCGCACTGAGCCCGCCTGCACATCTGCAGGACCCGCAGCCCGCCGACCTCGTCCTGCGCGGCGCCGTGGTGCATACGCTGAACCCGGCCCGACCGACCGCCGAGGCGATCGCCGTGATCGACGACCGCATCGCCTTCGTCGGCTCCTCACGCGATGTCACGGCCTGGATCGGCGACGCGACCCGCGTCGTCGACTTCGCGTCCGAGGGCGCGGGCATGGCGATCTACCCGAGCTTCGCCGACTCGCACCTGCATCTCGTGGGTCACGGCGAGGCACTGCGGCGCGTCGACCTCGTGGGAACGACGAGCTACGACGAGGTCATCGCGCGCGTCGTTGCCCGCGCAGAAACTGAGCAACCCAACGCGTGGATCCTCGGCCGCGGCTGGGACCAGAACGACTGGGACGACAAGACCTTCCCCCATCACGCGGCGCTCAGCGCTGCGGTGCCCGACAACCCCGTCATCCTGCGACGCATCGATGGTCACGCGCTGCTCGCCAACCAGCGCGCGCTCGAGTTGGCACGCGCTGACGGGCCGCTCAGCTGGGAGCAAGACGGCGGGCGTATCATCACGGATGAGAACGGCGAGACCGGCGTCTTCATCGATCGCGCGATGGCGCTCGTCCAACGCGTCGCGCCGGCGACATCCGAGTCGATGATCCGCGCGTCCGTCACGGCGGCGATCGAGGACCTCCACGCCCACGGCATCACGTCGATCCACGACGCCGGGATCAGCACGTCAGCCGTCGAACTGTATGCCGACATGATCCGCAAGGACGCCTTCGACCTCCGCGTCCATGCCCTCCTCAGCGGCCATGACCCCACACTCAAACGCGCGCTGCGCGGCGATGACACGCCCTTCCCGACGCCCGACTACACCGGCCACGGACGTCTCGCGGTGCGCGCGATCAAGCTCTCGATCGACGGCGCCTTGGGTTCGCGCGGCGCCGCGCTGCTCGAGGACTACAGCGACGAGCCGGGCAACAACGGCCTGCTGCTCGAAACTCCCGAGTACGTCGAAGACACGGCCCGGCGCGCGCTGCGCCACGGCTTCCAGCTCTGCGTGCACGCCATCGGCGATCGCGGAAACCGCGCGGTGCTCGACGCCTTTGCGCGTGCCATGACGGACGTGCGGCTCACCGACCGAGCCGTGCCCTCGCCGCGCTTCCGCATCGAGCACGCTCAGATCCTGCACCCCGACGACGTGTCCCGCTTCGCGTCGCTGGGCATCATCCCGTCGATGCAGGCGCTGCACCTGACGTCCGACATGCCCTGGGCCGCGACGCGTGTCGGCGATCGTGTCCGCGGCGCCTACGTTTGGCGCGCGCTGCTCGACACCGGCGTGATCATCCCCGGTGGCAGTGACGCGCCCGTCGAAGTGCCGTCCGCGATCCTCGGGTTCCATGCCGCGATCACGCGCCGCAACGCCGAGGGCGAGCCGACCGGGGGCTGGTCCCCCGACCAGGCCATGACGCGCGCCGAAGCGCTCCAGCACCTCACCCTCTGGCCGGCCATCGCAGCCTTCGATGAGCACCGGCTCGGGTCGCTCGAAGTCGGCAAGCTCGCCGACATCGTCGTCACGGACGGAGACCTGATGACACTCGAGCCGCAGTGGATCCCGCGCGTCGCCGTGCGCATGACCGTCTTCGACGGACGAGTCGTGCACGAGGCCGCCGGGCCGTCGCTCGCCGCACGCCGCGCGAGCGGCGACGTCACGGCCGCCTACGAACCCTGACACCGCCGCGGCGATGATCACGCTGATCGACGGCCCGATGGGCTCGGAACTCGAAGCTCGCGGTGGTCGCTGCCCGGCGCCGGAGTGGACGTCGCGCCCGCTGGCCGAGCGCCCCGAGCTCGTGCGTGCGATTCACGCCGACTACGCCGCCGCCGGAGCCGACATCCACACCGCCGCGACCTTTCGCGCTCACGAGCGCTCGCTGGCCGGCACGGACCTCGTCGGGCGCTGGCACGAACTGGCGACGCGCGCCGTCGACCTCGCGCGCCTCGGCGCGTCGACCGACAGCGCCCGCGCGCCGTGCGTTGCCGGCGCGATCGCGCCGCTGATGGACTGCTATCGCCCTGACCTCACACCCGACGACGCGGCCCTCGCGCGCGAGCACGCCCAGCTCGCCGTCGCCCTCGACGAGGCCGGCTGCGACCTGCTGCTCGTCGAGACCATGCCGACGCTGCGCGAACTCGTCGCAGCCACGGCCGCGGCCGCCGCCACGGGACTCCCCGTCTGGTCCGCGATCACGCTCGGCCCGACACTCGACTTCTTCAGTCGGGCCGAGATCATCGAGGCGCAGCGACGCGCCGCCGACGCCGGTGCCTCGGCCTTCCTGCTCAACTGCACGCCCGCGGACATCATCACGCAGCACATCGACGCGCTTGCCGACGCCGCCTCGGCGCTGCCGTTCGGTGCCTACGCCAACGCGATCTTCGCTGGCCACACGGACTGGCCCGTCGCACGTTACGTCGACGAGGCCTCGCAATGGGTCGCGCGAGGTGCGACGCTCATCGGCGGCTGCTGCGGCACCTCGCCGCTCCACATGCGCGCCCTCCGCGCCGCTTGGCCGCGCACTCCCCCCCACGCCCCCGGACCGACGTCCCGATGAACGACGCCTCGGCGCCACACGCGAAGCGCCCCGACGACACTCCCGAAGACGGCGCTCCCGACAGCGACGAGTCTCGCGCGACGGAGATGGCGACGGAGGAACTCGTCGAAGCGGTGGAGAAGGTTGCCGCTGCGAGCGACACGACCGTCGCGGAGCAACTTCGCGAGCTGCACATGCTCGTCGCCACGCAGCACGCTGCCGACGTGCACGGCATGACTCAGATGCTCGGCTCGAAACGTCACCTCCTCTTCGTCAACTTCATGACGGGCGTCGCGCGTGGTGTCGGGTTCTTTCTCGGTGCCACGTTGATCGGTGCGCTGATCATCGGCGCGGGCGCCTACTTCCTCGATGCCTCGGCTGAAGCCGTGGGACTCAAGGACGTCACGACGCGCCGGCTCGTCGGCACGCTCTACTCGAAGTTCCACGAGATCCGCTCCGTGATCGACGATCTCGAAGAGGAAACCGAGAAGCTCGGGAGCGCCGAGAAGGCCGCCGAGAAGATCGTCGATGAAGCCGAGGCCAAGGCAGATGCTGACGTCCCCGATGACGCCGAGAAGGATCGCTGAGCTACTTCAGGGCGACATGACGTCGAGCATGCGCTGCAGGGTCATGATGCCGAACGCCGTGCCGTAGGCCGTGTCGAACTGGAAGAGCGGGTAGTCCCACATCGTACCGTCGGCTTCTTGCGTCTTGATGATCTCGCGCGCGAGCCGTGCGGCGTAGGCGGCACCGACGGGCGGTTCGAGCCGCTCGATCAGTCGCGCCGCGTAGAAGTGGCCGAAGAAGTAGAAGTAACCGCTGTTGTAGTAGTACGTCTCGTGCGGGATCGGCTTGCGGCGCGCGACGTCGAGAAAACGGTGATGGCGGAAGAACTCATCGAGCCCTTCGACGACGACGGCCGCGTCGACCGATTCGTGCCCGGCGGCCCACAGCGCATCGTTGCCGACCTGGACGCGTGACAACGAGCCCTTCACCTGGTCGATGTACTCCAGCCCCGTGCGCGGGACGGCGTCGAAGGAATAACTGTAGGCGCCGTGTGGCAGCCGGCAGCGTGCCAGGCCTTCGACAGCGCGCGACAACATCGACTCAGGGATCGCAACGCCGGCATCTCCGGCGTCGAGCAGCGCGAGGATGGCGGCCGCGGTCATGAAGCTCGTGGCCCAGGACGGACGTCGCGCGCGCGTCTCGAAGGCATAGTAGCCCCAGCCCCCCGCAGGCGTTTGGTACTCGGCGAGTGACGCGACGTATTCGGCAGCGCGCTTGCGCAACGCGGCACGAAGGTCGAGCCCGACGCGTTCGGGGTGATGCAGTGCCGTGGCCATGCCGGCGAGGCCGTAGATGAGGCCCCAGGTGTTGTCGACGTCCCAGTCGGATGGACGCTTGGGCAGGGGCATCTCGACCAACGCCGTGACACCGCGCGTGACCGCGGCATCGACCGACGCCGACCCGGGCGACTCGATCAACGCCATGACGGCGAGCCCCGTCGTCGCGACGGTCCAGGCCTCGTGCGTGTGGATGTTGCTCCAAAACTCCTGACCGGGCAGCGGCGAGCGGTAGCCGCCCCACGTGCCCGCTTCGTTCTGTTCGGCCAAGAGCGCCTGCCGCGCGACCCGCAGCGCACGCTCGATCGTCGGCGCCGCCGGCATCAGCACAGCCTCCTCGACCAGCCCGACGCGCCCGGCTTCGAGCACGTCCTTCGCCGGCTTGTCGACGAGCCGCGGGGAACGCACCGCGAGCCGTTCGGACAGCGCCTCGAGCACAGCTTCGGCCTGCTCGTCGACGCTCATCGCGGGCGCATCGTCCTGCCCGTCACTCGCATCCACCGCGCAGAGCAGCACGAGCACGGCGCGCGCGAAGATCACGGTGTCCCCCGCTCGATCTCCCACTCGGCGATGTCGGTCTCGAGGCGACTGAGCTCGACCTGGAGATCCTCTGTGGCCCGCCCCAGCGCGCGCTCTTCGACGAGGACGGCGCGCAGCTTGGCGTTGTGTTCGAGCGTCGAGGCTTCGGCCTCACGACGGGCGTTCTCGAGCGCCACCTGCGCGTTGACAACGGCCGACTCGAGTTCCTCCTCCTTGCGCGGGAACTCACGTGCGTCGAGTTCCACGAAGCCCTCCTGGGCCAAGCCGTGGCGCAGCTCGGCGAGCTCGAGGCGACGGCGCGTGCGCTCGAGCACGATCTCGGCCGTGGCGTCGCCGAGCTCGTTGCCGTACATGAGTTCGAGCTGTGCGAGCTCTTCGCGCGTGTCGGCGAGGGCATCGGCAGCCTCGCGCAGCTCCAGACTCACCTCCTCGCGGCGCTTCTGCTTGCCCTCGCTCTGGAAGTGCACGAGGTCTTCTTGAGCATGGCGCAACCCGAGCTCGGCGCTCGTGATGGCCCGCGCCGCCTCGGCCGCCGCGATGTCACGGCGCAGCGTCTCCTCTTCGCGTCGCAGGCTCAGCTCGCGCGACTTCTCCTGTTGATCCTCCCGGCGGCGCGTCAGATCCCGGCGACGGTCTTCGAATCGCTCGCGCGCCTCGCGGATCGAGCGCGGCGCATCCGGCGCGAGTTCGGTGTTCAAACTCGCCAGCTCGGGAATGGCGGGAACGACGACGGGCGCCGCGGCACCAACAAGACTGTCGGGTCCGTCGGCGTGTTCGACCGTCGGCACACTGCAGGCGCCCAACGTCACAACGCCGACGAGCACGGCGAAAAGGCATCGATCCACAGGTCGGTCTCCGGAGAAGTTGCGCCCACTGCAGCCAGCTGAAGACCTGATCCGGGCGGCGGCCGCGCCGGCTGAGGACTTCAACCGGACACGAGGATACCGAAGCCCGCATGTCACATCCGCAGCGATGACACGACTCCCTTCTGAAACCACACTCATCGAGGAGATCGTCACGTGTCGCGCACCACTCGCCTCACGCTCGTCACCCTGCTGCTCATCTGTTGCAGCGCCGTACCCCGCGCCGGTCAGACGGCTCATGGCTCGCCTGCCGCGAACGCCTGCGTCTCTCCGCAAGGGGGCACTCCGCAATGGGGACTCTACTTCGTCGCCAATGCCGAGCTCGTCATCGACGAGGTCTCCGAGTCGCCGCTCGATCGACTCGGCGACCAGGAGCTGGCCTGGGTTGCACCGCTGTCTCACGAGCCAGCCGTCAAGGTGCAATCGGAGGCGTCACGAAGGATCCTCCTCGGCGACGTCGACCCTGCCGTCCCGTGGCTCTACGACTGGGGCGACCTCGATGCCCTCGCACTTCGAAGCTACGGCGTCTTGACCGACCGTCCCGTGTTCGACGACTTCATCGTCAGTGTCGAGCAGAAGTTCGCCCATGCCGACGAAGGGTCCATCAAGGACATCGACGGAGCCGTGGACGGCTCGCTCTTCCGCGTCACGCGCAGCGGCACGGGCGCTCCACAGCTCGACTTCTTCATGACGGAGGCGCAGATCGTCACGGCGCTCGGCCACGACGAGCTCACGGTGACGAATGGTGTCGATGTCGACGCCTTCATGCAGGACTCGTGGGGCAACATCTTCCTCTCGTTCCGAACGGACGAGCTCGTGGTGGGAACACTCGTCGGCGATGCCGCCCTGGTGTGCATTCCGCGGACGGCCATCACCTACGACGGCGATGTCGATGTCCAAAGCGTGATCCCGTCATCGGCCGTCGTCGTCTGGGACGATGCGATGGCTGACGCATTCGCCGAGAACGCAGCGCTCGTCACCGCCACCGGGAAGAAGATCGACGCACTCGGCGACCTCCAGGCTGTCACGCTCGACCCCGCGGGCGGCACGTTCGCAGCACTGCAAGCGATCCCGGGCCTCGGCCATGACATGCCGAACGTCCTCTTCGCGGGACAGTCCGTCGGCGCCTCCGTCCTCTCCACTCGCGACGGAGGGTCACCCGCCATCATCGACGGCGTCGCGCTGGCGGAACCGGTGATCCACGGCGGAGCCCTCGGGCTCGCGCCCGACGCAACGGCGGCCACCACCGACGACCTCAACGCTCTCGCGCTCGCAGCGATCCATCGCCCGCAGGCCTGTCTCGACACGCCGCACGGCGCCGTCATGCTCGGGGTCGAAAACGTCGTGCTGCACGGCGCGGGTTTTACGCCTGACGACCTCGTCGTCCTGCTCATCGATGTCGAGCCGGCGAGCCCACAGCTGTCCGCCATTCCCTCGCTTCCCGCTCCGGCGTGGGCCGGCTACCGGCACCTGTTCATGACCGGTCCGCTCGCCGTCCTGCTCCAGGCCGACTCCGAGGGACGCGCAGCCTGGCAAAGCGCTCCGTGGGACGTCGGAGCGCCCGACATCGCCACCTGGGTGCGGGCGCAGATGTGGAGTCTGGGCGACGGCCAGCTCTCCACGCCCGTGAGCGTCTGGTGCGCCACGCCGTGAGCCCGGGCGCGGCTCGGGTGGTGACGCAGCACGCCAACGCGTAGGATCTCGCGCCTCGCTCGTTCTCCCCCGGACACCCCGCCATGGCCACCTCGACCACCCTTCAGAGCTATCTCGCTGGACGCTGGCAGACCGGCGGCGACCCGACGGCGACGCTGATCAACCCGACGACCGAAGAGTCCCTCGCCACGGCCTCATCGAGCGGTCTCGACCTCGCCGAAGCTGTCCGCCACGCGCGCGACGTCGGCGGGCCGGCTCTCCGCGCGCTGACGTTGCCCGAGCGCGGGAAGATCGTCGACGCGATGTCCCAAGCGATCCACGCCCACCGCGAGGAGCTCATCGAGCTGGGCATCGCCAACGCCGGAAACACGCGCAGCGATGCGAAGTTCGACATCGATGGTGCGACGGCCACGCTGTCGGCCTACGCCGAGTGGGCCGCCGAGTGCCCCGAGTCGACGTTCCTGTCCGACGGCGAGGGCCTGCAGCTCGGTCGCTCACCACGCTTCCACGGCCAGCACATCTGGGTTCCGCGACATGGCGTCGCCGTTCACATCAACGCGTTCAACTTCCCGGCGTGGGGCATGATGGAGAAGATCGGCTCGTCGCTGCTCGCCGGCGTGCCGGTGATCGAGAAGCCCGGCACACCCACGGCGTTGATGGCCGAGCGCATCGCGCACATCGTCGTCGATGCGGGTATCGTGCCCGAAGGCGGATTCTCCTTCCTCTGCGGGTCGGCCGGCGATCTGCTCGATCACCTCGGTGGTCAGGACGGCGTGGCGTTCACGGGCTCGTCCGGCACCGGACAGGTTCTCCGTCGGCACGCGGCGTTCGTCGAGCGCAGCGCGCGACTGAACGTCGAAGCCGACTCGCTCAACGCCACCGTCCTCGGCCCGGACATCGACAGCGACGCCGAGGCCTTCGATGCGTTCATCCGCGACCACGCGCGTGAGATCACGCAGAAGACAGGCCAGAAGTGCACGGCCACGCGCCGGGTGTTCGTCCCCGAAGCCATGGTCGACGAAGTCTGCGAGGCACTCGCGGCCGCGCTCGACGCCGTCAAGGTCGGCGACCCGAGTGAGCGCGACGTGCGCATGGGGCCGCTCACGAACGCGCGCCAGCTCGAAGACGTCCAAGCCGGGATCGGACGGCTCGCTGAACACGCCGAGATCGTCACCGGCGGTCCCGACCGCACGACGAGCAAAGGCTACTTCCTCGCCGCAACTCTGCTGCGTGCACGGGACGCCAACGACGACGTGTTCCACGCCGACGAAGTCTTCGGCCCCGTCGCAAGCGTGCTTCCCTATGACGGCGAGGCCAAGACGGCCGCGCAGCTCGTGGCGCGCGGCGGCGGCGGACTCGTCGCTTCCGTCTACAGCGACGACCGACGCTTCCCGATCGACGCGGCCCTCGAGCTGGCCCCCTACTCGGGACGCATCTACCTCGGCAGCAGTCGCATCGCCGACCACGGAACCGGCCCCGGGATCGTGCTGCCCGCGATGGTGCACGGTGGTCCCGGCCGCGCCGGCGGTGGCGAGGAACTCGGAGGCCTGCGCGGTCTGCAGTTCTGGATGCAGCGCACGGCGATCCAGGGCTTCAAGTCGATCGTCGACCCCGGCTTCGGGCAGGCCCGCGCCTGACGAGTGCGCTGCCGGCCGGATGTCGTCGGGCACTGAAACGCGAGCGAATCCGGGGATTCGGCGCGGCTATCGCTGCGGTCAGCGGCGACCCGCTGCGCGCCAGCCCCGTGGGTTCTTGAACCGGCAGCCGCGCACACCGGCCTGAAACCGTGATTCGACAGGCGTCTTGGTCGCAAGATGGCTCAACCTCGCGGGCTCGACGTCCGAAAGAGGCTCTTGCTCGCGTCCCATGCGAGGGAGCCCTCCTGTGTCCGACCAAACTCATGTCGTGCGTGTCTTCGTCTTCCGTCAAGACGCCGGCAACGTCGAGTACCTCATGGTTCGCCGCGAACCGGAGCACGACTCGTTCTGGACGCCCGTCACGGGGCTCATGAAGCCGCACGAGTCGATCTTCCAAGCTGCTGTCCGCAGCGTGGGCGAAGATCTAGGGCTCACCGCACCGCGCCAGATCGTCGACCTGCAGCTCGCCACGCATACGCAGATCGGTGAGTTCGAGGAGATCGACTGGGCCGTCGGCTATCGCACGCGCGACAACGCGGGCGAGCTCTACCCGTCCGACGGACTCGCCGGCGTTCAGTGGCTCGACTTCGACTCGATCTACCAGAACCTCGAGAGTGAAGACGACCGACGCTCCGTCATGCGCTTGCACTTCACGCTCCGCGCTGCCGGCTGACGCGACCGCTCGTCGACTCGTCGCCGCGAGGAACACGCGAGGAACAACCGAGCGACGCCGCACGAGTACCGTCGACCACGGCGGCGCCGCCACGATCCCCGCCCACGTGCGGGCGAGTGCCGCCACTTCGAGGTGACACTCCTTCGCAACACCGCCGGCTCAACGACTCGCAGCTGCGCGCCGTTTGAAGATGGCGACGCCGAGATAGCAGAGCGGTGTATCGAACAGCGCGAGCACGAACTTCACGACGTAGACGCTGATGATCACGGCCACGATCGGCTTGGCTTCCATCTTCCAATAGAAGTGCAGGAAGATGCCGTTGACGATCGCCGTGTCGATGAGTTGCGACAACCCCGTCGACATGTTGTTGCGGAACCACAGCGCCTTGCCCTTCGTGAGGCGTCGCCAGAAGTGGAACAGCCGGTTGTCGATGAGCTGCGCGACGAGGTACGCGGTCATCGATGCGAAAAGCAGCACACCGGGTGCGTCGAACGTGAACTGGTAGGCGGCCTGGGCCGCGATGTGGTCTCCGATCACGGCGCCGCTGTCGAGCGTCACCTGATACTCGGGCGCGATCACGTGTGCGAATGACTCGGGGACACTCCAGACGACCGACGGCGGGAGCGCACGGGCGACCTGGATCACGCCGAGCATCAGGAGCGAGGCCGCAAACCCGAGCATGACCATGACGTCGGCGCGCTTGCGGCCCCAGACCTCCGAGACGATGTCGGTGATGAGGAACGTCAGCGGATACGTGATGAGCCCCGCCGTCAGCGTCAGGTGTGTTTGTGGCGGTTGGTCGAGGATCGACTGGAGCAATCCGTCCACGAACGACAGCAAAGGGCCGATCACGGGCGCATCGACGCTCAGTGCAAAGAGCTTCGTGCCGACGACGTTCGTCAGGATCAGCAGCGAGACGAAGAGCGTGGCGAGAAAGAAGTAGTCGCGCTCAAAGTTGCTGTGCGGGACGTGTGGGACGTGGCCGGGATCGTGGACCTCGGGTGCCGGGGCAGGTCGGGACTCGGGCTCGTTGGGCGTCACGAAGGCGTCTCTCGGGCGGTTTCATCGCTGCACGGCGAGGCGGTAGTATGCCCGGCTCGACGACGCGGCGCACGAAGCGAGCTGCGCCACGGCCCGCCCCCACCCCCGAGACATCGCCCGTGCCCTCGAACGACCAGCTTTCGACCGACAAGCCCCTCATCGACGCGAAGCACGAAGACGGCGTTGCTCTGATCACCCTGAACAACCCACCGGCGAACGCGTACAGCCACGAGATGCACCGTCAGCTCGACGACGCGATCCTCGCGGCGCGCTTCGACGAGGACGTCCACGTGATCGTCCTCACCGGCGCGGGCGAGAAGTTCTTCTGCGCTGGCGCCGACATCGAGATGCTCGAGCGCGTCACGCCGGAGTACAAGTACAACTTCTGCCTGCACGCCAACGAGACGCTCTGCCGCCTCGAACAAACGCCCAAGCTCGTCATCGCGGCGCTCAACGGCCACACGGTCGGCGGCGGACTCGAGATCGCCCTGGCTGCCGACATGCGCTGGGCGCGCGAGGGCCGCGGCAAGATCGGCATGCCCGAAGTCGCGCTCGGCGTGCTGCCCGGCACAGGCGGCACCGTCCGGCTGTCGCGCTTGCTCGGCAAGGCCCGAGCGCTGCAGTTGATGATCGACGGCGCGAACATGGGCGTCGACGAAGCCCTCGCGCTCGGGATCGTCAACGAGGTCCTCCCGCACGAGAACTTCCTCGAGATCGTGCTCGAGCGAGCGCGCAGCTACTGCCCGCCACACAAGGCCGCGATGGCGGTCGGACACATCAAGCGCTCCGTCGTCTCCGGGCTCGAGATGTCGTCGTCCGAACATCTCGCGCTCGAACGTGAACTCCAGCAACAGCTCTTCAAGAGCCACGACGCCCGCGAAGGTTTCAACGCCTTCAACGAAAAGCGTCCACCCGTCTTCCAAGGCCGCTGACGCGCGCTGACCTCAAGGAACACTCCCATGACCTCACCCACCTTCAGTCGCGTGGCCGTGATCGGCGCCGGAACGATGGGCCGCGGCATCGCCCACGTCGCCGCCTCGTCCGGCGCTGCCGTGCACCTCATCGACGCCGATGCCGCGGCCGCCGCGGCCGCCAAGGACCAGATCGACGGAACGCTGACGCGCGCAGTCGCCAAGGGCCGCGTCACGGAAGACGACCGCACGTCGATCCTCGAGAAGATCGTCACAAGCGATGACCGCATCGGAGCCGTCTCGGCGGCGGACGTGGTCGTCGAAGCCGTGCCTGAGATCATGGACCTCAAGCGGTCGCTGTTCGCCGAGTTTGCGGCCAACGCACCGGCCCATGCGCTGCTCGGGACGAACACGTCGTCGCTGTCGATCACGTCGATCGCCGCCGACACCGGCGCCGCCGACCGCATCATCGGCCTGCACTTCTTCAACCCCGTGCACATCATGCAGCTGCTCGAGATCGTGCGCGGCGAAGAGACCTCCGACGCCACCGTCGCAGCCGCCCAAGCCTTCGCTTCACAGCTCGACAAGGAAGCCATCCTCGTGCGCGACGTCCCGGGCTTCGCGACGAGCCGACTTGGCGTGCTGCTCGGCCTCGAGGCCATGCGCATGGTGGAAGAGAAGGTGGCCTCGGCCGCCGACATCGACACCGCGATGGAGCTCGGCTACCGCCATCCGATGGGCCCGCTCAAGCTCACCGACCTCGTCGGTCTCGACGTGCGCCTCGCCATCGCCGACCACCTGCACGCCGAGCTGAAGAGCCCGCGCTTCGAGCCGCCGCAGATCCTGCGCGACATGGTCGCGAGCGGAAAGCTTGGCAAGAAGAGCGGCGCGGGGTTCTATTCGTATGACGCCTGAAGGCGCGCGGGTGCTCGTCACGGGCGCGGGGCGTGGCATTGGCCTGGCCGTGTCCACGCGCCTGTCGCCCGGCGCGCACATGCATCTTGTTGCACGCAGCGCGGATCAGCTCGAGGCGGCGGCGCAGGCATGTCGTGCCGCGGGTGCGGCGTCGGTGGCGGTGCACACCTGCGACCTCACGGATCGCCGTGCACTCGCCGCGCTGGTCTCGGCGGTGCCCGAGGTGGACGTGCTCGTGGCCAACGCGGGCATCGCCCCGTCGGCGTCGCTCGAGCGCACCGACGACGCACTGTGGGACAGGGTCTTCGCGCTCAACGTCCATGCACCCTTTGCCCTGGCACGGGCCTGGCTGCCGGGCATGGTGTCGCGCGGCTCAGGACGAATGGTCGTGGTCGCCTCGACGGCAGCGCTGGAGGGCTTCGCCTACACAAGCGCCTACTGCGCGTCGAAGCACGGCGTCCTCGGGCTGGTACGCAGCTTGGCCGCGGAGATTGCCACGCGCACGAAGGGCGCCGTGGATGTCGGCATCGCTGCGGTGTGTCCGGGATTCGTCGACACGGACATCGTGCGGGCCAGCGCCGAGCGCATCGCGGAGAGCACCGGGTGTACGGTGGACGAAGCGCGCAAGCGCCTCGGCTCGATGAACGCAGGCGGCGCGCTGCTCACGCCCGACGATGTCGCAATGGGCATCGCCGATCTCATCGCCCGCCACCATGCCGAGATCCAAGGCACGGCCGTCACCTGGGACGACGAGTGACGCAGGGCGAGCGCAACGTCAAGAAGCTGCAAGGCGTCATCCTCATGCTCGCCGCCGTGGCATTGGCCTGCGCGGCATACCTCGGGAACCAAGCCGACAACCTCAACACGAAGAGTGAGGTCCTCGGGATCCAGCGTGACATCCGCATTGCACGGTTGAACGATGCCCCTGCGCTCGCGGCGCTGCACACCGAGAGGTTGACGCTGCTCACGGGCCGCTGGTTCCCGTCCCAAGGCGTCATTTTCAGATTGATGCTTTCGGCGTTTCTCGCCTGGATCGCCCTCGCGTGTCTGACGCAACCTGGCGAAGCCGCCACTGCCACGGAGCTCGCACCGAGCGCGCAAAAGCCTCCACCACGCCCATGATCTTCGCCCCCGCCACCCTCGCGATACCGCCCGAGCCTCCGCACCCGTACGATCATCGGCCTCAACAAGCTGCCCGAGAATCGATCCGATGCCCGAGACGTTCCGCGAAACCATCGACGCCGACGGCGTCGCCACGATCACCCTCGACCGCCCCGAGCGGCTCAACGCCCTCACGTTCGCGGTCTATCGCGAGCTGACGGACCGCTTCGCGTCGATGCAGGACGACGAACGCGTCCACGCCGTCTTGATCACCGGCGAGGGGCGGGCCTTCTGCTCGGGCGGCGACGTCCACGACATCATCGGTGCGCTCTTCGACCGCTCCGAGGCCGAGACTCTGGCCTTCACGCGCATGACCGGCGAGCTCATCGCGAACATGCGCAAGCTCAGCAAGCCGATCGTCGCGTCGATCCACGGCACGGCGGCCGGCGCTGGCGCGGTGATCGCCCTGGCCTCGGACCTGCGCGTGATGTCGACGTCTGCATCGATCGCCTTCCTCTTCACGCACGTCGGGCTCACGGGCGCCGACATGGGCGCCGGCTTCCTGCTCCCGCGCGTGATCGGCGCCGGGCGCGCCACCGAGCTGCTCATGCTCGGCGAGAAGGTCGACGCCGCGACCGCCGACCGCTACGGCCTGGTGACGCGGCTCGTCGAGCCCGACCAGTGTCTCCCGGTCGCGCAAGACCTCGCACGCAAACTCGCCACCGGTCCGCTGGCCGCCCTCGCGACCACGAAACGTTGCATCAATGCCGAGTGGACCATGGACCTCGACGAGGCCATCGAGCTCGAAGCGCAGGTCCAGAAGGATCACCTGCGTGGCGACGACCATCGCGAGTTCCACGCGTCGTTCGTCGACAAACGCCGCCCGGTCTTCAGCGGCGCCAAGCGCACTTCCACCGCGAGCGAGGACTGACGTCCCATGCCTCCCTTCGAACGTCACATTTTCGTCTGCATCAACCGTCGCGTCGACGGCCACCCGCGCGGTTGCTGCGCCTCGAAGGGCGGCGCCGACGTCGCCCAGGCCCTGAAGATCGCCGCCTACAACGCCGGCCTCAAGGGCCGCGTGCGCGTGAACAAGGCCATGTGCCTCGACGCCTGCGAACTCGGCGCTTCCGCCGTCGTCTACCCCGAAGGCTACTGGTACGGCGGGCTGACGATCGACGACGTCGACGAGATCGTCGAGACGACGCTGGTGCGCGGCGAACCGATCGAACGGCTGCTCGTGAAGCACGACGACGAGGCCACGACGTGACGGCGAGCCCCGCCGAGGTGCGCGCCCGAGCGCGGCAGTTCGCAACCGAGGAAGTCGCACCGTTTGCATCGCAGTGGGATCGCGACGAGGCCCTGCCGCGCGCAATCATCACGCGCCTCGGGGAACTCGGCTTCCTCACCGGGCCGCTGCCGCGCGAAGTGGGTGGGAGCGGTTATGACAACGCGACGTTCGTCGGCGTCTACGAAGAGATCGGCCGCGCGTGCTCGTCGGTGCGCGGGTTCCTCGCCGTACACACCGGCTTGGTGAGCCAGTGCCTCGGCGACCATGGCAACGCCGATCAGCAGTCGCGCTGGCTCCCCGCCCTCGGCACGGGCGAACGCATCGGCTGCTACTGCCTCACCGAACCGGGCGCCGGCAGCGACGTCGCGAGCATGACGACGAGCGCGACGCGCAACGAGGCCGACGACACGTGGACGTTGAGCGGCGAGAAGACGTGGATCACGAACAGCGGCATCGCCGACTTCGCGATCGTCTTCGCGCGGACCGGCCCCGGTGAACGGCACCGCGGGATCACGGCCTTCGGCGTCGAGGTGCCCAGCGCCGGGTGGCGCACCGAACCGCTCGGCGTCGAGCCGCTCGGCCATCGCGCCTCCGACCATCAGCGCGTCCTGCTCGACGGGCTCGTCGTCCCCGACAGCCAGCGCATCGGCGACGTGGGCGCAGGTTTCGGCATCGCGATGTCGGCTCTCGATCACGGCCGGCTCGGCGTGGCGGCCGGCGGCGTCGGGATCGCGCGCGCGTGCCTCGACGAAGCGGTCGCCCATGCCCGCGAGCGCCGTCAGTTCGGCCAGCGCATCGGCGACTTCCAGATGGTCCAGGCCGACCTTGCCGACATCTACGCCGAAACGGAGGCGGCCTCGGCCCTCGTGGAACGCGCTGCACGCGCCGCCGACGCCGGAGCACCCGACACCACCCGCCTGACCTCGGCCGCGAAGCTCTTCGCCACCGAGGTCGCACAACGCGCTGCCGACAAGGCCGTGCTGCTGCTCGGGAACCGTGGCTATGGCGACGGCTTCCCCGTCGAGCGCTACTACCGCGACGTCCAGGGGCTGCGCATCTACGAAGGCACCAACCACATCCAGCGCCTCATCATCGGGCGCGACCTCGTGGGCAAGGACCCCGAGCGCAAGCGCTGAGCCGTGCGCGCCGCGTCGAGATCGAGCGAGCGGGGTGTCGGATGAGTTCGCGGATCGCGACTCGGCCGGCGCTGCCACCGCGCGAGTGACTTTTGGCCGGGCCTGCTAGACCTTCCGTGCCCGAGCCGCTATTGTTCGCCCCGTACCGCCAACCAGGGCTCGCCCTGGTCCGGGCCAGCAACGGTCCACGGGTGGAGGGTGTAGCTCAGTCGGTTAGAGCGCCAGGTTGTGGCCCTGGAGGCCGGGGGTTCGATCCCCCTCACTCTCCCCATTCGTTGACACGCAGGCCCCATTCGTTGACACGCAGGCCTCACTCGTTGACACGCGTGACCCATGCGTCGCCTGCATGGCTTCGTCGGTGGTGGGGGCATCGCCCCAGCGTTTCGGCGGAGTGAGGGTGCCCGCGGAACGCGCGAGGACCGTCGTTCTGACGTCGCCGCCCGGCGCTGGCGCTTTGATCGATCGTCGACAGCGGCCAGTGCGTGGAGCATCATCGGGTCCTCTCGGGAGGAACACCCATGACGCGCACCCTCGCTGTCTTGATGCTTGCCGCGGCCTTCGCGCTCAGCGCACCGCAAGCCCTGGGCCAACTGTTCATCGTCCCGAGCGTGGCCTATCCCACGATCCAAGACGCCATCGACGCGGCCCCTGAGGGCGCCGAGATCACGGTGTTCGGCGGGACGTATGACCCGATCTCGATCAACAAGGCCCTGACGATCACGGGCACCGCGACGATCGTCGCCGACAGCGTGCTCGGCCCCCAGGGCCAGCAACTCATCCCCCCGATCTCGCTCAGCGGCAACGGCGGCACCGTCGTGCTCGAAGGCCTCACGGTCACGGGCACGACGAACGGTCAGATCTTCGGACAGAACGTGCCGGGCATCGGCGGTGGCGGCTTCGACGAACTCGTGCTGCTCGGCTGTGACGTCGAGGCGCCGTCGTGGTTCTCGCTCACGGGGCTCGGGGTCGGTCAACCGGGCATCGACGTCGGCGTGCCGCTCGTGCGCCTCGAGGATTCCGTCGTGACGGGTGGCTTCACCGACATCGACAGCTGCGATGTCACGCAGCTCGCCGACGGAGCCGCGGGTATCGTCGCGCCGGGCGTGGTCTCCGTGAAGAACAGCACCGTCACCGGCGGGGCCGGACCGATCATCTGCCTGTCCTTCGGCTGCGGCGGGTCCCGACTCGGCGGCGGCGTCTGCAACCCCCTCACGTTTCAGGGTGGCGGCGGACCGGGCATCGTCTGCGACACCGCGCTCATCGACTTCACGGCCAGCGTCGTGGAAGGCGGCGCCGGCGCCGAAGTCATCTGCTTCGAAGGCAAGGGCGAGTTCGTCTGCTTCATGCCCGACGGAGAGCCGATCATCGCCACGACGACGCTCTCGCTCGGCGGACAACTCGTCGTCCCGGGAACCCACGCCACGATCGCGGCGGCACTTGCAGTCGCCTTGCCCGACGACGTGATCCTCGTCCTCGGCGGCAACCACGGACCGTTTGTCGTCACCCAGAGCGTGACGCTCCAGGCCAACCCTCCGGCGACGATCACGAACGTGCCGAGCGACCCGGCGGTGCTGCTGCTCGGGCCGGGCTCGGGACGCGTCACTCTCAGCGGCTTCACGATCACGGGCAGCGCAGGCGGGCAAACGCCCACGGTCGTCGCGAGCGGCTTCGACGATGTCGCGTTCATCGACTGCGACATCACGGGCCTCGACCTCAGTCTCGTCGGCGAGGACGTCGACGGCGGGCCCGCGATCTCGATTGACGGCGGACACCTGTTGCTCTCGCGCACGACCGTCACCGGCGGCGCCGGCTTGACGGTGCAGAACCTCGGGCCGATCAATGTCGTGGCGGCAGCCGGCGGCCTCGCCGTCGACGCGGCGGGCAACACGTCCGTGACCCTGCTCGACTCGACGCTGACGGGCGGTGCCGGCGGCGATGCCGACGTCGACTTCCCCTGCCCGCCTTGCGAAAACATCGTCGGTGGCTTCGGCGGTGCGGGCCTGCGCGCCAACGGTGCCACGTTCATCAGCAACTCGATCATCAGCGGCGGTGCCGGAGCCTCCTTGACCTGCATCGGCGCGACGGCTGACGGTGTCGGTGGCCCGTACTGCACGCTCGCCACGGGCGTCGGTGTCCTCGGCGAAACGACGATCACGAACCTCGGCTTCGACCTCGTGGGCAACGGTCCGCTCGTTGTCGGCAGCACATGGACGCTGGGCTGGCAGGCGACGGCGCCGTCTGTCCTCCTCATCATCTCGCCCTTGCCGAGCTTGCCGACGATGCTGCCCGGGGCCGGGGTCCTCTACGCCGACCTCGATCTCGCGTCGATCACGCCCCTCCCCGGCGCCGGCACGTACTTCATCGACGGCATGATCCCTGACGACCCGGTGCTTCTGGGTGTCCTGGCGACCTTCCAGATCTACGACCCCCTGGAAGGCTTCTCACGACCGCTGATCGAGCTCTTCGCGCCCTGACACGCCCCGGAACGCCGACCAGAACGGGCATCCGTCCCGGCGGTTGGTCTCAAGTTGAGCTGCGGAACGGTCGACAACTGAGACTCCCACCTTGTCGGAGTTCCCAGATGACGGCCACGTCTCCGCTGCACTCGGGCATCACCCGCGGCCCCTTCCCAGGGAATCCAAACCAGCCCGATCCGTCGGGGCCGCGCAGCAACGGTCATCAGCGCTCCGTCTTCATCCAGACCGGGCTCGTCATCGGCGCCGTGTCGCTGAGTTTGCTGATCGGAATCGCCGGTGTCCCTGGCACCACGGACAGCGAAGCGGGCAACGGCTCGTCCGAGCTGCAGCGCGGATGGGCCGAAGAATGGACGCGCGCTGTCGAGGTCTCGGGGACCACTCTCCCCGAGCAGGCAACGCCCGAACAACGCACGCAGGGCTTGGGACTTGATCTCGACGCGCAGAAGCGGTAACTCATTGCCTCTTCGGCGCCTCCTTAGCTCAGTTGGTTAGAGCGGCGGATTCTTAATCCGTAGGTCCTAGGTTCGATCCCTAGAGGGGGTACCACCTTCTTTTGGCGCAGGCTGCGCCTGCGCCAAAGACGAAGGTGGCTTTTCTGGTGGATGGTGTGTGTACCCCATCCACGGAGGCTCATGGCGCGAGCCTCGTGTGTGTGGAACAGCCGGGCCGGCTGGGACGCGTGATGCGCCCCGCGCCAAAGACGAACGTGGCTTTTCGGGTGGATGGTGTGTGGACCCCATCCACGGAGGCTCGCCGCGCGAGCCTCGTGTGTGTGGAACAGCCGGGCCGGCTGGGATGATATTGCCCCGGTTTCGTGGACACCTGAAGAAGGCCCTAAGATGGGCCGTGAGGAGTGTTCATGGGATCACGAAAGACATACAGCGCGGAGTTCAAGCGCGAGGCGGTACGGATGGCGCTGGAGCAAGATCGGACGATGTCCGACGTGGCGCGAAGCCTGGGGATCGACCGGAGCGTGCTTCGGGCTTGGAAGATTGCATACGAGCAAGACGGTGACGCGGCGTTCCCGGGGAAAGGTCGTCCACGAGACCCCGACGATGAGATCGCGCACTTGCGTCGCGAGCTGGCGCAGGCTCGTCAGGAGCGCGACATCCTAAAAAAAGCGGTGGCCTACTTTGCG
>JAJDEO010000032.1 GCA_029259745.1 Planctomycetota bacterium
GAGCGCTTTTGTGTAGGCACCCAACGCCTTCTCGCTCTTGCCCGCCTTGTAGTAGGCCTCGCCGAGACGGTCGTGAGCGCGCCACGACTCCGGATACTTCGCGACATTGAGTTCGAGAATCGAGACGGCATCCTCGTAGCGCTTGGCTGCGATGAGCTGCCCGCCGAAGTCGGAGAACTCCTTCTCCGTCGCCACGTCCCACGCCTTTTGCTTCACGACAGCGGCTTCGTCGTCGCGCCCCGCCTTCTCGAGCAGCTGCGCGTGGAGCGACATCACCGAGAACGATGGCTGCATGCGGGCCGCCTCAGCAGCCCACGCAGCGGCCTCGTCGAAGTTCACGTTGCGATCGAGACAGAACTGCGCAGCCTGCTGCCACGCTGCCGGATTCCACTTGTTGAGGCCGCGCAGGTAGACCGCGCGCGTCTGCTCGAGGATGACCTCCGTGAGGTCGACCGCGATCGTGATCGGCACGCGCATGGAATCCCAACGCATCTCGAGTCGCGTCGACTCGGTGGTCTGGGGGACGAAGTCGTAGCTGAGCCACTCCTGCGTCGGCATCGTCTCGGGCGTCACCTCGACGCGCAGCGCATCCTCGACCGGCGTGTAGCTGTAGCTCCCCCACGACGTCGAGTTGTTCGAGAAGATCGCCGTCCAGCGGTCGGCGGTCGGGATGAAGTGCAGGCCGTACTTGCCCGCCGCGAGTGGCTTGCCCTCGACGATGACGTCGGTCGAGAACTCGATCGTCGTGTTGTCATTGGCACCGGCACGCCAGACCTGACCGTAAGCGATCAGCCCGCCGAAGATGCTGCGCCCGCGCTTGCCCGGTCGGTGGTAGTTGACGGTGACCTGCGTGAGCCCGACCGTCTGTGTGACGGTGGCCGGAGGGCTGGACATCGGCGCGGGCATCCCGCGCTGGGCATCAGCGTCGGTTGCGGTGGCGGCGAGGGCCGCGAGAAGGCACGCGCTGTGGAGCACGGTTCGAGTGACGGACATCGTGAGTCTCCAAGGATGGACGGACGAGGTGGGGCAACGATATCCGACGCACCGCGTGCGCAGGGACCGAGACCATGAAGCACTCGTGTCGCCGCCCACAACGGGCCACTGGGGCACTGAGGGTCACTTCGCGCGCGGGATCGGTGTCCCAGCCCTGCGCCAGGACTCGGATGCATCGAGCCACTCGAATCCGTTCGCATCCGGGAAAATGCGCGCTGGCGACCGATTCGTCACGACTTCGACCCGTCACCCCTTCGCGTGGGGCCCGTAGCATGAGGCAGTCGGATGGGATGTCGGGCCGAAACGAGCCTCCGCCGGGAGAGGCTCCCCGTCGCCCAGCTCAGTGGAGGAGTCTTGCATGAAGAAGTTGATCACCGCGCTCGCCCTGGCCATCGCGTTCGCGTCCGCGAATGCCTGGGCCCACACCAGCTCGCCGATGTGCTGGGACCGCACCGACAAGTTGATCGTCGAGATGAAGAAGCTCGAACTCACGAACGATCAGCTCAAGGACGTCTTCGCCTTCCAGGCCGACCACCGCAAGTACATGCGCGCCGTCCACCGCCGTGGCGAAGGCTGCCACAAGCACGAGATCGCCGAGGTCGACTTCGAGAAGCGCTCGATCGGCGTCCTCACGGACCAGCAGTTCGAGAAGCTGCAGGGCCGCAAGCGCACCGAGGCCGAAACGCTGCGTTACGAGAACTACGTGTTGAAGAAGGAGATCGCCGCGCTGCAGAAGCAGCTCGACGAACTCAGGGCAGCGCTCGCCAAGCGCTGACACCGATCTCCCTTGCAAAGCGAGCGCGGTGCGGGTGACGCCCCGCTCCGCGCTCGTTTCATGAGTTGATATGCGCCTCGTCGTGTCGATCTTCGTCGTCGCAGTTTGCGCAGCCTATGCTCTCGCGAGCCGCGGTGACGGCGCCGATCCGACGCGCCGCTCGGACGTGCTCGAAGCAGCGCTGGCGCTGGCGCGGCGTGACGATCCGGCCGTCGACGCGAACGCCGTGCGTCGCACGGTCGCCGAACTCGCCGACGCTTATCGCGCGCACGTCGGCACCGAGCCCGCGCGCGTCGAACGAGCCCGCGGCTTCGCCTGGTTGATGTTCGATCATGCCGGGTTCAGTTCCACCGACGACCTCACGTCGTTCGAGACCCTGCACGTCGACCGCGTCCTCGCGTCACGCCGCGGCTATTGCCTCTCATTGACCGTCATCGCGCTGGCCGTGGCCGAGCTCGTCGACGAACCGCTCAGCGCCGTCGCGCTCCCCCATCACGTCCTCGTCCGCTGGGACGACGGCCAGGGGACGCGCCACGCCCTCGAACTCACCGAGCGCGGCCGCGTCTTGGGCGAGGATGAACTCCGCGCACGCATCGGCCCCTTCGCGCGCGAAGACACGATCTACGGTCGCGCCCTGACCACGGACGAAGTCCGCGGGATGCTCTTGCACAATCGCGCGTTCGTGCTCGCGGGACAGGGCCAACGGGCAGCCGCGCTCGTCGAACTCGACGCCGCCCGCGCTCTCGCGCCGACGCTGCCGGAGATCGAACGCACGCGCGGCGTCGTCCACGGCGAACTGCGTGCCTGGGACGACGCGCTGGCGGCCTTCGAGCGCGCGCTCGTGCTCCACCCCGGCGACGTCGACACGCTCATCAACATGGCCCTGACGCGCCACGCGGCCGGGCGTCTCGATGAGGCCCGCGAAGACGCCGAGATGGCCAGGCTGCTCGACCCATCCCATCCGCGGCTCGTCGAGCTCGGCGTCGCGCTCGACACCGAGGCCGTCCAAGCGCGACACCCCCTCGGCGCGCCACCGCCGGGACTGCTTGACGGTTTGCGGGTCGAGTTTTTCGCCGACACGTCGCTGAGTTCGCGCGTCGCCACGGCGATCACCACCGACATCGACTTCGACTGGCGCTCGCGCCCCGCGCGCGGCGTGCCGCCCGACCGCTTCTCGACGCGCGTCTCGGGCTGGCTCGAGGTCCCCGTCGCGGGGGCACACACGTTTTTCGTCGTCGCGAACGACGGCGTGCGTATCACCGTGGGCGAGCGCTCCGTCGTCGATCACTGGCGCGCGGCAAGCAACACATCGTGGACCTTGCAGGGTGAGGTCGTGCTCGGCGCTGGATGGCACCCGGTCACCTTCGAGCACTACGACGAACGCGGCGGTGCACGGCTCGTCTGCGTCATCAGCCGGGACGGCGACGAGTACCCGCTCGACCTCGCCCGTCGCCTTCACCACGTCGCACGTTGACCGAAATCGTCTCTGTGCGCACGACGAGTGGTGCCCATCCACCACCATCTCCTATCATCTCGGCGCATCGCTCACTCAATGGACTCCCACGTCATGCGCCTCTCGTCTCTCGCCCTTCTGCTGTTCGCCTGCGCCTGCGGACGCCCCGCCGTCGTCGCGACACCCAGCGGCATGCCCGTGCGCTCATTCGAGTTCACGTACGCCGCAACCGTCGAAGGGCTCGAGCCCGGAGCCGTGGCACGCATCTGGATCCCCCGCCCGCGCACCGATGCGCACCAGACGGCCGAGATCGTCACCGAACAGATCCCGGGTGACGTCCAGCACACCGTCGAGTCACGCTATGGCAATGCGATGACCTACACCGAGGCCACGGCCGACGAGAACGGCGAGGTGCCCTTCTCGGTCACGTACCGCATCGCGCGCAGCGCCGCGACGGTCGACAACGGCGAGCTCGTGACCGAGGCCGACCGGGCGCAGTTCCTCGGCCCGTCATCACTCGTGCCCGTCGGCGCTCCGCAGGTCGCGGCCCTGACCACACCGGCCCACGGCGACGAGTCGCGCCTCGAAGCGGCCCGCCGGCTCTATGAGTCGGTCGATGCTCACGTCACCTACGACAAGCCCGCCGGTGGAGACTGGGGACGCGGCGACACGCTCTGGGTCTGCGACTCGGCGCACGGCAACTGCACCGACTTCCACAGTCTGTTCCTGTCGATGTGCCGCGACGAGGGCATCGCGGCGCGCTTCGAGATGGGCTTCCCCGTCTCGCTCGACGCCCCGAGTGACTCGATCGGTGGCTACCACTGCTGGGCCTGGTTCGACGGCGGCGAGCGTTGGATCGGCTGCGACATCTCGGAAGCCGACAAGCACCCCGAAAAGCGCGACCTGCTCTTCGGCACGCTCCCCGCCGATCGGGTCAGCTTCACGATGGGGCGCGACATCGACCTCGTCCCGCTGCAGAGCGCCGACCCGATCAACGTCTTCATCTACCCCCACGTCGAGGTGGATGGCCAGGTGCACACCAACATGTCGCGCTCGTTCGCCTACGCCGAAGTCGACTGAGCCGAACGCCTCAGTGTTGTTCGACGCAGCCCTGCTGCCGCAGACGCAGCCGCAGTAGCTGTAGCTCCTCGATCAATCGTGCGGGTTAGCCCGGACTACTCACGAACGATCTGTTGCGCTCGCATCTGGTTCCTTCCTGGCGGCGTTGAAAACGGTGCTGATCCTCAACGGCCAAAGCAGGCCGTCTCCGGTTCAGGAGCCTCGCGTCGCCTTGCCAGCAAGACCCAGCTGCAACCTCGTGACGATCGTCCGTGAGCAACCCGGGTCAGTCGAACAGCGTCGCCTCGCGATACAAGAGCTTGCCGTCGACGAGCTGCGCGCGGTGGTCGACGGCGTGCTCGCGTGTGACGCCGGGCGCCGTGATGTGCACGACCTTGACCGAGCAGCGCGCGACGAGCTGATCGCTGAGCACGCGCCGATGGCACTGGTCGGGGAGCGCCTCGGCGCACATCACGGCCGTCGGACGCTCGGCGGCGAGGCGCACGAGGTGGCGGATGCCGGCTGCAAAGGCGTCCGTGTCGGCGTGGTCGGCGTAGCCACGGAAGGCCGGTTCGACGAGCGCCGTGTGGGGCGAGTCGGCGCGCGCCTCGCGATGCCCGGCGAGCACCTCGGCGTGGCGATACTCGATGCCGTTCTCCGAAAGCACGACACCGAGCGACTCGCGATTCGTGTGGGGATGTCGGCGCGAGTAGGGAAACCGGCGCACGTCGACGAGACGCGTGATGCCGTACTCGTTCAGCAGCGCCACGAACTCCTCGATCGACCGCGACGAGTGGCCAAGAGTGAACACGGTGGACATCGAGATCTACTCCGAGGCGACGCATGCCGAGACGAACGCGCATCATGCCACGGAGTCCGACGCAAGGACGGACCCGGTCACGATGACGATCACTCGGGAAACATGACGAGACCCCGAGGCGCGCTTGACGCGTCGGGGTCTCGTCGGTCGCGGGGCACTGCGATCGTGCTCAAGGAATGCGGGCTCGACGCCGCCACTCCCTCGCACTCGCGCAGCCGCCCCGCCGACAAGCTGGCCTCGGTCAGCTTCCGCCGTCGACGACGTCGCCGTCGATGTCGAGCTCGGTCACCTCGCCGTAGCCGAGATCTTCAAGACCCTCGCGCACGACCGCGGCGTCACCGACGACGAGGATCACCATGCGGTCGGGATCGATGGCCTCGCGCGCCAAACGCGACAGCTCGCCGCGCTCGACCGTGCTGAGCCACTCGCGACGCTGAGCCGGGTAGTCCGCCGGGAGGCCGTCACGCACCATCGTGCGCAGCATGGCCTCGAGACGCCCCGACGACTCGAACTGCCGCCCCATCGCCGCCATGAGACCGTCGCGCGTGAATGCCACCTCCTCCTCGGTGAGCCCCTCGCGGAAGCTGTGCAGCTCCTTCATGAACTCCTCGACCGACTCGCGCGTCACGTCGGTGCGCACGCCGGCCGAGGCCGCGAACGTGCCCGTGCGCGGATCACCGCTGAACCGCGTGCGCGCGCCGTACGTGTAGCCCTTGTCCTCGCGCAGGTTGAGGTTGATGCGACTCGAGAACGTCCCGCCGAGCGAATGATTCATGACCGTGAGCGGGTAGTACATCGGATCGCTCGAGGCCACGCCGGGGTGTCCGATGCGGATCTCCGACTGCGCCGCGCCGGGCTTGTCGACGAGGAAGACGCGCGTGCCGCCGATCGACGGGCGCTCGGAAGTTGCGACGGGCGCCGGCGTGCCGCCCTTCCAGTTCGACGTCAGATCGAAGAAGAGCTGGTCGACCGCCGCTGCGTCGAGATCGCCGACCACTGTCAGCGTGGCGCCGTTGGGCACGACGTGTTGACGGTGGAACGCACGCACGTCGTCGACGGTCAGCGCCGAGAGCGTCTCGAGGGTTCCGCCCGACGGCCAGGCCGAAAGGTCGGCGTCGTCGTACATGAGGCGGCTCCAAACGTTGAACGCCACGGTGCGGATCGAGTCGCCGCGCGTCTCTACCTGCGCGACGCGCTGGTCGCGGATACGGTCGAAGTCCTCTTGCGAGAAGCGCGGCCGCAACAGCATCTCGGTCACGAGGTCGATCGTGGCCGGGAGCTGACGCTGGAGCGCCTGGATCGTGACCGTGATCGAGTCGGACCCGGACGAAACTCCGACACTCGCGCCGAGGTCGTCGAGCGCATCGGTGAACTCCGTGGCCGACAGTCCCTCCGTGCCCTCGTTCATGAGCGCCGCCGTCAGCGACGAAAGCCCGAGCGTCTCCCGCGTCTCACGCAGGTTTCCGGCGGGGACGGACAGACGCATCTTCACGATCGGAATCGCCGTGAACGGCGTGCCGAGCACCTCGACACCGTTGGCGAGCGCGCCGCTCCAAACGTCCGGAACCGTGAAGTCGCGCGGCGTTCCCGGCTCCGGGCGCACACTGCGATCGAGCGTGCCCTCGGCGAGCGTCTGAACCTCGCTGCGACCGCTCGCCGCCATCTCGCGCTTGCCCTCAGGCACGACCGACATGACGACGGCCGGCTTGTCGATGACGTACTCACGCAGCACGCGATCGACCTCGGCCGGCGTCACGGCTAGCGCCTTCGCGAGACGCTGCGCCGCGATGGCCGGGTCGCCCCGCATCGCATTGGCATCCGCGAGCGCGCCGGTGCGACGCGCGACAGTTTCGAACGACGAGACGACGCTCAGCTCGTAGCGGTTCTTCATGCGCTGGAGGTGCTCGGGATCGACGCCGTTGCGCGCGAGCTCGTCGAGGATCTCATGAACCTTGCGCTCCAAGGTATCGAGCGAAATCCCGGGAGCCGCGCGCACCGTGATCTGGAACTCACCGGCGAGGTCGCCGCCGCTGTGGAACGCCGACACCGAGCTGGCGAGCGTCTCGTCGACCATCAGCGCGCGGTCGAGCAGCGCGGCCTTGTTGGCCGAGAGCACCGCGGCGAGCATCGACATCGTCGGGCCGTCCGGGTGGCTGCGGTCGGGCGAGGGCCAGGTGAACGACAGCTGCGGGAGCTGCACCTTGTCTTCCATCGCCAGGCGCACCGACTGCTCGAGACCGGCCGGGCGTGACGCGGGAGCGTGGACTTCGGGACCGCGCGGGATCGAGTCGAAGTACTTGCGCACGAGTTCGAGCGCACGCTCGGGCGTCACGTCGCCACCGATGGCGAGCGTGGCATTGTTCGGCCCGTACCAACGACGGAAGAAGTTCTGCACGTCGTCGAGCGACGCGGCGGTAAGGTCTTCGTGCGAGCCGATCGTCGTCCACGAGTACGGATGACCGTGCGGGTAGAGCGCCTCGGAGACGCGGCCGCGTGCCTGGGCGTAGGGACGATTCTCGTAGTTCTGGCGACGCTCGTTCTTCACGACCTCGCGCTGATTGTCGAGGTTCTCCTGCGTGATCGCTGGCAGCAGGAAGCCCATGCGGTCGGCCTCGAGCCAGAGGGCCAGCTCGAGTTCATGGCTCGGCACGGTTTCGAAGTAGTTCGTGCGATCGCGGTTCGTCGTGCCGTTGAGCGTGCCGCCGGCCTCCGACAGCAGCTTGAAATGCTGGTCGTCGCCGACGTGCTGGCTGCCTTGGAACATGAGGTGTTCGAAAAGGTGAGCGAAGCCCGAGCGACCGAGCTCCTCGCGTCCGCTGCCGACGTGGTAGACGACGTAGACCGACACCACAGGCTCGGAGTGATCCTCGTGGATGACGACCTCGAGGCCGTTGTCGAGCACGTGCTTGGTGAAGGGGATCTGCAGATCTTGGGCGTGCAGCATCATGGTCAGCGCGCAGAGTGCAAAAAGGGAACGCATCGAGAACCTCGTTCGGGGGACAGTCACCGCGATGAGGGGACGCCGGAGGACACGCGCGAGCGGATCGGGCGTCGATGTGCGCGGAGCGCGGACGTGCGATCGGTCGTGCGTGACGCAAGCGCCAGCTTCTTCGGGTTTCAGGGTGCCAGGGGCAGGTCGACACCGTAGCACCCTCGCACGGACGCGTCTGCGCGAGGCGCCACTTCACGCCGCATGCGGACACACCGACGCATCGGATCCGACCACGTGTCCCGGCACTGGTCAGAACCCTCCGAATACGAGCACGACGACGAGCAACACGAGGGCGATCCAGATCAAGAGCCGCCGGCGTGCCTCGGCGCGACCGCGGGCCGACGCCCCGGACGGCAGCAGCCCTTCGGCCTCGAGCGCGGCCTCGTAGTCGAAGTCGTCGTCCTCGTCGTCGTCGTACCCCGACGGGACGTCGCCGGCCCACACGTCAGCGCCGTCCGACCAGCCCGTCTCCGAGTCCGAACCACAGCTCGGACAACTCAAGGCCCCACCCGGTACGACCTCGTCGCAGTTCGGGCAAAGGGCGTCGATACGCGCAAGCGGCCTCACCGTCGCTTCAGCTCCACGACAGATCGTGTCGCGCCAGCGGCAGGCGGCGGATGCGCTTGCCCGTCGCGGCGAAGACCGCGTTGCAGATCGCCGGCGCGATCGGCGGCACACCGGGCTCGCCGACACCGCCGGGCAGCTCACCGCTCTCGACGAGATGCACGCGCACGTCCTGTGGCGCCTCGTAGATGCGCGGGATCTTGTAGTCGTGGAAGTTGCTCTGCTCGATGCGACCGTCCTTGGCCGTGATCTCACCCGCCAGAGCGACACCGGCACCGAAGACGGCCGCGCCTTCCATCTGCGAGCGGACCCGATCGGGGTGCACGGCGAGCCCGCAGTCGACAGCCATGTCGATGCGCGGAATCGTCAGCTGCCCGTCCTGCGTCACGTCGACCTCCGCGACGACGGCGACGCTCGCGAGGAAGCTGCGGTGGGCCGCGAAGCCGAGCCCACGGCCGCGCGGGAGATCACGCCCCCACTCGGCCCTGTCGGCTGCGAGCTGCCCCACGGCGCGCAGACGCTTGATGTCGTACGGGTAGCGCTCGAGCGGTTCACCGTAGTTGCTGTAGAAGTCGCCGAGCGCGAGATCACGGTCCGTGCCGAGCATCGAGAGCCAGTGCTCGAAGGGGTCGCGCCCGCGTGCCGCGGCGAGTTCGTCGACAAACGTCGAGACACCGAACGCGTGGTAGATGTTCGCGACCGACCGCAGCCAACCGATGCGCACGTGCCCGCGCGCCTCGCCATTCTCGACGCGGATGTTCGGGACGGCGAACGGGACGTCGGAGAAACCCTGGCCGAGTTCGCCGTCGCTGCCGTGGCGCGCCGTCGGGTCGAAGGTCGTGGAGATCGACGGGAAGGCCGTGCTCATGCGCAGGGCCGTGACGTCGTCGTCGCCGTTGAGCGCCGCCTTCATCGAAAGCGCCGAGACGGCGTGGTAGTAGTCGTGGCGGACGTCGTCTTCGCGCGTCCAGGTCACCTTCACCGGCGCGCCGACCTCGCGTGCAAGCCGCGCGGCCTCGACGACGAAGTCGGCCTTCGACTTGCGACCGAAGCCGCCGCCGAGCAGCGTGACATGGACGACCACCTGGTCGCGCGAGAGGCCGAACTCGCCGGCGAGCATGTCCTGCGCCGTCTGCGGATTCTGCGTGGGCGCCCAGACTTCGCAGAGATCGTCCGTGACGCGGGCCAGGGCGCAGGGCGGCTCCATCGGCGCGTGGCTGAGGAGCGGGAGTTCGTAGTTCGCCTCGACCGTGCGCGTGGCGTCGGCGAACGCGGCATCGACGTCGCCTTCGTCGCGCACGACGCGCCCGCCGGCCTGGGCCGACGCGAGCAACGCCGCGTCATAGGTCTCGGACGAGTAGCTTGCGTTGGCGCCGTCGTCCCACTCGACTTCCAGCGCTTGCCGGCCTCGCAACGTGGCCCAGGTCGACGTCCCGATGACAGCCAGGCCGCCGAGCGGCTTGAAGGCGTGCGGCGCCGTCGACGATGACAGCTCGATGACACGCTCGACACCGGGCACTGCGAGCGTTGCGGTCGCGTCGTAGGCGCGGACCGTGCCGCCGAGCACCGGTGGGCGTTCGATCGACGCGTACTTCATGCCCGGCAGCGTCGCGTCGATACCGAACGTCGCGCGACCTGTCACGATGTCCTGGCCATCGGTGATCGGCACACCCTTGCCCACGTAGTTCAGTTCGCTGCGCGTGCGGTACCGCAGGTCTTCGGCGGCCGGCGGGTCGAGAGCGATCGCGTCGGCGACGAGGTCTCCGAAGGGCAGCGTGCGGTTCGTCGACTCGTGCACGACTTCGTGCCCGCGCGTCGTGCACTCGGTGTGCGCGACGTTCCAGCGAGCTGCTGCGGCGCGCTCGAGCATGTTGCGGGCCGACGCGCCTGCCACGCGCATCACATCGTAGAAGCGTCGGATGCTCCGCGAGCCGTCCGTGTTTTGCGAGCCGAAGCTCCGGTCACCCGGCGCCTGCTCGATCGTGACGCGCTCCCACAGCGCGCCGAGTTCGTCCGCGACGACCATCGGCAGCGACGTGCGAATGCCGGTGCCCATCTCGGAGCGGTGCGCGATGATCGTCACGACACCACTCGGCGCGATGGCGAGGAAGACGTTGGGAGCGAATGCTTCGTTCACACTCGCGGCGCGCGCGCTGGCGAGCGGCCACGAAGCGCCGAGCACGAAGCTCCCGGCACCGACGAGCCCGCCGAGGAAACCGCGTCGGCTCACGTTCATGACGCCCTGCGGCGCGGGGTCGATCGATGTGGTCGTCATCGCATCGCCCTCGCAGCAGCGTGGATCGCGGAACGGATGCGCGTGTAGGTTCCGCAGCGGCAGAGGTTGCCGGACATCGCGCGGTCGATGTCGTCGTCACTCGGCTCGTCGTTGTCTGCGAGCAGCGCGGCCGCCGACATGAGCTGGCCCACCTGGCAGTAACCGCACTGCGGTACCCCCGCCTCGACCCACGCTTCTTGAAGCGGGTGATCGTCGTCCTCACTCAGCCCTTCGATCGTCGTCACCGACATCCCATCGATGTCCCGAATCGGGAGGACGCAGCAGCGCGTGGCGCGCCCGTCGAGGTGGATCGTGCACGAGCCGCACTGGCCCATGCCGCAACCGAACTTCGTGCCGGTCAGGCCCAGGTGATCGCGCAGAACCCAGAGGAGCGGCGTGGTGGGATCGACGTCGTCGAGCGACATCTCGTCCCCGTTGATTCGCAGGGTGACCATCGGGTTCTCGTCCGGTGGGAGGAGCGGGCGTGGCATGAGCCCGCGGGGAGGCAGAACGATGGTAGCCGACCGGGATCCGCTCGGGATGGGGCATCTGGACCCGCAGCGGATCCCGCGGGCGCGTGAACGTCCCATGTGTGCCGACCGCGAAGCATGTGTCCGGCCTTCCGGAGCTGTCGGCGGCCACCTAGACTGTTCCCTCGCACTCCGCATCGGGGCGACGGCTTTTGGGGAACGCCTTCCCGAACGTCCCGTGCACCTCTCAGAGTTTCTCCAGGGACCCATCATGAAGCTTCACACGACCCTCCTCTCTCTCGGTGTCCTCGCCTCGGCCTCGTTCGCGGGCGGCTCAGACGTCCGGATCAACGAAGTCGACGCCGACCAGACCAGCACGGACGACGCCGAGTTCATCGAGCTGTTCAAGGCCGGTGGCGGCTCGCTCGACGATCACTTCGTCGTGCTCTACAACGGCAACTCGACGGGCGACGCCGAGTACGCGACGTACGACCTCGACACGCAGTCGATCCCGGCCGACGGTTTCTTCGTCATCGGCCCGAGCACCGGCACGGTCCCCAACACCGACTACTCGCCAAGCAACTTCTCGGACACCAACGAGGTCCAGAACGGCGCCGACGCCGTCGCGCTCTGGTTCGACACGACCGGCACTCTGGCCGACTCCGATTTCTTCGGCACCACGCCGGACGCTCCGCCGGCCGGCGCCGTGCTCGTCGACGCGATCGTCTACGGCACGTCCGACAGTGAGGACACCACACTCGTCGGCAACCTCACACCCGGCGGCACGCAGATCGACGAGAACTCGAACAGCAACAAGGACACCGAGTCGAGCTCGCGCGTGCCCGACGGCGGCGCAGCCTTCGACACGACGGTTTGGGCGCAGCAGCTTCCGACGCCCGGCGCCACGAACGGCGGTGCGGTGAGCCCGTACACGGATCTCGGTTGCGCCCTCGCCGGCGTCAGCGGTGACCCGGTCCACTCGGGCACCGGCACGCTCGACGGCGGCACGGCGGGTTCGCTCGAACTCACGAACGCCGCGCCCGGTGCGATCGCCGCACTGCTCGTGTCGCTCGCGAACACGCCCACGCCGTTCAAGGGTGGCACGCTGAAGACGGTTCCGGTCGTCCTCAACATCAGCCTCGTCACGTCCGGTTCGGGTGACATCTCGCTGCCCTTCACGTTCCCGACGGGCGCAAGCGGGCTGCAGTTCTACACGCAGTTCGGCATCCAGGATGCCGCGGCCGTGAAGAACATCGCTTTGTCGAACGCCCTCGGCGCCCTCGCTCCCTGAGCGGTCGCCCTGCGCGCACAGTGATTCCGCGAGACGCCGTCCCGGTCGAGTGCCGGGGCGGCGTTTCGTCGTTCAGGGAGCCGCAGACGTGACGTCGCCGATCATCCCGGCCCACTTCCACATACCATGGCCTGCGTGCCCGAAGCGCGAGAAGCATTCGAGCATCAGGAACGGCGTGCCCTCGCGCACGGCAGCGAACGCGGCCAGACGCTCGTCGCTCACGGCGTCGCGCAGCTCGAACTCACCGGCGATACCGCCCAGACTCGTCGGCACGAGAAGCACGACCATCACCCAGTTCACCCACGGCGTCTGCGTCTCGACGTCCGTGATCGCGGCACGCAGACGCAGCACGCCTCGCCCGGGTCCCGACGCAAGCGTGAAGCGCCCCTCGTCAACGAGTCGGCGGGCCAGAGTGGCGCGGAACTCGTCCGTCAACGCGAGTTGTTCCTCTGCGGTGACGGTCGTGCGCGCTGGGTCCGTCGGTCGGTAGACGACCTCATCGATCCAGACGGCGCCATACGTCGACCACTCGACGACCGGGGAAATCACCTCGTACACCTCGTCGGGGACACCCCAGACCTCGTGGAAGGGCGCCGGCGCAAGATCACTCCGCTGCGCGAGGAAGCCCGTGTCCGTGACACCGAGGTTGGCGCAAGCGCTCAGCACGCTCGGCAAGAGGCACGCGGCCACGACCGCGAGGCTTCGTCTGGACATGCTCGGATTCCAAGAGATAAGGCGAGCCGAGTGTAGGGACTGCTGCCGACGCACACGATTCGTTCAGGCCGCGCGAACGTCGCGATGTTGTGAGACACTGCTGGCCCCCACGAGGTCTCGGCGAGGCGCGCCGCCAAGGTGCCGCAGCTCGTTCCCACGGACCGCCCCCACAAGAGTTCGCACAGGAGACTCGAGCATGCGCTGGAAGACGAATCGCCGGAGTGACAACGTCGAGGATCGCCGCGGCCAACGCCAGAGTGCCGGCGGCCTCGGCGGGCTGAAACTCCCGAGCGGCGTCATGATCGTCGTCGCGTTGGTCGGCATCTTCGTCTTCAAGATCGACCCCTCGAAGATGCTCGGGCTCGTCATGGACGGCGGCGCGCAGCAGACGACCACCACGTCAGCGCCTGGCACACCGCGCCCCGACGACGAGCTGGCTGAGTTTGCCGCCGTCGTCCTCGCGGAAACCGAAGACGTCTGGAACAACATCTTCGCTCAGTCCGGCAAGGGCTACGACGAGCCGAAGCTCGTCATCTTCGACGACTCGGTGCGTTCGGGCTGCGGTTTCGCCTCGGCTGCCGTCGGGCCCTTCTACTGCTCGGCCGACGAGACCATCTACCTCGACCTCAACTTCTTCGAAGACCTGCGCACGAAGTATGGTGCCCCAGGCGACTTCGCTTCCGCGTACGTCATCGCGCATGAGGTCGGCCACCATGTCCAGCACCTGCTCGGCATCAGCGACGACGTGCGATCGAAGAAGTCGCAGGCGCGCAGCGAAGCCGACGCGAACGAACTCTCGGTCCGACAAGAACTGCAGGCCGACTTCCTCGCAGGGCTCTGGGCCCACCACGCCGAGCGTGCGAAGGGGATCCTCGAGGAGGGCGACATCGAGGAGGCCCTCGGCGCCGCAGCGGCGATCGGTGACGACCGACTCCAGAAGCAATCGCGTGGCTACGTCACGCCCGACTCGTTCACGCACGGCACGTCCCAACAACGCCAGCGCTGGTTCATGCGCGGATTGAAGACCGGCGACTTCGCACAGGGCGACACATACACCGTCCGCGACCTTTGAGTGGGACGCCGCGCGCCGCGTCAGTAGCGGAAGTGTCGGATCTGCTCGCCCTGGCTACCGATCTCGGTCATCGCCTCGATGCCGATGTCGAGATGTGCGGCCGACCAATCACGTGTGACGAGCGTGTCGGACTCTTCGGTCTTCACGCCATCGGGCGTGATCGGCACGTCGGAGACGAGCAGCAGCGCACCGCGTGAGATCTCGTTGTGGTGGCCGCAGATGAAGACGGTTGCCGTCTCCATGTCGATCGCGATGGCCGAGAGGCGCTGCAAGCGTTCCTTGAACGGCACGTCGTGCTCCCAGACGCGGCGGTTCGTCGTGTAGACGACCCCCGTGCGGTACTCGAACCCACGCGCGACGATTCTCTCGGAAACGAACTTGTGCAGTTTGAAAGACGGCATCGCCGGCACTTCGGGCGGCTCGTAGTCGTCGCTCGTTCCCTCGCCGCGGATCGCCGCGATCGGAAGGATGAAGTGACCGATCTCGCTCGAGTCCTTGAGCCCACCGCACTTGCCGAGGAAGAGCACCGCGCGCGGCATGCGCGCCGTGAGCAAATCCATGATCGTGGCCGCATTCGGTGAGCCGATCCCGAAGTTGATGATCGTCAGCCCGTCGGAGTTCGTGGCAGCGCGCATCGGACGCCCTTCGCCGTAGACGTCGCAGTTGAATCGCTTGGCGAACGTTTCGATGTAGTGCTCGAAGTTCGTGAGCAGGATGTAGTCGCCGAACTTGTCGAGCGGCATGCCGGTGTAGCGGGGCAACCAGTTGCGGGCGATCTCGAGGCGGTCGAACATCGGCATGGGAATGGCCGTCAGGGTTTGGACAAGAGGGACGCGGCTCGCGTGAGCCAGCGACGGCCAAGCGGTGATTTGATGCTGAGTGGCGCAAGAGCACGATAACGCCCGAGGCGTTCGAGTGCAGCGTCGACGAGCATGTCGTCGAGGGCGTCGTCGAGCGGATACCCTCCCGCGCCTTGCTCCACCGCCTCGAAAAGGCGTGCCAGGCCAGCGCGCTTGAGGTCGTCCATGCGCGACGTCACGCTGTCGGTGACGTCGAAGTCGCCGACGAGTTCCGATTCGTTCGACGTGAGTTCGACACCTCGCTCGCCAAGCACGAAACCCGTGCAGCGACGCCCCTCGACGAGCGGCCGGAGCACGGCTGGGTCGGCATGCCCTTCGGCTGGGCCGTCGGTGACGACGCTGCCGTCGTCCATCTCGACCGTCCAGCACCCGCGCGCGTAGTCGCGAGGATCGACGATGCGCCCGGCGGCGCCGTTGGCGAACTTGACGTCGAAAGCCGTCCCGCCGCCGAGGTCGGTTTTCACGGAGGATCGACGTGCGCGCGCCACGGTTCGCGACCCGAGCAGCTCGCGCATCATTGCGTAGCCGTGGTAGCGGTACGCCGAGCGGTCGAACGTCACGGATGTCGGCCGGGCTTCCCCGCCGGTGAGCAGCGCGAGCCACGGCAGCGTCGCGCAGTCCTCGGCCACCGACACGCGCGACCAACGCTCGAGACGCCGGACATGCGCGAGGTGCTTCCAGAGGAAGACGGGCGTGTCGACGACGAGTTCGAGCCGGCTCGGTGCGAGGCGCTCGAGCTCGGCCAGTACGCCCGGCACGGCCGGCTTGGCGACGCCGAGGTAGATGATCGCGTGATCGGGGACGTCGTCGCGCTGCAGATCGCGCAAGGCCTGGACGGCGATCTCGCGTTCGCCGACATCGAGTACGCGCGGGGTGCGCGCGTAGACACCTGCGACGTGCGCTCCGAGCGCGTCGAGGGTCGGCAGCACGTCCGTCGTCACGCGCCCACCGGCGCCGATCACGAACCACGGACGGCGCGCGGCAGCGCCGAACGAGCGCGTGGCCGACGCCGGGTCGCGCCACGCGGCGATCGGCCGCTCGAACACCGGCCCGACCGGACGCTCGAACACGTCTTGCCGGAGATGGCGCGCAAGCCGGATCGCGAGGGCGACGATCGTCATCGTCGGATTCGCGCAGCCGCTCGTCGGGAAGACCGACGCTCCGGCGAGGTAGACGTTGTCCGCGCCGTGCAGCCGCGCATCGGGAGTAACCACGGAGGTGGCAACGTCGTCGCCCATGCGTGTCGTGCCGATGTGATGCGAGGCGTCGTCGGCGACCGGCCACGGGCTCGCCGTGGCGAGGTCCGTCTCGAGCCGTCCGATCCCGAGCCGCTCGACTTCGGTCGCAAGCGCTTCGTGCACGGCGACCATCGAACGGCGATCGAGCTCGGACGTGTCGTGCTGCACGCGCGCGATTCGACTTCCGTTCGCGTCGACCTCGTCGGCCAGCGTGACGCGGTTCTCGGCACGCGGCTCCATCTCCATGAAGTTGCGAAAGCGGACGCGCGTCACGCGCGGGGCCGACCCGTCGCGCAGCCGCGCCCAGACGTAGCGCGCCACCGTCGGGGCATGGACGAGCACGAGCCCGAGCAGTCCCAACCACCCGAAGAATCCTTTGCGCGCGTTTTGCAGCTCGGAGTCGTCGCCTGTCTCGGCGTAATCACGGATCGTGATCACGTCGCCGCTGCGGCGCTTGGTCCAAGCCTTGAGCACGAACTGGCTGCGTTTGATGAAGAGTACGAAGGCCTCGACACCGCGACTGTCCGACCACGGAAAGAGCGGCTCGAAGCGCACGTACGAGTTGAGTAACCCACGCTCGGTCTGCACGGCAGTCGGCAAGCGTAGGCCCACGTATCCCGCGTACCCGCCGCGCAGACACCCGAACACGTAGGGTTCGTCGTCGACGGCTTCGGCGAGGTGCAGGACGCCGCGGTAGTTCTTGGGGTGGTTCATGAGGAACCGCCCGACCTGATCGTGCTCGTTGCCGAGCCCGGCGGCGCATTGGTCGGTGGACGCCAGCAGCAGCCGCGCGTTCTCGATGCCGCCCGTCGCGACGACGAACGTGCGTGCCTGGACACGATGCCGCGCGCCGTCACTCGTCGCAACATCGACGGCCTGCGTCGTGCGCCCCTCGCCCGTCAGCCGCAGTGCCGTGGCGTCGAGCACGAGCGTCACGTCGTCCGACTCGTACCATTCGCGATACTCGGCGCCGAAGTTCTGCGGTTCGGCACAGGCGAGGAAGACCTTCTCGTCGAGCACGCCGAGCCAGTCGCCGGCGAGTTGACTGCGGGCACGCAGCTCGCGGAACCCGCCGCCATGGCGCTGCTCGTCGAACTGCTCGAGGGGCGCGAAGCGAAAGCGCTCGGCGGCCGCGCGGTAGAAGGGGTCGAGCACATCGCGCCCGAACGGCCAGCCGTCACCTTCGAGACATGCGCGCGGCGCGAGGTCGACGTCGTCGAGCGGACTCGACAGCCCGGCCCAGGTCGTCGACGCCCCGCCGAGCACGCGCTCACGCGAGTATTCCTTGATCGTGATGCCGCTGCTCACGGTGCGGCGCAGGGCGTCGGCATGGCGAGTTGTCTTGAGCCGACCACTTTCGAGGACACAGACGCTGAGCCCCGAGCCGGCCAGCTCGCGCGCCACGGTCGTGCCCGCCGGGCCTGTCCCGATCACGCACACGTCGAACACCGTCTCGGGCAACGCAGCTCCGGACGCGAGATCGACGATCATGACGAGACATCCGGGGCGCATGCTGGGAACGGGTCGCGCGGCGCGACGGCTCGTAGCGGAGCATAGCGCGCCAGCCCGCGCCGTTCGACGATGGCGGAGGGTAGGATGGACAGCCGATGAGCGACGCCACCACGCGAGCGGATGCAGAGAGCGACGGGGACGCCGGACGCACGGCGTCGGTGCGCACCATGCTCGATGACATCACGCACGCGCGAGCGTCGGCCGAGGACCTCCTGCCGCTCGTCTACGACGAACTCCGCGCCCTGGCACGCGCGCGCATGGCCGCCGAGGCCCCCGGGCGCACGCTCCAGGCCACGGCGCTCGTCCACGATGCCTACCTGCGCCTCGTCGGTGAGACCGATCCGGGCTGGAACGGACGCGGGCACTTCTTCGGCGCCGCGGCGCTCGCGATGCGGCGCATTCTCGTCGACCAAGCCAGGCGCCGCGCGCGACTGCGTCACGGCGGCGATCGCGAGCGCGTCGAGCTTGCCGACATCGAACCGAGCATGGTGACGCCCAGCGACGACGTGCTCGCGATCGACGAGGCCGTCGCCGAACTCGAGCGTCAGGACGCGCGCAAGGCACGCATCGTGAACCTGCGCTACTTCGCGGGCCTCACCAACGCCGAAACTGCGGCAGCACTCGATGTCTCGGTCGGCACGGTCGAACGCGAGTGGCGCTTCATCAAGGCCTGGCTGCGCGCGGCCCTCGCGCCACCGGACGCGCCGCGATGACGCGCCGCCTCGCCGCCGCGCGCGTCTTGGCCACAGACGCCGCATCGCTCTCGACCACCGACGGCTCGGCGCGCGACGCGCGGGCGCTGGACGTCTCGGCCGTCGACGACAACGCCGACGAACCCGGCCGCGGCGCAATCACCGGGCCTGCAGCCTGCGCGCTCAGCGGCCGCGAAACGGTCTGCGTCGCATGGCGCTCCGCGACGCACCCCCGAGTGCCTCGGAGTTTCGCGGCCACTCAATCTCCGCGACCAAGGGTCGGCCATGCCTGACGAAGACCTCGGAGACCTCGAGCATCTCTTTCACGAAGCCCTCGCGCGCCCGGCCGACGAGCGCGCGCGCTTCCTTGACGAGGCCTGCCCCGACGAACGCCAGCGCGCACGTCTCGAACAGCTCCTGCGTCACGACAGTGGCGAAGAGCTCGTCACCCCGAGCCCACTCGTTGCCGGCCCGCACGAGGGCCCCGGCTCGGTCATCGGGCGCTACAAGCTGCTCACGGAGATCGGCGAGGGCGGCTTCGGTGTCGTCTACCGCGCCGAGCAGACGGATCCGGTCGTGCGCGAGGTCGCGCTGAAGGTCATCAAGCTCGGGATGGACACGCGGGACGTCGTCGCGCGCTTCGAGGCCGAGCGCCAGGCCCTCGCGCTGATGGACCACCCACACATCGCGAAGGTGCTCGATGGCGGCGCGACGTCCGCCGGGCGACCGTACTTCGTCATGGAACTCGTCAAGGGTGTGGCCATCACCGAGTACTGCACGCGCCACGACGTCCCGCTGCGCGCGCGCCTCGCTCTGTTCAGAGACGTCTGCCTCGCCGTCCAACACGCGCACCAGAAGGGCGTCATCCACCGCGACATCAAGCCGAGCAACGTGCTCGTGACGATCGCCGACGGAGCCCCCGCGCCCAAGGTCATCGACTTCGGAATCGCGAAGGCCATCCACACGCGCCTCACCGACCGCACGCTCTTCACGCACCACCAACAGTTCATTGGCACGCCGGCCTACATGAGCCCCGAGCAAGCCGAGCTCTCGGCGCTCGACGTCGACACGCGCACGGACATCTATTCACTCGGCGCGCTGCTGTACGAGCTGTTGACGGGCACGACGCCGTTCGACACGCGCGCGCTCATGAAGCGCGGACTGCAGGACGTCCAGCGCGCGATCCGCGAGGAGCCGCCGCTGCGCCCCTCGGTGCGGGCTGCGACGCTCGCCGATGGCACGGCGTCCAAACGACTGCGCGGTGACCTCGACTGGATCGTCATGAAGGCGCTCGAGAAGGACCGTGCACGACGCTACGACACGGCCGGTGCCCTCGCCGACGACATCGCGCGTCACCTCGCCGACGAGCCCGTGCTCGCCGCCCGCCCGAGCAGCCTCTACCGCACGCGCAAGTTCCTCGCACGCAACCGCTCCGTCGCGGCCGCGGTCTTCGCCGCCGTCGTCGTGTTGCTCGCCGGTGTCGCCGGCGTCTATCAAGCCAAGCTCAGCGCCGACGAAG
>JAJDEO010000033.1 GCA_029259745.1 Planctomycetota bacterium
CCGAGTCGTACACCAGGGCCTCGACCTTCACCATGTCATCGTTCACACCGCCTGACGTGTCCGTTCCGACCCAACGCTCGGTCATGTTGCTCCGGAGATCGTAGACGGTCTCGTAGATCGTGCCGTGACCGTCGAACGGTCGGACGCGGTTGGGGTCGAACGTCATCTGCATCGCGAGCAGCGGAATCGAGACGACGGGGCCATCGATGAAGCGCGCACGATCGGCGGCGATGCGGTGGCGACGTTGTTCGTCTCGCGCCGCCTCTTCGGCTTCGATCTGCGCCACGTCATAGAGCGCATCGCGCGCCTCGTGTCCGCTGATCACCGGTTGGTTCTCGAGGGGCAGCGCGGCGGCAACGAGGTCGTGCAGCGCGGCTCCGCGGCGCACCTTGTCGCGCCACGTCTCGTCGAGTCGGTCGAGGACGAGTCCGAGCGCGGGGCCGGTGGCGTAGGCGAACGAGCGAACGAACGAGGGTCGCGTCTCGAAGGCCGCGAGCATCGCGATCACGCGCCGCTCGACCTCGGCCGTGTCGGCGTCGGCGAGACGCAGGCCGGTGTACTCAGCGAGACCTTCGTGTCGCTCGAGGGCGACCTCGGCGCTTTCGATCTGCGGCCGCGTGTAGCGACGCTCGCGGAAGGCCAGGGCATCACGCACGGCGTCGTGCCAGCGCTCGTCGGTGCGTGCCAAGGCCCGCGCCCAGGCGCGCAGCTCGGCGCGCAGTGCCACGCGCGGCTGCTGCTCGTCAAGGTGACCGTTGTCGGCGGACGACATCACGAAGCCGAGTTCGTCCTGCACGCGGTGAAAGCTCTCGTGCAGCAGCAGTGCACGACGCAGGGATGCGTCGGACGGAAGTGGCAGCATGACCGTCGCCCACTCGACACCGGCCCACGTGTGCGAGCTGTTGGCCATTGGAAAGCGCTCGCCGACGCGCCCGGCGTGAAGCCCCCCGATCGCGATCAGCCGCTCTTCGGCGTCGGCACGATTGCCGAACACCTCACGCTGGTCGGGATCCACGAGCAGCACCGGGCCAGCGAGACTCACTCCCCAGAGCGCCCCGCCGTCGCGCTCGCAGTCGTCCGCGAAGTCGTCGAACGCCGATTGGAGCGACTCGGCGTCCCATTGCGCCCCCGCCGTCATCGCCGTGAGCGCCAGGGACAACAGCACAGCCAGCGCTCGTCGTGCAGTTTGAGGCGTCGTCATTCTCGGTTGCTCCTCGTGGTTTCGATCGATTTGAGACGGCACCGAGGAGTCCATCGTTGGACCGACGCCGGTGCGAATCGACCTCAAGCGCCAGACACCATCCCGCCGACCTGAGGATCTTCCGTTCTTCTCAGGGGTCTTCCGACATGCGCCATGCGCTTCTCCTCGCCGCGGCGCTTGCCGCATCCACGAACACGGCCGTCGCGAGCGGCTCCGAGTTTCCCGCCGGCTATCTGTACGCCGCATCGCCCGCGGGCATTATCGAGATCGATCGCGAAGGGAACGAAGTGCGCACGATCGCACTCGGCGGCGAGGTCCGCGATGTCGCCTTCAGCGCGCGCGGCACACTCTACGCCACGGTCTCCGACCTCGACCAGGTCGTCGAGATCGACTGCGACGGCACCATCCTCGACACGCTGAGTCACGGCAATCTCGTAACCCCCTACGGACTCGCCGTCGGCACGTGGGGCGAGCTCTACGTGACGGGCTGGGTCTCCGATTCCGTCTTCGTGTTCGACCGTGAGGGGACGTTCCTGAAGTCGATGGGCAGCCTGACGATCAGCGGCGGTGCGGGTCTCGAGGTCGGCCCCGACGGCCACCTGCTGGCTTGCTCCTCGAACAGCGAGCAGATCAAGGAGTACGACGCGAGCGGCACGTTCCTACGCAACGTCACGAACACGACGATCGAGGCGCCGCGTGACCTCACGACATCGCCGTGGGGAACGACCGTCGTCGGGACGTGGTCGGGTGAAGTGCAGGAGATCGACGAGGACGGCACGATCCTCCACGCCACGACGGGGCACTCGGCGCCGCAAGCCGTGGCGTTCGGCCCCGACGGTCTGCTCTACGCCGCGAACATCAGCTACATCCAGATGTTCACACTCGACGAGACGGGCTTCACCGACGAGGGCGAGTTCGTTTCGCTGAGCTTCGGCGGCGGGTCGATCACAGGCCTCGCCTTCGCACCGCAGCGCTTCACCGCCGTCATCAAGGGCCAGCTCCTGAACGACACCGGCGTCTTGAAGATCAACGAGACGGCCGAGCTCTCGATCGGCCCGGGCGGCTTCCACACGATGCTGTCGCCGAACCCCGACGGCCTGCTCGACCCCATCATGCGTGACTTCGTCGGCAGCGGCCCCGACGTCCCCCACCCGGTCTCGACCAAGAAGCGCCGCATCAACGCGTTCATGGTTCCGCGCAACGCCGCCACGAACGGCATCGTCAGCTTGAAGCTCGACCTCAAGGGCGGCCTCGACGACCAGCTGCGCTACGACGCCAAGGGTATCAAGGGCACGCTGAACATCTTCGGCAACGGCGGATCGATCGACGCGCGCATCCAGGTGCGCGGCAAGAAGGCCAAGCTGAACTGACGCCTCACGAGCACGAAGCCGATGCGCACCGGTCGGGCCGCCCAGCGAGCTGACCGGTGCGCTCTGCGTTGTGCGCGATGCTCGAACTCAGCGGTCCGCTGTCATGAACCTTGAACGACCTGTGCCGCGACGTATCCGCCGAAGCAGAGGGTGAGGAGCAGCGGCGCGAAGGCGACGAGACGAATGCCGGCGCCGAGCTCGGCGCGCCTGCGCCAGGCGAACACCGCGACGTAGATCGCTGCGCCCACCGACAAGGCGAACAGCGCGAGGAACGTCAGCGCGGCTGCGCTGGCGGCCGCGAAACCGTCGCCGCTTGCCGCGAAGGGCGGAGTGACGAGCGATCCGATCAGCAGAACGACGCTGAGCGACGCGATGGCGAGGACACGTGCGGAGGGTGAGTTTGACAAGAGCGGTCAGCGCGTCGCGCAGGTGGGCGCGACCTCCTCGAAGAACTCGTGGACGGCATGGCGGCCGAACCAGTCGGCCATGTGGAGACGGGTCGGCCCGGTTGTGGGGTGCACAACGACCACCTCGCGCTCTCCGCGCCGCGTGACCTCACCGCGGAGCGCGATGAAGGACTCGAACTCAGCTTCGTCGGCCGGCGCCACGAGGTGCGAGCAGTCGATGGTCATCGAAGTCTCATCCGTGAAGATCTCGAGCACGACGAGCGCAAGGCCGGACGCGCGGAAGCCTGCACCGCCGGCCATGATCACTGCAAGCAGCCAGCGCTCCCCCGCGCTGACTTCTTCGGTCGACCGCGATTCGGTGTTCGGTGGGCGCATGGCCGGTGAGACGGCCTCGCCGCCGGACGACGTCGAGCGGTGGCCCGTCGCTGACGACTTCGGCGCCGCGCGGTACCACGAGATGCGTCGCGCAACTCCCGAAAGGCGGCGATTCGCACGCACGAACGAAGGTTTCGATCGACGTCCAACTGTTCCTGCATTGCGTCATGAGCGCCACGGCGAACTCCGGCTGTCAGCGGGTCGCGAGCATACCAGGGTCGCACAGAGTCTCATCTGACGAACGCCGATGACGAGCCATCCGAGAAGCGAGAGAGAGTGCCGGATCGGCGTCCGCCGTGCTCGTCAGCCTCGCGTTGTTCAGCGCCGGACCTGCAGCGCAGATCAGTGAGAAGAATGCCGAGGCTCAGCTTGGCTCGAACGGCCGGCAGGCCGGCGCGACGCTGCGTGCCTCGGTCGCTGCTCAAGTCGCCTCGATGAAGACAACGATCAAGGCCTTCGACGGCGCGACGTCGGGCGCCGTCGACCTCGCGCCGCTCATCGCCCAGCTCGTCGACAACCTCGACGCCTCGCGCACAGAGATCCTCGACGATCTCGACGCCTTCACGAAACCTTGGCTCGGTACACGCCGGAACCTCGACGGGCAGAACCCGTTACGGCGCGGGCACGTGCTCGAATGTCTCGAGGACGAGGCGCCTATCTTCCGGTTCGGCGATCATGTCGACCACGGCGACGGCACGCTTGTACGCATCGGCGTGGTCCTCGGCGCGTCCTGCGGCGTACGCGGCGTGGGCGTGGATCACGTACGCGAAGGCGCGTTCCCAGTCGAGCGCGTTGGAGTGCTTGAAATAGCTCAGCACCTCGGCGGAAAGGGCGAAGCTCGAGGCCCCGAAGCCGACGAGCGCGTGTACTTCGGCCAGCAACATCTTGGCACGCATGACGTTGAGTTCCGTGCCCACCGCCGACCAGTGGAAGGCCGCTGCGTGCGCTGCGTCGAGCATCTCGACGTCCTCGGCTGGCGTGCGCACGGCAACGGTGAGCGACCACGCGCGGTTGTTCGCCTGCATGGCGAAGTGCTTGTGCCACGCGAGCGGGTCGAGGCTGTCCGGGGGTGTGGGCATTACGGTTTGCTCATTCGAGGATTGAGCGCCGCATCGTAGCCTGCCTTTGCATTTGCGTGTCCCCGACAGGCGTCGTCACCGTGAACAAGCGCCGCGCCCGAGGCGTCACCGCAGGTGCTCGTCCAAGAACGCCATGAGCCTCGCGAGGTTTTCGGGCGCGCGAAACTCACGCCCGCCGTGCCCTGCGCCATGAAGCAGCACGAGCGTGACGCCGTCCTCGCCCACGACGTCGCGCAGCTTCTGCGCGAAGATGATCGACTGCTGCACGGGGACGGTGTCGTCATGCGTGCCGTGCTGGATGAACAACGGCGGATCGTCAGCCGTGATGTACGTTTCGGGATTCGCGGCGGCGACGAGCCCGGGAACCGAGGCGATGGGCGCACCGAGGACACGGCTCTCCGGGGACTCCGTCCTGCTGTGGCCCGGCTCACCCATTCCGCTCTCGATCAGGTAGCGATCCATCGTCAGGAAGTTCGTCGGGCCGTACCAGTTGACGACGGCCTGCACGCGACTCGACTCGTCGGCGTTCCCCAGCGTGAGATCTTCGAGCTCCTCGACACCGCCCGTCGTTCCGGCCAGCGACGCGAGATTGCCGCCTGCCGACGTCCCCCAGAGCCCGATCGCATCGGGGTCGACCTGGTACGCGTCAGCGTTACCCCGCACGAAACGGATCGCCGCTTTGACATCCTGGATGTTGGCCGGGAACAGAGCCTCTCCACTGAGTCGGTAGTTGATCGTCGCGGCGACGAAACCACGCTGCACGAGGTGTCGCACCCAGTAGTTCTCCGACTCCTTGTCGCCGCTCAGGAAGCCACCGCCGTGCACGAGGATGACTGCCGGGAAGACGCCCTCGCCGTCGGGGATGTAGATGTCGAGCTTCTGAGACTCGGAGCGCGTGGCGTAGGCGACGTCGATGTGCTGCTTCGCGATGTGCGACATGTCGAGCCCCCGCCGCAGCGGCGAGCGCCCCGTGGTGGGCGGCGGAGTCGGGCTGCGGCGGCCGGCAGCCGGGGCCCGCGCGTCGTCACGCGCCGTTGCTCCGTCGATCACTGGATCGGCCGTGTTCGCCGTGCTGTGACACCCCACGACGAGCATCACCACCAGCGTTCCCACGATCGCGACGATCTTCATCCACGCCTTCCTTCTCAGGTGCTTGTCTTCGAGCGAATGTCTGCTTCGAGCGAACGGAACAACGCACGTCTTGATTCGGTCACCCGGCCGGATCTCCACCCGGCCACGGCCTCAATCGACCAAGCCTTCAACCGGCCAGCTGGGCAAAAGATACGGCTTATAGCGCGTGTATTTCGGGGCCGCGTCGAAGCGCACGTGCAGCCAATGAACGCCCTGGCCTGCTGTACTGATCCAGACGGGCGTGGCGCGGCTGCGTTTCATGGAAATCTCGCCGACGCGGCGCCACAAGGCGTGGGCCGTATCGTCGGACGCGTGGCGTAGGAAGCGCAGCAGGTGTGCATCGTCGCGGCCCCCGTGCGGGACCGGCACCACGAGCCGCGCGTCACGGCCGAGGTTCTCGAAGTCGACGACAGGCACGTCGTCCGGAACGTGTTGGAAGTGTTCGGCGAAGATGTGCGGCTCGGGCGTCGCGTGCTCGAGGATGGAACAGCGCAGCACGACGCACTCGAAGGGCTCGCCCGCCGTCGACGACGACAACGGCGGTGTCTCCCACTGGACGGCTTCGAAGGGCAGCGCCCGCAAGGCCTCCGTGAGTAGAGCGCGTAGGGCCGCCGAGTCAGCGAGCCCCTCGAAGAACTCCCCGAGCGTGAGCGGCTCGCGGTCTGCGACGATGCGCAGGCGCCGCACGTCCGTCCTGAGCTGGTCTTCGATGACGTCCATGGCGATTACAGTCGAGAAGCGAGTGCGCGGATCCTACCGCGGCGCCGGAGCGAGATGCGTTCGCCATCAGGCACGCTTCGTCGCGACGACCAGCATGTGCGCACTCACGCCGAGGAGCGCCGGCTCGCGTTCGACCTTCCGCGCGATGGTGAGAAGCGTCTCGCGCAGGGTCACGTCGTCCCACCACGCGTCGAGATCGTGGGCAAGCCACGCGGGGCCTTCGATGCCGTAGATCTCACTGGAGTGGAAACCGGCATCTGACGTCTCGGCGCGCAGCTCGTCGGGGTGATGGAAGAACGCGTCCGTGAAGTACGGCTTGTGGCGCGTGGGATTGCGGTGCTGTCCGTCTTCGAGGTCGCGCGCCACGATGCGTACGAAGACCGGGTCGCGCAGCAGCTCCTTGCGCAGACCATCGAACGTCGACGCGAACCGTGAGATGGCCGCGGCAACCATGACCCCGCCGGGCCGCAGCACCCGCCACGCCTCACGAAGCGCCTGCACGCGATCGCCGCGCTTCGTGAGGTGATAAAGCGGACCGAGCAGCAAGGCCGCGTCGACGCTCTGGTTTGCTTGGGTCAGCAGACGCGCATCCCCGACCTCAGCACCGACGAGGGGCGCGTCGGCCTGCTGCTTCGAGAAGCGCCGCGCCAGCTCGACATGCTCGGGCACGATGTCGATCAGATGGACGCGATGCCCGCGCCGCGCAAGCCAGCACGCGTGGTCGCCGGGCCCGCCACCGATGTCGAGCACATCGCAGGGCGCCTGCGGAAGAAGCCGGTCGAGCAACTCGCGCGTGCGCTCCGCCTCGATGCGTCCCTGCGAACGCTGCAACCGCCCCGCCTCATAGCCAGACGCGTAGTGATCCGTCACGTCTTCGAGATCGGTGTCCTCGTCACTGTCATCAGCGCTCATCTTCAGGTGCTCTCGTGTGCGGAAAGCCGACGCGACCTTCGCAACAGCTCTGCGATGGCTCTCGTGGGCGAGCCTCTGTTCGGCGTCCTCGGCCGACAGCCAACGCGGCGGCCTGTTGAAGCATTGCTCCGAGTGGCACGTGCGTGTGGAGAAACCGCAGGCGCATCGGTGGATTCGTCGAGCGGGATGGGTTCAGCGCTTCCCATCGAGCCTCAGCGTTGCACCTTCATGATCCCCGCACCAACGCGATGCACGCCCCCACCGGATCCTTCACGACCGCAGAGATGCACTCTCCGTCGGGCCCGGTTGCCTGCTTGATGATCTCGCCACCCTCCTGTGGGACGCGACGGAGACTCTTTGCGAGGTCGCCCACCGGCAGGTAGATCAACCAGACACCAGGCAGACCCTCGTTCACGCCGCGCGCGTGACAGATGCCCGCTGCCGGACCTCCATCGGCACCGAGCATGTTGAAATCGACGTAGGCCTCGCTCGCGTCCTTCATCTCGACGTCCTGCACCGACCAGCCGACGACCTGCCGATAGAAGTCACGCGTTGCCGCGGCGTCGGAAACCGTCAGATCGAGCCAGGAGATGCAGCCCGTACGCGCCGCGGCGTCACGCGCTGCGCTCTTGGTCGGGGGCATCGCATCGGCAGAGACGACGGGGATCACCCCAAACGCCGCGCCGTTCGGGTCGAGCAGCACGGCCCACTGACTCGTGCCCGCGTCGTCTTTACCATGCATGAGCTCACGCCCGCCCAGATCGAGCGCCCGTTGCGCACTGGCGGCGACATCCGCGACCTGAATGTGCGGCATCCATTGCAGCGGAAGCGCGGCGTAGTCGGGGATGCGCGCGCCCAACCCGATGATCGGCACGCCATCGCTGTTCATCAAGTCGGCGCGCCAAAGCGGACTCTTCCCCGTGGTGAGCACACGTGAGTAGAAACGCACTTCGCGTTCGTGTTCGGGAACCGCGATGTCAGCGCTGAGGACACCGCCGACGCGAGGAACGAAGGGATCACTCATGATTCGTGCTCGACGTCATGTTGGCTTGCGTGCGGAAGTTCACCCGATGAGACCCCAGCGCTTCACGCCTGCCAGAAGCCGCAGTCGATGCCACCTTGAATGACGATTGCGCACGTGCCGTGCCCGGGAAGTTCCATGGGTGGCAAGGCGACGACGGCTCCGGCTTCCGCTGCAGCGTCGACCGCTGCCTTGATGTCATCGACGAGCACATACGGCCGCACGACAGGAGTTTCCTGGTCGTGCATCGGGCCGCGAATGCCGAGCAAGCCACCGTCCCGAAGTTTCGCTGTGCGAGCGCCGCCGAGGTTGGCATCAGGTTCACTGAACGTCATGCCATGGACTGCGGAGTATTGAACGCACAGAGCATCAACTTCGGGCGTCACGATCTCGAGGTACTGGATCTTCATCGGGTCTCCTGAGGTAGACGCGTTTGACTCTTGGACATCAGCACTGCGTTCGTCAGCACCTGATTCGGGCTGCTGCGATGCGCTGCTGTCAGACTGTCCGCAGCCGGTGAGCAGCGTTGCAAGTCCGGCGGGAACCGCGAGCGCAAGCCCGGTGTGAAGGACGTGTCGTCGAGTCGGTTCAGGTATGGGGTCGGTGACACGCAATCTCTTCGTTCCCTGTCTTCGGTCACTGAGCTGAAACACGTCGCGCGGCCAGCCCATGCCACGTGTGGATCGGCATGGTACCAGCGAGCGTCAGGGACAGCCCCCGACTGCCTCCGCGATCGCACCGCCCGCTCCGAAAACGCAAAGACCCTCGGCTGGAACTAAGCGGGCGAACGCAGCGTGATGGCCTTCTGCCGAGCACTCGCGATCAAGCGTCCACCGGCGGCTGCCGCGTGAGGCAAACCAACGCCTACGATCACCGGGCCGCCGGAGTGATCGCTCCATTCAAGACACGCGCTGGCGGCGGCTCCGCGTGCCTCGTGTTGTTCTGCGTTCTTGCAACGCGTCGACACGGCGTTACTGGCCAACATTGCCCCGCAACATTCCCCAGTTACGTAACCCTTTCAGCTTTGGAAACGGTTCCTCGACCGCCACTTCAAAACCGAATCGCTGGTAGAGACCGACGTTTCGCTCATTCTGTGTTTCCAAGTAGGCTGGCATTCCTTCTAGATCAACCCTGGCCAACATATCCGCGAGCAACCGTCCGCCAACACCCTGACCTTGAGCGGCCGGAGAGACCCCCAACATGAAAAGGTAGTAGTGGGGCATGGGCGCAGACCTCTTGTGAATTTCGTCCGTATGTTGCGTGAAACCCATAAAACGACCGAATGCGCCAAGTCCCATCCTGAGCGGGGCGGAGAGCATGCCAGCCCGGTACATCCGACCAAGAGTCATCTTGGTTTGTCCTGGCAACAGCCACAACGCGACTCCGTCCCTTTCGGGCGTTGCGTAGCATTCGCCAAACAGGAGTGCGTACGCGCAGGTGCATCTGATGAAGTAGTTCACTTGCTTATCCCGGCGCGGGCCTCGGAACATGTTGGCTAAGGGCGGCTCGTCCCGGAATGCCTCTACCAGCAGGCTCGCCGCCCATTGGATGTCGTTCTTCCCAAGCCGGATGATTTTCGTGTCTGGATTCATGTGTACTGAGAGCCTCCCGGTTTGGAATTCATCACATAGTTGTGATTCTGCGGGCGCCACAGAGCGCCGTCCGTGTGCAGCGGCGCGTTGGGCAGCCTCACGCCTCCTCCGGGATCCAGGATCGTATCGTCGGATGGTGCCCAGACCACGCGGACCACGCAGCTTCCGCCCACGTCCGAACGCGTTCGCCGTGACCTTGCGTAGGTGTCCACCGTGAGGCGGTGGGACGCCCAGAAGGCCGGGTCGCTGTACTCACGAGCAATGACCTCGCCGTAGAGCTGCCAGCATCCCGGGGAGGACTCCAGTACCGATGCGTCGGTCCGTCAATCGCGGGGACGTCGGCGCCACAGCCGATGCAGGCTACCACGCGCGAATCGGTCCTCATCTGCTGTCTGCCCAACGTGCGTTCGTCAGAACTTTGTAACCGCCCGTCGCTCGATGAGCCCCGCGGTGTATCCGCGTTTCGCGACCGTTCGGTCTCCCCGTCCCACTCCACACACTCATTCACCGCCTCGCTTCGCTAGCGTGCTACCGCGCGTGATCCCCACTGCCTGGCAGCATAACACCGCTCCGCTCCGGCCCAACCCTCAGCCGCCGAGTTGGTCAAGCGGACGACGCACTCCGGCCCAGCCGTCATCGACGATGTGTATGTCGATCATCGTTGTGCGGCCATCGCGATGGCCGAGCAGCTCCTACACCGTTCGGATGTCGTGTCCGTCCTCGAAGAGATGCGTTGCGAACGAGTGGCGCAGCGTGTGGCATGTCACGCGCGTTATGGTGCCGGCTCGGCGAGTCGCGTGGCGGACGGCCTTCTGCACGACCGTCGGGTGGAGGTGGTGACGTCGGGCCTGTCCGGTGACCGGATCGCGGTATCGGCGTGTGGCCGGGAAGATCCACGTCCATGCTGGGTCGAGCGATGCTCCGGGGCTCTTGCGATCGAAGGCTTCGGGGAGCGCGACATTGCCCGCTTGCGCAGGCGACGTCCGCGGCATGCCGTGAGCGGACGTCCTCCAGGTGACCGGAGCAGTCCGCGACCTCACCCCACCACCGATCCCTCATCCGTCAGCGGCGTGCCTTCGACGCGTGCCTTCTCACTCTCGAAACCCTCGCGTCCCATCAGACCGTAGGTGGCCACCTTGCCGGCCTCGACGCCGGGCTGGTCGAAGGCGTTGATGCCGTAGAGCTCGCCGCCATAGGCGGTTGCGATCTCCATCCACATGAGCCACTCGCCCACCGTCTCGGCGCTGACCGTCGGGAAGGTGATCGTGCAGCACGGGCGTCCGGCCTCGACGAGCGCGAGGTTCGTCGCGCGGCACTCGGCGTCGAGCAGCTGACCGAAAGTCTTGCCGCCGAGGTAACGCAGAGGCTCGAGCCCCGTCGGAGCTTGTGGGATGACCACGTCATCGGTGTGTTCGAGAACACGCAAGAACGTGAAGGCCTTGTCGATCGGTCCCTCAGCGAAGAGCTGCACCTGACTGTGCTGGTCGGTGGCGCCGAGGGCGCGGTGCGGTGTCGGGCCGACGCGCTCACCGCTGGCGGTCGTCTTCCCGAGCGACTCGGCAACGAGCTGAGTGTTCCAGTCGGCAAGGAGGCGCAGGCGATGGCTGTAAGGAAAGAGCACCTGGACGTTGATGTCGGCGTTGCGATCGAGGTCGTGGTGACAGGCCGCGTAGATCGCGGCGGGGTTGGAGCGGAAGTCGCGGCGCAGGCAGGCGTCGCGTCCCGTGGCGGCGCCGTCGAGCAGCGCGCCGAGGTCCCAGCCCATGCAGGCGCCCGGCAACAGGCCGACCGGAGTGAGCACGCTGAAGCGCCCGCCGACGTTGGCCGGGATGATGAAGGACGGCAGGTCGTTGGCGTCGGCGAAGGGGCGCAGGTAGCCGTTCTCGGCGTCGGTCACGACGGCGACGTGGTCGCGCCAGGCGTCACCGACCGACGTCTTGAGCGCCTCGAGGAAGAGCAGGAACTGACTCATCGTCTCGGCCGTCGACCCGCTCTTGCTGATCACGATGAAGAGCGAACGCCCCGGGTTCGCTGTGCGCAGCACACCCGACACGAGAACGGGGTCGACGTTGTCGACGACGAAGAGCCGTGGCCGATCGGTCGAGCGGTTCTTGATGTTGTGAAGCGGTGGCGAGAGGCTCGCGTGCAGAGCGAGCGTGCCGAGGGCCGAGCCGCCGATCCCGAGCACGACGATGTTCTCGTACCGTCCGCGCGTGCGCTCGGCGAACTCCAGACACTGCTCGAGCGGGCCGCGGTCGTCGGGCAGGTCGTAGAAGCCGATCGTCCCGTTCGCGCGCTGGGCGAGCATCGCATCGAGACGCCGCCCGTGGGCGGCCTCGGCGGCTTCGAGCGCGGCAGACGACACGCCCACGTCTCCCTGGGGGCCTCCCTTGAGAAAACACGTGTAATCGAGGGAGAGAGCCATCGTCAGTCCTTTCGGTGCCGCGTTGCGAAGACAGGAAGTTCGAAGGCTATGAGGACAGACCTGGGGTCGCAAGGATTCTCGGTGCGAGAGGGAGCAGCCTCCTTGCCTGCACATTGCCACGTGTCAGCCACACAACATCACGCACAATGGCAGCCGCCCCTGCCTGTCGCGAGACTTCGACACCCATGACGCCCACCCCCACAGACTCCCCGACAGGCGCCCCGGCCTCGCTCAAGGAGCGCATCTCGGCGCTGCTCGTCTCGCGGCCTGTCACCGTTCTCACGATCTTCCTGACGATCCTCGGCACGGGCGTGCTGTCGTACATGAAGATCCCGCTCACGTTCGTGCCGAGCGGGCTTTCGTCGTCCTCGCTGTCGGTCTCGATGCCTTTCCCGGGTGCCGGGCCGGTCGAGGTCCAAGACCAACTCACCCGCCCCGTCGAAGACACGCTGCGCACGATCCCGGGCATCTCCGAGATCACGTCGTTCAGCTTCGAGGGCCAGAGCCAGATCCAGATCGACTTCTCGTCGAACGTCGACGTCGACGTGGCCTACGGTGAGGTGCGCGACCGGATCGAACGCATCCGGCCTTCGTTGCCCGACGAGATGGATCGCTACCGCATCCGTCGCTTCAACATCGACTCCCTGCCGATCCAATGGATGGGCGTGCGTTACAACGCCGACAACGAGGCGCTTCTGCCCCTCATCGAGCGCGTCTTCGTGCCACGCGTCGAAGGCGCCGACGGCGTTGCGGGCGTGAACCTCAACGGTGTCGTGGAGGACGTCTGCCGCATCTTCGTCGACTTCGACAAGGCAATGGGCTACGGCGTCGATCTCGGCAACATCATCCAAGGGCTCCAGCTCGACAACTTCACGCTGCCGGCGGGTCAGATCGACGACGGCGACCGCACCTTCAGCCTGCGGCTCGACGCGCGCTTCTCATCCGCAGAACAGATCGAGCGCTACCCGATCGGCAACGGGCGCGTGCTCGGTGACATCGCCGAGGTCATGATCGGCAAGGCACTGCGCGATCAGGTCTGGCGCATCAACGGTCAGAATGCGCTCGGGCTGTCGGTTTCGAAAGAGTCGGGCGCCAACACGATCGAGACGGCCAACGCTGTCGAAGACGTGCTCGAGGAGCTGCTCGCCGACCCGCGCTTCGCTGAGGTCGAGGTCGACATCTTCTGGTCGCAGAAGGATGAGATCCTGACGGCAATCGAGGGCCTGCAGAGCTCGGCACTCTGGGGCGGACTCTTCGCCATCCTCGTGCTCTGGTTCTTCCTACGTGACCTGCGGACGACACTCATCGCAGCACTCGCGATCCCGTCGTCGCTGCTCGCCGCGCTCACGGCCGTGTACTTCAGCGACATGACGCTGAACCTCATGTCGCTCGCCGGTTTCACGCTCGGCATCGGGATGCTCGTCGACAACGCGGTCGTCGTGATCGAGAACATCGCGCGTCGCAACGGTGAGCTCGGCGATGCGCACAAGGCCGCAGCCGTCGGAACCGCCGAGGTCGGGCTCGCCGTGCTGACGGCAACGCTGACGTCGATCGTCGTGTTCCTGCCACTCATCTTCATGGACGGCGACAAGAACACGCGCGTGATCGTGCGCGAACTCGGCCTGCCCATCACGTACTCGCTGGTCGCCTCGCTGGTGGTGGCGATGGTGTTCATCCCGACGTTCGCATCGCGCCTGATGCGTTCGGGGTCCAAGGATTCCACCGTCGAACTCTCACCGCGCATGGTCGGGGCTTACCAGCGCGCGCTCGGCTGGGCTCTGTCGAACCGGTTCGGTGTGCTGCTTCTCCTCATCTTCGCGGCCGGGATCTCGGGCGCCGCGTCGCAGAACATGAAGACATCCTTCAGCGACAACGGCGGACCTGATCAGATCCGCGTCAACGTCGACACGCCCTCGACGTACTCACTCACCGAAGTCAACCAGGTCTTCACGAACCTCGAGGAGTGGGCCGACACGCACATGGACGGCATCGGCTTCGACTTTTACAGCACGCGCTTCTCGCGGCGCGGAGGTCGGCTCGACATCTACCCCTTCGACGACATGGACCCGACCGTTCGCGAGGGGCTCGACAATGCCATCCGCGAGACCCTGCCAACCTTCCCGGGTGTGAAACTGACTGTCGGATGGGAAGGCGGAAGCGCCGAGGAGAAGACGATTCGTGTCGACGTTCGTGGGCCGGACTTCGGCGTCCTCGCCAACATCGCCTTCGACCTCAAGGAACGCTTTACGGCTTTGGAGACCGAAGGTCCGGACGGGGCGGTCGCCCTCTTCGACGAAGTGAGTACAGACATCGACGAGGGCCTCGACGAGGTCCACATCCTCGTCGACCGTGACCGCACGGCGAACCTCGGCGTGCGCCCCGAGTCGATCCGCGGCATGGTTGCCTGGGGACTGGGCGGGCAACGCCTCCCCGACCTCCAGCTCGAAGACGGACGCGAGCTGCCCATGGTGATCGAGTACGCCCAGGACGACACCGAGAGCTTGGAGTTCGTGCGCAACCTCGGCCTGTGGCGCGAGAACACGGGCGGCATGGTTCCGCTGCAGAGCGTCGCCGACTTCCACTTCGAGAAGTCGCTCTCGACGCTCATCCGACGCAACGGCCGCTCGACGATGGGCATCCGCCTGACGCCGAGCGTCGACAACATCTACGTCGTCGCGCGCGAGGTCGACAGCGTGCTGTCCGACTACCCGCTCCCCGAGGGCTACACGTTCAACAACGAAGGTGGGCGCAACGACTTCGAGGAAGACGTCGCGGCGCTGGCCAAGGTCGGCATCCTCGCGATCGTGCTCGTCTATCTGCTGATGGCGATCTTGCTCGAGTCGATCATGTTGCCCTTCTGCATTCTCGTCTCGGTGCCGCTCGCATTCCTCGGGGTCTTCCTGACACTCGGCACGACGGGTGTTCCCTTCGACGTCATGGTGGTGGTCGGGATGATCCTGCTCGCAGGCATCGTCGTGAACAACGCGATCGTGCTGCTCGACCGCGTGCAGCAACTTCGCGACACCGGTGTGCCGCGCAACGAAGCGTTGCGACTCGGCGGCGCCGACCGCGTGCGTCCGATCCTCATGACCGCCATCACGACGATCTTCGGCCTCATGCCCATGGCCCTCCCGAACGTCTTTCCCGGCAGCGGCGATTCGGGGTACCAGAGCCTCGCGGTCGCCGTGGCGGGTGGCCTGGCCTTCTCGACGTTGCTCACTCTGTTCGTCGTCCCGTGGGCCTACTCGCTGCTCGACGATCTCAGCATCCTGCTTCGCCGCGTGACCTTCGGCGGCGAGCCGAGCGCCTGAAGCCACCCGCGACCCGTCGGTGAGCTCGGGTTATTCATGGACGATCGTCGCGCCGGCGCGACGCACGCACACGAGCGCGCCTGTGCAAAGCGCGGGAGCCTCGGCGAATCCACCGATTCGCCTGCGTTTCCGCACCTGATCGAGAACAACTTGTCACGCACTGCGCATCCGAAGCAGTTCGTCAACACACTGCTAGGAACGCTTATCGAGAAGGAGCGCCTGCACGGTGCGTAGGAGCACGACCGGGCTGAACGGCTTGCGGAGCCACACGTCGGGCTCGGCGTCTCCCCGCCGCCCTGCCACCAGTTCGGCAGGCAACGAGGTGGTCGCGACCACCGGGATGCCGTGAAGCGCTGAGCGGAGCGGCGTGGGAAGCTCGACACCCTCACAGAGATCGACGATGGCAAGCGCGACGTCCGCCAGGTCGGGCAGCGTCTCGAAGCTCGCGGCGACGACGATCCGGTAGCCGTTACCCTCGAGCAGCGCGGCGATCAGGTCGCGAACAGGCTGGTGCTCGATCGCGACGAGGACGAGGGCAGGGTTGTCCCCGGCCGTTGGCCAACGCCCCCTCGGATTGCCGGGTTGGGGCATCGCCGCCTCGCCATCTGGACGTATCTCGGCCCCGAACATCGTTGCCTCCGGCGCGTGTGTGGACCTGGCCGCGCTGGCCTGGTTCACTGTGCTTCTCGCTGCAATCGGCACGTCGGGTCGCAGTCTTTCGACATCGCCGTGTCGCGAGTTGCCTCCAAAAGCGTCATTGCCGCGCAAAGCGAAGAGCTCCCCACTGCCCCGGACTCCACGACATGTCGAATGCCGTCACCACGGTTCCCGTTCCGACGAACGAGCCGATCCTCATGTACGCCCCGGGCTCGCCCGAGAAGGCGAGCCTGAAAGCGGCGTTGTCCGACCTCCAAAGCGGCCAGATGGACATCCCGGCCTTCGTCGGCGGGCGCGAGGTGCGCACCGGTGACACCTTCGAGGCCGTCCAGCCCCACGCCCACGCCAAGGTCCTGGCAACGGCCCACCAGGCCGGTCCGGCCGAGGTCGAGGCCGCCATCGCCGCCGGTCACGCCGTGCGCGGCGACTGGGCCACGATGGACTTCGAAGACCGCGCCTCGATCTTCCTCAAGGCCGCCGATCTGCTGGCCGGCCCGTGGCGCGCGCGCATCAACGCCTCGACGATGCTCGGCCAGAGCAAGACGGCCTTCCAAGCCGAGATCGACGCTGCCTGCGAGCTCATCGACTTCTTCAAGTTCAACGTCGCCTATGCGCGCCAGATCCTCGAGCTGCAGCCCGAGTCGGCGCCGGGGATGTGGAACCGCGTCGAGTACCGCGACCTCGAGGGCTTCGTGCTCGCCGTCACGCCGTTCAACTTCACGTCGATCGCGGGCAACCTCCCCACGGCTCCCGCGCTGATGGGGAACATCGCGCTCTGGAAGCCGTCGTCGACGGCCGTCGTCTCCAACTGGCTGCTCATGGAGCTGCTGCGCGAGGCCGGCCTGCCCGACGGCGTCATCAGCTTCCTGCCCGGTTCGGGTCCCGTCATCGGCGGCGTCACCCTGCCGCATCCCGACCTCTCGGGCATCCACTTCACGGGTTCGACCCGCACGTTCCAGACGATGTGGCGCACCGTCGGCGAGAACATCGCCAACTACAAGAGCTACCCGCGCATCGTCGGCGAGACGGGCGGCAAGGACTTTGTCTTCGCCCACCCGTCGGCCGATCGCGCCGCTGTTGCGAACGCGCTCGTGCGCGGCGCCTTCGAGTACCAAGGCCAGAAGTGTTCGGCCGCGAGTCGCGCCTACATCCCGCGCTCGATGTGGAACGACGTGCGCGACGGAGTGAACGAGCGCCTCGACTCGATCACGATGGGCGATCCCAACGACTTCACGCACTTCATGTCGGCCGTGATCGACGCCAAGTCGTTCGCGACGTGCAAGCGCTACATCGACCAGGCCAAGGAGCTCTCGTCGTGCACGATCGTCCACGGCGGTGAGTACGACGACAGCGTGGGCTACTTCGTGCAGCCGACCGTCATCGAGACGACCGACCCGAAGGCGCCGAGCATGTGCGAGGAGATCTTCGGGCCGATCCTGTCGATCTACGTCTACGACGACGATGCGCTCGACGACACACTCACACTCTGCGACGAGACCTCTCCCTACGCACTCACGGGCGCGATCTTCAGCCAGGACCGCATGGCCGTGCAGTCGATGGCGAAGCGCCTGCGTCACGCGGCGGGCAACTTCTACGTCAACGACAAGCCCACAGGCGCGGTTGTCGGCCAGCAGCCCTTCGGCGGCTCGCGCGCGTCGGGCACCAACGACAAGGCCGGTTCGCTGCTGAACCTGCTGCGCTGGACGTCCGTGCGCACGATCAAGGAGACGTTCGTCCCGCCGACGCAGCCTGGCTACCCGCACATGGGCGAGTCGTGAGCGCGATGTCTACTCGCACAAACGCCCGAGCTCTTGGCGCCGGGCTCGTGCTGTCGCTGCTCGCGGCATGCACCGTCCTCACGCCCGCCGGTGAGGATCCGTTCCGACGCGCCGAACCGCGCTCGCGCGCCCAGACAACCGTCGAAACCGCGAAGAGCGCGGCGCCCGACGGCAAGGTCGACCCGTTCACGCTCCTGCGCACCAAGGCCGACGAGATCCGTGCCGACCGCGCTGCGCGTGAGCGCGCCGAACGCGATCGCGTCGCGCGCGAGTTGGAGCTCCCGCGCCTGATCATCGATGCACCCGTCGCCGCCGCGGATACGTCCTCCGAGTCAGCAGCAAGTGCGCCAGTCGGGGCCGAAGCCGAGGCCGCAGCGCTCAACGACTCGTCCGCGGGCCTCGAGATCACCACGACGGCCGTCGCCGCGGCCGCTCCGGTCGAGCAGGCCGCCGCGCAACCCGGCCGCGCGACCGGCAGCCCCGATCCCGCGTCGCCATGGACGCTTCAGCTCACGACCGTCGTCGGTGGGGGCGACAGCGTGGCACCGGCGACCAATGCGTCCGGCGCTGGCCTGACCCTCTCGACATCCGTCGTCGGCGAGGCTGACGAGGTCATCGAGCCTGTCGAAGCCGCCGAGCCGGAGCCCGCAGCCGGCACCGCCCTCGTGGCCACGGCGCGCAAGCGCGACGAGCAACCGGCGGCCGGGCACCTCGTCGTCGCCTGTGATCTCACGAACGAACCGTTCGCGATGCTCGACGAGAATGGGCTCCCCACGGGACGCGACGTCGAGATGGTGGAAACGCTCGCACGTGAGATGGGTCACGACGTCCTGTGGTATCGCATCCCGTTCGACGAGCTGCTCGACGCCGTCGAGTCGGGCAGCGTCCAAGCCGTTTGCGCGACGATGGGCGTCACGCCCGAGCGCGCGCGGCGGGTCGCCTTCACGCGCCCCTACTTCGAAACCGAGATCCTCGCCGTCGTGCGCGCCGGCGCCGGGGAACCGAAGCAACTCCGCGACCTCGCCGGGCTCAAGGTCTCGGCTGGCATCGGAACGACGTCGCAGGCAGCCCTCGAGCGGCGCGCTCCCGACGCCGTTGCAGTTCTCGAGAACAAGGACGGCATGGCCGCCGACGAGCGCCTGCTGTCGGGCGAGATCGACGCCGCCGTCATGGACGGCCCCGACGCCCGCGACCTCGTCAAGCTGTCGCGCGGTCGCCTCGCACTCATCCCGCAGCCCCTCGCCACCGAGTCCTACGCGATCGCGCTCCCGCCCCGCGACCGCAAGGCCCTCGTCGCCTGGAACAAGGCCCTGCAAGCGTTCGAGGCCAGCGGCGCGATGGCAAAGCTCGACGCGAAGTACGGGCTGGTGCAGCGCAAGTGACGATCATCCGCGACAACGTCCAGGCTCTGGTGTGTGTCCGCCTGACGGTCCCGCTCGAGAACCCCGAAGGCGGGCCACCAGCCGTGGGTTACTACCGCTGGTTTTGGGCGACGAGCTCACCCGAGGAGCTCCGCGCTCTCATCGAGGACGAAGTCACCGACGGCGAGGTCGACTGGGACGCCACCGAGGTCAACAGGGCCGATGTCGACGGACTCGACCCCGACGTCGTCGTCCCCGAACCGCATGAACTCGCGATCTGGCATCGTTCGGGCTGCGCCTTCTTCGCCCTCGAGGAGTGAGCCACCCTCACCCCGGCGTCGCGTCAGCGGCGGCCCACATGTGCAGGGCGAGGTAGCTGCGGTGTGGGGCGAAGCGCGCGGCCGTGAGCGCGGTCTTGCGGCGCTTTGACGTCAACCGTGCGAGCGTGCCGCGCGCGCTGACGTCGCCGTCGGGCCAGATGTCGGGGTCGAGGAAGTAGAACATCCCGAGCATGTCGGCCGTCCAGGGTCCGACGCCGCGCAGGCGCAGCAGACGCGCGGAGCGCTCGGCATGGTCGAGGCGCGCGAGAGTGCGCTCGTCGAGCTCCCCGTCGAGTGCCGCGCGGCCGATCGCCTGGACAGCGGCGGTCTTCGCGCCCGAGAGTCCGCAGGCGCGCAGAGTCTCGGTGCGCACCGTGCTGAAGAACGTGGCGAGTTCTTGCCCGTCGGCAGCAGCGAGCACACGCCCCCAGATCGTCGAAGCGGCTTTTACCGACAGTTGCTGCCCGGCGACCGCACGCGTCAGCGCGTCACAGACCGTGTCCGTGCGTGACCGCCGCAACCTCTGCGGACCGTTCGCCGAGATCGCGGCGACGAGCGGTGCGCCGAAGATCTCGGCGGTGGCGAGCAGCTCGGCATGGATTCGTTGCGTGAGAGATGTCACGACGGCTCCGTGGACGGAACATTGAGCGGCGAGGGACGAAGCGCCCGATCATCCAGAACATGTGTCACGTGCGACGCCGCGTCCCGTCAAGCTTCATGTCCGCCGCCTCGAAGTCCACCGCGCGAACCGGAGTCATCCCGTGCCGCACGCCCCGCCCGCCCAGCCAGTCCATGTCCTCGTCGTCGCCCGCCTCGTGTGGCTCGCCGACGCGCCTCGGAGAAGGGCTCGAGCTGGCGTGGCGAGTGCCGACGTGCGAAACACGAGCGCGCGGCCTCGTGACCGCGCGGCCAGAGAACGCCGGCGCCTTGCGCTCATGCTCTCGGAGCTTGTGCGTCGCGTCGGTGCAGTGGAGCGGCGAGGCCGCGCCGCGTCACGCCGTCGCAGCGCGATCGGCGGACGTGAGGTCACGATGACGACGGCGCACCTCGAACGCGCGCCGAGCGGCCTCGAGCTGGATGCGCACATCCATCTTCGACGTCCCGGCCGTGCGGTCGGGGAAGTGGATCGGCGTCTCGACGATCTTGTAGCCGAGCCGCTGAGCGACGTAGGCCATCTCGACCTGGAAGATGTAGCCGTTCGATTGGATGCGCTTCGGGAGATCCATGCCCATGAGGGTCTCGCGCTTCCAGAGGCGGAAGCCGCCCGTCGCGTCGGCGAGGTCCATGCCGAGGATGACGCGCAGGTAGACGCTGTTCGCGAACCAGCTCAGCAGCTTGCGCCACCAGGCCCAGGTCTCGTCCACCGAGCCGCCGGGCGCGAAGCGCGACGACAGCACCATGTCGGCCCCGCGCTCCTCCATCAGCGCCACCATGCCGGGGACGTACTTCGGCTGGTGCGAGAAGTCGCAGTCCATCTGGAGAATGCGCTCGGCCCCCTCCTCGATCGCCCGGGCGAAACCCGCCAGGTAGGCCTTGCCAAGCCCCTCCTTGCCCGCCCGATGGAGCACCGAGACACGCCCGCCGGAGCTGGCCGCGAGGTCGTCGGCCAGCTTGCCCGTGCCGTCGGGCGAGTTGTCGTCGACGACGAGCACGGAGAGGTCGGCCCCCGGGACGTCGAGCCCCAGCAGAGCCTCGATCATCGCGGGAAGGTTCTCCTTCTCGTTGTACGTGGGCAGGACGACGGTCAGGCGCATGGCGAGAGGGTCGCAGGAGCGTGCGGACACGAACGAGGAGACATCGAGGAAACCCGAGACGACGTGAGCCACCCGCCGAGCCGTTTGACTTTTGCCACGACCGGGGAAGACTCCACGCCGACGCGTTACTCTATCGGCTCCTCACGGGTGAGGCCATGTCGACGTGCCCGGGGCCGACCAGACCGAGGGATCAGTCGTTCCGCTCATGGCGTCGTGCTCTGAGCACCGACAGGGGTCTTGCAGCGAGTCTGGCGGAGTCAGGCGCCCCCGGCGGGTCATCGTGAGAAGTTGGCATCGTGTGAAGTTCGGGCGAGCATCGTCGCCCTCCGTCCGTGATCGAGGAGTCCCACCGTGAGAGCTGCCGGCGTCTTCCTCCTTGGCGTTGCGCTGATCGCTGGCTTCACGATGCTCGTCGTCTCCACGCACGAATGGGGCCTCGGGACACGGCCGTGGCTCGAGGGCACGACACGCGTCCGCTGGCAACACCTGGTCGAGGACATCCACGACCGGGGTGTCTACCAGCAGCGCGGGCGCTGGCTCCCCGCCGGTGTCGCGCCGTACATCGGCGAGCACTCCGAGTACCCGCAGATCGCCACGTGGATGGTGGCCGTCCCGTACCTCTTCATCGACCACCACGTCCCCGCCGGGGGCTACGACCAGACGCGCGACGCCAAGGGCAAGCGCACGATCACGAAGGCCGAGCAGGAACACCTCGCAGCAGACCGCGAGGCCTACTTCGACACCTTCCACGTCGCGATGGGCGTCTGCGCCGTCGCGCTGCTCGCGATCCTGCTGGCGTTGCTGCGAACAGTGGGCGCCGCGCCGGGCTGGGCGCTGCTGATGTTCCTGCCCGGCTCGCTCTACTTCACGTTCAACCGCTATGACGTCGTGCCGGCCGCCATGGTGGCCCTCGCACTGCTGTTCCAGCTGCGTCACCACGCCAAGACGGCCGCCTTCGTGCTCGCGATCGCCGCGATGACGAAGTGGTATCCGATCCTGCTGCTGCCGATGTTCGCCTCTTACTCGGTGCGCCGGGCGATGCGCGGCGGCGCCACCTTCGGGGCGGCCTTGAAGAGCGGGATGGTCGTCCCGGGCCTCGTCGCGGGGTTCACATGCGCGGCCATCCTCGCGGTGACCTGGTTCTGGGACGGCGGCGGCCTCGATGCCGTCAAGTACGTCTACACGCTGCACGCGGGGCGCAACCCGAACCCGTCATCGCTCGTCTCGGCCCTGACGGCACCCCACCGCTGGGGCTGGCTGACGAACGACGACCGCTCGTGGCTCGGCCTGGCCATCGCGGCGCTCCAGTTCGGCCCGGCCGTCGTCTTGGCGCTCTTTCCCGTGCGTTCGCGCCACGCGATGCTTTGGGGATGCCTGACGGTCGTGATCGGCTTCGTTACGTTCTCGAAGGTCTTCTCGCCGCAGTGGATCGTCTGGATCACACCGATCGCGATCCTGCTCGTCGCGCGCTCGAAAGTCCTGCTCGCCCTGCTCGTGTCGCTCGAGGTGCTGATCTACGTCCAGATGCCCGTGATGTACTACGCAGGGCCGGCCGAGGTCGACGGCGCTCCGGCGCTGATGCAGCCGCTCGAGGGCTTCTGGGCCGTCTGCGATGCCCGGATTGCGGTGCTCGTCTCAGTCTGGGCGTGGAGTTTGGTGATGTTCCTGCGTACCGTTTTCGCGAGGACCGCTGTCGACCCGCATGATGCGGAACCGACCGCGGCCATCCCGTCGCCCTCGTGATGCCTTCATGGACTCGCTGAAGACCGACTGCCGCCACTTCCACTCCGATCGACCGTGCGCTCCTCACAAGGCGCACGGCGTCGTGTGTGCAACGTGCACCGAGCACTACGACCCGGTCGCGACGCGCATCTTGATCGTGAAGCTTGCGGCCATCGGCGACGTCCTGCGCACGACATCGTTCCTGCCCGCGATCCACCGACGCTGGCCGAAAGCGCATATCACGTGGGTCACGTCGCCGGCCGCCGCGCCGATGTTCGCGGCCAACCCGCTCGTCGACCGGGTGATCAGCTTCCACGGTCACATGCCCGTCGAGATCGTCGCCGAACGCTTCGACGTGATCCTCAATCCCGACGCGGCCGCCGACGCCTGCGCGATCGCTCACAGCGCCCGCGGGCTCTCGCGCGTGGGCTTCGACCTCGACGAACGCACCGGCTTGGCCTCGCCGCTGTCCGACGCGGCGTCGGCATGGTTCGAGATGGGCGTCCGCGACGACCTGAAGAAGGCCAACCGGCGCACGTACCAGTCGCTCGTCGCCGAGGTCCTCGGGCTCGACTACCAGCGCGAACGCCCGTCGCTCGAACTCGATGACGCCGGCACCGAACGCTCGCGTGCTCTGCGCGCCGAGCACGGCGGCCGCGGACGCATCATCGGCCTCAACACCGGGGCCGGCGGGCGCTGGACGTACAAGAAGTGGACCGAAGCCGGGTACACGGGGCTGATCGAACGCCTCGTCGCTGCCGGCGACACCGTCTTCTTGCTTGGCGGCCCCGAGGAGGTCGAGCGCAACGCCGAGTTGGCGGCGCGCGGTGGCTCGGCCGTCATCGACACGGGCTGCCACAACACGCTGCTCGAGTTCGGGGGCATCGTCGACGCGTGTGATGCCGTCGTCACGGGTGACACGCTCGCTATGCACGTCGCGCTCGCACGCAACAAGCCCACGATCGTCCTGTTTGGTCCGACATCGCTGCACGAGATCGACGTCTTCGACAAGGGCGAGCGCATCGCCCCCGAGGAGATGTCGTGCCTCTGCTGTTACCTCAGCAACTGCGACGTCCGCCCGACCTGCATGGACAACATCTCCGTCGACCGCGTCGAAGCGGCCGTCATGCGCGCGCTGGAGGTCGCGCCTTCGTGAAGATCGTCGTCACCGTCCCCACGTACAACGAGATCGAGAACATCGAGGCCCTCGTCACCGACATCCTGTCGCGCGACGACCGCATCGAGGTGCTCGTCGCCGACGACAACTCACCCGACGGCACATGGGAAGCCGTCGAGAAGATGTCCGCGAGCAACCCGCGCGTGCACCTCCTCCACCGCACCACCGACCGCGGGCGCGGGCGCGCCGGCGCAGCCGCTTTCGTCTGGGCGCTCGACCATGGCGCCGACTACGCCTTCGAGATGGACGCCGACTTCAGCCATCATCCGCGCTACCTGCCCGCGATGATCGTCGCGCTCGAAAACGGCGCCGACGTCGTGCTCGGCAGCCGGCACGTTCCCGGCGGCAAGGACATCGGTCGCTCGCTATGGCGCCAGTGGCTCACGCGCGCCTCGAACCGCTACGTGCAGGTCGTCCTCGGGCTGCCGGTGGCCGACTGCAACTCGGGTTTCCGCGGCTGGAGCCGTCGCGCACTGCAACTCGTGCGCGTCCACGACACCTTCTCGCCCGGCCCGGCCATCGTGCACGAGCTGCTCTACAAGGCTCGCACGCGCGATCTCACGATGGCCGAGATCCCGATCGAGTTCGTCGACCGCGAGCTCGGCACGTCGACCCTGTCGTTCCAGACGCTGATCCGCTCGTACGTCACGATCCTGCGGCTGCGTTTCATGGGACTGGCCGGCACGCTGTTCAAGCGCCCCGCCGAGCGGCCGTCATGAAGCGTGGGTGGTCCGTGCTCGTGCTGGCGTTGGCCGCGTGCGGCGAGCACACACAGCTGCCGGAGATCGAGCGCCCCGACGTGCTCGTGATCACGCTCGACACGCTCCGTGCCGACCACATGAGCCTCTACGGCTACGAACGCGACACCACGCCGAACCTCGACGCGTTTGCTGACGAGTGCTTCGTCTTCGAGCGGGCCTTCTCGAACAGCTCGTTCACGCCGCCGTCGCACGCATCGATCCTGACGGGCCGCTTTCCCAGCGAACACGGGCTCATGCACTGGAAGCGCCGGCTCGATGCGAGCGTCCCCACGGCAGGCGAGCTGTTCGGAGAGCTGAGCTACCGCACGGCGGCGTTCTCGCCGATGTCCACGCTCTTCCACCTCGGCCTCGACCGCGGCTTCGACACAACCGTCTCGCCCGACTACACCACTCGCGCCAACGGCAACGTGCTCCTGGCCGGCGGCGCGGAGATGAACGCGGCTGCCTTGCCTTGGCTCACCGAAGGCGGCGACCCGTTCTTCGCCTGGATGCACTACTACGACGCGCACCGCCCGTTCGCGATCGCGGGTCGCGAGTGGGCCAGCCTGTATCGCCCCGACGGCGACTCGGTCGATGAGCGCGTCGGCGATGACGAGCTCTGGTATCAGCTCGACGGCGCCGACCGCCGGCGCATCGGCATCACGCCCGCGCAAACCGCATACATCAAGGACCGCTACGACGGCGGCATCAACCAGCTCGACGAACGCGTCGGCGAGCTGCTCGAGTCGCTGCGCGGCGCCGGCGTGCTGGACCGCGCCTGGGTCGTCATCACGGCCGATCATGGCGAGGTCATGGACGAGTACGTGGAAGAGTGGTTCTCGCACGACCCACACCTCGTCGACGAGAATATCCACGTCCCGCTGCTCGTGCGTCCGCCCGGTGGGCTCGACGCGCCGAAACGCTTCGAGCAGCTCGTGCAGGGTGTCGACATCCTGCCCACGATGCTCGACGTCGCCGGTGCCCTGGACGACGAGTTCTCGGGGATGTCGTTCGCACCGCTGCTGCGCGGCGAGGCGATGACACCGCACGCGTACGTCTTCGCCGACCGCATCGGCGATCCGATGCCGAAGAAGAAGGACGCCGACGGCAACCCGCGCGACCCGACCGACGTCGAGATCCGCCGCTCGCGCGATCGCAAGCAGAGCCTCCGCACGGAGACGCACAAGCTCATGGCGTTCCTCGATCGAGGGTCGGCGAAGGATCCCGGAGTGTTTGCGCTCTGGGATGTAGGCGCCGAGTGGCGTGACGTCCAGAGCAAGGAGCCGCAAGTGCTCGACGAACTCGGAGCGATGTTCGGCGAACAGGTGCAAGCGCTCGAAACCTCGGACCAGGACAACAGCGACGTCCCCGATCAGATCAAGAAGCAGCTGGAGAAGATGGGCTACATCGAGGGCGAAGAGGAGTCAGACGGCAAGTGACGACGTCGCCGAGCGACCGCCGCTGGACGATCGCGCTCGTCGTGCTCGCGCTCACCTTTCCGATCGGTGCGATCGTCCTCCCGTACATCGCCCCGTCACGCTCGAACATGCCGGTCGTGCCGCGTACCCTCGCGGCGCCCGTCGTGCTCGTGACGGCCGCCGGCATGCAGGCCGGCCGCATCCACCACCTCGGCGGTGAACGCGACATCACGCCGAGCCTCGACCGGCTCGCCGACATCGGCATCTCCTTCACGAACGGCTACGCTGACAACAACTTCGAGGCCGGCACGACGGCCGCGATGCTCACCGGCCAATGCGCGAAGTTCCACGGCATCGAGCGCCCGAGCGACGACCTCGTGCGCGACATCATGACGCTCCCTCAGCACCTTCGCCGCGCCGGCTGGACGACGCTCGCCGTCGTCGCGAACAAGGCCAACGTCGGCAAAGGCTTCGAGCGCGGCTTCGACCGCTTCGAAGTCCGCGAAGGTGCCGACGCCCACACGGCCGTCGCCGAAGCGCTCGACCTCGTCGCCGCAACCGAGGGCGGCAACCCGCGCTGGTTCCTCTGGATCGACCTCGGCGACCTCGTCCCGCCGTACGGCCGCTCGCCCGCCGTCGACCCGAGCGCCTTCGCACCCGACATCCCCGACGAGTTCGGCACGACGCAGCAAGACTACGGCGTCACGGTTGAAGAGATGACGCGTCGCGGCTGGAACCGCACGCAGGCCGACTGGCTCTCGGCGCGCTACGACGCGGCGCTCGCGGATGTCGATGCTGCGATCGGCAAACTCGTCGCCGGCCTCGAGCGCGACCACTGGTTCGAGACGATCAATCTGATCGTCGCCGGAACATGCGGCACGCGCGTCGACGAACGCCCGGGCCTCATCGGCGCCCACGCTGCCGACCTTTACGAGCACTCGACGCGCGTCCCGCTCATCATCCACCTGCCGTCGCGCTACATCCGCGGCCTCGTCATCGACCGCTTCGTGCAGCCGTCAGACATCACACCGACGCTGCTCGACCTGATCCTCAAGCGCAACGAACCGCTCAAGGGCCGCTCGCTACGACAAGTGATGATGCAACAGCAGCGCTTCCGCGACTCGGTCGCCACCGAGGGCTGGGTGCGCATCGGCAACACGGCTCCCTGGCGCGGCGTTGCCCTGCGCTCGCGCGACGACAAGCTGATCATGGACACGAGCCTCGGCCGTCGCGAGTTCTACGATCTCACCGCCGATCCCGGCGAACTCCAGCGCCGCAAGCTCTCGAACAAGCAGGTCGAGCTCCTCCTCGACCAGGCCGACGGCTGGCCCAAGCCCTGCCGGTAGGTCGAGTGCGACGCGCCTGACACCCGGCGCGCTTCCCGCAATATGCGGCATCGTCGTCGATACGCTTTGGGCATGAGACGTGCACCTGCGCCCACGTGCCCGGGCAACCCGGTGGTATCGTCACAGCGATGACGACCTACCGCGCCCTCCTCGAAACGCTCGACGCCTGGTTTGCTCGCGGACGTGATGCGGCGGGCCCTGACGTCATCCCTTGCAAGCGTGCGTGCTCGGCGTGTTGCCACGGCGTCTTCGACATCTCGGCGGCGGATGCCGAGCTCGTCGCCACCGGCTTGGCTGCGTTGCCGGCCGAAGAGGCAACACGCGTTCGCATACGCGCCACCGAACAGCTCCGCGAGTACGCGACGCACCTACCCGAGTGGACGTCACCGTGGAACGTCGACGCTCTCGACGAACGCGCTTTCGACGCGCTCACCGAGGCGCTTGCGACCGCGCCGTGTCCCGCGCTCGAGGATGACGGTGGCTGTGCGATCTACGCCTCGCGTCCAGCGACGTGTCGCATGACGGGCCTTGCCATGGACACTGTCAGCGTCGGCTGTCTCGACAACGAGTGCCCCATCCAGTCGGACTTCCCGCGCTACGCGGCGCTCGCGCCGGTGCCCTTTGATCTCATGGCCTTCGAGGACGACGCCGAGCGTCACGATGCCGCAGCCGCAGCGCGCGCCTTCCACACGACGACGATCGCCGGCGCCATCGCGCCACCGCGCTGACGAGTCACGTCGTTCAAGCGACGAGTTCCCGCGTCTCCCCATGACACCGAAGTGTGCATGGAATGACTTTCGTTCGCACGCGGATCGGATTGCTCGGAATCGCGTCAGCTTCGTCAGAGTTTCGCGTCCCATGGCGCAACAAGGGAACCAGTGAAGCAACGAGAAGGCGAACGATACGTCGTGACAACGACAGCGCATTGCGTCGACTTCACTGTGTCCAACGACAAGGGAGAGACCCGATGCATTCCACACACGCAACTCGTTGCGCCATGCTGTCGGCAGCACTCGCATGCTCGCTCAGTTCCATGGCCCACGCTGACGACATCACGTTGTCCAGAGTTTCGACAGCAGCGATCACGCCTGGCTCGACGGTTTTGCTCGACATCGAAGCGGCACGACCGCTCGCCCAGGCGTGGATCGCGTTCGACGCGGCTGACTTTATCGAGCCGACGCTGTCATCCGGCCTCATGGCGCAAGCCCTCGTCGATGAGACGGGCTCGGCCCAGCTCTTACTGCGCATTCCACTCGACACACCGCCTGGCTTCGAGTTCCACGCTCGTGCGTTTGTCGCCGAGGACGGGGGACACACCACGTCGAACCAACTCACGCTCGGCATCGTCCCCACTCCATCGGCCGCAGCACTCTTCAACGGCAGCGCGCTGCTCACGGGCAACCTCCCGCTGTCGGTCGCCGTGGGCGATCTCAACGGTGACTCCTGGAACGACATCGTGTCCGCCTTCACGTCGCCCGCCGGGATCCACGTGTTCCTCAACGACCAAACCGGCGGCTACGGCCCGGCCACACTTCTGCCGGGACGCGCTGCGATGATGGTCACGCTCGGCGACGTCAACGACGACGGCGTGCTCGACGTCGTCAACACCGCGCTGACCGGCGACGTCGTTGTGCAGCTCGGCAAGGGCGACGGGACTTTCGGCCCCACGGTGTCGACGGAGGGCATGGGCTTCCACGATGTCGCGCTGAGCGACATGGACGGCGACGGCCACGTCGATGTCGTCACGGCGAACGCCTACGATGGCGGCGTCGTCGTCGCGCACGGTCGCGGCGATGGAAGCTTCGGCACTCCCATGTTCTTCGAAGCCGGGGGTGGATGCCAAGAAGTCGACCTTGGTGACCTCAACGGAGACGGCCGAGTTGACATCGTCGCCGCCAACGTCTTGTCGAACAGCATCTCGGTGTTGCTCGGTTCCGTCGAGGGCATGTACGCACCGGCGGTTCACTATCTCATGCTTGGAGCCACCGACATCACGATCACGGAGGTCAGCGGTGATGACATTCCCGATCTCGCGGTGACGAGCACGACGCTCAACGGAATCATGACGTGGAACGGCGTCGGTGACGGGACGTTCGAAGAAGGCGTTCTCCACAACGCAGGCCAGAAGACCAATAAGATCGAGTCCTATGACCTCGACGACGACGGGAAGCAAGAGCTCATCGCAACGAGTGAACTCTCAGGGGAAACCCTCGTCTTCAAGAGCACCAGTGACGGACTATTCAAGCCGCTGACCTACGGTGTCGGCTCCAAGCCCCGCGCGCTGGCGGTCGCCGACATGGGCGACGATGCAATCGCGGACATCGTCGTATCGAACTCGTGGAGTCACACGATCTCGATCCTCGTCGGAGAAGGAGACGCAACGTTCTCGGTGCCCGATAGCGTCGCCTTTGAACCCAGCACGCTCGGAGGCTTCGCTTACGGCGACATCAACGACGACGGAAGACCCGACTTAGCGATCTCCATGTACCAAGGAATCATGATCCTCCTCGGGTCACCGGGAGAGGCCCTCTTCAAGTTGCACAATACGATCTACGAACTCGATACCGTGATCGCACTCAAGCTCGCAGATGTCGATGGCGACGGAGTCGACGACCTCGTGACGACGTACTATCTTGCATCTGTCGTCAGAGTTCGCTTGGGTGTTGGCGACGGCACGTTCGGGGAGCCCACCACGTCCACGACCGCCGCGTATCCCACCGACTTGGCGGTGGGCGACTTCAATGACGACGGCGCGTTCGACGTCGTCACCGTCCACGCGAACGACGTGAGCGTCTTGCTCAGCCTCGGAAACGGGACGCTCGGCCCACCGACGCTCCATAGCGTCGGCTTCGTCCCCACTGATGTCGTGATCTTTGACGCGGACGGCGATGGCCTCCTCGATATCGCAACGGTGAACTGGATCCCGAAGACCATCACGTTCCTCTACGGATTCGGGGACGGCTCGTTCGCCCCCAAGGTCAAGCTGAAGGTCGGATCGTTCATGCTCAGGATCGCTTCAGGCGACATGAATGGAGACGGACACACCGATCTCGTGATCGCCCAGACGGCGCCGAACGCCGTGCTGATCTTGCTCGGTGACGGTGCGGGCACCTACGGCGACGTGCAGTCGTATCCCGCGAGTGTCACGCCCGACAAGCTCGTGGTCTGCGACCTCAACGGCGACGGAACCCTCGACATCGCGACGGCCTCGAACGTGGGCACCCCGACCGTGCTGCTGGGGTTGGGCGGACGCGAGTTCTCGCCCCAGGCGCACTTCGATGGCGGGTTGGAGTGCAGATTCCTCGCGGCGATCGACGTCACTGAGGACGGCAAGTTGGACCTCGTCGTGTCCAACGGCTACTACGGCAAGATCACCGTGCTGGCGAACCAGCAGTAACCGCACGTCCCCCTCGCGGTGTGTCGCCCGTGGCGGCGCACCGCGAGGGCTCTCCCGTCACTCAGCACTCATGTCGTACAGCTGGATCGTGTGCTCGAGAACGAGGTCGGGCGTGCGGTCTTCCAGCCACGCGTAGTTCTCGGGGAAGCGCTTGAGCGTCGTGACGTTGATGGCGAACCAGCCGTCACTCGGGCCTGGCTGGCCGGGTCGCGCAAAGGTCGGTGTCGACGTGATGCCCCAGTACTCGGGGTCGCCGGTGCCGTAGTAGTCGTAGGCGATGTGGTCGATGTCGTTGGCGGCCATCCAGAGGCCGAGGGCGCGCGCGTCCTGGCCCCAGTCGTCGCCGATGACGGAGTAGTGCGGACCGTTCTCGGGGCCGCCAGCCCACTCGTTGAAGTAGATGAGACCGTTCGGCATGCGTGCCAGGGACGCGACGATCGCCCAGAGCGCGAGGACCGTGCAGGCCACGGAGATCGTGCGCGTCACCCGATCGCGGACGAGCAACACGAGCACTGCGATGACCGACACGACGAGGGGCGTCCAGTTCCGCCACGACACATCGCCGCGATCGTGGAACAGGACCTCCGCGACGACCGACAGCGCGACGATCGCGCCGAGCGCCGCCATGCGTGCAGCACCGCCGCGGATCGCCGCCGCAAAAGAACGACTCGCGAACACCAACAAGAACGGAATCGCCGGCAACACGTACTTGAAACCGAGCTGGATATTGCCGCGACTGAAGACGACGAACAGCAGCACGGGATAAGCCATCAACATCCACTCGTGCGCGAACGAGCGCCGATGCCACCACCACGTCGCCAGCGCGACCGCCAACAGCAGCGACACACCCTCGGCGTTCTTGAGCAGCCAGAGGACGATGTAGAAGTTCCAGAAGCCGCCGCGGTTGATCTCGCCCCAGAAGTACGTCGGGTGACCTTCCGAGGCATGGTCGAGCTGCAGGTCGATGCCCTTCATGAACGAGAGCATCGGGATCGGCGTCTCGGCGCCGAAGACGTCCTCGAGCCCTTGCTCGACCCAGCCCGGTTCGGCGATCTTGCCGTTCTCGCCTTCCACGGTGCCGTACCGGAAGACCACCCCGTTCTCGCCGCTGAGTGCGAAGCGCACGTGCTTGCGCGCGTCGGCCAGCGAACGCGCCTCGCCGCCATAGAGCAACCACAGCACGCCGACCATCGCGAACAGCGCGAGGAAGGCCTGGCCGACGAGCGCGATCCGTCGACGCCGTACAGCCTCGACGAGTACGACGATGCCGATCACCGGCAGCAGCGCGAGCGCCGTGAGCTTCGAGCCGACGGCGAGCCCGAGCGTGATCGCGCCCCACCCAAGACTCGCGCGCGAATCGGTTTTCAACCAACGCCACACGTGGAAGCATGCGGCAAAGGAGAAGACCGTCACGCTGAAGTCGTTTGCCGCGATGCGCGTGTGCGCGACGATGCTCGGATTCGTGGCATACAACCACACGGCGACGAGCCCTGCGACGGGCCCGAACCCAAGGCGTGCCCAGCGCCAGACATACAGGCCGAGCAGCAGGCCGAGCAGGATCATCGGCAGGCGCGCGAGGAACAGCATCGTGTGCGCGTCGGCGTTCGGCTGGTGAAACAGGAACGTGAACGCGATGCCGGGGCGAATCTGGTAGAGCTCGGGCAGCGCGATGTCGAGCGCGAGCAGCGGCAGGCCGATCAAATACTTGCTGAGCGGCGGGTGCTCGCGGTTGAGCGACAGATCGCCCGTCGCCACGTAGCTGTAGGCCGACACGATGTACATCGGCTCGTCGTACGTGTCCGACTTCGTCCATGCGCCCCACACTGCGAGGACCACGAACATGACGAGCGCCGCGACGCCGAGCGCGCGCTGTGACGTGGAGTTCGCGACTTCCGATTCGATGGGCGTTGTCGACGTCATGGACACGAAGCGTTGGACGAGGCGAGGATAGTCGGGCGTCATGCTCGCAGATGCTCGCGCCGCATGCACTCGCGAGGCCTCGGCGTCTCCCAAAGAGTCACTCGTGCCGCGCGCGCGGTCTCGGCGATCGGTGCAGCGACGCACGCCCGCCACCGGTATGCTGCGCCGTGCCCCCCACTCCTCGGAGACTCCTCGATGCCCACCGTCGCCGTCGTCGGCGCGTCCGCCGATCGCAACAAGTTCGGCAACGCGTCCGTCCGCGCCCATCGCAATCAGGGCTGGACCGTCTTCCCGATCCACCCATCCGCCGACGAGATCGAGGGACTGAAGGCCTACGCCTCGGTGCGCGACGTGCCCGAGGCCATCGATCGCATCTCGGTCTACCTGCCGCCGTCGATCGGGCTCGACGTGCTTGACGACTACGCGGCCGTCCCCCACGACGAACTCTTCCTCAACCCCGGCTCCGAAAGTCCGCAGCTGATCGAAGCCGCCAAGAAGCTCGGGCTCGTGCCAATCGTGGCGTGCTCGATCGTCGACGTCGGTGAGAGCCCCGCGACGTGGATGGGGTGATGAAGTCGAACACCATGCGGGCCGCGGTGATCGACGACGATGGGCTCGCCGTGCGCGGCGACGTGCCACGTCCCGAAGCCGGCGACGGCGAAACGCGCGTGCGTATCTTGACGGCCGGCGTCTGCGCGACCGACCTCGCGCTCGTGAAGGGCTACATGGGCTTCCGTGGCGTTCCGGGTCACGAGTTCGTGGGCGAGGCGCTCGACGGACCGTTCGCGGGCCGGCGCGTCGTCGGCGGCATCAACGCGGCATGCGGTGCATGCGAGGCGTGCCGCGCGGGACATGAACGCCACTGCCCCACGCGCACCGTGCTCGGCATCGTCGCGCGCTCGGGCGCGTTCGCCGACGAGATCGTCCTGCCGCAGCGCAACCTGCTCGCCGTGCCCGACGCGGTGTCATCCGACGCCGCGACCTTCGCCGAGCCGCTCGCCGCCGCCTTCGAGATCGCCGACCAGGTCGACCTGTCGAGGTGTTCGCGCGCGCTCGTTGCTGGCGACGGGCGCCTCGGCCTGCTCTGCGCGCATGTCGTCGCGCGGGCCGGCGTGCAGACGGTCGTCGCCGGGCGTCATCCCGAACGACAGTCGCTGCTGCCCGAGGGCGTCCCGATCATGACGGGCCTGCTCGAGTCGGACGAGCCCCCCGCCCGGCGCGACTTCGACCTCGCCGTCGACGCGACAGGCCACCCCGACGTCTTGCCGCGCCTGCTCCGTCACGTCGCTCCGCGCGGCACGATCGTCCTCAAGACCACCACCGAGCGCCCCGTCACCCTCGACCTCGCCCCGCTCGTCGTCGACGAACAGACGCTCATCGGCTCGCGCTGCGGACGTTTCGACGTCGCCCTTGAAGCGCTCGCGTCGGGCGACATCCCCGTCGAGCACTTCATCGACGCGCGCTTCCCGCTCGAGCGACTCCCCGACGCCTTCACTCGCGCTGCCGATCGCAGCACGCTCAAGGTGCTCGTCGACATCGGCTGACGAGCCGGTCCATGCAGACCCCGGGCTACTCGCGCACCGCGAACACCGAGACGCCGCGTCGCCGATAGAGCTGTTCGAGCCACGGCTTGCCGCGCGGGTCCCACGAACCGTAGGCCTCTTCGTCGGGCCCGTGAACGACGTGCGTGATGCCGTACTCCTCGATGAGGTGCTGGCGGAAGGCGTCGTCGACGAGCGGGAGAAAGAAGAGCTCCGCGAGTTGCACTTTGCGTTTGAAGGCGACCGTCGCGAAGGAGTGGCCGGCAAATGTGCGCACCAGGGCGTAGCGCGGAAGGCGGTTCGATGTCTTGTAAGACGCCATGACGACCGAGTCGGCTGCGACGTTGTCACCGACCCACTCGTAGGCGTCGACGAGCGCCGTGTCGATCCGGTGGGCACCGCGCGGGATCGCCTCCCACTTCGCGAGGTAGAAGCTCGCACTCGTAAGGGCGTGCAAGCCGAGCACCAGCACGACGACGAGCGTCGCAAGGCGTCCGCTGCGCAGCTCGGCGCGTCGCTCGAAAGGCGCGAGCGCGAAGAGCGTCAACGGGATCGCGACCGCCGGGATGACCTGGAGCGTGAACGGGAACGGCGGATAGGCGTAAAGCAACGCCAGCGCCGCGACGAGCGTGCAGAGGACGCCCTGCACGGCGAGAGCTCCGCGCGTGTCGCGCTGCAACGCCGGCGCACCGATGTACTTCGCGAGTGCGATCGGCAGGACGAGCGCCGGCAGGCCGAGGCTCATCACGAGGTTGCCGGGCTCGGGCGGCAGCAGGATGCCCTGGCGACTGATCCAGCCGAAGACCTCGTGCTCGCTGAAGAGAACGTGTTGGTGCACGATCAGCGGCAGCGCGCCCAACGTGAGCGACCACTCGCCAAGCCCCGTCGACGCGTTGGCCGACCAGCGTCGCGACAGCGCGAAGAGCGCACCGGCCAACGCGAGCACGACGCCGTCGTAGGGTCGCATGAGCGTGACCATCGCGGCGCCGATGAAGGCGAACACGAAGCCGCGCGTGCGTCGCGCCCCCGGCGGCCGTTGCGCAGCGCGCAGGTACGTTCCCAGGCACGTGACGAGCAGCGCTTGTGCGATGACGAAGTGCGGTTGGAAGAGCATCCAGAAGAACGGGTGCACCCCGGCGTACGAATCGAGGAACGTGAAGTCACTGAGGTGCTGGGCGATGGAGGGATAACCGAGCGTCCAACCGAAACCGCCGCCGGTGAGGATCGCGACGGCCACGCCGAGCCGCCAACGCGTCGTCGCGAAGACGAGCGCGCAAAGACGCACCACGCCCACGACGAGTACGACCATGCCGATGAGCCGCACGAGGTGCATGCCGTCGATGACGTCACCGCCGGTCAGCCGCGCGAGCCAGCCCATCGCGAGCCACTCGAAGTTGAAGACGGCCGGCTCGTGGGCCTCGGGCGTGAAGGGCATCGAGAACAGCCAGCGGCCCTCCATCGCCTGGCGCGCCATGCCCATGTAGAAATGCGCGTCCTGGTCGAAGACGAACGTGCCGGTGAACTCGCTGGCGTCGATCGCAGCCGCGCGAGCGCGCGAGTAGAGCGCCGTCGTGAGCGCCACGAAGGCCGCGGCGAGCAGCCACGTCAACCCGCGTTCGCGGTCGGTCAGGCGGGCGTGATCGTCACGAGATGCGGAGGGCATGGCGCCGAGTGTGACGAATGACATGGGTCGGACAAAGGGCGCCGCGCCGTTGGTCGTCACGCGCATCCTCCGCCTGCTATCCTGCGGCCCCTGCAAAATGCCCCTGTGCCGAGAACACCGCGTATGTCGAACGTCGTCTCGCTCTGCCGCCGGTTACCGCGCCTCGCCGTCGCGCTGCTCGCCGCCCTCACCTTCGCGACGCCCCCGGTCGGCGCCCAGCAGACGGCCGTGACGGCCTTCGTCGGCGCCTACGTCATCCCGATCGACGGCGATCCGATCGACGACGGCGTCGTCGTCATCGACGGCTCCAAGATCGTGGCCGTCGGAGCGCGCGGCGACATTTCGGTTCCCGACGGCGCAACAATCCACGACCTGCGCGGCAAGGTCCTCATGCCCGGCCTCATCTGCACGCACAGTCACATCGGCGAACCCTGGGCGGCCGACTCATCCGATCCCATCCAACCCGACGTGCGCACCTTCGACGCGATCAACGCGCGCGACGCAGCGATTCAGCGCGCCCAGGCCGGCGGCATCACGACAGCCAACATCATGTCCGGCTCGGGCCACCTCATGAGCGGCCAGACGACGTACGTGAAGCTGCGCGACGCGGGATCGATCGACGAACTCGTGTACCGCTTCGAGGACGGTCGCCCGATGGGCGGCATGAAGATGGCCAACGGCACGAACCCCCAGCGCGCCAAGCCCTTCCCCGGCACGCGCGGGAAGTCGGCGGCACTCGTGCGGGCGGCCTTCGTGCGCGCACAGAACTACAAGCGCAAGATCGACGCCGCCGGCGACGACGCCTCGAAGATGCCCGACCGCGACCTGATCCAAGAGGCGCTTCTCGAAGTGCTCGACGGCACGCGCGTCGTCCATCACCACACGCACCGCCACGACGACATCCTCACGGTGCTGCGCCTCTCGAAGGAGTTCGGCTTCCGCGTCGTGCTGCACCACGTGTCCGACGGTTGGATGGTGGCCGACGAGATCGCCGCGGCGGGCGCCTCGGTGTCGGTGATCCAGATCGACAGCCCCGGCGGCAAGCTCGAGGCCGTCAACCTCTCGCCGAAAACGGGTGCGATCCTCGAGAAGGCCGGCGTCAAGGTGGCCTTCCATACCGACGACCCGATCAACGACAGCCGCCTTTTCCTGCGCTCGGCAGCTCTGGCCGTACGCGACGGGATGTCGCGCGACGGGGCCCTGCGCGCGATGACGCTGTCGGGTGCCGAGATGCTCGATCTCGGCGATCGCATCGGCTCGATCACGGTTGGCAAGGACGCCGACCTCGTCGTGCTCTCGGGTGACCCGCTGAGCGTCTACTCGTTGATCGAGGAGACCTGGATCGACGGCGAGCGCGTCTTCGAACTCACGAATGCCGACGACCGCATCTACGCCCTCGGGGGCGTCGGCGCGACGAACGCTCGCTTCTTCACACTCTGCTGCTTCGGCAACGGCACGGGATCCACCACGCGATGAAGACTCTCACGACAGCTCTCGCCGCTCTCGCACTCTCGATCGCATCGGCGCAAGACCTCACAGGTGACGTCGCCGTGTACGGCGACCGCATCCACACGATGGTCGGTGGCGAGGTCATCACCGATGGCGTCGTCGTCATCCGTGGCGGGAAGATCCAAGCCGTCGGACCGGCCGTCGGGATCTCGATTCCGGACGACATGCCGACGATGCGCGCCGCCATCGTCGTGCCGGGACTCATCGATGCCCGCAGCACGCTCGGCCTCACGGGCTTGCTGAACCAGCCCGGCGACCAGGATCACCTCGACCCCAGCGGCGCCATCCAGCCCGAACTGCGAGCCATCGATGCGTACAACGCGCGCGACGCACTCGTCGACTGGGCGCGCGGCTATGGCGTCACGACGGTGCACACCGGGCCGTCGTCCGGCGCGCTGGTCTCGGGCCAGACGATGGTCGTGAAGCTCAAGGGCACGAGCGTCGAGGACGGCCTCGTCGTCGAACGCGCGATGGTCGCGGCGAGCCTCGCCGACGCCGTGCGTTCGGGTGACGGTGCGCCCGGCACGCGTGCGAAGAGCGTCTCGATGTTGCGCGCTGCGCTGACCGACGCCCAGGGCTACCTCGCGAAGCGTCGTGCTGCGGTCGACGATGATGAACAGGACGCCCCCGAGCCCGACCTCGGCAAGGACACGCTCGCCGACGTGCTCGCCGGCGACGTTCCCCTGCTCGTGACGGCGCACCGTCATCAGGACATCGCCTCGGCTTTGCGTCTCGCCGAGGAGTTCGGCTTCCGGCTCGTCCTCGACGGATGCGCCGAAGCGCACCTCATGCTCGACGAACTCGCCGCGGCCGGAGTCCCCGTCATCGCCCACCCGCCGATGATGCGCATCGGTTCGATGACATCCGACCGCTCGGCAGCCACCTTCGAGCTGCCGCGACTGCTCGACCAGGCCGGCGTCCCCTTCGCGATTCAGACGGGCTACGAGGGCTACGTGCCGAAGGTCCGTGTGCTGCTCTTCGAGGCTGCCATCGCAGCGCGCTACGGTCTGCCCTTCGAGCGCACGCTGGCAGCGGTCACGATCGACGCGGCCACGATCCTCGGGCTCGAAGATCGTCTCGGATCGATCGAGGCTGGCAAGGATGGCGACCTGGCTCTCTTCGACGGCGACCCATTCGAGTACACGAGCCACTGCGTCGGTGTCGTGATCGACGGCACCATCGCGAGCGACGAGGTGCGTTAGCCCGGGTCGGTCGTGGGCAATCGTCGCGAGGGCGACGGCAGTCGACTCACATCTTGCCTCTGACCCCTCCACCACGAGCAGGACTCTTCGTTGCTGCGCGGAACGGCCGATTTTGGCTGCGGCCGGAGGCCGCGATGCAGGCAGTCTGGGACGAAGCGCTCGCATGAGGCACTCGGCGTCGGCATGCTAGGTCCTTCTCTTAGGACACACCCATGTCTTCGTCTACTCCACTCTCGTCGTCGACCACGCACAACATCGCCGTGTATGTCGACCTCGAGAACGTCGCGATCGGCGTCAAGGACGCGCGCATCAAGACGTTCGACATCTCGGTCGTCTTCAAGCGCCTCGTCGACAAGGGCAACATCGTCGTCAAGCGCGCCTACGCCGACTGGAGCCGCTACGACGAGTACCGCCGCTCGCTGCACGAGAACGGTGTCGAGCTGCTCGAGATGCCGGGCAGTAAACTCACGGGCAAGAACAGCGCTGACATCAAGATGGTCGTCGACGCGATGGAGCTGTCGTACACGAAGCCGCACATCAGCATGTTCGCGCTCGTCTCCGGCGACTCGGACTTCTCGCCGGTCGTGACGAAGCTCCGCGAGAACAACAAGTACACGCTCGGCGTCGGTGTGAAGAACTCGACGAGCCCGATGCTCATCAACTCCTGCGACGAGTTCATCTTCTACGACGATCTCGTCCGTAAGCCGAAGACGGCCCGCACCGCGCCCCCCGGACTCTCACGCCTCCCCAAGAAGACGCGCGAAGCGTTCACCCTGCTGCTCGAGACGGCCGAGGCCCTCCAGCGCGACAACAAGGAGCTGCACAGCTCACTCGTCAAAGAAACGATGAAGCGCAAGCAGCCGCAGTTCAACGAGGAGTACCACGGCTACCGCACGTTCAGCCGGCTGCTCGAGGACGCCCAGAAGAACAAGCTTCTCACCCTGCGCAAGGATGCCCGCAGCGGCACCTACGTGATCGGCGACCTGCTCGACTCCTGACAGGCCGCTCTGAGACGGACCGCTGTGACGGGCCGCTGAGGGCCTCCCCACCGCCGTAGCCGCGCCCGCCGGCGTCGAAAATATCGAAAAGTTCGGCGGGATAGAGGCTCCGCGGCCGTATTGGAGGAGATGATTTCTCCTCCGGTTGACAGATCCGCCCCGCCGCGTTTCGATCTTCGTCTGGCGAAGATTGAGCACCGACTCGTGGGGAGGTCAGGTCATCAGCACCGAGAAACGGTCCGAACGCATCGAGGAGCTTCTCGAGCACCTCCGCGACGGGCGCGAGGGAGCATTCGACGAGCTCGTGCCGTTCGTCATGGTGGAGATGCGCACGCTCGCGCGGCGCACGCGATCGAAGTTCACGCTCTACAGCGAGATGCCGACGACGGGTCTCGTGCAAGACGCGTATCTCAAGCTGCGCCGTGCACGCGATCTGCGCGACGAGAACCATCTCTACGCGCTGATCGCGACCGCCGTTCGTCAGATCATCCTCGATCGCCTCGACAAGCTCAGGCGCTCGAAGGAACACGTCAAAAGCATCCCGCTCGACGACCTCATCGCCACGCTCGACGCGCACGTCCGCAAAGAGCACGCGGCCGACCTCACCGACCTCTCACGGGCCCTCGACGGGCTCGCGGAGGTGAACCCGATCGACGCGCGGATCGTCGAGCTGCGGTTCTTCGGTGGTCGCTCGATGCCCGAGATCGCCGAGATCCTCGCGATCCCGCTGCGCACGGTGGAACGTCGTTGGCGCTACGCGCGGACATGGCTGGCGCGGTTCCTCAAGTGACCCCGCGCCCCCGGCCAGGCACGAAGGCGACCGATGTCGATCGAACGTGAACGCCGGATCAGGGACCTCTTCCTCGAAGCACTCGAGCAGCCCGAGGCGACGCGCTCGACGTGGGTCGGGGCCCACAGTGACGATGACGACATCACCGAGGCCGTCCTCACGATGCTCGCCGACGAGCCCGCCGAGGAAGGCTTCCTCGAACCCACGCCGACGCTCCACAGCGCCGCGCGCGAGGCGGGCTTCGACGTCGGCGCCGAGCTTGGCGACTACCGCATCGTGCGACCCATCGGACGCGGAGGCACGGGCGTCGTCTTCCTCGCCGAGCAGGTCTCCGTCGGTCGTCTCGTCGCGCTGAAGGTCTTCCCGTCGCGCCTCTTCCTGTCCGAACGCGACCTCGCGCGCCTGGCCAACGAGGCCCGCACGATCGCGAAGCTCGAACACCCCCACGTCATCACGATTCACGACGTCGTGCGCACCGGCGACCACGACTTCTTCGTGATGCAGTACGTCGACGGCCACGATCTCTCCGTCGAGATCCGACGCCAGCGTCTTCGCCAAGGCCTTCAACCAGGGAACGATCGCAACGCGGATGATGACGAACTCATCGGCCCGTCCTTCGAGAGCGAAAGCTACTGCGACTTCGTGGCCGACTTGATCGCCGACACGGCCGATGCCCTCGAACACGCGCACCGCGCCGGCATCGTCCACCGTGACATCAAGCCGCCGAACCTGATGTTGGACAAGGACGCCCAGGTGAAGGTCGGCGACTTCGGCATCGCCCGCGACGCGCAGACGGCGGCGGCCACGGCGACGTCTGAGCAGATGGGCACGCTGTACTACATGAGCCCCGAGCAGATCGCAGCACGGGGCGTCACGGTCGATCATCGCACGGACGTGTACTCACTTGGCGTCGTGCTCTACGAACTCCTCACGTTGCGCCGCCCGTTCGATGGCGACGGTGCCGACGTCCTGGCTCGGATCCCACACGGAAACCCGACGCCGATCGAGAAGCTCAACCCGCGCGTTGACTCCACACTCCGCGTCATCTGCGCCAAAGCGATGGCCGTGCAGCGTCAGCATCGTTACGACACCGCCGGTGAGCTACACGACGATCTCCGCAGGTACCTCGCCGGTGAGCCGATCGCGGCACACCCGCCCTCGCTGACCGAGCGCATGGCGCGCTGGCTCGGCGCTCACCGCGTGGCTGCGCTCGTCGCCGTCATCGCCGTGATGGGCGCAGCGTGGCTGGTCGACGTCGCAAGGCCAGCGCCTCGCGAGCTCGTGACATCCACCACACCTGCCGCAGCGCTCATGCTCGATGTCCGCGGCGCAGCGGCCGACGAGGTTCAGATCGACCTGACGCCGATCGATCGACACACGCTGCAACTCGGGGAGACGCGGCCCGCCGAACGCGATGACGCGGGGATGATCACGGCGAGCCCTGGCGTCTATCGCGTTGCCATGAGCCACCCCAGCGCGGGCTTCTGCGAGTGTGACGTCACGTTCCACGCAAGCGAACCCGCGAACGTCACGGCGTGGCTGCGGCGCGCCGAGGACCTCACGGACGGCATGGTCGACATCGCCGGCGGACGCGTGACGTTCGACGGCACCCAGGTGGCCATGGTTCTGGACGACGACGTGCCCCAGCTCGTGACGCTTTCCGTCGACGTCGCGGCCTTCGCGATCGACGCCTCGCCGGTGACGATCGGACAGTACCGCGCCTATGTCGAGGCCACCGGCGCGACGCCGCCCGTGTCCTGGTCAGCTGCCGGAGACGAGACCTGGGACGACCTGCCCGTCACGAGCGTCTCGCACCAAGATGCCAGCAACTACGCGGCGTGGGCTGGCAAACGCCTCCCGACGGTCGCCGAGTGGCTCCTGGCCGCACGCGGACCGACGCCGCGCCGCTTCCCCTGGGGCGACGACGCGCGCGACGACGAGATTGCCCAGTTCCAGCTCGGCAAGTCGCACTTCGCGCCCTTCGAGCCCGACATCGTCGATTCGCCAACGCGCCTTGCACTCTGGTCCCACACGCAGCTTCGCCCCGTGACCACAGCCCGCGACGCAGCCGGCGGCCCGAATGGTCTGAACGAGCTCATCGGACTCGTCGGCGAGTGGACGTCGACATTTCCGTCGACCGCGGATGGCGGGTCGCGAAGTGTCCGTCCGTTAGAGAGGGTTGTGATCGGTACTCGCGTCCACCACACCCCTGAGTACGTCGCGAGTCACGGCTTCGCCCTGCTGATGACGGTCTACAAGATCCCGCAGTTCGACGTGGGCTTTCGATGTGTCCGCAGCCTGGAGCCACGTGTGACCGGTCGCTGATTCCCTGATCGGAGACCACCACCATGGCAACCACTTCCGTCGACTTGTACATGCTCGTCGTGCCGAGTCTCGACGACTACGGCGTGATCCCCTTCAACGCGCCGCGCACTGAAGCAGCGCTCGCAGCGGCCGAGGAAGACGTCTGGATCGGCCCGTCCAGCGGCACGTGGAACGGCGTCGCGGTCGAGACGGACACCACACTCAACACCGTGAAGTTCGAGAAGCTCTTCGAGATCGTCGAGCTCAAGCTCGAGGAGTACGAGTCGCACTACAACACCGTCGAACGCGAGCTGCCGTTGCGATTCCAGCTCGCGAGTCAGGTTGAAAGCGACGTCTACTACTACAACGACCACGGCGAACCGCCACAGATCTGGTGCAGTCACCGCTGGACGGTTCTCGCTGCGCCCGCCGATGGTGGCGAGCCCCTGAAGCCATGGGTGCTCGAGAAGGACGTCACGTACAAGGACGGCAACGGTGGCGATGTCACGAAGCCGATGGACATCCACGTGGCGTTCGGTGCGCGCTTTGTCGTCGACGAGCAGGCTTGAGGAGTCGCCATGACATTCCAGGCCGCAGGATTCCTCGACCGCTTCGATGACGCCACGCCCTCGGGCTGGCTCCATCCGCACGCGCACCCCTATCGCCGCATTTCGCCGTCCTCGAGTCACCACCCTGACCCGCTCGAACTCGTTCGTCTCGCGACGGAGATGAAGTCGCGCGCCGGGCTGAACGACCCCGGGACGATTCCAGCCGGCTACTCGTACTGGGCGCAGTTCCTTGCACACGACTTGACGCTGTCGGTGCCCGGCGCGGAGGGCGACGATCCGCGCGCACGCAACGCGCGCTCGGGACAGCTCGACCTCGAGTGCCTGCTCGGGCACGGGCCGCGCGTCGACGCACACCTCTACGCGGCCGTCGGCGCCCCCGTGCTCGTACTCGACGAGCGCCACGCGGAGTACGATGTGCCGCGCCGGTCCGACGGCACGGCCATCCTCGCCGACGCGCGCAACGACGACAACGTGCTCGTCGGTCAGGTGCATCTCGCGTTGGCCCGCGCCTACAATCGCCTGGTTCGGCAGATGCATTCCGCCGACGGCAATCGCCTCAGCTCCTACGCTCGGGCGCGCCGAGTCCTCACTGCCGTATACCAGCGCGTCACGGTCATCGACTTCCTTGCGCGCATCACGCGGACGGCCTCAGCCGCGCAGGTCGAGGCCCTCCGCGTCGGTCTCGCGAAGTCCCCGCCAGCGTCGTCGGCGCGGACGCCGACCGCGCTCCCCATCGAGTTCATCACCTCGGCGATGCGCTTCGGCCACTCGATGGCGCGCTCGGAGTACACCCTCAACGCCGACCACGCGGCCCCGCTCCCGCTCTTTCCCCGCCGCACGGTCTCACCCGCCGACACGCATCTACGCGGCAGCAGCCCGCTTCCGCGCCTCTGGACCGTCGACTGGGACCGCTTCTTCGACGACCGCTCGAGCGCCCACTGCCAGATGGGACACGCCATCAACGCGTCCATCACCCCCGCCATGGGCAAGGTCGCGATGGGCAACGGCGAGAAACTCAGCCTCGCCCTCATGACGCTCGGGGCCGAGGCGATGTTCGGCATCGCGGCGCCCAAGGACGTTGCCGCGAAGCTGCAGGTCACGATCAGCCCGGCGCTGGCGAAGGAACCGTCCCTGTGGCGCGCCGTCCTGCTCGAGGCCGAGGAACAGGCCGATGGACGTCTTGGCGCGCTCGGGAGCGCGCTGGTGTTGCAGGGCTTCGAGTCGGCTCTTGCCGGCGCCTCGTGGGCCGTCGAGTCGGACGCGAGTGAACCCGAGGCGCTGCTCGCGGCAGTCGAGTCCGTGCCGGCGCTGCTGCGCTGGGGATCGGAGCCGCGGACGAGCCCCCGCACCGTGCGCGGCGAATCGCCGGCTGCGCGCGAGGGGCACGCGGAAAACTGAGAGATCACGCACGCGCGACGAAGTCATGCACGTCGTCGCGCGTGCACCCGGTTCAGTCGTCGATCCAGACGGCGCCGCTGACGCCGTGGTGGCTGACGCTGCCCGACCCGTCGTCGAGCACGCGGAAGTCGCCACCGACATCGTGGACCATGATCGAGCCCGAGCCATCGGACTCAACGATGACGTCACGCGCCACGCGCTCGACGCTGATCGAACCCGAACCGTCCGTGATGGACACCTGACCGCCGACGCCCGCGATCGAGATACTTCCCGAGCCGTCACGGATCACGACGTCACCCGCGACATCATGAATCGTGATCGACCCCGAGCCGTCGTCGATGGAGACGCTCGCGACCTCGCGGATCGTGATCGAGCCGCTCCCGTCATCGATGCGGACATGGCATCCGCGCGGAACCTGCACGGAGAGGTCGAGCTTGGCTCGCGCGTTGCTCGGGATGTCGACCGAGACCTGCACGCCGTCGGCCACAGGGTCGAGCAGGAAGCCGACCTGCTGAAGCGTCTCTTCGTCGGACGCGGCGGCGACAGCCGTCACGATCACGGCGTTGCCGGGAGCCGCCGTGATGTCGAGCCGTCCCGCCGCAGCCACGATGCTGACGGTGTCGCCGGGCGTGATGTCGATCGAGTTCGTGAAGGGTTCCGACTCGACGGAGTAGTCGTTCCACGAACCGTTGATCGTGATGCAGCCGCCCAGCGTGCAGGCAACGACGGCCAGTAGGGACGAACGCACGAATGAAGACACCATGACACTCTCTCCTCGTCGGGGTCGAACAATACGCCCCGTGGACATCCGGTATGTGCTGAGCCGCCCGAGCGGCGCCCCTGCTCCGACTCGATGATCGACGATCCGGCGCATCTGCACTGCGGCAAGCCTGTGACTCGAACCGGGACCGCGACGCAGCGTTCCCGAGAAGAGACGACGCGCGCGCGTGAGGAGTTCCCACGTTCTCGTGCGCGGCCGCGAATCGGGGGTAGCCTTCTGATGCCGGCATGTCTCTCGCGGCCGCAACGCGGGTCTGTACGCCCCGCGTTCTGCTCGGCGTGCGACGGATCGGCTCACGTCGAGATCCGTCCGCGCTGTGACGGGCCGGCTCACGGGCGCAGTTCGCGTCGATGCAGCGCGCATCGACAACTCCCATCCGTCCCCCTGACCCTTCCCACACACCATGATGCTTGCCAAGCACCGCCGCACGACTCTATCGCTCGCCCTGATCGCCGCACTGACGGCAGCTCCCCACGCTGCCGACGTCGGCTCCCCCGCATCCCGTGCCGACATCGAGCGCCTCGCCAAGGACCTCGACAGCGCGAGCCGCAAGATTCACACCGAGGTCGACGACGGCACCGTGGCCCGCAACGTCGGACGCGACATCGTCTACGGCCTCGGCACCGAGGTCAACGGCCTCTTCGTGACGAGCGAAGACGGCATCGTCACGCTCAAGGGCACCGTCGACAGCGACGAGACGCGCGAGCTCGCGATCGGCCGTGCGAGTCGCATCGCCGGCGTCCGTCGCATCATCAACCGACTCGGCACGCCGGGCGGCGAGATCCCCGAAGACCAGGCGCCGATCATCGCGGCGGCCGAAACGGACGCAGGCCCGATCGACTTCCTGACTGACAGTGGACTGGCCGGCCGCGAGATCGTCGTCGTGAACAACGACGGAGTGATCAGCATCCACGGTCACATCAACAACGAGCAGGCCCGCACGTTGGCACTGATCGCCGCCCAGCGTATCGAAGGCGCGCGCGCCGTCGCCGACTACCTGCACGTGATTCCCGGCTCACGCCGCAACGACGACAACCTCGCGAACATCGTGCGCTACCGCCTCGGTGAGATCGCCGGCCTGCGTGATGCAGTTCGCGAGGAACGTCGTCCGACCATCGAACGCCAGAGCCGCGACCTCGTCGCGGTCACCGTCGCCGATGGTGTCGCGACGTTGACGGGCCGCGTGCACGACGCGTCCCTGAAGGACGCCATGCTCCAGCGCACGGCCGAGACGACGGGCATCTTCGCCGTGCAGGACCGACTCACGATCGACTCGGCAGCGCGCGCGACGCAACGCGTGCGCCCGCCGGTGAAGCTCATCAACTACGGAACCTTGCGCCGCTGACAGCGCGCTGAAGCCCACCTGTCACCGCGTGCCGCTCCGATGAGCGGCGCGCGGTGTTTTCATGTTCGGGCTGATCGCAAGCTGCCGCACTGGCGTCGGCGCGCAGGTGATCGCAGTCCCGCGGGCATGGTCGCGGATGGCTGAGAGCGGCGTGTCGCCGAAAGCGAAGGGAACCGACGCGCGCGTGCGGTTCGTCGGAATGCCGCGGCGTGCAACCTGCGGCCCGTGGGGCCCGGGACGCCTCAGAGCAGAGCGACGATCATCGACTGGTGCTCGTCGGTGCCATCGGACATCACCGAGAGCATGTAGTCGTCGCGGTCGAGGGTCTCGACGGACAGGCTGCCCGTGCGCCCCTGCTTCACCCCGCCGTCCTGCGGCTGGAGCCCTTCGGGAAGCGACTCACCGAGCGACTTGGGGAGCACGAACACCGACACGACGTCGTCGCAGCACTTGAAGAGCATGTTGACGCCCATGACACCGAGCACCGTTTCCTGACGTGCGCCGATGATCGAGATGGCGTGCCCCTTGAACGTGCGCGGGTTCGGCACCTTCACGCTGCCGAGGCCGTGCTCGCTGAGAAACGCCCGCACGTCGTTCGCCGCTTCGGTGCGGATGTCGAGTTCGGCACCCAGCGTCGTGATCGCGCCGTGCCGCGACGCGAGGTCACGCATCAGCTCATTCGATTCCCACGTCGCGAAGAACCAACCCAGACCACCGAGCAGCAGCACGGCGGCGGCTGCCGCGATGCGCGGCCAGACAGGCGGCTTGATCACGCCCATCCGCAGCTGGATCCCGCGCCAGACGTCCTCGGGCATCTCGTCTTCACGCAGCGACTCCCCGAGCCACGCCTCGAGCCGCGCCTCGTCGTCGAACCGCTGCCGGGTCGACTCGGAAGCCTCGAGGTGTGCCGCGATCTCTGCCGTCGTCCGAGCATCGAGCTCGGAGTCGAGGTAGGGCATCAGAAGGGCGCGTGCTTGTCGATCGTTCATACGTTCTGCTTGCGTGTGAAGCCTGAGGTGCGGGCATAGTCGGCCAGGGTCTCGCGCAGGCGTGCGCGAGCGCGAAAGAGGTGGCTCATGACCGTGCCCATGGGAATGTCGAGCAGCGCCGCGATCTCCTTGTATCGGAAGCCCTCGGCGGCTCGAAGCAGGAACACCATCCGCTCGTGGGCCGGCAGCGACTGCACGGCGCGGCGGACGGGGTCGGTGACGTGCTGGAGCACCTCGTCGGGTGCGTCGAGCACGGATCGGTAGGCCTCCTCGCGCTCGAGCGCCTCGATCAGATCGAGACTCTCGGGCGAGACATGCCGCTGGAGGTAGCGCCGCGTCTGGCTGTTGGCGTTGAGGATGACGTTCGAAAGGATCCGGAACATCCAGGCCTTGAAGGACGTGCCGAGTGTGAACGTCTTGAACTTCCGAAAGGCGATCAGAACGGCCTCCTGCAGCGAATCCTCGGCCGTGGCTCGATCCCACGACATCCGCGAGGCGAAGCGCCAGAGGGCGTCCCGCTCGGGTTCGAGGAGGTCGACGAACTGTTGTTCGGTGTGGAGCACGGTGTCAGAGGGTGCCGGGGCGGAGGGTGCAGGATCTACGGACGTCTGGGGTGAAATGTCCCGCCCGGTCGCGTCTATTCCTCTATTCGGTGGAGTCTGCGCCTGCCAACCCGCCTTCGCACCATCGGCGGCGGGCGTGGATCCGGGGACCTCTGAGTCCCTTCGGGGGTTTGGAACGGCTGCGGGCATGATGACTCGAAGACGGGAAGCACTCCTCTAATGTGACCCCGACTCGGGCCCTCGTCCACCGCGCAACGGCTCTTTGCCAAGCGGATGGACGTGTGTAACGTCGCGGGACACGACCCCATCCCCTTGCAGGAGAACCGCCGCCATGCAGCTCGGTCTCGACGGAAAAGTCGTCGTCATCACCGGAGCCTCGGGCGGGATCGGCCGGGCCGTCGCCGAAGTGTTCGCGGCTGAGGGCGCGCTCCTCGTCCTCCACGGCAACGAGAACGTGAACACGCTGAGGGCCTGGGCCGGCGAGCAGCCCTGGTCGCAGAACGCTCTCGTCGTCAACGCCGACGTGCGCAGCCCCGAGACGCTCGCCGCCCTGACCGACCTCGCCATTTCGCGCTGGGGACGCATCGACGTCTGCGTCGCGAATGCCGGGATCTGGCCCGCCGAGGACGCCGCCGTGCATGAGGCGCCGATCGACCGCATCCGGCGCACGATCGAGGTCAACCTGCTCGGCGCGATGTGGACGGCGCGCGCGTTCTTCACGGCGCTCGAGGCCTGCGGGCCGCGCGACGACGGCCACGGCGCCTCGCTGATGTTCACGGGCTCGACGGCCGGGCGCTTCGGCGAGCGCGGGCACAGCGACTACGGCGCCGCGAAGGCCGGGCTGATCGGGCTCATGCACAGCCTCAAGAACGAGATCGTCGACCTCGACCCATGGGGACGCGTCAACGTCGTCGAGCCGGGCTGGACCGTCACGCACATGGCCCGCGCCACGCTCGACGAGCCGGGGACGATCGCGCGCGTCGTGCGCACGATGCCGCTGCGTCAGCTCGCGCGCGCCGTCGACATCGCCAACACGATCGCGTGGATGTCGTCACCCGTCGTCGCACGTCACATCAACGGGCAGGTCATCACGGTGGCCGGCGGCATGGAGGGACGCGTGCGCTGGGAGCCCGAGCAGATCGACGAGTCGCGCGTGCGCGCGCGACTCGCGCCGGACGACGGCCGCCCGTCGTGAAGACGGCCGCGGCATGCGTGGCGCTGACGCTGCTCGCGGCGTGCGGTTCGGACGGTCCTGCGCCGGCGACGATCATCGTCGTCACGCTCGACACCACGCGCGCCGATCGACTCGGAGCCTACGGCTACGACGGCGCGCACACGCCGCACATCGACGCCCTGGCCCAGCGCGGCGTCACCTACGATCGCGCCTACGCGCCGACGCCGATCACGCTCCCGTCGCACGCCTCGATGCTCACGGGCGTCGACCCGGCAGCGCACGGCGCGCGTGACAACGGCCTCTACGAACTCGACGACAACGCCGAGTTCGTGGCCGAGGTGCTGCGCGATGCCGGCTGGGCGACGGGCGCGTTCGTCGGCGCCTACGTGCTCGACGAGTCGTTCGGGATCCTGCAGGGCTTCGACACCTGGACGACGCCGTCGACGTCGACACTCGGGCGCAGCAGCTCGGTGGCCGAGCGCACGGCCGACGCCGTCGTCGACGACGCCATCGACTGGCTGACCGCAACCCCGCGCGACCAGCCCGCGTTCCTCTGGGTGCACCTCTACGACCCGCACGAGCCTTACGCTCCACCGGCCCACATCGCCGCGCAGGTCGACGATCGCTACGACGGCGAGATCAGCTTCGCCGACGAGCAGCTCGGGCGCCTGCTCGCGGCCGTCGAACAGCATCGCCCCGTCGCCGAGCATGCCGCCTGGACGATCGTCACGGCCGACCACGGCGAGTCGCTCGGCGAGCACGGCGAGTCGAGTCACGGACTGTTGCTCTACGAGGCGACGGTGCGCATCCCGCTCATCGTCGCGGGGCCCGACGAGGCGCTCGAGCCCGGCGCCCGCAGCGAAGCACTCGTTTCGCTGACGGACGTCGCGCCGACGGTGATCGCCGCCGCCGGTCTGCCCGCAGCGAGCCTGCCGGCCAGCGACGCGCCGTCGCTCGTCACGTCGCTCCAGCGCCCCGACGCGACGCGCCGCGTGCAGCTCGAGACGCTGCTGCCCTATCACGTCCATCGCTGGCGCGCGCTGCGTGCCGTGATCGAAGGCGAGAGGAAGACGATCGGCCCGGGCGCACTGGAGGTCTTCAATGTCGCGGACGACTCGCACGAGCAGCGAGACCTCGCGGCAGGCGGCGTGCCCGCCGATGCGCCCGTCCTCGGTGAGGCCGCCGAATCGCTCGGTTGGTCGACACGCCGCGACGTCACGAACAGCGAGCGCTCACGCCTGCAGGCCCTCGGCTACCTCGCCGGATCCACCGACGACGACGACCCCTTCAGCCTCGACCTGCCCGACCCGCGCGACCGCCGCGACGACATCAAGCGTCGCGAAGTCGTACTCGCGAAGCTCACGAGCGGACGACGTCTTCTGCGCCTCGACCCCGACCCGGCCGGCGCCGAACACATCCCCGGCGACACTCAGCAGACGCGCAACACGCGCGGCCTCACCGCGCTCGCCGAGGCGGCCGCGACGCTCGACGCCATGGGTGGTCTCGCGGCCGACGACCCGTGGGTGACGAGCCATCTCGGGCTCGTCGAGCTGTCGCGCGGGCGCATCGCCGAGGCCGCCGCCGCGTTCGAGCAGCACGCACAGCTCGCGCCGAGCGAGGCCGCCACGCACTTCAACCTCGGCGAGTGCTACCGCCAGCTCGGCTACACTGACTGGGCCGTCGACGAGGTCGTGAAGACGCTGCGCCTCGAGCCGGGCTTCGCGCTCGCGTACGAGTGGCTGTTGGCATGGCACAGTCAGAAGGAGGACGGCGACGGCGTGACGTACTGGATGACGCGCTACGTCGAAACCTTCCCGACGCGCGACGATCTCCAGCAGCGACTCGCGCGGCTGCACGACTCCGGCCATCTCCGCAGCCCGCCGCCGCCCGAAGAAGTCCCACGCGTCGACGCACTGCGTACCGCGGCGCCGGACAGCTGGCTCGTCCCCGAACGCATTCGCAACTCATGACACCTCGCGCCGGAGCTCTCCGATGACGTCCCCCGAACCCCTGAAGCTGCTTTTCGTCTGCGTCGAGAACTCCTGCCGCAGTCAGATGGCCGAGGCCTTCGCGCGGCGCCTCGGTGGCGAGCGCGTCGAGGCGCACAGCGCCGGCTCGAAGCCCTCCGGCGAGATCAATCCCAAGGCCCTCATGGCCATGGCCGCGATCGGTCACGACATGTCGGCCCACCGCAGCAAGGGCCTCGACGAGATCCCCGACGGCCCCTACGCCGCCGTCGTGACCATGGGCTGCGGCGACGCCTGCCCGCACGTCGAGTCGACCCTCAACGAAGACTGGGCCATCCCCCAGCCCAAGGACATGGAGCCGGGCCCGTTCGCGGGAGTGCGAGACATGATCGAAGCGCAGATGCGCGACCTGCTGACGCGCTTGGGCGTGGCGTTGCAGTAAGCCACGGCACGCCTCACCCCGCGCCCAGCGCTTCGCGCGCCGCGTCGAGGAGCGTGCCGTCGCCGACGAGTTCGCGGGCCACGTTGATGTCGCCGCGGAGATCGCGGTCGACGAGCAGCTCGTCGACGTGTTCGCGCACCGCGGCGAGGGCCGCGGCCGTGCCGACGCCCGGCCCCGGGTCGGTCTTCCCGACGCCCTTCCTGACCAACCGGCGCATGCGCACGGACAGCGCCTGACTGGCCACGAGCATCTCGAGCGCGATCACCCACTCGAGATCGGTCGCCATCGCGTAGACGTGACGCGCCTCGTTGGCGCCCATCGAGACCTGGTCCTCGGTGTTCGCGCAGGTCGGGACGTTGAACGACGTTGCCGGGTGGCTGCGCGTCGCCAAGTCGTTCACCAACGCGGCGGCCGTGTACTGCACCAGCATGTGTCCGCTCTGCGCGCCGTCTTCGTTGTCCACCAGGAACATCGGCAACCCGTCGTTCGTGGCCGTGTCGACGAGCATGGCGATGCGCCGCTCAGAGATGCTCGCGAGCACCGGGATCGCAGCTTTCACGGCCGACATGGCAAGCGCCAGCGGCATGCCGTGGAAGTTCCCCGCCGACAACACGCGGTCGTCTTCGGGGAAGAGCAGCGGATTGTCGGTGACGGAGTTGAGCTCGACGTCGATGACACCGCCGGCGTGGCCCAGCGCGTCGCGCACCGCGCCATGCACGGCCGGCGCGCAACGCAGGCTGTAGCAGTCCTGCGGGCTGATGCTCTTCGCGACCTCACCGCGCTCATCGACGATGCGCTGAGGATCGATGTCGCACAGCGACGACCCGCCGACGAACGCGCGGATGTTCGCAGCCGTTGCGACCTGGCCCGGGTGCGGGCGCAGCGCGTGCACGGCCGGGTCGAAGGCGTCGAGGCGCCCCGCCTTGGCCTCGAGGCTGACGGCCGCCGTGAGGTCAGCCATCTCGACGAGGTGCTCGAGGTCGGCGAGCGCGAGCGTCGCATGGGCCGTGATCTGCGCCGTGCCGTTGTTGAGCGACAGGCCTTCCTTGTACGTGAGTTCGACACACGGGATCGACGCGGCCGCCATGGCCTCGGCACCCGACATCACCTCCCCCTCGAACTCGGCCTCGCCCTCACCGAGCAGCGGCATCGCCATGTGCGACAGCGGCGCGAGATCACCCGACGCCCCCACCGAACCGAGGCTCGGGATGATCGGATGGACACCGCGGTTGAGCATCGCGGTCAGCGCCTGCAGCGTGGACGGCCGGATGCCCGAGTGCCCCTGGAGCAGCGTGTTGATGCGCAGCACCATCATCGCGCGCACGACTTCGGTGGGCAGCGGGTCGCCGACGCATGCCGCGTGCGTGATGATGAGGTTGCGCTGCAGCTGGCGCGCGGCCTCGTCGTCCTTGAGGCGGATCCCGGCGTTGCGGCCGAAGCCCGTGTTGATGCCGTAGGCCGTGCGGTCCTCGGCGACGATCTGCTCGACGAAGGCGGCGGCCCGCCGCACGGCGACGATCGCGTCGACGTCGAGATCGACGAGCGCGCCATCGCGCGCCACGGCGACGACGTCTTCACGCGTGAGACTGTGACCGTCGAGATGGATGCTCTGGCTCATGATGTTTCTCCGAGCTGCGCGAGCAGCCGCGCGCCGACCTCCGCACGTGGGATGTCTTGTTGCTCGCCGCTGCGCAAGTTCTTGACCTGCACGCTGCCGCGCGTGAGTTCGTCAGGCCCGAGGATCGCGACGAACGGGATGCCGGCCTTGTCGGCGGCCTTCATCTGCTTGCCGAGCTTGCCGCCGTCGAACACGACCTGCGTGTTGATGCCCGCGGCGCGCAGCTCGGCGCCCAACGCGATCGTCTCGTGGTCGAGCTCCGGGTCCATACGCGCGACGAGGCACTGCACCGTGGAGTCGGAGCTCGAGACGATCTCGAGTTCCTGCATCTTGCTGAACAGACGCGTCAACCCGATCGAGATCCCGACCCCCGGCAGCTTGCTCTTCGTGTAGTGACCGGCGAGGTTCTCGTAGCGGCCGCCGCTGCAGATGCTGCCGAGCTCGGGGTGATCGTCGAGCAGCGTCTCGTAGACGGTGCCGGTGTAGTAGTCGAGGCCGCGCGCGATGGAGAGGTTCAGGCACCAGTGGTCGGCCGGGACGCCGAGCGCCTTGAGCGCCTCGACGACGACCGCCATCTCGGCGATGCCCTCATCGAGCAGCGCGTGCGAGACGTCGAGTCCGCGCAGCGTCGCGAGCACCTCGGCGCCGGGACCGCGCGTGTTCAAGATCGTCAGCAGCTTGTCGGCAAGCGGGCCGCCGAGGCCGTATTCGTCTTCGGACAGCGTCGCCAGCACCGCGTCGCGCCCGCGCTTGTCGAGCTTGTCGACCTCGCGCAGCACCGTGGTCTGGCGCTCGCCCGCTTCGATTCCGAGCGCGGCGAAGAGCCCGCGCAGGATCTTGCGGTGGTTCATGTGGATCGTGAACGGACCGAAGTCGAGCTGCGTGAAGAGCTGATCGATGACGGCCGGGATCTCGGCATCGAAACGCAGGTCGAGATCGTTGCGACCGATGACGTCGATGTCGCACTGCTCGAACTCGCGGTAGCGCCCCTTCTGCGCGCGCTCACCGCGGTAGACGCGCTGCATCTGGTAGCGCCGGAAGGGGAAGGCGAGGTCCGGCTCGTGCTCGGCGACGTAGCGCGCGAGCGGCACGGTGAGGTCGAAGCGCAGCGCGAGATCGGGGTCTTTTCCCTGGGCGCGAGCGCCCGTCGACTGCGTGAAGTAGACCTGCTTCTCGGTTTCGCCGCCGCTCTTCGTCAGCAGCACCGAGACGAGCTCCATCACGGGCGTCTCGATCGGCAGGAAGCCGAAGCGCTCGAACGTGGCCCGGATCGTGTCGCGGACGCGGTTGTAGGCGATCTGGTCGCCGGGGAGCAGCTCCATCACACCTGGCATGGTGCGGGCTTTGACGATGTCCATCGTGATCTCGCGCGCTGCGGAATGTGAACGCGAGATCGTATCGAGGCGCCCCGCGCGGCGCACCCTTCGCTATCGTGTTCGGCCCATGGCACAGCTCACGGTCACGAACATTCACAAGCACTACGGCCAGGGGACGCTGCTGGCGGGCGTCTCCCTGCAGATCGACGACGGCGATCGGCTGGGCCTCGTCGGGCGCAACGGCTGCGGAAAGTCGACGCTGCTGCGCATCATGGCCGGTGTCGAGGCGGCCGACGAAGGCGAGCGTGCGGTGGCGCGCGGGGCCAAGATCGGATATCTCGCCCAGGAGCCGACGCTGCCCGAGGACGCGAACCTGCGCCAGGCCGTGCGCGAAGGGCTCGCCGGTCGCGACGTCGTCCTCGTCGAGATGGAGCGGGCGACGACGGCGCTGTCGAGCGCCGGGCTCGACAAGGCCGGCGAGCGCGCGGCCCTGCGGCGCATCGCCGAGCTGGAAGATCGACTCGAGGCTCTCGGCGGGCACGACGTCGATCACCGCGTCGAGACGCTCCTCAACCACGTCGGCATGCCCGACCACGACGCGATCTGCGGGCAGCTCTCCGGCGGTGAGCGACGCCGCGTGGCCCTCGCGCGCGTCCTCCTCGCCCAGCCCGACGTGCTGCTCCTCGACGAGCCCACGAACCACCTCGATGCCTTCGTCACCGACTGGCTCGAAGACCACCTCCTCGCCCTGCGCATCCCGCTCGCCCTCGTCACCCACGACCGCTACGTGCTCGACCGCGTCGCAACGCGCATCGTCGAACTCGACCGTGGCACGCTCCACTCCTACGAGGGCAACTACGCGAGCTACCTCGAGCAACGGGCCGCGCGCCTGGACGCCGAGGGCTCCGTGGAGTCGGCGCGCCAGAACCTGCTGCGGCGTGAGACGGCTTGGATGCGGCGCGGTCCACCGGCGCGCACGACGAAGGCCAAGGCGCGCATCGATCGCTACGAGGCCATCGTCGACTCGGCGCCGGCCAAGGCGCGCGGCGACGTCGACTTCGTGATCCCGTCGGGTCCGCGGCTCGGCGACCGCGTGCTGCGCATCGAAGGCGTGCACAAGAAGCTCGGTGAGCGCACGCTGCTGCGCGACTTCCATCTCGAACTCGAGAAGGGCGAGCGACTCGGAATCGTCGGCCCCAACGGCGCCGGCAAGTCGACCCTCCTCAACGTCGCGACGGGCAAGCTCGCGCCCGACCGGGGCACCGTGAAGGTCGGCCCGACGGTGAAGTTCGCGATCGCCGACCAGCTCATGGAGACGCTGCACCCCGACAACACGGTGCTTGAAGAGGTTGCTGCGTGGTGCGACCACGTCAACGTCGGCGGGCAGTCGCAACGCGTCGAGACGTTCCTCGACCGCTTCCAGTTCACGGCCGCCGCGATGCGCACGCGCGTCGGCGATCTGTCCGGCGGCGAGCGTCACCGCGTGCAGCTCGCCAAGCTCTTGCTCGCGAACGGCAACGTGCTCGTGCTCGACGAGCCCACCAACGACCTCGATCTCGAGACGCTGCGCGTGCTCGAGGAGGCGCTCGTCGACTTCCCCGGCAGCGCACTCATCGTGAGCCACGACCGCTTCTTCCTCGACCGCGTGGCCACGAAGATCGTCGCGCTCGATGGTTCGGGCGACATTCGTCAGCACGTCGGCGACGTCTCGGCGCTGATCGACCAGCTGCGCGACGAACGCACCGAGCGCCGTCGCAAGGCCGATGCCAAGCCGAAGCAGGCCAAGCCCCAGGCGCCGACGCGACCACGCACGCGCCTGACGAACTGGCAACGCAAGGAACTCGACGAGCTGCCCGACAAGATCGACGCCGCCGAGCAGGCGCTCGTCGCATTCGACGAGCGGCTCGCCGACCCGGCCCTCTACGCAGGCGGCGCCGACCCCGCACGACTCTCGAAGCTGCAGAGCGAGCGCGACGCCGCGTCCGACAACCTCGACACGCTCAACGCACGTTGGGAAGAACTCGCGGCCATCGACGAGCAGGAGTGACATCGCGCCTTGTGGCTGCTTGTGGCGTCGGTGAGAATGATCGCCCGACCGTCAGGCGCCACACCACCATGCGAACATCTCCACTCACGTTGGTCCTGCTCGCGGGCTTGTCGACGTCCTGCAGCGAGACCAGCTCCGACACGCCCGTCCCGGCCGAGCCTGCGGGCCCGCGCACGGTGGTGTTGATCAGCATCGACACGCTGCGTGCTGATCGCCTCGGTACCTACGGCGGCGAGGAAGGCGTCTCGCCCGCCATCGATGCGCTCGCGCGCGACGGAGTCGTCTTCGAGCAAGCGCTCGCGACATCGCCCTGGACGCTGCCGTCGCACATGTCGATGTTGACCGGACTCGACCCCGTGGCCCACGGCGTGCATGACCGCACGTATCACCTCAGCACGGCGGCCTACACGCTTGCCGAAGCGCTCCAGGATGACGGCTTCGCCACCGGTGCTTTCACGGATGGTGGGTTCGTCGCCGGCAACTTCGGCTTCGCGCAGGGGTTCGACGTCTACGACGACGCCCGCGTCGAGGGGACGAAGAGCGACAACGGATTCGCGCGACTGCTCCCGGGCGCCCTCGACTGGCTCGACGAGCGGCTCGACAGCGACGTCTTCTTGTTCTTGCACACGTTCGATGTGCATGCACCCTTCCACGACGTTGATGCAGACGTCGCCGTGCCATTCCGCGCACGCGCCACTCCGGCGGGCCCCGACGACCCGTTCCTCCAGCGCGCGCGGTACGTCACTCAGCAACGAGACCTCGGGATCTCCGACTACGCGACGCTGTCGGGGCTCTTGAACGACTATGACGCGGGCGTGCACGTCGCCGACCGCGGGGTCGCCGACGTCGTCGCGCTCCTGAAGGCGCGCGGTCGCTACGAGGACGCACTCATCATCGTCACGTCCGATCACGGTGAGGCGATGTTCGAACACCAGCTGCATGTCGGGCACGGCATCACGCTCTACGACTCCGAGCTGCACATCCCGCTCGTCGTGAAACTCCCACGCTCGCAGGCCGCCGGGCAACGCGACGCCACGCCCGTCGACCTCACGGACATCGCACCGACGATCCTCGATCACACGGCAACACTGCGTCCGTCCGACATGACGGGCGGGAGCCTGCTCGACCTCGTCCGCGGTCGCGACTTCACGCGCGCACCGATCTTCGCGATGTCGACGAACATCGAGAGCTACGCGCTCGTCGACGGGTCGCACAAGTACATCTCGGCGATGGCGGTCTCCGACGTCACGGCGGTTCAGCACTTCCTCGCGCCGATCACGCCTTCCATGGGCCATTGGACGGACGGCACCGAGTACTCGATGGGAGTCGGCGAGGCGCGCCGAGTGCTGACGTACGACTTCGTCGGCGATCCGCTGGGCCTGCTCGACGCCTTCCCGCCGCACGAGCAGCTCTTCGATCGCGAGCAGGATCCGGCCGAGCAGCACGACATCGCGAAGAGCGAACCCGAGCGCGTGGGCGTCATGCGGCGCGAGCTGCTCGACCTGTGGGACCAGTCGGCACGCGTCAACGACGTGCTGACGAACAGCGACGAGCACGAGGACAGCGACCTGCCCTTCAACCCCAACCAGGCCCACGCCCTGGCCATGCTCGGCTACCTCGACACCGGCGCGCGGACAGAGCTACGCCAGGTGCCGCAACGCCTGCGCAAGAACATCACCGAGGAGGCCCCCGAGCGCCCCGACATGACGGCGCTGTTCGAGCAGGACCGGATCGTCCACGCGCTCCGCCGCGAGCTCGCGGCGGGCCAACTTCGCGACGATGCGCAGGCCGTGTTCCAGGCCGCCGGCGACGCCTGCGCGGCCTGGGCCGCCGACCATCCGCAGCACACCAAGCGCGTCATCTGGCGACTCTTCGAGCTCGGCGCACTCGCGCGTGAGGCCGGCTACAAGCTCGACGTCGCACCGTGGCGCGCTCACGGAATCGAGCTGACGCCCGACAGCCGCTGAGCGCCGCGCTCGCCGCGTCTACTCGAGCGGGATCCGCGCGCGCTCGGAGAGTTTCTCGAGCTTGGCACGCAGGTCGCGCACTTCATCTTCGAGCTGTGAAACGCGCACGATCAGGTCGGCGCTCGCGTGACTTCCCGAGACGCGCACTTCGACGGCGTGGGTGCCGTCGTCCTGCGGCTTCGCGGGAGCCGCGTAGTCGCGTGTTGGAGCTGTGCTCGGCGCGGGTGGAACGACCGATGGCGCTGCCGACGGACCATCGTCCGAAGGACAGAGCGTCTGGTTGACGCGCGGAGCACGCGAGCCTGCCGCCGGCGCCAGACGCACGAGATACCCGAGACGCTCGAGCACGGCGAGGTGCTGCTCGAGCGCTGCGAGGTCGGCGATCTTGACCATGCGCGAGGCGCGCGCGCGCAGCTCACCCGGCTGCTGGACGCCACGCACGAGCAGCTCGGCGAGCACGGCCAGCGCCCCACCGTCGACGTCGAGCTTCTCACGCGCCGTGTGCTGGTACTTCGTCACGCGGCTGCCCGTGCTGCGCACCTCGCCGACGAGCTGCTGCAGGCGCAGGCGGTCGAGCGCCAACTCCACCTCGTGTTCGTCGAGATCCATCACCGGGCTGCGATTCGACTTCTGATTGCACCCGTTCGTCAGCCCGTTGAGCGAAAGCGGATAGACATCCGGCGTGGTCAACTGCTTCTCGATGAGCACGCCGAGCACACGGGCCTCGGTCGGGTCGAGCGGTTCTATCAAGGCCATCAAATGTCTCGAAGACGGGACGGGCAGCAGGTGGTTTGTATCGCGCCGGGAGACGGTCGTCCATCGGCGTGTCCGATGAACGCCCTTCGGAACGTCACCCCCGCCAGGAGACGCCCTATGGCGTGTATCCTGGGCACATCGACGAGGAGCTGCAGATGAGTCGTTCAAGAATCTTGGCCGTTCTGGTCTTCGGCGCCGCGGCGTCGATCGCAACGCCCCCGGCGCTGGCCCATGCCGAAGACGATGCCCCGCACGCCGCCGTCGATCCCGACACCCGCACACGCGCGCGTCTGTTGCACCTCGTCGGCGAGGGTGTGGTGCGCGGCACGTCACGGTTCGTGGGCGATCACTGGGAGATCGAACGCGGAAACGGATGGACGGCGCTGCCCACCGGTGCGGTCGCCGAGGCCAAGCTCGAGAAGGACGTGCTGAAGGAGGCGCGTTCGCAGCTCGCCGACGTTCGGCGAGCGGGCCCGGACGAGAAGGTCGAGGTCGCGCGCTGGCTGGCGCGCGAGGGTCTTCTGAAGGAGTCGTTCGACGAGATCGAAGAGCTGCTCGCCGCGCACCCCGACCACGACGGAACGCTCGCGTTGCTGCGCGACCTCGCGCCGACGATCGGGATGCCCAAGTCCGTTCCGCTCGCGCAGGACGTGTCCGCGGCGATCGAACCACTGCTCAGCTACGCGGCCAACGCGCCGATGTCATTGCGCGAGATGGCTGTCGTCCAACTCGAGGACATCGAGGACCGCGAAGAACTACACGCCGCCCTTCGTCGCGATCTCCGTCACGAGAACGGCGCGCGGCGTCAGCTCGCGCTGATCGGCCTACGTCGTCTCTTCCCCACGCAGCTCGACGAAGACCTCGGTCACGACCTCCTGCACCGCGCGCTCTACGACCGCTACGAAGACGTCCGCCGGCACGCGAGCTTGAATCTCGGTGCGACGCACGAGCTCGGGCTCGAGCTCAACGTCGTCCAGGCGCTCGCGAGCCCCAACGCCGCCGTGCGCGTCCACGCCGTGCAGGCGCTCGGGGCGATGAAGGCCAGCTCGCCAGCTGCGGTCGGCGCGCTCGTCTCGAACCTCACGACAGCAGCGGCACGCGGCGACGGTTGGTCGGGCCCGCGCGCCTTCGCGTTCTTCGGCACGCAGCGCGCGTTCGTGCAGGGCTTCGAAGCCGAGGTCGCCCAGAACGCCGTGATCGCGGATCCGCTCGTCGGCACGGTCCAGGAAGGCGCCACGATCGACGTGCGCGTGCTCGGCGTCTCCTCACGCTCGCCCTACGCAGCGAGCGCTGAACGCGGCGCGACGGTGGCGGCGCTCGAGTCGATCACGGGAGCCTCGCCCGGCACGTCGGCCAAGGCCTGGTCACGCTGGTGGAAGGACAACGAAGCCGATTGGCTCGCCAGTCACGCAGCGCCGGCAACGAGTACGGCAAGCACCTCGCCGTACCGCTGACCGAGGGGCGCGCCTCAGCGACGGCGATCCGTCTCGCGCTGCCAACCGTTGGTATCGCGACGGAAGCGCTCGCGCCAATCAAACTCGACGTTCGGGTCGGCGAGGATGCGCTTGGCAAGCTTGTCGCGCTCAAGCGGCGAGCCACGGTCACCGAACCACACGCGACCTGACTTGCAGCGTGCGCGCTCGCTGTCGAGCACGAACTCGAACCGCACTGGCTCGGTGGACTGATCGTCGATCAGGAAGACGACGCCGGCGCCCTCTGCGCGGTCGTGGCCGAGCCGCTCGAACCACAGAGTCAGACCGTCCGTCGCGCGGCGCGAAGGCCCGACGCCAGCGAGCAGTTCGCAGAGCAGCGCGTCGACCGCCTCGTCGAGCGTCGGCGAGCCGTGCACGATGCAGCGGATCATGGCGCTTTCGGCGCTCGCGATGGGCACACACGCTCCTCTCAACGATCCTGCACGCGTGGGATCTCGTCCGGTGCAAGCCAAGCCCGGGGATAGCGACTCAACCGCGTGCGGCGCTGATCGAGTTGCTCCGGGCGCTGATCGAGTTGCTCCGAACGATCGCGCTCGAGCCTACCAGCCTCGTTGGCGACAGGCCACGAATCGAGAAGCTGTCGGCACCCCGTCGATCTGCGGCGATCGGCGGCAGCGGTTTCACGCCGCCGTCACCGCTACCAGTCCTGCGTGAACCGACGACAGCGGAAGGGCGCACGCGGCACGCCGGTCGTCTCCCATACGCCGCGTTCCGCCTGAGCTCCACTCCGCGCGGCTGTCCGAGCAACAAAGGCCGCGTCAGAGCGACCACGAAAGGGCAGCCCCAAAACCGCTCACCAACTCAGCAAGCACAGCAAAGCCACCTGCAAAGCCCGTCACGATCTCACCGCCAACCGTCCCCGAGGATCAACGATCCCGCGCGCCCTCCGGGTCACGTCGACCGAACCTCCGGCGCGAGCACCATTCGCCCCTCGCCCCCCGTCCGGTCGTGCTCACCAAACGCCCGGCAGCCCCCGAGCCGTCGTCGGGTGACGGGGACGTCGGCAGCGACTTCACGGCGCTCTCACCGCCAACCGTCCCCGAGGATCATCGATTCCACGTGCCCTCCAGCACGCCGCGACCGAACCTTCGTCCCGAGCACCTCTCGCCCTCTCCCCCCGTCCGGTCGTGCTCACCAAACGCCCGGCAGCCCCCGAGCCGTCGGCGGGGGGCGGGGGCGACGGGCGCGGCGAGACGGCG
>JAJDEO010000034.1 GCA_029259745.1 Planctomycetota bacterium
GACGACCACCAACGCCAACACGGCAGCGGTAGGCCCTAGCCCGTCGACGGTTGCCTCGACTGCTACGACGACCACCAACGCCAACACGGCAGCGGTAGGCCCTAGCCCGTCGACGGTTGCCTCAACTGCTACGACGACCACCAACGCCAACACGGCAGCGGTAGGACCTAGCCCGTCGACGGTAGCCTCGACTGCTACGACGACCACTAACGCCAACACGGCAGCGGTAGGACCTAGCCCGTCGACGGTAGCCTCGGAAGGCACGGTTGTCGCGGCATCAGACGTCGAGGCCGACTCTGCCGTTGTGGGACCGAGCCCTTCGACGGTCGAGGCGACGGCAGAGGTCGGCGTCGTCGCGAATCTGGGGTACTACGCCGAGTTCGCGATCCCTGGCATCGCTCTGCCCGACTTCATTCTTCCGGGGATTGCAACGGTAGCCTTCTCGGTGTTGGAGGCTTACGCTGGCTCTTGCTTCAGCTATCCTTTGGTGCTAGAGCCGTCGCTTTCGTTCGCAGACGGGATCTTTGCTGAGGCTGCACTTGTCTACGGTTTGGAGGTCGCTGTCTTGACGGGAACGATTGACTCATGCCAGCGCCTTGTCGTAGACATCTGCGTTGTCCGTGGAGACCGTCGTACGTTGCAGTTCACTCTGAACGATGCGGCTGACGCTGCAATCGACATCACGGGTTACTCCGCAAAGCTCAGCGTTCACAACGTTGAGGAGCCAGACGATACCTCGACAGAAGAGTTTGAGATGACGGGGGTGATTCCGACAGGCACAGACGGAGTGGTGCAGTTCACGCCGAGCGCCGCGAACGCCATCGCCCTTACTCCTGGCGGCGATTACTGGTACGACGTCCAGGTGACGACTGACGGCGGGCTGCCGATCACGGTCGCAACGGGCAAGTACCAAGTTGAGTACGACTACGCGGACGCTGGGAGCTGACCTATGGCCTTCGTCGTTGAAGACGGCACGAGCAAGACCAACGCAAACGCGTACATCACGACGGCGTACTTTTCTTCGTATCACAGCGAGCGCGGAAACACTGTCCCTGACGGCATTTCCAAGGAGAAGGCGATTGTCCGCGCTAGCGACTACCTTGATGAACGATTTCGCTTTATCGGCATTCGCACGAGCATTGCGCAGTCGATGGAGTGGCCTCGAATCAACGCGTTCTACGCAGACGGCCGGTCTGTCATCGGCGTCCCCATCGAGGTCCAAGAGGCTTGCGCGGAGTATGCGCTTGTCGCGATCGAGGCGGTGCTGAGCCCCTCGCCTGCGTACGACTCATCGGGCTTTGTCTTGGACAGCATTGACCAGAGCGTGGGGCCGATCCGCGAGGCGAAGGCGTTTGCTGCGGGTGGGCAGACCGTCAAGTTCAAGAGCTACCCAACGGCAGACCGCAAGCTCAAGGAGCTAGTGATCAGTGGTCGGCGGTTGGTGCGTATCTGATGGTCGACGTCGCCGCTCTTGCCGTCGTCGCCACTCGGCTCATCACTGAGAACGGTCGGACTGTCACGCTTCGGAAGCGCACAGAGCCCGCGTCGCCTTCTTCGGAGCCATGGAACGACGCTGACACGATTTCCACGGTGTCGACGACGGGCGCGTTCACCCTTGATCTGAGCGCGCTGGTCGGGGGCACACTGCTTCGGCGCGCGGGGCGTGAGTGCTACGTCCCTGCGGGCGCTGGCACAGACCTGGAGTCTTACAGCGAGCTTCTCGACGGGTCGACGATCTACAAGATCGCGGACGTGGAGCGGATCGCTCCAAACGACATTCTGGTCGCCTGGCGGCTGATTCTGGAGCGTTGATCCGATGCCGACGACACTTCGTGGGGCCCGCGAGGAGATTTTGGCGCTGGTGAAGGCCGTAACAGACACGTTCTCCAACTTCGTTGTCTTGTGGCCCGATCGTCCTGGTCAAAGTCCTGTTTCAGACTCATCCTCACCAAAATCGTGGGCTCGGGTTACCATTCAGCACGGTCTTCGTCGTCAGTCGACGCTTTCGGGCGGCGCTGGCAATCGCAGATTCACTGCAAGCGGGGTCGTTACGATTCAGCTCTTTTCGCCTGCGAGCGACGGCCTCCAGGATCAGGACACAAAGGCTCAAGCGCTCAGGAACGCGTTTGAGGGCGTGAGCACACCAAATGGCGTCTGGTTCCGAAATGCCCGATCCAACGAGGTCGGGCAGGACGGCGCTTGGCACCAGACAAACGTCTTGGCAGACTTCGAGTACGACGAAGTCCGCTAAAGGGAGATGTAGATGACCGCTGTAACCAAGATCGACAGCAACGCGACGGAGCTTCGATACCAAGAAGAGACGTCGATCGGTGTTGCTAACACGTCGAACGACTTCATCCCCCTAGAGCCGAACAGCTACGCGGACTTTGGTGGGCAGATCACGACCGTCGCGCGCAACCCGATCAACAGCTCTCGGCAGCGTAAGAAGGGTGTGACCACGGACAAGGATGCGTCTGGCGGCTTCAATACAGACCTTACGCAGACGAACTTGCAGGACATTCTTCAGGGCCTCATGTTTGCGGACCTTCGCCCAAAGGGTGAAGAGGCGGTGACTGCCGTTTCTGGCGCCGATACTTATGAGGTGGCTTCGACGACAGGCTTCTTTGCGGGTTCGCTGGTCTTTGGTTCTGGGTTTACTAACACCGGGAACAACGGTCTCAAGCACATCGCGAGTCTGGTAGCTGACACGAGCATCACGGTGAACGAGACCTTGGTGAACGAAGCTTCTCCTCCGAGTGCGGCGAAGATCGTTGTCGTGGGCTTCGAGTTCACCACAGGTGATCTGGATGTCGATGCATCCGGGTCTTTGCCGCTTCTGACTTCAAGCTCGAAGGACATGACCGAGCTGGGTCTTGTAGGCGGTGAGTGGATCTTCATCGGCGGGGACGCTTCAGACGAAGATTTCGCTGACACTGAGAACAACGGATGGAAGCGAGTCCGCAACGTCGCAGCAGGTCAGATGACGGTGGACAAGTCAGACCTCGATATGAGCACCGTCGCGGACACGGCCAACACGGTTCGCATGTTCTTTGGCCGGGTTCTGAAGAACGAGTCGACGACATCACTTATCACGAGGCGGACGTATCAGCTCGAACGCGCTCTTGGAGCCCCTGATGACGCGAGCCTGTCTCAGATTCAGTACGAGTACATCGAAGGCGCGCTTTTCAACGAGTTCGTTCTCAACAAGGCTGCCGCAGACAAGATCACGTGCGACCTAAGCTTCATCGGGACGGCCTCGTCCACGATTGACGGGCCGACAGCGGCAAAGACCGCAGGATCTCGGCCTTCTGTTGTCGAGGCAGATGCGTTCAACTCGTCGAGCGACATTGCCCGCATGCGTCTGGCCGTGTACTCCACGACGGATGAGGCGCCTGCTGACCTGTTCGCTTACTTCACCGAGGCAACGTTCACGTTCTCCAACAACGCAACCCCTAACAAGGCGTGCGGGGTGCTGGGCTCTTTCGAGATCACGTCAGGGCAGTTTACGGTGAGCTCGGCAATGACCGCGTACTTCGCGGCGACCAGCGCCATCGACAGCGTTCAGAACAACGATGACGTGACGCTTGACCTGATCTTTGCTCGCTCTAACGCGGGCATCGCGATCGACTTTCCGCTGATGGCGCTGGGAGACGGTCGTCCCAACGTCGCGCAGGACGAAGCGATCACCATTCCCATCACGGCTGAGATGGCATCCGGCGCAAAGATCGACTCTGACCTTGACCACACGGCGATGTTCGTGTGGTACGACTATCTCCCCACGGCGGCAATGCCGTCGTCCTGAGGTGCTACGCCCCTGGCGCTTCTACTGAGCCGGACTCCGTCACACGCAGGCGGGGTCTGGCTCTTTTTTGCCGGGAGTGGCATGATCTCATCCCCTAGACCACACGGAGATTTGCATGGGTACTTACGGCCAGTACAAGACAGACCGCTCGCTTGAGGTTGAAAAGGGCATCGTCGTCGACCTCGGTGACGCGGGTCGCTTTCGCTGTCGGCGAGCGGGCGGTGCAAACCTGTCTTACGAGAAGGAGATGCAGAAGCTCGCTCGCCCCCATCGCCACAAGCTCAAGCATGGGCGCATGCCCAACGCCGAAGCGGAGAAGATGCTCGCGACAGCGTTTGCTCGGACCATTGTCATCGGCTGGGAAGGTGTGACAGGCCCAGACGGCGAGTTGCTTCAGTTTTCTGAGTCGGCGTGCATCGACCTTTTCACAGATCTTCCAGACTTGTTTGCAGACATCCGTGAGATCGTGACTGAAGATGCAGCCTTCCGCGAGCAGCTCCGGGAGGACGATCAGGGAAACTGATCGAGTGCCTGGATTACCTGCTCAGGCATTCCGAGCACGAGGAGCAAGTCGTTCGGACAGCTCTTCAGTCAGGTAGAGACCCACCGAGGTGGGCCATGGAAGCTCCGGAGCTACGCGAGTACCTTGCTTTCACGTGGAACTCCTTCCACGAGCTATCGTACGACCGTCCGATAGGTTCTGTCCCAGGGCCCATCCCATCGGGGGCCATAAGGGTCTATGCTGAGAGGCATGGCCTGGACCCCCTGACGGAAGCCGAGTTCTTCTTGATGATCCGGGCGATGGATCACGCTTGGATGGAGTACGCGTCGGAGCTTCGCCAGAAGGCGGCGAGCGAGCACGCTTCTCTGTCCAAGAGCAAGAAGTGAGGTGATGATTGGCTGTCTCGATCGGCTTTGGTCAGTTTGCGCGTAGGACGGAGCGCATCAAGGCGGCTGTCCAGCCGTTCATAGACAGAATCCATGACGACGCTTCCGCGGAGCTGGTGCGCGCAGTCATCACCGCCACTCCGGTGAAGACAGGCGCAGCCCGGTCGAACTGGCTTGGCGGGTCGCCTGTAGCCCCTCGATCAGTTGTCGCGGCTACGAGCGAGGGGGCGGCGATTTCAGCGGCGATCTCAGCAACGACTTCTCGCGTTCCCGGTGCCGACTCGGAGCTGGCGAACAGCATCGACTACATCCGCCTTCTGAACGACGGCAGTAGCCGTCAGGCTCCGGCCAACTTTGTCGCGCTGGCTGTTTCTGCGGCAAGGGATGCGATTAGGCGCTCTCGCTCGAAGCTGGAGCCCTAGCGATGACCGAAACCATTGTCATCCGGATTGTCCAGGAAGGCGCAGATCGCGTCGCTCGCGGAATCGACCGCGTTGGCAAGGCCGCGCGTCGGGGTGCTGACGCTCAGGTCTTGCTCAACCGGGCTTTGATCGCTCTTGGAAGCACTCGCGCGGTGCGTGAGCTGCTTCGGCTTGCTGACGCATCGGTCAAGATTGGCAACACCATTGGTGTTGTCACGAACTCAACTGGAGAGCTGGTCGCTATCCAGAAAGAGCTGTTCGAGATCTCGAACAGGACGAGAACTCCCGTCGAGGCGAACGCGGAGCTGTTTCGTAGGTTGGCGCTGTCGACTCAGGAACTTGGCACGTCGCAGCAACGCCTGCTCAATGTGACCGAGTTGGTGAACAAGGCCATCATCATCTCTGGGTCATCTGCGCAGGAGGCTGAGGCGGGCTTGATCCAGCTCAGCCAGGGTATCGCCGCAGGCGCGCTGCGGGGTGACGAGCTTCGTTCAGTCCTTGAGCAGCTGCCGTTTGTGACACAGGTGATTCAAGATGAGCTAGGTCTCACGCGTGGCGACCTTCGGGACTTTGCCGCCGAGGGCGGTATCACGGCGAAGGTCATCCTTGAATCGTTCGAGAACTCCGCAGACAGGATCAACGGTCTTTTCGCGGAGACGACGCCGACGATTGAGCAGTCCCTGACGATCCTTCGCAACAAGTCGATTGAGTTCATTCAAGGTCTGAATCAGCAGTTTGGTGTCGTCGAGAAGATCACGAACACGATTCAGCTTTTCGCAAATAACCTAGACCTTGTTGCGAAGTTCGCGGGCGTCGCAGGTACGGCGATTTCGTCGATCCTTGTCGCGCGCGGAATCAAAACAGCCATCTCGGCTGTAAAGGCTCTTACCCTTGCCGTTGCGGCGAATCCCCTCGGCGCGCTGTTCGTCATTATTACAACAGTAACCGCAGCGCTTCTCGCTTTTGGGGATGAGGTCAGCCTCACGGGTGACGGACTGACGACGCTGGGGGACGTCGCGAAGTCGGCGCTTAACTTCCTGAAGATCGGATTCACGGCAGCGTTTGACGCCGCTGTGGACTTTGCGAAGTCGATCGGCATTGAGCTTCCGACTGATCTGCGTTCTCTTCTAAAGGACGCGGCAAAGTTCGCTGACCGCTTTGTGGGTGTCTTTGTGGGTATTGCGAACGTCGTGGCGGTTCTTGTCGCACGCCTAGTCGTGTTCGTCGGGACACCGCTTGCAGCGATCTTCGCTGTCATCAAGACGTCTGCTGATGCGATCAAGACGCTGTTCGCAGCCATCGTGACATCGTTCACAAGCGCGGCGACTGCAATCGAGCTTGCCCTTTCCGGAAACTTTGATCTGGCTACGGGCGCGGCTCAGAACGCGGTCGACAGCCTTCTCAACGGAGTTGCGGAGGCGACAAGAGATCTCGACGATAAGATCGTCAAGAACTTTGACATTGGGCTTGCTGCGCTTGGCCCGGCGGCAGACTTGGCTGGGCAGGATCTTGGTGACGCCTTCTTTGATGGGTTCAACCGATCAGGCTTCCAGGACGCTCTTGACGTCATCCTTGAGGACGCGGACAAGATCGGCGAGAAGCGGCGAGAGGCGGCGGCGGCGGCAGCCGAGGCGGCTGACCTGTCAGCAAGCGGCCCTTCCAAGGAGGAGCAAGCCGAGCTGGCGCGGACTCTAGGGTTCCTTGCGGAACTGAATCTTACCTTTAAGGAGCAGTCGCGACTTATCGGTCTGAATAGCGCGCAGAGGGAAGTGGCAATCGCTCTTAGTAAGATTGAGTCCGATGCACTTGCGAACAAGGTTGTTCTTGAGAAGGACGAGATCAAGCGCATCAAGGAGAAGCTTTTCCTACTCCAGGCTGAAGAGCGCCAGGCTGCCCTGCTTCAGCAACTCACAGGTGCTGAGGCAGAGTTCCAGCAAGGGCTGGGGGACATTGCGCAGCTCTTGAAGGACACGGCTATCAATGCAGAGACGGCTGAGCAGGCATACCTTGGACTAAGGTCTGCATTCCTTGGCACGCAAACGGACGTCGTCTCGGGTATCGAGAAGGCGTTCGTGGACATCACGCTAGAGGCGAACAACTTTGCCGCCCAGGCCGAGAAGGTCATCAAGAGGGCCTTCGACAATGCGACGACGGCGCTCGTCAACTTTGCGAAGACGGGCAAGCTGAACTTCAAGGAGTTGGCGTCGTCGATCATCGATGATCTTCTTCGCATCGCCGCGAAGCAGATCCTGGTCGGCCTGATTCCTGGCGCCGATAGTGCGGGTGGGGTCGCTGGCGCGATTGCGGGTGCTCTTGGCTTTGGGCCTACTCCGGCTAAAAAGCAAGCTGGCGGTCCTGTGTCTGCGGGCAAGCCGGTGTTTGTCGGCGAGCAAGGCCCTGAGCTGTTTGTGCCACCTTCGCAGGGCAATATCATCCCGAACAAGCCGACTGAGGGCCTTCTGGGTGGGCGACCCGAGGTCAACGTGACGGTGGTGAATGTGGAGAGCGACGAGCGGATCGCATCTGCCATGGACACGCCGATGGGCGAAGAGGTCATCATGAACACGCTCCGCAAGAACCGACGCGGCGCTCGTCAGCTTTTGAGGAGCTAATGGCACATTTCAAGGGAACGGCTACAGACCACGAGGACTTCTCGGATCAGCTTGTCGAGATTCTCTCTAGCGATCATGTGTCCGCCGTGGACAGCGTTGCGGCAGCGGGTACCGGCTACGCGCTAGGCGAGATCCTGACCGACAACAGCGGGACGGGTACAGCGACTCAGCGTGCGCAGTTTGAAGTGACGGCGCTTTCGGGGTCGACTGTGACGGGCGTGCGTATCTACAGCGCAGGCGCCTACACCGCCGACCCAACCGATCCGATTGCGACGTCTTCGAGCGGGTCTGGGACAGGCTGCACTCTGAACCTCACTCTGACAGACACGGGGTGGGACGTTGTTCGCAACATTGAGGACATCGCTGTCGTTGCGGCGACTCTGAATGATGGAGGGTCTGGCTACTCAGTCTCAGATGTGCTGAGCGTGGCTGGCGGCACCGGGACTGCTGCGACCATCACGGTAGACACAGTGAGCAGCGGAGAGATCACCGCATTCACGCTGACGACGAATGGCACGTACACGGTCGCCCCTACAACGACGACGGGGAATGCCGTGGCTGGCGGTGGCGGTTCTGGCGCGCTGTTTGACATCGACTTGGACGGGACCGTGGGTCGCAAGCAAGTCATTGCTCAGGGCCCTGGCTCTGGCAGTGACGACATCACGGTGGGGTGGTACACCTACGTCAACTCGGGCAACAACGCGAACAACTGGGAACTCGCGGGGATGACTGGGTTCACCGCAGCGAACACGTGGGAGAACCAGCCGGGTAAAACTAAGGGCGAGTGGGCTGACCAGATCACGTTTCAGGGCGGTCAGTATCTCCTTCTTGTCGACGCCAGCTTCCCTTGGTGGGTGAATGTGGACGACAGGCGGGTGTTCATCGTGGCTCGCCCTGGTACGACGTACTCAAACGGATGGCTCGGCTTTGTCGAGCCTCTTGGGACATCGACGGAGTTCCCGTATCCATTGATGGTGGGCGGGCAGAGCAACACTCACACGATGGTCTACACGGACACAGACCTGAGCCACAGCGGCTTTGTAGATCCACGCTCTACGTTTTACGAGCTTGCGGGAGACCGCGTCGGGCCGGTTCAGTTTTACACGGGCTCTGCGTGGGCGTCGTTTGTGAACGCGGACAAGGACTCCTCGTCTCTGGATGCTGAACATGATCGAGGCGTCTACCCGATGGGCCAGCCGATCGGCACAAGCCCTGCTAGTGCGCCTGTCGACTCTGCGGACCAAGTCGTCGCGAATGGCACGGTCTACTTCACCGACATCATTCCAAACACGGGTAGCCCTGGTTCACAGAGCGTCCGTCTTGGGGCGTCGCCGAATCCTGCTGGCGACGAGATCCTCCTTGTTCCGTGCGGCTTGTACTCGTCGCTGACGGGCGAGCTGAACTTCTGGGGCGAGCTGGGCGGGTGCTTCTGGTGCAGTGGGAACACAACGCCTACCCTCCAGCCGGAGGACACGATCACGGAGGACGGCGAGGTCTACCGGGTGTTCAACATCGGACCGCGTAACGACGCGTGGGCGTTCTTTGCGATGAAGGAGTCCTGATGGCTTTTGAGACCGGTACCGCAAGCAGCATGGCCGACTTTGTCGCTTCCATCGACACGTTCCTTGTCGCTGAGGGGTGGACACAGGACGAGGCGACTCCTGCGTCTGGCATCTACTCCTGGACGCTCGGCTTGCTGAATGTCTCTGTGCGCTGGGATGTCGTGACGTCGTCTCCAAGTCCGGAGCACTTGGCGCTGTATCAAGCGCTGGGGTATAGGCGTGGTGTAAAGCGCGTGGCGATCAATGCAGCCGGGACGGGGTATGCCGTCGACGACATACTGACGGTGGCGGGAGGGACCAGCACAACGGCTGCTACGATCCGCGTGACGAGCGTGGACAGCGGCGCGAGCGACGCCATCGACGGCGCGGTTCTTGAGACCGCAGGATCAAACTACACGGCGGACCCCACCACGACGGGGAACTCTGTGACTGGCGGAACGGGCTCAAGCGCGACTTTCGACCTGACGATGTCGGGCACGGTGAGCGGTGTACCTGGGCAGTTCTGCGGCGACTGCGGATCAGGCGTAGTCTCGGCGCTGGACTCCAGCTTGGACGAGACGCGCAGCCTCTACGAAATCGGAGACGGCCCTTACCCGAGCTACCACTTCTTCACAAACGAGACGGGCGTCAACTACTTCTACTGCGCCCTTCAGTACAGCTCTGGCCTCTACCGCCACCTTGCCTTCGGGAACATCGAGAAGAAGGGCGATTGGGTCGGCGGCGAGTTCGTGTGTGGTCACACGCATACAAACGCAAGTCCTACGTCTTCAAGCAACTGCGTGCTTTTGGACGGGCGCTGGAATCAGTCCAGCGGGTCTCAAGAGAACCGAGCGCCGACGATGCGGGTCGAGGGTCTACAGTCCTACGGCCAAGTTACGGACGGTCAGTGGGGTGAGTGCAACGGCGACGCGACCTTGGGTAACTTGAAGGTCGCGACAGATCGCGATGGGACGGCCCGCACTCAGCTGCTGGGTGGGTTCAAGGCGAACATGTTTGCTCCGCTCTTTGGCTGGGTCAGGTCAAACGTGGCAAACGGGTTTGTCCCGATGTACCCCATCGCAGTTTGGTTTGTGTCGACAAGTCCTTCGACGATTCGGCTTCTCGGTTTCATGAAGGACGTCCGAGGCATCAACATCGCCGCATTCACGGCGGGGGAGGAAGTCACGATCGGGTCGGACGTGTGGGTTGTCTTCCCTGCTGTCCGCAAGCAGAACACGGCAGTGACGGATGAGAGCAGGAACCAGGGCATTGCGTATCTCAAGAGGACGTAGGCCATGGCGAACTTCTCAGGGACAGCCGACGCCCTTCTTGGTCTGACAGACTTTGCTGGTGTAGGTGCAGACCGCGCGTACAACGACGCGGTGACAGCCTCGAAGGCTGGCGTGGAGGCTTTCCCGCAAGGCGGTGGGACGGCTGGACCTTCTGCGCATGCGGAAGCTCCCTCAGGTCCTGTGACGCGCAACCTTATACTGATGGCGTCCGCGAACTACGTTGGCTGCGAGCCGGACCTCGCGAGCGTGGGCGCTGAGTGGTACGGCGAGATTCACGTGATCCCTCGCGTCTTTGCGCTGGGGAACATTCTCTCGACGGTGACGGACTCCATCGAGATCTTCAACGCGGACTTTGTCGATCACACGCTAGACGCTTTCACGAACACGGCTGGCGCTGGGACATCCATCACAAACCTGCCGAGTCTTCCTGCGGCGCTGGGGTCGTTTGGCGGGCTGACGCTGAACTTCCAGGTCACGACTGACGGCCCTCCTGTCATCGACGGGTTGCTGATCTTCGACTTCGATCTCTACACGACCCCGATCGTCGTGACGGGAATCCGCGTCGTGATGTTTCAGTACATCCCGGAGTCTCCTGTTGGCGAGAGCCTCCAGTTCTTGACGGAGATCTACGAGAGCCTGGACGGTTCTGAGCAGCGTGTGAAGTTGCGCAAGAACCCCCGCTCAACGATGAGGTTGCAGTTTCGCGTCGACGGTCGCACACGAGCGCGGATTGAGACCCTCTTGTTTGGGTGGCAGGGTCGAGTGTTCGGTGTACCGAGCTGGTGGGAGCCGACGTATCTCACCGCAGAGGCGTCATCAGCGGCGACGTCACTTTCCGTCAGCGACACAACGCTTTCAGACTTCCGTGTCGACGGGCTCGTGATGATCTTCACTGACGAAGACAACTTCGACGTTCAGGAGATCGACTCAAAGACGAGCACGACCATCACGCTGAAGAGCGGGCTCAACGCAACGTTTGGCGCGGGCACGCAGATCTATCCTGTGCGGACGGCTTACGCTACGGACAACGTGGTGGGGAGTCGGCGTCCGGTCAAGGAGGCGGCTCTCGATGTGACATTCCTCGTCTTGGACAACGACTCTGACATTGGGAGCACCGCAGGGTTTAGCTCGTACAACAGCAAGGTGCTGTTCGACGATCCAAACGCTTTGCAGGAGCTTCCGTCTTCGCTGACTAGGCGCTTCTACACTCAGGACGGGAACACGGGCACGTTCTTGATCGAAGGTGCGTGGGACCAGCACAAGTGGGTCGCCGAGAAGGCGTTCATCGCGAGAACTCCTGAGGAGCGTTGGGCGCTGATCCAGGTCCTTCACGCGCTGGGTGGTCGACTGACCTCGTTCTACATCCCCACGTTTTACGACGACCTTCAGCCGGTCGCCGCGTTGGTCATCAGCACGGCAACCATGACAATCGCGAACATCGGGTACAGCACATACATCGAGGCGGCTTCTTCTCGCACGAAGATCCGTGTCGTGCTGACAGATGGCACGGCGATCGAGAGGACGATTCTTTCTTCTGTGGAGGTGGACGCTGACACGGAGACGCTGACCATGACGGAAAACTGGTCGGCCAACTACGCGCTCGATGACATCGCGCGCGTGGAGTACATCATGCACGTGCGTTTCGATACGGACACGTTCCGCATCCAGCACGACAACCAGGTGGGGCTGACAACGGTCGGCGCGACGATCAAGGAGGTACTTGGCGAGTGACGTTCCTAGGGTTTGAGACTAGCCAAGAGACCGGCGAGCCGATTGAGCTGTACCGCATCACACAGGGGTCGAACTTGTGGCTGCTCAACAGCAGCGAAGACACGTACACCTTCGGCGGTGACGACTACGAGCCCGCGCCTTTGACGCGTGGTCGGCTTTCTGACGATAGCGAGCAAGGGCAGGGGTCACTCAGTGTGAGCCTCCCTGCGACGAGTGCGCTTGCTGAGGCGTTCGCTCTGGTTGTTCCTGGACAGAAGATGTCCATTACGATCACGCGTTTGCACCGAACAGACGGTGGCACTCCTGAAGGCGTGCTGATCTTCAAGGGCTTCGTGCAGGGCGTGGACTTCTCTGAAGACCTTCGTCTTGCGTCGCTGAACGTTGTCCCTGTGACGAAGGGGTTGGCGCGCTCTATTCCTCGGTACAGCTACCAGGGAGTGTGTAACCACTTCTTGTACGACTCGCAGTGCAAGGTGTCTCAGTCTCTCTTCGCGTTCACGGCTAACGTTTCTGCTTCTAGCGGCAGCACGATCACAGTCCCTGGCCTGACTGCTTCCAAGGGAGCGGATTGGGCGAAGGGTGGCTTTGTCCAACTTGGGACGACGGACTTCCGCCTGATCATTGACCATCCGAACGACACGATCTCTTTGCTGCTTCCGTTCCCCAGCGATGTCGTGGGTGAGGAGGTTACGGTCTTCGCGGGGTGCGACCACTCGCTTGCCACGTGCAAGTCCAAGTTTGACAACGTCGCGAACTACGGCGGTTTCGCCTTTGTGCCGCTCTTGAACATCTTCACTGTAGGACTCAAGTAGATGGTCTTGACCGCGCTGTTGTACTACGTGTTGCTTGCTGTGCTTTCGGACCTTCTACGTCCAAAGCCAGACGTCGAGAACGTGAAGAAGGCCAAGCTGACGGACTTCCAGTTCCCGACAGCGACAGAGGGCCGACCTGTCCCGATCGTGTTTGGGACGGTAAAGCTCTCAGGCCCTAACGTCGTGTGGTACGGAGACCTGAAGCAGGTTCCGATCACGAACGAGGTCGGCGGCGGACTCTTCACGAGCGGTGAGGACGTCATCGTCGGCTACAAGTACAAGATCGGCATTCAGTTTGGCCTTTGCCGTGGTGAGATCGACTCGATCTCAACAATCTGGATCGGCGACAAGATGATCTACGCGCCGGTCGGTGAGGGGAACCACAAGAAGACGATCGAGGGCGCTGTGCTTGGTGCGGGGACCGTCACGTTGAAGCGCAAGACGTTCTTCGGCGGTGACGAGCTGGGGAACGGCGGGATCAACGGTGACCTGACGATCTTTGTCGGCACGGAGAGTCAGGCGCCCTCGACTTACTTGGCAGACTTCCAGGCCGAGGGCGGGGACACGCCTGGGTATCGCGGCACGTGCTACGCAGTCTTCGAGCAGGGGTACATCGGCAACTCGACACAGATCGAGCCCTGGGCTTTTGAAGTGCGACGCATTCCTGTCGGGCTGGGCGCGACGAACTCGGTCGTGAACGTCGACGACGCGAATCCGGCTCACGTTCTTTACGAAGCAATCACGAACTCAGAGTGGGGTCTCGACGAGTCTGCTTCGGACATCGACGTTGCATCGTTCGAGGCTGCGGCGGCGACGTTGGAGTCCGAAGACAACGGCTTCAGCTACGCGATCAACAGCACGACGGAGGCTGAAGAGTTCATCGGGATTGTCGAGGAGCAGATTGACGGCAAGGTCATCCTCGATCTGAGCACGGGCAAGTGGAAGCTGGTGCTTGCTCGCAACGACTACGTCATCAACGATTTGCCCGAGGTCACCAACGCAAACCTGATCGCCGTTGAGAGTTTCTCTCGCGGGACGTGGGAGGACTCGACAAACCAGATCACCGTGAACTTCACGGACCGTCAGCTGGAGTACAAGGAGACGTATGCTGTCGCGCAGGACATGGCAAACCAGCGCATCCAGGGGCGCGTTGTCTTCGGCACAAAGACATTCCCTGGCGTGACAAGCGCGGCTCTTGCGAACAACCTCGCATGGCGACAGTTGAGGCAGAGCAGTTTTCCTCTTGCACGCGTTGTCCTGCGAGTGGACCGGAGTCTCTTCGGGTTGCAGGTTCTCAGCGTGATCAAGTGGTCCAGCACGGTGGGCGACACAGCGTTCACTGACTTGGTACTCCGTGTCACGAAGGTGGACTACGGAAACCTTGACCAAGGGCAGATTCGCGTAGAGGCCGTTCAGGACATCTTCGCCTTTGCTGAGGCGAGCTACGCCGATCCCTTTGGTACGGGTTGGGTGACCACCGACGACGACCTTGTCGCAGTTCCTGCCAACGAGCAGGTTGTGATGGAGGCTCCTTACGCGTTTCTTGTCCGCGACCCTGACAACGAGACGACTGTCTTCACAGACAAGCTGTGGTGCGGCTTCCGTCCCCAGGTGCAGGAGGCAAAGGCTTTCATCGTTCAGCGAAACTCTTCTGGCACTCCCTCGGGTGACTTTGAGGCGGCGGGCTCGATCTTCGCTGTGATGCAGATTGGGACTCTTGCGGCGGCTCTTGATACGAGCGGAGCGGGCTTGGCGAGCTTCTCTCTCAACGAGGCGGGAACTCTGGGTAGCCAGAGCGACGTGATCGACGGTATGGACGCAGAGCCCGCGGCCTCTGTCATGGGCCTCGGGCTGATCAACCTCATCATGATTGGCGAAGCAGACAGCGCGACGATGGAGCTGTGCTTCGTCGGAGGCGTCGCGGAGGGGACAGGCAGCCAGGTCGACTTCACATCTGTGTATCGAGGCGTGCTGGACAGCACGCGCCAGGCGCACTCTTTGGGTGACCGCGTCTACTTGCTTTGCATGGGCGGTGCGTTGTCCGCAGGCTCCATTCCCGCAGACAACAACGTGGACGTGAAGCTCGTCGTGGAGAGTTCCACGGAGACGCTGGCCGAAGCTACCGCGACGACGGTTGCGGTCGACTTTGACAACCGACTGCGCCGACCTTACGCACCCTCGCGGCTGGAGCTGAATGGCTCTGAGTACCCTTCTGGCAACGTGAGTCTCGACGTTGCTTTGCAGGGGGCGCCTACATCAGATCAGCTGGGGCTGACGGTTGAGTATGTGCGCCGCGACTTCCGCACCCTTGACGAGGTTGCGGGGTGGACCGATGAGTCGCTCTTGCCGAGCGACTTCCCGGCAGCGAACACGACGGAGTATCGCGTGGAGCTGAGCGAAGACCCTTCTGGCAGCAACACCTTGCTGCTTGCCTACGATTGGGGCGAGGGGTCAGGCGACTTCAACGACTTCGACTTCAGCCGGACGGACATCATCGCTGCGAATGGTGGGGCAGTCCCGACTGATCTGAGGGTGAAGGTGCGCGCTCGCCACACGTACGATTCGGTGGTGTATGAGGCGGCTCATCCTCTCCAGTTCGACTTCACGTCAGAGTCTGACGATCTCGACGGCCTTTTTGAGCTGGGTGTCCTGGACGACACGGACGTGAGCGCGACCTACGTCGCGGCAGCGACAGGGACGTTCACGTTCACGATCGGGACTGACTTGTTCACGACGGACGACGTCGAGGCTCGCCTGAATGGCGGGTCTTGGACGACGGTGATTGCCTCTGGTGGCGGTGTCAGTGGTACACTGGCAGTGACGAGCGGCGATGATCTTGAGGTCCGTCACTTGCAGAGCGGCGCGGGGTCGTCTCAGACGCAGCTCGTCATCACAAACCCTTCGGCGACTAGCGTGGCGCAGGGGATTCTCGTCGTCTGATCTTGGAGATCCTAGCTTTGACTGAGTGGATCTTCTGGGTGTTTGACGACACGGCCTTCATGCCGAGGACGCACTGCGGTCCTGGCTGGAGCACCCCTGTCCTTCAGGGGTTTGCGATAGCTTCAGGCGTGATTATTGCTACGTCGTACCTAGTCCTGCCCTTTTTCTACGTGCTGATGTGGAACCGCTGGGCCAAGGGCGGGCGCTCTCCACACAGCCTGCGCACTCACCTTTTGTTGCTGCTCGCGTTTGTGCTGACCTGCGGGGTCACGCACGTGACTGGCGATGTCTTGATGTTTTTCTGGCCGGCATACCGCCTTGATACTTCGGTCAAGGTGATTTGCGCGACTATCTCGGTCTGTGCGGTCTTTACAGCAGCGGTGGACCTTTTGCGGGGCAGCGATGACTGACGCGGATGATTCCAAGCCTGCGCTGATAAACCGGCAGTCCCTTGTGCCGCTCGGAGCTGCGTTGGGCGTTGCGGTTGTTGTGGTCGGCGGGATGCTTTCTCTCTCCTCGCGCCTAATCCACATCGAGCATGCGATCGGGGGCAATACGCGCAGCATCGGCAATCTGCGGGAGGAGGTCTTGGTGGGCTTTGGCGAGATGAGAGCGGCGACTGAGGACCGCATCTTTCGCGCGGAGGTTCGCGGTTGGATTGAGCTGCTTCGCCTTGCGAACAAAGACAAGGACGTCATCTGGCCGGATTTGCCTGGCAACTGACGAGCCGCACAGCTCGCCAGGCGCCGTCTAAGCTCGCTGGGCGGCTAATGGGGTGGTGACAAAGAGGGTGGACGTCGAGACGCGCCAGGCGCAGCCGGAGAGGCTCTGCGCGAGGTTTGCGCACGGCGATGCTGAAGCGGGAGGCACGAGGCAGCTAGGGGCTCAGATGTCTGGTTTCGTTTGTAACCTTCAGTACGTGCGAAGCGAGAGTTTTCAAATCCGCCGATAGATGGCGATCGTTTTGGTTACACGGTTACACGACAAGGTCTCTTACGCGTTATAGGGCACGAAAGCGCCCCATGGTGCGAAAGTGGAGTGCAACCATCAGTGTTACCTCGTCGCGCGATTGAAACCGCGACGGGTGGTTGCACAACTCACTTTTGTCGTCACTTTGCGTGACGTTCCACGTGAAACCAGGCAGACTGGCGCTTTTCCCACCCCAAGGAGAGGTCATGACAACGACAGTTGAGTTGCAGCGAGACGGCGAGATCTACCGCGCGGAGCTGGCCGAGCCCGGAGGCGCGAAGCTCTTGTCGAAGGACGGCGCGTGGTGTGGCGACGTGTTCTGGATTGGTCGGGAGCTGGTGGTCGCTAACGGTGCCGCGAGTGACGACCCTGCGCACAACAACCCCATCAAGCGGATTGACGGTCACCTTTCTGTCGTGACAGGCGACGCGGGGGCTGTAGAGACGATCTTCAACCAGGCTGTGTCGATTCCTGACGCAGCGGGGGTGTATATCGCCCTGAGCACTCCGAGTAGGGCGCGCGTCGATGAGCGCGACGCGTGGCTCATCGACTGGCATCGCAGCCATGGCCCAGAAGAGCCGAACTTTGAGGGTTGGTGGCTGAAGCGGCAGCAGGAGTGGGGACCGTCTCCAGATAACAAGGACCCCGGAGAGACGGGGAGCAGCCGGATGGTGCGCGGTCGCGCTGGCGTCATCCACCGCATCTTGCAGGACGACGAGCTGGATCCTGCGCTGGCAGTGGACGCTCAGCGTTGGATTGCCGATCAGTGGAAGCGCCAGGTTCACTACTACGACTGGTCCAAGCCTGGGCGCTTTAGCGGGTGCCCTCTTTGGTGGATTGCGGAAGACGACAAGGACGCTCGTGTTGGGCACGGATACCGGGCGCCTGGCGGATTTTCGGGCACGTATTCAGGCAAGAAGTTCTATGGCCGAGTTGACGAGGACGGGCAGCCCTGGGAGGACAAGTCGGTTCCTTACCCGTGCGACCACATGCACTTTGAGCTTCAGAAGGTGGCGTGGATTGCGCTGCTCTTCAAGAGCAGCTTTGCGACGTGGCATGCTGTGGCCTCGATCGAGGGGAACCACTCACGGTTGATGCCGACCACCTACTCTCAGGCGCGCAGCTTTGGGTGGGTCAGCGAGGCGTACTCGATCTGGCAGAAGATCCTTTTGACCTACTACCCGGAGGATGGGGCACGGCTGGTCCGGTACACGGATCAGCTGCTCGACCGGCAGGAGGCGGCGAACGTTCACTGCCCTGAGACAGACATCACGCTTCCTTGCGTTTCGGATACGAAGTACGGCAAGACTGGACACATGGAGCAGACTCCTGCTCTTGAGGGCTCGCTTGGCCTGATGTATCCCGATGGGGTGCTGTTTCATCGAGTGACGGGCCTGGAGAACATCCTGAAGCACGGGGAGTATCAGCAGGAGTTTGGTACCTGGGAGGGCAGTCCTCACTTGGAGGACTGGCGCGTGACGATCGAGAATCGACAGCTCACGCGAGGGTGGTGCGTCTGGATGGGCGGCATCCAGGCTCAGGGCTTGGACAAGATCATCGAGTTTGGGACCCCTGAGCAGGCAGCACGGGCTCGCATGCAGCTCCACATCGTGGCAACGCTGATGCAGCGGTGCGCAGACCCTAGCGTTTGGATCGACCAGGACACGCTGGAGCCGTCCACGCCTTACTACGGCGTTTTGGCGGACATCTCGGCGTTTGGGCTGTGCTATCCGGCGAAGACGAATCCTGCTGGAACGTCTTCGTCGTTTCTGCTTCCTGGCTTAGAGGTTCTAGCGCGGCACTATCCCAGCACGACTGAGTTCGCTGCGTTGGCGGACAAGATCATCGACGCCATGGCTGCGAGCGGGTATTGGGGCTCGTCGTCTCACCCCGATGACGGACGGCAGAACGTGACGCATCTTCAGGGTTGGGAATCGTCTTCGCGCCGTTCGATCGGGTAAGCTGCGCAAGCCCATGTCTGGATTCCTCTCCAGCGTCGAGAGCCCCGAGTGCTTGCGCAGCACTCGGGGCTCTCTTTTTTGGCGCGGGCTAGTCTTGAATGAGCCCGCTACTTACACGGCACGCCACCCTGGGCAGCGATGTTTGCAAGCTTTGCTTTGTGGTCGGCGACGGCGGCTGACAGCGTCTTACCTTTTCCGTTGGTGTCGATGAACTGCACCGGCAGGTACTTGTTGGGGAAGGAGAAGCATCCGGTGCCGGTGCCTGCTGTGGCAGCCTGAGCGGCGCTGACAGTCACTTGGCCCGTGCCGTCAGGACTTGTGCCGACTGTGACGAAGAACAACTCTGTTGCGAGCTGTCCGCTGCCACCGAGATCCGGCGCAAGGATCCCTCCACCGAGGTCCGGTGCGAGAATGCCGGTACCTAGATCCGGCGCTGCGTGGATGACGCCGCCGACGTCTGGTCCTGTGGTAGGGATGCCGCCGCCGGGGTCAGTCTCATTCTTTTGGGCTGCGGGGATACTGCCACCGAAGTCGGGCCCCAGGTATGGGAGACCTCCGGTTTGCCCGTCACTCCAAGCGACGATCAGGAAGGTAGGGCTTCCGTCCGGCGCTGGGCCGAGGAAGTGGACTGCCGCGACGCCTTCCATTTCTCCGACTCCGTCGCCTCCTGAAACTGGAGGAAGTCCTGTACCACCCAGGTCAGGGCCGTACTGGCCGATGCCGACGTCGTCGTTCTGGGCGGCGACGGTCGAAAGGAAACAAGCAATCAGCACTGCAACAAGAAGAGTGTTCTTCATGAAGGCTGAACTCCTTAGCTAGGGCGACTTACACGGACTAGGCGGCGCCTAGTCTTTTGGAGCGCGATTAGTCGCATGTGTGGCAGTATATGCCGACGGCGCGCGGTGTGTGAGAAAAGGAGCGGATTTTCCCTGCGACTTACGACCAACGCGCGGGGGTTGGCGTTTGTTTGGCTCCAGGATGGTTGCGCGCATGCGACTAGGCGGATAGTGTTTGATATGTGGCGCGGGTATTGCTCTGTGTGTGCAGGGCAACGCGCGCACGTGAGAGGAAACGACACGAGACAAGGGAGCATCAAGATGGCAGCACCTATTAAGTGTTTGAACGTGTACGGCAGGAAGATGCTCGTTTGGGCTTTCCATGGCTTGGAGAAGCCTGCGCAGGGGCGGACCTTCAGTGCGTCGGAGATCCTTGCAGCTTCGGAGATTCTCGACCAGGACGACGACGACTACAAACAGGTAGAGATTGATGACTTCCGTGCGTACTTGGCGGAAGCCGTCGCGTACGGGGTCGTCACGCACCGCCGAACGTCAGACGGTCAGGCGAAGTACGGTTTCGGCACGATGTACTGGGATCAAGACGTCCCGAACATTCCGAAGTCGGATTACGTCTGATGTTTCGGCTGAAGATGAAGTTCAAGTGGGGGAGCGGTGACGACGGGGATGAGGAAGCGACCTCGGCAGCGCAGTCCGCTTCGGCCGTAGCGCCACTTACTTTGAGTAGCCATGCGAAGCTTCCGAGCGAGTGGCTAGACATCTCTTTATCTGCTTACAACAGCCTGTACCGAGCTGTCTGCGGAGGAGATTCTCTCGGGCTCCAGAAGTGTTGCTGTGTCGACTGCGGGCTGGTCTTGTTGTTGCGCGGACCTCAGATCGCAGCCTTCTGTCTGGACCATCTTAAGCACACCGTCAAGGTAAGTTCGTATGGGGCTTGACGCGAGGGCGGTTGTCCGGCGCGTCATAGTTTTGGTGCTGGGCGTGACGGGCAAGGGTCCGAAGAAGGTTGGCGCCTTGGAGTGTCCAGTCGCGGAGGATGTCACTTCTGAGGACACCTATGAGTGCAGTTTGTGTTTAACGAGGGTCGTTATGACGGATAGTGGCGCGGAGCGCGTTGCTGAAGCCCTATCCTGTAGCGTCATCGAAGTCTACGCTCCTCTTTGCCTTCCATGTTCTGCCGCACTTCAGGAGCTTCTGCGGATTCTTTTTCCTGGAGCAGTCAACATTGCGTCTGTCGATGGCCCTGGGGGCAAGTCGAGCGTCGACCCCTCGATGAACTGAGAGGAGATTCACATGGGGGCACAAGTAGGTGACCGTGTCGTTGCGATCAGAAGCGCGGACTCTAAGAGAGTCCTTACTTTTGGTGAGGGCGTGTATCAGGGGCGCGTTTACTGCGAGGCGCTAGGGTATGAGAACCCTTGCATCCTTTTGGACATGGGTATGCGAGTGTGGGGTTATCAGTGTTGGTGGGGCCCGGTCGATCAAATGAAAGAACGCTTTAAGCACCACGAAGAGTTCGTCGTCGAACCTGACGCCGAATGAAGCGTGAGCAGTACCCCCTTGGGTAGGGGTGTTCCCTGCTAAGGGCAGTTAGACAAGAGGATTTCATGATATGAGCGCCAAGACAAAAAAGCTGACTCCTGACGAAAAGCGGGAGGCCGAGGAGAAGAAGCTGGGTCCTCCTCAGTTTCATCGAGACAGCATTCGCAAGATTGTCATTCCGGACAACATGGACTGGCGGTCGGCGGCGAAGCACTGTTCACGTCGTGCTGACGAGGACGAGGAGATTGTTCCCGTCGTGCGGGACTATCACACGCTGCCGTGGCAGGGGTGTCACTCACTGGAGCGCGTGCTTCAGCGTGACTACAGCGCCACGGCTCGCGGGGCGTCGGAGCTGTCGGTGCCCTCCGCGGAGGGCAAGACGACGATTCGCTGGGGGGACTGGCAGGTTGCCGCGCTCGGCAAGGTGGAGCAGGACTTCTACAACTCGAAGGACGAGGGCCCGATGTTCCGGGTCATCGTGCACGTGCCGTTCTGCGACAAGGATCGTGCGACGAAGCTTCTCGACTCGGTCGGGGATGAGATCGCGACGCGTAGCCTTTACGCTGGCGCGGCGGTGGTTCTGAAGCCGGACGAGGAGGGGCGACTGTCGATCAACTCTGCGCCTCCTGTTGTGCCTGTCGCGAAGGTGCTGCCTCACGAGGTTGTCTTGCCGAAGGGTGAGCGCGAGGCGCTGATGTCCGAGGTGCTGGGCCCGATCGAACACGGGGAGGAGATGCAGCGTCGCGGCCTTCCTGTTCGACGCGGCGTTCTTCTGGCGGGTCGTCCGGGTACGGGCAAGACGCTTTCGGCGCGCATGCTGACGTACGCCGCCATCCAGAAGGGCTTCACCGTGTGGTACCTGGGTGACGCTCGCGCGATGGAGTCGGCGCTGCGCATTGCGTCGACGTTCGAGCCTGCCCTGCTGATCGTCGAGGACATCGACCGCGTCATGGGCGGGAAGCGTGGTCACGTCACCGACCGCATCTTGAACGCGCTGGACGGTCTCGATCGCTCGGCGCGCGTGCTGCTGGTGGCGACGACGAACGACCCGGATCAACTGCCGTCGCCCTTGCTGCGGCCTGGGCGCTTGGACACGGTCCTGGAGTTTGGTCCGTGCGACGAGGGAGCCGCCGAGGAGTTGCTGCGTCAGTTCTTGGGCGAGTACGCCCCGGACGACTTCAACGGGTCTGCGAAGAAGTGTGTGGGCTTGCTTCCTGCTTCAGTGCGCGAAGTGGCGACGAAGGCTCAGTTGCACGCCATCAACCGATCTGTCAGCGGAAAGATCGACCCCGAGTCGGTGACGTTGGCAGCGCAGACGGTGTGGACTCAGCAGAACCGCCTCAAGAGTGCCGAGAAGCGCGAGTCGACGAAGGCGCCGGATCGTACTGTCGAACTGCATCACGTCGACAGCGAGCGTTCGTACAAGACGGCAGGCGGAGTGCCCGCCGTGTCGGATGACACGGACGAGGGCTCCGAAGAGTAGTTCAGACACACACTGGCCGTCCGCCACAGGGGCTTACGTCTCGGTGCTCCCACCTAAGTGCGTTCTTTGTGGTGGGCGGCCTTTTCTGGGGCAGTTATGGGCACGATGACAGACGAGCAGGCGAGGCACTTCTTGCGTGTGTGCGAGGACGTGTGCGGGTGGGACCCCGACGTCGCCGGAGAGTTAGCCTTGCGGATGATCTCCAAGGGCATGACGCTAGACGACGTGGGGAATCTTCGCGGGTTTATCGCGGTCTCTCGCAAGAATCTTGCGATGAACAACCGGCGCAATGCTGTCCGTCGTCAGCGGCGCGAGGAAGTGTTCTGGAAGGAAACTGTCAGGCGAGGAAATACAGAAGCGGAGCCGGAGCCGGAGCCGGAGGCCCGGGTAGAGCTAAGACCTGACTTCGCGCGTAAGTTTGCGAAGAGCTTTGCTCAGCTATCTGAGCGCGATCAGCAGGTGCTTTCATTACTGCGCGCTGGCGAGCGTGGCGTCGACATTGCGAGGATCGTCGGGTTTCGGCCAAAGCAGGCGGGGATGGTAGTGAAGCGAGCGCGCGAGCGGCTTCGTGACAAGCTCGCAGAGTGGCTCTTTGAGATGCCTGAGCTGGTGAGGGTTGTATGGCGAGCGTGATATACGCAGGCGAGGTCTTTGTTCCGGACTCAGACTTTTCGCGCGGAAACAAGGCACTGCATCCGGACGACCTTGACGGTCTTCGGTCGGGGGTGATGGACGTGCTGCGGATGATCTTGCGTGACGAAGAGGCAGAGATCACGGGGTCTTTGACGGCTCTCTCGTGGAGATACTCGGGACGCTTTTTGTCCATTGTCGGTATGTCGGCGTGCGAGTATTGGGAGCGTGCGCACCCAGGGCAGATCGATCCTTACATGAAGGAGCTGCTTTGGCTGATGGCGTCTTTCCACGCACGCACGAGGAAGCCTCCTTCTTGGTGGAATGACGGCGAAGTGCACCTTTCGCATCAGGATGAGCTGATGAATCGTAGGGCGTCCTACCTAGACGTCTGGGATGGTGGTGCCTGGGACGCAGCTCTTTTGCCCCCCGACGTAGCTCCCGTGACGTACGAGGAGCAGTTGGAGTCTCGTCGGAAGAAACGCAAGGAAACTCAATGAAGACACCACGAAAGTGTGGCGACTGCACGTTCTGCTGCACGTTCATGACCGTCACGGAACTCTCGAAGAACGTCGGGGTGACCTGCGAGCTTGTATGTGAGTCAGGGTGCAGCGTTCATGAGAAAAAACCCGCGGAGTGCGGCAGCTATCTGTGCTGGTGGCGCGACCCTTACAACAAGTTTGAGCTTCGCGAAGACGACCGACCCGACAAGATCGGACTGAGCTTTCACGTTGAGCGCGATCTCCGGCACGGTGGGGTCGTCATTTGCGCGCGCGTCGACTCACCGCGCCGGGTACAGGTTGGCCGAAGCCGGAAGCTCATCGAGAAGGTGAGCAAGACATACGGGGCCGTGGCAGTGACTCACGGCATTAACGAAGGCTGGATCTTTCGGCACGGAGTGCTCGTCGAGCACGCGTTTCGAGATGAACTTGGCCTGGCAACATATGACGACGACCACCATAGCGAGGCTGTTCAGAGGTGGATAACTTCGGACAAGTAACGAGAGGAGAGGTATGGGCACCAGGGCAGACTTTTACGCAGGCGACATTTCAAACCCACAGAGTTGGCTGGGGTCAATCGGATGGAACGGCCATCCTGAGGACATGCCGATCACGCTGATCAACGCGACGACCGAGGATGAGTTCAGGCAGGCAGTGGCCGAGTTATTTGAGGTCCACACTGACGGTGCCCTGCTAGAGGAGCGGGAGAATGCGTTTACGGCGATTCGAGACTCTAGCGCGATCCCTTCGCGGGCGTTGACCGACGAGGTTATCGAGAGTTGCCGCAAGAGCGACGTATCGAGGGGAGAGTGGGTATGGCCTTGGCCCACATCTTCAGGCACTGACTTTACGTACGCATTTGTCGAAGGCAAGGTCAGGTTCTGCTCGTTTGGGCGCGGTTGGTTCAGCTTCGACAAGACTGCGTATAGGGCCGAGGCCGACACCCTCCCTTTGCAGGGGTTCTGCTTGATGCCTGTGCCGAAGAGTCCTGTCTTTGACGCAAGGAGCGGTGCGATCGCGATGGAGATAAAAGAACCCTAGGGATTGGCGCGGTGCTTTGTTGGCGGGTAGAATAGTCGCAGACATGGGAGTAGCGACACGATGACGACGGACACGAAATCTCAGGACATACTTTTCGCTGTAGGCGGAGACGTACGAAACACGCCTGTCAGCATTCTGGCGGACCTTCAAGAGTCGGGGGTAATCGCCTTTCCAACGGCCGGCGAACAGCAAGCGGTTACCCGAATACTGGACGCGTTGCTGCTCTCTGCCTACTACTCTGGGCGGGCGGGGCGGGAGGCGGACAGGCTCCGCCGAGAGGCGGACAGCGCGGCTGCTCGGCGACGCGAAGTGACCAAGGTCATGGAGGGGCTTTGTCGTGGGGTTTAACAGAGTGTCCGGAAGTAACGACAAGGCGCAGTCAGGTAGTGCGCGTGCTCATCCTTGCAGACAACTGGTCATGAGCTTTTTTGAAGCGATGGCATGGGAAGTGCCCGGATTTGAAGGGGCGCTCCAACCTACTAAGGCTGGCGGTCCTTGGGAGTGCCCTCTATGTTCCAAGTGGTACGAGGATTTAACTGACTCGTTCAACAAGCCTGGACGCGGAGTTCGGTGTTGCGTCATCTACGGTGTGACGGAGTTTATCGACGCGAAGGGCCGCGAGTTCGGGCTGGATCGGACTGGTCTTAGCTTTCGTGATGGGGTCCGTCACATACAAGGCGTCTTGATTGCTCTTTTGGACGCTCGCGCGGAGGGTTTGAGCGAGGTCGCCAACGTGATTGACTCTTACGTGGCTGTCCACAGAGGGGACTTGTTATGAGGCTTCCCGTCTACGTGACCCTGTTGCTTTTTGCGGGCTGCGCTGGAGTACCTGATGAACCCAGAAGAGAAGTTGCCCCCCGTGGCGTCGTGGTTGACGACGGAAGACCTGAAGGGGCTGCGCTGCACTCACGATGGGTGCAGCTCACCGGAGGGGCACCCCGTCATTCCTTCCCCAAGGTGCCACCCCAGTTCACCGCTGGAGACTCTCTTCTACCCGGACCAGGGCGCTGTCCTTATCCGGCGCTCTCGATGCAAGCGTCAGGTAGCGACGATTGCCGTTTCCTCGGGCATTCCGGACGGCGTGTAACCACACACAGTGCGTGCAAGGTCGGCGTTTTCTCGTCGTCGACGCCATCATCGACCTTGCGTAGCACCGCCGCGTGGGGGTCACCCCGCGCGGCGTTTTCTCAACGGGATGTCTTGCCGTGACTATTCTCACGAATGATGGGGGTAGGTCAGGCGCAAAGACATTTCATCGTACACTCAGGTGGGAAAACGTCTCTCGCGTATATGTAGGCGCGAAAGGCTACGCCGTGGCTTGGTCCCACCGAGTATCTCCCCTTCTTTTCAGCCGAGCCACGGCACTTCTTTCGGGGTCTCTTTCCGCAGTGTCGCGCCGGGTTGTTGAGAGCTACTCTCCCCCTGAGTGGCATCTCGACGGTGTCTGCCCACACCGACTGGTATCTTGCAGGAGCTACTGGTCCTTGAGCGCACCTGCGGGGAGAGACCCCACTTATACACAGCCTTCAGCCAGGGGCTTGCGCTGATGCGCGGGTTGGCTAGACTGAGGGAGCGTCGCAGGAATGCGACCATAACGTCTTGCTCCGGGAGACTGACGCAGCGAGGCATTCGTGACGGAGGACTGTCTGGGAGGGCAGTTCGGCACTGACAGGTCGCTAGGCGGATAGGGCTTAGCGACCTGTCTCTTTTTGGAGTAGACGATGGCGAAGAAGTCAGAGCGGCTTAACTCGCTACTTGCGGGCGCGCGCTCGCGGGTGGCCGCTGCGAGTAAGGCGGGCGTGATGGTGGGTGGCGATGCTGCGGCATGGCAGGAGCGCGCGCGGAAGCATATGGAGACCTTTTGCGACGCGCGCGGGCGAGAGGAGCAGGACGAGTCCTTCGAGCTGACGGTGGCTTGTATGTTCGCGTCGGTGCAAGCATCAGCAGATGAGGTCGAGGCCGAAGCCGACGAGGGCTAGGTCGGGACGAGCAGTTCAGCGCGAAGCGAGTGTGGATGAGTAAGTCGCGCCCTTGTAGGATACGTGAGTGCGACTATCTCTGGAGGCCATCAATGGTCAAGGCAGCAAAAGTAGACCCTTACGACATCCGATCCCACTCGCTTCGCGACATTATCAACTACCGGCTGGAGAGCATGGGGCAGTCCAGGTACGCCGTAGCCAACAGCGGGATGGTGGACCTAGCACCCGCGACGGTGTACCGGTACTTGAACGGGGAGACAGACTCAGTGGCGTCAAACGTTGAACAGCTTCTGCGGGCTTGCGGGCTTCGCATTGTTGCTGAGCGCCGCAAGCCCATCTGGGTAACAACAAAGAGGTACTCACACCTGTAAACAAGGAGGCGTGGCATGGGCGCTACGACCGTACGAAAGAAGAAAAAGGCGAGTCCGAGGAAGACATCGCTTTCACCGAGCACTGGGCTACCGAAGGACGAGCGGGTTGTCCGCATTCTTCAGATGCTTTCTGACGGGTGGCAGTGGAGGTACACCCAGAACGGGCGTGTTGCGCACGCCGTTCACGAAGGCACTCGTGGCATCTGTGGGGTGTGGGGCTGGCGCAAAGCGGCGCCTTCCCCGGAGGTCGCTGACAAGCAGGAGACGCGGACTCTGTTCTGCCAGCGTTGCGTAGGAAGAATCGTCCGCAATGCTCAGGGAGAACAGTGATGAAGGCTCGGACTGAGAGGGTGCTGGGCGCGTTCACTTACGTTGTATTGTGGGTGTGTATCATAGCGGTGCTGTTGGTGGCGACTGCGCGCTTGTCCGCTCAGACGGCTATTCCGGAGAAGTCGCTCGTCGAGCTTGATGGGACGGTCTGGGTCTTGTCGAAGGCTGCTCAGCTCGATCAAGAGATCGTCACACAGCAGGACTTTGGCGACCACGTCGACGTGACGAAGCCGACGCTGTTTCTTGGATGCGTCTTTCGGGCAGGTGTCACGTTCAGGGACACAAGCCATCCGTCTCAAGTGTTTCGCTGCCGACTCGGGAATACGTTGGAGGGCGAGTCGAACGCACTTGTCCGGTGCGAGCCCAAGGCACGGGCGCGGATTGAGCAGTGTCGCTTCATGGGGAGCGCGGGCGCGGGTGTGCTGCTTTCTGGCGGGCTGGAGATCTATCGCTGCACGTTTACCGAGGGTACGTACGCGCACAACGTTCTGAGCTGTAAGGGGTGGGGCGGAGGTCTCGTCGAGAAGTCGCTCTTTTTGGAGAAGGGCGTTCCGATCAACGGCGCGCTTGTGACGGCTCGTGGCTTTGCTTACGGGAACGCGATACTGAATGCTTGTCATGCTCATCGAGGCGATGATCCTGGCAAGACACACATTCAGTTCTGCACAGTCATCGGGCGGCACGCTCTCATCTACGGGAGTTCCGGCGAGCAGATGGTCTTGCGAGGGAATGACATCATGTCTCCTGAGCCGGAGGGGACATACGCTGTTCAGGGCTGGCGTACGGAGGGAGATCCTACTTCAACGACATTGCCCTTCATCGCCGAAGGCAATCGCGTCTTAGGCCCTGTGCGGCTGGAGATATTCCCTGGTGCGTCGCAGCTGTCCTACGCAGAAGAACCTCAAGCGCCACTGAAACAACCCGGCGAGGACCTTGACGGGCTGCTGACAAGTCCTTTCTACGGGGTGGGAGCTGGCTGGACTTCGATGCTTGACGCTAAGTGGGAGGCTCTGCAATGAGCGCGGAGACTGTGATTGTTTCACTCTGCGCTGCCAGCTTTTTGGGTGGGTACTTCTGGAGGAGCCGCGTGGAGGACTTTCCGCCGAGAGATCGGTGGAAGGTGAACGTCTTGCTTCTGATCGTAGCCTCTCTGTTGCTAGCGGGTTGCAGCACGACCCACGGTAAGCAGTATCACGGACCTGCGCACATCACGACGCGCGAGATCGTTGACGGGAAGATGGACCGCCAGGACTACTACATTCAGGCCGGGGAGTCTTTCTGGGTTCCTCTGGGGGACGTGCGCATTATTACGTGGCGTCCTGAGGAAGGCGGCGCGAGTGAGTGACCGCGAGTGGAGCCCAAGGATCGGCGAGAGAGTTCAGATTGAGCCGGTCGAGGTAATGCATACAGATGGTGAGACCGTTTGGTTTGACGGGGGGAGCAGTCTCATCGGGTCGGTTGGCGTGCAGCATCTTCTCCCGGCTGCGTCGTGCGTGCTCGAAAAGATCTGTGCCCTTTACGAGCTTGGGTACTGGCTAGATAGTGGAGATGGGCCCGTCTATTACTTTTCGCACCGCCGCGACAGCCGCCCAGGGCTTGCACGGGCCGATCTTGCCGAGGCTGTAGTCGTCGCGTACGACGGGATCATGGAGGTGGGCGAGTGACGACCGTTCGCTTCGAGGTTGTCGAGGTCGGTAAGGGGCGGGAGGTTCGTGTCGACGCGCCCTTCGCAGCGAAGGACGCGATCAAGTCGACGGGCTTCGCGAGGTGGCACGCCAAGCGGAAGATGTGGACGGTCCCCCTCACTGCGATGGCATTGCAGGAGACGCGCGCGGCGGTAGCGCGCGCATTGCCGGACGCGCAGATCCTGCATGACGCTCCGTGTGACGCTCTGGCAAACGCGAAGACGGTGCTGGCCGACGTCGACACGTCTGATCCAGTAGCGGGCGCTGTGCTCCCGCCGTGGACCCACCAACGAGTGGGCATCCACATGGTGGGACAGCTCGGTGGGTGCATGCTCGCGTGGGACATGGGCAGCGGCAAGACGAAGGCGATCTACGATGCCATCGTCCACTACGACTTCCGCTTGGTGCTGGTGACGTGTCCCTCTTCAGTGATCAGCGTATGGGGGCGCGAGGCGGCGAAACACGTCCCTGACGAAGTGGGCCTTGAGGTCTTGATGCTCACTGGAAAGCACTCTGTCGCTCAGCGAGCATCTCTTCTTGAAGAGAAGGTCCTGGAGTGTGCGGCCTTGTCTAAGCCGCTCATCGTGGTGACAAACTACGAGGCCGCATGGCGCACTCCTTTGTCAAAGACGATCACGTCTTTGACGTGGGACCTTGTCGTAGCTGATGAGAGTCACAGGATCTCGAACGTGTCGACGAACATCGGCAAGTTCATGGCGAAACAGTTGGCCCCCAAGGCGCGGCATCGCGTGTGCCTTACGGGCACTCCTATGGGTAACGGGCCGATTGATGCATTCGGGCAGTTTGCGTTCATCGAGCCGGCGCTCTTCGGGACGGCGATCACGCGCTTCCGGGCGAAGTATTGCGTGATGGGTGGCTTCGAGGGGCGTGAGGTTGTCGACTATCAGAACCTTGATGACTTCAAGGAACGAATGTCGCGCGTGTCGACTCGCGTAAGGCTGCGCGACGTTGTCGACCTACCGGAGTATCAAGACGAAGAACGGTTGGTGGAGCTATGTCCTGCTGCGACGCGCATGTACCGGGACGTACGCGACGACTTCATCGCCCAGCACGCAAAGGGCGTGGTGACTGCGACGAACGCGGTCGCGAAGTTGTTGCGGCTCCAGCAGATCACAAGCGGCTTTTGCTCGGTGACTTACACAGACCCTGCGGGGGTCGAGAAGCAAGCGATCGAGCCGATCGACCGCGGAAAGAGTGACGCTCTCAAAGAGATCGCCACAGACGCTGCGCATGACGAGCCGATTGTCGTGTTCGTGCGCTTTAGGCCGGACCTTGAGACTGTTCACAGGGTCGCACTAGAGTCTGGTCGGACGAGCTTTGAGATCAGCGGAGGGACAAATCAGCAGGACCTTTGGGAGAACGAGTGCCGGTTGGGCACAGGTCCTATCATTGCTGTTCAGATTCAGGCGGGTGGGGTTGGGATTGACCTAACTCCAGCTCGCTACTGCGTGTACTACTCGGTCGGATTCAACCTGACGGACTACCTTCAGTCGAGGGCGCGTGTGTACCGGCCTGGGCAAACGCGTGGGGTGGTGTACTACCACCTCATTGCTGAGGGGACAGTCGATCGAGTGGTCTATCGGGCTCTACGTCGCAAGGGCAACGTTGTCGACGCTGTCGTGGAGTCCATCACAGGGGCATCGGAGTTAGCGTGAAGATCGACGAGAGTAATATCATTGACACCATGTGGGCTGTTTACGCCAAGGCCGTGTACAGCGACAAGGGACCTGAGGACATGATTCTCATAAACGCTCGGCTGGGTTTTGTGGCGGGGGTGAGGTCTATTAGGACGATGATGGAGACAGCAGCTTCTGAGGGGCTGGATCGCGGTCAGATATGCGCCATTGACGCCGCCATATTGAGCGGTCTGGAAGACTTTGCTCGGAGGTTTGCGGACGTGGTCAGTCTGCATGACGAGGCGGGCATTCCTGAAGAGATGTAGGGCAAACCCTTTCGAGGAGTGGGCTGATGAAAAGATCACGTTTAGTCACGGCTGTGGGGATACCCTTGTCTGTGACCCATGGGGACATCGACGTCGAGTGGCGGGCGTTCGTCAATGCAGTTTTTCGTGACGGCGAACTAAGGTCGATGAATCCTGCGCAGCTTGTGGAGATGCGACGTTGCTTCTACAGCGGGTATGCGGCTGCAACGGCGTCTTACTCTGCGAAAGACAGCTCGAAGACAAGGCTGATCACAGATACTCTTGAGCTAGAGGAGTTCTTGAACGTGGTCGGCACTTCTGCTGAGCGTGGTCGGTGACCGAAGACGCGAGTGGCTACGACAAGTACGCTGCGCGGTGGGTGCTTAACTTCGGGTGCAGGGCGCTACGTCTTGACGTCTGGCGTTGCGTCTTTCCCTCCGTCGTGCTCGGCTACTTGCGTGGGCACGACCAAGCCTACTCAGCGTGGCTCATCGACGTGTGCAGAGAGGTCGACAATCTCTACTGGAATGGCGGTGTCGCCACTGGCCGCGACTTCACTCACGAGGATAGTGCCGACTACCTCGAAGCACGTGCGCGGAAGGTGCTCGGCGATGACGTCTGAGCGACCACCTCTAATCCCACTCGGCGCCAAAACGAACTTTGGTGAAGTCCAGGCCATTGCTTCGTTTAGTGGTGAGCGGTACTACTTCTGCTGGGATGGTGAGATTGTGTCGATGATGCCCGCGACTGAGGTAAGGGTGCTCGACGGACCTTCGACAACCCGATGACCAGCCGCTTTTTCGTCGCGACAATGCCGAGAAGTCGTTCGGCCTGGTTGTCCGTTTTGCTGACCACTCCTGGGCACTACGTTCTACATGAGGCGGTGCGGACGCACGGCGTCTTCCGCGAAGACGGGCGCGTCTCCGTGAACTATCCCGAGGGCGTTTCCGGGGCTACTGGCTGCGACCTTGCGTTGTGGCCTAGCGTCATCGACGCGGGCGCCCCTCTTGTTGTCGTGTGGCGTGAGCCGGGGGTATCTCGGAAGTCTGCTGTGCGCGCTTCTGGGCAGGTCTCTGAGACAGAGCTTCTTGTGGAGAGATGCGTGGAGGGGCTTTTGTCGCTCCGCAGTGACGCCGATCACTGGGTGGACTTTGAGGACCTTCGATACTCAGACAACGTCGTCACGCTAGCGCAGGTTCTGGGGGTCGAGGTCTCGCTTGAGAATGTCCAGCGGATGCAGGACTACATCGTCGAGTACAACCCGGAAAGGTACTCCGGAGCACCGGGCTTTGCGGGCGTTCTGCGCGAAAGACTTGGCGGCAAAGAGACCTAGGGTGTTCTCAGAGTTGAGAGCGTTAGGTATGCTCTGCTGGCTCGCCTATGAGGGGCGGGTGCTGACCAATCGAAATGCGCCTTGGAGATTGATATGCCCGGTGACGCTGTCCTTCGTCGGATTTACGCAGAGCTTGGGGTATCAGAAGACGCAGAGTTCGAGGACTTGACGCCGGATCAGATGTACGGGGTCTATGTGGCGCTCGACAACGAGCGTCGCGAGGCCGACAAGCTCTCCAAGCGGATTGGAGGGTTGAAGTCTCAGCTCGAAGATCAGCTTGTCGAGCACATGGGTGAGACAGGGACTCAGAGCATCACTCTTCGCGGCAAGACGTTGTACTTGGCGCGCGAGCTATGGCCGACTGTCGACGACAGCGAGGAGCGTTCCGCTCTGAACTCGGAGGCGACCGCCGAAGATGTCGAGAATGCGCGGGAGCTGGCGAAACGTCGGCTTGTGCTGGCGCTCAAGGGAGACCCTGAGACAGAGCACCTCGTTCGACGGACGTTCAACTATCAGACTCTTCGGAGCTGGATGCTGAACGACTGCGAGCTGGACGAAGAGACGATGTCCCCTATGATCCCAGAGCACCTGGAGGGCCTGCTGTCGTTCACTGAACGGCATCGGGTTAAGGTCGTCGCGTCGCGAAAGTAGTAGGGTCAGCCTTTCCAACGAGCAAGGAGGGCTTATGCCCAGCAGCAAGTCCGAAGGGGGCGCGAAGAACGCGCTCACGCTGTACGAAGACGACGCCTACGCGGTCATTAAGCAGGATATCGGGGCACTTCCCGAGTTGCTTGAGGCGAATATCGGCGACGGCGGGATCGACGAGTTTGACCTTCCCCGAACAAACATTCCTGGGGGCGGAGGGCTTGCCTGGTCGGTTCCTGACGTCAACGGTGAGCCGGAGGCTGTTCCTGACCTAGTGGGTGTGGTGCTTCTCCATGGGAACCGGCGAGCGTACTGGCAGACGGACTTCGAGGATACGGGCGGCGGAACGCCTCCTGACTGCTCGTCGACTGACGGGAAGTTCGGGACTGGCGTGCTTCCTGGCATTGACGGGGAGGGGGCTGCCCCCAGACGGCGCGTGTGTAAGACGTGCCCGATGGCACAGTGGGGCTCAAGCGCAAAAGGCGACTCCCAGGCGTGCTCGCAGCGCAAGCTGGTCTACTTCATGCGGCCGAACGAGATGCTGCCTCTTGTGATTGATCTCGCGCCGTCAAGCATCAAGCCGTTCCAGCGGTTCATGCTGACGCTTGCGAGCCGAGGCGTTCAATGCACGAGCGCGGTCGTGGGGCTGAGGCTACGCAACGAGACGCAGCCCGTGAAGCATAGCGTTGTGTCTCCGCGCTTGATCGCTGTGTTGCCCGAGGACCAAGCGGGGCGGATGAAGGAGGTTGCTACATCGCTGCGTCCTTACTTCGACCAGACGGGGGTTGAAGGCGCCGAGACTGTCACCGAGGGCTGAGTCGCCCTATCCACTTTGTAGGGAGCGACGATGCAGCCAGACCGTGACGTGATTGCGGAGTACTTCGGTCATCTTTTTGGGCAAGTGCTCGAAGAGTACGACGACCTTTACTACTCCGTGTTTGCGCTCCCCAGCGCCCGCCCCGCATTCTTCCGAGATGTCGGGGCGGGCGTTGACTGGTGTTCAGAGCAGGTGGCATCCGGCGAAGACGTGTACTGCGGCATGGCACTTCTTCGTGCGAGGCCCAGGGGCGGAAGTCGTGGCAATGCGGACGACACGCACGCAATCGTCTCGCTTTGGACCGACCTTGACATTGCTCATGCTGCTCACAAGAGCAGGAAGCCTTACCCAGAATCTGTCGAGGAGGCGCTTGAGCTAGGTTCTGTCTGCGGGCACATGCGCCCTAGCTTCTACACGCACACGGGGCACGGCATCCACACCTACTGGCGGTTCAAAGAGCCGTGGGTGTTCGAGGGGCGTGACGACAGGCACGACGCCGAGATGCTTGTTCAGCGGTGGGGGGCGACGGTGCACCGCGCCGCGGCGGCAAAGGGGAGGCAGCTCGACAGCGTGTACGACCTTGCGCGAATCCTTCGTGTTGCGGGCACGGTCAACTTCAAGGAGCCCGACGTTCCGAAGAAGGTGACGCTGCATGAGATCACGGGTGCGGAGTACGACCCGAGTGAGATTGAGCCGTTCCTTGTTGCTGCGGAGTACGCGCGGCAGGGGCGGACGGTCGTCCCTGACGTCGATCAGTTTGACGTGTTGCCGGACGTCCAGGTTGACGAGCGCATCATTGAGGCGCTGTCGACGAACGACAACGACTTCCGGGCGACGTGGGCGCAGACTCGCAGCGACTTGTCCGATCAAAGCGCGAGCAGCTACGACATGGCTCTTGCGAACACGTTCGTGCGGGTGGGCTGGACGGATCAGCAGATTGTCGACGCGCTGATTCACTGGCGGCGGATTCGTGGTCATGCGCCTAAGAACCGGGTGGACTACTACCAGCGCACGATTGGCAAGGCGCGGGCGTCTCTGGAGCAGAAGAAAGCCTACGACGAGCTTCAGAGCGGTGACGCTCAGATGCCGACAGAGGCCGACCGCGACAACCTAACCTCGACGGAGCGAGCGACGTGCCTCAACGGGATACGCGGCGCTTTGCGCATTGCGATTCAGCGCTTCGTGCAGGTGAACAAAGACCAGGCTGAGTATTTCATCGTCTTGGACGATGGCACTCAGTTCAGCGTTGGGAAGGTTCGCAACGTGACGAGCTTTGGCTCATTCCGAGATCGCATCTTGGAGCGGTGCGGCGTGAGTCTGGAGCCCAAGATGAGCAAGGTCTGGCACGAGGTTGTCAAACGGCTGTTCTTGATCGTTGAGCGGGAGGAGGCCGATGAGCCGACGACGGAAGAGCGATCACGGTCCTTACTGGAGACATACCTCTCGAACACGAGAGTGTTCTCCGAGGAGGAGTGGACGAAGGCTCTGCGCGACGGGAGTCCGATGACAAAGGACGGGCTGGTCTGGGTTCACAAGGACACGTTCGCGCGATGGTGCCGTGTGACGACGGGGGACAGGATCACGGCTCGGGAGATCGAGCGCGACTTTCGGCTGCTGGGCATGGAGCCGTTCAAGCATCAGGCACGAGATCGAGGGGCGCGCGTCAATCGCTGGTATTGGGGGGCGCCCCTCGATGATTACCCCGCAGTCGCCGAGATGGCTGCGGCACGAAGACGCAAGGTTCCTGAGGAGGAGGACGGGTGAGCAGCGAGTACGCAATCGACATTGAGACGGTTGGCCTGGAGTGGGACGGGCTTCACGAGGAAGTTCGCGAGAAGCTCCTATCAAAGGCTCGGCGAGAGTTGGGCGAGAACTCTGTGCCGAGTGAGCGCGAGGTCTACGCGAAGTCTCGGTTGGGACTGAGTCCTTACGTGGCGCGCGTTGTGTGCATCGGTTTGCAGAACATCGAGACGGGTGACCAGGGCGCGTTTATGGCGACCTACGACGACAGTAAGTCGGGTTGGGTCACACGCGACGATGGTGTGAAGGTCTTCTATGGGAGCGAGTTCGACATTCTAACTGCGTTCTGGGCGGCAGCCCGGAAGTGGGGTCGAGTCGTGACGTTCAACGGGCGTGGCTTTGACGGCCCGTTCTTGACGATTCGGTCTGCAATCAACTTGGTGAAGCCCACGGTGAATCTGTGCGGGTATCGCTACGCGCTGCATCCTCACTGCGATTTGTACGACGTGCTGATGTTCATGGGCGGGTATCGGAACGGCTCCGTGTCTTTGGACTTCGCGTGTCGGTCTTTTGGAATCGAGAGTCCCAAGGACAGCGTGGACGGGGCTTCTGTTGCCGACATGTGGCACGGGGACCAGCACACCGAACTCTTGGACTACTGCCTGGGCGACGTCCGGGCGACGGCTGAGCTGTACGGGGCGCTTGGGCCTATGTGTTCAATGCTGGCGTCGAAGGGTGGTGGGCGATGACGGTCAGGACTGCGTTTCTTGGTGGTCCTTGCGCCGGGTCGTACGGAGTCGCTGGCGAGGTTCTGGGTGAGCCTATCTCGCTTCAGGCTCCCCACGCGCCTGGGTCGATGGAGCCACGGCGCTCGCACACTTACCTGCCCTTTGAGGTGGGTATCTTCGAGGACCACGCCGTGTGGGTTTACCGACACGAAGAGATGACGAAGGAGGAGGCGCTCCGGGAGATTTTTGTGCTCCTCAGGGGGGCGCTGAGCCTGTACGTCCCTGGCGAGGCTGCGCGGTGAGTGGGCGGGGCATGGCGGGCAGCGGCAAGGATCAGCCTGGGGCTTCGCTGGGCGCGCTTGGGCGGGCTGAGTGGCTGGTGGTGGCGGGGCGGACGGCTGCGGCCCTTAGAGAGCCTTAGAGGCGCTCGGGCCTGGTGGAACCGCAGCTCTATACGCGCGAGGAAAAAACTCAGGAGAGGAAAAAGTGAAGATCTTTGTTGGTTGCGCCGGTTACAGGGTCGTTAAGTCCTTCCACTATAGCGGTTTAGGCGGTACCGCGAGCGTCTCCGGCGAGGGGGTCGTGCAACCACTCGACGCGGTTGCACAGTCTCATGGATGAGACTGATCTCTGGGGATCTGTCCCTGATCTGTCACCGCCAGCGCCGCCGCCTGAGGAGGAGGGCGACTTCTATGAAGGGCGCTATCTGGTCATCGGACCTCCTGGGACGGGCAAGACAACGTTCCTAGGCAGGCAGATCCAGGCCGTCGTCGAGAGATATCAGCACTCGGCCTCTGTGGCTGCACGCTGGTCGACCCCGGTCATGGTGTGCTCGCTGACAAGGGCTGCTGCGGCGGAGGTCGTAGGCCGCGGGCTTCCGGTGGCTCGGCATGCCATCGGCACTCTGCATGCACATTGCTACCGCGCGATGGAGCGACCTGTCGTTGTGGAGGCTGCGCACATCAGGACATGGAACGAGGACTACCCTTGGCCCATCCTTGGCATGGACCTCTCGACAGGTGACGAGCCCGAATGGGACCGGCACGTGGCAGACATGCCTCGGGACGGCGGTGGGGATGCGCTGCTGGCTCAGCTGGAGCTGCTCCGGCACAAGATGGTTCCGCGTGATGCGTGGTCGGTCGCCGTCGCTGACTTTGAGGCAGCGTGGTCTGCGTTCAAGGATGAACAGGGCGTCGTCGACTTCACGGACTTGATCGAGACGAGCCTTCGGCACGTCGACGTTGCGCCGAACAACCCGGCAGTGATCATGGTCGACGAGGCTCAGGATCTCTCGACGCTTGAGTACGCGGTAATCCGGAAGTGGGCGGAGAGATCGCGAGCGACGATCGTTGTCGGGGACTCATGGCAGGCGCTTTACACGTGGCGCGGCGCCGACCCCGAGATCTTTGCCGACAACACTGTCCCGGACGATCATCGGCGTGTGTTGAGCCAGAGCTACCGCGTCCCTGAGCGTGTGCTCAAGGTTGCTAAGGGGTGGGTTGAAGACCACCTCAGCAACTACTCTCCGATTGAATACAAGCCTCGCAGTAAGCCAGTGGCGGACGAAGACCCACGTGGTCAGGTGCGTGTGGCTACGTCGTCGATCTACGACACCGGGGCGATCGTCGAGGAAGCAGCGGACTACGTGGAGGGCGGGCGCTCTGTCATGTTCCAAGCGTCATGTTCGTTCATGTTGGCGTCTTTGGTCTCTGAGCTGAGGCGTCGAGGGCTTCCGTTCTCGAACCCTTGGAGACAGCATCGCGGTGACTGGAACCCGCTTGCGCCGACGAGCGGGACTCCGATGGGCGGGCGCGCATACGCCTTTGTCTCAAACTGCTACGACGTCCGAGAGCGCGCGTGGTGGACGCTAGGGCAGGTATGGCTCTGGGCGAATCCCTTGCGGGTTGCGGGGTGCTTGCGGCGTGGCGCAAAGCCCGCAATCCGAGTCTCGGCGGAAGGCGGGATGGACAGTCCCGTCGAAGGATCTCTTTCAGGCGATCTCTGCACTATCGACCACATCACGTCTTGGTTCATGCCCGACGTCGTCGACGATCTCATTGCGATCTGGAAGGGGGACTGGTCTTCGGAGCAGGCGATTGACTGGTGGCATCAGAGACTCCTGGCTGCGCCGAAAGAGTCAGCTTCTTACCCACTAGAGGTCGCACGGAAGTACGGTATTGAGGCGCTCTCTAGGGAACCACGCATATACGTGGGGACGATCCATAGCTTCAAGGGTGCTGAGGCTGACGTGACGTACGTCTTCCCGGACTTGAGTTCAGCAGGTTTCAAGCAGTGGCAGCGCGGAGAGTCTCTTGAACGAGATTCTGTTGTGCGGCTTTTCTATGTGGCGATGACACGTGCTCGCGAGGAGCTGGTGGTGTGCAGTGCAGCTTCGAGCACTTGCGCACCTTTGAGGCGCGAGGTGGAGGTCATGGCAGAGAGTATCTACCGAGAGGATGACCAGGATGGACAGCGACAAGAGAAACAGTGAGGCGCGGATTCGCGCGATGATAGACCAGGTGGCGCAGACGCATGCCGCCCTGTTGCCTGACGCTTGCTGGACGATGTATCGAGGATTCTTTGGGGCTGGCTTTTCGGAAGAGCAGTCCTTGACCCTGACGGCGACGTACTTGAAGTTCATCCTCGAATCCGCCCGGTCTGCTTCCAATGGTTCGTGACCGGGGGCTGGTCTCAGGGTGGGTAGTACCCTACTATGCGACCATGGCGCAAAGACGGCTGGAATCAGCAATCACGCGGGACATCATCAAGCTGCTGAAGCGTGTGCCTCGGTCGTTTGTGCGGAAGATCCACGGCGGTCGGATGCAGTCGAACGGGTTGCCCGACGTGTACTTCACGTGCGCCGCCCTGAAGGGGCGGAGTGTGTGGATCGAGGTCAAGCAGCCAGGAAAGAAGATGACCGACATGCAGCTTCACGTGTCTTCCGAGCTTGAGGAGGCAGGCGCATTCGCACTGTTGGCGTGGTCCGCAGAGGGTGTGGCGGTTTGGCTAAAGGACCATGAGATCGAGGTACAATGACTCGCACTTACGACAACATGTTTGCGTCCAACCTGATGGTGGACGTTGCGCACATTCCTCTGAGTGACGGCACGAGCGAGGCGCGGTGTCGTGAGTTCGTCAGTGACTTGATTGAGCTGCTGGGGATGAAGCCTCACGGCGAGGCTCAGGTTGAGCACTTCGGCGAAGGTAAGCTTCAGGGCTGGACGGTCTCGCAGCTTATCGAGACGAGTCACGTGGTCGCGCACTTTATGGACCCGGTCTACGACAAGGAGCGCGATCGTGGGAGGACTTTTCACGCGGGGTCGCCCTTGTGCGGACTGCACTTAGACGTCAGCTCATGTGGCGTCTACAGCCCGTCGACTGTGATGGACTTCATCCGGTCTCGTTGGCCGGGAAGTACGTCACGCGCAAGGCACTTTTTTCGTTCGCTGCCCGGACAAAAACACCCTCGCGTATATTACGACGGGATTGCTCCGGGGTATGACAGCTTCTATTCCACGGCAGTTGATCGGTACGAAGACGCGCGCTTGGTTGATCGCATTGCCAAGGGCAGCTCTAGCCGGGTCCTGGACATCGGGTGTGGTACGGGCGCTGGTCTTCGGCTCGTTACTGACGCGGGCGGCTTACCGGAGCGGAGCTACATCGGTACAGACGTCAGTGGAAGGATGCTGGATCAGTTCTGGTTCAACTCTCCGTCAGGGCGCGTTGGGCTTGCCGGTGGGCGCTTCTGGTATGAGCGGGGGCACCAAGTAGACCTTCGCCAGGGGAAGGCGAGCGAATGCCTTCACGATGTTGGGGAAGGCTTCGATCTAGTCTTGGGGTTGTGGTCTCTGCACTACATGGAGAGTCTCGACTTGGAGCTGGTTCTTGCACGTGCTCGCACGGCAACGGCTCCTGGGGGAAGGTTCATCGCTGCGATTTGCGGACCCGAGTATGCTCACACAGGTGACTACGTGTGTGGGAGCGACCCTTCTCAGATCAAGATACCGAGAACAGAAGAGTGGCTTTCTCGGATGGTGCTTGCTGGATGGAAGTCCGTGGAGAGCTTTGGGATGACAGGGCCTCTTGTTCGACGAATGGGGTGGGCGGGAAGGCGTGCTCTAGGTTTCGCAGCTCGTCAGGAAGAGCGCGTGCTCGGGCCATTTGACCACCGCTATAGATTCACTGTGTTGGAGGCACTCGCTTGAGGCGCGTGAAGCTGGGATATGATGTGTATGACGCCGCGATCAACCGGCTTGTCGAGGTTTACCAGGAGGGTCACACGCTTGTCGTGAGCATGTCCGGAGGGAAAGACAGCGGGTGCTGTCTCGAACTTGCTGTCATTGCCGCCGAGATGACAGGCAACCTCCCAGTAAACGCGTGCATTCAAGACGAGGAGATCGCTTATCCAGGGACGTTTGAGTACGTCGAGCGAATCGCGGCAAGACCTGAGGTGAACTTTAAGTGGTTCGTCTGTCGGCAGCCCATGGTCAACGTGTTCAACAGGGCTGCCCCGTACTTTTGGTGCTTTGACGAGGCCCTTGACCCTGAGGAGTGGGTGCGGCAGCCACCGTGGGACATCGTCACGGAGAACCCTGAGCAGAACATCGAAAGCATCGTTCACCCGAAGTGGTTTCCGGTAGCTGAGGGCAAGAACCTCATCGACGTGGTGGGGCTTCGCGTTGCTGAGTCGTCCAAGCGCATGCTGGGGCTCGTGTCGAGTGGGGGGCATCTCACAAAAGTGTCTCGTCGAGGTGGGGAGAACTTCCAGAAGATCCGGCCTATCTACGACTGGATCGACGGGGATATCTGGCGAGCGGTCCGCGACAACGGCTGGGACTACAACAAGGCATACGACGTGATGACTCGCATGGGCGTGCCTCGGTCTCAGCTGCGCATTGGACCGCCGACAATCACGATCCATAGTGCCGAGAAGCTCCGCATGGCATCGCGCGCGTGGCCTCGGTGGTTCGACCGCGTTTGTCGGAGGCTTCACGGCGTTCGCCAGGCTGCGCAGTTTGGCTCGCTTGTGTGTCGCCCTCGTCGTCGATCGACGGAGGAGTGGAGCGACACATTCCAGCGGACGTGCATCGACGACGCACCTGCGGAGTGGATTGCTGAGCGTTCGATCAAGCTGCGTGACCACTTCCTCGACAGGCATCCTCGTCACAGCAGTGAGCCGTTCCCGCAGACAGTCCCTTGCCGCGAGTGCGGGGGGGCCGGAGTCGCGTCCTGGCGGCGCATCACAGAGGTTGCGTTCACGGGAGACCCCTTTAGCCTCCGCCTTGCTTCTGTGAGCCGGACGAAGTTCCCGTACATGGAGCCGGAGTTCTTCCGGGAAGGCGCGGGGACTTGGGGAGGGTCGCCGTCATGGTGAGCAGCAAGGCGGCGATCGTGATTCAGGCATTCAGCGGAGACGCTGAGCGCGTGAGGCTGGTGGCTCAGATGGAGGAGCAGCTCAGCAGTTGGCGCATCCCGTACGCCGTATCTTGGGATGACGGAGTTCTAGGGGCGGCGGGGAACGCGAAGGCTTCTTGGGAGTTGGGTGTCAGTCGGTTCCGTGATGTCGAGTGGCTGGGCGTGTTTAGCGATGACTCTCTTTTGTGCGAGGACTTCGACTACGGGCTTGCTCGGTGCATCAACGCAGTCGGTCGCAAGACAGATCACCTGACATTCATGGACTGGACGCGGGCGAGTGTAGACCTGAAGGAGCGTGGTGGTCACTGGCTGCGCGGCGCGCGGCTTTGGTATCCAGCCAGGATGATGCGTGCGCGACTTGTTCCGCTGATGCTGGAATGGATTGACTCTCACCTTCGCGACTCTTCGGGCCGGTGGCCCAAGAACAAGGATGACTGGACGGAGATCGCGTGGATGAAAGTTCACGGGTATAGCAGCATGTGTCCTGTGCCGACGCTTGTTCAGCATGCGTGCCCAAACAGCTCAACCATCGGGCACGACATGTTCAGGAACATGAAGAACGTTCGTGTGTGCAAGTACCCTGTGGAGGGCAGCGCAGCCCAGTACGATTGGCCTCACGGCGTCGACAGTCCGCTGAGGCACAGCGCGGGTGAGCCCACACTGAAATGGATCGAAGAGACATTCAAGTTGGAGGGAACAGATGGCTCGGCCAGGTGACGAGTGGAAGCATCCGAGGGAGCCTGGTCGTTGGCTCTATGGCGACGCTTGGGAGGCGTATCCGTGCGAGCGGGGCGAGCTGTGGGCTTGCGGCGGGGGGCTTTTCGCGGTGGCGGACCTTGCGCTTGACGACCACGAGAAAGTGTTGTCTACCGCGGCGAGCCTGGGCTGGCGGGTCACGGCGACCTACACAGATCCTCCGTGGGACAAAGGGATCTCAAAGGGCTTTCGGACAAAGACCTTCGGCAAGGCTGTCTCGGAGAGCGTCGACTTCGTCAACGATTTGATGCCGTCGTTCGTGCGTGTTGCTCGCGGCGTGTGTGTGTACGAGATGGGCATTCAGCACGTTGACGACTTGGTCAGGCGCATTCAGGTTGTCCACGGCAAAAGCGCGCAGGTGCACCCCATCACGTACGACAGGAAGCACCCCTGCCGAGCAGTGAGCTTTTCTGTGGGCAGTACGCCTACGGTCGATTTGTCCGCGCTTCGCGGGTACGACGATTTGGACACGGTTCCTATCTTCTGTGACGTGGTCCAGAGGCACGCGGGAGGGAATCTCTGTGTGTGGGACCCATGTACGGGGTTGGGAACAACGCCGGTCAATGTGTTGCGCGCGGGGCACTCGTTTGTTGGGGCCGAGCTGAATCCTCGTCGAATGGCCGCGACGTTGAAGGAGGTCTCAAAGGTGGTGGGTAGTGAACCTGTGCTGATGGGTAAGTACCTAGAAGATAGCTAGGTTGCTCAGGTTGAGGCATGTGCGAGTATGAGACTAGATGCGATAATGGTGGCACTCACAAACGGAGAGCGGCATGGATGGTTTTCAAGAGGCTCAGAGCGTGCGCATGAAAGTGGTCTCGGGTCTTCACACGTTGCAGTTGAAGATGATGTCTGGCGACATCGAACTCGCTGACGCACATCGGGAGTTCACAGAGCTGATGCTTGAGGGGTGGGCGAGCATTCTCGTTGAGGCAGGCCCAGAGGTAGTTGAGATGGGTGACACGATTGTCGAGTATCAGTGCACTCGCGGAGACGAGCGCGGAGATCAGGAATGAAGTCTCGGAAGAGCGCGCAGAAGGAAAACGTCGTCCTGGACACGCTGTCCATCGATTACGTCGCTCCGTCTGACTTAGCAGTCAATGATTACAACCCCAATCGCCAGAGCGAGCACGACTTCGAGCTGCTGTGCAAGAGCATTGACGAAGACGGCTTCACGCAGCCCGTCGTCGCGCTGCGGGAGACGCGGGTGATCGTTGACGGCGAGCACCGCTGGCGAGCGGCGCAGACCTTGGGGCTGGCTGAGATCCCTGTCGTCTTTACGGACATGACACCTGCGCAGGCCCGCATTGCAACGCTTCGTCACAACCGAGCCCGTGGGAACGAGGACGTCGAGCTTGCTGCGGCTGTGCTCAAGGACTTGTCCAAGCTAGGGGCGACGGAGTGGCTTCAGGACAGCCTGAACATGGACGACGTCGAGCTTGACGCGTTCTTAGCCGCAGTCGACGACCAGGAGGGGTTTTCTAACGCGGAGGCCCTCGCGATGTCATCGGCTGATGACGAGGTGCTCAAGCAAATGGTCCGCGACGAAGGTGGCTATGTGGAGGAGCACGAGAGTGCTTCGGTGCAAGATGTTGTGCGCGCTCGTGAGCAGCGCATTCACAAGGAGAAGAGGTCGCAGGACTTGGCACAGGCGGCGATCGAGCACGCGATCTACAGACTGAAGCTCGTTTACACTGGCGACGAGTCGAAAGTGATCAAGCGAGTTCTTGGTAAGCGACCGATCGAGCGTCTTCTTGAGATTTGCAGGCAGAGGGTGGGATGACACAAGACGAAGGAGTGATCACGCAGGATGCCGCTGCTTTGATTCGACGTGCATATCGATGCGTCGAGTCTCTTGGCGGTCAAGCGTTCATGTTTAAGAATGCCGAGGACGAGTGGGAGTGCCACGCGGTAGTTCCAGATCACTCGAAGTGGCACGTCGCGAAGCACGCCACGGACCCTGTGGTGTGCGTACAGGAGGCCGCCAGGCTGTTTCGGGAGGGGCTCATTGAAGACTGGTAGAGCGTTCAACAAGGAAGACGTTTCGTCGGCGATACTGGTCGTTGCTTCAACGATTGGCCGGGCGACGGCTGCGGGGGAAGTCCCTAGCCGTAAAGATATCGGCAAGTACCTCATCACGACGATGATGACGCGTGCTCCTTGGGTGGACTTCCCTGAAGAGTGGACGGTCGGGCATGTCAAGGTGCTTTGCCGTAGAGCGATCGGGGACTTCTACCCTGAGTATCTTCAGTATATTACGGAGGCATGACATGAAGGATGGACCGCTGGGCGGGGATGGTCGCGCGGCAGGAAACACGTCTCCTGCGGAGACTGCGGCGAGCGTGACGGACAAGATCGCGAAGCGCGGCCTTCACGCGGTGAAGAAGAGCACTCAGCGGCTAGAGAGACTCGCCGTAGAGTATGTGGCGCTCGACTCAATCCGACCGAATACGTACAACCCCAACAGGCAGGACAAGGAAACCCTCGAACTGCTGAAGAGTTCGATGACGGAGGACGGCTTCACGCAGCCTGTCGTCGTGCATCGTGAGACTCGGCAGATTGTCGACGGTGAGCACCGCTGGCGGGCAGCGCGCTCTCTGGGAATGACGCAGATCCCTGTGGTCTTCGTGGAGATGTCCGAGGAGCAGATGCGGATTGCGACGCTTCGCCACAACCGCGCTCGCGGTTCAGAGGACATTGAGCTGTCGAACGACGTGCTCCGCGATCTTCAGGAGCTGGGTGCGATTGATTGGGCGGCTGACTCTTTGATGCTGACCGATGCTGAGCTGAACGAGATGCTGAGCGACATCCCGGCGCCAGAGGCTCTTGCTGATGAAGTCTTCTCAGAGGCGTGGACGCCGGAGCGTGGGGACGCCACCCAAGGCGCCGCAGTCGCAGCTGAGGGAGCGACCACAAAGCTCACCGAGGGCGTCGAGGGCGTGAAGGGGACGGGCCGGTCTGGGGTTGCGATGACGAAGGCGGCAGCAGAGGAGGTCATTCTCCGTAAGGAGCGATTGGAGAAGGCCCAGGGTGAGGCTGAGCGAACGCGGATCTCTCAGTCGATGGACATTCCGTTCCGGCTTCAGTTTGTCTTCTCGGGCGAAGAGGCCGAGCTAGTGAAGGCGGCTCTTGGTGACGAGCCCGCAGAGACGCTTCTAGTTATCTGCACTGAGCTAGACGAGGCGACTCAGGGTGAGTGACGGCGAGCAGATATCTAAGCACGATCCCAATCCACCTGACCCGACAAAAGGCGGACTTCTAAACGAGGGCGGCGTGAACGACAAGCCGAATCACCTTCGGACAGCTGACACCGACCTTCGGAATGCGGAGCGGCGTGACCGGGCTGTGCAGCTTCGTGCAGCGGGCTTCACGTACGAGAAGATTGGCAAGGCTCTCAACGTCAGCAGAGAACGCGCGGGCAAGATCGTTCGAGAGGAACTCGCCAACTGCCGTCGTGAGACCGCTGAGGCGGCGAGTGAGCTTCGGGACATTGCGCATCGGCGTCACGAGTCTTTGATCAACAGGCTATGGCTCAAGGCCATGCCGAACGATCCGTCGGAGCCGATGGACTACAACGCAGTCGACCGAATCCTTCGCGCAGTTGCGCTCGACGCGAAGATCATGGGCTATGAGGCACCGACGCAGCACCGCATCGACGTGCATCAGATGCAGACGTCGATCACGATGGTGGTGGACATGATCTGCAACGTGCTGCCGGACGAGTACGCGCCCAAGGTTTACGAGGTCGTTGAGCGGGCGGCGAAGCAGCTCGAATCTGAGCACGGAACGAGTCAGGGGGAGTAGGACGGATTGCATCAGTGCGACCATAGCGTCATCATGTAGCCATGGAAGCTGATCAGTCTATGAGGATGGTCCTGGAGTCGATGCGGTCGACTCTGGGAAATCGGGTGCCGGTGGACATGCACTCACCGTTCACGCGGATTGCGCGTGAACGGTTGAAGATCCGTACTGTCGACAACCGGATTATCCCTTTCGAGCTGAGGCCGATTCAGAAGCGATACCTCGCGTGGAAGCGGCGCTCTCGCATGCTGGGGAAGCCTCCGAGGTACTTGCTGTTGAAGTACCGGCGAGGGGGCTTCACAACGATCGAGCAGGGGCTCAGCTACGACATGGCTGCGCGCAACCGCAACGTGACTGTTCTGACGATTGCTCAGGACGGAGAGACGACGTCCCGCATCTTCCGCATCGCGCGGTTGATGCACGAGCGTGACCCTGATGCTCCGGCGGTGAAGGGTATTGGCAACCAGCACAAGCTGGAGTTCGGCGGTCTCAACTCTTTGTTCTACGTGGGTACTGCGGCAGGTCGCGGCGTGGGTCGTGGCGACACCCTTTCGCGTGTGCACTGGTCAGAGGTGGCGTGGTCATGCCCTGGCTACAATCAGAACGAGAAGCAGCGCGACATCCTGACGGGGCTTACCGAGGCAGCGAGTCACGGCGAGATGGTTCTGGAGACCACGCCGAACGGGTCTGAGATGTTCCGTGAGCTGTACGTCGAAGCGAGGGCCGGTCGGAACGACTGGACTCCGATCTTCTTGCCCTGGTTCAGTGACCGCAACAACATCGCTTCGGTCACGGACGAGGACGAGGCTCGTCACATCATGTCGACGATGAGCGACGATGAGGCAAGGCTTCACGAGACGCGCGGTCTGGACGCGGGTCAGGTTCTGTGGCGGCGACGGAAGGTGCGGGAGCTGAAGGCGGTCTTCCCTCAGGAGTATCCTGAGGACGACGAGAGCTGCTGGCTGATTTCTGGGACGCCGTTCTTCGACGTGAAGCAGCTCATGTGGCTTCGTGACTACTGCACGTCTCCGCCGATGGTCGACGATCCGCAGCTAGGGCAGGTGCCCAAGGGCGCGAAGATGGTCCCTGGCGGGTACTACGTCGAGTGGGAGGAGCCGCGCTCCGATGGTGTCTACGTGATGGGTGTGGACACGAGCGAGGGGCTTCCTGGCCGAGATCCGAACGGCTTCGGGGTCATGGATCGCGAGACGGGTCGGCAGGTGGCGGCGCTCCATGGGATCTTCAACCCACGCGCGCTGGCTGACCACGTATGCCGTGGGTCCAAGCGCTGGAACGAGGCGCTCGTGGGGATTGAGCGTGAGAACCACGGCCATGCCGTGATTCAGAAGGTGATTGACCTAGGGCTACACAGGAGCCACCTGCACGGAGGGGCGTTGTATCACCACTCAGCGGCGCGGGCAGCCTCTACGGAGCAGGAGTTCGCCCGCGCTGGCTGGACGACGAACGCGCTCACACGACCTGTGATGCTTGAGAGGCTTCGGGACTGGCTTGACGAGGAGGGGGCTCTGGAGCGCGTTCGGGACAGGCAGTTCTTGAGCGAGTGCATGACATTCCGCATGCAGGCGGACGGCGGATTCAGCCACGACCCCGGCTGTCACGACGATGCGCTAATGAAGTGGGCGGTCTGCAACATGATGAGGACCGTTGACTGGCGCCGTAAGACGGCAAGCGTTCACCGCGTAACTCGCTACGGCGCTGGTCGGCGCAAGCGGCGGACGACACGATTTAGGGGAAGGTGACTGGTTGCACGGATGCGACTAGCTTAGTAGTGTGGAAGGTGGAAACGAAGGTAACCCTTAACGGAGAGAAACATGTTTCATTGATGTTGCTGATCGCCGAGATCATCTTCGAGTAAAGATCAAGAGCCTTGCAGCCGAGGCAAAGATCATCCGGCACGAAGAGCGTCGAGCACCGACAACTCACCAACGAAACTCTTTGAGGTATCACCGCATGATGGACGTACGGCGCGAGCAAAGAGCATCGCTGCTGGCGTACGCCTTCATCCGAGGGCGGAGATATCGGGACACAGAGGTCGAAGCAAGCTCGTGGCCCAACCTGAAGCGCGTGAGTGATTTAGTCAAGGTCTTCGGCAGCCGTCCGGTGACGGTAAATGATCTCTCGAAGTGGGTAAGGGCGCGGGCCCGTGCGGACGGGATCTCAGAGTAATGACCTGAGACATAGCGGGTTCGACTCCCGCCGCGCCCTCCAACTAACGGAAAGCGGCCCAGCTCACTATCATGGGCTGGGCTGCTTTGGGTCTTCTGGCTCTTTCTGGATTTGGTCTTCTGGCTCTTTTTCACTTTGGTCTTCTGGCTCTTTTTCACTTTGGGCTTCTAGCCCTTTTTCACGCGCGACCTTCTCAGCGATGAGCTTCTCGATGATCGAGGCCAGGTCCGGGGGTGACGAAGTCCCCTTTTGGACACCCGCTTCAAGGGCTGCGAGCTGAGCAGCCAGCTTTGCCTTCAGCCCAGAAAGGTCTTCCCAGATCTCATCAACTTCGGTCTGAGCGCGACTCGGGCCACTCTTTATCTGGGCGGCAACCTGAGCGGCGCGTGCTCCTAGCGCAGTGCCTCCAAGGCCAAGGGCTCCCAGCAGCGTGAGGATGACCTCAAGGCCGCCTCCTAGAGCCTGACCTGCCGAGCCTGTCTTGAAGCGCGCAAGCTCCTCCTCCTTGGCAGCAACACTGCCTTTCAGCTCTGCACGATCATCGCGCGCTTCTTCGAGTGACGCTTGGAGCTGCGCTCGCTGGGACTGGAGGGCCGCTAGGGCAGCTTCGAGCTGAGAGCGGACGAGCGGGTCGGTCGTCGTAGCGAGTGTGGACTCTAGCTTGGCGACTTCAGAGAGCGCGTTGCTGAGCGCCGCCTGGTTCTCCGAGATGGCTTCTTTCAGCTCATCGCGCTGCTTCTCGATGGTTGCGATAGCTGCTTCGCGTTCGCCGATTTGCGCTTCGTAGTCTGGGACAAGGAGCTTGCATCCTGCGGCGCTGATAGCGAGCGCGACCAGTAGCGTCGTGATGATGAGTGGCTTCGACATGTACTCTCTCCGTAGGGGTGTCCGCGCACTTTAGCGTGCGGGTCCACGACAGGCGAGTGGATTTGCATAGTTGCGAGCATGGGATAGAGTTAAGGGTAGGCGAGCGGGTGGCACCCACAAGGGTGCAGCGTTTGCCGTCACCCCAGGGAGCACTGAGATGAGAACCCACGAGCACCATGCCAACGGCAAGTGTAGCTGTTGCCACAAGCTGAGCCGTTTCTGCACTTGTCCTAGCGATGCTGTGCCGACATGCCCGATTTGCATGCGCCCGCGCAGCGACGGACCACACTTCCCGGAAGCTAGGTGCCGCGACGCTCAGTGCGAGGCCGAAGGCCACGCATACTACGACCCTAGCTACGACAATGAGCTGGAGTCTGAATACCCGCGTCGCCTTGTCTGCCTCCGATGCGGAGCGAAGTCCAGCGCAACCCGGGAGATGAACTGATGGGCAGTACAGGCTTGAGCGACCACGAACGTGAACTGGTGAGAAGCGCCGCGATCAAGACGGCGGAGGTCACGGGCAGTGACATCGAGGCATTGGGCATTGAGCCGTCCGGCGACGACTTCGTCGAGATGGTCATGCAGTACCTTGAGACGTACGGGGGCAAGGAGGCGCAGGACGCGATCAAGGCATTGCGCAAGCTGCCGTGGGAGCAGCAGGTCGCAATCGGCAAGGAGGTCCTGTGATGCGTGTCACTCAGGCGCAGGTCGACGGCGGCACCATTGAGCGCACGGGTGCCCACGAGTTTTTGGCGGACGCATCCGACTTGGGAATCCCGCCAGGGCCTCCGCCACGCAAGATCGAAACGGACATCGGGAACGGGAAAGACTTCTGGCTGACTGAGCGGTGGGAGTGGGGTTGGGTCTACATGCAGATCGCGGGATGCGTGATGCTCAGAGTCCAAAACGACTGAGGGCAGGCAGACCAAGGTAGTTGCGCGCGTGGCTGCGTCGACTATACTTAGTCGCATACGTGCGAGCAGCAGGCCGACTGCGCTCGCCGACAAAAGACCAGGCCCATAAGGGTCAAATCACTCAGGTCAGTGGCGGCGTAGAGTTGCCGAGACCACCTAGATGAAAGGCAGTACCATGACGACTGTTTCAACAAACCCTAGCGCACTGCTGGGCACTCTCTTGATCAGCATGGGCGCGGGGTCACACACGGTAGGTGACATCCGCAAGGCGGCTATCCAGGACGAGGTCCTGGACATGCTGGGCTTGGACGAGGGCACGCCGGTCAAGCAGCTCGACAAGGAGCTGCGTCCCTTGCTCAAGCAAGCCGTCGAGGACGGAAAGGTCGGGTCCGACAAGACGCGCTTCACGGCTGTGTCGAAGGACGGGACGGCACCCAAGGGGGCAAAGGTTCCTGCGAAGCGCACTGTGCGCGTCCAGGGCACGGGGACGTGGCGCGACGGCAAGATGCCCCGCGTGATCGCCAAGTGGGAGGCGTGGGCAAAGGACTTCCACAAGCGTGTGGTCGAAGACCCGCGCATCGACAGCCGCCATGAGTTCACGCACGACGAACTCTGCGAGCGTTGGGAGGCTCTCCACAAGGACGGTAGCAGCGTGAACGAGCGGAGACTCTTCAAGGAGCTGCGCGATCAGCACCCCGCAGAGGCGGATGCGTCCGACGAGTCGGAGCCGTCCAAGAAGAAGATGTCCAAGGGCAAGGGCAAGTCGGGCGACGTGAAGACCGAGGCCGCATGAGCGGCGACAAGGTGCTTCACTGAGCGGGAAATAGTCGCACGTGTGCGACTAGGGGATATACTGAGGGGAGACGAGCGCCGACGTGGTGATCGTGGGCAGACACAGTTCTACGGAGTAGATCAATGACGACGTGTGTTGAATGTGAGACTGAAGTACCATTTCTTTATGGGCGACGGCGACTAGGGGATCGCGCATCGCTGTGCAGCGCGTGTTTCGCGGACAAACACGGCGAGTTCAAGCCCAGCACAGAACTCAAGGTTCGCGTGAGTGCGCACGGGACAGAGCCCCTGCACTGCATGAGTGGGACGGGCAAAGAGGGGCTTCTTGAGCTTGCGTCGGACGCGATCAAGGCGCTTGACCAGCTCGTCGAGTCGATGCGGCAGGCATACCCTCACCTCCGCGACTATCAGGGGGATAAAGAGACCTGGTTGCGGGACAGCGAAGAGCACTACGCCCGCGTGAGGATCGCGAGAGAGCTGAAGGAACGCTACATCGCTGACATGCAGCACCTGGCGGAGTGGGACTGATGGGAACCATTCTCGACGAGTTTGACTACCAGTCTTCGCTGGAACAGTTGGCGAGCAGTGTCGCGGAAGAAGTGCGGGACGGGTTCGCCCTTCAGACGAAGCTGGAAACCGCAGTCTTCGGGAGCGGGTGGACGTCATACCTAGACCGCGCGCGCTTGGTGCTTGAGTACACGGGCCACCCTGACGCGATTTTCAGCGAAGTGTGCACCGGATTCTTGCCGGACGCCTTTGCGACGATGCGCGAGTTCACGCTGATGGCTGCGCGTTGCTCGATGCTGCTCGACCTTCAAGCCGAGTATTCCGAGCAGTTCGATGAGGACGGAGAGCCTCGGCTTGCCGAGGACCCTCATCAGTGCCCGCCTGGTGGGCACGACTGGTACGACGGTGGGCCAGAGACCGGTCCTTGCGAGCCGCATTGTGCGCGCTGCGGTGCGGTCCCTGATGGATTCGATACGACAACGGAGAAGTATCATGGGAAGTGAGCACGAAGACCCTGTCTTCGGCAAGGTCATCTTTTCTTACACCCGCGCGCAGGCGATCGAGGACGGCGTGCTCAAGGACGTGACGGAGTGGGCTGGTTCTAACGCCATCCTTGGTGGTGGCTTTATATGCCCGGTTGCTTTCACAGCAAAGCTGTGGAATGCCGTCCAGTCGATCCCGGCGAACAGGTCCGATCAAGACGTACGCGGTCGCGCGCATGACGTGATCTGGATGGCCCTGGTGGCTGGGCGGAAGTGTTCGACTGCAACCGAGGTCATCTTCCAGGTGATTCTTCCCTACGTCGGATCAGATCAGTCTGAGCAAAACTTGCGCTTTGTGGTTGGGCCCGGCGACTCGGAAGAGATGGTCGTAACAATCGGTTTCGAGGAGGACGAGGGATGGTGAGTCTAGGCGGCATGTCGCCGGAGGACTTTCTGGGCATGCAGGCCATGCTCTTGGATGCCCGCACGTGGATTGAAGACGTCATCAAGGCGATGGACGACGTGAGGCACGCGCCGGATCGTGGTTCTGACGAGGCGTCCGGCATTGCACGAGAGGTGCTTCGCATCTTTGGCAACCCGGACGACCCCCGTTCTAATGGGCGCGCGCTTTACGCAAGCGACGTTCACGGGTTGATGCGGAGCGCGAAAGTGTTTCTACAGAACAGAGGAGAGGAGTCTTTGGAACATCCAACACCAGACGGCGTCCCACGAAGGATGCGCTCGGCCATCATCTCGTACTTGATACGCGGCGTTGATCCGGGAGGGTTCTTGGGTGCGGTTCTGCGAAATGACCTGGCGGACGCCTTCAGTCGCGCTGACGCTGAAAACGTGGGGTGCATGAAGCACTACGCAGCGTTCTTGTACTCAGTCTGCCCTACGAACGCGCAGGGTGGGAGCGTTGATGCGTGGATCGAGGCACGGCTCACAAGGCCGCTTACGACGACCGCAATCCGATTTCCTCGAGGGTGGGGAAGGGACATCGCGGAGTGGAACTCGAAGTTCGTGGGGTGACACACACGCTCAACGCAGAGTGTGCGTGGAGCTTCGCTAAGGAGAGGAATCCAATGAACAAGTATCAACGAGCCGCGCGTCGAGCGCGAGATCAGATGTCCGCCGGGAACGGCAGGGCACTTGCGCCCTCTGAGGCGTGTTCAATCATGATGAACGCCGCGATTGCCGTTCTGGACGAGATGGGCATTGCGGAGGCGAAAGCTCTGGAGTCAACGGAGAAAGACACCAGCCAAGAAGTCGCGCGGAAGCTCCACGAGAGATACGGTGCTCAGCTTCTTCAGGCAGAACAGGCGAGGGAAGATCTTTGCCGGAAAATCCAAGCTGAGCGCGCGGGTTCCCGGATTCTGCGAGATGAGAAACGCGCCTTGGAGAAGGTACTTCGTCAGCTGGATGTGTCAGAGAGGGCTATCTTCAGTAAGCTCCAGATTGAGCGCGAGACTTGTCGTGTCTTGCGAAACGAGAACCGCGACTTGATGGAAGACATCGAGGAGAAGACATGGGCGGCGGCTCAGCTGCTGGATGACAACGTCACATTCATTTCCGTTCTTGTGTGGGTACTGGCGGTCTTCGGCCTGTACTTCATCGTTGATCACGTCGCGAAGCTCTGGCTGTGATCCGACTCCTGAGGTGTGCAGACTGCCTTGCTGTGGGCTTGCGTAGCGACCTGTCAGACGCGTGGGAGTACGACGGCGCCGACTGGCGGCACGATTGCACACGGTCCATCGAGGAGGTTGTGGCATCCGCTGAGCGGCGCGAGCCGTCGAGCCTGGTGCGCGCGCCAATGCGGAGGCCCCTGCCATGGGAGCATTAGGCGCGTCTAGTCCCACGCGTGCGACTGCTGGGGTATACTGATGCGATAGGCGCCGGAGCGAGCGCGAGGCGCGACAAGACCTTAGGGAGCATCAAGATGGAAACGGACAAGGATAGTATCGTGCGAGCGAGTGCAAGGCGCGTTGCAGGCTGCGTGATGGATCTCATCGAGACGACGTGCGCGAGCAAGCCCGTAGGCGCGCTGACGCTGGCGGGGTTAGTTCGTGCAGACATTCACTCGAACAAGTTGGCGATGAGTCGCGCTTACGAGGACCAACTCGTGACTGTTATCTCGATCGAGACGGAGCGCGTTCTGGCGCGCTGGCGCAGCTCACCAGCCGTAGGCAGTTCGCTGTGAGCAGGGCATCAAGGGAGTCTGAGCTGACCAAGATCATCGCTGACTTGCTCGATCTGATCGACGACCTCGTTGACGATGAGGATGGTCTGGACGGCCTTGAAGACGGTGAGCTTATCGTGAGGGCAAACCAGGCAGTGTTTGGCCTCGCCATGCGCGACCACCTAGGCAAGCTACAGAGCGCAAAGGAGGAGTTCGCGGAGGCGATGCGAAAAGCTGCCCTGGAGGCGTATTCGGCCATAGAGGAGGCTGTGAAGAGAATGGGTTCACCTAAAGGCGGGGAGGTAGCGCCGAAGTACCCCCACATCGTTGTGCGCTTGATTGGGGGAGACGGCAACGCCTTCAGCATCCTGGCGCGCGTTAACAACGCGCTGTTTAAGGCGGGCGTATCCAATGCGGAGCGAGAGCGGTTTCGCGCGGAAGCGCAATCCGCCGACTACGACAATCTTCTGCGTACCGTGATGCGCTGGGTCACGGTGAAGTGAAGCGAAGAGGAGAGGAAATGGAAGTTCGGTATGAGAAGACTAAAAACTCCGGCCTAGCATTCGAGGAACTGCCCACTGGGTGCATATTTCGGGCTGCGGGGGGCGGGGCAGCGGTTCCGCTGCTTATGAAATCTGCCGGTGGTCTCTACGTGGTGTGTCTCACAGGATCATGCGCAGGCGAAGTTACCTTGAACCGTGCTTGGGGAGCGCTCGGGTACCGATACGAAATCGTCGACGCGCACCTCGTGGTCACGTCGTCTACTCTTGAAGGTGAGCGGTGACGAAGTACGTATCAGGGGAGGAGGGTGTGCTTGCCGTCATTCGGTGCTGGTGCGGCATTCAGTTCGCCATACCAGGAGTGCTTGATGCCCTACGGCACAGGCAGCACGACAACGGTCTCCAGGTGCAAGTGGTCTTCTGCCCTATGGGGCACCAGCTTGTTCCGTCAGGAGAGCAAGAGATTGACAGGGTCCGGCGTGCGCTCGCGCGCGAGCGAGCGCGGCATGAGGCAACGCGAAAGGAGCGAGATCGCGCAGAGGCTCAGAGGCGCGCTGAGAAGGCCGCTAAGACGAAGCTGAAGAAACGCGTGGGCGCGGGTGTATGCCCATGCTGCAAGCGATCGTTCCAGAACCTGGGGCGGCACATGAAGGGTCAGCACCCTGAGTTTTCCGCATCGTAATCACTAAGGAGATTGAGGCATGAAGGTCGAGCACGCAAAGGACAAGGAGCACGTCGTTACATATGAGGAACTACCGCCTGGTTGTGTGTTTCGATTCACTTGCGGTGGAAACTCTGAACATCTGTTCATGAAATCGCCGTGTGGTACGAGCTACACGCAGCTCACAGGCAATGACTGCGGCATTGTTCATACAGTGTCACAGTCGTATGTCGCGAAGTACAAGCTTGTCGAGGCCCGCCTCGTGGTCACGAGCATCATGCCGGAGGGTGAGTGATGCAAACCTGGGACTATGTCGACAAGGCATGCTGGGCGGAAGGACCCTGGCACAGCGAAGACCCTGCGCGATGACGACTAGAACGGAGATGATTACCTCATTCCCCCTGAAGAGGGGTGGTGTGCTCGCGATTTTCTCACCTATCCCGATGAGACGTGGCGATCTCAAGAGGATGGCGGATATCGCCGACAGGATCGCCGTTGATCTTGGGGGGTTCCTCGCCGTCCAGCGGCTCGCGTGCCAGTATTGCGGTGCGGTAGCGGTGTTCACTCCGTCCAGCTTGGAGGCTCGTGGTTTCGCCGATGCTTACTGCTCCGCGCAGTGTGAAGTGTCGCGATGACGACTGACGCCGACAAGGCCGCGGCACGGTGGGTGCTCAAGCTGTCAGCGAAGCTACCCCCCGTCGACGCACTACTGGTCGCCCGCTCATGGTATGGCGAGCCGCCCTGTCAGCACAGAGCGGAAGCCCGCGCCCGCGAGGTGCTCGACGATGAGTGAGTCGAAACTGGTCACCCTTAACATGTGCGAGGGTTGTGGATTGTTGGGTATCGGAGATAGATGCCTTCAGTGCGGAAGCATTGAATCGCGGCCCGCATTAGTGGTGAGGTTGAGTCCCCCATGGTGGAAGTTCTGGGAGAGAGACCGCTTTGAGATTGTGCTTAACGATGAGTGACCTTGATCGCGCCCGTGAAACAGTCTGCCCGATCGGTGAGAACCGTGGTAGGCGACTCGCTGAACTTGACGTCCGAGCCCTCGAATGGCTCACGCGGGTGGCCCGGTCTTCGTGGCTTGCGCAGGCTTCTCGTCGGGTAGCGGACGACAAGATCCAGGAAGTTGGAGACTACGACGAGGGCGAGCTTCAAGCGTGGGAAGGTGCTCGACGGTGAGTGAGCAACGGCTCGTGAGTCATCGCCAGATTGAAGGCCCGGAGGACGAATGAGTAGAACCTGGCACAAGAAGCGCGCCGAGAGGCATACAGGCAGTCGGCGCTTTGATCCAAGCTGTCGTCCCCATGGCGACTGCCCTTGGTGCGCATCCAACAGAGACCATAAGAGCGAGAAGAGGAGCGGGGAGTCCGTGCGAGAGAGGCTTGAGGAGTCCGTGCGAGAGAGGCTTGAGGAGGTCAAGGATGAGTAACAACAACCTATTCCTCCTTGTTCTACTTATCTGGGTAATCTACGGAGGGTTCGATGATGACTGACAGCAAGTACCCTCTGCATCGCACGGGGCAGAACGACTCCGGCTGGACTGTGTTCGAGCTGTTTGCGCTGAGGCTCTTGCCGAGCACTTTGCGCAACATCGCTGAGCGCGCGGAGATTGAAGGCATCGAGCCGACAACACGGTTCACGTCTTCGACGTGGGCACGCCGGCTCAAGCGGCTCGTCAAGGGCGGGCTCGCGGAGGAGCTGCCGCAGGGAACGCGCAGTCATGGGCGTCCGGCGTACATTATCTACACCCCAACGCAGGCGGGTGACAGCGTCCTGAGCGCAGCCCGCAAGGCGCTTGAGTGGGAGCCGCAGAGGTAGCGGGGCTTCTGGCCCTTTTTCATTTTGGGCTTCTGGCCCTTTTTCATTTTGGGCTTCTGGCCCTTTTTCATTTTGGGCTTCTGGCCCTTTTTCGTTTTGGGCTTCTGGCCCTTTTCCATTTTGGGCTTCTGGCCCTTTTCCATTTTGGGCTTCTGGCCCTTTTCCATTTTGGGCTTCTGGCCCTTTCTCAAAGAGGGACTCGCGCCCGCTCTCAAAGAGGGACTCGCGCCCGCGTCCATGTGCCCTGATTTGAGACGTCTCAGAATGAGAATGTCTCAAAATGAGAATGTCTCAAAATGAGAATGTCTCAGAATGAGAATGTCTCAAAATGAGAATGTCTCAAAATGAGAATGCCTCAAAATGAGAATGTCTCAAAATAAGAATGTCTCAAAATGAGAATGTCTCAAAATGAGAATGTCTCAAAATGAGAATGTCTCAGAGTGAGAAAATCCCAGGATGAGACCAGCCCACTAAACCCAAAAAACGAAAATCCTATTTTTAGTACCGGCCGATTTTCCTGAGTGAGTGGACTGGTCTGGCGTTTTTTCCTGGAGTGAGTTCTAGGTCTGGCGATTTTTTCCTGTGCTCTTCCCACCCCACTCGAAAAAAATCTCAAGCTCTTCCATAGAGGTAGGGGACGCGCTCCAAAAAAATCCCAAGCTCTTCCATAGAGGTAGGGGACGTGCTCCAAAAAAATCCCAAGCTCTTCCTATAGAGGCGCATGTATCAGAATGAGATTCCCAAAATGGGACTCGCGACCATGCGAGTTGGGCTTCTGGCTCTTTCTCATTTTGGGCTTCTGGCTCTTTCTCAAAACGAGAGTGTCTCAGGATGAGAATGTCCCAGGATGAGAATGTCTCAAAACGAGAATGTCTCAAGACGAGAATGTCTCAAAACGAGAGTGTCTCAGGATGAGAATGTCTCAAGATGAGAATGTCCCAGGATGAGAATGTCTCAGGATGAGAATGTCTCAAGATGGGAATGTCTCAAGATGAGAATGTCTCAGGATGAGAATGTCTCAGGATGAGAATGTCTCAAGATGAGAATGTCTCAGGATGAGAATGTCTCAGGATGAGAATGTCTCAAGATGGGAATGTCTCAAGATGGGAATGTCTCAAGACGAGAATGTCTCAGGATGAGAGTGCCCTGGAATGAGACAACCGGGCTGTGTGCGATAATGGGACGGCGTGACGAGACCTGTCGCAAAATGAGAATGTGACGCTGCGCGGAAAATATTTGCGCGCGTGTAAAGTCGGGGCTTGAATAGTGCGATAAGGTTTGATAATGGCGCAGCAACGTGCGGCGCCGATGACGCAGAAACGCACTGGAAACAAAACGATGACGACGAAGACGACGAGCAGCACGAAGAAGACGACGGCGCCGAAGAAGACGACGGCGCCGAAGAAGACGACGGCGCCGAAGAAGGCGACGGCGCCGAAGAAGGCGACGGCGCCGAAGAAGGCGACGGCGCCGAAGAAGGCGACGGCGGAAGAAGGCGCCGAAGTCGACGCGCCGAAGAAGACGCGCGAAACTGCTGTGCAAGGCACGGGGACGTGGCGCGATGGCAAGACGCCGCGCAAGATTGCGGTGTGGGAGAAATGGGCGGAAGATTTTCACGGGCGCCTGCAAGACGACGTGCGCGTCGACGCCGAGAAGCGCGCCAGCATGACGCACGAAGAACTTTGCACGCGCTGGACGGAACTTAACGCGACGCGCGGGAGCGTGAACGAACGCGCGCTGTTTAAGGACTTGCGCGAGCGCTTTCCGAACGTCGAAGACGTGCCAGCGGCCGACGACGCCGAGAAGACGACGGACGACGCGCAAGCGTCGAAGTAGTCGACGCTTGGTCGACGCATGACGGCGCGCGCGCAAGTGAAAACTTGCGCGCGCGCTTATGTTGTGGTGACGCGATGCCGAAAGGGTGTTGTGTGCGGCGCGCGACGTGCGCGCCGTCGAGAACGAAAACGCGAGAGGAAACGACGATGGAAAAGAAGACGACGGACGAGCATGGACGGACGACGGACGACGTTGTGAAAGCAAGCGCTGCGCGCGTAGCGTGCGAAGTGCTGGCGCACGTCGAGTGCGGGAGTGGTGACGACGCACTAGTCGAGCCTGAAGTGCTGCTTGAGATTGTGCGCGCGGATTTGCGTTGGCATGGGTTAGGCGACGCCGACGCCGACGCAAACGCGCTAGCGGCGCGCGTGGCGATATTTGCTGAGCGCGCGCTAAGCGACGTGCGCGCGGCGCGCGACGCCGACGACGACGCGCAAGGCGCCGACGACTAGCAGCGCCGACGACGCATGACGGACGAGCGCGCGCGCGAGTGAAAACTTGCGCGCGCGCTTATGTTGTGGTAGCGCGATGCCGAAAGAAGTGTTGTGTGCGGCGCGCTGGCGCCGAACGAGAACGAAAACGCGAGAGGAAACGACGATGGAAACGATAATGAGCGTGGGCGCGATTGACGGACTAGCGGCGCTGGCAGGATTTGGCGCTGTAGTGGGCTTGGCGCTGGCGGATTGGATGACGGGCGGACGCGTGCTTGCGCGCGTGCTGTGCGCCGTCGAGCGCGTGCTGCGGAGCGTGGCGCGATGACGAGCCACGAAATCGAGCTGGCGCGCTTGCGCGCGCGCGTGGGTTGCTTGGAGACGACGCTGGCGGCGCTGGCTTGGACGATGGCGCGATGCGCTGGCGCGGCGCTAGATGGCGACGAAGCACGACGCGCGGCGCGCCTTGCCGTCGACGCTGGCCGCGATGCGCTGGAAGGCGCGCTAGGCGACGCGCGGAGCGATGCGCGCGCGGAGCAGCGGCGCCGACACGAGACGCAACGCGCGGCGCGCGAGCGCGCGCTGGCGCGGCGCGACGATGAGCGCGAGCTGGCGAGGCGCGCCGATGAGCGCGAGCAACGGCGCGCCGCGTGGCGCCTGCTAGTTGACGCTGGCGCGCCGCGCCGACGATGAGCGTGAGCAACGGCGCGCCGTGCGGCGCCTAGTTGACGCTGGCGCGGCGCGCCGACGACGGAATAGCATAGGTGGGAAGGCTAGGCGCCGTTTTGGCGCCTAGCAGACGACGGAAGACGCGCGCGCGTGGTGCCTGCTAGTGGGCGCCGCGCGCGCGCTGCTATGTGCGCCGATGCGCCGGTGATGGATGCGCGACGCTGGCGCCGAGTCGACAGGATGCGCGCGCGTGGCAATGTGGCGGAATGTGGCTGGGTTGGCGTGCTAGGCGCCTGATTGTGGGCGCGCTGTGCGGCGCTGTGTGGGCGCGCATGTGGGAGGCTGGTAGTCGCATGCATGAGAGTAGTCGGAGGCGCTTAGAACGGCGGGGAGACGGTCGCTCCTTCCAGTCCGGCGCCCAGATCCGGGAGTCCGGGACCAGCCAGAATGGCAGGCTAGTCCGGTGTTCCGAGTTGAGACATGTGCCATGCTGAGACCATGCCTCGGAGCGAGACATGCCTCGGACTGAGACCTTGCCTCAGGGTGGGACATGCCTCGATGCGAGACCTGCCTCAGAGTGATCCATGCCTCAACGTGGGACATGCCTCAATGTGGGACCGTGGCCCGTGCCTCGATGTGATCCATGCCTCAGCCTGGGACCTGGCCCGTGTCTCAGAGTGATCCACGTCTCGCGCTGAGACCTGCCTCGATGTGATCCATGTCTCGATGTGGGACCTGGCTCGCGCCTCAGAGTGATCCATGCCTCAGGTTGATCCATGCCTCAGGTTGATCCACGTCTCGCATTGATCCATGCCTCAGGTTGAGACCCCCATGGGGGCTACAGGAGCCCGTGGCCCTGTCCAGGCCCGGCCCAGGCTCTGCCTAAATCCAAGACGAAAAATGAGATTTCAGGGAAAACGGGGTAAAGCCCGGTATTCCCACGTATGCATGACATGAGTCAGGCGCAAAGACATTTTCAGTTGCGCAGAGAAGAGAAGAGCGGCCTCGCGTATAGGGGGAACGGAAGCGGTTGCGTTGATTGGTGTGGCTATCGCCGTTCGTAGGGCGGCGCCCACGTGGTATCTTGCCTCTCCACGCGACGCGTTTTCTGGCGTGCTGCGGGAGAGAGATGGCACGATATTTGCTAGGGAGCGTCGTTCTATGTCTGGAAAGTGCGCATGCACTCGTGACGGCTCTTTTGACTGTCCTGTGCATGGTCCTCGCGGAGACGTTTCGCGCCGTTTTCGTCTCGTGGATCGCGTTATTGAGGACGATCCGCCGCTAGACTGCGTGGGAGACGCGGGTATCGTGTTGGAGCATCAGGAGGCGTTGTTTCGCAGACCTGAGCAGACCCGTTGCCCTTCGTGTGGTCTTTTACGCGGGCAGCACACCCCAGATTGTGTGGAGTTCAAGCGATGACGATGGATGGACGAGACGGCAAGCCTCGCAGCATGTTCCCGAGCCAGTCGATTCCGATGCCGGGCATGGGATCGGCTCCTGGCCGAGGTCAGGCGCTTCCTTCTTCGCAGAACGGTTTGTCGTCGAAGACGATTCCGAGCAGCAAGGGTCTTGGTGTCGGTATGACTCCGAAGCTCGGAGGAGGTGATGGCGCTCGGGGCGGGAGCTGAGGGCTCCTCATCGCGGTCCTCCGCAGCCGACATCTGTCTGGGTATCCGCGGTTTGTTGGTGTGAGGACCGCGAGAGCTGCGGTTGCGTGTGGGAGGAGCTGATCGGTCCTTTGCGAGTCGTGGCGTCATCGCACGGACTTCGTGTTCTGGAGCCGCGCTGGTTGGAGTGCCCCTTGTGTGGTGAGATGTCGGGGCGGTACATGTCTCCGAGCATCGGGGAACGCTGCGAATGCGGTTGTCGTCGTGTGCCCCAGCGAGACAACACGGCTCGGAGGCCCTGATGGGCGTAAACCGGAAGCACCCTGATTACGAGGAGCGCGAGCTTGAGTGGCGCATGGTTCGCGACGCTCTTGAGGGTCAGCGCGCCGTAAAGGCGGGTGGGATCAACTACCTTCCTCCTCCGCCTGGGATGGAGGCGACGGGCTTCGGTGACGTGCTTGAGTCAGGCAAGCGCGCGCCCAGCACTCGGTACGACTTCTACTTATCGTTTGCCGAGTTTCCTGAGGTGATTGACCCTGCGCTGAGCGGCTTTCAGGGGATCATGCACAGCAAGCCTCCGACGGTGAAGTTGCCTCCACAGATGGAGTATCTGTTGGAGGACGCGACGCCGCAGGGCGCGACTCTTGAGGAGTTGTGGTTTGCGATCACGCGCGAGGTGCTCACGGGCGGTCGTGTGAACATCCTGATCGACGTGAATCCTGCGGACGACACGCTGACGCTTGTTCCGTACAGCGTGGAGAACATGACCAACTGGCGCGAGCGCACTCGGCGAGAGGGCGGCGGTGCGGAGTTCGTCGTGTTGCGCGAGATGCTTCGCGAAGCTGACGAGGACGACGAGTTCAACACGAAGGAAGCGGTCTTGTACCGCGAGCTTCGTATGCGTGGTTCTGCGCGTGACGAAGCGTCGGGAGACCTGACGGGTCCGGTTGTGTATCAGCAGCGCGCATGGCGTGCTCAGCTGAATCAGGACGGCGACGAGAAGGACCCCGACGTCGTGATGACGCCGGGCTCAGACTCTGAGGGTTGGGTGACGCCGTCTCGTCTTGGCAAGAAGTTCGAGCAGGTTCCGATTGTGCCGATCAACGCGCTGGACGTTGGTTTCACATACGGCGCGATCCCGATGATGCCTCTGACGCGTCGCGCGATGAGCATTTACAAGCTCACGGCAGACTACCGCCGCGCTTTGTACGTCAAGGGTGACCCGCAGGTGGTCCTTTCTGGCGTTGCGGACGAGGATGTCCCTGAGGAGATTGGTGGCGAGTCGGTTTGGAACTTCCCGAACCCTCAGGCGAGCGCGAGTTACCTGGACATCGACGGTCAGGGCATTCCACTGATGCGGCTTGCGATCCAGGACGAGTTCGAGCGCTTCGACGCCGAGGGCGGGCGGATGATGCGGGCTGAGAACAACGGCCCGGAGAGCGGCGTTGCGATCAAGCGCCGCATGCAGAGTCAGCAGGTCACACTTCGCAACGTGGTGGTGAACGCGGGGTCGGCTTTGCAGCAGATCTTGCGTTGGATCGCGAAGGTGGTGGGCGCAGATCCTATGCTCATCGTGTTCTCGCCCGACTTGGACTTTGCCGAGCCGACGATGATCGGCGCGGACTTGCGCGAGTTCCAACAGTCGCGCAAGGACGGTGCTCCGATGAGCGCGCGCAGTCTCCACGAGTTGATGCGTCGTGGTGGCGCGACCAGCATGGACTTTGACGAGGAGCTTGCGGCGATCAAGGAGGACATGCAGGCGATGGCTGCGATCACGGCGGAGGTCAACGCGTTCTCGATGGCGAACGACCCGCTCATGTCTCGTTTGGGGGGCGACGGAAAGCCCGGAGACGAGGATGGGGAGGGTGACGACGATGACGATGACGACGACGATTCAGACGAAGACGACAACTCAGGTGATTCGGAGGAGCAAGATGGGTGATGGCGATGAGTTTCAGGCAGTTGCGTGCGAGTTCTGTCATCTGCGGTTTGACAGCGCGCCTCTTGGGTATGAGGAGTGCCGTTCGGTCGCGGTGATTGCTGGTCCTGAGTGGAACATCTGCCACATTTGCGAGTCTCGGCAGGAGGACATCCGCAGCGTTGGTCGAACTCCGGACGGGAACGCGGATGACGCGTCCTTGGTGGCGAAGATCCAGCACACATGGCGTCAGGAGGCACCGGGCGTTGTGTTTGAGCTGTAGCTCTATACGCGGCGTGCTCTCACACCGACCAGCCGTAGGCTGTGTGGACGAGAAGCGCGTAAATCCTTGACCTTTTGGCAGTACAGGTGTAGTTCTTACTTTGTAGGACGCTTTTCACACGGTTGGGCCGAGGTGAGGCGTGATTCCCGTCAGCAGGGCTGACAACTCGCGAGTCAGGAGACGAAGCGATGCCGAGTATGTTTGGTTCTGGGCTCCGCCCAGTGTTTTACTCCCCTGAGGGAGCCGAAGGCGGAAGCGGTGGCGGTTCCGGCGGAGGTGAAGGCGAGGGAGGCGAAGAGCTTTCTATCGAAGATGCGGTTGCGGCAGCCGTTCAGCGAGAGACCAAGGGCCTCCGGAACAAGCGCGACGAGCTTCTTGGTGAGCGGCGCGAGCTGAAGACGCGTCTCGACAAGCTTCTCGACAAGCTCGGTGGCGAGGAAGCGATCGACGCACTGGTTCACCAGCGCGAGAAGCTCCAGGAGACGGAGCTAGGACAGCTTCTTGCGGCAGGGAAGTACGACGAGTGGTTTGATCACCGCGTTCAAGGGATGCGGGAAGGACACGAGCGGACGCTCAAGAAGGAGATGACCGAGAAGGAGCGACTCGCGCACGAGCGCGACGAGGCTGTTCGAGGTTACGAGAGCATCGTTCTTGAGACGAAGGTTCGTGAAGCAGCAGGAGGTTCGGATGGTTTCCGGCCCGAGGCCGTAAACGACGCACTTCTTGCTGCGCGCATGCTGTTCAAGCACGATCCCAAGCTGGGCTTGGTGATGAAGGATGAAGACGACGCGGTCGTATACGGCGAAGACCCAAGCAGGCCGAAGACGCTGAGCGAGTGGCTCGAAGAGCAGCGCGCTTCACGTCGGCACTGGTGGGTTGAGTCTCACGGCGCAGGAGCAAACGGCGAGACAGGCCCAGGTGGTCGTCCTCCCCAGAGTGCGGATGCGGCATCGGTAGGAAAGATGTCGATGTCCGAGTATCAGGCTTACCGAAAGAAGCAGGGCATCAAGTCCGGGATTGGCATTAACCTTCCCGGTTACAACAGCTAGTCGCGCGCGTCCAGCGGCTGCCGTGTCCTGATAAATGAGCGGCGCGCTTTTCCTCTAAGGACACGGAGTCCAAACCGATGGTAAACACTTTCCTGACGCCGGACGTCATCGCCCGAGAGGCGCTGGCGCTGCTCCAGTCGAACATGGTTGCGACCAACCTGTTCAGCCGGAACTACGAGACAGACCTCAACGCTGGAGCAAAGGTCGGCGACACGATCCGTGTCCGTCGTCGTGCGAACGGCACGGTCGACACGTACGGCACGAACCTGTCTCCTGGTAGTACGATCACAGTTCGCGATATCGAAGAGACGTCGATCAACATGACGCTTGAGCGTCACTTCGACGCGTCGATCCGCATCACGGACAAGGACCGCACGTTGGAGCTGGCGCAGTTTAGCGAACAGGTTCTTGCTCCTCGCATGATTGAGATGGGCGAGGTGATCGACACCTACGCTCTGACGAAGCTCCTGGATGTTGCAGAGACAGCAGACTGGAACGGTGTCGCGAGCACGAGTTTGATCGACTCGATCGCCGACATGGCGCAGGTCGAGAAGCGCGCAAACGACCTGAAGTGGCCCGGACAGCCTCGCCTGATGATCATGTCGACGACTTTGAAGGCAACGCTTCTTGGCGTCACCAGCTTCGTCGAGGTCGACAAGTCGGGTGCGGACAGTGCACTTCGCCTTGCCGAGTTCGGTCCTCTGATGGGTTTCCGCGGGTTCATGGGTCAGAACGTACCCACGACGACGCACACCACGGGCACTGGCGTAACAGCGGCGGTTTCAGCGGACGTCGCGGCTGGCGCGACTGCGATTCCGTACGACACTTCGGCTGGTGCGACGGACACGTGGCTTACGGGTGATATCGTAACGATCGCGGGCTACGGCAACGTGGTTTTGGCTGCGAGCACGACGTCGGTGTCCAACGCGGGCACGCTCACGATCACGGAACCTCTGCGTGAGGCCGTCGCTGATACGACCGGCCTTACTCTGTACGACGGTGGCGGCAACGACTACCAGACGCATGGCGTGATCTTCCACCCGGAGGGTTTGGCATTCGTGTCAGTTCCTCTTGAGCTGCCGACCAGCGCTCAGGCGGCGTACATCCGCGACGAGGCGACGGGCTTGAGTGTCCGAGCTGTGTTTGACTACGACCGAGATCTCAAGGCTGACGTTCTGAGCCTCGACATCTTGGTGGGCGCGCTGATGGCTGATGGGCGCAAGTGTGCTCGCATCATCCAGGGCGTCTAGTATCTGATTGGTGGCTCTGCCTTACCGCTAGAAGTGGGGCAGAGCTGCCTTTCCTTTTCCACAGGAGAGATCAATGGCAACGCGTGATGCGATTCATCAGAATCTGAAGACGATGATCAAGGGTGACAAGGTAATCACTTGCGCCGAGTTTCAGGTCCCAGCATTCCGTAAGACCGGGTGGGTGCTTGAGGGCGAGTCCGCCCCCGCCAAGGCGGCAGTCTCGGAAGAGAAGGCGACGTCGGCAGGCTCGAAGTCGGCTTCAAAGTAGTCAGTTCTGGCACTTTCTAGGAGACGAACATGACGGTCAGCCTTTCCACCGCAGCTGCCATTGCGGCATGCGACGCGGTCGTCGACCTTGTCGACGGGGGTAGCGGCGCGGGATCATGCGTGATCTATTCAGGGACACCGCCTACTGACGCTTCGACGGCGCTCGCGGGCAACACTGTGCTTGCTGACGTCACGTTAGACGATCCTGCGTTCGGTGCTGCTTCTGACGGAGCCCCTGGCGGGGAGGCTGCAATGGCGGGTCTTCCGCTGTCTGACTTGTCGATTGATGCAACAGGCACGGCATCGTTCTTCCGACTTCTCGACTCAGACGACAGCGTCGTGATGCAGGGCACGGTCGGGACATCCAGTACGGACATGATTGTCGACAGCGTCTCGTTCGCATCTGGCGCAACGTTTACGATCGTGACCTTCACGTACAACAGCCCGGAGACGTGATTCGTTGGCTCTAAGGCAAGGGTCTGGCGGGCAGTCTGGTGTTGGGGCTGGTTCAGGCGAAAACTCAGGAGACGATGGTATGCCCGATTTTTGGGACAAGCTGTTCAAGACGGACCTTCCCGCAGGCACGCCGACGTACGCTTTGAACGGCGTCGCTTCGGCGGTCTACTTGTACGCCAGCGGTTCTGTGACTGCCCAGCAGGCAGCAGACAACATCCTCGACTCTGACGGCAACGCGATGTCTTCGGAGGATGCGACTCAGGCTGGCCTCCTGATCGACATTATTGACGACGTTGTTGCGGTTCCGCTGGTCGCGTTCAAGCAGCTGAAGGCCATGGAGGTCTGGTCGGTGCTCCACACGGTGGAGCTGGGCTGGATCACGACAACGACGGCAAAGTCGCTTTTGGGCGTATCGTAAGCGCGGCCATCAGAGGTGGAGGCTGCGGACCTCGGTGGGCTTAGTCGACCCGCCGAGGTCCTTCTTTTTGTGAGCTGATTCATGGCCGCCCGTCCGTTTGAAGCGCACGTCGTACATGGTTCAACCCCGACGTCAACAGGGACGGCCGACTTCACGTTTTCGGGCGTTGGTAGTTCAGCTGTAGGCGCGGTGATCATCGCGGCTCGTACGGACGCTGAGGGGGACACCGAGGACACCCTTAGCGGGAGCTGGGGGTGCTGCGACGGGACTGGTCAGGCCGTCAACGGCTTCCGTACGCGCGACAACACGAGTACGTCAAGCTCCGGCGAGTGGAGCAGCGCCACCCGGTGCTTGCTTCTCATCGACCCTTCGACGGCCGCCACGATCGTCGAGGCGTCTTTCGACTCATTCATCACGGATGGCGTTCGCCTAAACTTTACGAAGGTGGACAGCACAGCGTGGACCGTGACAGTGCACCTGTTTTTCGGGTCTGACACGGACTGTGCGGTGTGGGCTCAGACGGGTCTGCTGGGATCCGGCGACACTGAGACGATCAACGTAGGGTTTCGCCCGACGTTTGCGCTTACGGCGAGTCTGGGATCATTCTTCAGTGGCGCGACGGCGGACATGAAGCCCTGGTGGGGTATCGCGACAGAGAGCGATGCGGGTGACAGTTCTCTTGGCCTTTTGTCCGACTCTGGTGTGTCGACGTCGTACACACACTCGGCCCGTCGCGAGGCGTCTCAGACGAGGTCAGTCCTCCAGACAACTCCGGCACCAACTCTGGGGCTTTCGTCTGCGATTGGCTCTTACACGTCGACGGGCTTTGACGTCATCGGGCTTGGCTCGACCGGCGCAGAAGCTCCACTGATCTTTGGCTTGGCGGTGCGCGCTTCTGACCGAGCGACTGTACACAAGGTCGCCGAGCAGACTCGGACGTCGACTGGCGCCGACACGTACACCACGTCTTGGCCCCCTGGGTATGTCTACATCCTGGCTGGACGCTGCACGAGCGCCAATCAAGTCGCGTCTCGCCTGTTCGGAGGTATTGGTGGGTCAGACTTCACGGAAGAACACTCTGTCGGGCTGAGTGCAGAGGACAACCAGAGCACAACAAACACGGCGACTCGCTATCACGATGACGGCGCCTTGTTGATTCCCGAGGAGGACGGGACGGCGGCGCTTGTTCTGGCTAGTGTGACGGGGAGGTCTGGCACAGGCTTCGACCTCGATTACAGCATTGTCGACAGCACTCAGCGTCGGTTCTCGATGCTGATTGTCGAGGTCTACCCATTTGAGGCCGACACGGCAGCGGTTGGTCCTGGCGCAGGAACGACATCTTCGACCGGGCTTGGTGGCGCTCGTGGCGATGCGGCGGCGGTTGGGCCGAGCCCCTCGTCGGTCTCTGCGACGGGCACGCTTGTCTTTAGCGGTGTGTCGCCACGTGCGACAGGCCCTAGCCCGTCGACGGTTGCCTCGACTGCTACGACGACCACCAACGCCAACACGGCAGCGACAGGCCCTAGCCCGTCGACGGTTGCCTCGACTGCTACGACGACCACCAACGCCAACACGGCAGCGGTAGGCCCTAGCCCGTCGACGGTTGCCTCGACTGCTACGACGACCACCAACGCCAACACGGCAGCGGTAGGCCCTAGCCCGTCGACGGTTGCCTCGACTGCTACGACGTCCACCAACGCCAGCACGGCGGCGGTCGGGCCTAGCCC
>JAJDEO010000035.1 GCA_029259745.1 Planctomycetota bacterium
TGGGCGCGTTGCTGTACGAGGTGCTCTGCGGCGCTCCGCCCTTCGACGCGAGCGCAATGGGTTTCGCCGAGTTGTTGCGCGCGATCCAGTTCGACGAGCCGGAGCGGCCGAGCGAGCGCCACAGACGCTCGAACGAAACAACGCTGGGCAGCCGCTTGCCGCCAGACGTGGATTGGATCGCGTTGAAGTGCCTCGAGAAGGACCGCGAGCGGCGCTACTCCTCGGCAAGCGCCCTGGCCGCGGATGTGCACCGCTACCTGGAGGGGCGCCCTTTGGACGCTGCGCCGCCAAGCACGTGGTACCGCGCCTGCAAGCTCGCGCGGCGCCACCGACTCAGTTCGATTGCAGCAACGCTCGTACTCCTGGGGTTCGTGACGGGCGTCATCGGCATTGGCATTGGGTTCGTGGAGGCACGCACCCAGCGTGACTTGGCAACTCGAGCGCAGGGGGATGCCGAGCGCCAGCGCGACGTGGCCCAATCCGTGCTGCGCTTCATGGACCGCGACTTGCTCTCGTCCGCGCGCCCCAGCATCGACGAAGGGAGCGGGCGCGATGTGCGCTTGATCGAGGTGATCGAGACGGCGGCGGGTCGACTCGAACGCGGTGAAACCGTGGCGGATATCGGCGACGACCCGCTGGTGCTGGCGCCGATTCACGTCATGGTGTCCCAGGTGTTCGACGCGCTCAGCGAGCACGAGCGAGCGCTGCGACATGTGGACGAGGCGCTGGCCGAATACGACCGCGCGGGCCTGGCCGAGTCCCGCGCCGCGCTGAGCGCCGCCAGCTTTCGGGCCGGGGTGTTGCGCAACCTGGGGCGTATCGAGCAAGCGCTCGAGCAGGCGCGCGCCGTGCTCGCGATGCAGATCCGAGAGCTCGGCGAGCAGCACCCGGACGCTCTCGCGACTCAGCTCGTACTCGCTTCGGCCATGAATCACGCGGGTCAGTCCGTCGATGCTGCGAGGAAGGTCGAAGAGCTCGCCGCCGCACTGGAGACCCTGCCCGAGGCTCCCCTCGAACTTCGCGCGCGCACGTACACCCAGCTGGGGATCACGGCGTCTTCGAACGAGGACTTCGAGGCAGCAGAGCGCTACTTCGGACTCGCACTCGATCTCGCGCGGACGCGCTATTCGGCGGCCGACCCCAAGGTCCAAACCGCGGTCGCGAACCTCGGCGCTGTCTTGATGAACCGCGGGCGACACGACGTGTCCGTCGAACTGTTCGAACAAGCCCTGGAGGGACTGCTCGGTCCCCTGGGGTCGCGCGACAGCGGCGTCCTGCTCATTCGCAGGAACCTGGCGGACGCGCGTCTGCAGTTGGGACAGGTGGACGAAGCCCGGGCGGAGCTCGAGGTCCTGCTGCGCGACAGCCAGCAAGTGTTCGGCCCCGACCACGCACGAACCGCGGCCGTCGGCGCGAGTCTGGCGAGTTGCTTTCTGGCGCAGGGCGACCTCGACACTGCCGAGCGCATGCTGCGCCGCGCCTACGAAGGGACGGTGGCAAGCGCCGGGCCCGACGCGCGGGAGGCGCAGATCCGCCGCGCAGACCTGGTCGACGTTCTCTTCCGACGCGATCGCGATCGCGGGCTGACCGACGAGCTGTTCGAGCTCGCGGACGAGGACGTCGCGTCGCGGCGACGCACGGTCGGAGATGCGCACCCCCTGACCGTACGAGCACTGGCGAATCAGGCCATGCTGCTCGAGCACGACGGGCAAGTGGAACGGGCAGAGGAGATCTATCACACGGCGCTCGAAACCGCGCGACCCGCGCTCGGCGCGACGCACCCGGAGATTCAAGCGCTCGAAGGTGGATTGGTGGACCTCCTGCGCAATCAGGGCCGCTTGGACGAAGCGGAACACGGTGCGCGGCAATCGCTCGCTGTGTTCGAGTCCGTGGGCGTGACTTCGGGTGTCGCGGTGGGTCAGGCCCACGCGCGTTTGGCGTTCGTGCTCGTGGACCAGGAACGTTTCGGCGAAGCGACGGAGGCCCTCGAGCACGCACGCGCCATCCTGGAGCCCGCGCTCGGCGCGGACGACGTTTGGGTGCGTTTCATCGATCAGCTCTTGGACGAGATGCCGTAGCAGCCCGCTGAAGCACTTTCCGCACCCGAGGGAAAGCATCCGGGCACGCACGGGCCCTCCGAAGTCGTCCTTCAACACGCTGCGAGTAGGCGAACGGCGGAGACCTGTTCCGCGCAGCGTCTGTCCGCCGCTGGCACCGATTCGCGCCACGGAGGGAGACGAAGTTCTCGTCTCGACCCCAGACTCCAGGAGCGCTCTGTGATGTTCAGCCTGTACGACCTCTTCACCGACCCGATCACCCTCGTGATCGTGGGACTGTTCGCCCTCTTCGCCCTGCTCGAGGCCCGACGCCCGGGCCGCGTTCAGACCAAAGTGTCCGGCTGGCGTATCAAGGGTGTCTTCTTCCTTCTCGCTACCGTGGTCACGAGCTCCTACGCGCCGCTGCTCTGGGATGGTTGGTTCGGCGAGCATCGTCTGATCGACGCCACCAGACTCGGACACTTCGGCGGAGCGGCTGTCGGTCTCCTCCTGCTCGAGCTCGGCATCTATGTCTGGCATCGGACGATGCACAACGTCGACTCTCTCTGGCGGTGGTTCCACCAGATGCACCACAGTGCCGAACGCATGGATATCTACGGCTCCTTCTACTTCCACCCGCTCGACATGATCGGCTTCTCCGTGATCACGAGCGCCTGCCTCGTGCTCGTCCTCGGCTTGACCGTTCCCGCGACCATCGCTGCGAGCCTTACTGCCACGTTCCTCGGCTTCTTCCAGCACACGAACCTGCGCACACCGCGCTGGCTCGGCTACGTGATCGCCCGCCCCGAGAGCCACTCGGTCCACCACCAGCGAGGCGTGCACGCATACAACTACGCCGACCTGCCGCTGTGGGACATGCTGTTCGGCACCTTCAGGAACCCGGCCACATTCGACGCCGAGTGCGGGTTCTGGGACGGCGCTTCCAAGGAGATGCTCTCCATGCTCGCCGGGCGGGATGTGTGCAAGCCGTATTCAGACCGACGTGGACCCGAAACAGTGACAACCTCCGAGGCGGCCTAGAACTTGTGAGAAGAGACACGGATCGCTTTGTCGCTGACGCCTGTCTGCCTCGCATCAGGTTCACGACTCAATCGTCACCGAAGTCGGCTGGCCAAGCGATTGCTCCAGTGCAAACGAACGCGTCACCCACCATGTGCCTACATCGATGGTGGCCGAGGTCCCGCCACGGTTGGATTTGGCACTGCGGCTACCGGAGGTCGCGAGGCACCGTCAGCATCCGCTGAGCCCGGTGACACCCGTCCTCGCCGGGCCTCCACCGAGGACTCCATCCGTGGTTCTCCGCACCTCGAACGCCGAGCGCCGCTCTCAGCCCTTCAGCGTTGCGACGGCTTCGCTCACCAGGCGGCGGCCGTCGTCGGAGTACCAGGTGTCGAGCCAGGCTTTGAGGTCGGTGGGGCTTGCCATGCTCGCTTTGATCGCTGCGATGGCGGGGCGGCGGAGGCTCGCTTTGACCTGCGCGTAGGCGGCCGTGGGGATGGCGGCGAGGGCGCGGGCCTTGGCGAGGGCGACGGTCTCGACGTTATCCGCGGCCACGATCTCGTGGACGAGGCCGAGGTCCTTCGATGTCGTAGCGTCGAAGAGTTCGCCGCCGAGGCAGGCGCGGGCGAAGGCGTCGGGCGCGAGCTGGTCGCGGAAGGGTTCGACGACCGTGGACGGCAGGCCGATGCCGAGCGCCGTCTCGTTGATGCCGAAGCGCGTCTTGCCCTCGGCGAGCACGCGCCAGTCGGCCTGCATCGCGAGCACGCAGCCGCCCGCGATGGCGTGACCGTTGACCGCAGCGACGACGGGGCGCGATGTGCTGAACACGCGCAACATCACGGCGTCGAAGCGCTGCATGAATGCGCCCATCGCCGCGCGGTCGAAGTCGATGAACGACACGAGATCGAGCCCAGCGCTGAAGAATCGCTCGTAGCCCGTGATGACGAGTGCGCGTGCGTCACTCGCCTCGAAGGCGTCGAGCTGCGCGGACAGGCCGTCGAGCAACGCGTCGTTGATCGCATTGGCCTTGCCCGCGTTCATGCGCAGGACGGCGAGTTCGTCGTGTCGCTCGAGTTGCATCAGGCGTCGTTGCCGTCGCCGAGCTGTACGCCCGTCGCCACGAACGAGTATTCCTTCGACGGCTCGGTCACCGCCGCGGCTTCCTCGTGCTTGCCGGCGTCTTCGAGGTAGTGCTTCACGTCGGCGACGGACACCTCCTTGACCTCGAACGTGCCCTGCAGACGCGCCTTCTTGCCCGTCGAATCGAGCGGGACGAAGAACCCGTAGTCCTTGAACGTGACGCGCACGGTTTCGTCGCCAGCCGCATCAGACGACAGCGTCATCCAGCAGCCCTTCTTCGAGCACACGTCGTTCGCGACAGCCTCGATCGCGACGTCCTTGCCGTCGAATGCGGCGGGGTCGGCAAGGACCTCACCGAGCGTGGCGAACTCGGTGGTGGTGAGCTCGGCGCCGAAGGCTTCCCAGCCCGCGGGGACTGCTGCCGTGGTGGTGATGTCTGCGGGCGTGCTGCCACAGGCGGCGACGAGTGTGAGGAGAGCGGCAAGGCCGAGCGTGCGGAGTGACATGGCGAGAATCGCTTGAGCTTGAAGTGACGTGTGAACGGGAATCGTAGCAGCCGAGCCCGCGGGACGCCCGTCAGTCGGCGACGGCCGCGATGACGTCGATCTCCACTTCGGCACCCTTCTTCAGTTCGCGCGTCGGGACGACGACGCGCGCCGGGCGGTGGTCGCCGAAGAACTCTGCGAACGCCTTGTTCACGCGCGGCCAGAGCTCGACGTCGGAGATGTACACGTTGGCCTTGAGGACGTGGTCGATGCTGCTGCCGGCACCGAGCAAGACGGCCTCGACGTTTTGCAGCGTGCGCGTCGTCTGGCGTTCGATCGAGCCGCCGATCATGCCGCGCGAGGCGGGGTCGACCGGGAGCTGGCCCGACACATAGACGACGCCGGCGTGGATCACGGCCTGGGAGTAGTGCCCGGCGGGGGCCGGTGCGTCGGGTGTGGACACGAACTTCATGATGGGGTTGTTTCCTTGGTCGCGCGGACGTCAAAGCCGTCCTCGCAGAAGGCTTTGAAGTTGTCGAGGAAGCGTTGGTTCTGTTTGCGGAAGACGCCCGGTGCCAGCAGCGCCATGAGCCTGAGCGGGATGTTCCTGAAGGAGTACTCGCAGGTGCTCTCCCAACGCGTCTTGTCGGGCCCGAGTTCGATGAAGCGGTTCACGAGTGTGTTCTGGCCGCCGGCCCAGGAGTAGGTGCCGTTGAACTCGTCGGGGAGGTTGCGCTCGGAGATCTCCTCGGTGAGGACGAGCTTGTGTTTGCCATTGAGGTACGTGAGCGTGCTGATCGCGCCGGGTTGCCCGGGCTCGCCGCTGACGTGGTCGAAGCTCTGCAGGCCGTCTTGCCAGCGGAACATGTTGTCAGGGTTGTCGAAGAGTTCGATGACGCGGTCGCGCGGCAGGTCGATGTCGACAGAGACGGTGTAGGGCTTCATGGCGGGGCTCCTCGGGACGGGATGATACCGAGTCGACCCACGGGACTCGGGGGCGGTGGTAGAGTCGTGTCCGGAAATCACCGGGAGAGTGTCATGGCTGCACGTTTTGTCGTCGGGTTTGCCGTTGTCGTGATCGCGGCCGTCGGGTTCTTCATGTTCACCGACTCGCAGAGTTCGTTGGACTCGTCCGGGATCGTCGTGGAGCAACCCGGGGAGCGACGCGTCGAGTCGCCGGAGCCACTCAGCGCTGATCCCATCGACGTTCCCGATGTCGTCGAGGTTGTTGCCGACGACGACGAACCGGACGAGGTCGCGGCGAGTGAACCCGCCAAGCCGCTGCCGAGTGTCGGCGCGGTCGTCCAGACGACGAACTGGATGGCGGACCAACTCGCGCAGGGACTTCTCACGGAGCAGGACGTTCTCGACTTCGCCGAAGACATGCTCGGGTATCTCGACGGCGTCGAGCCGACGATCCGCGACAACGGCAACGCCGAGTACACGTTGATCGACAACGACGCCTGCAAGGTCAAGCTCACGGCGAAGGGAGCGGGCAACACCTCGAACACGAACGAGTTCGTGCTGCAGGTCGACGCCGCCACGCAGCCGGGCCGGGTCACGGGGCTGTCCAACGACGGCACGGAACGTACGCGCCTCGAGATGTCCTTCAACCCGAACGACGAGACGCCGAACGTCTCGACGCTCGCGAACGCCGAGTACAAGCAATCGCGCATCTTCCTCGAGGAGATCGGAACGGATCCCGTCCCCTACGGCGGGGTGCTCACGATTCTCGCCGAAGAGGCGCACACGCGGCAGCTGACCATCCAGCGCTCCGAGGAGGAGTCCGGGGTCGGAATGCTCCATCGGTTCACCGAGCCCGAGGTCGCGCCGGGAACGCTCCAGAATCCGCGCTTCGGGGGCGTCTTCGCCAAGCTGGCGAGCTCAAAGGCCCCGTAGGTCGCTCGGCGGCTCTGCGCTGGACGATGGTCCGAGGTTCTCGGCGGTGGATCTGTCGGCCGTTGAGCCCGGCCGGGTCTCGACTTCCCGCCGCGCGGCGCCACTCGGTACACTTCGCGGTTCGTCGAGCGCCCCCAGGGCGCAGGTCGACGAGCCCCGAGCAGTCGTTTCCCGAGCACCCGTCACCCGAGCAACTCCCATGGCCGACATCGTCTACACGCTGCAGAACGTCAAGAAGGTCTTCGGCCTGCGCGTGCTGTTCGAAGACGTCAACCTCTCGTTCCTTCGCAACGCGCGCATTGGCGTCATCGGGCCCAACGGTATGGGCAAGTCGACGCTGCTGAAGATCATCGCCGGTGAAGACGAGGACTACGACGGCGTCGCCAAGCCGCGGGACGGACTCACGATCGGCTACGTCGCCCAGGAGCCGAAGCTCGACGAGTCGCTGACCGTGCGCGAGAACATCGACAAGGCCGTCGAGCCCATCCGTCAGATGACGCGCGACTACGAAGCGCTCACCGAGAAGATGGCCGACCCCGACATCGACGCCGACGAGATGGAAAAGCTCATCGAGAAGATGGGTCGCTTGCAAGATGAGATCGACGCCAAGGACGCGTGGGAGCTCGACCGCCAGATCGACCAGGCCATGCACGCCCTGCAGTGCCCGCCGAACGACAGCCCCGTGACGAAGCTCTCCGGCGGCGAGCGTCGACGCGTCGCGCTGTGTCGCACGCTCATGGAGCATCCCGACCTGCTCCTGCTCGACGAGCCCACGAACCACCTCGATGCCGACACGGTGCGCTGGCTCGAAGCTCACCTCCAGAACTACGACGGCACGATCGTCCTCGTGACACATGACCGCTACTTCCTCGACAACGTCGTCGGGTGGATGCTCGAGGTCGATCGCGGCACCGCCACGCCGTACGAAGGCAACTACACGGCCTACCTCGAAGCGCGCCAGGAACACATGCGCCAGCGCAGCAAGTCGAACGACAAGCGCGCGGCGATGATCTCGCGCGAGCTCGACTGGATCCGCCAGAACCCGAAGGGCCGCACGACGAAGAGCAAGGCGCGCGTCGCGAAGTACGACGACCTCGTCGCCGAGCACCGCAAGCACGTCAAGGACGAGAGCGAGTTCCGGCTCACGATCCCGTTCACGCGCAAGCTCGGCGGGCGCGTTATGAACGTGCGTCAGCTCGAGAAGACGTACGGCGATCGCACGCTGTTCAGCGGTCTCGAGTTCGAGCTGCCGCCGGGCGCGATCCTCGGTGTCGTCGGTGCCAACGGCACGGGCAAGACGACGCTGATGCGCATCGTCGTCGGCCAAGAGACGCCGGAGAAGGGCGAGGTCGAGATCGGCGAAACCGTCGACCTCTGCTACCTCGACCAGAGCCGTGAGAAGCTCGAGCCGACGATGTCGGTCTTCGACGCTGTCACAGGCGGCACGGACATGATGCGCGTCGGCGACGAAACGTACCGCAGCCGCGCCTACCTCGCCCGCTTCAACTTCCGCGGGCAGGAACAGGAGAAGCAGCTCGGCACGCTCTCAGGAGGCGAGCGCAACCGCGTGCAGATGGCGAAGATGCTCGCGCGCGGCGGCAACGTCATCATTCTCGACGAGCCCACCAACGATCTCGACCTGCCGACCCTGCGCGTGCTCGAAGAGGCGCTGCTCGAGTTCCCCGGCTGCGTGATCATGGTGACGCATGACCGCTTCTTCATGGATCGCATCGCCACGCACATCCTCGCGTTCGAAGGCGACGGTCAGGTGCACTTCCACCCCGGCAACTACGAGAGCTGGGTGGAGCACAAGAAGCAGAAGCGCATCGAGGCTGGGTTGAGCGCGGAAGAAGCCGTCGGGACGCACCGTCGGTTCAACTGATCGCGCGGCGGTATGCATCGCGGTGCATGTTGTGTCGTCACTTTCTTCGTGATTCGCGCAGAGAGTCGAGCGTTCAGAAGTGAATGACTGGTAGGAGCACGAACGACGTGCTTCGACCTTTCTGCAGGGCGATTCACCTCGGCACTCGGCGGCTCCCGCGTTCGCGACTCGCACATCGATTGCGGACGAACTCCGTCGAGCAAGAAGACCGGATCGCCGTGCCCGATCTGCGAGTCGTGTGAATCAACCGACACTTTGAGTGACGTCGTTCGACGTGCGCTCGGTTGTGGTGTTGTTCGACGACTCTGCATGGGAGAGACGTGATGAATGCACTCATGACCAAGGCAAGGGCGTGGGCAACCGCCGCTTGCGTCGTCGGGGCACTTGCTCCGGCACTCGCCGCCCAGCTGGGCGGCCAAGTTGAGATCGATGAGCCGTCTGGGCCGCTACGCCTGGGGCCCGTGGCCGGAATCACGACGGCGTGGCACGACGCCCCGGCGATCTTCGCCGTCCCGCTGGGGACGCGTCTCGAGTTCGACGTCCCGGCGCCAGCGGGGGCGCTTGTGTCATGGGACGGAGTCGTCGGCGCGAACACCGATGGCGGTCTCTGCGTCATCGACGAGCCTGGCCGACACAAGGTCACTGTGAAAGTCGTCGCCGAGGGGATCACGACGTATGAATCACAAGTCGTCATCCAGACACTCGCTACGACCGGCAGCGGACTCACGATCGACGTGCAGCCCGTCGCGGAGTCGATCTTCGACGATCGTATCGTCACGAACCAGCACACGATGGATGCGTTCTTCTCGGCGTCGATCGCCGAGCTGAGTCAGCTTGGCGAGGGCCACTACGCGACGTCGGTCGGCAAGCCGCTGTCGTGGCGCGCGCGTATTGAACCCGAAGACCTCGCGCCGCTGCTCGAGTGGCGTGTCGACGGGGAAGCCGTGTCGCTGGGCACGCAGCTGCACGCGTCGATCGACGAGATCGGATCGCACCGGATCAGCGTCGGCCCGCCCGAGCAAGCGGCGCGCGTCGACCTCGACACCTACGCCGTCGAGGTTCATCCGCTTTTTTCGTTCACGGGTGTCTTCCCCGAGAACATCGCGCTGCCGTTCCTCGCCACGACGGAGCCGGCGGGGTTCGAGAATCTCGTGACCTGGCTGGCGAGCACGAAGCACGGCACGGCATACCCAGCGACGGGCTCGGGGCCGATCTTCTCCACGACCTTCTCGAGCACGGCCGGGCCGGCGGGCATGGCGTGGTCGGGGGTGAAGGGTGACCAGCACCAACTCGGTGGTGACGGCCCGCCGCCGCCTCCGCCGCAGCCCACCGTGCAGTCCGTCTCGCCGCCGTCGGGTGGTGGTGGCACGGTCTGCGTCGTCACCGCGACGAACCTCGCGGCCAACCCGATCCAGAACGTCTGCATCCGCTCCGGCGCGACGGTGTTGCGCATCAACCAGAACGGACCTCCCTCCGTGATCGGTGCGACTTACCCCATCCCGCCGAATGCGGTCGAGTCGCCGCTCACGATCATGAACGGGTCGGGTCAGTTCCTGCCGTCGTCGGTCTTCCAGGGCCCCGCGTTCTCGGATGTCTTGATCCCCGAGGACACGCGCATCTGGCAGAGCGATGGATCGTCGGTCGGGACGAGCAGTCAGACCTTCACGCCGAACCCGACCATCGGCGCCATCCCGTTCACGACGGCGCCGTCGTCGCTCGATGGGACGCCTGGGCTGGCCGTATCGCTCACGATTCCGCCAGGCGAGTGCGCCATCGGTGACTGCCTCTGGATCTACGCCTTCCTCGAGACGGAGGACAGCGAGGGCAACGTGAAGTACGGCGAGCTCGAGCCCTGCGCGATCCAGGTGACGGGTTCCATGGACAGCAACGACTGCGCGATCTTCCTCTGCAGCTTCCTGAAGGAGGCTTACAGCGGTGTCGTGCCCGGTCTGGTCTGCAGCGTCGGCGGGACGCTGGGTGACACCGTGACGATCACCATTCCAACCGGGCTCGGCATCCTCGATTGGGGTGGATGTCTCTTCGTGGGGCCCTGCAACAGCTTTCCGACGATTTGCCCGTAGCAGCGTGTCGAAGAACGGCTCCGAGTGCGACGTGCGTGACCGAGTGTGCCTGTACCCATGTGGGAACGCAGGCGAATCGGTGGATTCGTCGAGGCTCCCGCGCTCGCACAGGTGCGCTCGGGTGCGTGCGGCGCGCCGGATGAGTTTTTCAACGGGCTGCGCGCTGTGGGGCGCGGAGCACATCGTGATGTGAGCGCTGGCACCTTTGGATGAGGACAGGGCTGACTGGGCTGCGGCGCCGAGCGCGTCGCGGCCCAGCTTTCTTCGTGGCAGAGTTCAAGGTTCGGCGACAATGGCGTCAGGACGTCGCCGCCGATTCACGAAGAACTCAGGGTGTGGTTGCCGGTTGCGACGCTCTGTGGTCGTCATCGGCACGGCCCTCGCCGTTCAGCTGTGAACTCCTCGCATGTCTGTCTTCCTCCCCCGATCCAGCGTCGCTCTCGCGATCGTCCTCGCGCTTGCGTCGATCCCCGTGCCGACGAAGCACCAGTCGGACGACGACGCGGTGGCGCAGCTCAAGGCACGTCAGCCCCAGGTCGTCGCGACGATGAAGGCGATGCTCGCCGAGTGGACGACGACACTCGAGGGCGACATCACGCCCGCGTGGGCACGCGGACGACCGAGCCGCGTGATGCGCTTTCAGCCCGACGGCCCGGTGAGCGCCGAGTGGTTCGGCGAGCAGCTCGCCCGACGCATCTCCGAGCTCGAACCCGGCGACTACCTGCAGATCCCCACGGGCACGTACGTCATCGACGACTTCTTCAACATCAGCCTGCAGGGCGAAGACGGACTGCCGATCTGGATCGGCGCACGCCCCGGCGATCGGGTGACGATCACGCGCTCGAACCCCAAGCAGAACGTCATCAACGTCGGGACGTCGTCGCAGGGGCCTGCGCGGTATCTCATCCTCCAAGGGCTAGAGATCACGGGCGGGTCGATGGGGTTGCGCCTCGTCGACTGCGACCACGTGTGGGTCGATCAGTGTCACATCCATCACAATGCTGGACCGGCGCTGACCACGAACCAAGCCGACACCTCGCACCTCACGATCACGCGTAACCATATTCATCACACCGGCGGCACGGGCGAGGGCATGTACCTCGGCGCGAACTGGAGCAAGCACCGGATGACGCACTCGCTCATCGCGCTCAACCGCGTGCACGACTGCGGCGGAAGTCAGGGCGACGGGATCGAGGTGAAGCAGGGCAGCTGGGGGAATGTGATCGTGGCCAACGACGTCCGCAACACGAAGGGTCCGTGCATCATCGCGTACGGCACGGACGGGCGTGGCGTCAACGTGATCGAGCACAACATCTGCATCGGTTCGCGCGACAACGTCATGCAGGTGCAGGGCGAGGCGGTTGTCCGCAACAACATGCTCATCGACGGCGCGTTTGCATTCCACAGCCACGACCACCAGGGCGACACGCGGCTGCTCACGGTCGAGCTCAATACGATGATCACGCGCGGTGACGCGACGGATCTCTACAGCTGGCCCGAGCGCGAGGACATGGTGTTCCGACGCAACGTCATCTACTCGGAAGGCGGGCAGTCGCTCGTGTTCCCGCTCGGGTCGGCCGATGTCGACGTGAGCGGAAACCTCGTCTACGGTCCGACGAAGAACGTCCCGGCCAACGGGACCACCCCGCTCGCCGACATGGCAGACCTGGCGACGTCGATGCGCGAGCTCGGTGCCGTCCCGGAGATGACCGCCGCGGACTGGTGAACGTTGCGCGTTGATCCGCGACGTTGCGCACGCCGTCAGTCGGTGCTGAGCGAGAGAGTCTCGAGGAAGAGCACGAGACTATCGAGCTCTGAGCTCATGAGACCGAGCGGGTGGAGGTCGCGATCGGCGACGCCGATGACGGCGCCGATGATCGGTCCGACACTTTCGTTGAACGGATCGTTGTAGTGCTCGACGACATCGCGCAGCGTCGCGGCCTCACCGTTGTGGAAGTAGGGGCTGGTCGCTTTGAGGTTGCGCAGCGACGGCGTCTTGATCTTGCCCAGGTCCACGATGCGACCGGTGGACGCCTTGAGTCCCTCGATGGTGCTCGTGGCAAGAACCGTGCGCACGTTGTGGAACGAACTGTCCGAGAAGTTGGACCCGCTGTGGCACGTGAAGCAGCGGGCCTTGCCGAAGAAGAGCTCACGCCCGGATGCCGCCGTGTTGGGCGCGTTGTCGAACGTCGCGTTCGCGAGGTTGAGTGTGCGCATGGCCATTGCGAGGGCGATACGCAGCGACTCCGTCGTCGCCGGACCGCCGAACTCGCTCGTGAACGCGGCGAGGTATCCGGGGTTGTCGTTGATCCGAGCGACGACCTGGTCGATGTCCTGGTTGCCCATCTCGAGCGGCGACTCGAGCGGTCGGTCGACCTGTTCCTCGAGCGATGCCGCGTGACCTTCGAAGGTCTTCGTCGTTCCGAAGGCTGCGTTGATGAGCGTCGGCGTGTTGAAAGTGAGGTCGTTGCCGTTGATGTCCTGACCGAACTGGCTCGGGCTGTCGGTATAGCGCTCGGCTGGGATGTGACATGTCGTGCACGACCGCCCGATGTTTGGCGGCGAGAGAATCGTGTCGTCGAGCAGTGCGTTGCCCAGGGCGTGGATGCCGACGTCGTAGGCGAGGCCGACGGGCCACTTGGCGTCCGTCGGGTCGAGGCCGTTGGGGAGTGCGGGTGCGCCGACCGGCCAGTTTGCGAATGCGCTGGGCGGTGGCGTGACGAAGGCGTCGCGGCGCAGCTCGTCCTCGGTGCGGACGATGTCCGAGAAGGCGACTTCATCGAGGACGAGCAGCGCGTTCGTCGGCGTGACGTCCGCAGCGGTTGCGCTGCGGCCTGGGCCGATCGTGGCGTAGGGCAGGAACTCTTCGAAGTGAGGCATCCGCGTCGCGCCGGTGTGCACGACGGCCTCTTCGAGTTGACCATCGAAGAAGATGCTCAACGTCGTCTCATCGGCATCGACGTCCGACACGAATGTCAGCGCGATGTGATGCCAGCCCTCGGTGCGATTCTCGAGAGTTTCTCCGGCCGTGAGCGCACGCGTCGTCTGGGCGTTCAAGTTGACAAACGTCGTGTCGTCTTGTGCCATGACGCTGGCATGCACGATGCCCTGGGCATCGACTGCGACGGCGATTCCGTCGACCTTCGTGCCGCCGACATCCAAGCCGTACTCGAACAGCGGTGTGGACGTCGCGCCGTCGACGAACGCCGCGCCGACGAACTTCACGAAGCACTGAACGGTCCATTGCGTCGACGCACGCAACGGCTCGAGTTGCGAGATGTCGATGGCGCCTTCGCCGTTGAAGACGATCGCTTGTCCTTTGAACCCGACGTTCTCGTGAAAGGGATGCGTGAACGGCGTACTCGGCTGGACGAGCAGCTCGTCGCCGATGGCTTCACGCAGCGCCGCCGACGACAAGCCGGCGTTCTGGTAGACCTCCTGCGGGAAGCCGGCGCCGTCGTTCAGGACGCAGAGCGCGCTCGTGTCGCGCCCGGACGAGTCGGGCGTCGAACTCGTCACCATGACGAACGGCTTGCTCTTCACGGTCGGGCCAGGCAGAACGTCGAAGTCGAGTGCTTCATTGCACGCGAGGTAGAGCAGATAGTTGCCGTCGGCGCCTTCGAAGCGCACTTCACCGTAGGTATCGAGCACGGGCAAGAAGAGCGGGAGGATCGGGATGCGCTGGCTGGCGGACATCGTCGGGAACAGCGCGCCGCCCTGATCGAGAAGCGGCGCCCAGCGACCGGGTTTGACGCCGGCCGACATCGTCATCGCGCCCCACGAGTTCACGTAGTCTGCCGGCGTCGGAAAGCTGTAGTACCGCGGCCACGCCCAGGGGCCACCCAGGCGAGTGGGATTCAGGGCGGTGGAGTCGATGTGCTTGATCGTCCAGTTCGTGAGGTCGCCCATCACGTAGGCGCCGACCTTGATCTTCGTGCTGCTGACCAAGACCCCGTCCACCTTCTCGAAGGCGTCGGATGCGCGCACGCTGTAGGCGTTGTAGAACGAGCCGTCCTTGCTCACCCACGGGTAGGTCCCGGGGACGTTGTCGTACTTTGCGAACTGCGTCGTGCCACCGCTGCTGTTGTTCGTCACCGTCGGTCGGTGCTTGAAGAGACGATAGCGATCCATGAACTCGTCCTCCGTCAGCCCGCCGAGCTCTGCGGCCGACGGGAGCTCGGTGATCGAGCGTGGCGCCGACCAGCCCGTCGCGCTGGGGCCGTTCGGGTTGTACGAGTACGTGACAACGGCATGACCGGCGAGGGCGGCGTCGAGGTTGCCTGCGCCGTGGTAGAGCAGGAGGCGTCCGTCGGCCGTGAGTGTCGGCTCGATCCCGCGGATCTGCGCGCCCGTCGAGGCGACGGTCAGCGGCGCGAAGTAGGCGTTCGAACCGGGCAGCAGCAAGGCGTCGGCGGAGTGAATGGTTTGATTCGTTTCATTGATGACGACGCGGACGTTCTGTCCCGCAAAGACGGGCGTCGTGTCGGTGCCGGCGGGGACGGGCGCCCACTCGACGAGCCCCGCGCCGCTCGTGTTGCATACGAGTGGCTGGCTCCAATGCGTCCGCACGACCCAGAGGTCGTACGTCGTGTAGTCACCGACTGTCGAGTAGTCGCCGTTCGCGTCGGACGGAAAGGGATTGCTCACCGCACCCACGCCTGGTTCGCGCAGTGTGACTGTCATGTGCGCCGACCCGAGGCTGTCCGAGCCCGGGTACGCAGGGTTGACCTGCATCGGCGCCGTCAAGTGGTGCCAGCAGGGCTCGATGCAACCAGGCGATCCCGACGTGCAGGGTAGAAGCTCATGACCCCAGTGGATGAGTGTCCACTCGGATGGCGACTCGGTCGCCGCACCGAATGCGAAGTCGGTTCCGTAGTTCTGTGACGTGGGTGGCTCGATCGCGTCGTAGAACCCCTCGAGGTGATTGCCGTCGGGGACGAGGCGATCTGGGTGCGCGAGCGACGCCGTCAGTGCGAATCTCGGAGCGAACGGCGGCTCGCTGTCGTCGAGCTTGCGGAACGCGATCAACAGGCGTCCGTCGGGTGTGAACTCGCCACGCGAGAAGAACCCGGCCTTGCCACCGTCGAGGCCCGGATCGAAGACCATCGGCTGGTAGACGCGTTGCGGATACTGCTGAACGGGCGTCGGGCCGGCGGGGACGGCTTGCAGGAGTGCGAGGGCGAGCAAGAACATGCGACAGCTCCGAGAGGACTCGTGTGTGCATGTCCGCGTCCGCCGATGCGGCGATGGTTTCAGCTATTGTCGGGATTCGCGGCGGCATGGAGCGGCGCGCACTCCGTGCCGCGCAGTGCCTCAGCGCGACGGGGGCGTCAGGCGCAGGGCGTTCGAGGCCGACATGCCGGCCGGGCAACCGACGTCGCTTGTCCACGCGTGGAGCGTGATGCGCAGACCTGGCGGCAGGGACGGCATCGACGTGGTCAGCGTCCAGCTGCCGTCGACGTCGGTGACGAGCGGGCCGACCACGACGTCGGGTGCGGGCAGGAGCACGCCGCCCTTGAGCGGGATGCGCGCTTCACGCGTTCCCAGGACAACGAACGATGCCGCGCTCGGCGCGGCCGCGTGCAGCGTGAGCGTCAGCGACGAGCCGGGTGTCAGCGGGCCGCTTCCTGACAGTGCGGGGATGCCGGTCACTCCGGGTGTTCCGTAGCCCGCCGGTGCGATGAGCGTGAAGAGGTCGATGTCCTCGTAGATGTAGGCGGCGCCGGCGTTCGTGAACTGGTCGTCGTCGAGCGAGGCGCCTGCGACGAAGCGCGTGCCATCGAGGCTCAGCGACTGCCCGAAGCTGTCGTTCACGCCGCCGTCCTTGGGGACGAGCTTGGCCTCTTCGGTCCACACGCCGAGTGCGTGGCGGAAGAAGTAGACGGCGCCGGTGTTGTCGGCGGCGTCGTCGTCGTTCGGCGCGGAGACGGCGATGAGGTCGCCGTCGATGCTCACGGCGAAGCCGAGCTGATCGCCCGGGCCCAATCCCGCGGGCGTGAGCTTCTGTTCTTCGCTCCACGTGCCGGTCATCGTGTCGCGTCGGAAGACGAACGTCGCGCCCGAGCTCGTGCCGGCGTCGTCGTCGAAGTACGCGCCGGCCACGACGACGTCGCCGTCGATCGCCACGGCTTGTCCGAGTCGGTCGAAGTTGACAGCGTCACTCGAGATGAGTTTCGTCTCTTCGCTCCAGACGCCGGCGGTGTTGCGGTAGACATACACCGCGCCGCCCGTCGTCGCCGACTCGTCGTCGCCACGTGCGCCCACCACGATCACGTCGCCCGACACATCGCAGGCCTCGCCGAACTTGTCCTCGATCGTGACGTCCGAGCCGATCAGCTTGGCCTCGTGGTCCCACGAGCTGCCCGACCAGCGGTAGACGTGCACCGAGCCGGACTTCGTTCCGTTGTCGGAGTCGTGCCAGGCGCCCACAGTGATGAGCTCGCCGGCGTCGTCGATCGCGACAGAGTGACCGAACTCGTCGAGCGGGTCGCGGTCGAACGAAAAGAGCGTGGCGTCGGGGAGCCACGCGCCCATGCCGACGTCATAGCGATAGACGTAGGCAGCCCCGGCGTCGAACGATGCCGTGGGGTCGGTCGGCGCGCCAACGACGCAGACGTCAGCGCTCGCAGCCACGGAGAATCCGAACTGCGACGAAGGCGCCAGGCCCGTCGGCACGAGCAGTTGTTCCGGGGCCCAGTCGCCGCTCGGTTGGCGGCGGATGATGTATGCGGCGCCAGCGGACTGCGGTGCGTGGGCCGGAGCTCCGACGAGGAGCACGTCACCAGTCAGCGCAACGGCGTGACCGAACTGATCGTTGGGATCGGCGTCCGACGCGTAGACCTGTTCGGTCTCACATTGGGCGGCGAGAGGCGGCGCGCTCAGCGTGCAGAGGGCGAGCGCGAACGAGAGCACTGGAATGTGACGGCAACGCATCGAGGGTGTCATGCCAGAGAGGTACGCATGAGTGTACACCGCAGTTCATGGCCCGGCACCGGACCATGTTTTCGGGTACTCTACACGTGATGTGAGCGCGAACCCGAAGTCGCGCTGGGAGCGACAGCCTCCACTGTGTCGCCGGTCCAGGGTTGATCGTGGCCGAGTGAAGTGGCGGGCGCTGTGCGTTCGAGTGACAGCGAGGTCGTCGAGAGATCTCGACGATTGACGACGAGGGTTCGATCGATGAGCAAGTGGTTGGGTTGTTTGTGCGCGCTGATGATGTGCGGATCCGCGACGGGGCAGCTTGCGCCGGTGCAGCGGTTTGCGGATGGTCGCGCGGAGACGCTCGCGCTCGACGCCGCACGCGTCGCCATCTTCACGCCCGGTGCGCACGAGGACGTCGCCGCGCTGTTCGACGCTCACACGGCGCTCGAGCCGCTCGCGATCTCGGGGTGGTGGCTGGCCGCGCTGCCCGTCGCGGCGGCAGACGCCGAGGCGCTTCGTTCCGGTCTCGACGAACTCGCCGCCTCGCCGCTGGTGGATCTCGCCGCGCCGGTCTTCTTCGATCATTTCGGTGGTCCGTTGATCCCGACGCAGGACGTCCTCGTGCGCTTCGCGTCGGCCACTCACGAGGACGACCGGCACGATGTCTTCGCCGCGCTCGGGCTCGTGATCGCTGACGAGGGATTCGGGTCGATGGAACGCGCCTATCGCGTGACGGTTCCATCGCACGTCGGCTTCGACGCGCTCGCGGTGGCCAACGTGCTTGCGGCGCGGGACGACGTCGAGTGGGCGGACGTCGACTGGATCTTCAGCGGCACGTCGAGTTTCGTTCCCTCCGACCCGGAGTTCACGGATCAGTGGGGGCTCGTGAACACCGGACAGTTCTCGGGCGTGAGCGGGCTCGACATCGGGGCTGAACTCGCGTGGGACGTGACGACGGGCGACGCGTCCGTGATCACGCTCGTCATCGACGTCGGCGTGCAGTCGGATCACCCGGACCTGAACCTCGTCGCGGGTGCCGATCTCACGTCCGATGGCCCCGGTGACGGCGGGCCGGTCAACGTGTGCGACAACCACGGCACGCCGGTCGCCGGCTGCGTTTCGGCGCAACGTGACAACGCGCTCGGAGGGACGGGCGTTGCACCCGACACGCGCGTCGCGTCGGCGCGCACCTTCATCAGCACGGTCGTCTGCGACGGGTCGTGGATGTCGCAGGCCTCATGGACCGTCGACGCCCTCGCGTTCGGCGAGTCGATCGGCGCTCGCATCTCGAACAACAGCAACGGCTACGGCTTCAACTCACCGGCCATCGACGCGAAGTACGCCGACACCCGCACGAACGGCATGGTGCACTTCGGCGCGATCGGCAACGACGGGCTGGGCTTTTCGACGTATCCCTCGAGTCTCAATGCGGTCAACGCCATCGGCGCGATCCAGAGCGACGGGACGAAGGCACCGTTCAGTAACTTTGGCGCCGACGTGATCGTCGTCGGGCCGGGTGTCACCGTTCTCACGACTGATCGCCAGGCGCCCAACGGTTTCGAACCGAGCGACGCGTTCGTCTTCGCCGACGGGACGTCTTTCGCGTCCCCCTACGTCGCCGGCGTGGCCGCGCTCATGCTCTCCATCGATCCCATGCTGACGCCTGCTGCGATCGAAACCGCACTGAAGGCGACGTCCACGGACCTCGGAGCGCCGGGGCGTGACCCGCTCTTCGGCGACGGGCTCGTCAGCGCCGTCGGCGCGCTCGAGATGTTGGTCGGGCCGTATGGCACATGGGTCGACGAAGGCAACGCGCTCGCCGGGACGCTCGGCGATCCCGCGCTCGCTGGCAAAGGACTGCTACTCGGCGACACACCCGTGACGCTGACGCTCACGGATGTCGCCCCGGGGTTGCTTGCCAATCTCCTCGTCGGGTTCACGCAGCTGAACGCACCCTTCAAGGGTGGTGTTCTGGTGCCGTCGCCAGATCTCGTCTTCGGCGGTTTCCCCGTGACGGCGAGCCCGCTCGTGATCGGCGGGAGCTGGCCGATCGGGCTGCCCTCGGGCGTCTCGGTGTCGTACCAGTATTGGATGGTGGACGCGGGCGGCCCGGTGGGCTTTTCGGCGAGCAACGCGCTCATGTCGACGACGCCCTGAACGCATCGCGGCGCACCGACGAGTGTCTTCGGCGCGCCGCGCGTGCGTGTCTTCGTGAGCGGAACGGCAGGCGTCAGCCGCGCTTCGTTCCACACTGACCGCAGAACTTGGCGTCGACGGACATCGGTGCGCCGCAGTCGGTGCAGAAGGCCTGGCTTTCTTCGGCCTCGGGCTTCTTGACGGCGAGCGACGTTCCACATTGGCTGCAGAACGCGCCCGGTGGCACCGTTGCCGAACATCCGCCGCAGACGACGCCCGGCGTTGCCGGCGCCAACGTCTGACCGCCCTGATGATCGCGGATCATCATCTGCGCCATGCCGAGGCCGATGCCCAGGCTCGCTCCGCCGAGCAGTCCACCGCCGGTGCCGTCACCGCCACCCGCGCCGCCGCCGCCACCACCCTTGGCCATCCCTTCACCCGCGCCCATCATCGCCTTGCCGGCCGCGAAGCGCTGGTACCCGTCGACGCCGCCGACCGTTCGCAGGTAGGCCGCGTCGGTGTAGAGGCGCTTGAGGTTCTCGCCGTCATCGTCGTCCATCGCCACGACGAAGTTGCCGAGACGCACGATCCGGATGCCGTAGTCGGTGACGTGATCCATGAGGCCGACGAGGACGTCGCTCTCGACCTCCTCGGTGTATGCGCCCGACGTCACGTCGAGCAGCGGCCACTTGTTCTTCACGCAGAGTTCGGCGAGGCGATCGCGGATCACCTTCAACACCTGCTCCTTCATCCACGATCGCACCGTGTGTGCCTGCGCGCGTCCCATGCCCACGAGACCGACGATGAGCTTCTCGGCGTTCTCGACCTTGAACGAGAACTCGCCGTGCACCATGAGTTCGACGGGCACGCCGCTCTTCGGGTCTTCGATGTGTCCGACGCGTCCCCCGAACTTGTTGCCGGGGTGCTCGCGGGTGTTGACGAAGAACACTTCGGCGATGAAGACGTTTCCGCCCGTGACGCTGTCGACGAGCTCCGACAGGAAGGGCAGGTTGGAGCTGTCGAGTGTGTGGCGTCCCGGCCCCAACGTGGAAACGATCTTGCCGTCTCGGAAGAACACGGCGAGCTCGTCGGCCTCGACCGTGAGCTGAGACATCATCGGGATCGTGCGGTCGGGATGCTTCCAGACCACTTGTGCCTTGGCGTCGTCCGGGCGGGCGATCATCATCTCGCCGACGCCGCGCTTGAACCAATCCATGATGCCCATCGATCTCTCCAGTGAGGATTTCGTCGCCACGGGGGCGACTGTGTACGGTTCGGGGCAGTTCCTGGTGATACCGCGTGTCATCTTTCACGGTGAGACGCGGCAGAGGAGTGACAGCATAGGATGACGGACGCGGCGACGACAGCGGATCACGGCGGAGAGCCTCTCGAGAGCGGCGACTCGGTGCAGGTGCGATGTGAAGTTTGCACTGCGCCGCTGACGTGGGACCCGCAGGCCGACGCACTGCTGTGCGCGTATTGCGACACGGCCACGCCGGTGCCGCGCGGTGAGGGGACGATCGTCGAACGAACGTTCGAGGAGGCCGGCGAGGCGGCGCGCGGTCTCGGGCTCGACATGCGTGTGGTCACGTGCGGCAACTGCGGTGCGCGTGTCGCGATGGGTGAGGTCGAGACGTCATCGAACTGTGTCTACTGCGGTTCGAGTCAGGTGCTGACGCAGGAGACGAACCGGAACGTCATTCGACCCGAGTCGATCGTTCCGCTGGCCGTCTCGAAGGACGAAGTCCGCGCGGGGTTCGTCAAGTGGATTCGCGGGCTGTGGTTCCGCCCGTCGAAACTCAGGCACGTCGAGGCGTTCAAGGCGGTGGGCGTGTACGTGCCCTTCTGGACTTACGACTCCAACGTGCACTCCGACTGGACCGCCGACGCCGGCTACTACTACTACGTGAACGAGTGGCGCAACGTGCGCGTGAACGGGCGCTGGGTGCGGCGCATGGAACGTGTGCGCAAGGTGCGCTGGGAGCCGGCGTTCGGCGCACGCGACGATGTCTACGACGACCTGCTCGTCAACGCGTCGCGCGGTGTGTCGGTAAGTCTTGTGAGCGCACTCGGCGGTTTCGACACCACCGCGCTGCTCCCGTACAAGCCGGAGTACCTGGCCGGCTGGCGAGCCGAGGAGTACCAGCGCGATCTGCACGACGGCTGGGGGACGGCGCAGAGCCGCATCGAGGAGCGCCAACGCGCGCGCTGCGGCGGCGACGTCCCCGGCGACACACACCGGCGTCTCGACGTCCGCAACCGCATCTTCGGCGTGCGCTGGAAGCACGTCCTGCTGCCGCTCTGGAGCCTGAGCTACGCTTTCAACGGCAAGACCTACACGGTGCTCGTCAACGGTCAGACCGGACGCGTCGCCGGCGAGGCACCGTACAGCTGGCTCAAGATCGCGCTGACCGTGCTCGCCGGTGTCGGCGTTGCCGCGGGAATCGTGGCCACCCAGGGCTGATCGGTCTCACGCCGCGTCGACATCGTCGCGCCGAATGATCCACAACAATCGCAGGGATCCGATCGCGGCGATCGTCAAGAGGATCATCGCCAGTCCCGGATAACCGAAGATCTCGAATCCGCTGGGCACGCGCATCAGCATCGCCGCACTGATGATGAGCGCCGCAAGGATCAGACCGGAGGTGATGCGATTCGCAATCTTCTGAATCCCGCTGATCAGCTGCGTCTCGTCGAACGCGTCGACGTTCACCTTCAATCCAGACTTGGAGAGGTCTGACAGGATCGTGTTGACGCGCCCCGGCATCTCTTCGACGAGCGTCTTCATGTCGACGAGCTTCGTGAAGAACGTGCTTGGCGACCACATTTCGCGGAGCTGTTCGTTGATGAGTGATGCTGTGTGGCGACGCATGACGGTGTTGACGTCGAGTTCGGGAGCGAGCGTGGCGCCGATGTCCTCGAGCTGGAGGAGCGTCTTCGCCAGCAGCACGAACTGTTCAGGCAGGCGCAGGCCCGTCTCGGCGGCAATGCGCGACATCCCGAGCAGCAGCGCCGACGTTCGCGCGGGTTGGAGAGTGCTGTGACTCGCATCGTCGATCAGCGACTCGATGCGTCCGAGGAAACCGGGGCGATCGAAGTCGTCGAGAGGACGACCCAGGGCCAGGGCGCACTTCGCAACCTCATCGCCGCGTCCATCGCTGACGGCGACGAGCAGCTGGAGCAGTCCTTCTCGGAATGAGTGGCTCAGGCGCGCGACCATGCCGAGGTCGAGCAACGCGATCGTTCCGCGTTGGGTGAGGAGTACGTTGCCCGGATGCGGGTCGGCATGCACGAACCCGTCGACGAGCATCTGATCGAGATAGGCGCGCAGGAGTTGGTCTGCGAGGGCTTCGCCGTCGATGTCGATCAGCACGGACGGGTGGAGGTTCGTGATCTTCACGCCGTGGATGCGGTCCATCGTCAGGACCTTCGAGCTGCTGTAGTCGTCGACCGGCAGTGGCACGGTGAGGAGCGGATAGCGCTCGAGGATCTGATCGAGACGAACGAGGTTCTCGGCCTCACGTCGGTAGTCGAGCTCGTCGAGCAAGCTGCGCCGAAGAGTGGCCACGGTTCCGGGGAGATCGACGTGGCGCCAGGTGTCGCCGCGGCCGTCGAGGAGTTCGGCGAGTTCGTCGAGCATCTCGAGGTCGGCGACGACGGTGGCGCGGATGTCAGGCCGCTGCACCTTCACGGCCACCTCGCGCCCGTTGCGGAGCGTCGCACGGTGGACCTGTCCCAGCGATGCCGCTGCGATCGGTGTGTCCTCGAACATCTCGAACGCCTTCGACATCCGCACACCCAACTCCTCCTGGACGATGCGCTCGACATCGTTGAAGTCGAACGACCCGAGGCCATCTTGGAGTCGGCTCAGGGCGTCGAGATACGGCTCGGGGAGGAGGTCTGCTCGCGTCGACAGGAGTTGTCCGAGCTTCACGAACGTCGGGCCGAGAGCCTCGAGATCGCTCGCGAGTTCTTCGGGACCGTCGCCGTCGCCGTCGGTGTCCAGGCGGTCGGCGTCGAAGAGCTCATCGTCATCCGCGACTTGGATCGAGCTCCGGTGTTTCCAGAGAACGGCTGCGACGTGGGCGTAGCGGGGAAAGCGTGAGAGCTTCATCGGTCTCGGTCGGGCGAGGAGATGGTGGCGGCACGGCACGCGAGGCTACCAGGCGGCGCCGTCGTGGGGGACACGTCGGCCGCTGGGGCACAGACGCGGGTTTCGGTCACGCGGCGGGACCCCGCGGGGGACGACCTCGCACTGGCAGGGCAGCCTTCAGATCGCGATGCTCTGACCATGAATCTGAAGGCCGGCTTCTCGAAGTTCCTCTCGACCGAACCCGAACGACTCCACTTCGCGGCGCACAGCCATCACGCCTGGCCCGATGTCACGGCGGATGCCCATGCGCAGTCGTGGCGCGATGCGGCGACACATTGGGACGACAAGTGGGAGGGCATCATCGCCGATGTCGTCCCCGCCGTGCAGGGGCACATCGCGCGGACACTGGCGCTCTCGGATCCCTCGGCGATTGCTTTCGCTCCGAACACGCACGAGTTCCTCGTACGCATCCTCTCGTGTCTCGACGTGTCGCGCCCGCCGTCGGTGCTCACGACCGATGCCGAGTTTCACAGCTTTCGTCGTCAGACGGAGCGGCTTGCGGAAGAGGGGCTCGTCGAACTCGACATCGTCCCGGCTGAACCGTTCGACACGTTCAGCGAACGGTTCGCCGAGCGTGCTGCGGCGGGGGCGCACGACCTCGTCTTCATGAGCCATGTCTTCTTCTCCTCGGGCTTCGTCGTCGACGACCTCGCCGGGATCGTCGACGCGGTCGCGCGCGATGACGCCTTCGTGGTGATCGACGGCTACCACGGATTCATGGCCGTGCCGACGGACCTGAGCGCACTCGAGTCGCGCGTCTTCTACACGGCCGGCGGCTACAAGTACGCCATGTCCGGCGAGGGCGTCTGCTTCCTGCACTGTCCGCCGGGGTTCGGTCGACGCCCGCGCAACACGGGTTGGTTCGCGAGCTTCGGGACGTTGACGGAGAGCTGTCCCGGGGAGATCACGCCGTACGCCGTCGACGGGATGCGCTTCTTCGGCGCGACCTTCGACCCGACCGCGTTCTACCGTTTGCGCGCCGTCATGGACTGGCTCGAGCGGGAGGGCGTCAGCGTCGCGGACATCCACGCATACGTCGGCGGGCTCCAGCGTCGGATGCTTACGGCCCTCGAGGGTATCGCCCATCCCGACGTCGCCCTCGCGAACCTCGTTCCGGGGCTCGATGCACGCGATCGTGGACACTTCCTCACGTTCCGGACGCCGCGCGCAGCGACGCTATACGAGGTCCTGCGCGACGCGAACGTCGTGACCGATGTACGCCTCGATCGCCTGCGCTTCGGTTTTGGGGTCTACCAGGACGAGGCCGACGTCGACGAGCTGCTACGGCGTCTCGCTCTCCTGTAGCCGGACCGTCCCTCGGAGTGATCGATGAAGTGTCCGTTCGCGATGCTCACCCGTTCGAAGGATGCGCGCGATGCCACGCGCGCGCCTGCGGATCACCCCGACATCCCGCCCGCGAAGACGGGCGTGCTGCTGCTCAACCTCGGCACGCCGGACGCCACCGACTACTCGTCCATGCGCCGCTACCTCTCCGAGTTTCTCAGCGACCGTCGTGTCGTCGAGACGCCGCGCGTCCTCTGGCAACCGATCCTCCAAGGCATCATCCTCACGTTCCGCCCGAAGAAGAGCGGCCGCGCGTACGACAAGATCTGGAATCGCGATCTCGACGAGTCACCGCTGCGCACGATTGCTCGCAGCCAAGCTGAGAAGCTCGCCGCGCGCGTCACCAACCGGAGCGACGTCATCGTCGACTGGGCCATGCGCTACGGCACGCCGTCGATCCCCGAGCGCATCGACGCGCTGCAGGCGCAGGGCTGCACGCGCATCGTGTTCCTCGCGCTCTATCCGCAGTACTCGTCCGCCACCTCGGCGACGGCCTACGACAAGGCGTTCGAGGCACTTGGCATGCTGCGCTGGCAGCCGGCCATCCGCACCGCCGCGCCCTACTACGACGACCCCGTCTACATCGACGCCCTCGCACGCTCGGTGCGCGCACACATCGCCAGTCTCCCCGACGACGCGCAGCCCGACGTGATCCTCGCGTCGTACCACGGACTGCCTCAGGAGTACCTCGAGAAGGGCGACCCCTACTCGTGCCAGTGCGTCGTCACCACGCGTCTGCTGCGCGCGGCGCTCGGCTACGACGAGCAACGCATGCCGATGAGCTTCCAGTCGCGCTTCGGTCCGACCCAATGGCTCGAACCTGCCACCGACACGACGGTCGTCGAACTCGCGAAGCAGGGCACCACGCGCCTCGCCGTGATCTGCCCCGGTTTCTCCGTCGACTGTGTGGAGACACTCGAGGAGATCGCCATCGGCGTCCGCGAGCAGTTCATCGAACACGGCGGCACCGACCTCACGATGGTCCCCTGTCTCAACGACAGCGACGACGGTATGGCCCTGATCGAGCACCTGATGCAGCGCGACCTTGCGGGCTGGGTCGCGGGCGATGAACCGGTTTGAACGTTTAGGGTCGTATCGAACCTCGGTTTGAAAGGCTCAGCGACTTGGCGATCAAACCGTCGATCGACGCTTCGCAGGTCTGCTCAGATCACGAACTTCACGGCGTCGTGGTTCGCGAGGGCCCAGAACTTCTCGAGGCGTTGCTCTTCGCTCCAGATCACGGCCTTGATGTGGAGCGAGACGTATGAGCCGCCGCTGCTCTCGTGGCCAGCGTTGATCTGGAAGTCCATGTGGCGCATGACCGTCTCGGCCGCCGCGCGGAGGGCTGCTTCGTCCGAGCCGATGATGCGGTAGCCCCAGGACGTCGGGTATTCGATCTCGAGCTTCTTTTCGTCGTCGTTGTCTGATGGTGATGACACGTGAATCTCCGCCACCAATGATAGCGTCAATCCCAGCGACAGAGAGCCTCTAGCGCGGCCGCCGACCCGTCGCGCCACCACGTGTCGAGCTGCGCGGGATCCTTGAGCTGCTGCCCGCGTGCGAAGGGCACGACGAGGAACCCGCAGCGCGCGTCGGACAGGCTCGTCACGTCGCCCCAGAGCTTTTCCCACTGCGTGACGGGGAAGACGTCTTCGTGGCCGTGGCCCCAGCGCTTCTTGACGTGCTTGATCGTGACGTACGTGGGCAGGCGCTCGGTGAAAGCGCGCACGCGCGTGTCGACGAGCGTGGTGTCGGCGAGGTCGGCACGCGTGATGTCCATCAGCGCGAGGAGGGCATCGATATCGACCCACGTCGTCATCGAGTTGTAGAAGCGCAGGCGATCCTCGTCGTCGTCGCGCGGGAGGGCCAGGCTCTCGATGAGCCGGATGCGCCCGTCGATGCGTGCGAGCCCGCCGCCCTGATCTTCGATGCGACGCGGGACGACCTCGAACGTGAACGCATCCGCCGAGCGGAGGTGGCGACCGAGGAGCGTCGGGTCGAGCGACGCGCCGACGGTGTCGACGTTGTGAACGAGCAGCGTCGCGAGTGCCGGGTTCTCGTCGAGGAGCGCTCGCAGCGTGCCGTTGCGCACGAGGTTCGGGATCTCGAAGCCGTGCCCGACCGGGTGGATGCACTGGTGCGGAAGGTTGTCGCGATAGTCGGATGCCTCACCCTGGTCGACGGCCCAGCCGACGAGTGCGCGATGCAGCGATAGCGCGACCTTCTCGCCTTGGTGGTCGAGGCGCTGGCGCGGACGCTCGTCGAACTCGAAGCGCAAGTCGCGCTCGGTGGGGACCATGCGCAGGCCGACAGCCCGCGCGCGCGAGAGACGCACGTGGACATCGTCGCTCGCCGTGTGATGGGCAAGCGCCTGGCGCAGCGGTTCGTGCGTGAGGTAGCTCGTCGTGACGACGTGCTGCGTTGGTGTGCCCGAAGCGGCAGCTGAAAGGCGTGACTTGGCGAGGTGGACGTCGAGGAACGAGCGGTGCTCCCCGGCCAGCTTCACGAACGGGTTGAGCGCCTTGACGACGCCCGCGCCCTCGGTCCAGCGCGTGCCCATGCCGGCCGCGAGCGTCACGACGGCGACGCGTCCGGAAGCGAGAGCGCGCTGTCCGACTTCGCGCGCAGCGTCGTCGCGCTCGTCGTCGCCGAGGGCGAACTCGACGTCTTCGTCGCGCACGTCGGCGATGGTTGCGTCGCGCGCGAGGCGGTTGTGCGTCAGACCGATGCGCCCGGCGAGGAGGTCGTCGCGCATGCGTGCGTGCAGGTCGACGTCGAAGCCGTTGTCGGCCAAGAGTTCGTCGAGCTCTCCGGCGCGCGACGTCGTCGTCGCGCTGGGAGTGATCTCGGGCTCGATCACCGTGTTGACGAGTGCGGCGTCACTGCCGCGTTCGTTGACGGCAAAGTCGTAGACGACGGGCTGCATCGCAAAGGGCAAGGCCTTGTCGAAGCGGCTCTTCTCCGCCGCCAGGACCGAGCGCAGGTCTTCAGCCGCCGCGCCGCGCACGCTCGGATCGAAGAGCAGCCCCATGCCGCCGCCGGCCATACCGCCGAGCATCCAGAACCCCCAGAACCGCTCGCCGTAGCGCGACTCCATCGTGGCGACGAGCGACTCCGTGAACGCGTTCGTCGCCCAGGGGATGATCGTCGTGATGGGGCCGAAGAAGTTCGCATGCGTGAGCGATCCGAGCGCGCGGACATCGCCGTCGCGCAGGGCGGCGCGGATGTCGTCGAAGATCTCGAGCGCTCGCGCGCGCGCGGCCGTCGCGTCGGAGGAACGCAGCAGGTAGCGCTCCGTCACCATCTCGAGCACGGGGCCGACGTTCTGCGCCATGCCGCCGTGCACGAGCACGAGACTGCGCGCGAGGTCGTCGAGCATCGTCGGCGCGATGGCGGGTGGCGCGAGGCGCGTGTGGCGCGGCAGCAAGCGGCCGCGACTGACACCGAACTCGGGGTCGTCTGAAGTTGCTGCGACACCTTCGATGAGCTTCAACCCCGGCCAGAGCCCGCCCGAGTCTTGCCAGCCGCCGCCCGAGCCGCCGAGCCACTCGCCGAGAACGGCGCGTGCGACGATCGCGCGGCGCTCGTCGTCCGTGAGCGTGCCGGTCAGCGACTCGGTCTGCCCCGTGGCGCGCATGCACACGGCGATGATCGACGCCAGCAGGTTCGTCGAGACGGCGAGACGCGAGCCTTTGGGAATGCCGCGCACCGTCGTGACGAGCTCGAGTCCGCGCGACGCGCTGCCCGTCAGGCGCTCGAGCAGCGGGCCGAGTGAATCGCGGCGGCCCTCGAGGCTCGGCGGGACGATCCCGGCGGCGACGATGCCGGCGCGCAGCAGACCGAGATGGTCGCGGGCGAAGTCGAAGACGTCGCCGATCGTGTGCAGGTCGACGGACGCGCCGAGGTCGATGCTGCGCAGGCGGATGACGGGCTCGTCGATCGTGCGCAGCGTCGTCATGACAGGCGGGCGCGGGTGGTCGTCGCGGCCGCGGACGGCGAGGTCGATCGAGACGTTGAGAACGCGCGCTTGGTCGGGCGCGTCCATCGCGAGGAAGAAGATGTCGCTCCAGCCGGCGTGGCTGAGGTCCATGCGCACAGGCGTCTCGTCGCGCAGGACGCGCTTCTCGCCCGACAGCAGCGCCGGGTCGAGACGCCGGGGGTGATCGGCCGGCTCGAAGTTCTCGAACATCCAGGTCTGGCTGCTGACGGCTCGCACCGCACGGCGCACCTGCGCGGCGAGCGTATCGAAGGCCAGGGCGCGGTAGCCAGCGGCGAGCGCGCTGCAGAGTGTGACGCTCGGGCCGCTGCGCTCGAGGGCCTCGAGGCCGAGGTCGAGGGCGCCGGCGAAGTCGCGCATCAGCAGCCGTTGACGCAGGCCGGTGGGGATCTCGCCGGTGCGGGCGACGCTGCGCCGCGCAGGCAGCCCGAAGCGGTGCAGCGCGGCGAGGAACGTCAGCGTCCGCACGCGGATATAGAGGCTCTCGGTGGTGCGCCAGAGGCGGTCGAGCGCGGCGGCCTCGCCGAGGAGCTCGTCGCGCGTCAGCTTCGCGCAGGCCTCATCGAAGCAGCGGTCGCGCAGCGCGGCGTCGGGGCTGGTGAGGATCTCGGAGAGGGTCATGGGGCGCCGACGTTAACCCGGGTTATTCACGGAGTTCTACTGCGGCCGCGTCTGAGCACTTCTGGCAAGGTGCGGCCACGACCTCGTGACGATCGCCGTGAATCGTGCGGGTTGACCGCCCGTTGAAGAACTCATCCGGTGCGTCGCACACACCCGAGCGCGCCTGTGCGAGCGCGGGAGCCCCGACGAATCGGCCGATTCGCCTGCATTCCCACACGTGCACAGGCACACTCGGTCACGCACGTCGCACTCGGAGCAGTTCGTCAGGAGGCTGTTGACGTCAGGTCGGCCAAGCATCACGTGCGGCGCGCGTTCCGGCGTGGCATCCTCGGTGTTCGTGCGAGGGGCGGTCCTCGCGGGTGGCGTTCATCGAGGGGATGGCCGTGTGACGTACAACATCGTGCGCAGCATCGATCTCGTGAGCCTCGTGGACGATGTCGCCGAACGTCTCGCCGCCGCGCCGCTGCCGCCGCACGAGGCCGAGCTGATCGTCGTGCCCAGCGCCGGTATGCGCCGCTGGCTGGGCCTCGAGCTTGCGCGCCGCTGGGGTGTCGCCGCGTCGATCGACACTCCTTTCCCGGCCGACGCCTGTGCGCGGTTGGCCGATGCTCTGCTCGGTCGCGCGGACGGGGAACCCTTCACCCGCGATGCGCTCATCTGGCGAGCGTTCGAGGGGCTGGCACGCATCGACGACGGGCCGATCGCCGCGTATCTGGCGCGCGATCCCGACGACATCAAGCGCTTCGGACTCGCCAAGCGCGTGGCGCGCGTCTTCCGGGAGATGCAGTCGACGCGGCTCGACGTCCTCGCGGCGTGGGAAGCCGGAGAGTCGGTCTTCACGGCCTCATCGTCGACACTCGCCGACGCCGAGGCGTGGCAGGCTCCGCTGTGGCGACAGCTCTGCGACCACGCCGGTGTCCCGGTGTCGCGCCGCCTCGCCGCGCTGCACGACTCGCTCGTCAGCGGGAGCGTCTATCCGGAGACGCTCCCGAAGCGCTGGACACTCTTCGCCCTCGGAGCGCTCCCGCCGGTCTTCATCGACATCTTCACGGCGCTGGGCCGTCATGTCGACGTCACGACGATCATGCTCGACCCGTCGCCCGCGGCCACGTCGATGCGGTCGCCGCTCGCGCGCACGCTCGGTGCCCAGGGCCGGGCGTTCCGCAACGCACTGCGTGCCGGTGCCGATGACGACCGCGTGCTCGAACCCGTCGACGAGCGTCCCGCCACCACGTTGACGACGTTGCAGCGCGATCTCCACGACGATATCGCACGCGCCGCCGACGCCGACCACGCCGACTGGAAGCCGATAGATCTGCCCAGCGACGACTCGCTCTCGCTCCACGTCTGTCACACACAGCTGCGCGAGATCGAAGTGGTGCACGACCTCGTGCTCGACGCCTTCCGCGCCGACAAGTCGCTGCGCCCGCACGATATCGCCGTGCTGCTGCCAGACGTCGAACGCTACGCGCCGTACGTCGACGCCGTCTTCGCGCGCCGCCGCCGCGATGTCCGCCATGTGCCGTACCACATCGCCGACCGCGTGCCGCGCGTGCGCCCGCTGATCCACGCGTTCCTGCGCGGGCTCGACGTCCTGTCGAGCCGTTTCGAGTCGAGTGACGTGCTGGGCTTGCTCGAGGAACCCGCCGTCATGCGGCGCTTCGGACTGCGCGATGTCGACGTGCTCGCCGCGCGCCGCTGGGTCGTGGAGGCGTCGATCCGCTGGGGCATCGACGGAAATCACCGCGCCACGGTTTTCGGGCAGCCCGACGACGACCTCCTCACGTGGCGTCACGGTCTCGAGCGTTTGCTGATCGGCCTCGCGGTCGGTCCGCACGATGCACTCGTCGACGAGCGGCGCCCCGTCGCGGGTGATACCGTCGGCGACACCGAGGCGCTGGGACGCTTCGCTCTCCTCGTCGAGACACTCTGTGCGCGCGGCGAGCAGGTCACGCAACGGCGCACGCCGAGCCACTGGCGCGATTGGCTGACGCGCCTGCTCGGCGAACTCGTCGAACCGGACGGTGATGACGAGCGCGACGATCGCCGCGTGTTGGTCGAGGCCTTCGCGACGCTCGCCGAGACCGCGCGTTGGATGGACGGCGACGAGCTGACGATCAACGTCGTGCGTACCTGGCTCGAGGATCATGTCTCCGACGCGGGCTTCGGCGGCGGGTTTCTCACGGGAGCCGTGTCGTTCGCGGCCTTGCGCCCGCTGCGCACGATCCCGTTCAAGGTCGTGATCTTGTGTGGCATGGACGACACGTCGTTCCCGCGGCGTGACCGCGTCGAGCCCTTCGATCTCATTGCTGGCAGTCCGCGCACCCACGACCGCAGCGCGCGCGACGACGACCGCGAGCTGTTTCTCGAGGTGCTCCTCGCGGCGCGCGATCGTCTGGCGATCACCTACGTCGGACGCTCACCGCGCGACCTCGCCGAGCGCGCCGTGTCGGTGTGCGTTTCAGAGCTTCTTGAGCACGTCGACCGCACGTTCAACACGCGCGACGGCCGGCTTGCGAGCCGCGCGCTCACCGTCGTGCATGGTCTGCACGCGTACTCCCCACGCGAGTTCTCCGGTGACGTCCGCCCACGCAGCTACGACACCGAGGCGCTCGACGTCGCGCGGCAGCTGCTCGTCTCGCGTCGCGAGGCCGGTCGTGTCGCGCCGTTCGCACCGGAGCCGTTCCCTCGTTCGGACGACGACTTCGTCCTCGACCTCGACCAACTCGTGCGAGCGTGGGCCGAGTCGGTGCGCTTCTTCTTCCGCGAGTCGCTGCGTATCGACCTGCGCGAGTGGCACGACGAACTCGCCGATCGCGAGCCGCTCGTGCAGGATCCGCTCGACAGCTACAGAAGTCTCGACGAGTTGCTCGCTCGCGCACTCCACGGAACGCCGCGCGACGCCGCGGAAGAACGTGCTCTGTTGCGTCAGCTCGGTGTGCTCCCTCCCGGGGCGCGGGGCGACAGTGATCACGTGGAAGACGTCTCGACGCTGTCGGAGCTCGTCGCGTCTGTCGGTGATCTTTCGTTTCGAGCACCCGAGGCATTCCTTTTGCGTGGAGAGGGCTGGCGCGTGACGGGACGGCTCGACGGCATCGCGCGCGATGCGATGAAGTCGGTGCGCGCGGGGCGCGTCAAACCGAAGGCGCTCGCGCGGGCATGGGTCGAGCACGTCGTGTTGAACGCTTGGGCGGCCGAGCATCCCGAGCGCGACCTCCCGACGACAACGCGTGTCGTCGGTACGGATCACGCGTGGATGTTGAAACCCTTGCGCGACCCAGCCATTGCCTTGGCAGACCTGGTCGGCGGTGCGCGCGCGATGCTCGACGTCCCGCGCCCCTTCTTCGTCGAGGCATCGCGTCAGTATGTCGAGACGCAGCGTGAGGGCGGCGACGAGGCCGCTGCGCTCGAGGCGGCGCGCAAGCAGTTCGCGCGTCGTGGCTGGAACGGGATCTCACCCGGTGCCGACGTCCTCGATGTCCACGGTCAGCTCGCCTTTCGTGATCGCGTCGACTACGAATCCGGTCGTTGGCTCTCTCACGAGCCTGACTTCGCCGCACTTGCCAGGCGATTGTGGGGGCCACTTCTCGAGCACCTCGAGGAGGTCGACGCATGAGTGGCAAGACGGAGATCTTCGACCTCGCGACGACGGAGCTGCGCGCCGACTGGTCGCTCATCGAGGCCTCGGCAGGGACAGGCAAGACCTTCGCGATCGCCGGGCTCGTCGTGCGCATGGTCGTCTCGGGCTTCGTCGACGATGTCCGCAAGATCCTCGTCGTCACGTTCACGATCGACGCCACCGAGGAACTCAAGACGCGCGTCCGTGCGGCGCTTGCCGACGCGCTCGCCGTCTTCGAGCATCCCGATGACGTGGCCCCCGACGATGCTCGACGCCAGCAGTACCTCGCGTGGGCTCGCGAGTACGGCGACGCGGGCCGCGCGCGCCTGGCGGCTGCGCTCAGCGGATTCGACGGCGTCGCGATCCAGACGATCCACGCGTTTTGTCATCGCGTCTTGCAAGAGAGTGCCTTCGAGAGCGGCCTGGCCTTCGACCTCGGCTTCACGGAAGACGAAGATCTTCTCATCGAGCGCGCCGTGCACGACGCGTGGCGCAACCTCTTCCACGACGCCGATCCGTGGCTCGCGCGGCTCGTCAAGGCCGGCAAGCCGTGGACGCCGGAGCTTTTTGCGCGCGTGTTCTCGGCGTGGCAGCGCGCGACGGGTGCGCGCTATGAACCGGCCGATCACACACTCGATGAAGCGCTCGACGAGTGGCGCACGGCGATCGCGGGTCTGCAACGCCATGCACATGACCATCAGGGAGCCTACGCGTCGCTGGCACCTCTCAAGAAGAAGGCGGGCTTCGCGAAAGACATCGGCGGCTTCGAGGCGGCGTTCGCGATGTTGCGTTCGTTGCCCGAAGAACCGCACGCCGGGTGGGTGCAGTTCGCTCGTCACTTCGCGACCTCGGTGATCACTGGCACGACGAGCGCTTCACTTTTCAAGACGGCGATCGAGGCATTCGAAGGACACCCGCTTTTCGACGCCTGTGACGATGCCAACACAGCGGCCCGACGCGTCGAGCTGGCCTTCGTGCGCGAGATGCTCGGCGCGATCGAGAAGGCGCTGGCGGCGATCCGCGCGCGCGATCACGTCGTGTCGTTCTTCGACGTTCTGGCGGATCTCGATCGTGCCCTGCGCGACGAAGTTCTCGGCCCACGCCTGGTCGACACGGTCTCGTCGCGCTTCTCGGTGGCCTTGATCGACGAGTTCCAGGACACCGATGCTCTGCAGTTCGAGATCTTCCGCAAGCTCTTCGCGCAACGCACGGTGATGCTCATCGGCGATCCGAAGCAGGCCATCTATGCGTTCCGCGGCGCCGATGTCTTCGCCTATCTCGACGCGCGCTCCTTCGTGCAGCGGCGCTTCACGCTCGATCGCAACTGGCGGTCGTCGCCCGATCTCGTTCGCGGAGTGCAGTCGTTGTTCGCGCGCGTGGCACGGCCGTTCGTCTTCGGCGGTATCGAGGCCCCGCCCGTCGAACCGGCACGGACGGCGAGCGAGACGGCGCTCGATGGCGTGGCGGGCCGGGCACTCACCTTCTGGCACATCCCGAAAGTCGGACGTGGTGAGAGTCACCTCGTGTCGCGGGCGCTGCTCGGGAAGCTCGTCTCGACGTGTCGCGAGCTGCTCGGCTCGGGCGCATCGATCGACGGCGAGCCTCTCGACCCCGGACACATCGCCGTGCTCGTTCGCAGCAATCGCCAGGCGGACGAGGTTCTCGCAGCCCTGCGCGCGGCTGACATTCCCGCGCTCGTCGGGCGCGCCAACGACGTCCTCGCAGCACCGGGCACCGACGAGCTGCTGCGCGTTCTCGCAGCGCTCTGCCACCCGAACAACGCGCGCCTCGTCCGCGCGGCCTGCGCCACGCACCTCGTCGGCGATGACGCCACGTCGCTACGTGCGCTTCTCGACGACGAAGACGCCTGGCAGGGACGCGTCGAAGAGTTCCGTGAGTGTCATCGTCGCTGGCATCTCGACGGCATCGTCGCCGCGCTCGAGGCGGCGTGGAGTATGTGGGACACGCGCCGTCGACTGCTCGTGCTCCCCGATGGTGAGCGACGCGTCGGCAACCTCGTCCACGCCGTCGAAGTGCTCCACGACGAAGCTCGCCGCGCCAACCTCGCGCCCGAGTCGCTCGTGAGTTGGTTCCGCGAGGAACGCGACCGACGCCAGCCGCCCGAATCGCGCCAGCTCCGTCTCGAGCGCGAAGACCGCGCCGTCGAGATCGTGACGATGCACTCGAGCAAGGGTCTCGAGTACGACGTCGTGTTGTGTCCCTTCGCGCCGGCACCGGTGACGGACCGCGGCGAACCGCTCGTCGTGCGCGAACGCTCGGGCGTGGTGTTCGACGCCGGCTCGGCGCTCTACGACGAGCGCAAGGCGACGGCACATGTCGAGACGTTGGCCGAAGACCTCCGCCTGCTGTACGTCGCCCTCACACGCGCGAAGCGCCGGGCCTACATTGCCTGGGACGACAACCAGCAGTCGCTCGCCCGCACGGCGCTCGCCTACCTCTGTCATGCACCGCCGTCCGGAGCTGCGGGGGACGATGTCGCCGCGGCGCTCGCAGCGATGACCTCGATCGGTAGCGCGCTGAAGGACGGGGGCCTCGCCGGATTGCAGCGCGTGGTCTCCGAGCGCCCGGAGCTCTACGGACTCGAACAGCTCGCCCCGTCGACGGAACCGACCGCGGCGCGTTGGGGTGGCACGGAAGTCGAGAACGTCGTGCTCGAAGCGGCGCAGGCGCGCATCGCGAACGAGCAACTCGAACCGTGGATGATGATGAGCTTCTCGTCGTGGGTGCGCGGCGGTGCCGACGAACGCCCCGATCGAGAAGACGCCGACGTCGTGCTGCTCGACAGTGTCGACGGCGGAGCCGCGCCGCCCGAGCTTGCGGACATGTTCGCCTTTGCGCGCGGCGCCGACGCGGGCGTCGCGTTGCACGCCGTCTTCGAGTTCGCCGATCTGGCCGCGCTCGACGAGCGAGCGCTCCACACTGGCGCCGAGCAGCAGCTCCGACGTGCCGGGCTCATCGACTCCGAACGTCACGGTGCGGGGATCGACCCCGTGGCCACAGTCGTCGGTCTCGTCGAGCGTGTTGCCCGCGCGGTGATCCCCGGCTGGAGCTTCGCGCTGACCGACGTCGACCCGACGCGCAGGATCCCCGAGTGGAGCTTCACGCTGCCGACGGGCACGCTCGAGCCGCGCGCACTCGCGGAGGTCTTCGCGGCGCACGGCCTGCAAGACGTCGCGGCGCGCATGGAGAGCCTGACGTCCGAGCGGCTTGCCGGGTTCTTGGTCGGCTTCGTCGACGACATCGTCGAGTACGACGGACGTTGGTACATCGTCGACTGGAAGTCGAATCATCTCGGGTCCGACGTCGGCGCGTACCTGCCCGAGCGCCTCGCCCATGTCGTCGCCGACCATCACTACGACCTGCAGCTGATGCTCTACATCGTCGCACTGCAGCGATTCCTGCGTTCGCGGCTCGGTGCCGCCTACTCCTACGACACGCACGTCGGTGGTGCGGCGGACGTCTTCTTACGTGGCGTCGGCGCCGGCGCCGAGCACGGCTTCTGGAAGATCCGGCCCGACCAGGCGCTCGTCGACGCGCTCGACCATTTCCTCCAGGGGAACGCCGAATGACGACCTTCGACGAGTTCTCCGACGCCGGTGTCTGGACGCCGATCGAACGAGCCTTCGGTGCGATGCTGGGCCGGCGTGCCGGCGGCGAGTGTGGTGAGACGCTGGCTGTCCTCGGAGCCTTGCTGCTGCGGCGGCGCGGTGAGGGCAACACGCGCGTGTCGGTCGCCGTCGAAGCCGCGACGCCCTTCCCCGATGCCGATTCGGCGTTCGTGCTCCCGCGCGCCGAGACGTTGCGCGCCGCGCTCGGTCACCCGTCGGTGGCCGGTCGTCTCGTGGCGTCGCCGGGAGCGGGTGTCGCGCCGCTCGTCTTCGACGGTGAGCACGTCGCGCTGCACCGCGATGCCGATGACGAGTTGCTCATCGCTCGTGCCGTGGCCGCCCGACTCTCCGTCATCGAGAACGATCTCCCGACAGAGACATGGCGTGCGGTGCTCGGCGGACGTGAGCGTGCCCCGGAGCTCGGGCAAGGCGAACTCTTCGCCGCTGCGTCGGCGCTCGACGACCAGGCGATCGCAGCCGCAGCAGCCCTGCGTCATCGCTTCGCGCTGGTGACGGGCGGCCCCGGCACGGGCAAGACGACCACGGTGAAGAAGATCCTCGCGCTGTGGTTCGCCGCCAACCCCGCGGGACGCGTGGCTCTCGCGGCCCCGACGGGCAAGGCGGCCGCGCGCCTTTCCGACTCGGTCGGCTCGACGCTCGATGGCCACGACCTCCCGCGCGCCACGACGCTCCACTCGCTGCTGTCCTACCACCCCGGCGCAGATCGCTTCGGCGCGCGTTCGTCGCGTCCGCTGATCGTCGACCTCGTGATTGTCGACGAGGCCTCGATGATCGACACACGCCTCATGGCTGCGCTCGTCGACGCGCTCCCCGCGACGGCGTCGTTGATCTTGCTCGGTGATGCCGACCAACTCGCGTCCGTCGACAGTGGCGCGGTTCTGGCCGATCTCGTCGCGGCGGCGGCGGGAAGCGTCGACGGGGACGACCCGCGCGAACAGCTTGCGCGCAAGTCGCCCGACTTTTCGGCCTGGTGTGCCGCGCGATTCGGGGAGGGGCCGCCGACCGACGCGCAGGCCTCGACGCTGCGTGATGCCGTGACGTGCTTGCGCAAGGTGTACCGCAACACGGATGCGCACTTCGCGGACGTCGTCGATGCCGTGCGGCGCGGTGACGCGCGTGCGGCGCGCAAGGGGCTCGAGGCGAGCAACGTCGTCACGCTCGACCCGATCGCGTCGACGGTGCAGGGTCTGGTCGCCGATCATCTCGACGTCTGGCAGACACGACTCGACGCCGCCACTCCCCAGGAGGCGCTCGAGCGGGCGCGCGACTTTCAGCTTCTCTGCGTCGTGCGCGAGGACGTCGAGCAGGTCAACCGCGCCGTGGATGTCGCTCTGGGCCCGGCCGTCACAGACGCCGCATTCTTCTCCGGCAGGCCGGTGCTCGTGACGGCGAACGACCCTTCCGTTCGTCTCGCGAACGGTGACGTCGGCGTGTGTTGGCGCGAGCCGACGGGGAGTCCCGTCGTCTGCTTCGAGGATCCCGATGACGCCGGGGCCGTGCGCCGCGTCCCCTTGTCGCGCATGCCGGCCCACGAAGCGGCGTGGGCCATGACCGTCCACAAGAGCCAGGGCTCAGAGTACGGCACGGTCGTGCTGCTGCTCCCGCGCGACGACCATCCACTCGTCACGCGCGAGCTCGTCTACACGGGGCTCACGCGCGCCCGCGAGCGCGCCACGATCCTCGGCGACGTCGCGGTGCTGTCGGCCGGCATCGCGCGCCGGACGCGCCGCGACACCGGTTTGCGTCGTCTGCTTGCAGAGGCGCCCTGAAATGCGGCGCGGCCGAGTTCCGAAGAACCCGGCCGCGCCGTGTGCGAGAGCTTGCGTCTGTGCGTGAGCTACAGGGCAGGCTTCACCGGGTCGCGGTGAAAGTAGTCGACGGCGAAGGCAACGCACTGCATCTCGATGAAGGCCGAGAAGCGGTCGAGGTCCTCCGGCGTCATCGCACCGGAGATGGCCGCCGTCTGTGCGTCGCGGCCACGGGCCGTCCGTCGGATCTCGATGGTGAACTCACCGGTCTCCTGCTTGGGCTCGAGCAGGAAGGTGAGGCGCGAGTAGGCCTCCGAGTCGCGACCGAGTTCGTCGAGCGTGGCTTCGCTCGTGCGGATCGCAAGGAGGTACTTGCCTTCGTAGAAGCTGCGCGACATGTCGAAGTCGTGCGCCTCTTCCATGATGTCACCAACGTACTCGCGGATGACCTTCTCGACGGACTCGAGGTAGTCGAACGCGTCGAGAATCTTCTGCGACTTCTGCAAGCCGTGCTCGGTGCGAACTTCGCGTCGCTGGGCTCCGAGGGCCGCGTGGTTGGCGCGGATCTGGCGAAGCTTGTCGCGGAAGCTCTCAGACGTGTTGAGCACCAGGCTCTCACCGTCGCGAATGGTCGTGTCGTTCCGAGTGTCCATCATGGCAAGCCCCTTTCGGGATTGGGGTGTCTAGCAAGCTCTTCGGCTCATGAGACGCTTGAGATTCAGAGTTCCCGACAACGGGGATCATCGGGAGGAGAGGTTCTCGGTGAGGTGAGCAGTTTTCCCGCTCGCCAGCACCGAGTGCCGTCGCGCCGTTTACCGGCCGGCGACTGTGCTTCCGATGCTCGCAAAGCCACCGGGTTGCAGGCGAAGTATGGCTCAAGAAAGTCGGGTGCGCTCGGCATTGACAGGATCGTCAGTGTGACTGACTCATGGCGAGGCGCCGAACGATATCGGCCCACGATCTCCTCCTTCAGAAGAGGCGGCCGTCGGATTCTGCGAACGCCTCCGGGGAGGAGGCGAGCTGCCAGGCCGTGCTGATATCGTGTCGAGCCCCGCGGGGTGTCGTCCGTGACGCTCCGCCAGCTGCGATCCGTCCGCGGCGCCGACGCTGTATTCCCGAGAGGAGATTCATGATGAGTGACGTGACGTTGACGCCCGGTACTTTTTGCTGGCACGAGCTTTCGACGCGCGACGCCGATGGTGCCCAGGCCTTCTACGGAGATCTCTTCGGGTGGGGCGTGAACACCGACGAGACGCCCATGGGTCCGTATCACAAGTGGACGCACGGGGGCGGCGAGTTCGGTGCCGTCTTCGGCATGGACGGTCCGATGTTCGAGGGCGTGCCGTCGCACTGGATGCCGTACGTGCTCGTGACGAGCGTCGATGCCTCGGTGGCCAAGGTGAAGGAACTCGGCGGGACGGTGGTGATGGAGCCCATGGATGTCATGGAGCATGGGCGCATGGCCGTGCTCACCGATCCGACGGGCGCGGCCGTGTCCCTCTGGGAGAACAAGGCCCACACCGGCGCGTCCACCGATCCGACCACCACGGGCGCGCCGATCTGGACCGAACTCGCCACGCGCGACAAGGACGCGGCGTTCGCCTTCTACACGGGCCTCTTCGGGTGGCGAGCGGACGAGAAATCCGGCGGTCCGATGCCCTACACGGAGTGGTGGGACGGCGAGAACTGCCGCGGCGGGATGATCGTCATGGACGAGAAGATGGGCGATGCGCCGCCACACTGGCTCACGTACTTCTCGGTCGACGACTGCGACGCGACGGTGGCGAAGGCCTCCGGGCACGAGGGCGCCAGCATCTGCGTGCCGGCGATGGACATTCCCGGCGTCGGGCGCATGGCCGTGATCACCGACCCGCAGGGCGCGACGTTCGCCGTCATCAAGATGTCGGCCGACCACAAGTAGCTGCGACAGCGTTGGTCGCGCCACCGTGCGCGCAGAGCAGGCGCTGAACGCGTCTGCCTGCGCGCCGGACACCCTCCACGGGAGAGCCGTCATGGCGTATATCGAGATGGTCGACGAAGGCGAGGCCGACGGTGAGCTGGGTCGCATGTACGCCGGGCTCGTCGACCCCGAGCACGGCGGTGTCGACGAGATCCTGAAGATCCACTCGCTGGTCCCGGCGGGGTTGCGTGGTCATCTCGGTGTCTACCGCTCGGCGATGGTCGACACGCCGGGGCTTCCGAAGGTCGAGCGCGAGCTCGTGGCCGTCGCCGTCTCGGGCATCAACGGCTGCCACTACTGAGTGGGTCATCACCGGCGCGGTCTGCGCCGATTGCTCCTTGCGGGCGTGGGAGGCACAGCGCCTGCCGACACGCTCGCGCTGTGTGAGCGCTGGGCGGCGGACTCCGAGGCCCTCGTCGCGGCTGTCCTCGAATCGCCGGACGGCGTGGCGATCTCCGGCCTCCCGGCGCGCCAACGAGCGCTGCTCGCCTACGCGGCCAAGCTCACGGAGCGCCCGGCGACGATCGAGCGCGCTGACGTCGACGCGCTGCGCCAAGCGGGTCTCGCGGATGCGGACATCCTCGCGCTCGTCGAAGTGATCGCGTACTACGCCTACGCGAACCGCATCGCGGACGGCCTCGGCATCGAGCTGGAGTCGTGACACGAGTGCGGCGTGGTGTCCTTCGAACGCCTCACCCGGCGAGCTCCTCGCTCAACAGGAACTTGCGCACCTTCCCCGAGCCCGTGAGCGGGAAGGCGTCGACGGCATGCCAGGTTTTCGGGTGCTTGAACTTCGCGATGCGGTCGGTGAGGTGAGTGCACAGCGCCGCGGGGTCCAGTGTCTTGCCGGGCTTGAGGATGACTGCCGCGGCGACCTCTTCGCCGAAGTGATCGTCGGGCACGCCGAACACGGCGACGTCGGCGACGTCGGCGTGCGAGCGCAGGATGTTCTCGATCTCGGCCGGCGCGATGTTTTCGCCGCCGCGGATGATGAGTTCCTTGATGCGCCCCACGATGCGCAGCAGGCCGTCGTCGCCACGCAGCGCGCGGTCGCCGGTGCGCAGCCAACCGTCCGGCGTCAGAGCTGCCGCCGTGGCCTCGGGTTCGTCGTGGTAGCCGGCCATGATGTTCGGCCCGCGCGCCCAGAGTTCGCCCGGCTGCCCGTCGGGGAGTTCCGCGCCGGTTTCGGGGTCGGTGATGCGCACCTCGACGGACGGCAGCTCACGTCCGATCGTCGAGCAGCGCACTTCGACGGGGTCCTCGGGGTTCGAGCCGGCGACGCCAGGTGAGGCCTCGGTCAGCCCGTAGGCGATCGAGAGCCCCTTCACACCGAGGCGCTCGGCGATCTCGTGCATGAGCGGTTCGGGGACGGGCGCGCCGGCCGCCAGCCCGGCGCGCAACGTCGACGTGTCGAACGACTCGAGGTCGGGGTGCTGCAGCATGGCGCCGAACATGGTCGGGACACCGTGGATGATCGTGCAGCGTTCCTCGTGGACGAGGCGCAGCGCGTGGCCGGGGTCGAACCCAGGGATCGCGCAGAGTGACGCGCCATGACTGTAGGCGCCGAGCACGCAGACGACGCAGCCGAAGCAGTGGAAGAGCGGCACCATCATCGCGATGCGGTCGCTGGGCGTCGTGCGCACCTGGTTGCCGAGGTCGTGAGCCGTGGCGAGCAGGTTGCCGTGCGTGAGCATCACACCCTTCGGGAAGCCGGTCGTCCCGGACGTGTACTGGATGTTGACGATGTCGTGCTGTTCGCAGGCCTGCTCGCGCGCGGCGAGCTCGTCGTCGCTCACGCCGCGTCCCTTGAGGATCGTTGCCTTGAGCGTGGCGAGTCCGTTGGGCGACTCGTCGGCGGGGTCGGCCTGCATCCAGATCCGACGCCGGATGCCGCGCACGGCCGGGTCGCTGTCGAGGAACAGCTCGTCGATCATCTGGCTGAGTTCGTTCGTCCCGGCGCGCGTGGCGTGAATCACGGCCACGGCCTTGCTCTGCCGGAGGACATACGCGACCTCGTCCTTCTTCAGCGCCGTGTTGACCGTCACCATCACGGCCCCGATGCGCGCCAGCGCGAACTCGATCGGCACCCAGTCGGGAACGTTCGGACCCCACACAGCGACGTGCTCGCCCTTCTGAATGCCGTAGGCGATCAGCCCGCGCGCGAGCTCGTCGACGTAGGCGTCGAGCTCGGCGAACGTGCGGCGGATCTCCTCGCCTCCGTGCACGAAGGCCGGGTAGACGAGCGCCTCGGCGTCACCGCGCTGGGCGGCGAGAGAGCGCAGGAGCTGAGACAGGGTGCCCGTCGACACGGGCGGAAAGGCAGTGTTCGACATGGCCGCGAGCATACCGCGAAGCTCGCGCCGGATCGCTCGGTCTCATGGGCGACCCCATCGGGTGGTTTGAGACGCTGTCGGGGGAGCGTCTGAGACGTGCGACGGTCGCGGCGTGCGAGACGTCCGCGGCCAGCCGGAGGCTGTCACGCCGCGACGAACCTCATCCAGGACGTAGACGTGATAGAGCACGCTCGCGAGCGCTCCGGTGCATCGGCATGTCTCATTGCGAACGTCGGGTGATCGGCCTCGGTCATTCATCTCGCCCTCGTGATCGGGGGTGTGGTCAAGAGGAATGACGTGCGATGGCGCGGCAGATCACACGGATTTCTCAGTCTCCAACTGCCTGACAGCTGCGCCCGTCTCTGCCGTCTATCATGTTCCCATGCGCGCGCTCCTCGTCAGACCTCCCTCTGTGCTCGGCCGGATGAGCCGGCAGAACCTTCAGCACCCGACGAACATCCTCGGGTTGGCGAGCGAGCTGCGGGCCCGCGGTCACGATGCCGGGATGCTCGACCTCGAAGTCGTCCCGGGCGGGATCGACGCCTGCGTGCGCCACGTCGGCGAGACGCAACCGGGCCTGCTCGGCGTCTCGGTCGTCACGCCGCACGTGCCGGGGGCCCAGGCGCTCCTCGCCGCCGTGCGCCGCGAGAACCCGCACATCTTCCTCATCGCCGGCGGACCCCACGCGACGGCCCTCGCCGCCGACCTGCTCGACGAGATCCCCGAGCTCGACGCGGTCTGCGTCGGCGAGGGTGACGAAAGCCTCGTCCAGATCTGCGATCGCCTCGAACATCTCGACGCGCCCGAGCGCCGCCGGGTCGACCTCTCCGACATCCCCGGCCTGCAACTCCGCGACGCGGGGTTCACCGGCCCGCGCGATCCGCTCGAGAGCCTCGACGTCCTCGCGCCCATGGACCGCTCGCTGCTCGACTGGCCGTCGTACGAGCGCCTCGGCGGCGCCAAGGGTGTCGCCAGCCCGGGCATCATCCGCGACGGCATCCGCGCCGCGCAGATGCACCTTTCGCGCGGCTGCTACGCGCGCTGTGTCTTCTGCTCGACGAACACGGTCTGGGGCGAGCGCGCGCGGCCGGGGATCCGCAAGCGCTGCCTCGAGTCGGTGCTCGCCGAAGTCGACGAACTCGTGAACGTCTACGGCGTCAACCACCTCAACTTCGAAGACGACATCTTCCCGCCGACGCTGCGCTATCTCGAGGCGCTCTGCACGTCGTTGCTCGACAAGGGCGTGACGTGGAGCTGCAACGCGCGTGTCGACGGGCTCAAGCGCGAGCACTTCGAACTCATGGCCGCGTCGGGTTGTGTGAAGATCGACTTCGGTGTCGAGTCGGGTTCCGAGCGCATTCTCGAGCTCAACAAGAAGCTCGTCACGCGCCAGGCCGTCGAGCACGTCTTCGCCGAGGCCAAGCGCGTCGGCATCCTGCGCACGGCGTACTTGATGCTTGGAAGTCACGTCGACGAAACGCCTGAAGAAGTCGAGCAGACGTGGCGTCTCGCGAACGAGATCAGGCCCGACTACATCACGTTCACGATCGCATGTCCGTACCCGGGCACCGAACTCTGGACAACCTGCAATGACCTCGGCTTCGTCGACGTCATGCCCAGCACGGGCCGCCCCGACTGGAAGCGCTACGGCTACTACCCCGGCACACCGCCCTGGCGCTTCACGCACTTCACGCCCGAAGCGATGGTGGCGACACAGAAGCGCTTCCTGCGGCGCTGGTACTGGAATCCGCGCTTCGTCTGGCAGACCTTGCGCCGCGTGCGCAGCACCAGTCAGCTCAAGGCGCTCATGGTTGCCGGGCTCGACGTCACGAAGTTCATCGGCGGACGAGAAGTCGCGAGTGACACGTAACCGCGCCTTCACCGTGACCTAATGAGGGTGCCCGGAAATCGCTACCCAACGTGCTGGAACACCCTGTGATCCAGCATGAAGGCTCCTGTCCGTCTTGCGATGGGGCGCGAAATAACACGAAAAAAGTGCGACGCGATCTCGGCGCGGTGACGTTGCAAGGTTCGCCGACGTTCAAACGACGGCGCGACTGAAGATCTTGGAGGGAAGAGAAGATGCGACAAGTGTGCTTTGGAAAGACGTTGTTGGTGGCTCTGGTTGGCGTTGTGCCGGCTGTGGGGCAAGAGTCGGCGAGTTTCCTCGGTACAACGTTGGACATCTCGCCGACGACGAGTGCTTCGGTGCTCGTTGACCTCGATGACGATGGATTGTTGGATCTTGTCGTCGGCTCGGACGAGCCGATCGGGACGTGTGCTCAGATCGCCTGGGGCGATGGAGCTGGGAGCTTCATCGAAGGACCGGTCGTCAAGATCGGAACGACGGGGATCGTGCGCGATCTCACTGCCGGTGACGTGAACGGTGATGGACGCCCGGACGTCGTGGGTGTCGTCGACTCCTCCGTTCTGCATGTTTCGTTGAATGCCGGCGGCGCTCTGGCTCCGCTTCTGAACCTCCCGCTCACGGGGGCGGAACCGCCGCACGCCGTCAAGCTCGGTGACTACGACGGCGACGGCATCCTCGACGCGGTCGTCGTGATTCGGCCCGACGTCATCGTGCTCAGCGGTCGTGGCGACGGCACATTCGAGCCGCCCGTGAGTGTCTACTCAGGAAATCTACCGCGCGCCATCGAAGTGGCTGACGTCAACTCCGACGGAGCACTGGACCTCGTACTCTGCGATCAGTTTGCGGCCAAGATCGACGTGTTGCTCGGCGCCGGCGACGGCACGTTCGCGACCTCGGCGTCGCTCACCGTTACGGCGGTCACGGACATCACGCTTGCCGACTTCGACGATGACGGTGCTCTCGACATCGGCGCGTCGTCCGCGACGGCTGTGTCGCCGAGCGTTGTCACATTTCTCGGTGTCGGCGACGGCACCTTCGGTTCGCCGACAGCGACAGCCTCGGAACGCACGAGCGGCATTGTGGCCGGCGACTACGACGGCGACGGCATCGTCGACCTCGTGGCCACGGTGACGTTGGGAACACTAGGCAGCTCGCCTCAATACCGCGTGCTGGTCGGTGCTGGCGACGGCACCTTCACGCTCGGCGATTTCGGTCAGACTTTGCGCACGATCGTGGATATCACTCCTGCGGATCTCAATGGAGACCTCACGACCGATTGGCTGGTGACTCAGTTCGTCGACTTCTTTGGGATCCCCACCTACGGTGGCGTGCAAATCGCCCTCGGTCGTGAGGCCCAGATGGCGCGCTTCCCGGCGTGGGTTGACACGACCGGCGCTGCGGTCATCACGGCTGACCTCAATGCCGACGGGCTCGACGATCTCGTCGCGTCGCGCGGGACGTCGGGTGTCTACGTGTCACTTGCCACGTCCAACGGCTTTGCGGCCGAGCAGTTCCTCGACGCCGGCATGACCATTCGTCACGCGACGACCGGCGACGTCGACGGCGATGGCATTGTCGACATCATCGGCGGTGAGCTCGCCATGTCCGGGTTCGTTGTCTTCAACGGCCTGGGCGGCGGCGCCTTCGCGCCCGCGAAGGTCACGAACCTCGTGCAGGCAGGTGGTGTCTCGGCGATCGCAGCCGGTGACCTCGACGGTGACGGCAAGGCCGAAGTCATCGCGGCCATGGCAGGGTACGTCAGCCCCGGCGCGCTCTATGTCCTGCGTGCAGGCGCTGGCGGTGCGCTTGAACTCATCGATGTCATCGCCAACGTCGAAGATGTCACCACCCTCATCCTCGAGGACTTCGACGGAGACGGATGGCTCGATCTCGTCGACGTCGCGGCGGACGGAACCTCGCACTGGCGTCGAGGCTCGGTCGCAATGCCGCAGTTCGTCTTCACCATCTCGATGCTGTTCCCGGCGGATACTGTCGGCGTGTTCACGACCAGCATCCTCGGCGATGACGGCCTCCATCTTATCGTCGTCGGCCCCGAGTTCGTCTTCCTGGCCGTGGCAAGCATCGGCGCGCAGTCGGGCGTCTTCTTTTCGGGCCCACTGACAGACCTTCCCTTCACGCCCGACGATGCCGCTCTGCTCGACTTCAACGGCGATGGTCACGTCGACCTCGTGATCACGTCGGAGGACAAGCGTGAGGTCGTCGTCTTGCGAGGTGACTCACTCGCACAGTTCGAGATTTCGGAGCGCGTCGCTGATGAAGCCAAGCTCGTCGTTGCCGGGACGTTCAACGCGGATGGGCTCGACGACTTCGTGGCGATAGGTGCGCCGAGGGGGCGTCTGTACCTGCGCCAGGATGGCCTGCCTTGGGCGGCTGTCGGCGGCGGTGTCTCGCCGCTCGGTGACGCTCGCCCGACGTTGCGCGGCTCGGGCGATCCGTCGTCCGGCTCGGGTGTGAGCCTGGCCTACGAGGGCGGACTCGCCACGACTCCGGTCGCGCTCGTCATCGGCCTCGACGAAGCGTCCGTCCCGCTCAAGGGCGGCATCCTCGTGCCGACGCCGGAGCTGCTGCTGGCGCTTCCGTCCACGAACGCCGACGGCGACCTCGCGCTCGACCTCACGTGGCCCGTGTTCACGCCGGGAATCCGCATCTGGACCCAGGGCTGGCAGCTCACGGGTGGTCATGTGCGCGCAAGCACCGGGCTCACGGTCGAGTCGCGCTGAGCGCCGGGTGTCTCATCGATGAGCCTTCCTCACGGGAGACACGAAGTCGGGGCGCGCAGACTGTTCGGCCCGACTCCGTGTGCCGCGACCCGCGTTCGTCTGGCAGACGCTGGGCCAACGTGTGCGGCCCAAGGCGACATTTTACGCGACGCCTGAGGGTGTGTCGGGGTGAAGCCGCTTGCGTTGCGTCCGGTAGCGTGAGGTCTCCGGAGATGTCTCCAGAGACGCTTGACAGATCCCCCGTGTCCTGTAGGTTTGCGCGCATGCACCGCCCTGATCCGGCGGGCTCTCGACCTTTCCCGATACGTTGGCACCCTATTGATGACCTTCTGCGCACGTCTCACCGGCACTCTCACGGCCGGCGCCCTTCTCGCCCTCTCCGCACCTCTCACGGCCCAGTCGGCCACGATCGAGTTCTTCGGTCCGGGCAATGCGCAGGCGATCCAGTTCTCACCCGACGGTGAGTGGGTCGCAGGCATCGCCGGCGCGACGCCCTTCCGTTGGTCCGAGGCCACGGGCTTCGAAGCGCTTCCCGGGGGAACTGAAGCGTGGGACATCACCGACGATGGCTTCATCGTCGCGGGAGCGGGCTCGGCGGGTGGACCGCCCGAAGCTGCCGTCTGGATGGACGGCAGCGGCTGGGATTACAAGGGCAACGCGGGCGGCGCCACGGGCTGCGACAGTTTCCTCAGCAACTTCTTCACGCTCGACGACTCCGGCACGATCGCGGGCGGGATGAGCTGGCAAGGTTGCCAGACGACGGCACTGGCATGGACGGCGTCGGGCGGCCTGCAGCTGCTGCCCGAAGAGGTGGCGAGTCACAGCAGTCGCGTCAACGCGATCTCCGGGAATGGCCTGCGCTTCGGCGGGTGGGAGACGGCCAACTCCGGCGTGCGTCGCGCGGCGGTCTGGCCGAGCATCACGTCCGCGCCTGTCTTCATTCTCGCGGGCCCCGGAAACCCCGACGGCGCCGGCGAGGTCACGGACATGAACTCCGACGGCACGCGCGTCTGCGGGTCGAGCGGCAACGCCGCCTTCACGTACACGCTGGGCGAAGGCGCGGTCATCCTTCCCGCGCCGGCGGGGATCCCGGGCTCGCGCGTCGCGAACGGTTGCTCCGACGACGGGTCGGTTGTCGGCGGTGTCGCACTGAACTTCCCGCAGCTCAACGGCTGGATCTGGACGCCCGACACGGGCTCGGTCGGCCTCTTCAATCACCTCTCGTCGCTCGGTGTCACCGGCATCTCTGCCGGGGCGCTGCGCAACGTGACGGGCGTCTCGCGCGACGGCACGCGCCTCTGCGGCTGGGGCAGCAACGGCGGCTTCGTCGTCACGTTCAGCGACGTGTGGGAAGATCTCGGCAACGGCCTCGCCGGCACGAACGGTGTTCCGGTGCTCGCCGGTGAAGGTTCGCTTGCCGCCGGCTCGGCGCTCGAGCTGACGCTCACCGACGCGGCGAACAGCGCGGCCGTCGGGCTCTTCGTCGGCTTCACGCAGATCGACGCGCCGTTCAAGGGCGGCGTGCTTGTCCCCAGCCCCGACATCCTCGTCACGCCGCTGATGACCGACGCCACGGGCGAGCTCGTGCTCGCGTCGACCTGGCCGGCCGGCGTGCCGAGTGGCTTCGAGATCTATCTCCAGGACTGGATCGTCGACGCGGCGGGCCCGAACGGCTTCGCGGCCAGCAACGGCCTGCTCGGCACGACGCCCTGATCGTCACGCAGGTCTAGATTCCGGCGCGCAGCATCGCGGAACTCGCGGTGTTGCGCGTCGTTGCGTGTCCCCTCGTGATCGACGACGGCCGCGGCGTTGCCAACCTCGGCAAGCCCTGCGTCGCGCTCGCGGCGCGCTCACTCCAAGCCGCTGAGGTCGAACGGCGTGTTCGCGTCGGCGCGCGTGAAGGTGCGGCGCTCGACGATCGCGGCGTCGGGGATCTCGGCGTAGACGTGCGGGAAGAGGGCGTCGCCGCGCGAGGGTTCGATGACGAGCGTGTCGCCGAGGGCGGCGGGGTCGAGGCGCAGGAGTTCGACGTGCGTGGCCGTGGCGTAGTGCTTGGCCAGCGAGCCGGCAACTTGCGAGGTGAACGAGGCGTGCACGAACGGCTCGGCGCCGGGCTTGGCGGGGACGCCGTCGGTCGTGATGTGCCAGATCGTCTCGGTGGCGTCGGACATCAGGCGTCTGCCGTCAGGGCTTCGTCGAGGCGGTCGACGATCAGCGCCGACCACGTCTCGAAGGTGTCGCGTTCGTCTGTCGCGAGCTTGCGCAGCGTTTCCAGCGAGACGAACTCGCCGGTGAGCTGGTCCTTCTCGCGGATCGACACGGCGCTCGTCTCGCAGCGCGCGACGTTCACGAGCCCGAAGTGCACCGACCCGACGTCCTGCGACTCGTCGTTGATGACGCCGACCGTCGACAGCGTGAACGGCGCCTCGATCGCGATCTCCTCGTCGAGCTCGCGTCGGCACCCGGCCTCGAGCACCTCGTCGTGCTCGACCTGGTCGACGGGGTTGATGTGACCGCCGACGCCGATCGAACGCTTGCCGTAGAGGCGACTCTCGCCCCCCGTGTCGCGCCGGCGCAGCAGATACGCCTCGGCACCGTGGACGACCATCGTGTACGGGATGATCTGCTTGAGGCTCGAGTCGCGCTCGGCCCAGCGGCGCTCGACGAAGAAGCCTTTCTCGCGGATGCGAGCCGTCCAATCGGCGACGCGCGTGTCGCTCGCGGCGGCCACGAAGCCATGCGGGAACGACAGATCGAAGAGGTCGTAGCGCTTGACGACGTAGACGAACTCCATGGGCGATTCCTGGGAGGCGGGCGGCGAGTCGACGAGGTTATCATCGCACCTTCGCGCGCCCGCTCAAGCGAACCGAGCGCGCGTTACGCACATTGACATCTTGGGGGACTTCGAGTCGCCGAGGCGGCCGCTGCCCGTTCGTGCTTCGGTACGCGCGGGGAGAGGAAAGTCCGGGCTCCATAGGGCGCGGTGGTGGGTAACGCCCACCGGCTGCAAGGCTAGAGCTAGTGCAACAGAGAACAGACCGCCTCGGCGCGCAAGCGTCGGGGTAAGGGTGAAACGGTGCGGTAAGAGCGCACCAGCGGGGCGGGTGACCGTTCCGGCTTGGTAAACCTCACCGGGAGAAAGTCCACATAGGGAGGGATGACGCGGCCCGCGTCGCTAGAACCTCCGGGTAGGGCGTTCGAGACCGTCGGCAACGGCGGTCCTAGAGGAATGGTCGCCGCTCATCCCTTCGGGGGCGGGTGACAGAATCCGGCTTATTGGTTGCTCGAAGTTCCCCACTTGTCGCGTGCTCGGGGACGCCCGGTCGGACGGGTTCACTGGCGTGCGCGTTCGGTGTCTTTTCGCCTCATCGTGAGAAGAACGAGCGTTCTTACGCGGGCCTTCCTTGACGGTTTGGAGATGCCGCAGTACGGTCCCGAGTCGATTCCCATCGGGCAGGCGTGGTACGCCTACACTTCCGGGTTGTGCGCGCCGATGCATGGGGATCAGTTTTGGCCTCTCACCTTGCTTCGACAACAGGACACTCCGTTGACGAACACCCGGTTTCCACGCGCACTCGTCGCAGCTGCTGTGCTTCTCTTCGCAGCTGTCGTTCCCGCCGCCGCTGGCGCATTTGGTGCCTCTGAGCCGATCCTGGCTGCCGGACGCGTTCCGTATCTCGCGGGCGCCCCGACTCCGATCCTGCTGCTGGTCGTCGGTACGCTGATGATCGGCCTTACGCTGGGTCGCAAGGCCGTCCGCTCGCGCTGAGACGCGTCTCGAACAGCGACCGATCCACCTGATCGACCGCGCCTGACCAGACTCCATCCGCAGGTGGAATCCGTCTGGCGCGCAGGCGCCCTCACCCCTCCGGGTGACGCTCGCGGAGACGATCGGCCTCGAGCACCTCGCGGACGATCAGCGCGGCGGCGATCGAGTCGCGCAGGCCCTTGCGCTCGGAGCGCTTGACGCCGGCTTCGGCCAGGATGTCGTCGGCCTCCTCGGACGTGAGCCGCTCGTCGCTGTACTCGACGGGCAGGCCGAGTTCGTCGCCGAGCTTCTCACCGAACGCGCGCACCTCGCGGGCCATCTCGCCTTCGTCGCCGTTCATGTGCAGCGGCAGCCCAAGGACGATGCGACGGATGTCACGGTCTTCGACGACCTCGCGGAAGTGGGCGAGGTCGGCGGCGGGGTCTTTGCTGCGAAACAGGGCTGGCAGCGGGAGACTCGACATGCCCAACCCGTCGCTCACGGCCAGGCCGTGCCGCTTGCGACCGTAGTCGATCCCGAGGATGCGCTCATGCATCCCCGTCATTCGCCGTCGCCGTCCTTCTTCTTGTCGTCCTTCTTCTTGCCGCCGAAGAGTCCGCCCAGGCCGCCGAGGACGTCGTCGACGGCATCTTTCGCGCCGCCCTGCAGCTTGTCGCTCGTGCCGTCGCCGAGAATGCCGTCGAGCTGCTTCTTCTTCTCGGGGTCGAGCTTGTCGACAGCCTTGTCGAGCGCTTCGCCGGCCTTCTTCTCGACCTCACCCAGCGCCTTGTCGACCTCGTCGGAGGCACGCCCCTTGAGTTTGTCGATCTCGGCCTGCAGCGCGTTCTGCACGCCGTCCTTGAGGACGTCGGCGAGGCCGAGGTCGATGACCGGTGCGGTCACCGGGCCCGTGATCGCGATGGCGCGGCCTTCGAGCAGCGCGGCGACTTCGGGGCGATCGGACGGGAGCAGCTGACCCCACGGGATCGCGTAGTGCAGCGTGCGCGTCTCGAGATCGAAGTGACCGTTGATCGGCAGCGGACGGGTTTCGCCGTCGCTGGTCGTCAAGGTCGCCCCGCCGATCGTGGCCTTCGAGCCCTCGAGGACCAGCGTGCTCGAGAAGCCGCGGAACGTGAGCTGTTTGAGACCGCCGAGCGCCTCGTTGGCGGCGTTGAGCTGGTCGAATGCGCCGGTGTTGCCCCCGGCCTTCTTGGCCAGCGCGCCGACGTCGAACCCGCCGACGGTCAGTCCGCCGTCGCCCATGCCGAGCCCGCCGAGGTTGAGGTCCTCGAGCGCCTTGCGCACCACCGACATGACGGTGCCGGAGATCTGTCCCTCGCCCATCTCGAAGTCGAGCGAGCCCGTGAGCCCGCCGACGTCACCGGCCAGCAGCGCCGCGAGGTCGGGAGCGTCGACGTCGACGCCGAAGCTCAGCGGGGCGTCGATCTTGGGCACTTGGCCCGTGCCGTCCCCGGCGAGCAGCGGGAAAGCCGCCGCGAGGATCGGGCTCGAGATCGCTCCGGGACGCAGGCCGGTGGAGCTCATCGTGATCGTGGCGCCGCCGTCGGATCCAAGCGCGCTGGCCTTCATCGAGAAGGGCGCGAGCGTGTCCTGGATCCGCACGTTGGCCGTGATGTCGATGTCGATCGGCGCGCTCGCACTCGGCGAGGTGATCGCGACTTCGAGGTTCTCGACGCCGCTCGTGATCCCGAGCGCTTCGTCGACGATCGTGGCGCTTCCGTCGCGCAGCTTGATGTCGGCGATCAGCGGCACTTCGGGGAGTTCGACGGGCTTGGACGGCTCGCTGCCGCCACCCGGGGAGCCGTCACCACGCGTGGCCCCGAGGAACTCGTCGATGTTCGTTGATCCGTCCGGATGCAGGACGAGCTGCGCGTCGAAGCCCGTGATCTCGGCCGTGATGTCGAAGTTTCCCGCCAAGATGGGCAGGTACTTCATGTCAAACGACGCGGAGGGGAGGGCGAAGAGCGGCTGACCCTCACCGATCCCGCGTGACCAAGCTCGCAGTCCACTGATCGACTGGCCTTCGGTCCAACTCAGCGAGAGGTCATCGAGCTCGATACTTCCCGCAACGGCGTCGTTCGCGCCAGTGAGTCCGCGTTGTCTGATAAAGTCACTGGAGAGGATCGCCGGAAGCGCCGCGACAAGCGCGACGAACAAGACGCCGAGGATCAAGACCAGACGCAGGAGACGACGGACGCCGCTTGGTTTGCGTGTGTCGTTGCCGGTGTCGGAGGATTGGGACATGAATGTCGTCCGGAGGTGTGAGCTGAGCCGCAATGGTAGCAACCCGAAGTACGGTGCCGTGGGCTGGGTGGTCGCGCGGGATGGGATAGCGCGCGCCGTGGTGGTCGCCGTGGCGCTGTGCGCCTTCGTCCTGCCGGCCGCGGCTCAGGACACGTCCCTGCGCCAGGCGTTGGCGGACGTCGACGGTGTTTTCGACGTCGACGAGGCCATGGAGATCATGCGCGACATCGACCCGTACTTCCGCGATCGCGGCAACGACGGGTACGTCCGCAGCATCCAGCGGATCTTCTCGGAGCTCAAAGACGCCGGTTTTTCCGAGAACGCCGACCGCGGCATCGATCGCCTCGAGCAGCGTGACTTCGGTCGTTCGCACCAGGCTTGGACGCCGCTGCGAGCCTCGCTCGAAGTCGTCGAGCCGGACGCCGGTGTGCTCCACGCCTACGACGACGAGTCGGGCCTCGAGCGCACGTTCGTCTGCGTGAACTCCTTCCCGACGAAGGAGGGTGGCGTGACGCTGCCGCTCATGCGCTACGACCGCAGCAAGCCGTCCGACTTCTACGCCGGCGCGGTCGTGCTCGGCACCGATCCGGCCGAGTTTCTCTTCGAACGCTGTGTCATTGCCGGCGGGGCGCTCGGCGTCATCTCGTCGTACCTAGGCGAGTACAACCGTCCCGACGAGAACCGCGACGCGATCCGCTTCGCGCGCATCCCGTACAACGCCGAGCGGCGCGGTTTCGCGCTCAATGTCTCGCCGAACAAGCACGACGTCCTCGACCGGCTGCTGAACAGCGGAGCGGTCTGGGTGAAGGTCAACATCGACGCGCGCTTCACGGAGGCCCGCAGTCGGACGCTCATCGCGACGATCGGCGGCACGGACGACATGGCCGGCACGGTCGCGGTCGTCGGGCACATCGACGAGCCCGGCGCCAACGACAACGGCTCGGGCGTCGCGACGATGACGGCCATGGCCACCGGTTACCTGCAGGCGATCCGCGAGGGGAAGCTGCCGCGCCCGCGTCGCAGCGTGACGTTCCTTTGGGGCACGGAGTTCGAGTGCTCGCGTGAATGGCTGCGCTCGCGCCCCGGACGCGTCGACCTCGCGCTCGTGATCGACATGGTCGGTCAGGATCTCGAGAAGACCGGCGCGATACCGCTCGTCGAACGGTTGCCTGACCCCGGTGCCATCTGGTCGCGCCCGCCGCTCGATGTCCATTCGGAGTGGGGCCGTGGCGATGTCCGCGAGAGTGACCTGCGCGGCTCGTACGTCAACGACTACGTCATGGCGGCCATGAACATTCGCGCCGAGGCGACGAACTGGCCCGTGCGCAGCAACCCGTTCGAGGGCGGCTCCGATCACGAGTCGTTCCTCGAACGCGGCATTCCTTCGGTGCTGATGTGGCACTTCACGGACATCTACTACCACACGAATCTCGACCGGCTCGACAAGGTCGATCCCGCGTCGCTCGAATCGGTGGGTGTGACGATGCTCGGTCTGCTGCATCACTTCGGGTCGGCCGGGCTGCAGCGCGCCGACGAAGTGCTCGACATCGTGCTCGCGGCCGCGCGCAACCGTTTCGCCGTCGAGCAGGAGAACGCCATGACGTTCCTCGGCTTCGACGCTGTGTCCGAAGACCCGGTGCAGCGCGACCTCGTGCTGCGGCGCGAGCGTCAGATCATCCTCGCGTGGAGTCGTTGGTACCGCGAGGCGATGCTGTCCGTCGTGAACTACGAGCCCGACCCGGCAAGTCCGGATCGCGTGGCGCTCGAAGAGCGGATCGACGCGGCGCTGACCGAGCTGCGCGGCTTGCAACGCGACGTGCTCGCCGCCATGTCCGGTGATGATGAGGACGCTGGCAACGGCAACCGCTAGCCGGGGTTCTGCATGGACGATCGTCGCGAGGTTGCAGCTGGGCCTTGCCGGCAAGGCGATGCGACGTTTCTGACCGGCGACGGCCTGTGTTGGCCGTTGAGGATCAGAAACGTCGCCTCAACGTTGCCAGGTGAATAATCCGGGCTGTTCGGCTGCGGTCAACGCGCTTCAGTTCGGCACGCGGAGCCCACTGGGTCGAGCTCGGGCAGCGCGGATGTTGCGGCGGCGAGTGTCGGCGTGGGCGGAGCTTGCGCGGTCCGCTCGTGGTCCGCGCCTCGCGGAACGTTTGGCATGACGTTCGTGAAGTGGATTCGATGCGAAGTCGACACACGGCAGCGCGACGCCTTCAGCGCGGCGCAGAGAGCCTGGAGTGCGATCGCGTCGTCGGCTGGGCTCGAGGCGCAGCTCGGTGGGTGGGATGCGAGCGGTGACGCGTGCATCCTCGCGCTCTGGCGTGACCGTGCGGCGTACGAGCGCTTCTTTGCGGGCGTGCACGACACGATCACGGACGGCAACGCACAGCGTGCAACGTACGTGCGCTCGTCGGTCACGTTGGCGCAAGAACTCGTGAAGATGCGCGGGGACGCGCCGACGTTGACGGACGCAGCCGCGGCCGCGCGCGTGCTGCGTGTGGCCGACTGTCGCGTCGCACCGGAGCGACGTGCGGAGTTCGTCGCCGCACAGAAGTCGATCTGGGAGCCTGGGATGGCGGCGGTGGACGGTCATGAAGGCGGGCTCTTCAGCGGCGTCGAAGGAGCTGACGATCGCTTCCTCGTGACGACGTTGTGGGCCGACGCCGCCGCGCACGACCGCTACCGCCGCGACGTCCTCCCAACCCTCACCGAGCGTGCCCGTCCCGCCGACCAGCTCCACTCGCTCAGCGGCCACGTCGTGCAGCTCGAACCGCAATGGACCGTCCTCCCACACGCGCCGGATGTCACGGACCCATGAGCAGGATCACCTGGCACGGCTGGACCACGCACGCCAACGCCGACGTCTACGAAGAGCTGCTCGCGACGGATATCCTCGTCGAGATCGCGGCGAAGCGCGTCCCCGGCTACCACGGGATCGAGCTGCTGCGCCGCGAGCACGACAGCGACATGAATTTCATCACCATGACGACATTCGAATCCGAGGACGACGTGCGGGCCTTCGTCGGCGATGACTCACGCGCGGTGGGTCGTGAAGGAGTGGCATCATGAGCGGGTCGACGACGTGGGACGCCGAGCGCTACATGCGCTTCGGTGCGCAACGAACGCGCCCGGCCGCCGAACTCGCCGCGCGCATTGGCGTCTCCGCGCCGCGTTCGATCGTCGACCTCGGTTGCGGGCCGGGGAACAGCACGGCCGTCCTGCGTGCGCGTTGGCCCGAGGCGCGCATCGTCGGCGTGGATTCCTCCGAGGAGATGATCGCGAAGGCGCGCGCCGACGATCCGAAGGGCGAGTGGGTGCAGGGTGACGTCACGACATTCGAAGACGATGCGCCGTACGACGTCGTCTTCTCGAACGCCGTGCTTCATTGGCTCCCCGACCATGCGTCCCTCGTTGTGCGCCTCTTCACACTCGTCGCGGGCGGCGGCGCGCTGGCGTTCCAGATCCCCTGCGGCCGCGACGCTCCTTTCCGCGAGCACATCCGCGAGGTTGCCTCCGACCCGCGCTGGCGCGACCGCACGCGCTCGGCGCTCACGGCCATCACGATCGAGGATCCGTCGCTCTACTACGATGCGCTCGCCGCGGACGCATTCTCCGTCGACATCTGGACGACCGAGTACGAGCAGATCATGGAGAACAGCGACGCGATCGTCGACTGGATCACGAGCACGAGCCTGCGGCCGTTCCTCGAAGTGCTCGACGCCGACGAGCGCGCCGACTTCACCGCCGAGCTCCGCGCACGCATGGCGGCCTCGTACCCGACACGCACCGACGGCCGCGTGCTCTTCCCGTTCCGCCGTCTGTTCGTCGTCGCCACGCGCAGAGCCTCCATCACATGACTCTCCGCGACGCCCACATCCGAATCGCTCGTCCGTCCGACGACCTCGCCGCCCTCGTGAGCTTCTACCGCGACGGGCTCGGCTTCGACGTCATCGGTGAGTTCGTCGATCACGAGGGCTTCGACGGCGTCATGCTCGGACACCAGAGCGCGCCGTATCACCTCGAGTTCACACACGAGCACGGACACAGCGTCGGGCGCGCGCCGAGCTCTGAGCACCTGCTCGTCTTCTACCTTCCCGATCGGCGCGCATGGCGCACGACGATCGAACGGCTCGAGGCCCAGGGCTGCGCAGCCGTCGCCTCGGCCAACCCGTACTGGGACCGACAAGGCGTGACTTTCGAAGACCCCGACGGCTATCGAGTGGTGCTCCAGAACGCAACGTGGCCGGGAGGTGCTGCATGACGACAAACCGAGCGGGTTCGCTGCCGTTGATCGTGGGCCTCGCGCTCCTCGTCGGCTGCACGGCCAGCGTGACGCCGAGCGAGTCGTCGCGCGCGTCGGCCGCTGTCAGCCATGCCGTCGGAGCACAGCCACGGGCGGTTGCCGTGGCAGACCTCGACGGCGATGGCGTCGCGGATGTCGTCGTCGCGAACGCGGGCGATGGAACGCTCGCGATCCTGCGTGGGCTCGGCGAGGGGCGGCTTGCGAGCGCGCGTCCTGTCGGCGCCGGGCGTGAACCGGGAGACGTCGATGCCATCGACGTCGATGGTGACGGGCGCGTCGATCTCGTCGTCGCGAACCACGAGACGTCGTCGATCAGCGTTCTGCGCAACGAGGGTGAACTCCAGTTCTCGATGCATGTGATCGACACGGGCGCACGTCCGCACCTCCACGGCCTGGCATGCGCCGACTTCGATGGCGATGGTGCCGTCGAGATCGCCGTCGAGAGTTCCGATGGCCGGGAGATCTGCATCGTCTCCAACGCGCTCGCCGAGGTTCCGCGCGTGACGCGCGTCGGTGTCGACACGATGCCCTACTACCGACTCGGCTTCGCCGACGTCACGGGCGACGCTCGCCCCGAAGTGCTCGTGCCCGGGCACGACGATCTCTCCGTGCGGTTCGTCGGTGCACGCGAGGGATCGATGGCACTTCTCGAGTCGCGCATCGGGGTGTCGGCCAAGCCGTGGATGGTGATCGGAGACGACGTCGACGGCGACGGTCGCGACGACGTGATCGTCGTGCTCACGGATGCCGTCGCCGTGTGGCTCACGCGCAACGCCGGGTTCGAGCCAGCGCGCGGGTCGCCGTTCGCCGTCCCCGGTGCGACCGAAGTGGCGAGTGGCGACATCGATGGCGACGGTCTCGCCGACATCGTCGTCGGCCCGTGGGACGGAAGCTCCGTGACGGTGATCCGCGGCGGCCTCTTCACGACGCAGAGTTTCGCAGCATGCCCACGCCCGGTTGGACTGGCAATCGCAGATCTCGACGGCGACGGGCGCGGGGAAGTCTTGGCCGTGAGCGCGACGGAGAATCGCCTCGTGGTCGTGGCGAACCCGACGTTTCGCTGAGCACGCCGATGTCGCTGGTCAGGAAGATCGGGAGAGGTGACAGAAAGATGACGATGACGAAGACGATCTGGCTCGCGGTGTTGATCGTGGCCGGAATGGCCGGTGCCCATGGCGTCGATGACGGCGACGACGTCATCGTCGGGACGATGGGCGAGCGTCTCGAGGCCTGGGTGCGCGGCGCCGAGGCTGCGGGCTTTCGAGGGGCGGTCCTTGCCGCGCGCGACGGTGAGGTCGTGTTGGCGCTGGGTGTCGGCGGCCTCGACGAGCGTGGCAAGAAGCCCATGACGTCGGCGACGCTCTTCGAGATCGCATCTGTCACGAAGCCGTTCACGGCCGTCGCCATCATGCAGCTCGTCGAGGCGGGCGCCGTCGACCTCGACGCCTCGATCGCCGAGTACCTCCGAGGCGTTCCGAAGGACTGTCACGCGATCACCGTGCGTCATCTCCTCCAGCACACCTCCGGAATCCCGGGCAGCAACTCCCATGGAAGCGGCTCGAAGCTCGCCTCGGTGCTCCCGACCTTCCTCGCCGGCGGGCCGAAGCACGAGCCGGGAACACATCACGAGTACTGGAACCAGGGCTATGCCTTGGTGAGCGAGGTGATCGCGGAGGCGTCCGGCGAGACATACGTCGATCGCTGTCGGGCAGCGATCTTCGAGCCGGCCGGTATGGAGAGTTCGTGCTTCACGGGCGAGAAGGCGCCGCGCGGCGCGGTCGTCGCGACGGGGATGTCGAAGCGCGGGCCGGCGCGCACGGCGCTCGAACATCCCTACGGCAGCTATGGCTTCCAGTACCGCGGAATGGGCGGGCTCGTGACGAACGTCTGGGATCTTTGGCGCTGGGATCGCGCGCTGGCCGACGGCACGTTGCTCGGTGCCGAGGCACAGAAGGAGATGTTCACGTCCGGGCCGGCGAAGTACGCGCTCGGGTGGCGCATCGACGAAACGAAGGGCGGGCAGCTCGTGCAGTTCCACACCGGCGGCGTGCGCGGGTTCGTCAGTGACGTCCGTCGCCATCCAGAGAGCGACGCGTGTCTGTTCGTCCTCTGTGCCGATGACGGTTTCGGTGTCGCGCGGTTCGCGAGCGTGCTCGAGGCCGTGCTGCTCGGCGAAGGCGCGCCCGACGTGGCCCCGCCGCAGAAGTTGGACGAAGACCTCGCGGATGCACTCGAAGGTGTCTTCGAGGACGATCGCGGCGCCACGCTCACGGTGACGCGTGCTGAAGCCGTCACGCGCGCGTCGATCCTCTGGTACGCCAACGGGCCCACGTCGAACGCCACGCTGACCATGGATGACACGGGCGAGGTCGTCTTCTTCGAGTGGACGGCGGCGCACGTGTTGGAAGTCGAACGCAAGGGCCGCGGCAAAGTCCGGAACCTGAGCCTGTTGGGACGAACGTTCCGTCGCTGACGCGCCATTCATGCGACACGCGACGTCCGTGCATGGCGCATACACTCGCGAGCTCACGAACGAGGAGACGAGATGGCGACCATCGATCGAGCATTTCTCTGGGTGCGGTCGTGCATGCTGTGCCACCGCTTCGCGCTCTTCACGCGCATCCTCATCGGCTGTGCCTTCATTCCCACCGGAATGGTGAAGTTGACGGGGCAGCGCTTCACGACGATCGGCGTCGACAATCCGATCGGCGCATTCTTCGAGGCGATGTACCAAACGGGATTGTTTTGGCAGTTCATCGGCCTCGCTCAGGTCGTCGCCGGCGTCTTGCTGCTGATCCCGAAGCTCGCGCATCTCGGAGCCGCGTTGTTCTTGCCGATCATGACGAACATCTTCGTGATCACGGTGAGCCTGCGCTTCGGCGGGACGCCGTTCATCACCGGCCCGATGTTGCTCGCCGTGCTCTTCCTGTGCGCGTACGACTTCCACCGCTTCCGCGCGATGTTCACGACGAAGCCGCTCGAATGCGCCGTGCCCCAGCAGCGTCTCGATCGCTGGGAGCTCGTGGGCTTTGCCGTCTTCGCCGTGTCGCTCATCAACGTGCTGGGTGTGACGCGCGACATGTTCGTCCGTGAGCTCGCGCAGATCTCGATCGTGACCGGGGCGCTGGCCGGGCTGTTCACGGTGGCGCGCTTTCTCTGGGTCTGGCGACATCGTCGTGATGCGCTCGTGAGCGTCGTCGCGTCATGACGGCGGAACCTCGCCGCGTGTCCTCGGTGCGCAAGTGGATCCGGCGCGTGTTCTACACGTGGGCCCTCGTCTCGACGTTGTGGGTCTGCAACTCGTTCCGCACGAAAGGCGTGGGGGACGACGTCCTCGCGAACAGCGCCGATGTCGAGGTGGTCGACGGCGAGGTCACTCTGGCGTTCGTGCCCACAGCAGCGCGCGATGTCGGCCTTGCGTTCTTCTGCGGGGCGGGCGTTGCTGCGGAGGCTTACGCGCCACTGCTCCGGCCGCTCGCAGAGGCCGGCTTCACGGTGGTGATCGTGAAGCTCCCGTATCGGGTCGCACCGCTGCCGTCTCACAAGGACGACGCACTGGCGCGTCTGGCTGCCGTTCTCGCGACACGCGCCGACGTGGGCCGCTGGGTCGTCGGCGGACACTCGCTCGGCGCGACGCTCGCGGTCCGCGCGGTCGACGAGGCCGTCGCGCCGTTCGAGGCGTTGGCTCTGGTCGGCACGACGCACCCGAAGCGGCACGACCTCTCGCGCGTGACGCTGCCGGTGACGAAGATCGTCGCGACGCTCGACGGTGTCGCGCCGCTCGCGAAGGTCGAGGCGAACGCCGCGCTCCTGCCTGCGCACACGCGCTGGGTGACGGTCGAGGGTGGCAACCACGCGCAGTTCGGCCACTACGGTCCGCAGCTCCTCGACGGGACGCCGACGATCTCGCGCGCCGACCAGCAGGCCGTGACACGCCAGGCGCTGCTCGAGCTGCTCGAACGCATCGACTCGTCGGCGGCGCGTTGACGCGGCCTCCACGGTCTTGATCTCGGCACCCCGGCGCCCACGATGAACAGAGACACGTCCATTCCACGCGACGAAAGCACGGCTGCGCCATGAGTCCACCTGACATCGACCACGTCATCTACCTCGTTCCCGATCTCATCGAGGCCTGCGACGACCTCGAGCAGAGGCTGGGCACGCGTCCCGCGATCGGGGGTCGTCACCCGCAGTACGGAACGCACAACGCCCTGTTGTCACTCGGGGAGCGGAGCTACCTCGAAGTCATGGCGCACGATGCCTCGCTGCCCGCGCCCGCCGAGGGCGTGCTGTTCGGGGCCGACGCGATCACCGAGCCGCGCGTCGTCACCTGGGTGCTCGCGGTGGACGACATCCGCTCGGCGATGACGCGCGCGCAGCTTGCGGGCGTCGTGCTCGGTGAAGCGTCGCCGGGGCATCGCGAGCGTCCCGACGGTGAGGTCCTGCGCTGGGTGCTCAGCGACCCGCGTGCCGATCGCTTCGGCGGCGTCGTGCCGTTTCTCATCGACTGGGGCAACACGCCGCATCCTGCGCGGAGTGCGCCGCGCGTTGGCGAGGTCACGGCGTTGAGGATGATGCATCCCGACGCCGAGGAGGTATCCACGGCCCTGCACGCGCTCGGTGTCGACGTGGTGTGCACGCCCGGTGATCGCCCGACTCTGCGCGTGACGATCGCCACGTCCGCGGGGTCCGTTGTTCTGGAATAACGCGCGAAGAGAAATATTCGCACAGGCGGGGAGTCTCGCTTCATGGTGGATGCGCGGACGCGGGCAGCGTCGGCAATCCTCATGAACATGGATAGACTGCGAGATGATCACACTTCGCACGCGGTTCCTTGCGCTCGCGTTCACTCTTGTCGGGGGCCTGGGCGCCTCGGCACAAACTGGGCCGTATTCGCACGACGAGCTGTTCGTCCTGACGACGCCGCCGGGGCAGTCGCTGCACACGCTCTACCGCATCAACCCCGCGACGGGCGTCGGCGTGCCTTTCGTCGACAGTATCTTGCCCAGCTACAGCGACGGCGACTGGATCGACTTCGATGCGTACCGCGACGCCATGGTGGGCTTCTTCGCTTGGGAGCCGCTGGGCGTCTTCCAGCCGCGCCTCTTCGCGATCAGTGAAGACGGCGAACTGACCGACCTCGGCTTCAACAGTCAAACCGACAAGATCACGGGCATCGCGCCGACCGGCGACGGGCGCATCTACCTCCAGAAGAAGGCCAGCGGGCTTCACGTCCTCGACGCGTTCAACGTTCTCCACCCCGTGCTCGACCACAACGGCGTCCAGTTCGACCTGCTCTTCGACCAGGTCCACTACGACGCCGCGTCGAACAGTCTCATCGGGGCCTCGGCCTTCACCCAGCCTGCGTCCCCGTGTTTCGAGGCCGGTCACTTCGTTGTGCATCGCCTGCCGCTGACGCCGAACGGTTTGGCGATGTCCGGCCCGATCTCGTGTAACAAGTACGACGTCAATGCAGGCGCCTGGGTGATGGGGCTCGACCCGTTTCCGAACGGCGATCTGCTGCTGACGCTCGCCGGTTCTTCGAACATCACGGACGATCTCATGTACCGCGTCTCCCTCCCGTCACTCGCGATCTCGCTGTGGAGTGCAACGTCGCTCTACGCACTGGATGGCGGTGTTTGGAACGACACGTTGGCGCGCGCGATCCTGCTCGATGACATCTCGAACGAGCTGCGTACGTTCTCGGCCGGACAGACGGGTCCTGGCGTGACGCTTCCCGTGAATGTCCCTGTCGGCGACGGGACCACGGGTAACAGCGCACGCAACTCGATGGTCGATATCGAGGTTTCATCGGCCGCGTGCACGGGGTCCGTGATCGCGTTCGGCGAACGTCTCGAAGGGACCGGCGGTGTCGAACCGAAGCTCGGTGTCGTCGGCTGCCCGGTGATTGCGGGCAGCATCACGTTCGTCGTCGCCGATGCGCTGGGGCAGGCCGGCGGGATCCTTGCGATGAGTGCCGGCACCGCGCCCTTCCCGCTCGTCGGGGGCACGTTTTACGTGTTGCCGCCGTTCCTCGTGCAACTTCCGCTCGTCACGGGTGGGACGCAGGGCGTCGCTGGGGACGGCGCCGCGCTACTCCCGCTACCCACGCCCGCCAACGGCAACCTTGTCGGCGTGCCGTTCTACGCCCAGGCCGGCATTGCCGATGCCGGTGCCGTCAGCGGGTTCTCGCTCACCAACGCCGTGAAGTTCACGCTCGGCAACTGACCCGGATGAATCATGGACGATCTGCTGCGATGCGCAACCAAGCGATGACCTCGTCTCCGCGGTCTGCAGACGCGGTCGCGACCTCGCGACGATCGCCCCTGTCACCCGTCCCCACGAACCCGTGGAGTTCTCCTTCGATGCGTACCCCGACACATCCGTTCGCGCGTCTTGCGCTCTTCTTGTCCGCGACATGCGTTGTGAGTGGTCTCGCCACGGCGCAGACCGGTCCGTTCGCGAACCACGAAGTCCTCGTACGTTCGCCGGGCATCTCGGGGCTCGAGACGATCTACCGCATCGACCCCGTGGCGGGCGTCGGCGTGCCGCTCATCGAGGAGCTGTTCCCCAACTACAGCGGCCCGGGGTGGATGAACTACGACCCGTCGCGCGACGCGATCCTCGCCTTCACGTCGTGGAGCCCGACCGGGCTCTTCGACCCGCGTCTGTTGGCGATCTCGGAAGATGGCTCGGTACTCGATCTCGGGTTCAAATCGACGAGCGAGAGGATCACGGCGATCACGCCGGTGGGCGACGGACGCGTCTACTGCAACAAGCCGAGCGGGCTGCATCTCCTCGACGTGACGAACACGCTCGTGCCGGTGCTCGATCACCTCGGCCAGCCCGTCACCGATCTGCTCGACCACCTGCACTACCACGCGCCGACAAACAGTCTCATCGGAGTCACGGCGCAGAACACGGCGGCGCCCTGCTACGAGTTCCGCCATGTCGCGGTGCAGCGCCTGCCGCTCACGCCGAACGGCAAGCAACTCTCGGGGCCGATCACGTGCACGAACTACGACATCAACGCCTCGGGTTGGCCGATCGGGATCGACCCGCTGCCGGGCGGCTTCCTGCTTGTCTCGGTCACAGGCGTCTCGCCGTTTGCCGACGAAGTCTTCCTGCGCGTCAATCCTTTCACGCTCACCATCAGCCTCTGGGGTGAGTCGACGTTGAACGACATCAATGGCGGGATCTGGAGCGTGCCGCTGCAGCGCGTGATCGTCATCGACGACGTGAGCAACGAGTTCCGCACGTTCACGCCCGGTCAGTCGGACGGCGGTAGCTTCCTGCCTGTCAACGTCCCGCTGGGAGACAGCACCACGGGAGTCAGCTCGACGAACACGATGTTCGACATCGAGCTCGTTCCCGGTGCATGCGGCGGGTCGTCGATCGCGTTCGGTGAGCGGCTCGCGGGAAGCGGCGGCGTCGAACCGAAGCTGTCGGTGAACGGCTGTCCGACGATCGGTGGGAACGTCACGTTCGTCGTCGCCGAGGCGCTCGGTGGAACGGCCGGCATCCTCGCGATCGGCGCAGCGACTGCGCCCTTCCCGCTCGTCGGAGGAACGTTCTACGTCGCGCCGCCGTTCCTCGCGCAGCTCCCGCTCGGCGTCGGGGGAGTGCCGGGAGTGGCCGGCGATGGGGCGGCCGTGCTACCGCTTCCCACGCCGGCGAACGGCAATCTCGTCGGGATCCCGTTCTTCGCGCAGGCAGGCCTCGCCGACGGTGCCGCACCGAGCGGGTTCGCGCTGACGAACGCCGTCAAGTTCACGCTGGGGAACTGATGGGCGACGCCGAGGGATCTGTCACGTCGCAGAGCGTGGTGACGCTACGCGAGATCGATGCGGGGTCGGTTCGCACGATCTGCGAGCTGTCCGTGCGCGAAGAGCAGAGTCGGCTGGTTGCACCGAACGCCGTGTCGATGGCTGAGGCGCACTTCGCGGAGCACGCTTGGTTCCGCGCGGTCTACGCCGACGAGACACCGGTCGGCTTCGTCATGCTCGAGGACGACCCCGATGCTGCTGAGGTCTTTCTCTGGCGCTTCATGATCGACGCGCGCTACCAGCGCAGTGGCCTGGGGCGCCGCGCGCTCGAGCTGGTCATCGCTCATGTCCGCGCGCATCCTGCGTCCCGCACGCTGGCGACGACGGTCGTCCCCGAGCCTGGTGCAGCGCAGGAGTTCTACGAGAAGCTCGGCTTCGTCGCGACGGGCGAGTACGAGGAGGGCGAGTCGGTGCTGCGTATGACGTTCGAATAGCGCGTGCTATTCTTGCAGCCAGATGGGTACCGACACGCACCGCATCGCAGAGCTTGAAACGCGCCTCGCCGCAGCGGAGTCTGAGCTCGCCGACGTTCGCGATTCGCCGCCGACACCTGGTGGCGTGATCCTCACGTTGCTGGGCTTCCTGGCCTTGCTCGTCTTCCTCCCCGCTGTACTCGTGTTGTTCTTGACGCTGATCGGGATCACGGCCGTGATGCGCGGGTTGAGTCGACTCTTCGGCGAGCCGGACGCCGCGTGAGTGCATCGCTTGCCGACTGGCGTCGGTGCGCGTGCGTCGGGATGATGCGGGCTCGCGAACGAATCTCACTCACGAGGAAGCACGAACATGGCCAAGGGCGAACGTGACATCGAGAAGGAGTACCCGACGAAGGAGTTCGCCGAGAAGCTCCGCCGCCTTGCCGACTGCCTCGAGGGCGGCGAGCGCTTCCGCATCCAGGTCGCCGGAGAGCGCGTCTCTGTGCCGGCCGACGCCACGATCAACATCGAGCACGAGCGCGGTGATGTCGAAGAAGAGATCGAGTTCCAGTTGAAGTGGACGAACGAGGCCTGACATCGCGGACTTGGCGATACCCTTCTCAGGGCCCTGGGGAAACCGCAGCGATGCTCAGCTTTCGTTCCGCCACGCGTGATGACGTCGAGGAGATCGTGGCGATGCTCGCCGACGATGCGCTCGGCGCCACGCGTGAAGACGTCGAGCCGCCGCTGTCGTCGAGCTACTTCGAGGCCTTCGAGACGCTCGCCGCCGACCCGCACAACGACATCGTGCTCGCCGTCTCCGACGAGGGCACGATCGTCGGCTTCCTGCAGCTCACGTTCATCCCCGGGCTCACGTACCGCGGAAGCTGGCGCGCGCAGATCGAAGGCGTGCGCGTGCGCTCCGATATTCGTGGCGGCGGCATCGGTGCGGCGTTGATCGAGCACGCCGTGGCACGCGCCGAGCAGCACGGCTGCCGCCTCGTGCAGCTGACGTCCGACAAGTCGCGCGCCGACGCCCTGCGCTTCTACGAGAAGCTCGGCTTCACGGCCACGCACGAGGGCTTCAAGCGCTCGCTCGACCCGAGGCGTGACGCATGACGGAGGCCGCGCTGGCGCGGCGTCCCGCGACGCTGATCCTCGCGTCGCTGTACTACGCGTGGATCGCCTTGGGCGTGTTCTTCATCACGGCGATCGCCGAGCGCGGCGGGCACCTCGGAGACGTTTCGTACTGGACCTCCGTCAGCGACTGGTACGTGAGTTGGGGTGGCTTGCTCTATCACGGAGCGTCGGCAGTTTGTGCGGTGCTGTTGGTCCGTCGCGATGCGCGCGCCCTGTGGTGCGCCGCTGTGGTCGGAGCGTGGTCGCTGTTCGCGTTGCGCTTCAGTCTCGCGCCTCTGATCGAAGGTCCTGCCGACGTGGTCGATGTCTCCACCGTCGCGTGGCAGCTCGTGAACATCCTGCTCGTCTGGAGAATCCACCTGTGGCGCAAGCGGGGCGTGCTGTCATGACGGACGACGCCCCCGCGACGACTGCGAAGCGCCCGATCGGCCTCGTCGTCGCAACGGTCTACTACGCGCTCATCGGGTTCGGGATGTTCGGCGTCATGGCGTGGCTGCCTGACTCGGGCTTGCTCGATGGAGCGTTCGACAAGATGTTCGCGGGGCTCACGTACTGGGACGGCATCTCGAACGCCTACCTCAGTCGGTTCGGCGTGTTCCACCTGATTCCTGCGGCCGTGTGCGCCATCCTGCTCGCGCTTCGCGACGCCCGAGCGTTTTGGTTCGCGGCCGTCGTTGCCATACGCGCCGCGATCAAGATCGTCATCATGGTGGCCATGGTCCTGGCCGGCCATGCCCTCTGGCGTCCCGCTGCAGGAGTGTGCGCGCTGGCAGCCATCGAGATCCTGCTCGCTTGGCGCATCTACGCGTGGCGCAAGCGGCGCGTGTTGAAGTAGGCCGGCGGAGCACGCCGACACGCCGAGCTCGTCACTGCTCGAGCGCTTCGCGTGCGCGCTGGATGTTGCGCTCGATCGTCGCGTTGCCTGGCATGAGAGCGGCCGCGCGTTCGAAGTGCGGCAGGGCCTCGGCCGGGCGGGCGAGCTGCAGCAGGAGGTTGCCGAGGTTGTTGTGTAGCTCGGGCGTGTCGATGCCGGCGTCGAGGGCGCGCTGGTAGGCGCTGAGTGCTTCGGTGGGGCGGCCGATCTTCTTGAGGATCAGTCCGCGCTCGACGAACGCTTCGATGACACCGGGGGCGCGTTTGAGAGACACGTCGACCAACTCCAGGGCCTCCTCGAATGCACCGTCGCGGCGAAGGTCTTGAGCCAGGCGCAGAGCGGTATCGGCGAGTGGCTTTGACACGTACGCTTCTGAGCCTTCGCGCGATGGGAGCCGGCGCAGTCTCGCCGCTTCACGCCGAACTGTGGAAGGTGACGCTGTTGCGGCGTTCGTTTGGGGTTGTCCGGTGCGCTGCTGTTCAAGCGCAAGAAGCAGTCTCCACGCAGCGCGATGAGCCTCGTCGGTGAGCGGCTCGAGCACGGTGGTGCTGAGGTCGTATGCGCGCACCACTTTCTGGTGTGCATCCGGATACGTTGGCGCGAGTTCAAGGCTCTGGCGGGCAGCGGCTACCGCGAGATCGCGGTACTCGCGAGCCTCGGTCGGGTTACTGGATAGTTTCGCACGCTGCAGCGACACGGAAGCGTCGTTGACCCAACTCGTCTGAAAGCTGTTCGCGCCGCGGATGTCGGGGCGGATCGTCCAGTGACCGAGCCACGTCACGGTGCCGAAGATGGCGACGAGCACACCGACGACGATCGGCACGAGCCGCTTGCCCGACCGGAACCGCGTCCAGCCTTCGTCGATGGCGAAGGCCGCGAGGATCCACAGGCACGGCGCGGCGCTGAGTCGGTAGCGTCCCATGACGTAGAACAGCGCGAGCGTGATCACGACGACGCCGAGCCCCGCGAGCACGATGAGCCGCGCACGTCGGCCCGGCCGTCGCGAAAGCAGCGCGAGCAGCGCGCCGACCAACGCCAGCGGACCGACGAAGTGAAAGTCGGACAGCGGCGTGCCGAGCCACGCGACCGTGCGTCGGAAGAACTGCCAGTCCTTCACATCCGGGATCTCGTCGCCGTGGAACGTCGAGGCGGCCTTCGCGAACGCACGCAACGCGGCGACGCCCGGACGCGCGCCCACGCGCCGCCGCCACTCGCTCCACCACGTCGCCGAGACTTCATGACTCGCGAGGGTGCGCCCCGCGAGTTGCTCGGCGAGCTGCACCGCGTCGGCCTCTTCGTAGAGCGCGTCGCCACGCCCGGCGATCAACGGCATGTAGGCGATGGCTGCGCGCACGTCGTCGCTCTCGGGCATGCCGATGATGGCGTTCGTGCCCGACTGATATGTCGTGAGGACGCGGTCACCGAGCGCGAGGTTGTGCAACGTCACCGGCACGAGCGGGAGGAGCGCGGCGAGTCCGCAGATGATGCCGTCGATCAGCGCCTGGCCGCGACCGCGAGCGTCCTTGCGCAGCGCGAGCGAGACGCAGACCAACGGCAGCAGCAGGTACATGTTCCCGCGCAACAGGATGCCGAGGCCCGTGAGCGCGCCCAGAGCCGCGGCGCGCGCGCGACCGCCACGCTTCCAGGTCGTCGTCCAGAGCAACAGCGTGGCCGTGAAGACGAACAGCCCCGCGCTCGACTTCAGCAGCATCGCCTCGTGGAAGACGAGCGGGCCGCTGACCGCTGCGAGCAAGCCCGCGATCAGCCCGACCCGCGCGCCGCCGGCACGCACGCCGAGTGCTGCGACGAGCACGGCCGTGAGCACGCCGAGCAGGTGCTGCGTCCAGTAGATGAACGTGTGCACGCCGGCGAGTTCGATCACGGACTGATCGTCCTCGGAGAGCTCCGGAGGCGGCGCGACGGCATAGGCCCAGGACACGAGCCACGCGTACATCGGCTCTTGGTAGAAGGCCCGCTCGCGCGCGAAATCGTCGTTGGCGAAGTTGCGAGCCAGGGCGTCGTAGGCGCGTTCGTCGCCCATGATGACGGTGCCCATGCGCCCGACCGGCCCGTCGTCGGAATGCAGGTGCAGCTCGTAGCCGACGCGCACGAGCAGCGCGAGCAGAGCCACGACGACCGCGATGCGCGTGTCGAATCGCGGCGATGCGGGGGCGTCGTTCACAGCCGCTCAGTCGCGCTTGACGAACACGGTGAAGTCGAGATGCGCCGAGCCCGGGACCGTCACCGACTCGTCGACCGAGAAGATCTTGGCCGTCGCGAGCAGCCCGTAGTTGCGCGCCAGCGTCTTCCAGTCGTCGACGGAGGCGTAGACCATGAGCGCGTCGGGCTCGTAGGCCGCGAGCAGCTTTGCGTAGCCGGCGCCTTCACCGTCGCCACGCCGCAGTGCAGCCGCGAGCGGCGCGGCGTTGTTGCCGTACACGTCGAGCACCGTGCGGCGCGCGAAGAACTTCACAGCTCCGGCGTCGTGCGTGGCGATGAGCGCGTCCGCGGGCAGGTTCGCGTTCGCCCACAGCCCGGCGGCCACCTGCTGCTGCTCGACCTGCGCCGACTCGGCGACGAAACGCGCGTGCGTGTCGACGAGGTGCGCGGGCCAACCGCGCGCGAGGAAGGCTACGAAGACCAGCGGCGCCACGAGGATCACGGCCGCGCGCGGACGACAGAAGAAGCCGGCGTAGGCCGTTCGCACGAGCGACGCCAAGCCTGCCGCGGCGATGAACAAGAAGAGCGGCCAGGCGAGCAGCAGGTAGCGCTCCCAGTAGTACGGGATCGTTGACGGTGAGCCGTCCACCACCACGATCGAGCGCGTGATGAGGACGCCGAGCAGCAGCGTGACGGCGAACAGCAACGGCCCTCGGCCCAGCCCGCGGTGCGCCCCCTCGAGCGTGATGACACCGATGAGCAGCAGCACGAGGAGTCCCCAGCCGAAACCCGTGTCGTGCAGCAGCGCGAGCAGCGCCGGTCCCCACGACGCGATGCTCGGGTCGGCGAGTTTGTGTGCCGTGTTCGGGACCAGCGTCCCGTTGACGAACCAGCAGTAGGCCGCCCAGGGTGCGACGCTGACGAATGCACGCAACGCGAACGGCAGCACCTGCGACCAGCGTTTGCGCAGCAGCAGCGTGATCACGGAGATGACCGCGAAGAGCCCGGCTTCGGGGCGTGTCAAGACGAGTAGACCCGCGAGCCAACCCTGTTGGCGTACGTTGCGCTCCAGCCAGGCCTCCGTGTAGAGCACGAGCAGCAGCGCGAAGAGCGGCTGCTCCATGCCCGAAAAGCGCCCGAAGAGCGTCAGCGGGTCGAGGCTGAAGAGGACGAGGACGGTCCACGCGGGCCAGCGTCCCGCGCGCAGAGCCAGGCGGATGGCCGCCGCGGCGGCAGCGAGGCCGACGAGTGCTCCGAGCAGGCGCATGCCGAGGTCGGGGCGCGTGCCGAGCAGATCGGCGAGGCCGACCGGGACCGCGCAGAGGAGCGTCCAGAGCGGCGAGGTGACGCCGGCCTCGTGCACGCCAGCGTTGTACGCAAAGATCTCGCCGACACTCACGGAGCGGGCGTAGACGAGGTGTACCCAGGCGTCGTCGAGAGGGAAGCCCTGGGGCGCTGTCCACACGAACGCGACACCGACGACGGCGTGGAGTGCAGCGAGCAGCACGAGGACCGACTTCGACATGGCGCGAAGGCTAGCACACGCCCTCGCTCCGGTGCCGCCCCTGCGATCCGACCTTGTCAGCGCCGCCCGGCTGCTATTCTCAACCCGTCCCCACGCCTCCTCCCGCGCTCGCCCATGACCGTCTCGTCGCCCTCGCGCCTCCGGCCTATCCTCACCGGCATCGCCGCCCTGGCCGTCGTCGTCACCGTCCTCCTCTGGGTGACGGGCACGAGCGACATCGAGCGCTTCGAGGTCGGGTCTGGTGTTGCGCTGCGCGGGCCGTCCGGTGCGGGCGCCGTGCTCGTCCGTCACGACGACGGGTCTTGGCACGTGGTCGATCCGCGCGTGGCCGATGCGTCGACGCCGATCGAGACGCCGCTGCTGGGCGAGCCGGTCCTGTCGCTCGGCGGGACCGTGTTCGCGTTGCATCCCGACGGCATGAGCATGACGCGCGCCGTCGAAGGTCAGGTCCACCGTGTCGACGGCCTGCCGCTTCCGACCTCGGCGCGCATGCTCGGTGTGCTTGTTTTCCCGAGCACGTCGGGGAGCTTCCGCGACATCCCGCTCGTCGGTTTTCAGGCGGGCAGCGGAGACGCGCTGAGCCTCGCGTGGATCGACCTCCTCGCGGCCCGGGGCGGCGACGCGTCGGAGGTGATCCGCACCGTGATGACGGCCGACGGTCAAACCCCGCAGCTCGGGCCCGACGCCAAGGTGCTCACGAGCGTCTACGGGCCGGCGTTTGCATGGATCGGCGCGGATGGCTGGGAAGCTTGGTCGCTGGTCGGCGAAGAGGGCGCGACACGCACCGGAAGTCTCTCGGCCGCCGGCGGCAACGCGCAGATCGGCTTCGAGCTGCCGGGCACCTGGAACCCCGTCGCGCACGTCGTCGTCGCCGAAGGACACACGTGCCCGATCGCGCACTTCGCGCCCGATGGTAAGTCGCTCGTGCTCCAAGGCCGGCGCGACGGCGGGCTCTACGCCCTCGACCTCATCGAAGGCCGGCTGCTCTTCATGGCCGAGGGCAACCTCGGTGCATCGCGGCGCGTCTCGCCGGGCGGTGGTTTCCGCTCCGATCCCGTGCGCCTCGTCGCCGGACAGTGGAGCCGCGAAGACTACCTGCAGATCCTCGAGACCCACCTCCGCGGCGGCGGGCGGATGGCGTTCAAGATCTCGTTCATGCACAACTATCTCGTCGCCCTGAACCCGAGCGGTGAGCGGATGACGTACGCTGGTGCGTCGTTCGTCGAGGCCGACGACGCCTCGTTCGACGAGAAGCTCTACGCCTTCGACTTCGGCGATCCGTCGCGCGGCGCGCTCGAACTCGGCCGCCGTCCGGGCGGCATTCCCGACCGCGGACCACTCTTCGTCGACAACGACGTGGTCGTGTGGATCGAGGACGGCGTCGTCCACGGCCTCCGCTATCTCTCCTCAACCGATACGCCCTGATGCTCGCACTCTCTACTCAGCGGTCTTCGGCCGCAGCCCTTCTCGTTGCGGCTTGCGCGGCGTGGCTCACGCTTGCACCCGACGCCAACGCGCGTGCTGACGACGCCGTCGTCGTCGCGCCGGTCGCCACGGATGTTCCCGTCGAACGACGCGTCTCGGCGCACCTGAACTTCCTCGCGTCCGACGAGCTCGGCGGTCGCGAGACGGGCACGCTGGAAGGCGAGATCGCAGCTCACTACGTCGCGTCCGTCTTCCGCTCGATCGGCCTCGAACCGGCCGGGGCCGACGGCGGCTACCTCGCGCCCTACGAGCTCGAGACCTCGCAGCTCGACATCGAGCGCACGGCGCTGACGTTCCACGTGGGCTCCGACGACGTCGGCGGTCTCGAAGACGTGCGTCTCGCCACGGGCCTGGCGCTGTTCGACGACTTCGTCGTGCGCGGGTACACGGGCGACGGTTTCTCGATCGACGCTCCGGTGACCTTCGCCGGACACGGTGTCGTCGACGAGGCCACGGGTGTCGACGAGTACGACGGCCTCGACGTCGAGGGCCATTTCGTCCTGGTTTTCTCGGGTGCGCCGGGCAATCGCGCCGACCTCCGCTCGGCCGGACAGTGGCGCAACAAGCGCGCAGCCGCGAAGGCGCGCGGTGCCGCCGGGCTCGCGATCGTCGTCGACGGAGAAGACGACGCCTCGCAGCGCCTCTTCGGCTACCTCGGCTCGTCGGCGCGCCGCAAGTCGATGGGGCTCAAGGGTCCTGAGCCCGAACCGGGCTTCCCGCTCGTCTACATCACGACGAAGGGCGCCGAGACCCTCGCGACGCTTGCCGATCGCAAGCTCTCGACGATGCGCGTCAAGCCGATCGGCGAGCCGTGGCCCAACTGCTCGATCGTGCTCACGGCACCGGTCGACGCACAGACGATCGTCGCGCACAACGTCGCCGGTCTGATCCGCGGCACCGACCCCGCGCTGGCCGACGAGGTCATCGTCATGAGCGCGCACATGGACCACATCGGCCGCAACGACGACGGCACGGTGAACAACGGCGCCGACGACAACGCGTCCGGAACGACCACGCTTCTCACTGCCGCCGAGATCCTCGCTGCCGCGCCGCCGAAGCGCTCGGTGCTGATGCTCGCCGTCTCGGGTGAAGAGAAGGGTCTGCTGGGCAGTCGCGCCTGGGTCGCGAACCCGACGCTGCCGCTCGAGCGGGTCGTCGCGAACATCAACACTGACATGGTGGGGCGCAACGACCCGAACCTCATCGGCGCCACGCCGTCGCCCGAGCACGAGGGCTTCAACACGCTCGTGACGAAGGCCGCCGAGCTGGCGCCGGCCTCGGGTCTCGAGCTGCGCTGGGCCGTCGGCAAGGATCGCTATCAGCGCAAAGTCGACGTCTACTACCACCGCTCCGACCACGCGAACTTCGCCGACGCCGGGATTCCGGTGATCTTCTTCTTCGCCGGGGAGCACGCAGACTACCACCGCGCGAGCGACACGATCGAGAAGATCGACCTGGCCAAGATCGGGAAGATGGCCCGTTTCGTGAGCCATTTGGCCTTCGAGGTGGGAAATGACCCCGAGCGTCCCGAGCTCATCGAGAGCGATAGCTGACTCGTGTGTCGGATGATGGGCGTCGGTCGAAGAAATGACGCCTGAGAAGTGACTTCGAGTCGTTCCGGCCGTCAGCCGATCAGCAGTCGGGTTCGTCCATCGTCTCTCGCCCCAACATCTGAGCGCTCTCGTCGGTATCCTTTGGCCATGGAACGCTGGTCCACACGACTCGTCGCCGTTTTCTGTTGTCTCGCCTTGCTGGCGAGCACGGCCGCGGCCCAGGTCGTCTGGCACCACTCGCTGCCCGTGGCCGGCGACACGCTGACGCTGATCGTCGACGGCGCCGTGCCGGGCGAACGCGTCGACCTGCGCCTCGAGAACACGCTCGGTGCTCCGCCTTCGCTGAGCGAAGTCTTGTTTGACGCGAGCTTCCCCGTGGCCGTCGACGGCGATGCGCTCGTGACGTCGCGCGTGGCCGACGATGGCGGCCGCTTGCGCATCGACGTGCTGCTCGACAACGGCGCGGATGCCGGAGCGCCGATCGCGCTCGTGGCCTCGACGCCGGCCAGCCCCGGGCGCCTCGCGCGGCTCGACCTCAACGTCGTGCCGCCGGTCGTCGTCGTGGCGTCGGGTGCCGGCTACGAGCGTATCGACCTGCTGACTGGCGAGCGCCTGCTGCCGCCCATTCCCAGCAACGGCGAGCTCAAGGGTGTCGCCGTGTCTGCCGACGGCACGGAGAGCTACGCGCTCTACGAGAACGGGCGCCTCGAAACGTGGGCTGGCCAGAGCTGGACGCCAGGGCCGCGTGAGGTTCTCGCACTGAACCCGTCGTCCGATGGCCTCGCCTCGATCCCGTCCGGTGGTGTCGCGTTCGTGCTGGTGCGCGCCGATGCGCGTCCCTTCGCACCCGACGGCGAGCTGCTCTTCCCGGCTGACGGCTTCGCGCCGCTCGTCCTCGAACCGATGGGTGAAGAGGTCGAAGGACGCCGCTGGGCCGTCAGCGACGACGGGCTCACGGCCTTCGTCGCCGAGGACTACCTCACGGTGCGCGAGGTCGACCTGCTGAACCGCGAGGCCGGCGTGATGTTCACGGCCGGGCGCGGTGGCGACTTCGCGATCGCCGACCTGGCCTTCGACGGCAGCCGGCTGCATGTCGTCACCACCAGCGCCTCGGGCCGCCCCGGGTCGCTGACCACCTACGATCTCCGCAGCGGCCTGACCGATGTGGTCGGGCTGTCGTCCGAGCCGAACGAACTCGTCGTGCTCGATGGCGGCGTGACGCTCGTCGTACCCGTGTCCGGCGGCCAGATGGACGTCATCATCGACGGCGTCGTGGCCGCGTCGATGTCGGCTGAAGGTGGGCAGTGGCTTGATGCCTCGGCCGTGCGTGGCGGGGCGCTCCTGCTGCGCGGCGATGACGCCGGCGGTCGCTCCCTGCAGCGCTACGACGTGGCGTCCGGCACGCTGGTCGAAGTCGCCGAGTCGCTGCCCGCGGTCACGCGCGTGATCACGCGCACGTCGGCCCTGGCGGGCCGCGCGGTCCTGCTCGGCGATCCGACGGGCCGAGTGTGGTCTTTTGGTCTTGCAGACGGCGTGCTCGCGGCGGTGAGCGACGTGCTCATCGAGCCCTCCGCCGTGGCCGTCCAACTGCCCTGACGGTTGCCCGCGAACGCGCGTCGGCAAACACCCACGGCTTCGTCGTGATACTCACGCCGCGTCGTTCGCTATCCTCGCGACATGGCGGTTGCTGAGCAGAAGATCACGCTGCAGGTCCTGTGGCAGTCGGAGAACGAGATCCGGGTGACGCCCTTCAAGGAGGGCTCCGTACTCGAGAGCACGATCAAGACGTCGCGCACGTGCCCGTTCCACAGCCAGCTCGTCGCCGAGCGGGCGCGCGAGATCCTCGGGATCCTCGTGCGCGCGAACGCCGGGCGTAAGGATCAGCGCGACGCCCTCGTCTCCGCGGCGCAGAACATCTACGTCGACCTGCTGCCGGCGTTCTTGAAGGAGAAGCTCGAGGAGCGCTCGTCGCCGAACCTCCTGTTGCACCTCGACCGCCAGCTCGTCGGGATCCCGTGGGAGCTGCTCCACGACGGCGACGCCTTCCTCGGTCGGCGCTACCGCATCGGCCGGCTCGTGAGCGACTCGGGCGTCGGCGGGGTGTCGATGCAGCGTGCGATGGACCCGCCGTTGTCGGTGCTCGTCGTGGCCGACCCGAGCGGCGATCTGCCCTCGGCCCGGGCCGAGGCCGCCGAGCTCTCGGAGTTGCTCGAAGACGCGCCGATGGTGTCCGACGTCACGCTGCTCGCCGGGCACGTCACGCTGCGACAGTTCCGCGACGCGCTCGGCTCGCACGATGTCCTGCACTACGCCGGGCACGCCGAGTCGAAGAGCGGCGCCGCGCACCTGCGCCTCGCGGACGGCGAGTTCTCGGCGTCGATGCTCGATCAGCTGCGCGGCCGCGTCGACTTCCCCGGGCTCGTCTTCCTCAACGGCTGCGGCTCGGCCGGCGACACGGTGCGGCTGTCCGAAGGCGTCGACCCGCTGGCCTCGATGAGCGACATCGCCGCGAGCTTCCTGATGTGCGGCGTGCGCCACGTCGTCGGAACGCTGTGGGACGTGCGCGATGTGGTCGCGCGTCAGTTCGCCCGCGCCTTCTACGGCTCGCTGAGCCAGCAAGACACGATCGGCGCGGCCATGGCGGCCGGGCGCGAGGCGGTCATCGCGGAGCACGGCGAGGAGAGTCTGCTCTGGACGAGTCACCTGCTCTACGGCGACCCGACCTGGCGCATCATCCCGCCACGCAACGCTGCGCTCGACGACTTCGTCGTGCTCGCGGGCATCGAGCACAAGTACCGCACCGACCTCGCGTCACCTGATTCGTCCACGCGCCTCATGGCCGCGGCGATGCTCCTGCGCCTCGGCGACCGCTCCGTCGTCGGCACGGTCGGCAAGGACCTCGAGCTGCTCATCTCATGGCTCGACCACGACGCTCCGCAGCGCGAGCAACGCCTCGCCGCCCACGTCGTCCAAGCCCTCGCAACAGCCGCCGGCCTCAACCCGCCCGGCCCGCCTGACACGCTGCCGGATCCCGAAGCCGTGCGGGCGCTCTTCGCGCGGTTGAAGGGGGTGTGAGTGGGATTCCAGTCGGTTGTCGCGCCTACGACGTATAGACTTGAGAGATATCAAAAGGCGATCGTTCAACTGATTGCGTGTGTGGGCGTCTAGGAACTGGCGTCGCGTTCTATCGACGCTTCGCAGCGAGCCAGGAGCTCCTCCGCTATTGCGTACTCCGCCCGGTTCTTTCCGGGGGCTCGTTCGCATAAGAAAGCACGAAACGCTCCCGTCGCCACGGCTAGATCATTCTTTGCTTTGTAGTTGATGACGCCGAGGCAAAAGTGGAGTTCATGCCGTTCGGGTTCTTGCTCAAGTATGAGCTGGATGAACTCCTCAGCCTCGATTAAGGTGGCCATCTTCGGGTCGAGTTCACGGAAGAGTGTCTTGTAATGCTCGTTTGCCGATCGAAGGTCTCCCTCATATGCATCTAGGAAGGCAAGGTTAAGAACGCGTGAAACGCCTCCGCTCCTGCCGAGGCGCTCGAGGTGAGATCTTGCAAGGTTCGTGTCGCGGTCAAGAAGGAACCTGCAAAGTGCCTTGGATGTATTCGCCACCGGAGACTTTGGCTGACGTGCGAGGAGCTTGTCCGCTTTGTTCTCTATCGTTGGTATCAGGGCATTGTTACGATTGCGCGCGTACTCCGAGTGAAGTGCCCCAATCCACCTATCATATAGTCTGCGAAGCCACTCCTCGGAAGGGCCGCTGAGGAGTCGGGCCGCTATAGAGTCCGTCGGTGAGGTATTTAGACTCTTCTCGACGTCAAGGAATAGTCTCTCAGCGGTGCTGAGTTTTCCCGCGAAGAGGTGGGCAATGCCTATTACCAGCATTACACCCAAGCCAACGTGTTGCGATGCCGCCTCGAAAGCGAAGACGCTATGGTCATCAGGAACGATAGTGCGCCTCGGCAGTGCCGTCGAAAAGTCGGTCGAGAGCTGATGATGCGCTGTCGCCGTAACGGCTGCATGGACCATCAATCCTTCCAAGTCAAGAACGTGTGACTCGCCACCATCAAGCTTTCGGCGCTTGGATATCCCCGTAATTAGTAAGCTGGCGCGGGACTTTGCAAGCAGTGTCGTTTTGTCCTCTTCTGTCTCAAGGTTCGCGGCGATGAAGAGGGGTAGCTCACCCAAGTAAAAGTCCTTTGTTGAATCTCCTCTCCTGATGGTATTTTTAAGGTGATCGATGAAGTCATGGCGAAGCCTGTGCGCATCTGCGTCGGATTCGGCGCGTATCGCGAGGAGGATGCCGACCTTTCCTCGCGGGGTTCTGGGTGGGCGGCGTGCAATCCACCACACAGTCAAGAAAATGATCGGCGTAGTGAGGCAGACTGCCAGTTGAAGATTAGACGTGTGACGCCCACTAGAGTGCAGGGGCACGAAGATTGAGCCGGTAACAATGAGGGCTCCAAGTGCGCCCACGAACGGGCGGTGCCAATGCTCAATGAGCTTGCGGGATAGTGAGTCGGTCAGTGACATCGATAAGAGCCTAAGCTGCCAGATGTTCGAGACAAACAAGCGCATGTCTGTGCGGTTACCGGCACGCGCTCGCCGCGCCCTCACCCCTCGAAGCGCGGGAACACGCCCTGCGGCTTCGGCAGCTCCGTGCCGGGCTTCAACGCGCCGCCGCTGCCGAGTGACGCGAAGCTGCGCGCGTCGTCGGCGAGGCACATCTGGTCGAGCATCGTCGAGGCGCTGTCGGGCATGAACGGTTGGATGAGGACGGCGAGGTGACGCACGACTTCGGCGAGCGTGTAGAGCACCGTCTTCATGCGCGGGACGTCGGTCTTCTTGAGCGTCCACGGGGCCATCGTGTCGACGTAGCGGTTGGCTGCGCCGACGAGGTCGAAGAACGCCGTGAGTGCGCCCGTCGGGTTCTCGCGCTCCATGTTGTCGCGCATGACGCCGACGAGCGCGTGGGCCTGTGCCAGCAGTGCATTGTCGTCGCTCGTGAACTCACCGGGCTCGGGAACGTGGGCGTCGCACGACTTGTGCACCATCGACAGCACGCGCTGAGCGAGGTTGCCGAGGTCGTTGGCGAGGTCGACGTTCATGCGCGTCACCATCGCGTCGTGCGAAAAGTCGCCGTCGCGACCGAAGGGGATCTCGCGCAGCATGAAGAAGCGCAGCGGGTCGAGGCCGTAGCGCTCGATGAGGTCGAGCGGATTCAGCGCGTTGCCGAGCGACTTGCTCATCTTCTGCCCGTCCACGGTCCACCAGCCGTGGGCGAAGATGCGCTTCGGGGGCTCGAGCCCCGCGGCCAGCAGGAACGCCGGCCAGTACACGGCGTGGAAGCGCAGGATGTCCTTGCCGACCATGTGCGTATGCGCGGGCCAGAAGGTCTTGTAGAGCTCGGCGTCGGTGTCGGGGAAGCCGAGGGCCGTGATGTAGTTCGTCAGCGCGTCGAGCCACACGTACATGACGTGCTCGTCGTCGCCGGGCACGGGGATGCCCCAGCGGAAGCTCGTGCGTGAGATCGACAGGTCGCGCAGGCCGCCACGCACGAACGAGAGCACCTCGTTGCGCCGCGAGTCGGGCAGGATCATGTCGGGGTGACTCTCGTACAGTTCGAGCAGCGGCTGCTCGAAGTCGGAGAGCTTGAAGAAGTAGCTCGGCTCTTCGGTCCACTCGACGGGCGCGCCACTGGGGGCGATCTTCTCGCCCGCCTCGTTCTCGACGAGTTCGTCCTCGGCGTAGAAGGCCTCGTCGCGCACGGCGTACCAGCCCGAGTAGCTGCCGAGTTCGATGTGCCCATTGTCGGCGATGCGCTTCCAGAGCGCCTGGACCGACTCGATGTGACGTGCCTCCGTCGTGCGGATGAAGTCGTCGTTGCTCGCGTTCAGCGCGACGGTGAGGTCGCGGAAGGCCTGCGACACCTGATCGCAGAAGGCCAGCGGCTCGGTGTCCGCCGCGGCCGCCGACTTCTCCACCTTCTGCCCGTGTTCGTCGGTGCCGGTGAGGAAACGCACGCGCCGGCCGTCGAGACGCATGAAGCGCGCAAGCACGTCGCAGGCCACCGTCGTGTAGGCGTGCCCGAGGTGCGGGACGTCGTTCACGTAGTAGATCGGCGTCGTGACGTAGTAGCTGTCGCGCTCACTCATCGTTCGGTCCTCGGTCGGCGGGGCGCGTGTTGTCGCACGGCATCGTGCGCGGGGCAACGGCGCACCCGCTCAGTGACGCGACTGGATCGCGTACAGGTGCGCGTAGAGCCCGTCCGTGTCGTCGAGCAGCTGCGCATGGGTGCCGCGCTGGACGACACGCCCGGCCTCGAGCACGAGGATCTGGTCGGCGTCGCGGATGGTGGAGAGGCGGTGGGCGATCGTGATCGTCGTGCGCCCCTCGCGCAGATGGTCGATGGCGTCCTGGACGAGCGCCTCGGAGTGCGAGTCGAGCGCCGAGGTGGCCTCGTCGAGCACGAGGATCGGTGCATCTTTGAGCAGCGCGCGCGCGATCGCGATGCGTTGGCGCTGTCCGCCCGAAAGGCGTGCGCCGCGTTCGCCGACGAGTGTCTCGTAGCCGTTGTCCATCTCGGAGATGAACTCGTGGGCGTGGGCGGCCGTGGCGGCCTTGATGATGTCCTCGCGCGGCGTGTCGGGGGCGCCGTAGGCGATGTTGTTCGCGATCGTATCCTGGAAGAGGACCGTGTCCTGCGTGACCATCGCGACCTGCCCGCGCAGGCTCGCGAGCGTGGCGTCGCGCACGTCGACGCCGTCGATCATCACAGCGCCCGAGTCGACGTCGTAGAGGCGCACGATGAGGTCGCCGATCGTCGACTTGCCGGCGCCGGTCGGGCCGACGAGCGCGAGGGTCTGACCGCGGAACAGCTCGAAGTTGATGTCTTCCAGAACCGGCGTGTCGGGCGTGTGGCTGTAGTTGACGTTCTCGAAGACGATGCGCTCGGACAGCAGCGGCAGTTCGATCGCGTCGGGCGCGTCGTGGATCTCCGAGTCGCTGTAGAGCACCGTCGCCACGCGGTCGGCCGACGCCAGGCCTTCCTGCAGCTTGTTGTTCGTCGCCGCGACGTGTCGGATCGTCGTCACCACCTGCGTCAGTCCGAGGATCATCACCATCAGCGTCTCGGGTGTCATCCCACCGGACAGCACGTAGACGCCGCCGGCGTACATCAGCCCCACGGTTCCGAGCCCGCCGACGATGTCGACGATCGGCCCCGTGCGCGCCTTGAGTTCCGTGGCGCGCATGCGACCCTCGGTGTACTTCGCGTTGATCACCTCGAAGCGCTGGCGCTCGTACTCCTCGGCGCCGAAGACCTTCACGATCTTCTGCGCCGACAGCGACTCCGTCAGCGTCTGGAACATCGAGCCCATCTGCGCGCGGTTCTTGTGCTCGCGCGAACGCACGCGCCGCGCCAGGCGCATCGTCGGGTAGAAGCACATCGCGGCGACGACCAGGCCAATGACGATGAACTTGCCGGCGATGAAGTAGAGCGCCGCGAGCGTGCCGATCACCTTGAAGATGTCGACGAACACCGTGACCGTGATGTCGACGAGCAGCGAGCCGAGCTTGCTGAGGTCGTGCGTGATGCGCGAGAGCAGCTTGCTGCTGTGGTTGGCGTGGAAGAAGCGCATCGACAGGTCCATCAACCGGTCGAAGAGCGCCGAACGGATCGACGCGACGATGCCGAGTGACATCGAGCGCATCCAGAGGCGTTGGATGTAGCGCGTGCCAGCCTGGACGAGCGTGAGCAGCAGGAATCCGCCGCAGGCTGCACCGAGCCGTTTCATCGGCGGCAGCCGCGCCCAGGTCACCTCGATTGCAGCCGCGATCTCGACGATCGGCGCAAGCGCGGGCCGGAGGAACTCGGGGGCGGTGTGGGTCAGCCAGTGGATGCGCGCCTGGTAGACGAGCGCGGAGTCCCACGGGGACGTCACCGTGCCGCTCATGATCGGCTCGAGCAGCGCCTGGAGGATGAACAGCGTGGCGGCGGCCGAGCCCGCCGAGACGGCCGCGATGCCGAGCGCCGCGACGAACTGGCCACGGTACGGCCTGACGAACTCGAGCATCTGCCGCTTGCGGTCGGGCGGGACGTCGAGCATCGCGCCGTCGCTGCCGGTTTCGCGGTGGCGTCGACGCCGCTTCTCGATGTTGTCGAGGTCCTCGACGATGACCGATCGGGATTCGCGGGTCACGGAGGGGCTGCCACGTACGGAGAAGGGAGCCTTAGGCTACAACTCCTCCATGCCACGAGTCACCTGCGAAGCTCTCGCCTTGCGCCGTTCGGTGTTCGGCGAGACGAGCCAGATCGCCGAGTTCCTGACCCGCGAATGCGGGCGTGTGGCCCTGATCTTGAAGGGCGTTCACCGTCCCAAGGCGCGCAAGGGTGGGGGTGTCGACCTCCTCGACCACTGCCAGATCGTCTTCACGAGCCGTGGGCGGAGCAGGTCGCTGCCACCGCTGAGTGAGCGGGTCGTCCTCTCCCATCACCCGACCTTGCGGTCGCGCGAGGACACCCTGCGCGCCGGGCTGTATGCCGTCGAGCGCTTGCGGGCCCTGGTGCCCGAGGGACAGCGGCTGCGGGGCGTCTTCGAGCTGGCTCTGTCGGCCATCTCGACGCTCGATTCCGGGTTGGCGCCCCAGTCGGTTCCGAGTGTGCTTTTCGCTCTCGATGGGGGCCTGCTTAGAATGAGTGGGTTCCAGCCGGAGCTGGATCGCTGCGTGTCGTGCGGGCGTCAACCGCATGCGAAGCACTCGCTGCGATGCGTCCCGGCGATGGGCGGAGTGGTCTGTTCGGCCTGCTTCGTCGGCCACGACGCGGTCTCTTTTCCGCTCTCGGCAGCCGGCGCGGGGGCCGTTCGCCAGTTTGCCCGCGTCCAACCCTCCGCCGTCCGTGACGTCGTCCTGCCGCCAGCCATCGAAAACGATGTGCGCCGCTTCTACGACCGTACGCTCCTCCACGTCCTCGAACGCCCCCCGCGCTGTGCCGCGCCCGCGAACTGATGCGCCAAGGTCCTTCCATGATCCGCCCTTCCCCGACAGCTGCCGTGCGCGGCCTCCTGCTCGCCCTTGCCTTCGTGCCGCTCGTGGGATGTTTCAGCCCGCGTCCGTCCGTGCCCGACGGTGTGGCCAAACTCGATGTGGCCTGGGACGCGTTCGACGCGGGCAACGCCGAGGGTGCGGCGATCCTCGCCACGGAGGTGCGCGTCGACACCTCGGCGTCCAAGGAGGAGCGGGCCGAGGCGGCTTGGCTCGCCGGTGAGGCGAGTTTGGCCGAAGGTGAGCACCGCGAGGCGTTCATCAACTACCGCTACATTCTCGAGAACGCGCCGTGGCACGAGCGCACCGGCGACATCGAGGACCGCCTGCTCGTCATCGCGGATGCCTTCCTGAACGACGAGAAGTACGGCGGGACGTTCTTCGAGGACCGCGGTCGCGGGGTCGAGGCGCTCGAAACTCTGCAGGCTCACTTCCGTCGCAGCGAGAACGCCGACGACGCCCTGCTGCAGGTGGCCGACTACTTCGCACGCGACGAGGTTGCCGAGTACATCGAGGCCGCGGTCGCCTACGAGCGCCTGGTCGACGAGTACCCGGGCAGCGAGTGGGTCGAGAAGGCCCTGTGGCGGATCGGACACGTGCGTCTGGCCGCGGCTCAAGGCGCGCTCTACGACCGCGACGACCTGCTGCGGGCCAAGGCGGCGCTCGTTCGCAGCATCGAAGCGCGCCCCAAGGGCATGTTCGTCCAGCGGGCACTCGAGGACATCGCCGTCGTCGACGAAGAGCTGGCGCGGTCGGAGGTGCTGGTGGCCGACTTCTACGCCTCGCGCGGCAAGCAAGAAGGCGAAGTCATGCGTCTCGCGAACGCTGCGTTGATCTACCCTGAGACTGCCAGCGGCAAAGAGGCGGCGGCTCGCCTCGGCGCCTACGGCCTCGATCTCGACGAACTCGTAAACGATCCCGCCCGCCAGTCACTCGACTCGGTGGCGCCAGGCGAACTCCGCTTCGCCGAAGAGCGCCGCTCCGTCTTCGGATTCGGATTCTGATGACTCACCGACTCACGCTCGTCCTCGCGGCCCTCGCCCTTGGTCTCTCCGCGCTCGCCCCCGGGTGCGTCGCGCTCACGAAGCAGAGTCTGTTCGAGACGCATCGCGACGAGGTCTACGTCGCCTTCTTCGACAACGACACCTTTTACCGCGGCCTCGAGCTCGATCTCACGGAGCGCGTGGTCGACGAGATCCTCTCAAGACCCGGGCTCCATCTCACGAACAAGGAATCGGCAGAGGTCTATCTGTCGGGGCGTTTGACGGACGTGCGTCGCCGTGTTCTGTCTGAGAACCCGAACCAGGACGTGACGTCACGGAGCTCGAGCTTGACCGCGCACATCGAACTCATCGACGCCAAGTCCGGCAAGGTCATCAAGGCGCGCAGCGTGACGCAGCGCGGCGAGTTCGTGCCCGGTCTCGGCGAGAGTGTCGAAGCCGCCCAGAACGAGGCGTTCGTGCTCCTCGCACGTGACATCGTTCGCCTGCTCGAAAAGGACTTCTAGTCATATGAGTCAGCCCCACGACGGTCGTGACCCGAAGCAAGATCCCGACGGGGGGCCGCCGCGCCGCGAACCGAGCCGCATGGGCGGTCTCTTCATGGCGGCGTTGATCGTCGTCATGGCGATGCTGATCCTGCAGGCCTTCAGCCACAACCCCGCCGCGCTCGACGGACGCTCGTTCGAGCGCGTCTGGCGCATGGCGCACCTCGGCGACGTCAACCACGTGCGTCTCACCGAGGATCGCTACCTCGACGCGAAGATCCTCGTCGACGGCAAGCTCGAGGCCTGGGACGGCGTGCCGGTCCCGCCTTATGCCGCCGACCGCCTCGACCGTCTCGTCGAACTCGTGTCGCGCAAGCTCGACCCCGATGTCGAAGTCACGCTCGAGCGACTCGCGGCGAAGATCGACGCCAAGGAGTGGGACGTCCGTGAGGCCTACCTGATGTCCGACCCGCCTGCCGACAGCACCGGCATGTTCGTCGGCTACCGACTGGGCAGCGATTTGCGTTGGTCGGAGATCCGCTGGCCGACGAGCGGGCTCGAGCCCCAGCGCGGCACCGACGCGGACATCAACGCCGTCGTCGCGAAGATCGAAGACGGCGGCGTGCCCGTCGAGATGGTCTCGACGTACGTCGAAGGGCGCTCTGCGTACGAACCCTCGAACGAACTCTGGTCCGGCCTGCTCTTCACGATGGTGCCGTGGCTCCTCGTGATGGGTCTGTTCCTCTTCTTCATCATGCGCCAGATGCGCTCGGCGGGCGGCAGCGGCGGGATCATGTCGTTCGGCCGCAGCAAGGTGAAGATGATCACGCCCGACCAGGCCAAGGTCACGTTCGCGGAAGTCGCGGGCGTCGAGGAGGCCAAGGAAGAGGTCACCGAGATCATCCACTTCCTCAAGGATCCGAAGCGTTTCAGTCGCCTCGGCGGCCGTGTGCCGCGCGGCGTGCTGCTCGTCGGATCGCCGGGGACGGGCAAGACGCTGCTGGCCAAGGCCATCGCCGGTGAGGCCAACGTGCCGTTCTTCGCGATCAGCGGTTCCGACTTCGTCGAGATGTTCGTCGGCGTCGGCGCCTCGCGTGTGCGCGACCTCTTCAAGCAGGCCCGCGAGGCCGCGCCGTGCGTGATCTTCCTCGATGAGATCGACGCGGTCGGCCGCAAGCGCGGTGCGGGCCTCGGTGGCGGTCACGACGAACGCGAGCAGACGCTCAACGCGATCCTCGTCGAGATGGACGGCTTCGAAACCGACACTGGCGTGATCATGATCGCCGCCACGAATCGTCCCGACGTGCTCGACGCAGCCCTCCTGCGTCCCGGCCGCTTCGATCGCCAGATCACCCTCGATCTCCCCGACGTCCGCGGGCGCGAGGCGATCCTGCTCGTCCACAGCCAGCGCGTGACGATGTCACCCGACGTCGACCTCTCGGTCGTCGCGCGCTCGACGCCGATGTTCTCGGGCGCCGAGCTCGAGGCGCTCATCAACGAGGCGGCCCTGATCGCCACGCTGAAGGACAAGGAACACATCGAACTCGACGATCTCGAAGAGGCGCGCGACAAGGTGCGCTTCGGGCGTCAGAAGCGCAGTCGCCTCATGGAAGAGGAGGACCGCCGCGTGACGGCCTACCACGAGGCTGGCCACGCACTCGTCGCCGAGAAGCTTCCCGGCGAGGTCGAGCCCGTCCACAAGGTCACGATCATCCCGCGCGGCATGGCGCTCGGTTCGACGATGCAGCTGCCGCAGAAGGACAAGTATCACCAGCGGCGGCGCGAGCTCGAAGGCATGCTCGCGATGCTCTACGGCGGTCGCGTCGCCGAAGAAGTCTTCTGCGACGACATCAGCGGTGGCGCGTCGAACGACATCGAGCGCGCCACCGAGATCGCGCGGGCGATGGTCTGCTCGCTCGGGATGAGCGACGCGCTGGGGCCGATGACGCTCGGCGAGTCGCGCGGTGAGGTCTTCCTCGGCGACGAGCTCATGCGCTCGAAGAACTACTCCGAGGCGACATCGGAGGCGATCGACACGGAGGTGCGCCGCATCCTCGACGTCGCCTACGAGCGTGCGAAGGGACTGATCCTCTCGCACCGCGACGACATGGAGAAGATCACGCAGGCGCTGATGCGCTTCGAGACGCTCACGGGCGAAGACATCCGCGCGCTGATGGCGGGCGCCACCGTCGATTCGCTGCGCCCCGAGCCCGAGCCGGAAGCGACGCCCGAGCCCGTTCGTGCGCCGGTTTCGCCGCGCGAGGAACGCGACCAGGGCGGCTTCGGCACCACGCCGATGCCCGAGCCTGCGTGACGCCGTCAGTGCGTCCTCTGCCGCCAGCTCAGCGCCCGTCGGTGATGGGCGTGCTGAACGTCACGCCGGACTCCTTCAGTGACGGCGGGCGTCACGCCGATCCCGGCGCGGCGCTCGACGCGGCGCTGGCGATGGAAGCCGCCGGGGTCGGTTTGATCGACATCGGAGCCGTCTCGGCCCGTCCCGGTGCCGAGTTGCTCTCCACCGACGCAGAGTGGGCGCGGCTCGAGCCCGTTCTCGGGGCCGTGCGGGACGGGACGACGGTTCCCCTGTCGCTCGAGACGACGAATCCCGAGGTGCTCGCGCGGGCGCTCGAGATCGGCGTCGATCTGCTCAACGAGATCACGGCTGGAACGGCTGGCGAGCGGCTTTTCGAGCTGGCAGGCGCGGCCGGGATCCCGGTTGCGATCATGCATGCCCGCGGCACGCCCGCGACGATGCAGGACGAGCCGCACTACGACGACGTCCTGGGCGAGGTGCAGGCCGAGCTGCTGGAAGCCGTGGCGCGGGCGCGGGCGGCCGGCGTGGCCGAGGACGCGATCATGCTCGATCCTGGGATCGGATTCGCCAAGCGCCTGTCCGACAACCTCGGGCTGCTCGCTGCGCTGACGGCGATGCGGAAATGGGGCTATCCCCTCATGCTCGGGTGCTCACGGAAGTCGTTCCTCGGCCAGATCACGGGCCGGGCGGTCGATGCCCGCGAACACGCGACGACGGCCACGCCGGTCTGGGGTGCCCTGTGCGGTGTGTCGCTGATCCGGGTCCACGACGTCGAGGCCGCCGTCGACGCGCTCGCCGTGATCGCCGCGATCACGTCCGGCGGCGCGGTGGCTCGCCCGTCCGTCGACCGGTAACCTCAGCTCATCCCGCCAAGCAGCCCGCACCCATGACCGACGCGTACGACAATCCGTTCGAGCGCTACACCTACAAGAGCGACCTCATCGAGCAGATCCGCGCCGCCGATGGCCGCGCGAGCTTCGGCCGTGTGACGGTGCGCACGGCGCGTAGCTTCGGCTTCTGCTGGGGCGTCGATCGCGCCGTCGCGATGGTGTGGGACACATTGGCCGAACACCCAGATCGTCCGATCTGGCTGCTCGATCAGATCATCCACAACCCGCGCGTGAACGCCGACTTCAAGAGCAAGGGCGTGCGCTTCATTCGCGGCCCCTTCGCTGTCGACGACGGCGGCCCACGCGAACCCCAGCGCGACGACATCGTCGTCATCCCCGCCTTCTCGGCAACGGTCGAGGACACGCGTTGGCTCCAAGGGATCGGCTGCACGATCGTCGACACGACATGCCCGTGGGTGATCAAGCCGCACAAGCGCAGTCAGCGCTACGTGAAGGACGGCTTCACGACGTTGATCCACGGCCTCGTCCACCACGAAGAAACGCACGCGTCATGCAGCCTCATCGCGTCGGAGGGCGGACGCTTCATCGTGGTCGCCGACCGTGAGCAGGCGAGCTGGGTCTGCGACACGATCCGCAGCTCGATCACCTTCGAGGAACTCGCCCGCCGTCTGCCCGATGACGCGCTGAGTTCAGGGTTCGCCGAGGAGCACCTGCACCAACTCGGCACGATCAACCAGACGACGATGCTCGCGGCCGAGACGCGCCAGATCGAAGCCGATGTGCGCGCCGCGATGTCGGAGCGTTACGCCGACGATGACATCACCGATCACTTCCGCGAACTCAACACGATCTGCGGAGCCACGCAGGACAACCAAGACTCCGTCGTCGCGCTCGTCGAAGAAGGCGTGCTCGATCTCATGGTGGTGGTTGGAGGTTATGACAGCAGCAACACGCGCAATCTCACGCGTGTCGGTGCCGATCACTTCCCGAGCTACCACGTCGATGGTCCCGGCGTGATCGCGTCGGACACGATTCGCCACCGGTGCCCCGAGAAGGGCACGTTCGTCGACACGAACGACTGGCTGCCCGCGGGCGACGTGGTCATCGGCTTCACGGCCGGTGCATCGACGCCCGACGCGCTGCTCGCCGAGACGATCGAACGCGTGCTCAGCGTGGCCGGTGAGTCGGTGGAGGTGGCGCGCTGACCTCGCGCGTCGGAGGAGCGACATGTCGTTCGCGATGATCGATCTCGGTGACATGGACGGCGGCGAAGTGCTCGAAGCCGCCATCGAGATCGGTTTGCTCTGGTGGTTCTTCTACGTCGTGCTGCGCTTCCTACACGGCACGCGCGGCCTGGCGATCATGAAGGGCGTGCTCGTCGCGATCACGTCGCTCGTGCTCGGCATCATCGTCATCGCTCAGACGCTCGACCTGAACTTCTCGCGGCTGACCGTCGCCGGCGGATACCTGCTGCAGTTCATGTCGATCCTGCTCATCGTCATGTTCCAGCCCGAGCTGCGGCGCGGCTTCACGCGCCTGGCGGAAGCTGGCGGGCGCGGAGCGCGCGTCGGCGGAGCTGTCGACCTCGACGGCATCGTGCAGTCGGTCGTGGCGCTGTCGCGCGACGCCACGGGCGCATTGATCGTCTTCGAGCAACAGACCGGCGTGTTCGGTCTCGAGGACACCGGCGTCCCGCTCGACTCGGCGCTCTCGGGTCCGCTCATCGAGTCGGTGTTCTATCCCAAGAGCCCGCTGCACGATGGCGCCGTGGTGGTGCGCGATGGGCGTGTCGTCGCGGCCTCGTGCATGCTGCCGCTCACGGATGACCCGCGCATCCCGCGCAACCTCGGCAGCCGTCACCGCGCAGCGATCGGCGTCACCGAAGAGAGCGACGCCGTCGTCGTGATCGTGTCCGAAGAGACGGGCACCATCACCGTCTGTCGTCGTGGGCAGCTCCAGGTGATGAGCGACGGCGCCGAGCTGCGTGCCGCACTCGTGGCGCACGTTCCGGCCTTCGCGTCGTTCGACGCGGCGAACGACAAGGACACCGATCAAGCGCAGGAGTCCACTCCTGAACCCGTGGAGGCGGCATGAACAACGTGCAACGAGGTTGGGTGTGGCGCACGTTCCGATTCGACATCGGGCGCAAGGTCATGGCGTTCGGCCTCGCGTCGGTGCTGTGGTACCTGCTCTTCACGTGGGTCGTCGAGAAGGACGGCAAGGCCTTGCCCGTCGTTTCCGTCGCGACGATCGACGATGCTCGTCAGCAGGCGGAGATCACGCCGGGCGTCTACCTCGTCGTTCCCGAGGGGCTCATCGTGCGCTCGAATCGGCCCGCGAAGATCGACATCGACTACGCGGGATCGCGCGAGGAGATCCGCGACCTCCGTCCCTCCGTCATCATCGAGCTCACCGACGCACTGTTGGGCACGGACGACGAAGGTGAGATCACGATCCCGATCACGCGCAACAAGTTCAGGTTCCGCGGCAACGAACCGGACTTCTCCGAGTTCAAGATCCGCGATGAGAAGCTCACCGTCGACATCGTGCGTGAGTCGGTCGCGGAGATCACGATCGGCGGCGCCAACGCACGCGTGTTCGGGCGTCCCCAGGAGAGTTACTCGTTCGAGAGCGGCAGCATCACGACCGTGCCCAACACCGTCGCGATCCGCGGCCCGAAGCCGCTCATCGATGGGTTCGTCAGCGATCCGTCGACGCTTGCCCTCGAGCCGGTCAGTGTTGAAGGGCGTCTCGGGCAGGTGCGTCAGAACGTCGACCTCGATGAACAGCTGCGCGCCAGCCAGGTCGAGCTGCTCAGTGGCCTGGTCATGGTGACGGTGCCGATCCAGCCCGACCCGATGTCGAAGGAGCTGCGCTCGGTGCCCGTTCACTACGTCGGCGATGACGACCTGGCCCTCGCCGGGCGCCGCGTCAAGGTGACCACGCGCGAGATCGACCTCCTCGTGAGCGGCCCGAAGGCGATCGTGAATCGCGGCGAAGACTGGCTGCGGCGCAAGATCTTCCTGCGTCACCAGTGGAGCGGCGACCTCGAGGAGGGGCGCGAGCCGGTCAATATCGTCATCGATCTGGCCGATGCCGACGAGCTCAGCCAGCTCACCGTCACGGATCGGATGGGCGGTCCGCCCCAGATCACGTTCGAGCTCGAGGCCATCGACGACGGCTGATGTTCGGACGACGCGGCCTCAACCGCTGCACCCTCGACCGACGATGGAGGCGAGGTCCCTTGATCCCTGAGATGACAGGTCCCTGAGATGACTGGCGCAGCATGAGTCGACGTTGGTTCGGAACGGATGGCATTCGCGGGCGTTACGGCGTCGGAGCCCTCACCGTGCCCTTTCTCGAGCAGCTCGGTGTCGCGCTCGGTGAGCAGGCCGGCGCGGGGTCGACGTTCCTGATCGCGCGCGACACGCGCGAGTCGGGGCCGACGATCGTCGAGGCTCTGAGTGCCGGGCTCGGTGCGACGGGCGTGAAGGTGATCGACCTCGGCGTCGTCCCGACGGCGGGGCTGCCGATGGCGATGCGCGCGCGCGGGATCGAGTACGGAGCCGTGATCTCGGCGTCGCACAACCCGTGGGACGACAACGGCGTGAAGATCTTCGGCCCCGGCGGGCTCAAGCTCGACGACGACACCGAGCATGCCGTCGAGGAGCGCGTCGACGCGCTCCTCGCGGAGGCGCGTGAGCTGTCGGCGCGCGCCGAGACGACGGTCGAGAACGGCGCGAGCGCCTACCGCCGCGCGATTCTTGCAGCGGTCGAAGGCCTGGACCTCGGCGGGATGGAGATCGCCGTCGACTGCGCGAACGGCTCGGCGAGCGCCACCGCGCCGGCCGTGCTGACGTCGCTCGGCGCCCAGGTCACGTCCCTGCACGACGAGCCCGATGGCCGAAACATCAACGCAGCCTGCGGGTCGACGCACCTCGGTTCCCTCGCACGGCACGTGTCATCCGGCCGATACGACCTCGGCCTCGCGTTCGACGGCGACGCCGATCGCGTACTGATGGTGGACGGCCGCGGCCGCACCTGCAGCGGCGATCACATGCTCGGCCTGCTCGGCACGTGGATGGCCGAGCGCGGCGAGCTTGTCGGCAATCAGGTCGTCGCGACGGTGATGAGCAACCTCGGGCTCCAGCGCTTCCTCGACGGTCACGGCATCGCCCTACAGCGCACGAAGGTCGGCGATCGGCACGTGCTCGCCGCGATGCTGAAAGACGACCTCGCCCTGGGCGGCGAAGACAGCGGCCACGTCCTGCTGCGCATGCACGGTGAGCTCGTCGGCGACGGCCTGTTCACGGCCCTCGCGGTGCTCCGCGCGCTGCGCGAGACGGGGCGCTCGCTCGCCGACATCGTCGACGCCGTCGCCCGCGTGCCGCAGAAGCTCATCAACGTCCCGGTCGCCGAACGCCCGCCCGTCGCCGAGCTGCCCGAACTCAACGCGCGCGTCGCGGCGGCCGAGCAGGCCCACGGCGACGCGATCCGCATCGTGCTGCGCTACTCGGGCACCGAGCCACTCGCGCGCGTGATGGTCGAAGGCCTCGAGGCCCACGTCGTCGACAGCGTCTCGGCCGAACTCGCCGAAGCCTGGCCCGCCGAGATCAGCGCACGCGTCGGGCGCCCCGGATGACGAACGGACCGATCCTCGCCCTCGACGCTTCGGTGCGGGCCGCCAGCGCGGCGCTGCTCGATGCCGACGGCGGGCTGCTCGGACGCTGGCAGCAGCAGACGGGCACGATGGGCACGGCCGAACTCGCGCCGGCTGTCGCGGGGTTGCTCGAAGCCTCCGGCGTCACGGCGCATGACCTCGGCGGCGTGGCTGTGGGGATCGGTCCGGGGTCGTACACGGGCCTACGCGCGGGGATCGCCTTCGCGCGCGCGATCACGCACGCGACGGGCTGCCCGCTGGCGGGCGTGGCGTCGGTGGCCGCCGCCGCTCTGCACGTTCTCGACGACGACCCGGATCTCGCGAGCGTGATCGTCCTCATCGACGCGCGGCGCGACGAGCATTACCGGGCCGATTACGCGCGTCCCGCCGACGCGGCGGCACTGCTCGACGAGTGGTGCGCCCCGCGGCTCATCGCCACCGACGTGTCGACGGCGCTCAGTGTTCCCGGCGCGCAGCCTGCGGCTCACCATGACGAGAGCCGCGTTTCCATCGTTCGTGAGCCGGTCCCGGACGCGTACGATGTCGGTCGGCTGGGGCGTTTGAAGTTGGCAGCCGGCGGCGACGATCCTGCCACCGTGTTGCCGCTCTATCTCAAACGCTCGCACGCCGAGATCGCGCTCGAAGAACGCTCCCGTTGACGCGGGGGCTCGTCCACCTCGCCGGGAGTTTTCATCGATGACAGCCGCGCGTCACCGCGTTTGGGCCGACGTCGATCTCGGTGCCTTGAAGCGCAATCTCGCGCGCGTCGTCGCGTGCGTCGAGGCCTCGCCGTCGCGACGGACGCCGGGTGCGCCGTGCGTCATGGCTGTCGTGAAGGCCGATGCCTACGGTCACGGTGCGGTGCCGGTCGCGCGTGCGCTCGTCGGCGAACCCGGCCTGTGGGGCTTCGGCGTCGGCGACAGCAACGAGGCACTCGAACTCTGCGCCGCCGGCATCCGCGCGCCGATCCTCACCCTCGGCACGATCATCGAAGACGAGGTGCCCGCCGTCGTCAGCCACGACGTCCGCGTCTGCATCCACTCGATGGACCGCATCCGGAGTCTCGAACGCGAGGCACAGCGCCAAGGCCGTCGCCCGAGCGTGCACCTCATGGTCGACACCGGCATGGGTCGTCTCGGCGCCCATCCGCCGCGCGCCGCCGAGTTGGCCCGCGCCGTCGCGGAGAGCCCGTGGCTCGAGTTCGAAGGGCTCGCCACGCATTCCTCGCCCACGCGCCCCGGCCATCCCTTCGCGCGCATGCAGCACGAACGACTCGCCGAACTCGTCGCCACGCTCGAAGCCGAAGGCATCCGGCCGCGTCTCATCCACATGGCGAACACGGCGGCGATGCTCGGTGACATCGGGCTCGACTTCGACCTCGTGCGGCCGGGCATCGCGCTCTACGGCGTTGTCGGCCCCGACGTCCTGAGGGCCTTCCCCGACATCGGTCTCGAACCCGTGCTGAGCCTGCGCACGCAGGTCGTCTACCTCAAGGATGTCCCGGCGAACACACCGATCGGCTACAACGGCACGCACGTCACGTCGGCTCCGACGCGCATCGCGACCGTGCCTGTCGGTTACGACGACGGCCTCTCGTATCGGCTGAGCAACTGCGGTTCGGCGCTCGTGCGCGGGCAGACGGCGCCGATCGTCGGTTCGGTTTCGATGGACTACACGATGCTCGACGTCGGCCACATCGCCGATGTGCAGGTCGGCGACACGGTGACGTTGATCGGCAAGGACGGCGATGAGTCGATCGGCCTGAGTGACGTGGCGAGTTTGGTGGGGACGATCCCTTACGAGATCGTCTGCTCGATCGGAAAGCGCGTGCGGCACGTGTATCGACGCGCGGACGTCGCGGCCGAGCGCGTGGGTGACGAAGAGATCGGCGGCGGAGGCATCGCATGAGCGGGTTGTTCGGTGTCCTGATGGCGGGCGGTTCGGGGACGCGCTTTTGGCCGGCGAGTCGGGTGCGTCGCCCCAAGCAGTTGCTTCCGATCGGTGGCGACGAGCCCTTGCTCGCGTTGACGAGTCGGCGCCTCGGCGACGTCATTCCGCCCGAGCGCCAGATGGTGATCACGAGCGCGCGCTACGTCGACCAGGTGCGCGCGATGCTCACGGAGGTTCCGCCCGAGCAGGTGATCGGTGAGCCGAAAGGGCGCGACACGGCGGCCTGTGTCGGCCTCGCCGGGCGCCTCGTCGAACGCATCGACCCCGACGCGACGGTCGTCGCGATGCCGTCCGACCATGTCATCGAACCGATCGACGAGTTCCTCGCGCATCTCCAGGCCGCCGAGGCGGCGCTCGACGCCTCGCCGGGCTCCGTGCTCGTCTTCGGCGTCGAACCCGACCGCCCGGCCACCGGCTATGGCTACCTGCGCCGCGGCGCGTCGATCGGTGAGCGCGGCGGGCGCGAAGTCCACGCGCTCGAGGCGTTCATCGAGAAGCCGAACGAAGAGCGCGCCAAGGAGATGCTCGCCGCGGGCGGCTACTCGTGGAACGCGGGGCTGTTCGCCTTCCGCCCCGCGGCGCTGCGCGCGGCCTACGACGCACACCTTCCGTCGATGCGCGCTTCGCTCGATCGCATCGGTGCTGCGTATCTGCACGACGAGTTCGACCAGGTGCTCGCGGCCGAGTTCCCGAAGCTCGAGAAGATCTCGATCGATTACGGCGTGATGGAGAAGCTCGACGATGCGCTGCTGATGCCGCTGCCGGTGCGCTGGGACGACGTCGGCGCGTGGGACGCGCTGGCGCGTCTCGCCGATGAGGACAGCGACGGAAACGTCGTCGACGGGTCGGCCGTGGGAGTGAACTCGAGCGGCAACATCCTCTCGGCGAGCGAAGGCAGCGTCGTCGCCGTGCACGGCGTCGAAGGCCTCATCGTCGTCCACACGCCCGACGCCACGATGGTCTGCCGCCGCGACGACGCCCAAGGCGTCAAGGCGATCACCGAGGCGCTCAAGGCCAAGGGCTACGAGAGCTTCCTGTAGCGGCGTCTGGTTGTCGGCGCTCACCGCGGGGCTGTCGCTCGCCGAGGCATCCACGCGGGGCGCTACTGGGTCCGCCTCGATCGACGCGACACCGACGCCCTGATCGCCGAGCACGGTTGGTTGATGTCACCTCCGCGGGGAGTGACATCGCCCGCCTTTCCCAGTGACGCGTTGCGCGTTGAGATCGCATCGACATGCAGCGCGTCGTATCATGCGCCGCGATTGGACGATCGTCCCGAGCTCGCAGCTGGGCCTTGCTGGTAACGCGAAGCGAGGCTTCTGACGGGTTGCTAGACGCGTCCTGCTCGAGCCGCGCGGTTACTGGTCGCACACGGAGTCATCGATGTCGAATGCCGAGTCGCCTTCGCCTGCCGAGTGGGCGGGGCTGTTGCGCGAGAACTGGGAGCTGCGGGCGCAGTCGCCGTCGCGTGATTTCTATGTCGCGTCGCATCCCGGATGGGATGACCCGGATGTGTGGGCCGACCAGGCCGGTGTCGATGCGACGCTGTTCTTGCATGGTCTCGATGAGGCGTGGCTGCACGGCGCCCAGGTGCTCGACGTCGGTTGCGGCGTCGGACGGCTTGCGCGCACGCTGCACGCCAAGTGCGCGACGTACACCGGCGTCGACATCTCCGAGTCGATGGTGGCCGAGGCCCGCCGGCGTCACGGCGACCTCGCCGGTGTCCGGTTCATCGTCGGGGACGGTCTGACGCTTCCACCAGCCGCCTGCGATCAGACCTACGATTTCATCATCTCACTGGCCGTCTTCATCCACTGTCCGGCTGACGTCGTGGCGTCGATCGTCAAAAGCGCCTACCAGCAGCTCGCACCGGGCGGCGAGTTCCGCTTCCAGCTCCGCGCCGATCCCAACGACCACGAAGGCGTCACGGCGGCACCGAGCGTCGATGCTCAGGCCGCGAGCGCCGAGGCGATGGAGTCGGCTGCGACGCCTGCGGACATGTCGCTCATCGAAGGCCACTACTACATGGGCCACGAGTTCACGTACTCCGAGGCCCAGGCGCTGCTCGGGCAGATCGAAGGCGCCGACGCGACGGTCGTCCGCTTCGACTACGCGCACATCTATGGGATCGTGAAGCGTCCGATGTCCGGCGCGTGAGCGCGTGCATGAGGAAGCTGCGATGACGACACCACTCTGGCGGCCAGCCGGGCATTACTACTCGCCGATCGTCGATGTCGACGACGTACTGAATGCGGCCGACAGGCTGTTCGAGCGCCGCGTTGCCCAAGTGGCGGGTGTCGAGCCCGACATGGCTTCCGCGCAGCAGCTCATGGAGGTGTTCACGGCGAACGGTTGGCTCGACGACGTTCCGTGGCGGGACGAGCCGGTCGACGGCCTGCGCTATCACTTCGACAACGATCAGTTCCGCCACGCCGACGCGTTGTTCTACGCGTACATGCTGCGGCACATCCGACCCCGTCGTGTCGTCGAGGTCGGGTCCGGGTGGTCGACCTGCGTGCTGCTCGATGCGCGCGACCGGTGGCCGGAGGTCGCGCCACAGATCACGGCGATCGACCCTGACGTGTCGCGCCTACGCGCGCGTCTCGGCGACGACGACTTCGCCTCGCTGACGCTGCACGAAGCGCGGGTCCAAGACCTGCCGCTCGAGGTCTTCGACAGCCTCGCCGAGAGCGACATCCTTTTCATCGACAGCTCGCACGTTCTCAAGACGGCCAGCGATGTGAACCACCTCATCTTCGAGGTGCTGCCGCGCGTGCCGAAAGGCGTCTGGATCCACGTGCACGACGTGATGTGGCCGTTCGAGTACCCACGTTCGTGGGTGCAAGAAGGACGCTCGTGGAACGAGAGCTACGCCTGGCGCGCATTCCTGTCGTTCAACGAGACATTCCGGATCCAGCTCTGGCCGACGCAGCTCATGGCGTTGCATGAGGCGTGGTTCCACGAGCACCTGCCGCTCGCGCTGCGCGATCCGGGTGGGAGTCTGTGGTTGCGGCGCGTGCGTTGACGTGCGCGCGGCGCCACCGGCGAGTTGCCGATGACGCCGCGAGTGGGAAGCGCACGTCGCTGCTCCAGGGTCCACGCGTCAGCCATCGAGCGCCGACTTGAGGATCTCGAGACGTG
>JAJDEO010000036.1 GCA_029259745.1 Planctomycetota bacterium
CGTAGACCGGGGTGGGCCGGCAATTGCCGCGCCGGGCGGGTAGCCCGGCCCCATATGTGTTGTCGTGGCCCGGGCCCCGCGCCGCGCTGCTGAACCGTCGGTGGGCCCAGTGGCTCCTGCTCGCGGGCTCGGTCGTGATCGTGTTGCACGGCCTGCTCGGCCCTCAGCTCGCACCCAAGAACCTCGCCACGCTGCTGGTCTGGGTGCACTACCGCGGCCTCCTGATGGTGGCGCTGCTGGCCGCCGGCAACCTGTTCTGCATGGCGTGCCCGTTCATGGCCGTGCGCGACCTCGCGCGCCGCCTGCACCCGCCGCGCCTCCGCTGGCCGCGCAGCCTATCCGGCAAGGCGATCGGCATCACGCTGCTGGTCGCGGCGCTCTTCGCGTACGAGCTCTTCGACCTGTGGGCCAGCCCCTGGGCGACCGCGTGGCTCGTGATCGGGTACTTCGCCGCGGCGGCGCTGCTCGACGCGCTGTTCCAGGGCGCCCCCTTCTGCAAGTCGGTCTGTCCGATCGGGCAGTTCAACTTCGTGTCCTCGGGCCTGTCGCCGCTCGAGGTGCGCGTGCGCGACGCAGACGTGTGCGCCAGCTGCACGGGCCATGAGTGCCTCCGCGGCAGCGTCACGGCGGCCACCTCGCCGGCCCCCGCGCACGGCGAGCGCGGCTGCGAGCTGGGCCTGTTCCTGCCCGAGAAGGTCGGGAACATGGACTGCACTTTCTGCCTCGACTGCGCGCGCGCCTGTCCCGAGGACAACGTCGCGCTGACGGCACGACTGCCGGGCGACGAGCTGTTCGACCTCCGCTCGGGAGCGGGCGTCGGCCGCCGCACGCAGCGCCTCGACCTCGCGATCCTGACGACCGTCTTCACGTTCGGCGCGCTGCTGAACGCGTTCGGCATGGTCAGCCCGGTCTACGCGCTGATGTCGTGGCTGGCCGACTTGCTCGGCACGACCAGCGAGGCCGCCGTGCTCGGCGTGTTGTTCGTCGCCTTCCTCGTCGTCGAGCCGGTCGTGCTGCTGGGCTTGACCGCGGCGCTGTGCCGGCGCGCGATGCCGTCGACCGACGGGCAGCGACCTGGCCTGGTGCCCGTCGTCCTGCGCTTCGTCCACGGCCTCGTGCCGCTCGGCGTCGGCGTGTGGACGGCCCACTACGGTTTCCACCTGCTCACGGGGCTGTGGACGTTCGTGCCGATCACGCAGAAGGCGCTCGTGGACCTCGGGCTGCCGGTGCTCGGCGCGCCCGACTGGGGGATGGGCGGCCTGCGCGAGAACGTGGTGCTGCCGATCGAGATGGGCCTGCTGTTCATCGGTGCGGTCGGGTCGTGGGGCGTGCTGTGGCGCATCGCGTGCGACGCCGCGCCCGATCGCCCGCGCGCGGTCTGGTGGCCTTGGGCCGCCTTGACGTTCGTCCTGTTCCTCGCCGCCGTCTGGTTGCTCGCGCAGCCGATGGAGATGCGCGGCACGTTCCTGGGGTCCTGACATGCGCGCGCGAGGGATGATCCACGGTGCTTGCGTCGCGTTCGGCATGGCCTGCGCGCCGGCGGTCCGCGCGCACGAGGGCCCACCGTTCCCCGTGCTCGTGGACGAGCCCGCCCCGCCGTGGTCGATCACGGTGTGGGCCGACCCCGACGTCGGCACGGGCACGTTCTGGGTCCAGCTGGCCTCGCACGAGGGCGCGGCGATCCCCGACGACACCGTCGTGTCGATCCATGCCGCGCCCGCCGACGGCCGCGAACCCGAGACGCGCTGGGTCGGCGAGGCCGGGCCGTTCGACGGCGGCCAGCAGCACGTCGTCATGGTCGAGTTCCCCACGCAGGAGCCCTGGACGATCCGCATGCAGATCGCCAGCGATGCCGCGGGGGCGAGCGCCGAGCGACGCGTGACGGTCGACGTCACGCCGCCCGGCTACGGGCCGATCGACCTACTACTCTACACCTGGCCGTTCCTCGCGCTCGGCGGCCTGTGGATCAAGGCCCTCATGCGTCGCCGACAGACCGCCCTTTCCGACCACCCAGCTGCAAACTCTCCCTGACACCCGAAGCGGACCCCACCCATGACCTCCTCGCGCCCTGAGTCGTCGCTGTTCGACATCAAGATCCTGTTGCTAATCGTCTCCGTCCTGTTGATGTTCGCCGTCGTGGGCCTGTCCGTCGCCGGCATGCTGTGGTCGGCGGAGAAGGGGCAGCCGATGGGCGCATACGTCGTCCTCGGCATCTCGGGGCTGGCCGCGGCCGCCGGCATCGTGCGCCTGTGGACGACGCGCAAGGACCACCTCGGATGAGCACCGACACCTAACGACAGCGACCGGCCCGCGCCGGGATCGCCGCGTTGGCGCTTGTGCCTACCGTAGACTCGAACGTGTTGCCCACCATGGCTTTACGTCGACCGTAACCCAGGCCGGATGAGGAGACACTCGGCGCAGCAGGCGGAGAGACTCGTGGTGTCCGTCAGCATCCGCTGATGCCCGGCTGCACTTGCCCTCGCTGGACGTCCGCCGAGGACTCGAACCGTGGATCACGCGCTTCACGGCTCTAATCGAGAGAGCCAGGAGAGCCTGGTATTCGAAGTTCGCGAAGACCCTGCCCTGTGCCTACCGTAAACTCGAACGTGTTGCCCATCATGGGTTTACGTCGACCGTAGCCGACACGCCGCGCCCCGCCAAGAGGCCCCTCAGCGCGCTACGATTGAGCCATGTCGACTCTGAGCCATGTCCTCTTTGCGCTGCGCACACTCCTCGCTGACCGCCGCCGCTTGACCCTCGAGAACATCGCGCTCCGCCAGCAGCTCGCCGTGCTGCGACGCTCCGTGAACCGAAGCTCGAAGACCGTGACCGCATCTTCTGGATCGGCATGGTGCGAGCCCTGGACACGTGGCGCGAGACGCTGCTGATCGTGAAGCCCGACACCGTCGTGAAGTGGCACCGTGCGGGCTGGAAGGCCTACTGGCGACGGGAGTCGAAGCCGACAACGGTCGGGCGCCCTGCCATCGGATGGAAGCTCGTGCACCTCATCAAGCGACTCTCGAAGGAGAACGTGCTTTGGGGCGCGCCGCGGATTGCCGCTGAGCTGAAGATCCTCGGTCATACGTCGCTGAGACCACCGTGGCGAAGGACATGGTGCGACACCCGCCGAGCGGAAGCAGCCAGACGTGGGCGACGTTGCTCCGCAACCACATGGCCGGCACGATCGCGTGCGACTTCTTCACCGTGCCGACGGTCGCGTTCAGGAAGCTCTACGTGTTCATCGTCCTGCACCACGGATCGCGTCGCATCCTGAAGGTCGGAGTCACCGAACACCCCGCCGCCGAGTGGACCGCGCAGAACATCGTCGAGGCCGTCGGCGATCACGAAGCCCTCCGCCTCACCCACCTGATCCGTGACCGCGACAAGATCTACGGCGACGTCTTCACGCGCAAGGCAAAGGCGCTCGGCCTTGAGGAGATCGTCACGCCCAAGGCCAGCCCCTGGCGCAACGGATTCGCCGAACGCCATCCGACGCGAGTGCACCGATCACATCATCCCGTTCGACAAGCGACACCTGCTGCGCGTGGTGAAGGAGTTCGCTGCCTACTACAACCGAGAGCGGTGCCACCCATCGCTCGACGGAGACGCGCCTGTCAACCGACGGCGATGGTCGAAGGCTGACGGAGACGTGACAGCTCGGCGGGTTGCATCACGTCTACACGCGCGCCGCCTGAGTCGCAATCGGCGGTCAACACAAGACCCTCGTGTCGGTCAGGGTCCCTCCGCAGACACGCGTGATGGCTATTCGGCGTACTCAACCTGTCAACGTGACTGTCGCCGACACCACTCACGGCCAACGGCCCCCATGGTAGAGTCTGTCAAGTGTGACCATCGGTGACTCGGACGGACTTTACGGTAGGCACAGTATGGGTGAGTCCAAGATGCATTGGTTTCGGCGTTGGTTTCGCGACGGCTACGTTCGTAGGGGAGGCACGCTGGACGCGATCAGGCGGCACGGCGACGATGTTGACGCCGTACCTCGCTGCAACCTCGCGTACTACCGCGAGTGTGTCCGAGGTCTGCCCAGACCGTCCGACGGGCAGGTCGAGGAGTTCATCCGCTTCGTCTGCTCGGATCACAGCTGGTACAAGAAGCTGCCGATGATCCCGCCCGGCGTCCCGTTCCAGTTCTTCCTCGATCCGCTGGCGGGCTACACACGACTCGTCGCGCCGCGGGCGAGGGTCGTTGCGCGCGAGAGACCAGACGGCGGGAAGACGAGCTCGTATCGTCACTCGACGAACGAGTACCGGTCGCGGTTCGGGTACCTCGCGTGCGACCGCGCCAGCGGCGTCGGCATGGTACGCCTCGCAGAAGGAGAGCGGGAGTACGGCGAGTCGGACATCTTCTGCGCGGGCGATCGTGCCTACCGGATCCCGCTCGAGGTCGCCGATGCCGGGACGGCGGAGGTCACCGGCGTCGTGCACCCGCTGGCCGCGCGAGAGGTGGTGTGGCTCCGGTTCCACGACGCCTCTGAAGACCGCAAGTGGCCCGAGGAGACCGGTGGCGATCGGACGCTGCGTGAGATCATGGCTGTCTGTGCCCGAGAGCACACGCCTCACGTGGACGAATCCGACGAGTTGAGCGCCCTCATGGCGCCGGAACGTCGGCGGGTGGAGAGCGAAATGCGAAGCGCGATCCACCGGATGCTAGATCTCGTGGCCTGAGACTCACGCCGATCACGAGCGTCGCGGTTGTGGACGGAAGCGGCGTTGTTGCACGAATCGAATCAGCGTGGCAGCCTTCAATGCGCGACCCCGTTCAAAGTCGGATCGCCACCGAGTTCGGCCGACAAAGTGCAGCCGTGCTGTTCAGGATCTCGCAGCCGGACAGCACCCGGTCGATCACGAGCCTGAAGCCGCGGTACTCGTGGTACTGCTGATCGCACGACCTCGACAGCAGGATGCGCGGTTGCACGGCGACGACCGTGCCTTCCCACCTCATCTTCTCCGCCACGGTGAGTGTGGCCCCGCGCGCGCTGCTCGCGACTCAGAGTAACGGACTTCCCGCCACCGGCGGTTTGCACGGTCCCGTGCGGGCTGTGCCGAAGACGCGAACCCGTGGATCGCACGCTTCACGGCTCTACGCGCGAGAGCCAGGAGAGCCTGGTATTCGAAGTTCGCGAAGACCCTGCCCGGTACCGGCGAGAACCAAACCACGAACCGGCCGATTCTCCCCGAAATCGTAGCGTATCGGCCAATCCACGCCGCTCTCCGCCTTCTACGCGGTTGTTGGTTCCCCGGGCGGGACCCTTTTGCAAACTCAGGATCGAGCCGGAAACGGGTGTTTCGAGAGCGAGTAGCGATGGCCCTACGCTGAGCGCGCGGTTTGCGGGGTCCTGGCTGGTACCAGGCGAGCCGAACGCAAACCAACCGAGTTGATGATTTCGATTGTCGATATACGTAAGAACGTTACGTACTGTGAACATCGTGAGCATCAACGCCAACGCCTTCTTCAGCCGACACCCTGTCTTCACGCGCGACGAGTTTGCGGCCGCCCATCGCGACACATCCAACGGCACGAGCCGCCGTACGGCAGACGCACTCCTCCGATATCACGCCGCTCAGGGACACATCGCGCCCCTCCGCCGCGCTCTCTACGCCGTTGTCCCCGATGGCGACGACTCTGAGACCTTCCGCCCCGACACCTACCTCGTCGCCTCACGCCTCGCCCCAGACGCCGTGCTGGCGTACCACACGGCCCTCGAGGTCCACGGCATCGCCCAGTCGCTGATGCACCGCGTGACCGTCTGCACTCGTGCCCACCTTCGCACCTGGACCTTCCGCGAGACGACCTTCAAGGGCGTGCGCCCCCGACGCGCGCTGAACGACCACGATCGGCATGTCATCACGATGAACCGTCTTGGTCTCGACCTGCGTGTCACCGATCTCGAGCGCACTGTCGTCGACTCGCTCGATCGCCTCGACCTTGCCGGGGGTTGGGACGAAGTCATGCGCTCGCTGGCTCATGTGCGCGTCCTCGACGCCCCGGCAGCGGCCGCCTACGCACTACAGCTCGGTGTCGCCGCCACGGCCGCAAAGGTCGGCCTCTTCCTGCATAGCCGTCAAGACGACCTCTTCGTCGAGAACACAACGCTCGACCTTCTCACCAAGGCGCTCCCGAGTCGACCTCATCGAGTCGAGCGCCTCCCCGAGAGCCGGTACAAGGTTGTCGACCGCTGGAAGTTGAGTGTTCCCACAGAGCACTACGACCCCGCCTGGGCTGAGCTCTCGTGAGGACGTCGAAGGAGCAGATCGTCGAGCAAGCTCGCTTGCATGACTTCGACGCCGTGGCGATGGAAAAGGTCGCTCGATTGCTCGAGTTACTCGACACGTTCTCCGGGCTTCCACTTCTCCGCGACCGCCTCGTACTCAAGGGCGGCACAGCCCTCAACCTGTTCCTTCTCGACGTCCCGCGACTCTCCGTCGACATCGACGTCAACCTCATCGGCGCATCCACGCGACAGGACCTCGAACAGATTCGTCCGCGCATCGAAGCCGGATTGGAGGCGGCGTTCGCGAGCCAGGACCTCAACGTCCGTCGCCGACCCGATGCGCACGCAGGCGGCAAGTGGAGCCTCCGCTACGAGAGCGTGTTCGGGCAGGGCGGCCAACTCGAAGTCGACCTCAACACCATGCATCGCGTACCGCTGTGGGAGCCGACGCTCGTCGCTCCACGTCTCGACGCATTCAGCTTGCGACCGACGCTGCTCCAGGACGTCCACGAGATCGTCGCCGGCAAACTCGCCGCACTCTTGAACCGCAACGCCGGACGCGACCTCTTCGACACCCACCGACTCCTGACAGCTCTGCCGCTCGACGATGACAAGCTGCGTCTGGCGTTCGTCGTTGCCGGAGCACAGGCCACTCGCGACTGGAGACACCTCACACCGGAAACGGTCGACGCCGAACCGAACGAACTCCGCGCACGCCTCCTGCCGCTGCTGCGACGCGACCATGTGCCGGATGTCCGTTCCATCGATTCGTGGATCACCAACCTCGTCACCGAAACGCGCGTCGCGATGTCGCGGGTCCTTCCGTTGACCAAGCCGGAGCGCGAGTTCATCGCCGGCGTTCACGAACGTGGAGAGATCCAGCCTGCCCTGATCACGACCGACGACGCACTTCAACGGAAGATCCAAGCCAATCCCCCGCTCCGCTGGAAGGCACTGAACGTACGGAGGCATCGAGGGCTCGACACGGAGTGACCGGCGGGTGAGACAATCGATCCATGTCGACCCTCAGCCACGTCCTGTGCCTCCCAAAAACTCGTACGTGTTACCCGCCATGGGTTTACGTCGACGGTAACCGAGGGCTCATGATCCGCCAAGAGGTCCGTCAACGGGCTACGATCGGGCCATGTCGACTCTCAGCCACGTCCTGTTCGCGCTGCGAGCGCTCCTCGTCGACCGCCGCCGGCTCACGCTGGAGAACATCGCGCTCCGTCAGCAGCTCGCCGTGCTCCGACGCTCGGTCAAGCGCCCCAAGCTCGAGGACCGCGATCGCATCTTCTGGATCGGCATGGTGCGCGCGCTCGACACGTGGCGCGAGACACTGCTGATCGTGAAGCCAGACACCGTCGTCAAGTGGCACCGCGCCGGCTGGAAGGCCTACTGGCGACGGAAGTCGAAGCCGAAGAAGATCGGGCGCCCCGCTATGGGCTGGGACCTTGTCTACCTCATCAAGCGACTCTCGAAGGAGAACGTGCTCTGGGGCGCGCCGCGGATCGCGGCTGAACTGAGAGTACTCGGACACGACGTCGCTGAGACAACCGTCGCGAAGTACATGGTCCGGCACCGGCCAGGCGGCAGCAGCCAGAGGTGGGCGACCTTCCTGCGCAACCACATGGCGAACACGATCGCGTGCGACTTCTTCACCGTGCCGACAGTCGCCTTCAAGACGCTCTACGTGTTCGTCGTCCTCCACCACGGATCGCGCCGCATCTTGAAGGTCGGCGTCACCGAACATCCGAACGCCGAGTGGACCGCGCAGAACCTGGTGGAGGCCGTAGGAGATCACGAAGCCCTCCACCTCACCCACATCATCCGTGACCGCGACACGATCTACGGCGACGCCTTCAAACGCAAGGCGAAGGCGCTCGGCCTCGAGGAGATCATCACACCCAAGGCCAGCCCCTGGTGCAACGGGTTCGCCGAGCGCGTCATCGGCACCATCCGCCGCGAATGCACCGATCACATCATCCCGTTCGACGAGCGACACCTGCAGCGCGTCGTGAGAGAGTTCGCGGACTATTACAACCGAGAGCGGTGCCACCAATCACTCGACGGTGACGCACCCGTGAAACGACGGCGATGGTCTGACGTTGAAGGAGACGTGACAGCTCGCCGTGTGCTTGGCGGGCTGCATCACGTCTACTCGCGCGCCGCCTGAGTCGTCGGCGGCGGTCAACACAAGACCCTCGTGACGGTCAGGATCCGTCCGCGCACACCCGCGATGCCGATTCGGCGCACTCGACCTGTCATCGTGACCGACGACAACACCACTCACGACCGACGGCCACATGTTAAAATCGGCGAGGTACAACCATTGGGGACACGGACGGACTTTCTGGTAGAGACAGGAGCCTTGTCTACCTCATCAAGCGACTCTCGAAGGAGAACGTGCTCTGGGGTGCGCCGAGGATCGCCGCTGAGCTGAAGGTGCTCGGCCACGATGTCACAGAGACGACCGTCGCGAAGTACATGGTGCGCCACCGGCCGGACGGCAGCAGCCAGACGTGGTCGACCTTCCTGCGCAACCACATGTCCGGCACGATCGCCTGCGACTTCTTCACCGTCCCGACGGTCGCGTTCAGGAACCTCTATGTGTTCGTCGTCCTGCATCACGGCTCGCGCAAGATCCTTCGAGTCGGCGTCACCGAACATCCGACAGCGGAGTGGACCGCGCAGCACCTCGTCGAGGCCGTCGGAGATCACGAAGCCCTCAACCTCACGCACCTCATCCGTGACCGCGACAAGATCTTCGGCGACGTCTTCACGCGCAAGGCGGACGCCCTCGGTCTCGAAGAGGTCGTCACGCCCAAGGCAAGTCCGTGGTGCAACGGATACGTCGAACGAATCAACGGCACCCTCCGGCGCGAATGCACCGATCACATCATCCCGTTCGACGAGCGACACCTGCAGCGCGTCGTGAGAGAGTTCGCGGACTATTACAACCGAGAGCGGTGCCACCAATCGCTCGACGGTGACGCACCCGTGAAACGGCGGCGATGGTCTGACGTTGAAGGAGACGTGACAGCTCGCCGAGTACTTGGCGGGTTGCATCACGTCTACACGCGCGCTGCCTGAGTCGTCGTCGGCGGTCAACACACGAGGCCCATCACAGTCGAGATCCGTCCGCACACGCCACCGATGCCGATTCGGCGTACTCAACCTGTCAACGTGACTGCCGCCGACACCACTCACGACCTCTGACTCCATGTTAAAATCGCCCAAGTGCCACTATCAGGGATGCGGACGGACTTTCTGGTAGGCACAGGCAGGGATCTCAGCGGCGCTGAGCGCGCCCGACGCAGGGCCGGCCGACGTAATCGGTGCCAAGACGAGGCGTCGTCTTGCCTCACGGTCAATCCAGAATGATGATCCAACCACCGCCAAGAGGAACACAAGGTGGTTTGTATCGCCTATCCTCTTCTCGTCCGCACCGGTACCCACAGCGCACGTGAATGCGAGCGCCTGAGGTTCGCTGTAGGTTTGGCACCGCTCCCGGGGTGTCATGGCTCAGCCTGGGGGCTGTGAAAGGGGCTGTGAAATTCTCATCTGCCAAAGAGGAACGAGAGGTGGTTTGTATCGCCTGCCCTCGCTACCGTCTGCGTAAACCCATGGTGGGTAACGCGTACGAGTCTTTGGGAGGACGGCAGATGAGTAGCTACCTCAGCAATCAACAGAAACTACACTCGGGCGATGAGTTAGTCAGCACGAACGGACTCTTCAAGCTTACGCTCCAACCTGATGGAAATCTTGTCGCTACAGCCGCTGGCTATGCCTATTGGTCAACAGATACACCCACGGCTGGGAATAACGTTGCGCTCGAAATGCGTTCAGGTGGAGATATCGTGCTGGTCGACCATGCTGGCAAATCCCTTTGGACGAGCAATAACTTTAACGGAACTTATCATAACGACAGCTGTCTCATGCTCTTGAATGATGGGAACCTCCAAATACGGACGTATCTGAACAGTCCGGATGTCCTGTGGTCGAGTAATCGATACTTCAGTTTCACTCCCAGCAACATCCGTAATGTTAAATTCAACAGCCCGGTGCTCAATCACGTGGCCACCCTGGGTAGCCACAAGGTGGAGGCCACTAACGGCTTGAGTGAAGAGGCTACAGTCACTCAAGCGATATCCATTGCGGTCACTGATACGTCCATGTGGGAGGCGTCAATGGGCGTGACGCTATCGGCGTCCACTTCAATCACGTGTGGCCTCCCGGTCCTGGCAGAAGGGACGGTGGAGTTGGGGGTTGAGGTGTCGACGTCGTACACGCTTGGAAAGCAGGTATCAGAGACCAACACCGTGCAGGCTGATATTGCCGTGCCTGTGCCGGCGAAGGGCACCGTCAAGGGATACGCCATAGTGACCCAGCAAGAGTTCTCAGCGGGCTACACGGCAGTCGCAGATTATGTATTCATAAGCGAATCGAAGAAAAATATCAACCTACCTGGGCCCTTCAAGGGGGTCTATCACGGGGGAAATGGATACTCGATCCACTTCGTGCTTACCTCTTAGCAGCGTGTTGAAAAACGCCTCTCGCTCGCCGACAATTCTCTGGTGACGTGAAGCCGCGTTTGGAGAGCCGCAGATGTCGATGGGTCGTCGTCGAAGAGAGCTGTAGCGTTCACAAGACATCTTCAGGCGTTGGTGCATGAATGCCACGAAGGGCGCTCATCGGCCCATCTGGCGGGAAATCGGATCGTGGGAGACACTGGGTTGATGGTACGCGTCCGGCCGTCCCATGCCGGAGGCCGGTTGATCGCCATCCCTCGTTGTGCGTCGCCGATCAGGCGGGCGTCTTGGCGTGCTCTTCGGCCCATGCCCAGGGCGTGAGCGTTGCGACCTGTGAGGCCGGCGTCGTGTTCACACGCGCGATGACCTCGACGAGGTAGGCCTCGGGGTCGATGTCGAGTGCCTTGGCGGAGGCGAGGAGCGAGAAGAGTCTCGCGCCGACGTCGCCGCCCTTCTTGGATCCAAAAAACATCCAGTTCTTGCGACCGGTGACGACGTGTCGCAGGGCGCGCTCGGCGTCGTTGTTGTGTATGTCGAGCACCGCGTCGTCGACGGCGGCGGTGAGGGCGTCCCACTGGTTGTCGAGATAGGTCAGCGCCTTGCCGCGTGCGCTCTTCGGGAGCGTCGAGCGCAGTGCACGGAGTCGCGCGACTTCAGCGCCGATCGCGGCGAGCACACCTTGGCTTCGACGCGCACGGACCTCTCCTCGCAGCGCGATAAACGCACCGTCCTCAAGCGACAGACCATCGCGTCGACCGCGCAGCGCACGCTCGATCGCAAACAGCCGTCCGATCAGACGTAGTAAGACCACGACGTCCTTGTCACCGCGCTCGGCGGCTTCGAGGACCTTCCGTCGCGCATGACTCCAGCACCCCGCACGCACGATTCCATTCGTGCGCGCGACGTCGTCGTATCCCGTGTAGCCATCGATCTGCAGCGTGCCGTCCCACGTCCCGAGGAAGCGCTTCGGGCCATCGCGTTGCCGCGTCATCGTAAAGTCGAAGAGCACTCGCTCGTGCCAGCGGTACGTCCACACGTAGCCGGTGCGCGTGCCCTTGCCGTCTTCGATGCGCACGGTGACCGGCGTCTCATCGGCTTGCAGGTGACGCCCATCGAGCAGCTCGCATCGCATCTGCGCGAGGATCGGCTGCGCGACGATCTCGTCGAGATGCACGAGCAGATCCCACATCGTCGACTTGGGGATCTTGATCCCGTGGCGCTTGTAGATGCCTTCGAGGCGGTGCAGTGGCAAGTGGTCGCCATACTTCGCGACGGCGAGATGCGCATACACCGACGGCTCGTACTTGCCCTTGTCGACGAGCGTCGACGGCAGCTCGGGCATCGCGACGCCGTGGCCTGCGCGGCACGCGTACTTCTTGCGCACGTAGCGCTTCACGAGCATCCGCGCCGGGACGAGGTGTCCGCGCGGTGACGTCCTCGCCGATGCATGTCATCGCCTCGCCGCAGTCGGCGCACGCGCGATCGCCTTCGGTGACATCGAGCTCGATGACCTCACGCGGGAGGTGCTCGGGAAACTGCGGACGACCGTGGCCGGGCGCGCGACGTTTGCGCGGGGGCGACGACGACTGCTCAGCTGACGCCGCTTCAGCCGCGGCGACGGCGTCTGCAAAGAGCGCGAGCTGCGCGGGATCGAGACGCTCAGACGAGCGACCAAAGAAGCGTTTGAGCAGCGCGGCCAGCTCGTCGCTGAGCTTCGTGACGTCGTGTTGCAAACGCGCGTTGCTGGCGACGAGCTCGTCGTACTCAGCACGGGGGATGCTCACCGTCGCACTGTCGTCTGCCGTCGTCATGGCGAAGACGATACGTGCTCGACGCGTGCGATCAAGTGCTCTTCGTCAGCTCGCCGACGACACGATCTCATCGTGTGCGCGTCGACGTTTCGCACCACGCAAATCGACCCCCTCGAGCAGCAGCGCGAGGTCGCTCGACGTCATCTCAAACGCGCCGCTCGTCCCCGACGCTTGGTCGTAGACACGAAACTGCCCGTGCTCGAGACGCTTCGCGAGCAGGCAGTAACCCGAGCGATCCCACCACAGGATCTTCATGCGATTGCGGAGGCGATTGACGAAGACGAAGAGATGACCCGACTGCGGATCCTCGTCGACGACATCGCAGACGAGCGCGGCCAGCGTGTCGAACGACTTGCGCATGTCGGTC
>JAJDEO010000037.1 GCA_029259745.1 Planctomycetota bacterium
TCAAAAGTTCGCGAAACTAGTTTTGGGTCATCGTCGTCGCTGGCAAGGCGCATCGCCGCAGGCGAATGGGTGGATTCGTCGAGGAGATGCAACACAGCCAGCGGCGAGGAGGGCGTGAAACAAATGACGCGAACTTTTGAATCACACCACCAGATCAAAGGGACGGGCGGCGCTCACTGCAGGTGTCTTCAGCTCAGTTCTGCAGGATGGGTGGCACCTTGTCCTCGGGAACCGACTTCATCTTGACCTTGACGCTGCCGACGCCGGAGACGCCGACCTTGTCCGTCTTGATGAAACCACTCGCCTCGCCGCCGAAACTCTGGAACTTGGCCGACTTCACCTCGTCGTCGTCATCAAACTTCACGGAGAGCTGACCGTTGACGATGACGTCGACCTCGCCGATCAGGTCAAGGTCGCCGCCGGGCTTCTTCAGGATCGGGATGTCGAAGAAGAGCTCCTCGACGATGCCTTGGTCACGGAGGAGGAGATAGTTATCGACCTCGTGGAGGATGAGTCCATCCTTCGTCGGATAGTAGATGTCGTACGTGTATTCGTCGAAATCGACGCGTTGCGTGATGTGGATGTACGCGATCGCCTTTCCGCTGATGGAACCGGGGTTTCCGTCGAAGGACGGGCCCTGCTGGCCGTCTTCGAAGAACTCGTTCGCCGTCGCCAGGCGGAACGAAAGGTTCAGCTTGAACCACGTGCCGACGATGTCTTGCGCCGCGAGCATCGACGTCGAGGCGAGGAGAAGTGCGACGGTGAGAACCGCCTTGCTGAAGATGGAATGCGTCATGAGCTGTGCTTTTCTGTGTCTGGGTCTCGTGTGGGGGAATGCGGCATTCACTTGCCCGCTCCAGCAAGCGGCGGAACCTTGTCTTCCGGGATGGACTTCGCCTTCAGGCGAACGCCGCCGAACACCTCGGAGTTCACACCGTCGACGCGGTAGAAGCCTTGAGCCCGCCCGCCGAGCGACGTCAACGACACGCGCTTGACCTGGTTCTGCTTGTCGAGCTTGACCTTCATGCGACCGTTCGTGGAAAACGCGATCGTGCCGAGTTCGTCCACTCCGTTCTTCGTCTTCTTCGCGAGCTCGAGGTCGAAGAAGAAGCGCGTAATGATTCCGTGGGGACCGATCTCGAGACCGTCGCCTTCGCTCGTCATGACGAGACCCTGCTCGGAATCGACCCAGACGGACACCCGATACTCGTTGAAGTCGAGCTCGTCGATTCGCAGGTAGAAGGTGTTCTTGATGCCGGCACGCTTGGGCTTCGGATCGAAGCTGGGCGGCGGAAAGCCCTCGGCGAGAGATGCGGTCGACTCGATCTTGGGTTCATCCTCGACGAGCACGCGCGCAGAGACCGTGGCTTTGAGCCACGTGCCCGTGAGATCCTGCGCCGACGCGTCGTTTCCGAGCGGCAGCAGCGACGCGGCGATCAACGCCCCGCCGACAAGCGACTTCAACATGGTGTCCTCCTGACCTATACACGAACCGCCGCGTCTGCCCGACACGACGGGAAAGCGATCAGAGAGGATAAGACACCCTTGACGAAGGGTGGGAAATCACCAGGAACCGTTCGTGGATCCGGCTCTTCTTGGGGATGTGGACGCAGCCGTCGCCGACGCCGAGCGCCGTGTACAAGTCGCCGAAGCTGACCATCACCACTAACAGCGCGTTGAAAAACTGCTCCGAGTGCGCCGTGCGTGACCGAGTGTGCCTGTGGCCGTGTGGGAACGCAGGCGAATCGGTGGATTCGTCGAGGCTCCCGCGCTCGCACAGGCGCGCTCGGGTGCGTGCGGCGCGCCGGATGAGTTTTTCAACGGGCTGCTAAGCCGCCCGAATGGGCGAAGCAAATCACGACGTCATCGGCGCCATCACCGTTCATGTCGGAGAGGTCGACACCGAGTGGAACTGCGATGAGGGGCCACTCGACTCGTGACAACAACGAAGCCGCGAGAGAGGCGTGGCGACACCTCCCTCGCGGCTGCTCGTCCGTGTTCGTGGATCCCGCCGGGTGTTACTTCACGATCGTCGCGTTCTGGTCGATCTCGGGGACCTTCCCCTCTGGGACTGACTTGGCGCGGATGCGCACGCTTCCGGAGGTCGCCACGAACTCTCCATCGACATCCGCCACGCTCTTCCCGGTGATGCCGTCGGCGAGCATCGTGACTTTCTTCACGTTGTCATCGGCATCGGTCTTCACGTTGAGCTTGCCGTTGAAGAGCACCTCCAAGATCGCGGTCGCATCGACCTCACCATCATCCACTTTCGTGAAGGTCAAGAGGGCGTCCGAGAAGACGATGACTCCGCCGTCGGCGAGCACGATGTCCCCGAAGGCACATGACGAGATGAGCCCGGTGGGGCCAACCGTGAAGAACTCGACGGCGTAGGCCCCCGGTGAGTCCTCACTATTGAAGGAGATGTACATCGTTGCTCGCTGACGGATCGACTTGACCTTGGCCGTCAGGTCGGGAGAGACGTCTCCGATCAGCCCGTCATCAACGACGGCGTCGAGCGGCGCGAGTCGCGCGGTGACGGTCGCCTTGAGCCACGTGCCCGTGAGGTCTTGAGCCCCGGCGAGGGACGCCGCAACGAGCAAAGGAAAAAGGACGCGAGTGAGACGCGTGAACGTGGACATGCAGGTCTTCCTTCGAGTGTGGGACGGCCACGGAGTCGCGGCGCGCCGTCTCACATCGGACCTCCGACGTCTCATTCATGAGACAAAATCGGAAAGCTTTCAAGTCGTCGCGAGAGCTCTCGTAAGGCGCGGCAGCGAGGCCTCGTAGCGGTAGCTCACACCCATGTGTCCGTCGTCGAACTCTTCGTGGACGACATCGACACCGTGTGAGCGGAGCGCGTCGACGAGCTGGCGCGCGCCGTACTGGAGATGGAACTCGTCGCGCAGACCGCAGTCGATGAAGACGAACGACAGGTCGGCGAGCGCGTTGCCGCGGGCCTTCGCCATCTCGACCGGGTCGTGTTCGAGCCAGCGCGCCCAGACGGCGTCGCGCAGTTTGCCGGTGCGGAGCTCGAAGGGGAGTTCGATGCCGAAGGGCTCGCCGTCCTTGGGCGAATACGCCGCCGCCATCGCGAGGACGTTCATGGCGAGGAAGAGCGGCGTCGTCTTCTTCTTGGCTGCCTCGAAGGCCGCAACGAAGGCCTCGACCCCACCGTGGGCCTCGAGCTGCGAGAGCAGCTTCGGGAAGTCGGGCTTGTAGCCCATCTCGAAGTAGGCGTCACCGCTGTGACTCGCGATGGCGCCGAACTGCCCCGGGCGCGCGAACGCGACGTGGACGGAGCCGAAGCCGCCCGACGACTTACCCATGAGCCCGCGTCGCGCCGGTTTCCCGGCGAGCCCGAAGTGCTCCTCGACGAACGGGAAGAGTTCGTCGACGAGGTAGTCCTCGTAGCGGCCGTTCGCCGACGAGTTGAGGTACTGGCTGCCGCCCAGGCGCGTGAAGGCGTCGGGAAAGAAAAACGCGGCCGGGACGGCGTCACCGGCGTCCAGCAGGGCCTCGTAGCGCTCGGGGAAGGAGGGCGACCAGGGCGTGCCGTCGAGGGCGCCGGCGCCCGTGCCGCCGTAGCCGGCCAGAACGGCGATCAGCGGAAGACCGGCAGGATCGACGTCCGGCGGCAGGTAGACGGGGACTTGCCGGCGCGTCGGATCGCCGAGCGGATTGCCGCTGAGGACGTCACTGTCATGAATGAGTCGGTGGATCGCGCCGCGGATCATCTGCCGGCTCTCCTCTACGGGGGGACGCTGCGGGGGCGCGTCATCAAACCAGATGCCCCGCCGCCCTGCATCCCGTCCCGTCGCCCGGAGACGAATGCGCTCGGCCCGGCGAGGGCCCAGGCGCTATCCTCGGGCCCACCGTTCCCCGAGAGAGTGCAAGATGGCAGCCGGCAAGGTGAAGTGGTTCAACGACGAGCGTGGCTACGGCCTGATCTCCGTTGACGACCACAGCAAGGACGCCTACGTGCACTACACGGACGTCGGCGAGGCGCAGACGCTCTCGTCCGGACTGGCCGTCGAGTTCACGCTCGAGAAGGGTGACAAGCTCGACCGCGCGCGCGAGGTCGTTCCGGCCAGCGAGGCTCCGCCGTCAGCAGCTGCTGACGAGTCGCCCGCCGAAGCTCGCGACGACGCTCGTGCAGACACATCCGAGAATTCCCCCGACAACGCCCCCGACGACCCGCAAGGCGACGACGGCGAGAGCTGACGCGCCGGAGACCCCCGATGCCCATCGAGACCACGACGTCCACCCCCGCCCACGAGGCGATGTCCGCACACGCCGAGCACGCCTTCCTCGACGTCCGCACGGAAACCGAGTACGACGCCGGCCACCCCGCGGGCTCGCTCAACATTCCGTGGGTCTTTTCCGACGGCCAGGGCGGAATGGCCCCCAACGCCGATTTCCTCGCGACGGTCGAGAAGCACGTCCCCAAGAACCGCACGGTCTTCGTGTCCTGCAAGATGGGCGGGCGCTCGATGGCGGCCTGCCAGGCGCTCGAAGCCGCCGGATACACGTCGCTGGTGAACATCGACGGAGGCTTCGGCGGACGCCCCGGGGTGGCCGGATGGGCCGAATCCGGGCTGCCCGTCGAGGCCAACGCCTCGACCTACGGCGACCTCAAAGCCTGATTCGCTCGACACGTTCCCACGGCCTTCGTAGGCTCGCCCGCCCCACAGCGTGGCGGGCGCCGACGTATGCATGTGCTCACACGACTCAGGCCCGCCCCCCCGCGTGGCCGATGAGCCTCACAACAAGCCACTCCTCCCCCAGAATGCGCGCCTCAGCGCCCCTCGATCCATGATGACCGCACGCTCGTCCCTCGTCACCGGCCTCGCGACCGCAAGCCTCCTCACCCTCCTCGGCTGCGGCGAAAGTCTCGGTGGCGGTTCGTCGAGCAGCGCGGACGGCCTGCTGCTGGCCAAGTCGCTGTCGACGCGCAAGGGCGTCAACGAAGGCGCGTTCCTGCTCATGCGGCCCGGCGGACCCGACGGCACGTGGACACGCGAGCTCGTCGTCGACGCCGCCGGCGACGACAAGGCCGGCTCGTTCGTGATGCACAAGGCCCTCTGGTTCGAGCCCGAGGTCGGTGACCCCGGCGTCCTCACGTGCTCGGCCGATGACGCGAAGCTCTCCATCTGGCGCGAGAACGGCGGCAGCTGGAACGAAGAGGTTCTCTGGACGGGACTGCTCGGCGAGAAGAACCATCGCCTGCGCGACATGGAGATCGCCGACGTCACGGGCGACGGCATCGTCGACATCTGCCTCGCCACGCACGACCTCAGCAAGGTCTTCATCGTCGAGCAGAACAACGGCGAGTACACGGTCGACTGGGTTGACGAAGGCACGACCGAGCGGTACTTCGTGCATGAGATGGAAGTGGGCGATGTCGACGGTGACGGTGTCGCCGAGATGTACACGACGCCGAGCCTGCCGAACACGTCGAACGGCGAGCAGCAGGCCGGCGACATCGCGATGTACAAGAAGGACGGTGACGGCTGGAAGAAGACGTACATCGAGCGCTTCGAGACGCGCCACGCGAAGGAGATCCTGATCTACGACCTGGATCAGGACGGCACACCGGAGCTCTACGCATCGCTCGAAGGCGAGGGGATCGTGCTCGGCGGCCCCAACGCCGGCGGCGAAGGCGACCCGACGTTCATCAAGCGCTACGTCTGGAAGGACGGTGAGTTCGTCGCCGAGGACATCATGGAGCTGCCGGGTTACCTCTGCCGCTTCCTCAACGGCGGCGACACGGACGGCGACGGCCAGCACGAGATCATCGCGTCGACCGACTCGAAGGGCATCTTCAAGATCTTCCAGGACGGCGACGGCTGGAAGCGCCGCCCGGTCCTGATCTCGAGTCGCTCGTCGGGCTTCGAGCACGCCACGATCCTGCACGACTGGGACGGTGACGGCATCGACGACGTCTTCGTCGCCTCCGACAACCAGAAGACGCTGCAGCGCGTGACGTGGAACACCGAGCGCAGCAAGTACGACCGCGAGGTGCTCTTCGACTTCGCCCCGCCGAAGGGTCAGAACTACGACTACTTCACCTGGAACATGACGATCCTGCCCGCGGGCAAGTAGTCGCCGAAGCGTCGAAGGAAACGAACCGGCCGCGCGGTGTGATCACCGCGCGGCCGGTTTGCGTTGGGGGCGAGCGTGCGGGCTCAGTCCTTCTCGCACACGTGCCGACGCATCTCAGTCGAGCTGGCGCTTGAGTGCCGTCACCTCGGTGACCGGGGCGAGGCAGGTGCCTTCGCGGCAGACGTAGGCCGTGGCCTTGCCGTCGATGGAGTGCTTTGCGGCGAGGAGCGAGACGTCGTTGGCGACGTCGTCCGTGACGCCGTCGGCGGGAATCTGGATCGCGGTCATCGCGGTGTCGCGGTGCAGGGCGAGGGCGCGCCAGAGTTCCTCGAAGCCTTCACCGCGCGTGACCACCACGATCGGGGCGTTCGCGACCGTGCGCAGCAACGCGATCATCGCGCGACTGAACTCCGTCGGCGATTCGCGCATCAACGGTTCCATCATCGCGAGCGCGCGGTCGCCGGCGCTGCGCCAGCGCGGATCGCCGGTGAGGTCGTAGAGGCACAGCATGACGTCGACCATGACGCCGTTGCTCGACGGTGTCGCGCCGTCCTGCATGTCGCGCGGGCGGACGGCGAGTTCCTCGTGGTCGTCGCTCGTGAAGAACCAGCCGCCGAGTTCGCTGTCGGCGAAGTGCTCCTCGACGGTGTTCGCGAGTTCGAGCGCCGTGCGTGCCCAGAAGACATCGCCGTCGGCCTCGAAGAGATCGAGCAGGCCCGCCGCGAGGTACGCGTAGTCGGCAAGCGTGCCGTTGAGGTGCGCCTTGCCGTCGCGATACGTCGCAAGCAGGCGCGTGCCGTCGGGGCGCATCGTCGTCAGGCAGAAGCGCGCCGCGCGTTGGGCGGCCTCGATGTAGCGCGGCTCGTCGAGCGTCGTGCCGGCGCGGGCCAGCGCGCCGATCATGAGGCCGTTCCACGACACGAGGACCTTGTCGTCGGTGGCCGGGTGTACGCGCTTCTCGCGCTCGTCGAAGAGGCGCTGACGCAGTGGCGCGAGACGCGCGTGCATCGTTGCCACGTCGATCCCGAGCTTACTGGCCAAATCCGTGTCGGGCTCGGGACGCACGAGCACCCAGTGCTGCCCTTCGAAGTTCGCCTCGTCGCCGAGGTTCCACGCGACGTCGACGAGTTCGCGGTTCTCCTTGCCGACGATTCCGTAGACCTCGTCGCGCTCCCAGGCGAAGAACTTTCCTTCCACGCCCTCACTGTCGGCGTCTTGCGCGGAACTGAACGCGCCCGACTCGCCGACCATCTCGCGCAGCGCCCACTCGCACGTCTCGCGCACGACGCGCGCGAAGTCGGCACGGCCCGTCACGCGATACCCCTCGATGTACGCCGGGATCAGCAGCGCGTTGTCGTAGAGCATCTTCTCGAAGTGCGGGATCCACCACTTCTCGTCGGTTGAATAGCGCGCGAACCCACCGCCGAGCTGGTCGTTCATTCCGCCGCGCGCCATGCAGTCAAGCGTGTGTTCGGCCATGCGCAGTGCCGGATGGTCGACGGTGTCGAGATGATGCCGCAGCAACAGGCGCAGATGATCGCCACCGGGGAACTTCGGCGCCGAGCGGAAGCCGCCCCACGTCTCGTCGTACCACTTCGACAACTGTTCGATCGCGCCCGTGACGACATCGACCGTCGGGCGCTCGACATCCGGCCCCAGAGCTTCGGGCGTCACGTTCGGCGAAAGCGTCAGCTGCTGCATGTAGCGCACGACGCGTTCAGCCTGGTGGACGACCTCATCCGTCCTACTGGCATAGGCATTTGCCATCGACTCGAGCATCTGCGTGAAGCTCGGCCGACCGTAGCGCGGAACCGTCGGGAAGTACGTGCCTGCGTAGTACGGCTTGCGGTCAGGTGTCAGCCAGACGCTCATCGGCCACCCGCCGCTCTTCGCGATCACGAGCGTGGCCTTCATGTAGATGTCGTCGAGATCGGGGCGCTCTTCGCGGTCGACCTTGATGTTGATGAACTTCTCGTTCATCAACCGCGCGACAGATTCGTCCTCGAACGATTCGCGCTCCATCACATGGCACCAGTGACACGCCGAGTATCCGATCGACAAGAAGATCGGCTTGTTCTCCGCGCGCGCCCGCTCGAGAGCCTCGGGGCCCCACGGATACCAGTCGACGGGATTGTGCGCGTGTTGGAGAAGGTACGGACTCGTCTCGCTTGCGAGACGGTTCGTGTGCTCCGGCAAGGCGGTCTCCTCCTTCGGCGACGTCATGCTCGCGAGGTTACCGCGCGTTGACGTCGACAAGACAGACGATCTCGTTCGTTCATCGCGAACTGCGCGCGAGCAGCAGCGCGGCGACGACACCCACGAGTCCCACTCCCGCGAACACGACGTACATGTCGACGAGCCCTGTACGAGTGGCGAGGCGCGCCGCGAGATACGGTGCCGGGGAGGCGAGCAGCAGCGCGACGAGGAACTTCAACGCGAACCCGACGCCGCGCTTGGCCTGCGCCGTGAGGGCGGCGAGCATGTGGTTCTCCATCGGCTGCGTCATGAAGTTCGCGAAGGCGAACCCGCCGAGTGCCAACAACGGCACGGCATACCCGTCCAGCGAGAGGGCCGTGAGCCCGAGGAAGATCGGCTGGGCGATGAGGGCCAACGCATAGGTCCTGCGCGCGCCGTCGCCCTTGCTACGTCGTCCGCCGAGGTACTGGCCGAGTCCACCGAGAGCGAGCAGGCTCGCCATGAGGATGTAATCGTTGCCCGGGCCATCCGGGCGCGGGGGCCCGAGGCGGCGATTGATGTCCGCCGATGTCACGGGCGGAACGGTGACGATGTCGAGCCGCTCGATCGCGGGCGTTCCGAGCCAGCGGACCGTGTCGGGGAACATCGTCGTGAAACCGTCGAGCAGGAAGGCGTTGGAGACGACGGCGACGAGCAGGAGCACGAGCCCACGCCGTCCCCAGACGCTCACGGCCCCCGTCCGTGCCGGCGGGACATCGTCGAAGAGCCGGCCGGTGCGCCGCAGCACGCGCGTGGCCACGGCGCCCGCCGCCGCCGAAACGCCCAGCGCCGCGAACCCGCCGCGCCAGCCATAGACGCCCACCAGCGCCACCGTCACCAGGGGCGCCAACACCACCCCCGCGCTGCCCGCCACGCCGTGCCACCCGAAGACCGCGCCGAGCTTCGCCTTGCTACCCGACAGCGACAACAGCCCCAGGCCCGCGGGGTGGTAGACGCCCGCCGCCATGCCGAGGAAGGCATGGGCTGCGACGAACCCGGCTTGCCCGAGTGGCAGCGCGCAGAGAGCGCCGCCGAGCGCCGTCGCCCAGAAGAACAGTTCGAGGACGCGGGCCGTTCCGAAGCGGTCGGCGGCGAGCCCGGCCGGCACGCTGGTCGCGGCCATCCCGAGCGAGAAGAGCGTCACCGCGAGGCCGAGCGCCTCGATCGACGTCCCGAAGTCCCACGCGGCCAGCGACAGCACGACCGGGAGCGCGACCTTGGCCCCGTGGCACAGCGCATGGCCCGTCGACGTGATCGCCAGGGCGACACGAGCCGAGTACGGGGGCGAGTGCTGAGAGGCGGCGGGCGCGGGCGACGTCATCGGAGCGGAATGTTAACCCGGGCCGGGCCGCGAACGAGCATCTCCTGCGGCGACCCGGCGGCGCTCCCGCGACGCGTCGCTTGGCCCCGTCGGCGCGCCGGGTGACACTCTCGGCATGGCCCTCTTTGACCACCTAGACCTCGCCGACTACGCGCTCCCCGACGATCTGCGCCGCGACCTCTCGAGCCCCACGCTCGTCGTCTTCCTGGACAAGGTGCGTGCCAACGTCGCGCACGTGGTGTCGGCCTGCGGAGGCCCCGAGCGCTGGCAGCCGCACGTCAAGACCACGAAGATCCCGCGCGTCTGGCGGGAACTCGTGGACGCTGGCATCCGCAGCTTCAAGTGCGCCACGACGCGCGAGGCGCTGGTTCTCGCCGGCGTGCTCGACGCGGCCGACATCGAGGACGCCGAGATCCTCTGCGCCTACCCGCTCGTGGGCCCGTCACTGACACGGCTCGGCGAGATCGCCGAGCAGCATGCGCGCGTGAAGTTCTCCGTTCTCTGCGAGGACGCGCGGGCCGTCGCGTCGATCCCCGCGGTGCTCGAGATCTTCATCGACGTCAATCCGGGCATGGACCGCACAGGCATCCCGCGCGGACGCCTCGCCGACGCCCTCGACGTCGCGCGCGCGGCCGGCCCGCGCCTCGGCGGTGTCCACTGGTACGACGGCCACCAACACGCCGACGGCTACGAGCGACGTGGCGCGGACGTCCACGCCAACTACGCGATCGCGCTCGACCTCCTCGCCCAGCTCGAGCACGCAGACACGCCGGCGCGCGTGCTCATCACGGCCGGAACACCCGCCTTCCTGCACGCGCTCGACTTCGCGCCTTTCGCGGCGCTCGAGCAGACGACCCACCGCGTCTCGCCGGGCACTGTCGTGTACCACGACGCGCGGTCGCAGACGCTGAACCCGGCATTCGCGCTGCAGCCGGCCGCGCTCGTCTTCGCGCGCGTCGTGAGCCAGCCGACGTCAACGCGCGTGACGGTCGACGCGGGCTCGAAGGCCGTCGCCGCCGAGGCCGGGGATCCCTGCGCACGGGTGCTCGGACGTTCCGACCTCATCGCCGCCCCGCCGAGCGAAGAGCACCTGCCGCTCGATGTCACGTCGGGCGACGTCCCCGAACGCGGGACGGAGCTGCTTCTCATCCCCGAGCACGTCTGCCCGACGGTGAACCTCGCCGACGCGGCCGTGTTGATCGAGGACGGGCGTCTCGTCGAGATCGTCGACGTCGCTGCGCGCGGACACGAGGTCTACTTGCGCAGGTCGCCGTGACACGCGCCGAGCGCGCAGACGGCATCGTCGGCGCGCTCGGTCACTGCGCTCGTCACGCGACTGCTCGGGAGCTCAGCGCCCCTTCGTGAGCACGTAGCGCGCATCGAGAAGTGAATCCTTCACGACCCCGTCGCGCTTGCGCGGGGCCTTCTCTTCGACCTTGAGGCTCTCTTCGATCTCCTCGACCTCGCCGCAGGGTTCTTCCTCGACGCACGGCTCGTCGCAGCAGGCATCGTCGGCCGCAGCGTCGAGCCAAGACCAACCGGCATCGAACGTGTGCCAGTCGATCACGATCTCGTCGTCGAAGCCGTCGAGTTCGTGCGGCCACTCGACATCCCAGTCGGCGAAGGCGTCTTCCCACTCGATCCATGAATCGCTCAGCTCCCGATCGAGGTCGACCCACATGTCTGGGTCGACGATCACTTGGATGTCGGCCCACTCGTGCTCGCTCATCTCGCCCCAGTCGAAGCCGTCGTGCCATACGAAACCGTCATGGCCATGCGCACTTTCGTGCTCGAGCTCGTCGTCGTGTGTGCAGCCTTCGCGACAACGGTACTCGCAGTCGTGATCGCACTCTTCGAGTCCGTCGAACATGCCTTCGAAGGCGGACTCGAGTTCCTCGTAGGCATCCTCGAGTTCTTCTTCGGCGTCCTCGAACGCCTCTTCGAGATCCTCCATCTGACCTTCGAAGACCTGCTCGAGTTCTTCGAAGCGGTCGGCGTACTCATACTCGAAGCCCTCGATTTCATCGTTGAGAGCCTGCGCCCATGCGTCGTAGCGGTCGTCGATTTCGTCGTTGAAGTCCTCGAGTTGACCCTCGAAGTCCTCTGACAGATCCTCGAAGCGCTCTTCCCACTCGTCCTCCCAGTCGTCGAGCTCGTGCTCGTCAGCGGAGTCGCTGCGATCCAACGACTCGCGCTCGTCCTTGAGCTGGCGCAGGGCGTGGTCCCAGGCATTGTGGATGGCCGCGTTGCCGGTGTCGCGCTCGTGCTCCAGCGCACGCTCGAAGTCGCGTTCATGCTCGCCGTGATGCCGCGATTCCTCGCGTGACATCTCGCGTTCGAGCATCTCGGTTGCCCGTGCGAACTCACGCTCGATTGCCTGCATCTGACGTGCACGGTCCTGTTCGAGACGCTCGTACTGACGTTCGACATCGAGGAGCGCGCGGCGCATGTCCGCTTCGTCGCCCCTCTGGCGCGGTTCGCGCGCGTCACGCAGCTCGCGGGGTTCGCGGGGCTCGCGTGCGTCACGCGGTTCGCGAGGTTCGCGAGGTTCGCGCGCGTCACGCGGTTCGCGTGCATCGCGTGCATCGCGTGCATCACGTGCATCACGTGCATCACGGGGTTCGCGGGGTTCGCGGGGTTCGCGGGGCTGGCGCGGTGCGCGGGCGCGCCGCGGCTCGTCGCCGAGACTCGCTCGACCAAGCGTCAGGTGAGCCTTGCCGTTCGATCCCAGCAGGTGCACGGCGTCGCCGTCGACGATGAGGACGTTGTCACCGACGCGAATCTGGCCGAGTTCGTCGAGCGCGTCGAGTGCCACCGGACGTCCGTTCGCGAACAGACGCACCTGACCGTCCTCGACGATCAGCACGATGCCCTTCTCCTCGTCGTCGCCGTCCTCCGTCCAGCTCGCTGGAAGCGCCAGGACACCCGCATGCTGGACCGCGTGCGGCGCCTCGTGGCCGTCGTGGAGCGCGCGATGCAGCGACGCAAGCCAGCCGTCAGCCTCGGCATCTCCGACGAACGACGGCACGCCGCACGACACGATACCGAGCATCAGCAGACACGCCGCCAACGCCCGCAGCGCCTGCGGACCGCGACGCACGTCCGTGGCGGCCAAGCGCTCGACACGCTTGACGAGCGACGAGTCGTTGCGCGCCATGCCCGGCATGAGTGGCAGCGCAGGTTCCTGACGCACCCACCCGGCAACGCGCGCCAGGCATTCGGCGAGCACGAGTCGGCGGCCGGTCGCCTGCACGGCCCAGTCGTCACAGAGATACTCGGAGACATCCTGCCAACGACGGCGCGCGAGGCGCAGCAGCGGCTGGAAGAAGAACACCGACTCGAGAACAGCCGTGACGTTGAGCCACAGCGGATCCTTGCGACGCACATGCGCCATCTCGTGGGCCATCATGGCCTCCTTTTCATGGGGACTCAGTTCGTGCACGGCCCGCGGGGGAATGCAGATCTCGCGGCGACCGACGACAACCGGACCGGCGAGGAAGGGCGACGACGTGAGGTCGACGCGGGTTCGCAGCCCGGCGCGGCGGCACAGGCGCGAGAGGATCGAAAGAAGCGCGCCGTCGGTGACGTGTTCGCGTGTCGACAGAGCACGACCGAGGCGACGCCGCGTCGCCGCCCAGCGTCCGAGGCCAACGGCTGCGAGCACGGCCCAGAGAACGGCGGCGACGAGCCCGAGGTCGTTCGGCATGAGCGCGAAGTGCGGAGTCGATTGCGACTCGTTGGCTGCACGCTCGGGTCTCGTCGAGCGTGCCTCGGCCGCCTCGGATGGGACGTAATCAGCGCGTTGCCCGAGCGGCACGAGCGACTCCGAGATCATGAACTCGCCCGTTCGGAACGGCGCACGGTCATGCGTCCGCCTCCGGTCGGCGATCTGCTTCTGGAGCGACCGAGCGTCTTCATCGTGTTCGGCATGCCGCACGACGCGTGACGGCTCATCGGCATTCAGGCCATCGGCATTCAGGCCATCGGGTATCAGTCCACCGGGTATCAGTCCACCGGGTATCAGAGCGATCTTTCCACCCAGCGGCTCGAGCCCGAAGCCGAGCTGCAGGCTCGCCGTCACGACGCCGCCGACGATCGCGAACTTCCAGAGCGCGTCCTCGGTGGTTGCGTGGCGCACGAGGCGCATGCGCGTGGCGAGCCAAACGCCGCCGATCATCAGCGACGAGTGCAGCAGGAACGTCAGCAGGAAGGCCAGCAGGCCCAAGGTCCATCCCGTCATGGCTGGCTCACTCATGCCTGGCCCTCGTCTGCCGGGCCCTGGTCGTCGGCGCGGCGCATCGAGTCGAGCAGCGCCTGGACGCGGTCGAGGTCGCCCGACTTGACGCTCTTGGGGTCGAGGAGATGGCTGACGAGCGCCGTGACGTCGCCCTCGAACAGCCCGTCGGTCACCGTCTCGAGCACCTCCGAGCGCACCTCGTGCTCGCTCACCAGCGGCCGGTAGACGAACTTGCGGCCCTCGGTGTCGTGCGTGACGAGGCGGCGCTTCTCCATGCGTGAGAGGAGCGTCGCCACCGTGGACGAGGCCAGGTCGCGCTCGTCGGGCAGCGCCCGGTGCACGTCCGCGACCGTCCCCCTTCCCATTTCCCAGAGCACGCGCAGAATCGCGAGCTGAACGTCGGAAAGCTGGAACATCATGGCTCCTCCACGGGTCGGTCGTCTTCAGCTACGGGTGTAAGACTACAGGTGTAGCTGTAACCGTCAAGGGGGTGACGCGGCGGATTGACCGGGCGTCACGGGTCTGCCATCAGAGCTCGCGAACGGCGCTGGCAAGGCTCGCGAAGACGCCCGCTGGGCTCGCCGGCATCGGCAGCACCGAGCGTGCCGCGGGCGCGACGGCGAGCAGAACGACGATGGCCGCGAAGTCGGCGGCGATCCCGGCGCAGGGCGTCTCGAGGCACTCGAGATGTGCCACGACTGCGAAGCGTGCCTCGCCATCGTGCTCGAGCAGGCGCAGCCCTTCGGCAAACGCGTCGCCGTCGACGCCCGGCCCGATCGAGAGGCTCATCGTCACGCCGCGCAAGTCATGGGCGATCGCGACCTCGCCGAGTCCCATGTTCGACAGCGTGTAGGGAAAGGCGCCCGAGTCGACCATCTCGTTGGCGAGGCTTGCCGCAAAGCGTCGGTCCGTCTCGAGACTGCCCCGCAGCGATTCGACGAGCAACGCCGTCGACGCGCGGGCGTCCGGGGGGACGATGCGCTCGATGCCCGTTGCGGCCGCGGCCATGACGAGGGCGCGCGAGGCGAGGTCGAGGCGGCGGGAGTTCGGGTGCGGACGTCCGCACAGCTCGCGGTACGTGCGCGCCGTCCCGCCGGGCGTCACGCCGAGATCATCCCAGCGCGCGTCGATACCGCCCGTGCCGCTGACGCCCGTCGCGTCGACACAACCCACGCCGGCGATGACGATCGACGCGCTCATGCCTCGAACACCAACGCCGACTGCACGCCGCCGAAGCCGCCCGCCACTTTCACGGCGCAGCGCGCGCGGCCGAGGCGTCGCGGTGTCGTCGTGAGGTCGAGGCGTGTGTCGACGTCCGGTGTCTCGAGGCCGACGTTGCGCGGCACGACGCCGCGGCGCAACGCCTCGCACGCGATGATCGACTCGATCACACCAGCAGCTCCGAGCGTGTGACCGATCTGCCCCTTGCTGCCGAAGGCCGGTGGCGTCGTGCCCCCGAAGGCATCGCCGAGTGCGCGCGCTTCGGACGCGTCGTTGCTCGGCGTCGCCGTGCCGTGCAGGTGGAGGACATCGACATCTGCAGCCGCGACGCACGCGTCGCGCAACGCGCGCTCGACCGCCAAACGCAAGCCGAGCCCGTCCGGCGAGGGACGCAACGCGTGGTGTGCATCGTTCGCGCCACCGGCGCCCGTCAGAGCAACGCCGCTCGACTCACCTGCCACGCCGCTCAGCAACACCGCGCCCGCCCCCTCGCCCAGCGACACACCGCGGCGACTCGCATCGAAGGGACGACACGCCTGCGGATCGAGCGCATGCAGCGCCCCGAAGCCAGCCATGACGAACTCGTTCAGCACGTCGACACCGACGACGAGCACACGCTCGCATTCGCCGGTCGCGATCCGGCGGGCGGCCAGGGCAAGGGCCGCGAGCCCCGAGGCGCACGCCGCCGACACGCACGCGAGCACGCCGCCGAGTTCGAGCTGGGTGACGAGTCGATCGGCGAGGCGTGCGTGCAGACCGAAGCCGTCGCCGGGAGGTGCGCCCGCGAGCCCCGAGAGGTCGGCCTTGGTCGAGGCGAGCACGAGTGGGATCGCCGCGCGCGAGGCGGAGATCGCCGTCAGAGCAGCGCGGGCGGCGACGACGGCCGGGACGAGCGGATCGTCGGGTGCGCGACCGCCGAGTGCCTCGCGATCGAGCTCGGCGGCCACGCGCGTCGGCGCGCGCCAGCCCGCCGTGTGGATGCGCTCGGTGATCCCGCACGCACCGGCGAAGATCTGCTCGAGCGCGGCGTCACCTGCGCCGAGAGCCGTCACGAGTCCGACGCCCGCAACGGAGACGCGCACTGGACTCAAGGCGCGCCGTCCGGCAGTCGCGTCTCTTCGAGTGTCTCGACGGTGAGCCTGTAGCGTTCGCCGACGAGCACGGCGCGCGCCGGCGCCCAGGTCGACGCGTCGTCCCACTCGAACGTCACGACCACGGCGCTCGTCTCGCGCCCGAGCGACACGAAGCGACGCTCGCGGACGCGCCCCGACGCCCACACCTCGACGACCCGTTCGTCGCCGACGTCACGCACGTGGAGTCCGTCGGCAAGAACGTGATCCGCGCCAGCGACCCACGGATACGTCACGCGCTGCACGTCGCGCAACACACGCCGCGGCGGGAGCAAGAGCTCCTGCCCCGTGTCGTTGCGGACATCGACGTCGCCGTCACGCAAGGTCAGCGCGAATCCGACCGACCCCATGGGCGACAGGCCGATCAACGTCAGCGTGTCACCGAGGCGTTGCAAGACGGCATCGAAGCTGCGCTCCTTGCTCGCACCCGCAGCGTCGGTCCACGACGCCGTCACGCGCTGACGCCACACGACGGTGCGCCCCAGCTCCTCGGGTGCGCGCAGCACGATGTCCGCGTCCCCTGCGAAGAGCGCCGGTGGCTCGCGTGGTGTCGACACGCAACCGGCCAACGTGACGAGGGCAAACACAGCGAAGAACCTGCGGGCGAACATCAAGAGCGTGGACTCTTCGCGAGACGGAGGACGAGAGCTCGCATGGTCACGGCAAGCACGGCGCTGAGCAAGACCCCGAGTGCCGCCGGGGCGCCGATCGCGAAGAGCGCCGGGTGATCGCAGAGCGCGAGGAAGCCGAAACCGAGGGTCGTCGACACTGACGCGACGACAACCGCGAGGTGCGTTGCATCCAGCGCACTCCCACTCTCCCCGGCCTCGCTGAGGAAGACGCCGTAGTCGACTCCCATGCTCACGACCATCAGCAGGGCAACGAGCGAGAGCAGGTTCAGCTCGAAGCCACCGAGGGCGAGCAGCGCCACCGTGGTCGACGCCGCGAGCAGAGCCGGAAGGGTGGCCACGAGCGTCGGACGCCACGCGCGATAGCGTAGTGCCACGAGGGCGAGGACGGCGAGGAGCCCGACGAGCAGAAGCTGCGTCATCCGTTCGCGATAGACTCCGTAGGCCCGGCCGAGTTCGCCCGCGATGTCGACGAGTGCTGCGCCCTCGATGGCGTCGACGCGAACGGCAAGAGCCGCTTCGTCGCTGATTCCGTGGACGAAGCTGAGCACAGCTACTTCGTCGCCGAGAGCAACTCGGAACGGGCGCACGAGCGCCGCCATCGGCGTGGCCGTGACATCCGACCACAGCAGCGGTTCGGGAGCCGGCGACTCGAGTTCGACGCGTAGCGGCTCGAAGGCGTCGACGACGAAGCCTTCGCGCGCGAGAGCTGCCGCGACGCGCGCCCACAGCGTCTCGTCCTCGCGCACGACGGCGTCGCGGCGGCGCTGCAACTCCGGGCTCGGGAGCAGGGCCGCCAGGCTGCGTACGCCGACGACCTCGCCGGCGTCCTGCGCGTCACGGAGTGCCAGTGCGACGCGATCGTTTGTCGCCAAGGCTTGATCGATGTCGGCGCCGACGGCCACGACGAGATGTCCCTGTTCATACGGCGCGACGCGCGAACGCACGGCGGCATCCTCGGCCAGTAGCTCGGGATCGAGCCGCTGCAGCCCCGCGACGTCATCATTCCAGACGACCTGCGACAGCCCGACGGCGCTCACGACGACCGCGAGAACGACAGGCGCCGCGAGCACGCCCCGCGGGCCCACGGCAATGCGACGCACACTGCCGACCACGCGTTGCGCGAGCGGCGTCACGCGCGGTTCGACGGCCATCAAGCTCGGGAGGAAGACGCGTGTGGCCGCGAGTGCGGCTGCGACTCCGGCGGCCGCGAAGAGCGCCATCTCGCGCAGGCCGGGAAAGCTCGAGACGAGCAGCGCAACGAACCCAACCACCGTCGTGGCCGCGCCGAGTGAGAGCCCGGCCCAGATCTGCTCGAGCGTCTGTCGCGCGCCGCGTGGGTCGCGTGCGAGGAGCTGATGACAAGAAACGTGGATCGTGTAGTCGATGCTGACGCCGATCAACGCGGCCCCGAAAGCGAGCGTGATCCCGTGGATGCGCCCGAACGCGAGCAGACAGGCAGCCGTGCCGACGAGGAAGCCGCTTGCGAGCACGGGGATCGTGATCGCCACGAGTCGCAGCGAGCCGAAGAGCGCCACGAGCAAGAGCGTGACGCCGATGATCGAGCCCCAGCTGACGCGTCGGACGTCGGAGCGAATGCCGGCCTCGGCGTGCAAGGCGAAACGCGCCGCGCCCGCGAAGGAGAGCGCGAGTTCGCCGCCGTGCCGCTCGTCGACGCGCGCGAACGCCGCCTGGACGCCGGCGATGAACGGGCGCATCGCCGCGGCGTCGAAGGAAGCCGAACGCGTGCCGAGAAACAGCACGGCGGCGCGTTCGTCCGCAGCGAGGAAGCGGCCGTCGACGATGACGATGTCCTCGGCGCCCGACGATTGCAGTCCTTCGAAGACGGACGGCAGGACGAGCCATGGATCGCCCGGAGCCACGCGCGAGACGAGCGCCGACATCGGCGTTGCCAGAGTGTCGCGCATGTCCCTGAGCGCTGCGTCGATCCCCGCGTCCGACGTCCGCGCTCCGGCGTCCTCGAGGAATCCGAACCTGCGCGGTTGGTAGAGCTCCCAGAGCGCGGCCTCGACGCCCACGGGCGGACCGCCTTCGAGAAACGCGAGCTCCGCGGCGACCCGCTCCTCGGCGCGCAGAGCCACTTCGAACTCGGCGCCGATTGCCGCGACATCGCGCGCCTCGGCGCCCGGCGGCGCGTCGACGACGAGCAACAGCGTTCGCGACAACTCACCCGACGCCAGCTCGCGCGCCCAAGTCGCGCGCGACGAATCGGCATCGGACGGCAAGAAGTGCGTGATGTCGTTCGTGATCTCGAAGCGCGATGCCACGAACACGGCGACTGCCGCGAGGGCGATGGCGCCCAGCGCAACTCGCCGTGACTCGGTCGTCATCGCGATACGGTGATCCCGAACAGGGCGCGCTGCTCGTCCGCCGTGTAGACACGCTGCGGGTCGACGTCGCGGATCGTCATGACCGACCGATCACCGCTCGGCTCGCGTACGACGATCGTCGTGACGGTGACACCGGTGCCCGAGAGTTCAAGCGCGCGGATCATCTCCGTGAGCGGCGCCGCACGCGGCGTGAGCGTCAACGTCCACGTCGCGTCACCGGGTGGCGCCTCGAAGCGCATCGCGTACGACTCCGCCAAGGCCTTCTCGTCGCCCGAGAACACCCGGACGAGCGACGTGACGAAAAGCCGCAGCGTGTTCGAGGTGCGCAGATCGATCGTCTCGGTGCCGTTGCGGTCCGTGACACGCAGGGTCTTCGGCGTGATCAGCAACGTCGCCGGCTCGGGCTCCTCGACGACGCGCGCGAGGTATCCCGGTGCCTGGTAGTGCAGTCGCCCGCGGCTCGTGAGCGGCACGGCGAGGAGCGCAAGGTGCTTCTCTTCGACGAAGCGTGCCTCGAGGCTCTTCACCTCCGCGAGCTTCGCGAACAACGCCGAGGCATCGCGCGGACGCTCCACGGCGGCGGCGTCGCCGGCAACGGGCGCCACATCGTCGACCTGTTGAGCCGCCGTGTCGCACGCGAGCACGAGACTACAGATCAGAGAGATGAGCCAAGATCGCATCGGGTGTGCTCGTCAGCAGGTTGCCATCGGCGTCGGTTGTGGCGAGCACGGTGGTTGCCCGGGCACTCCAGGCGTCGCGCTCCACGTGATGCACGTCGTAGTTGACCTTGATCAAGGGCCCGGTCTCGCTGAACCAAGCCGTGACGCGTGCCGTGTCACCCAACGTGAGCGGCACCATGTAGCGGCAGCGAACGTCGGTGATGTACATGCGATAACACAGCGCGCGGACGGCGGCAACGTCGAGCCCGACGCTGGCCATGAGCGCAGCGCGGGTGACTTCGAAGAACTCGAAGTAGCGGCCGTGCCAGACCACGCCGAGCGGATCGCAATGGTGAAACGCGACGCGGAAGTCTTCCGAAACGGCGTGATCGGGACGCACGGGACGGCTCACGAGTCGCTCCAGAGGTCGAAGAAGTTGAACCAGTTGTCGGGAGCAGCGCGCGCCCGCTCTTCGAGACGCGAAGCATAGCGCCCCACCCATTCGCGGAGTTTCTCTTCGCGCTGCCCACGCGGGAGATCGATCGCGTCGGCGAACGGTTCGCAGTGCAGGGTGTAGCGGTCCGGCTCGTGGTAGATCCCGAAAACCAGGTAGATCGGGCAGCGCAGGATCGAGGCGAGCAGGAACGGGCCGGCGGGGAACGTCGCCTCCCCGCCCATGAAGTCGACGCGCACCGTGCGATCGCTGAGACCGACACGATCGCCGAGGAGCGCCACGAGTTCTCCCTGTTCGACGCGTTCACGAACGCGCGCCATCGTTCCGATCGGGTCGTCGCCGAGGTGGATCACGCGCTCGGCGAGTTCCGGGTTGAGTCGGTCGAGCAGCGCGTTGATGCGGCGCGCATTCTCGAAGTACCCGATCACCTGGATCGGCGTGCCTTCCGCGAAACCCGAGGCACGCATCGCGTCGTAGCTCCCCAGGTGCGAACCGAGCAGCACGGCACCACGCCCCGACGCGACCTGCGCCGCGAGCGCGTCCTTTCCATTCCGCTCGACCTTCAAGCTCGCCGTGTTGCCCGTCAAGAAGAAGACCTTGTCGAGCGTGACCTGCGCGAAGCAGCGCAGGTGACGGTAGACCTCCCAATAGCCCGGCTCGCGACCGTGCACGCGACGCAACCAACTCGCCGAAGCCGCGCACGCCTCGCGATCGACGACCCGATACCAGAGCGCGATCACGGCGACGGCGAGCTTCATCGGACGGCGGCCGACCAGCAGTGCCAGTCGGAAGACGATGTTGATCAGCCAGACCTGCCCGCGTTCGCCGCGCGTGAGCCACTCGTCACCACCCGTGGTCGTCATCGCCGGAACCGTTCGCCGAGCCAGCCGAAGCTCCCCGCGATGCAGAGGCGCGTATGCAGCACACACATGCGCATGTTGTCGACCACGGGCCGGAAGTGGCTGATACCACCTTCGTGATCCGCGAGGTAACGCACGGCGACGGGCTCGTTGACGATCGGGACGCCTGCGCGGAACAGCAGCACGGCGATCTCGACGTCGAAGTCCATGCGGCGCGAGCACGGCCGGCACGCCAGCGTCGCGTCGACGGGGTAGATGCGAAAGCCGACCATCGCGTCGGCGATGGCAGAGAAGTCGCCAACCTCGAGGCCGACCCAGAAGGATGTGATGTGGCGCGCGACGCGGCGCACGCGGGGCGCATCGTCGTCGTAGACCGGTGAGCCGAGGACCGCGGCGCCCGGCTGACGGCGCGCGATCTCGAGGAACCGCGGCATCGCGTCGATGTCGTGCTGCCCGTCCGCGTCGACCTGGAACGCATGCGTGAAACCGAGTTCACGCGCACGCTCGAATCCGCGCAGGCACGCCACGCCCTTGCCCGAGTTTTCGTCCAGACGCACGAGCTCGACGAGGCCCTCGTCGGCCAAGGCCGCGCAGGCCTCACGCCCCGCCACGGCGCTCCCGTCGTCGACGACGAGAACGTCCGGCACGTGACGGGCGACGGCGGCCACGACGGCGCGGATCGTACGCGGGTTGTCGTACGTCGGGATCAGGGCGCAGACGCGCAAGTCAGCGACCATCCCCGTCGACCTCCGAGGGAGCAAACGCAAGCCAGCCGAGCGTGCAACGCTCGTCGCCGCGCGCGATCTCGAACGTCACCTTGGGTGCCTCGGCGTGCCAGCTCAGCGTGATCGCGAGGCTCTCGTCGGGGGCGATACGCGACGGGAACTTGAGGCCGCCCATGCGCGCGACATCTCCGAGCTCGGGGCGCACGCGACGCACGCAAGGCAGCACGAGTTCATGCAGCTGCACGACGCCGGCGAGCACGGGATAGCCACGGAAGTGACCTTCGAAGAAAGAGTAGTTGCTCGGGATGTGCGTCGTGAACGTGCGCCGCTGCAGGTCACCGTCGTCGCGCGACGGCACTTCTTTCCAGACGAGCTCCGCGCCGCCACTCATCGCTCAGCCCCGCCACCGACACCTAGCTTGCGACGTCGCAGCAGCCACTCCGTCGCCATGAGCAGGCCGATCAACACGTACGACAACAAGCCCGTGTACAGCGCCCACCACGACACCGGCGCCCAGCGCGCGAGCACGAGCACGGTGGCGCCGTTGAGGACGAAGAACCCGCACCACACCTGAGTCCAGCCGCGGCACCAAGCGAGTGCCTCGTCGGGAAGGTCGTCGGTCTGCAGACGCGCGAAGCGCTCGATCATCGGCATCGACCCGCGCCGCAACGTGCTGCCGAAACCCACGAGCAACGCGGCGTTGATGACGGCCGGCACGATCAGCACGTAACCGCGCGCGTCGAGCCACGCCGCGAGCAGCAGGGCGAGGCCGGTGATCGCAGGAACGATCGCAACGCTGACGAGTTTGTCGCGCGGAACGTCGCGCAGACGCAGATAGCTGAGCGGCAAGAGCGCCGCGAGCATCACGAGCGCGAGCACCCGCGGGCTCCAGCGCGACATCCCGAACCAGACGAGCAACGGATACGCCACGGTCGCGATGGCAAACACCACGCGGCCCCACCGGCGAGGTGCGGTGCCGGTCACGGAGCCGGCGACGAGGCCTTGGCTTGCTCGGAGCGGATGAACTCGGCGAGCGACTTCACGGAGTGGTAGTACTCGCGGTTCTTCTCGTCGTTCTCCTTCGTGCGCACACCGAACTCGGAGTGAATCGCGAGCGCGAGTTCGAGCGCGTCGATGGAGTCGAGCCCGAGGCCTTCGCCGAAGAGTGGCGCGTCCGTCTCGATGCTTTGCGGGTCGACGTCTTCAAGAGCAAGACTCTCGACAATCAGCACCTTCAGGCGGTCTTCGAGGGCATCGGCCATGGTGATTCGTCTTCGTGGATCGGAGTGGGTGAGTGCGGCCGTCCGAGGCGCATCCAGTTTCGGAAACGCGCTTCGACAACCTGCCGAAGAGCACGGCTGTCGTAGTCTACGCGCGCCGGATCGTCGACTGCGAGCGTTCGGAGATTCAGAACCGGCGTCGGGTGCGGTGGATCGAGGAAGGGGCGATCCTTCGACAGCCAGAGCGGCGCGCAAGTGATCGTCACGGAAACGACCGGGACGCGCGCGCGGCAGGCAATCTCGAATGCAGCGCGCCCGAACGGCAGGAGTGCGTCGCGCGGCGAGCGTGTCCCTTCGGGGAAGATGACGAGTCGAAACCCCGCGGCGAGCGCTGCCGTGGCATCGTCGACGACGCGCTGGGCCGAGAGCGGATCGCTGCCGGTGCCGCGGATGACACCCGCTCCGTGCAGGAGTGGACGCAGCGAGCGACGCTCGAAGAGATCTGGTTTGGCAACCGTGGACGCGCCGCCGAGAAGGCCGAGCAGAGCCGTGACGTCCATGAGCGTCGGGTGGTTCGCGACGACGACACACGGGCCGTCCGGTAGTTCGGCGAGCGACTTCTGAAGGTCGAGCGACGTGACGCCGAAGACGGTGAGCCAGCGGTGCATGACGCGATACGACCAGGCCGTGATCGCCTGCATGCGCCGCGCGCGCCGCACGGGATCGCCCCGCCAGACGACGTACAACACCGCAAACATCAGCGACCCGATGGGCGCCAGCAGCGCGTGCAACCCGAGCGTGATCGCCACCCGCACGCGGCGCGCAAACCGTGAAACCGAGTGTTCATCGCGGCGCGTCGTCGTCACGTGGCGGGGAGATGCTATTCGAGGTGCTGCAGGGCAGGGAGCGGCGGGACCTGTCAGCCGCACGATGGACGACAACTCCCAAAACACGCCCCGAGTGTAGCAGCCGTGAGTATGCTCCCCGCATGCGCCCCTCCCCCGACACGACGCGATGAACTCATCCCTCGACGAACGCCGCGACGTCGTGATCTGCGGCGGCGGACTCGCCGGCCTGCTGCTCGCGCGCCAGCTTTCTCGCGAACTCCCAGATCTGTCGGTGACCGTGATCGAGAAGGCGCGCCGACCGCTGCCCGACGCGTGCCACAAGGTCGGCGAGTCCAGCGTCGAGGTGGGCAGTCAGTATCTCGAACGGCTCGGGCTCGAGACCTACCTGCTCGACCGCCACCTCGTGAAGTACGGCCTGCGTTTCTTCCCGGGCCACGGTGAGCTGCCGCTGCACGAACGCACGGAGATCGGCCCCTGCGCGGAGCCGATCGTGCGCAGCTATCAGCTCGACCGCGGACGCTTCGAAGGCGACGTCATGGCGATGCTCGAGAGCGACGGCGTCGAGCTCGTCGAAGCCGGCACCGTGCAGGCCGTCGAGATGGCCGAGGGCGAGGGCGATCATTGCGTGCGCTACGTCACGGAGCGCGGTGAGCACGCGCGCCAAGCCCGCTGGGTCGTCGATGCCACCGGGCGCGCCGCGCTCCTCCGTCGCCGACTGAAGCTCTCGCGCGGCACGCGCCATCCGGCGAGCTCGGGGTGGTTCCGCATCCGCGGCGACTTCGACATCAACACGATGGTGGCGCCCGAGCACGAGGGCTGGCACGCGCGCGTCGGTAACGAACACCGCTGGCGTTCGACGAACCACTTCATGGGACCCGGCTACTGGGCGTGGGTCATCCCGCTCTCCACCGGTCACACCAGCATCGGACTCGTCGTCCACGAAGAAACGCACGACTTCGCGCACGTGCAATCACTCGCAGCCGTGCAAGCCTTCCTCGCCGAACACGAGCCGCATCTCGCCGCTGCACTCGCGCCGTTCGAAGTCGCCGACTTCGCATGCATCCGACACTACAACAACCTTGCTGCGCGCACGTGGTCGGCAGACCGCTGGGCGATCGTGGGCGTGGCGGGCGCTTTCGTCGACCCGCTGTACAGCCCTGGCACCGACTTCATCGCCTTCAGCAACAGTTTCACGACGAGTCTGATCCGGAGCGACACCGAGGGACACGACATCGACGACATGACGCGCGCGCTCAACGGTCAGTACCGCGCGTTCGTCGCCGCCACCACGGAGATCTTTCGCACGGCGGCGCCCGTCTACGGCCACGTGCAAGCCATGTCGATGAAGCTCTACTGGGACAACTTCGTCTACTGGTCGTACATGGCACAGTACTTCCAGCAGGAGTGCTGGACGTGGCACGCCGACGTGCGCAGCCGAATCGACGCCGAAGGGCAGACGTTCATGGAGCTGTCCGGCTTCATGCACAAGCTGCTCCGTGCCTATGCCGAACTCGCACCGTCGGTTCCCCACCAGGTAATGCTCGCCTTACCGAACTTTCCTTCGGTGCTCGTCGACGCACACATCGCCACCGGACAGCGCATGGAGCAGGCCGAGGCGCTCGACTACGTCGTCATGCGCGCCGACGAGGCGCGTCAGATCGCGATCGAGTTCGTGTTGCGCGTCATCCAGACAGTCGACACCGAGACGGCCACGCGCATCCTCGAGCGCAGCGACTTCACGCAGTGGACGCTCGAGATCCCCGAGGAACGCATCGTCACTGCCGGTCTCGACAGCCTCGCGCGGCGCCGACGTCTCTCGCCGATCGCCAAGGACGTCGACCGCACACTCGGACGCCTGCGTCGACACGCCGACGCGAAGGTGAATCGCGCTCTGCTCGTCTCGAACGCGCAGAGCACGTCGTGACGCGTCAACTCGGCGTCGCGACGCCGGGCGCGCCGGGGAGCCGTTCAGGATGGACCAGCGTCATCGACGCTTCGCTCACGAGTGCGCCCTGCGCATCGCGCGTGACGGTGTCGAACTGACTCGTGTCATCGGTTCCGCGCACACGCGTGACTTCGAACGTCAGCACCTCACCCACCTCGATCCGCGCGCGGTGGATCGTCATCGTCCGACACGCGATCACCATGCCGACGCGCACGCTCCCGCCCGACGTCGTCGCCTCCGACCCCAAGCAGGCCGCAACCGTCTGGGCCATGTGCTCGAGCGTGACGACGGCATCGAGCGCACCGTCACGCACGAGCAACCCGCCCGCGCGCACCGTCGTACGCGCCGTGGCCTTGCCCGGCTCGCTGCCGACGAGTTCGTCGAGCGCCAACATCGGCGGCTCATGTGGCACGAGGTCGGCGACGCTTGTCATGTCGAAACCTCGTTCGTGATGAGCGCGCGATCGACACCGCCACGCCGGTCGAGGGCCACGCAACCCGACGCGCCACGCGCGACGGCGTCGACGAGGTCGAGCAGACCGGTCTGCGGGTGACGGGCGACGTCGTCGCTCACCTCCGGCGGCTCGATCGTGACCGGCGCCTCGCGAGTCAACCTCATCCGGGCACGAACGCGATGCTGTCCATCCAAAGGAACGAGGACCACGGCGGCAGCAAGGAGCGGCCACGACATCTCCTCGGACACGAGATCGAACGGCACCGGCTCGTCGCCACAGACGATCGCGACGGCACTGCCCGTCGTCGCAACGAGCCCCATGGCCTCGTAGAGCGACGCGGCCGGCGTCGCCGCGTCGGCCGCCATCGACGACGCGTAGCCGCGGTTGCGATGTGCGATGGAAATCAGACCCGACGCGGCGTTATGCACGCTGACCGTGAACGCCGCCGGCGAAACCGGCTCGCCGCTGCGCCACATCTGGTCGAGGATACCCACCATCGTCTTGGCCTCACCGATTGACGACCCGACCAGCGTCGGCACGACCGAGGGGTCGACGCCCGAGTCGTCGAAGCTCTCCGCGATCGCGTCCGCGAGCGCGCGTCCGAGCACGCCGGCACGCCGTCGGTTCACACGCCCCAGCGACACGCCGCTCGGCACGTCGACCTCGGCGTCAGGCACGCCCGCCAGCCAACTCGCGACGCCGGCAAACCCCGGCATCCAAAGACCAAGCCCCGCCACACCCACTTCCATCGTCATGGTCCACGCACCAAGAGGCTGACGTTGTTGCCGCCGAAAGCGAACGAGTTGCTCAACACGCGCCGGAACGTGCCGCTCGTCCGCTCGGTGCAGATGTTGATCGCCACGGCCGGGTCGACAGGCGCAGCACCCAGCGACGGCGGGATCCAGCCTTCCTCGATGACCGTCGCCGCGAAGGCAAACTCGATCGCGCCGGCAGCCCCGAGCGTGTGACCGGTGTAGCCCTTCGTCGAGACGACGGGAACGTCGTTGCCGAGCACTTCCGAGATGGCCTTGGCCTCGGCAACGTCGTTGAGTTGCGTGCCGGTTCCATGTGCGTTGACGTGATGGATGTCGCCCGGCGAGCAGCCCGCCTGGGCGATCGCGGCCTCCATCGCCGTGCGCGCACCGAGTCCTTCGGGATGCGGCGCGCTGATGTGATAGGCGTCCGACGTTTCGCCGACACCTTCGAGCACCACGCGCGCCTCGCCGTCGCGTTCGAGCAATGCCAGCGCGCCTCCTTCGCCGATGCTGATCCCGGCGCGGTCGGCGTGGAACGGGCGACACGGCTGACGATCGAGAGCTTGCAGCGCATGGAAGCCGTGCAGCGTGAGCGCGCAGAGCGTGTCGATGCCACCGACGATCGCCGCGTCGATCATGTCCGCCGCGATCAGGCGTTGCGCCGTCGCGAACGGCTTCGAGCCCGACGTGCACGCCGTCGAGATCACCCAGCCGGGACCGCGTGCCCCCGTCAACGTCGCGACGACATGGAGCAGAGCGCCGAACGTGTGCTGACGAACGAAGTCGTAGTCGGGCGGCAAGTGTCCTTCGGCGACATAGTGTTGGAACGCGCGCTCGGTCGCCGTGGCGCCGCCGGTGCTCGTCCCGAGAAACAGGCCGATGCGCTCGGAACGCCAGCGGGCGCGGGCGCGGCGCAGTTCCTCGTCGAGTCCGGCGACGAGCAGCGCCGCCATGCCGCCGATCCGCGTCGACCAAGGCGCGAGCTCACCGTCCAACGTCGGCAGCTCCGCGCGCACCTCGCCGACGGCCGTGTCGACACCCCACGGCTCACTCGGACTGGCGAGCCCGGTGGTTCCCGTCGCGAGCCCCTCCAAGATCTGCGCGCGCGTCGAGCCCAGGGCATTGAGGTTGACATAGCCGGTGATGGGCACCGGACGAACGCGCGGAATCAGCATGGCGGGATCGTAGCAACCGGCGCGCGGCGTCAGCGCGACTCGGGCGTGACGACTCGTGTGCTCGCTGACCCGCCGCGCGGGCGAGCGCGGAGCAGCATGTCTTGGAATGGGTTGTCGTCGCGCCAGACATCGCCGGCGAGCACGGTCATCATCCCGCGCCGCATGGGGCCGTCGTCGTGCGGGCGGAGCAGCAGGGTGTCGGCAATGCGCGTGTGATAGAAGCGATCGATCAACGCGCCGAACGTTCGGTAGGCGCGATCCATCGCTTCTTCATGCCGAGCGCACAGAGCCGGATCGGCCTCACGATCCTCGGCCAGCGCCGGTGCCAACGTCTTCGCGAGCAGCGAGGCGCCGCGCATTGCCAACGTCACACCGGACGAGAAGAGCGGGTCGAGGAAACCGCCGGCGTCACCGATGGCGGCAAATCGCGGCCCGTGCGGCGTGCGGTTGCGGTAGCTGAAGTTCCGGATGGCGTGGGTCTCGCAGCGCGTCGCCGCGCTCGTGAGTCGACGGCACAGCGGATCGGCAAGCAGTCCCTCGTCGAGCATGGCGCGCTGGACGCGTTGGCGCCCGACAACTCCGATGGAAACGCGCCGACCCGGGAGTGGGATGACCCAACCCCAGCCGTCGTCGCGCAACACGATCCGCACGTGTCCACCAGGCCCGATCGTCGCGAGAGCATCATCGCTCAGATCGGCGAAGTGCGTGAAGACGGCCGCGCGGCCGAGATGCGAGATCGGTGCGAGGACAGCGTGGGCCTTCGCGAGGAGGTGATCCTGGCCCGTCGCATCGACGAAGAACCGCGCCGCGAGCCTGCGCGCGTCGGTTTGAACCTCGACGCGGTCGGGACGACTGAAGTCGACCTGCTCAACCCGCTCACCGTGATGCACATCGGCACCGCACGACATCGCTCGATCGCGCAGCGCCGTGTCGAAGCCCGAGCGCTCGACGTGCCACGCGCTGGGCGGGCATCCCGGCAACGCGTCGGCGAACTCGAAACGCTGCGCGCGCCCCGTCGCCTCGTGCACGAAGTCGGCACCGGCCTTCGGTACGAACACCGCGTCGTCGATCGTGAGTTCGAGTTCCTCGATCACCGGCACGCATCCGGGCAAGAGCGACTCGCCGATGTGGAAGCGCGGAAAGGCGTCCTTGTCGATCACGACGACGCGCAACCCGACACGGGCCAGCAGCGCCGCGGCCGTCGAGCCAGCGGGCCCCGCACCGGCGATGACGACATCGGCGTCCATCACATGCCGCCGTCGATACGGATCACCTGTCCCGTGATGTACGCCGCATCGGGCGATGCGAGGAAGCCGACCAACGCCGCGACCTCGTCGGGCTTTCCGACGCGCCGCATCGGGATGCGTTCGACGACGAAGTCGGGCACGTTTGCGATCATCTCGGTGTCGATCAACCCTGGCGCGACGGCGTTCACGGTGATCTTGCGCTTCGCGAGTTCGATCGACAGGGCCTTCGTCGCCCCGACGATGCCGGCCTTCGCGGCCGCGTAGTTGACCTGACCGCGGTTACCGTCGAGGGCCGAGATCGACGAGAGGTTGATGATGCGCCCCCAGCGCTGCGTGACCATCTGCATGACGAGCGGGCGGGTGACGTTGAAGAACCCGTCGAGGCTGGTCGACATCACGGCGTCCCAGTCGGCACCGTCGAGCGCCGGGAAAGCCGCGTCGCGCACGATGCCCGCGTTGTTCACGAGCACGCCGATTGGCGGGCCGCTCTCGAGCAGCTGCTCGAGGGCAGCGCGCGTGGCATCGCGGTCGGAGACGTCGAAGCCCACGGCGACGGCGCGTCCGCCCTGCGCTTCGATGTCGCGCACCACGTCGGCGGCGGCGTCTTCACCGCTGCGATAGTTCACGATCACCGGGTGACCCTGCGCGGCGAGTCGGCGTGCGATGGCCGCACCGATGCCGCGGCTCGCGCCCGTCACGAGTGCGCGGATGCCGGACGGATCGATCACGGGAACTCCTGGGCGTCGAGGGGCGGGGACGAGCGCGGATCATCACGCGCCACTCGCGTGCGATCAAGCGGCCACGCTCAGTCGATGAAGATGTCGCCGCCAGGCACGAAGTCGCCGTTGAGACGGCGGCGCTCCTCCGACTTCACCTCGTACTCGAACAGCTCATAGCGCTCGTTGACGAGTTCATCGCTCACGTAGACGATCGAACGGGCGCGGCCGCCGAACTCGAACAGCGGCGTCACGTCGGCGCTGGGCGCGAGCGGCCCGTTGGCCTTCGCGACCTCGCCGGTACTCAGCGACGCGACGAAGAGCTCGCCCTGCGTGTTGGCAGCACGCAGGAGGGCAACCGCCGAGCCACGCGGGTCGATGGTGGCCGTCAGCACATCGCCGTCGTCGTCGAGCGACTCCGTCAATGGTGTCGCGACAGCTGTCCGCAGCGTCACCGAGTACGCGTCGAGTCGTCCTTCTTCGACTTCCTCGGCCACGTAGACTGCGCGCCGCCCGCGCGGGCCGAGCACGACCTGCGCGACCTCACCGCCACCGGCGAGCTCGCCGTTCAACTTGTCGACGTCGAACGTCTTCGTGTTGACGACGAAGAGCTCCGTGACACCGACCTCGTCGAGATCACCGCGGTAGATCAAGCGCCGCCCGCGCGGAGCGACCTGCATCTCCGTGATGATCGCGCCGTCGGCCAGCGGCGCGTTGAGACGCACGATGCCACGCGTCTTGACGTCGACCCTGTAGATCTCGCGCCTGCCGACATCGGCGAAGTCCGAGAGGAAGAAGACGAAGCGGCCGCGCGGTTCGAACTGCGGGGCGACCGTGAGAGTGCCTGCCGCGACATCGCCGAGGATGTCGCTGACCTCGCCCGTCTTGATGTTGTAAAGGTACGGCTTGTGCATCCCGTCGCCTTCTTCGTCGGCGATGAACAGAATGCGCCGACCGCGTGGGCCGTACTCGACGTGGGACACGGTGCTTCCCGGCGCTAGCGAAGCGTTGATTCGCTGCACGAAGCCACTCTCGAGATCCGCGACGAACAGATCGACCGGATCGCCGCCCTTCGAGGCCCGGAACACGACGCGACGGCGGCGCGGATCGATCTGGAAGTCGACGACGCTCGTGCCGGCCGCGACGCCGATGTTGAGCAGCACAGGCTCGTCGGTCTTGAAGTCGGTGCGGTAGAGCGAAAACGGACCGAGCACATCGTCGCGCGCGAGGTAGACAACCGAGCGGCCGCGCGAATCGAAGGCGTAGTCGATCACGCCGACATCGATGCCGACGCCCGACCCCGCGCCGAAGTCGTGACTGACGCGGACAACCTCATGCGTGACAGCGTCGACGCGGAACAACTCACGGACGTCGGCATCGAGCTGACGCGCGATGTAGATGATCGACCGACCACGCGGACCGACGAGCACACCCTCGGTCCCGCCGTTCGCGACCTGCTCGGCGCTGATCTTCGTCGGCTCGTCGCCGGTACGCAGCGGCACGACGTATGCCTCCGCCAGTCCGTTCGTCTCGGCGTCGGCGAGGTAGACGGCATAGCGGCCGCGCGGGTCGGTGTCGACGGACGCGAACTGCGCCGATGCCGTCGCGCACAGCGACAGGGCGACAACGACGAGCACGGGCATTGATCGCATGGCGATTTCCAAAGGGGGAGCGCGTGGGACATCGTCCAAGGCATCCCCATCACGGCTCGTCTCAGAGACTACGGGCATTTCCGCGCACTGCCCATCGATGTCGCAGAACAGCCGCGAACGCGCTCGACCGGCCGTGCGGAATCGGGACGAATGGTGGACCCGGTTCACCCGTCGCCCACGTCACCCCATGCAAGGCCGAAGCGCGCGAGGTATCTCTTGAGGCGCTCGGCGGCCATGAGAAGGTGCCATCGCCCACGATCAACAGGAGACTCACGATGGCCAGCACCCCGACAAGTCGTCACATCGACATCGCCAGCAGCGGCGTGCCCATCAAGGCCTGGACGCGCGGCGTCGACCTTGCCGACAACGCGATCGAGCAGCTGCGCAACACGGCTCTCAGCCCGGCGATCCACGGCCACCTCGCCGTGATGCCCGACTGTCACTGGGGCATGGGCGCGACGATCGGGAGCGTCATCCCGACGATCGGTGCCGTGATCCCCGCGGCCGTCGGGGTCGACATCGGCTGCGGGATGGGCGCGGTGCGTACGTCGCTGACCGCCAATGACCTGCCCGACAGCCTGCGCGGTATGCGCCTTCAGATCGAACACGCCGTCCCCCACGGTCGCACGAGCGGCGGGCGCCGACGCGGCGACCGCGGGTCGTGGCAGAGCAACATGCCCGCAGTCGTCGGCGAAACCTGGGAGCGCGCACTCGAGCCCGGCTTCCGCGAGATCTGCGCGCGGGCCCCGGCGATCACGAAGACGAACAACGTCCACCACCTCGGCACGCTCGGAACCGGCAACCACTTCATCGAGGTGTGTCTCGACGAGTCGGAGCGCGTCTGGTTCATGCTGCACTCGGGATCACGCGGCGTCGGCAACCGCATCGCGACGGTTTACATCGAAAAGGCCAAGCAGGACATGGAGCACCAGCTCGGGTCGCTTCCCGACGAAGACTTGGCGTACCTCTCGGAAGGCAACCCGCACTATGACGACTACATCGAGGCCGTCCTCTGGGCGCAGGAGTTCGCGCGCCTGAACCGCTCGATCATGATGGCGCGTGTCATCGAGGCCGCCCGCACGGTGCGCGACCTGCCCGACTTCACGACAGGCGAGATGGTCGTCAACTGTCACCACAACTACGTGGCGCAGGAGACGCACTTCGGCGAGGACGTGCTCATCACGCGCAAGGGAGCGGTGCGTGCCGGCGAGGGCGAGTTCGGCATCATCCCGGGGTCGATGGGCGCGAAGAGCTTCATCGTGCGCGGGAAGGGGAACCCGCAGAGCTATCACTCCTGCAGTCATGGTGCCGGACGTGTGATGTCGCGCACCCAAGCCAAGAAGACCTACACCATCGCCGACCAGATCCGGGCCACCGAGGGCGTCGAGTGCCGCAAGGACGCGGCCGTGATCGACGAGATCCCGATGGCCTACAAGAACATCGACGACGTCATGGCGGCGCAGTCCGACCTCGTCGACATCGTCCACACGCTGAAGCAAGTCGTCTGCGTGAAGGGCTGAGAGAACGCAGATGAACACACCGAACCACACCATCACGATCGACGGAAGCAGCGGGGAAGGCGGCGGGCAGGTGTTGCGGACGAGTCTGTCGCTCAGCGCGGCGCTGGGTGTGCCCGTGCTCGTGGAGAATGTCCGCGGTGGGCGCAAGAAGCCGGGGCTGTTGCGGCAGCACCTCGCGTGCGTTCGCGTGGCCGCTGCGACGTGCGATGCCGACGTCGTCGGAGCGGAGCTCGGGAGCGGCGAGGTGCTCTTCACGCCCGGCGCGCTGCGACCGATCCAGCGCGTTGTGAAGGTCGGGTCGGCGGGGTCGACGACGCTCGTGCTGCAGACCGCGCTGTTGCCGCTGGCCCTCGCGAACGGCACGTCGACGCTCGAGATCCAAGGCGGCACGCACAACCCGTGGGCACCACCTTTCGAGGCGCTCGACCTCTCGTTCCGCCCCCTGCTCGCCGCACTCGGCGCGCGCTTCGAGCTCATCCTCGCCCGGCACGGGTTCCACCCCGCCGGCGGAGGATCGATCCACGTCACCATGCACGCCCTCGCCGACGTCACACCGCTCTCACTGCTCGAGCGCGGCGCGCCGACGGAGCACTACGTCCAGACGATCACATCGCAGATCGCCCGGCGCGTTGCCGAGCGCGAGTGGGACGCTGCGCGCCGCGTGCTCGCGTGGCCCAGCGAGCAGTGGCGCAACGTGCAGGTCGAGGCGGCCCTCTGTCCCGGCAATCTCGTCAACGTCGTGATGGGATTCGAGACCATCACCGAGGTGACCACGGCGTTCGGCGAACGCAAGAAGAGTGCCGAGCACGTCGGCGGAGAGGCGGCGCGCGCCGCGCGCAAGTACCTCGAGCACGACGCGCCCGTCGGCCAGCACCTCGCCGATCAACTGCTCCTGCCGCTCGCACTCCTCGGCGGCGGAACGTTCCGCACGTCGACACCGACACCGCACTTCCAGACGAACGTCGAGACGATCGCGCAGTTCCTCGGCGACGTCGTCACCGTCGAGCGACACGACGAACACGACGCCATCGTCACCGTGCGCGGGCGCCTCTGAGCCACAGCGTCCGGTGGAGTTGGCGCATGCCACGGCAATCGTTCACGATGAAGCGCGACGCAGGCCCCCCTTCCCGAAGCGAGCACCCCATGCTTTCCAAGAACGACATCCTCGACTCGATCCTCACCGAGTGCGACATCGCGACGCACGTCGTCAGCAAGATCCCCGCCGACGGCGCCGACTACCGCCAGTCACCCGACCAGCGCAGCAACCTTGAGATCGCGCGCTACCTCGCCTTCTGCGCGATCGGCGGCACCTGCGCGATGATCGACGGCAACTGGGACCGCTACACGAAATGGAACGAGGCGACGGCGAACGTCGAACTCGCGAACTTCGCCGAGGCCATGGAGCGACAGAAGCAGGCGCTGCGCGACACGTTCGACGCGCTCGATGACGACGATCTGCAGCGCGAGGTCGCCCATCCGCTCGGTCACACGATGCGCCTCGAGCGGGCGTTCGTCGAGCTGCCGCTCAAGTGGCTCGTCGCCTACCGCATGCAGGTCTTCACGGGCGCCAAGGCCGCTGGCAACAGCGACCTCTGGACACCCGATTGCTGGGGCGGCATCACGATGGAACGACCAACGGCCGCGAGCTGAAGGGACGCTCTACAAGTTCTCGAGCGCCACGATTTCCGGCTCGGCGTGACCGTTCCAGGGCGGCGCCGGACGCAGCTCCATGCGCATCGCTGAGGCATCGACGACACCGCCCAGCAGGCGTCGCGCGACGTGCTCGTGCACGGCGCGCGACGCTGGGGCGAACGCGCCGAGCTGCTGCTCCGACCAGGCGTTCACGTAGAGCGCGCCGTCGACGCCGCGCGCGGGTCGGAGGAGTTCGGGATCCCACACAACGGCGTCAGCCCACAGGGCGGGCACGTCGTCGCGCGCCTCTTCGAGCAGGAGCACGAGCGCCTGGGGATAGCGCAGCGCGTAGAGGCGGAACGAGAGGTAGGGATCCCAGAGACCGAGCGTGCCGAGCGCGGGGCCGATCACCATCAGGAGGGTGACGAGGCTGGGGACGAGGACGTCGGCGAGCACCCGTGATGCCGCGTGAAGTGCCGGCGCAGGGCGGCGCACGTCGACACCGGCCAGGAGCACGATCGGGAGTGCGACGTTCCAGGGCCAGACGACTGCGTTGTGCGACGTCCCCAGCGGACCGAGCAGCAACAGGATCCCGGCGTGCATGACGATGAGCCCGCTCGCCGCGAGGCGTCGCGTCCGCGGGACGAGGTAGGCCACGCCGAGCGCTGACTCGCCTACGGCGACCAACGTCGACACGACGATGCGCGACGTCGATGCGCCTTCGAAACCGAAGGCCGTCTCGACGAGCGACGCGCCGTCGACGAGGAAGCCGTAGTGCAACTTCGCGAAGCCCGACCACACGTAGACGGAGGCGGCCGTCACGCGCAGCCACGGCAGCGCACGCTCGCCACGCCGCGCGCCCCATGCTGCAACGGCAAGCAGCAGTGCCTCTTGCACGAGCCACGGCTGCCACGTGATGCGATCGGGCACGACGCGGATCGCGAGCAGGATCAACCACCACGGCGTCCAGCGCGGACTCCAGGCGACACCGATCAAACCGACGCCGAGCACCCCAAGCCAAACGCGATCGAAGGGCGGCGGGGCGATGGAGAACTCACCCCACGTCGGGACGACGCCGAAGACGGGATGGTCGAGCCAGAGCCGCGCGCTGATCGCGAACTGCAACAGCAGCGTGAGTGCGACGACGACACGGACCACCGTGAAGACATCGCTGCTTTGTGTTCGTCCGGCCAATCCAGACATCTCCCTCACTCACCGACCACGCGTCTCGCCGCAAGGTAGTCGATCGCACAGCGCTCGACGAGTCAGCGCCGCGCGGACAAGGAACTCACGGTCTTTGTAAATCCGTCGGGGCGTTACGCCCGTACTTCCTCGCGACTCGCCCGTGCGACGTGTCAGCACGCAGATCAGCATGTCTCCATGCGCATTCGGGCGTGCTTGCCCGGAAGGCGGCTCGGGCATCACAGGCCGCCATGCGTCAATCAAGGGAAGCACTCATGACTCCTCACCCACTCGGCCGGCCGCTCGGCCTGGCCCTTATCGCCACGAGCCTCGTCGCCGCGACGATGCCGTCCAGCCATCGCGAAGCCCCGTTCGTCAGCGAGATGCCGAAGGTCGACGCGACCGACTTCTACGCATTCACGAGCTATGAGCCGGGACGTTCGGACTTCGTCACCTTCATCGCGAACTACCAGCCGCTGCAGGCGCCGTACGGCGGCCCCAACTACTTCACCATGGACCCCGAAGCGCGCTACGAGATCCACGTCGACGCCAGCGGCGATGCGCTCGAGGACTTCACCTTCCGCTTCGCGTTCAACAACCGCTTGCGCAAGCTTTCCGTACCCGTCGGACCGCCGGGTGCCGAAAAGATGATGCCGATCCCGATCACACAGCTGGGGCAGGTGCTCCCGAACGACACGTCGAAGCTCAACGTCGTCGAGAGCTACACGATGGAAATCGTCACGGGCGAGAGTGGAGACGCGCCCGGCGTGCAGGTGGCGAACTCGGCCAACGGTCGTACGTCGTTCAGCAAGCCCGTCGACAACATCGGCACGAAGACGATCCCCGACTACGACGCCTACGCCGCCACGACGATGTACGACATCGACCTGCCCGGCGGGTTCACCGGTCGCATGTTCGTCGGCCAGCGCAAGGACTCCTTCGTCGTCAACCTCGGCGAGACGTTCGACCTCGTCAACCTCAGCAATCCGCTCGGGCCCGTGGATGGTGAGAGCGACGACCTGGCCGGCGTCAACGTCACGTCGATCGTCGTCGAAGTCCCGAAGGACTTCTTGGCCGTGTCGCCGCCGCAGGGCGGACCGGCCGTGACGCCCGCCGTGATCGGCGCCTGGACCACGGCGAGTCTGCGGCGCACGCGTCGCCTCGCCGTCAATCCGACGTTCGAGGTGCCGGCCCTCGAAGAAGGCTCATGGACGTCCGTCTCGCGCCTCGGCAGCCCGCTCGTGAACGAGCTCATCATCGGCCTGCCCGACAAGGACCGCTTCAACGCCTCGCGCCCCTTCGACGACGGGCAGTTCCTCGACTACGTCACGAACCCCGTCCTGCCCGAGCTGATCGAGATCCTCACCGGCGTCGACGCGCCAGACATCTTCCCGCGCGACGACCTCGTGGCCACGTTCCTCACGGGCTTCGCGGGCATCAACGCGAACGGCTCCTTCGGCGAGATGCTTCGACTCAACATCGATGTTCCTCCGACGCCGCTCGCATCGCAGTCGAACCTCGGGTTGCTCGGCGGCGACATCGCAGGCTTCCCGAACGGTCGCCGCCCCGGTGACGACGTCGTCGACGTCGCACTCCGCGTTTCCATGGGCGCGCTGTTCGACCCCGTCATCGTCCCCAACGGTCAGCTCCCGTTCACGGACGGAGCCTTCGTCGACGCGAGCTTCTTCGACGAGGACTTCCCGTTCCTGCGGACGCCGCTCCCGGGTTCACCGAACCCGTAGTCGACCTCGTCGGCACCTGGCCCGTCGACAACCGACCCGACACCCCCGCAGCGCAGCAACGCCGCGGGGGTGTCGCCGCTGCGCCGCGAACTTGAATGGCAGCGGCGGCGGCGCGTAGCCTGCCGTTGGAGAGAAATCACAACCCAAGGGAGGTAGTGTCCATGGTCAGGACTCGCACGATCGCTTTGGCCGCTGTCGCAACGCTCGTTCTCGCGCTGGGATCGGCATGCCACTCACCGCTCAAACGCACCTCGGGTGGCGACTTCGTCACCACGGGTGAAGACCGCACCGTCGTCGCGCGTGAAGGCGTTGGCAAGCAGATCGCACTGTATCTGCCGAACCGCATTATCGATGCCGTCGACATCATCCACCTAGGCTTCGGTCTCGACGCGGGCCTGCTGCTCGACCTACGGATCACGCGCTGGGGACAACTCGCCCTGCTCGGCGGCGCCACGGCGGGTTGGGCATGGGACGGCCGCGACCACGACCCGAACATCCACACGGCCTACTGGACGGCGGCGTTCGGGCCCTGGCGCACGGGCTCGGGCGTCGGCCATGGCATGCCCGTTCAGGACTGGGAGATCGCCTACGCCGGACCGTTCATCCTCGGCATCGGCACGGGCAAGATCGCCGTCGACCTGTCGGAGATTCTCGACTTCGCCCTCGGCGTCTTCTTCATCGACATCCTCGAAGACGACTACGGCTGGACGACTGAAGCAGACCTCGCGGCGAGAGCCGACAACTGACGCGCAGGGACGTCGAGTGGTGTGATTCAAAAGTTCGCGTCATTTGTTTCACGCCCTCCTCGCGGCTGGCTGTGTTGCATCTCCTCGACGAATCCACCAATTGGCCTGCGGCGATGCGCCTTGCCAGCGACGACGATGACCCAAGACTCATTTCGCGAACTTTTGAAACACACCACGAGCACCCGGTTGAAGAACTGCTCCGAGTGCGCCGTGCGTGACCGCGCATGTCTGTGCGAGTGTGGGAACGCAGGCGAATCGGTGGATTCGTCGAGGCGCTCGCACAGGCGCGCTCGGGTGCGTGCGGCGTGCGGGATGAGTTTTTCATCGGGCTGCTAGACCGCCCCCGCAGTGCATCGCGCTGCGGGGGCGGCTGTCGTTCAGCCGCAGCATCCGCCGCCGCAGCAGCAGCACCCGCAGCAACAGTCACCTGCGTTGCTCGCGACAACGATGGCTGAGGTCGAGACGAGCGGACGACAGTTCGTGTTCTTCATGGTTCTCACTCCGGTTCATTCGAGGTTGTTGTCTCGTGGTTCACCTATCAAGACGCGGCACCTCGCAAAAGGACGCAAGAATCCTCGACGAACCTCAGCAGCACGCTCCGTTCCCGCACGAGTCGGGATCGCCCGCATGGCGACACTCGTAGTCGACGAGCGCTCCACGAGCATCGAACTGCAGTTGGCAACACGCGTTCAGCTTCTCGCGTAACAGCACGCGGCCCCGCTGCACCCTCGACTTGACGCCGGAGATCGACATGCCGAGTTGCGCGGCGATCTCTTTGTGCGGCCGTTCCTCGAGTTCCGACAACCGCAGCGTCACGGCGTACTTCTCGGGGAGTTGATCGATCATCGGCCCGAGCCACCGACCCACTTCCAGAGTGACGGCCGACACCTCGTTCGCGGACTCGCTCGTGTGATCCATGAGCTCATCGACATCCGCATTGGAGACGCTCTTCCTCGCCCGGTAGTGGTCGACGACCAAGCGTCGCGCGATCTGGAAGACCCAGCTGGCCAGTCGCTCATGGTCGCGGACGTCGGACAGCCCGCGCATGACGCGCAGGTAGCAGTCCTGCAACAGATCCTCAACATCGGCAGCCGGAACGCGGCGAGCGAAGAAGGCGCGCAATGCGTCCTCGAGTTCGTGGACGACGTCGACGGCGGTCGGTGGTGAGGCGATCGGATCTGTCACGGCGGGAAGTCGTGGAAGGGAGCGTTGCTCGAAACCATAGCGCCACTTCTCTTACAGGCCCCAGCGATTCGGAGGCGGGAGCGCACCGCACAGGGGGACGCGTCGGCGTCCTGCCCGATCCACGCGTCGGTGCGTTGCGCCGTGAGTGGCTTCTGGAACGTGAGATGCAGGAATCCGAACGTCTCAACGATGGATTCGGACGGCAGCCACGTCGACTCGTGGATCGTTGGCGAGAAGAGATCGCCGTCGATGTCGATCGACGCGTGCGTGCGGCCGCTCGAGAGCACCTCGACGAAGGCGCGCATGACGGCAGCCGTCCGCGGCTTTGACCGCCTAGCACGTCGGAAGACGCTCGCTTCCCACACCTCCCAGAAAACGACACCACCCCCGCAACGCGTCGCGTCGCGGGGGTGGTTGTCTTTCGTGCAGCGCTGCTCTGCTGCCCGCCCGTGCCTCGCCGTCAGGCCTTGACGCCCTGCAGACGCTCGGCCAGTGCCTTGTACTGGTCCCACATCTCCTTCGGCATGTCATCGCCGTAGGACTCGAGGTACTCCTTCTCGCCGGCAAGCTCGGTCTTCCACTCGTCGGGGTTGACGTCCATGAGCTTCGCCATCGTGTCGGCATCGACGTTGGTACCGCTGAGGTTCAGCGCGCCGTCCGCGGGGACGTAACCGATAGGCGTTTCGACGGCATCACCCGCGTCGACACAGCGCTTCAGGATCCAGTCGAGGACACGCATGTTCTGACCGAAGCCCGGCCACAGGAACTTGCCGTCGTCGCCCTTGCGGAACCAGTTCACGTGGAAGATCTTCGGGGCCTTGTCCGACTTGGCGCCCATCTCGATCCAGTGCTGGAAGTAGTCGCCGAAGTTGTAGCCACAGAAGGGCTTCATGGCCATCGGGTCACGGCGCACGACACCGACCGCGCCGGTGGCAGCAGCCGTCGTTTCCGAGGCCGCCATGGCACCCACGTACACGCCGTGGTTCCAGTCGAATGCCTGGTAGACGAGCGGCGCCGTCGTGGCGCGACGACCACCGAAGATGAACGCCGAGATCGGCACACCCTCGGCAGCTTCCATCTCGGGGCTGGCGATCGGGCACTGCTTCGCCGGCGCCGTGAAGCGGCTGTTCGGGTGGGCGGCCGGCTTGTCGGAGGCGGGCGTCCAGTCGTTGCCGCGCCAATCGGTTGCGTGTGCCGGCGGCTCGTCGGTGAGACCTTCCCACCACGGCTGCTTGTCATCCGTGACGGCGACGTTCGTGAAGATGCTGTTCGTCTTCAGCGACTCGAGCGCACCGGGGTTCGTCTTCGCGCCCGTGCCCGGCGCCACACCGAAGAAGCCGGCCTCGGGGTTGATCGCCCAAAGACGTCCATCTTCGCCGTAGCGCAGCCAGGCGATGTCGTCGCCCACGCACTCGGCCTTCCAGCCCTTGTACTCGGCCGGCGGGATGATCATCGCGAGGTTCGTCTTGCCGCACGCGCTCGGGAAGGCCGCGCACACGTAGTGCTTCTCGCCTTCGGGGCTCGTCAGGCCGAGGATGAGCATGTGCTCGGCCATCCAGCCTTCGTCGCGCGCCTGGACCGACGCGATGCGCAGCGCGTGGCACTTCTTGCCGAGCAGCGCGTTGCCGCCGTAGCCCGAACCGAACGACATGATCTCGCGCGTCTCGGGGAAGTGGCAGATGTAGCGACGCTCGGGGTCGAGCTCGCCGATCGAGTGCAGGCCCTTCACGAAGTCGGTGCTGTCGCCGAGCTTCTCGAGCGCCTGTGTGCCCATGCGCGTCATGATCTTCATGTTCGCGGCGACGTACGCGCTGTCGGTGACTTCAACACCGATCTTGCTGTGCGGTGACGAGATCGGGCCCATGCAGTAAGGCACGACGTACATCGTGCGGCCCTTCATGCAGCCGTCGAACAAGCCCTTGAGCTTGTCTTTCATCTCTTCGGGATCGGCCCAGTTGTTGTTCGGGCCCGCGTCCTCTTCCTTCTCAGAGCAGATAAACGTGAGGTGCTCGACGCGCGCGACGTCCTGCGGGTCGCTGCGGTGGTAGTAGCAGTTCGGCCACTTCTTCTGATCGAGTTCTTCCATCGTGCCGTCGGCAACCATGGTCTTGATCAGTGAGCCGTACTCCGCGTCCGAGCCATCGCACCAGTGAACGGTGTCGGGCTGGGTCAGCGCAGTGACCTCTTCGATCCACTGCTTCAGCGCCTGGTTCGTCGTCGTCATCGATCGGAATTCCGGAAAAGTCTTTGGGGTATTTTTGAGGCGGGGAGACGGACGTGGCGGCCGTTGGGGCCTGCATCGACGTCCGGCGCGGCTCGCAGGAATGCAAATCGCGGAGCCGCAGCAAAGCTTCGAATCCTAACGCGCAGGACCCGGCGTGAAAACCCTACCAGCCACGCATCTCGGCATGGGAGGACACTCGGGCGCGCTGATCATCCGTCTCTAGGCGCCGACGCAGCACGTGCGGCATCTCGCCGAACAGGCGACTCGATGCCGCATTCCAGCCTTCTGGGGGCTCACGCGGAATCGAGATCGGGCCGATGTCGACCTCGAGCCGGGCGATCATCGCGAGCAGTGAGCGCACCGATCCACGCATTCTGGCGGCCGCCTCATTCAGCTTGCCGGTCGTTGCGGCAGGAACGAGGTTGGTCGATGATGCGCCGATCGCGAGCGGCAGAATCCCGCCCGGCAAGCCATCGTGCGGGCCGAATCCGGCGCGCGCGGGCTCGGGCGTCGAGATCGAGAGACCTTCAGGCCGCTCGGGCCAGTCGGAACTGATGCCGACCACGCGGTCGAGCGTGTTCCAAAGCTCTTCGCGACGCGCAGCACCGATGTGACCGTTCTCGAGCGCCAGGAGCAGACACGCCGCCGCGACCCCGCGTCCCGTGACGCCATGCTCGACCAGTACGTCGTGCCTATCGAGGAGTTCGCGGTCACCGAGGAGTTCGAGCCAGACCTCCCCGTCGATGTCCATCAGGCCATCAGCGGCGCCATGCACTTGGCTGTCGACGAGCCGTTCGACGTAGTGGTGCACCGTGTCGACGATCTGTCTGTCGCGCCACGCCGCCTGGTCGGCTTCCCGTTCCCGCCGCCCCGTCGGGAGGTCGTACCAGGCAACCTCGGGAGGCTCGGGCGGGACAAACGCCGGCGTCGCCTCCTCGTCACTCTCGGCCTCCACGGGCAGCAGATACGAGACCTCGGATGCATCGTTGCCGCAGCCAGCGAGCAGCGCGGCGAGGGCCAAGGCGCCGAGGAGCGGCAGCAAGCGGACATTGGCAGTGCAGATCGCGGCGTTCATCGTGATGACTTCTATCGACCCGTTCGCAGAACGGCATGACACCCACTTTCGTCAGCTCCGCGCTCTCCGGCGGGCCGACTGTCTCGATCCGAGCTGGCACCGACCGGCAGGCGCTCGCGCACGAGGCGCCGCCACGCACGCCATCGGTCGCTCAGACCCCATCGAGCACGACGGGGACGACCTCGCCCGTCGTCGGATCGACAGCCACGACACGGTGATGGTTCGTGTCCGCGACCAAGAGGCGTGCGGCATGACCGCGATCGCAGAACGCCAGGGCGGACGGCTCGTCGAGTTCGCCGTGAGCCCCGCACAGCGTCGAGACGTGGCCGACGTCGCGGTACGTCGACGCGGCCCGCGCGACGACGCGCACGCGGTGGTTGAGCGTGTCGGCGACGAACACGACGCCCTCACCGAGCGCCACATCGCTCGGGCACTGCAGGCGGGCCACGTCGCGTGCGCCGTCCTGATCGCCGGCCGCGTGGAGCCCTCGACCGACGAGCGTCTCGACATGCGGCTCGAGCAGATCGACGTGCCGCACGGCGCACGATGCGGCGTCGGCGACGACGAGCGTCCGTCCCGCGGATGAAAGCCCGCGCGGCTGGGAGAACGCCGCTGCCGCGCCCGTCGCATCGACCAACCGGCCCACGCCGCTGCCTGCCCACGGCCGAGCGTCGGCCGCGTCACCCTCGCCCTTCACGACCCAGAGCTGATGGGACCCGGCCACCGCGACGACAAGCGCGGCGCCGGTCCAAGCAAGCCCCCACGGTGATCGCAGCGCCGTCCGCGTGGCCGGCCCGCCGAGCGCGAACGACGTGCCGAGTTGACCCGTGCCGGCGACGGTGCGCACCGCGCCCGACGAAAGATCGACACCGAGCACGCTGTGCTGCGCGCGGTCGGCGACGAAGAGCGTCGTGGGCGAGGCGGCGAGTCCGCGCGGTTCGACGAATCCCTCGAAGACCTGCTCGACGGCGTAGTGATGCGCAGCCACACGACGCGTTCGGAGCACGCGCCGGTGCTGGGTGTCGGCGATGAACAGCGTTCCGTCGGAACGCGCAAGGAGTCCCGACGGGAAACGCAGCGCCGATGTCGACGCCGCTGGACGCGGGACAGGTGGCATCCAACGCTCGGCAGGCGTGGCGAGATTTGCCGCGCGACGGTGACTCACGAGCGCCTGCTCGATGGCACGTTCGACAAGCTCCTCGTGCCCTTCACCTGCGACGCTCCCGATGATGTATCCGTCCGGGTCGACGACCACGCGCGCCGGCCAGGCCTTGATCGAATAGCGATCCCAGACCGCGCGCTCGGGATCGACGGCCACGGGCCAGTGCACGCCGAGCCGTTCGAGGGCCGTGCGCACGTGCCCGACACCGCGCTCGCCATCGAAACGCGGCGTATGCACCCCGATCAGCACGACCGGCTCGTCGGCAAAGCGCCCCGCGAGGCGCATGCTCTCGGCCAGGGCGTGCAGACACCCGACGTCCCCCGACGAGAAGAAATCGAGCACGACGATGTGCCCTGCGAGGTCACGCCAACGCGGCGGCTCGCGAACGTTGAGCCACGTGTGCGCCTCGAGCGATGGAGCCTCGACGATCGGTCGACGCAACCGCTTCTGCGACGAGGTCTTGGGGTCCAGACGCTCTCTCCTCGGTGGATGTGCGCACGCTGGCGCGTCCCCGGCAGGGACGTCGCGGCACACATCCAGTGCTCTCCTCTCGTTCTCGGCGGCGCTGACGGACGCCGGCCCGAGCACCCGAACGACACCACTCGCGAACGGGCCAGCCCGACGACGGCGGGGAGCCCAGCGATCGTGCAGGCAAAGCCAGAAAAGCAGGTCGCGACGTCCCACGGACGAGCCGATTCCCGGACGAGCGACAGCGCAACACCGCGCCCGGCTGCGCGAAGTGAGACGTGCTCGGAGACGCTCGGGACACGTCGCGAACGGTGCCATCGACGTCATGCAACGGCATCCTCGCCTCGGCCCGCATGTCTCGGCACGGCGATCGATCGCACGCCTTCTCAACGTCGCCGGGCGCGCGCTACACTCGGCCCCTTTCGTCTCTCCCACTCTCCCGGATTGCTCACGGACGATCTGCTGCGGTCGTACCTGAGTCCTTCTTGGCGGCGTTGAATCGACGTTTCTGATTGCCAACGGTCAAACCTGGTCAGACACCTCGCTTCGCCTTGCCAGCAACGGCCCAGCTGCAACCTCGCGACGATCGTCCATGAAGAACCCGGGCTGACGCGCACTCACGGCGACCGGCCTCTCCATGACGAACAACCTCCTCCCCAAGATCGTCATCGTCGTCGTCACGGTCGTGGCCTGCTACGCGGCGCTGCAGTTCCTCGACAAGTCTCCGCCGGCGACGGTGGACATCGACGAGAACACGATGTCGATCGAGATCGAGGGCGTGCCGCTCGGTCTCGACGTCTTGAAGAAGGCTCACTCGCAGGTCGTCGACAGCAGGGTGTTCCGTTTCGACCCCGTCGCGATCGTGCGCATGCGCCCGAACCTCGACCGCGCCCAGAAGTGGGAGGAGCATCCCGACGGCAAGGTGACGCTGCGCACGAACAACCTCGGGCTGCGCAGCAACGAACCGACCGGCGAGCCCAAAGGACGACGCATCCTCATGCTCGGCGACTCGCACATGCACGGCTTCGTGAACGACGACGAATGCCTGCACGAGCTGCTCGAGGCGCACCTCGAAGAGCACTACGGCGAAGAGTTCGAGGTGCTCAACGCCGGCACCGGTGGCACGGGGCCTTACGAGTACGCGCGCACGCTCGACACGCTGCTGTATCTCGAGCCCGAAGCCGTCGTCGTGATGATGTACACCGGCAACGATTTTCGCGATGTTCTGAACCTTCACGACTACGCGAAGTTCGGCAAGCCGCGCACGCTGTCGGGCGAGGCCGCGGACCTCAACCGCGAGATTCGCGAGACGTGGTCGCACCGCCAGGGCATGGGACAAGGCCTGCACCAGGCGATGCTGCTGAAGCAACACCCCGAAGCTGAGAAGGACGCCGTCGAGGCGACGCTGCGCCAGTTCGAGCGCATCAAGGCGCGCTGTGAAGAAGAGGGCCTGCCGCTCGTGACGATCGTGCTGCCGACGAAGATCGGTGTCGACGACTACACCGAGGACGAACGACTGCCGAAGGAGAAGGTGCTCGAGCCCGTCAAGCTCACGTTCGAGGAGTACGGCGTGACGCGTCGCATGGGCAAGAGCGTCGTCGACGGACTGGTGGCGCGCGGCATCACCGTCATCGATCCCTACGAGACGTTCCTCGCCGTGCCCGAGCCGCTCTACTGGCTGCGCGACCAGCATCTCGCGGTGCGGGGACACGCCTTGCTCGCCGACATCTTGACGCCCGTCGTCGTCGAGGCCCTCGACGCAGCGCGTTGAAGGAGTCGACCGACGCCGCGTCGGACGCGAACCCGTCGCGTTTCCGGAAGGACTTCATCCCCGAGCTCGACGGGCTGCGGGCGTTCGCGGTGTTGCTCGTCCTCTGGGTTCACCTGCCCGCGGGCGCGCTGGGCGAGACGCTCTACGAAGCGCGCCGCTACATGCAGCCGGGCTACCTCGGCGTCGACCTCTTCTTCGTGCTGTCGGGCTTCCTGATCACGCGCATCCTGCTCGTTGATCGCGAGCGCGGCGTGCCGCTGCGCTTCTTCCTCGCGCGCCGCTTCCTGCGCATCTTCCCGATCTACTACCTGACGATCTTCGCGATCCAACTCATCGCGCCGCAGCCGACGGCCGAGTTCTTCGCATGCCTCTTCTACTACGCGAACTACGCCTTCGCGTTCATCCCCGACTACAGCCGCCTCGAGCACTTCTGGTCGCTGGCCGTCGAGGAGCACTACTACATGCTCTGGCCGCCGCTGGCGACGTTCCTGTCGCTGCGCGCGAGCCGCCGCGTGCTCTTCGGCTTCTTCGCCATCTCGCTCGGCACGGGTCTCTTCCTCGCGCTGCGACCCGAGACGTTTCCCGACGCCGCGCCGTACCAGCTCGTGATGCGCGGTTCGACGACGCGCTTCGGGTCGCTCGCGCTCGGATCGCTCATCGCGTATCACGAACTCGCCGTGCGCTCGAAGCCGCAGCGCATCACGGTGCTCGCGCTCGTGGCGTTCGCCGTGGCCTTCGCGCTGTCGAAGGAAGGGCTCTTCCCCGAGCTTGCGAGCTGGGTGTCGACCTGGTCGCCCGTGGTCGCCGAGGACAGCTACCAGCTCAGGATCTGGACGCGTCTCATCGCCGTGCCGCTCGTCTCGGCCGGCGTGATCCTGCTCGCCATCGCCCACACCCGCACGGCCCCGCTCGGCATCTTCCGACTCGGAATCCTCGCCGCGATCGGACGCATCAGCTACGGGCTGTACGTCTACCACTACCCCGTCTACTACGTCGCCGGCCTGCGCTACAACGAGTCGCCGACGCGCATCGCCCTCGCCGTCGGCGCGACGTTCGTGATCGCGACCGTGTCGTACCTCGTCATCGAGCGTCCGCTGATCAACTACGCGAAGAGGTTCCGCGCGGCGGCGTAGCACGGTTGCGAGTCGACGTCGGAACCGGGCGAGAGTCGCTGCACGAGCCTGAGGTCGCCGCCGGGATGAAGACCTATCTCAATGGTGTCCGACGCCTCGACGCGTTGAAGCCGCGGCGTCAGCCGACGCCGATCGCGAGCGACGGGCCGTGGCCTGCTTCGTCGCCGTCGGCGTCTTCGAACACGCTCACGACGTAGTTGCCCTTCGGAAAGGTGAGGAGCCGACTCCAGCGCCCGTCGACAACCTCCATGACTGCAACCGTCGAAAGCAGTGCCGGCGCGTCAGTTGCGAAGCCGACGCCGACTCGCCCGTCCTCGGCGCCCGTTCCGTTCGCGTACATCGTCCCGAGCGAGCCGCTCTCCGGTGCCCACGAGAGCACCCAATCCACGCTGAGCCGCGTCGCCGTGCGGAAGTTGTCTGTCACGAGACCTTCTTCGCGCAGCGTGATGTCGAACGTCGGCTGCACGGGAAGGACGTGATAGCGGAAGTCGAAGTCGGTGGCCTTCTCGACCTGCTTGACGGCCTTCTTCAGCGCGCCTCCGAACTTGCGCGCCGCCTTCTCGGCGCGTTTCTTCAGGCTCGCCTTGGCCGCCGCAAGCGCACCACCCTGACCTTCGTAGAATGCGTCGGGGTACTTGCCGACCAGCGAGGCGGTCTCGCCGGGCGCGTTCGCGAAATCGACGAGCGTTTTGTTCCCGCCCATGGCGATCGCGAGGAGGGCCGAGTCGTAGGCGTCACGGATCGCGCGCTGGACGGCGGCGAACTCGAGGAAGAACGCTTGGATCTCGACGTTTCCGAAGCCTTCCTCGGAGGCGGCCTTCGTGAAGTCCTTGATCACGACGACGCCGTCCTTCGTCGCCTCGTCGAGCGCTGACTTGAAGCCCTGGTCGGCCGACTTGATCACCGCGCCGAGGGCCTTGACCGCCTGCTTCTCGGTGAGCTGCGCGTCGGCAGACGGGACGAGCGTGAGTGCGAGAGCCGCGGTACAAAGAAGGCGTGCGATCATCGGAGGTATCCGTGGGAGGAGGCGGTCGCCGTCACCTGCACCTGCCCAGCGAGACGCGTCGAACAACCGCTCAGCTGCAGAGCGGCATCCGCGCGTGCGTCGAAGCCCGTCGATCAGCCGGCGATGCCCTCGACGCCGTTCGTCGCGGCGACGTTGCCCTGCACTCCCGGGTCCGAACTCCAGAACTGGAAGTAGAACGGGAAGCCAGCGGGAATGCCCGTCGGCCAGAGGAACGGCAGCGTCAACGAACCGTCGGGGAAGGTGCCGAGCGAGAGGCTGAGCGCGATCGGCAGGGGGACGAGCGTGCCGCCCTTGAAGGGGACGTTGCCGGCCGCGAGACCGACGAAGAGGATCGACGGCGCGCTCGGCGGCGCATCGCGGACGACGAGTTGGCCCGGCTCGTTCGCGACGAGCGTGCCCGTGCCGATCAGACGCGGCGCGAGTCCATTCGTGCCGACCTTCGCGAAGCCGATGTCGACCCACGGGGCGATGCCGAAGCGTGCGACGAACGCATCGCCGCTTCCGCCGTTCGTCGAATCGAAGGGCGTGCCGGCGAGCGGCAGCAGCGTGGACGTCGTCTCGCCCGTCACCCACGCCGTACCGAGGTCGTCGAGGTCGAGACCGCCGATCGAATCGTCGCCCTCGCCGCCGTGGTAGCTGCTGAAGAGGAGTGCTGCGCCGCCGGGCGCGAGACGTGCGACGAAGCCGTCGCTGCCCGCGCCGCCGACGGGATCGGCCGTGCCGCCGCCGAGCGGGATGTCGGTCGACTCGGTCCAGCCAGCGAAGGTCACGGCGCCCGTCGCGCCGGGTTGCGCGGCCACGCCGGTGGCTTCTTCGTCGTCGCTGCCGCCGAAGTACGTCGACCACTCGAGCGTCGTGCCGTCGGCCGAAAGACGCAGCGCGAAGGCGTCGGAATCACCGCCGGCGAACGTCGTCTGCAAGGCGCCAGGCGTCGTCGGGAAGTTGTCGTCGCGCGCCACGCCGGCGGCCACGATCGCACCGCTCGGTTCGACGTCGATCGCGAGGATCTCCTCGAGATCGGGCCCGCCGATGTAGGTGCCGAAGATCAGCGTCGACACAGCGGCGTCGAAGCGCGCCACGAAGGCATCGCGCTGCGTGCCGGACGCGCCGTTGTACGTCTCGTCGAATGCGCCGACGCTCGTGGGCAGATCCGAGCTGCTCGTGAGCCCGCCGATCGTCACGACGCCGTCGTCGGCGAGGTGCACGCCGTAGGCTTCGTCGCGCAACGTGCCACCGTAGTAGCTCGACGCGACGAACGCCGTGCCGTCCGCCGAGAGCACCGTGACGAAGGCATCCGTGAAGACGAAGATCGCCGACTTCTCATCGCTGAACGCCGCCGGCGTGGTCGGGAAGTCGTCGGACGACGTGAAACCCGTGATCGCCACGTGGCCGCTCGCGTTCACGGACATGGCGCGCGGCCGGTCTTCTCCGGTGCCGCCGACGTACGTCGACCAGACGAGCGCTCCGTCACTCGCGAAGCGCGCGACGAACGCGTCTGCGCTTCCGGGCCGCGTGGGCTGGACGACGCCCGTCGTCGTCGGGAAGTCGGAGCTCGACGCACGACCTGTGAGGTAGACGTCGCTGCCGAAAACGCCGAGCGCGACGGCCGTCTCCTGCGTGAGGAAGTTCGTGTCGTTGCCGCCCAAGAACGTTGCGTGGACGAGCGCGCCCGCGTCGTCGTCGAAGCGCGCGAGGAAGGCGTCCGCGAGCCCCGAGATCGGATCGCCGATCGTCGTCGGGAAGTTCGCCGACGACGCCATGCCGGCGACGTAGACATCACCGTTCGGCACGACCTCGATGTCGGCGCCGAGATCGCGCAGGTTGCCGCCGAGGTACGAGCCGTAGTCGAGCCCCGGGTCGATCACGAGCGGCCGCGTGGCGTCGTAGTCGTCGACCGCGAACGTGAGCGTGAGCGTCTCGGCGTCGACGCGGAAGCTCGCCTCGACGGGGACGCGTTCACCCTCGGCGCTTACGGTCCACGACGCCGGAATCGTCTGCTCGAGAACATCGACGGCCGTCGCAAGACTCACGCGGTCGGGCGCGAGACGTGTGACGTCGTCGACACCGACGCAGCGGATACGCACCTGCTCGAGGTCGGCACCGGGCGCGAGTTCGAGGTCGTACTCGAGTCCGTGCGCGGTTTCGTACACGCGCAGGTCGACACCGTCGTAAAGCCCGTGGTAGCGCACGGCCGCATGCGTCGCGATGTTCTCACGGCGGTCGTCGCCGCGGTAGTGATGCACGCGCCCGAGGGCGGCACCGAGCGGCACGACGACGACGTCGTCGTGCGCGCCCTCGAACTGCAGTGCGAAGGACGTCCCGGGCGCATCGAGCGGATGCAGCGCGACCACGAGGGCGTCGGACGTCAGGAACGTCGTGGTGTCACCGCGACGCAAGACGAACTGCACGTCGTCGCCAGACGCAAACGCGCGATGATCTTCGAACCCAGCACAACCGGCGACAGGGACGACGTGGGCGAGCGCATCGGGATCGAGGCACGATGCGGTCAGCACCGCCGTCAAGAGGGACACGGCGAGCATGGTGGACACCAGCGGGGAGAGTAGGACCGCGCGGGGAGGAGGGGAGAATCGCGGTCGGCGTCATGATAACCGCGCGTCCGCTCAGCGCGTGGATCGCTTCTCGGTGACATCCAGCACCGCTCGCACGGCCGGGATGTCGGCCAGGAGCACGCGCGAGTCGCCCCACGTCGGACCCCACTGCGGGCGGTAGGTTGCGAGGAGGTCCGCGCCGCCGCCGTCGTCGCCCCCGGACATCCGGAGCTTGTCGAGCAGTGCGACGAGGTTGCGTGCATGCCTGCGCCCCAGTTCGTGCACGTCGGCCACGGAAAGGGCACGGGCGGCCGCGAGCGTCCACGAGCGGGCGCTCATGGCCAAGCGCGCGGCGGCGAGGAGATCCTCGCGCCCGACGAGCGGTTGTCCGGCGGCGTGGGCGCGGCGACACAAGTCGTAGAGGTGTTCGATCCCGCGCTCTTCGACGATGCGGTCGACGAGCAGGAAGCCGCAGCCGTAGAGTCCCGGGCGTACATCCGTCGACGCCTTGAGAGCATCGAGCCCGTGGACGTGGGCTGCGAAGATCGAATCGAGTTCGAGCTGTGCGTCGGTGCTGAGCAGGATGCGGCTCGGAAGCGCCGTGCGCCCGTAGATGGACGGCATGTCGACGTGCAAACGCATCGAGAGCCCGCCGAGCGCGCCACCGGCATCGCTGAGACGCCCTGCGCGAATGCGCGCCGCCGTCTCGCGGCAGACCTGCGTGGCGACCCAGTCGGCGACACCTTCTTCGACGACCGGCGGCAAGCACCGCCACGGCGCCTCGACGAGCGCGTGCACGACCTCGTGCGCAAGCGTCGCGCGCATGCGCTCAGGTGATGCGCGCCGCAGATGAATGCGACCCGTGTCGACGACATGGAACCCGTCGACGTCGTGCCCCGCCATCTCACCGCGGAAGAGCGACAGTTCGTCCTGCACCCAGACCTCGAGCTGCTTGTCACGCGTGCCCGGAAGCGCCGCGAGAACCGCCGGCTTGACCTCCGCGAGCATGCGCGCGACGTCCACCGCCACGCCCCGACCGGCAGCGCGCACCACGTCGGCGGCAGCGCGCGTCTCCACGTTCGCACCCGCTACGAAGGCCGCATGACGGGGTGTCGGCGCGCGACAACCCGACGCACAGAGCGCCGCGACGAGAACGAAAGTGAGTGCGATCGGTGACCTCATGAGCGAAGTCTATCCCGCGTTCAGCAAGCTGGCCGGTCAGCCAAGGGACACGTGACAACGCGTTGAGGAAGCGTCTTCGTTCGAGACACACGGTCGCCGATCCCGCGCATGCTGACGCCGCGACGCGGCACCGGCCTCACGATCGACAACGACTCGACGGCGATCGACCTCAGCGGCGCAACCTCCTGCGGCGGCCCCGGCGGTCAGACACCCGGCACGTTCCCGGGTTGTTGCGAAGGTCAGTTCGGCGACCTTTGGACGGGCGAGCTGGCGCACCTGAAGATCGAAGGACGCAACGCTGAGATCACGTCGCCCGAGCAAGTCGGGCAGCTCGTCAACCTGACGCTCGGTGGCTCGCCGGGCGCTGCCGTCGTGTTGCTCGTCGGCACGCCGTCGGCGCCTTCGGCTACGTCAAGAAGCTCAACGGCGTCGTCATGGCGCCGTCGTTCCTGTCGATCTTCCTCGGCACACTCGGCTCACCGGCGACCCTGCAGATCTCGACGACGATCCCGGACATCTCTCCGCTCGACGTCGTCACCATCGCCGTGCAGGGCGTGTTCGTCTCGACGACCGGTGAGGTCGTGATCGGCTCGCCCTCGCACTTGACCGTGCTGAACTTGCGTCGAGTCGGCTCGGGTCAGTAGCGCCCGGCGCTCGTCAGATGACCTGAGCCATCGAAGCGCACCCAGTAGCGGTGCGGATAGAAGAGGTACGTGTCGCCGCCGGGCGGACCCTGACGGCGGATGCGCGAGGGATGCGCCTGCAGCGCGTAGACGACGTGCTCGCGCGTCATCCCGGTGACGAGTTCGTGCCCGAGGATCGCCGCCGTGCGCGTCTCCCCGGGAGCGTCGTCGCTGACGAGGTAGGCGTCGCGCGCCTCGACGACGAGCGGCAAACTCATCGCGGCGACGTGCTCGGCCGGCACGACGACGAGTGTCTCACCCAAGGTCAGCGTAGCTTCCGGATCCCAGGGATCGAGCCGCGGCGCGAGGACGAAGCACCCGCTGAGGAGCAGTGCGGGAATGACGAGAGCGAGCAGGCGTGGTGCAGTCATGGCTGAGAGCTTAGCCCGGATTTCTCACACTGATCTACACCGGGTTCTGCATGGACGACCTCTCGGTCACGCACGGCGCACTCTGAGCCAGGCTGATAGGCGCCATCAGGCCGTGGCGAGGGCGCCGTCAGGCCGTGGCGAACAACATGATGACGTGCCCGGCCACGAGCGCGACGTTGAGCACGCCGACGACGTAGGCGCTGCGGCGCGTGGCCGACCGCTGAGCGAGCAGCGCCGTGACGGCCGCGAGCACGAGCTGCAGCGGCATGTTGAGCACCGTCCACCGCAGAAGCGGACTCATCACGCGCTCGGTCGTCATCGCGAACACCCCGTCGTCGCCGCCGACCAAGAGCTGCGTTGCGAAGAAGACCAGCGGGATCACGATGAGCCAGATCAACGTCCGCGGAAGCGACTCCGGCGTGCGAACGCGATCGTGACGCGCCTTGTGACCGACCATCCCCCGACCCTCCTCTTCAAGCTCAACTCATCGACGCATCCGGCGGCACCACTCGCAGTCGTCGTCTTCCCAGAAGCTCACGTCCTCTTCGACCTCCTGATCGACGTAGCCGAGCGCGGCAAGCTGAGCCAGGAACTCCGGCGACTCGTTGGCGTCTCCGCGCAACCCGGGGCCGGCGTCCTCCAGCCACGCGATGAGTTGGGTGCGGAGTTCGCGCGCTCGCTCCGGCTTCTCGTCGACGAGATCCACGAGACACTCAGGGTCGGCGGCGAGGTCGAAGAGCTCGACCTGGTGCGACACGAATGCGCGCACCGAGTGCGGCGAGTCGTGCTCGACGAGGTGCAAGATGAGGTAGTCGTCACCGACCTCGAGCGACGCCGAGTGCCCGCTCGACGAGATCGTGTAGCGCTCCGGCTCCGTCGGCTCGCTGCCCACGAGTTCTGTGAGGTCGCGCCCCGGAAAATCCGGAGCGCTCAGGCCGGCGAGTTCGGCCAGCGTGTGCCCGACGTCGTAGTTCGTGATCGGCTCGGCCACCTTCACGCCGCGCGGGCCATCGGGCCAGCGGATCATCATCGGGACGCGCAACGAGCCCGGGTACAGCTCGGCGTGCTCGAAGTAGACGCCGCTCTCGCCGAGTCCTTCGCCGTGGTCCGACGTCAGCGCGATGATCGCGTTCTCGAGTTGCTCGAAGCCGAGCAGACGTCCGAGTTGATCGTCGAGGTAGCTGACCTCGCCCTTGTACTGGGCGCGTGGGAAGTCGAGGTCGCGCAGACCCTGCATGTCACTCGGAAGCTCGTCGTTGGGCACGCCAGGGTCGGGCAGCGACGGATCGAAGGGATCGATGTCCTTGTCGTAGTAGCTGCGGTCGAACGTGCCCGGCGGTACATACGGCCAGTGCGCATCGAACACGTGGACCCAGACGAACAGTGGCTGGCCCTCGGCATCGTCGAGCCAGGCTTCGGTCATGTCGATGATCTCGACCGCGTCACGCGGAACGCGCGGCGGCCAGTTCATGCGGTCGAACCCCTGACCGAGTCCACTTCCGTTGTGACCGAGGTGCGCCGTCCCGAGCGCGGCCATCGTGACGTAACCGGCCTCGGCAAACGTCTCGGCAAGCGTACGCGCGCCCTCCGAAAGGCGCAGGCGGTTGACGACGATCCCCGTGTCGCGCGGCGGAATGCCCGTCATCATCGAGATGTGCGAGGGGTTCGTGACGTTCGAGGGCGCGATGCAGTCGAGGAACAGCACGCCCTCGGCGGCAAGCGCATCGATGTGCGGCGTGCTCACTCCCACACCGTCTTCGGCGACGCCGATGTGGTCGGCGCGGTGAGTGTCACTCGTGATGAAGAGGACGTTCGGGCGCGACTCGGCGGCTTCACCCCACAGGGCGACCTCGCCGACGACCCAAGCCTGTTCGGGGCCTCTGAGCGAGAAACGCACCGTGAGATTGCGGCCCGCGTACTCGGAGAGATCGACGCGCTCGGATGCCCATGTCGTGGCCTCGAGCGGCGCACGGAAGCTCTCCTGCATCAGCACCTTGCCATCGAAGTCGAGCAACGAGAGCAGGAGCGTTGCGTCGTCACCACCGAGGGGCTCGAAGGTTCGACCGTAGGAGAAGCGCAGCTCCGCCCCGCCGCCGACCTCGACCATGGCCTCGATCGGCCGGTCGGTGACGACGCGCTGGGCAAGCCGCGAAGCGTGTCCGAGCGCAAACGCGAGCGGCGGACCGTCGGGTGACGGCAGCAGAGCGCCCGGCGGGATGTAGAGCGTCTCGATCGTCACCACGCGCACGGCACGGTGGCTCTTGCCTCCGAAGACGACCTGCATCGTGTCGCAGATGCCGGTCTTGCCGCCCATCTCGAGCGGGATGTTGATCGGCGCCGGCACGTCGCCGCGCACGAGATAAGCGCTCGGCGAACGATGCACGAGCTTGCCGTCGCGGAAGAACGCGATCGACGCCCAGCCGAGGCCCTGGAAGGTGTAAGCCAGGCGGACGCTGTTGAACGTCGCCAGATCGAACTCGCCTTTGCGCTCGAGGACGATGTTCGGCTCGTCGGCGCTCGCGCGCACGAGCAGCGTGCGCTTGTCGGTACCTGGGATCTTGGCGAAGCGACGTGCCGGACTCTCGACCTCCCAGTTGGTCACGTCGGTCGGGATGTCGAAGTGGTCGATGACCGTCTCGCTCCCCAGCGCCGGTGAGTCGAGCACACCGTCGAGGTCGAGACGTTCGAAACGCTGCGGCTCGACACCGTCGAGCTCGGGTTTCGAACACGCCGTGAGTGTCACGACGAAGAGCGCGATGACGAGGCCGCGCAGCATGCGCACGGGGTCGACGAGAGACGACGAAGGCAGCACGGAAAACCCCAGGGAGATGGGCGGAGCACCGCAGGCTACGTCTTTGCGGCCAGGTGAGCTACCCGTGTGCCGGACTGCTACACTCCCGGGCCCATGTCGTCGCCCACGCCCCCGTTCACGCCCGCGCAACTCCTCGAGCTCGAGGCCGAGGCAGCCCGCCACGTCCGGCGCATCGCGACGCAGATCGTCGCGCCCACGCTTGGCGAGCGGGACGACGACCATCGCTGGGCCACCGAGACCCAAGTGCACACCGCGCACGACGAGGTCGCCGGCGCAGCGTTCGCGGAAGCGTTCTCCGCATCTTTCCCCGGTCACGGGCTGATCATCGAGGACCGCGCGCCACTCGGCACGGACCGCCGCTGTGTCTGGCACGTCGACCCGATCGACGGCAGCGCGAACCACCTGCGCGGGATTCCGTACGTGGCCGTCACCGTCGGGCTCGTCGTCGATGGCGAGCCGCTCGTCGGCGTCGTGCATGACGTCATCCGCGCGATCACGCTGAGCGCCACGCGCGGTCAGGGGGCGCGGCAGGTCTCTGCGGGCAGCGACACGCCGACGCCGATGCCGCACGTCCGCGACGACGTCGAACTGCGCGACGCCATGCTCATCGCGCACCTCTCGAAGCGCGGCCCGCTGGTCGGGCGCCCCGATGCGCTGGCGTCGCTGCTCTGGCGCGTCCGGAAAATCCGCTGCATGGGCTCGATCGCGCTCGACCTGGCCCTCCTGGCCACCGGCGAGGCCGACCTGCTGGTCGTCGGACGTGGCACGAGCCAGCGCATGCTCGACATCCTCGGCGGGCTCGTCGTGCTCGAAGAGTGCGGCGGACGCGTCTGCACGGCCTCTGGAACGCCGATTTCGGAAACCACGCGCACGCTCATCGCCGGCTCTCCGCGCCTCTGCAAAGAGTTCATCGAGGTCATGGCGCCCCACGACCTCGAAGGTTGGACATCCGACCAGGCCGCTGCCCCGTACTGACCCGCCGCGTCCCGATTCCGTGTCACAAGCGTGGCCGGCACGTCCCAGCGTCGGTCGCGGTGCTAAGTTGGCGCCGTGCTGCGCGTCGAGGCCCCTTTACTCCGCGACAGCCCTGGCACCCCATCGAAGCGTGAGGACCGATGAACGGACGTGGAGGACTCCTGATTGCGCTCGGCGCGATCCTTGTCATCGCCGGCATTGCGGCATTCTTCCTGCTGAGCGACGACGCAGGTCAGGGCGTTGACGTCGCGCTCATCGACGTCGGCGAGGTGAAGAGCAACGCCCTGGACCTGCCGGACGTCGCCCTCGACGAGCGCGGTCCCGAACGCATCGCGATCGCCGACATCTCACCGGCGGACGCCCCCGAGAAAGTCGCGAGTCGCTCGCTGCCGGCCTCGTACCGCGCCGCCCTCGCGAAGGTCATCGGGCGCGTCGTGCTCGAAGACGGCACGCCCGTCACCGACCTCGACGTCATGATCGGCGGAGGACGTCTCGGCACGATGCGCGTGCCGCGCGACGCCTTCTTCGACAACCCGGCGATGCTCGAAGAGAACGCCATGCTCGACGTGATCGCCGGACGCGCCGTCACCGACGCCGAGGGGCGCTTCGAGATGACGGACGTCGAGCCGCGCACGATCGGCCTCGTGCTGCTCGATCCCGGCGGACCGCGCTCGCATTATACGCTGCTCACGAAGACGCCGAGCACCGGCTCCGTCACCGACCTCGGCGACATCGTGATGCCGCTCGGCATCATCTTCCGCGGCCGCGTCGTCGACGAAGCCGGTGAGCCGGTCGTCAACGCCCGCGTACGCGCCGCCGAGCTGCCGCCGTTCCCCGGCGTCGAAGCCGTCGCGGACGTGCGTCCGGGCTCGGCTGTCGTGGTCACCGATCGCGAGGTGACGTTCTTCTACCGTCCGCCCGAACGCCTCATGCGTCTCGAGAAGTACATCCCCGTCCCGACGGCCTACACGAACGATGCCGGCGAGTTTGTTCTCGAGAGCGTTCCGCAGGGCCTGATTTCCGTGCTCATCGACCGCATCGACCGCGCTCCGGCGATGCACGGCCCGACACCGTCGGGCGCGCCGGGCGGTGAGCGCGACCTCGGTGACATCCGCATGGATGCCGGCGTTGCGATGGTCGGCCACGTCGTCGACGGCGAAGGGGAACCGATCGCTGGCGCCGAGGTGCTCGCTGGCAACGGCGTCGGCGGCGGCATGATTCCCGTCACGATCCTGAAGGGCGCCGTCTTCACCGACGAAAACGGGCGCTTCGAAGTGCCCGGGCTGACGCCGACCACGGGACGCGTGGCCGCCAAGTCGCCCGAGCGCAGCACGTTCGTGGTGAGCGAAGAAGTCGTGGCAGGACAAGACGAGCCGACCATCGTCATCCCGCAGCCGCTCTCGATCACGGCGCTCGTCTTCGACGAATCCGACGAGCCCGTCTCCGGCGTGACCTTCTTCGGCCGCAGCCTGCCCGACATGGACGCCGACGAACTCCCGAACTTCCTCAAGCCGCCGGCCGCGATGCCGACGCGCGCCGACGAGGTCGACGCGGGCGTCTATGAACTCGAGAAGCTCGATCCCGCCGTGTGGGAGATCGCCGCGCGCGTGCCGGGCTACGGCACGGCCGTCGAGGTGATCGATCTGCGTGAGAGCGGACGTGAGCGCATCGAGTTCCGGCTCGAAGGCGGCGCCGAACTCAGCGTCACGGTGGCGAGCGCTTCCGACGAGGAACCGATCGAGCACGCGATGGTGGACGTCTTCTCACCCGGCGAGGACTTCCCGATCCAGTCGGCGCGCACGAGCGCGAACGGCGTGGCGAACTTCCGCGACCTGCCGCCCGGCGAAGTCTCCCTGCTCGTCACCCACCCCGCACTTGCCGTGAAGGAAGCCACCGCGACGGTGCGTGACGACGAGCTGACCGAATCGGTCGTGCTGCTCGACGTCGGCGCGACGATCCGCGGCTCGGTGCTCGACAACGGTCGCGCGCCGGCCCAGCCGATGATGGTGACGCTCACGCACGACAACGACGGCATCGCCGACTTCAGCGACGCACTCATTCCGCTTCTCACCTACACCGACCGCGACGGCAACTTCGAGTTCCTCGACGTCGATCCCGGTTCGCTCGAACTGCAGGCCCGGCCGATGTTCGACCAGGGCCTCGGGCCGACGGCGATCGGAATGATGATGTCGCAGTCGCCGCTCGCGAAGGAGGAGCTCGAGGTCGGGCCGGGCGCCGACATCTCGACGACGCTGATCGTCGGAAGCGGCTACGCCGATATCGAAACGGGAAGCCTGCACGGACGCCTGCTCGTCAACGGTCGTCCCCCGCAGGACTGGACCGTGTTCGTGTGGGGCAAGATCCGCCGGTCGGCGATCATCAACGACGACGGCACGTTCGACATCGGTGTCGTCGCGGCCGGTGACGTCGAGCTTCGCTTCAGCGCGCACGGCATGAACTTCAGCCGCGGCATCGCGGCGAGTGAGACCGCCCAGGTCGCCGTCGGTGAGCGCAAGTTCATCGACGTCTCGGTGCGCGTCGGCTCGGTGTCGGGGCGCGTCATCTCCGGCGACGACGGCGAGCCGCTCGAAGGCATTCGGCTCTTCGCGCAGCAGGCCGAGAGCAAGGGCCGCAGCTGGGGCAGCTCCGGCGCCGTGTCCAAGGCCGATGGCTCGTTCGAGATCGACCCGATCGAGGCCGGCGAGTACACGCTCAACTCCTGGGCCGAAGGCTACGCCGCCGCGTCGAGTGAGCCGTTCGAAGTCGGCGAGATGCAGCGTCGCACAGGGCTGACGTTGGTCGTGCGCCGCGCGATTGTCGTGAGCGGAACCGTCAACGTGGTCGGCCTCGACGAAGACCCGTCATTCATGCGACTCGTCGCGAAGCGCGACGACACCGGCGACCAAGACGGCGCCTGGGTCGACCGCGAGACCGGCGAGTTCGAGTTCGACCGCCTCTCGCCCGGACAGTGGACGATCAGCCTGGCAACCGAGTTCGACGAGGAAGCGTTCGAGCCCGTCACCATCAACGTCGTGCAGCCGCTCGACGACCTCGTCCTGACGTTCAACTACTCGGAACCCGAGCCCGAACCCGACGACGAGACGAAGGCCCAGCTCCAGGCACTCGGCTACGTCGGCGACGGCTGACCCGGAGCGGCGGCGAGTCCGCCGGATCGGAACAAGGCTCGAGCGAGCCACTGGGAACGGACGCGCGTTCGCAGGCTCTACGCCGTGAAGACGAGCGTGCCGCCGCGCCGCGCGTCCATCGTCCTGTCGTGCCCTTTTGGACGCCCGGCAGCCCCTGAGCCGTGTCCGAGCGCCGACATCCCCGTCAATCGACGACGGCGGCCAAGCACAAAAAGCACACCGCACCATCCCCCGTACGCCGCGCTCCGCCTGAGCTCCGCAAGGGCTCCACTCCGCGCGGCTGTCCTGACGACGAAGACCGCGTCAGGACGATCACGAGAAGGCAAGACCGGCACCCGACTCACGAGCACCAAAGGCCACCTGCAAGGCACCCCAAGATCTCGCAGCCAACCGTCCCCGAGGATCATCGATCCCACGTGCCCTCCAGGTCACGTCGACCGAACCTCCGCCCCGAGCACCACTTACCCCTCCCCCCCGTCCGGTCGTGCCCTTCGCCAAGACCGGCAGCACCCGAGCCGTCGGCGGGTGACGGGGACGGCGGCAGCGACTTCACGGCGCCGAAACACGCGCCACGCGATCCCACCGACGCATCGAGCCGTGCCCGAGCGCCGA
>JAJDEO010000038.1 GCA_029259745.1 Planctomycetota bacterium
CGTCGGGTGACGGGGGCGGCGGCAGCGACTTCACGGCGCCGAAACACGCGCCACGCGATCCCACCGACGCATCGAGCCGTGCCCGAGCGCCGACGTCCCCGTCACCCGACGACGGCGGCCAACACCCAAAAGGCACACCGCACCATCCCCCGTACGCCGCGCTCCGCCTGAGCTCCGCAAGGGCTCCACTCCGCGCGGCTGTCCTGACGACGAACAACGCGTCAGAACAACGCCAGCCACGCAAAGCCATCACCCGACTCACCGCGCCCGCCAAAGCCACCTGCAAAGCACGTCAAGATCTCGCCGCCAACCGTCCCCGAAGATCATCGATCCCACGCGCCCTCCAGCACGCCACGACCGAACCTCCGCCCCGAGCACCACTTACCCCTCTCCCCCCGTCCGGTCGTGCCCTTCGCCAAGACCGGCAGCACCCGTGCCGTCGGCGGGTGACGGGGACGGCGGCAGCGACTTCACGGCGCCGAAACACACGCCACGCGATCCCACCGACGCATCGAGCCGTGCCCGAGCGCCGACGTCCCCGTCACCCGACGACGGCGGCCAAGCACACCAAAAGCACACCGCACCCCCAACACCGTATCCCTTCTACCCCGTTGTCGGCGCCACCCGCGGAAACATGTTCCCCAACGAAGCACGCAGCCAATCGTCGTTACTCTCACCTTCGATCGGTGGGCCATCATCATCGTCGTCACCGTCGCGTCGATCACGACTGATGATCATGATGCGCGCGCGCGAGATCGCATTGCGCGTGACGTGGGCGTCGATGTCTTCGAGACCGTCGAGGCCATCGACCTCCGGGTCGACTTCATGCAGCACGATGCGCACGCCCTGCACGCCGACGAAATCCTGCTCCCCGATCAGGCCGGGTGACGCACGCTGGATGTGGCGGTCGAACAGCACCTCGAGCACGTCGCCGAGCTGCTGCGGCGTCACGGCGTCTTCGACGTAGAGCACGTCGACACCGCTGCGGCTCGCGACCTCATGGAAGAAGCGCCGCAGGCGCGTCCCGAGCACGGCCTGGAAGCTCTGCCCGAAGCTCATCGCCGGCGTGCGGTCCACGCTGCCGCGATCATCGTCGCGCGTCAACCCGACGACGAGCCAGCAGTGCGGGACGAGGAACGTGCCCTCGCCGCGGTCGCCCATGCGCGGGCGCATCGACGTGACGAGCCGTTCGATGGCCGCGCGCGTGCGGCGCGCCTTGTCACGCTCATCGACCTGCGCGAGCACGGCGCCGGGATCGTCACTGAGGAGGAACAGTGACGGCGGGACCTGCGCGAGCGGAACTTGCCCCGGCGGCAGGAGACCCGCGGGCATGCCGGCGAGGAGATCGGCGTCGTCGGGCGCGGGGAGACGGTCTTCGATCACGAGCCGCCAGCCGGCGTCCTCGATCACCTGACGCTCGCGTTCGAGCGCCGAGGCCTCCGGGCCGGGCACCGACCAGAGCACTCGGCTGCGATCGAAGGCCGGATCGTAGAGACGACGCCGGCGGCTGAACTCACCGATCGCGAGCAGCACCCCGCCCGTGTAAAGCCAGACCGACGTCCAGCCGAAGAGCCGCAGCAGCGTGTCGGTGGCGGGGAAGATGTCGGCACTCGCCGATCCGGCAACCGGCGCGAGCGCGATGACGACGACGAACGCCTCGAGCACGGCGACCTGGTAGCCGTCACGAATCAGGTCGGCGAGACGCACGGTGTGCGCGCGTCCTCCGAGCCCGAGCGCGATGTTGAGCCACGGACCACGCGGCGGTTCGGCAATGCGCACCACGCGCGGGAGCAGGCACGCGAAGGCCAGCGCCGCGACGCAGCGTTGCAACCCCTCGCCCTGAGGAGCACTGGCATCGAGCACGATCAGCACGGCGCCGATCGCGACGAACGCGGCACTCGTGACGAACACGCGCGTCGCGCCTTCGAGCTGCAGACGCGCGCGGACGAACTCGAGGATGCCGAAGAAGGTGGCGGCGCCTTGGACGACGATGCTCGCGAGCAGGAACGTCCAGAGCAGGCAGAGCGCGAGCGTGTAAACCGTGTAGAGCCCCGTGACGCGACACGCCGCGAGGACCTCGCGCAGAATGCCTTGCGCGGGCAGCAGCGCAACGGCCGCGAAGGCGAGCGCGATCCAGCTGCGCCGTAGCGTGTGAAAGGGTGGAAGGCAGTTGCTGCGCCGCGGATGGAAGTCGAGGCCGAGCGACAGGGCCAGACGCGATCGCAACCACGTCGCCGTGCGCAGACTCTGCTCGATGAAGACCTGCGTCAGCGGCATGTGCGGAAAGCGGATCACCGTGCAGCCGAACAGGAAGAGCAGTGGCAGCAGCAGGACCCACAGGATGTCGTCGACGTCGCGCTTGTTGAGTGGCCCTGAGACCTCGATCGCGAGGATCACGACGCCTGCGCAGAACGCCTCCCACGTGAGGAGCACGCGGCGCGCGCGGCCGAGCCAGCGATTCATGTGCGTCGACAACATCAGCCCATCGTATCCTCCGGACGCGCGACGTGCCGAGTCACGCCGCCCTCCCTCCTCCCCGTGGACCTGCCTCGATGCGCGACTCGCCGCCCGATCTGCGCGCCGTGCTGCTCGATCTCGACGGAACGATCGTCGACGCCGCCGACGGCATCATCGACGCGATTCTCATCTTCGCCCGCGAGCAGGGCCTCGCCGAGCCGACACGCGCGTGGCTACGTGCCCAAATCGGGAAGAACCCCGAGGACACGTGGCGACAGATGGGCGGACACGAACCGGCCGCGATGTCGGCGATCTTCAGCGAGCGCTACGGCCCGCTGATCGCCTCACGCGCCAAGCCCACGCCGGGGTCCGAGGAGACGCTCGTCTGGCTCGCCGAGGCCGGCATCGCTTCGATCGCCGTCACCACGCGCACGGTCGACAGCGCTCAGCGCGTTCTGCAAGCCATGGGATTCGATAGATATTTCAAGGACGTCCTCGGCCGCGACCTCGTCCCCGAGCCGAAGCCCTCGCCCGCGATCGTCCACCTCGCCCTCGAACGCCACCATCTCCTCCCCACGCACTCCGTCATGGTGGGTGACACGAGCGCCGACGTCCTCGCGGCGCGCGGTGCCGGCGTTGCGGCCTACGGCGTGCTCGGTGGCATCGGCGCTGAGCAGGAGTTGCGCGACGCCGGGGCCGACTTCATCCTGGCCAACGGCATCGGCGAGCTGGCCGACGTGCTCAACGCCCGCGCTCGTCACAAGGACATCCATTCGTGATCCGTCGTCTTCTCCACTGGCTCCGCAAGCCGAAGATGCTGTCGGTCGGCGCCGACGCTCCGCCCTTCTCCGTCGTCGACCACCACGGCAAGCGCGTCACGCTCGAGGACATTCTCGACCGTCCGACGCTGCTCTGGTGGTACCCGAAGGCCGACACGCCCGGCTGCACCATCGAGGGCTGTGCCTTCCGCGACAAGATCGCCGAGATCGAGGCGATCGGAAACATCTTCGGCGTGTCCTTCGACGACCCGACCGAGAACGAGGCGTTCGCCGAGAAGTTCGACTTCCCCTTCCCGCTGCTTTGCGACACGACGAAGTCCATGTCGATCGCATACGGCGCAGCGAAGAACACCGGCGCGCCCTATCCCAATCGCATCTCTTACATCATCGGCACCGACGGCAAGATCTGCTGGGCCGAGTCTGTGGGTGATATCGAAGCCCACGTGGCTGCCGCCGTGCAGCGCATGAAAGACATCTGAACCCGCCCCGCCGCGAGCGCTCCCCATGACCGACATCAAGACACTCATCGAAGCCCCGATGGCGGCAGCTGCCGACGTCGATCCGAGCGACCCGACCGCCGCCGTCGCCGCACTCGAGGCGCGCTACCCGGCGGATGGCGCCGATGCGCTGGCGCTGCGCGACGCGATGGTGGCAGCGATCGCGGCAGGGACGCTCTGCGACCGCGGTGACGACGCGCTGAAGTGGTCGCGCCTGCGCAAGCCGGACGACAACGCGCAGGGCATGTCGGTCGACGTCGTCTGGATGTCGGCCGCGGGCCCGAAGCACCGCCACCCGAACGGCGAGATCAACCTGTGCTTCGCGATCGACGGCCAGCCGCGCTTCGACGGTCAGCCCGAAGGGTGGGTCGTCTTCCCGCCCGACAGCACGCACATCCCCACGGTGACGGGCGGACGCATGCTCATCGCGTACTTCCTCCCCGAGGGCGCGATGGAGTTCGTGCGCGACTGACGCGCGGAGTGAACCGCGGTTTGTTCGCGACTTGATCAGAGATTGGGCCACTAAAGCTCCAAGTGTGAGTGTCAATACACACTTCGAGTCGAGGAGGCTCCGATGAACACCCCAACCAGCGCGTTCCGCACGGCAGCTTTCGCTGCTCTCACCCTCGCCGTGGCCTTTGCGCCGCCCGTGCTTCCGTGCACGGCCCCCTGCACGCCCGGCACAGCGAGCAATGCGTTCGTCCTCATGTCCGAGGCCGAGTCCCTGCCGGGCAATCTCTGGCAAGTCCCCATCCGCATCAACGGGTACAAGACGGCCGGCGGCGACCCCGGTGAGTACTGCACCTGCAGCCTCGGCGGCGTCTTCAGTGGCGTGAAGGACATCGTCGAGTTCGGCATCTACTACGCCGGCACCGAGACGCTGATCCCGGGCTTCGACACGTTCGCCACCAACGCCCAGGCGACCATTGAGTGGAAGGCGCTGAACGGGAACACCGGCGACTGGCAAGGCTTCCTGGCGCCGGTCTTCTCGACGATCCCGTCGGGCACGCTCGTCGACTTGCAGTTCGAGGCGATCGTCAAGATCTTCGACCCGACGAATACGACGGAGTTCGGGACGTCGGGGCAAGCCAGCCAGATCACGAACGAGGGCTGCATCGGAGACAACTGCCCCGACCGCGTGCCCTCCGCGGAGATCCTCGCGATCCTGCAGGAAGAGCTCGCCACGGCGACGATCGGCACCGACGCGGCGACGGCGTCCGGCAACCTGCTCGACATGCACCAGGAGCTCACGTCGATCGGGTCGGTGACGATCCAGGAAGACATGGCCTTCTCGTTCCTCGGCGGCGGAATCGCGGGTACGAACGGCGAGGTCTCGCTGACGGGCTCGGGTCAGCTCGGCCCCGGCGACAGCGGCGCACTGCACCTCACGAGCGCGATCCCGTCCGACAACGCGTTCCTCGTCGTGGGGATCGCGGAACTCGGTGCTCCGCTCAAGGGCGGCACGCTCGTCCCCAGCCCCGACATCGTCATCAACCTGATCACGGGCACCGACGGCGCCTTCACCCTGCCCTTCACCGACGTGCCCGACTTCGGCCTCGCGTTCGACGTCTACGCCCAGGTCTGGCAGCCCGACCGCTCGGCGGTCAAGAACTTCGCGGCCAGCAACGGCCTTGCCCTGCACGTGAACTGAGCTGCGTGAAGCACGCGCCACCGCTCGCGAACCGACCCGCAGTCGCCCGGGATTTCCCGCGCGGCTGCGGGTGCGATTCGTCGGTGACCGATGTGCGACGAGCCCGGTTGATTCAACTTGCTGCTAACGTGGCTCGTCGAAGACGGGTGTCGGCGATCGTCGTCCGTGCACGACGCGCCCCGCCTCAATGACGACGTCGTAGGCGACCGCACTCCCGCGCTTGACGCCCCGCCCGCTGTCTGACGCGCTGCTCCGCTCGACGCCCCGCGTGATCGAGACGCGTTGCGCGCCGACGGGCAAGCCCTCGACGACGTAGGGCGCCGAGAAGAAGTTCACGGTCCCCGACTCGAAGACGAACTCCGCGGGACCGCGATACACCTGCCCTTCACTGTCCAAGACTTCGAACGTCGCGGCGCCAAGGTCGGGGCTCACCGCCGTGACCGCCGTAGTTCCGAGAACGTCGACCGTGGCGTGCTCGCTGTCTGACGGCCAGCGCGTCATTCCGTGGGCGGCACGGAGCGTGACCTCGTAGCGACCGTTGGGAACTCCCTCAACCGTGATGACTTCGCCGTGCCGAGGCCAACGCTTGAGCGGGATCATCCAAGTGCCATTGTCAGACGCGGGGTCGCGGATGGCGAGCACCACGGGCGGCTCGGAGCTTCGTCCGACGGTGAGCCCGAAGTCGCGATTTCCACCGGTGACGTGGATGTCCAGCTGCCCGAGGCCGTTGTGATGCGGCACGAGCACGAGACGCTGGGTCGGAATCTGTCCGTCGACGACGCGCTTGAGTGAGTAGGTGGCCTTCCCGCGTTCATGCCCCGCAAGGACCACTTCGGTGACACGCGGCCCGAGCTGCTCCTGGTCGAGCACGAACGTGAAGAGCGGCACGGCATCCCACTCGGGATCGAAGCCGTCGCGGAGCCCGAGCGCGTCGACGATCCCCGGCGGGATCTCGGTCGACGTGCTCCCGTAGACCCACTCGTGATTGAGCGCGCGCAGCGATGACGAGACGAGCGGCATGCCGCCCGACGCATCGCGCTGTTCGATGTGCGCGCCGTAGATGTGTCCGACGCGGATGCGGACGCCCATCGAACCCGTCGCTGCAAGCACGTCGCGACCAACGCTTACGCAGCTCGGCGACAGCGCCACGAGCCGATACTGCACCTTCGGATCCAGACCGACGAACGTGTACGCACCGTTCACGTCTGTGAGGGCTTCATGGATGTTGCCGAGTTCTGCGAAGCGCTGGGCTTCGGTCGTCGCTCCGAGCTTCTGGCCGGGTTCGAGTGCCCGCACCATCACGCCGGGGCCGACGTGACCACCCCAGGCCCAGACGACAACGCCGGCGATCGCCTCGGCCGCTTCGAGCACGAGCCTGACCGAGATCTGTTCCGAGACGTCGACGTCGACGGGTTGGGACGCGTAGACCAGCCCGCGCGCGAAGATCCGCAGGGGCCGGTCAGGATGGATGGCGACGATGCACGTGCCGTCCACCTCCGTGAAGCCCAGCAGACGTTCCGCCTCGCCGTCGTGTCCGCGAAGTTCGGCCCCACCGACGCGTTCACCGTTCGTGTCGACCGTCTCGACTAAGAGTTCGATGAGATAGGCGGTTGAGCGCACGGTGACGTGATCGCGCGGAGTCACGGCCTCGGCGGCAGCCCCCGTGGGACGCAACGGGTCGCGCCGCACGCCATCGCGCGTACGAACCGGATCGATGAGGTCGGCCACGATCACCGACCGCTCACCGTCACTCAGCCAGAGCGCCGCAAGCGTCACGACAAGGATGACGAACACGCCGAGTGCGATGCGCTTCAACGAGGCGCTCCGCGAGCATCACGCAGCTTCAGACGAGTCGAGGTCACAAGAGCCAACGTCACACGAGTCGATCTCTTGGCCGTTCTGATCTGGGTCATTTTCGCAGCGTACCCGAGCGCCCGACACAGGTCATGCAACTCGCCGGGCAGCCCCGTGAACGCCTGTGTTCTCAGAGCACGAGCAACAACGCACGAGAACCTGAAACTCACGTCGCGCGGTGAACGCAAACCCCGGACTCAACCCCATCCTCGGAGCCCGTTCCATGACCAGTCCACGAAGCCTTGTCTGCGCTCTCGCGCTTGCACTCGCTGCCACGTCGAGCATGTCCGCCTCGGCGCAGGCCGTCCACCGCGTCAACGTCGGTCAGTCACTGCAACTGCAAATCACGACGGCCGCGGCGGGTGACATCATCGTCGTTGACCCCGGACGCTATGCCGAGGACATCGTCATCGACAAGCCGCTCACGATCGTGCCGTCGCTGGATCTCCTTGGACAGGAAACCGAGTTTCTCCCCGCAGGCTGCAACCTCGGCAACGCGCTGCTCGAGTGCATTCGAATCGAGATCGACAGCCTAGTCGTCAACAACACGCCCAGCGCGGGCCGCGTCATTCTGAAGTCGTTCCTCATCGACCGCGTCGAGGGAAGCAAGTCGGCGATCGAGCTCACGAACAACCAGAGCTCGATCTGGCTCGAGCTCTTTCACGTGCGTACCGAGTCGCAAGAACCTCTTGAGCCGGCAGGCGGTGCCGTCGCGTCCTCCATGGTGATCACGAACACGGACGACCTTCAGCTCGCGACATGCTTCATCTACGGCTTCCCTTCGCAGTCGAACGGCGGGACCAACTACCCGGCGTCCCCCGCTGTTCGGTGGATCTCGAACGGCTTCGGATCCACGCGCTACTTCACGGCGCACTTCTCCGGGTTCTACGGCGGGACCGGCGACACCTTGGCGAACCCGACCGCGGGCGCGCACGGACTTGTCTTCTCCATCAACACGTTCGGGAGCAGCGACGTTTTCTACTTCGACGACGTAGACCTCGGCGCGGGCGACAGCACCACGTTCCCGATCGCCACGTCGTACAGCGGCACGGGATCACTCGACCTCTTCCTGAAGGACACCTACGTCGACCCGACGAACGAACCGAACCTCCCGAACGTCGACCTGCGCAACATCCTCGGAACCACCGGCAACTTTCTCGCGGACAACGTCTACGAAGCCGGAAGCCAACGCATCTTCGGCTTCGGCAAGAACCACGCGCCCGTCGCGTCGGCCAACACGGCCTATGGCCTCGCGTGGAGCATCGCCACCGTGCCGGGTGCCCAGAACGCCCTCGCAACGGCACCCAGCTCGAGCGAGTACTTCTCGGCCGGCGCGGCGGTCGTCGACCTCAGTGCGCAGCCGAATGGGTTCCAGGGATTCCCGGGACTCCTGACCCTCAACACCAGCGGCACGAGCTCGGGCGACGCCGAGCCGTTCACGCCGAGCTCGGTGAGCAATCCGATCACGCTGTTCGGTCAGGGCGTCTTCTACGACATCAACACCGGGGAAGAGACGCTCGGCGCCCCGTCGGCGATCATCATCCTGCCGGCCGGTTCGCTGTAGTCGCCTCGCCGCGACACGCGCGCGCCATCGAGAGCCTCGATCTCTGCTGCGAACCAGCGGGATCGAGGCTCCTTCGCATCAACTCGGCGGGATGCTGCTTCGCGACCAGCGCCCGGGAAGGCCGCGCAACGCGAGTTCGTCCCAACGGTTACGCTGAGTCTGACGTGCGATACACGTTGACGATGGAAACGCAGTCGTGGGCCGCGAAGTTCGGCGGCGGGGAGCCCAAGTGTGATCTCGACGAACAGCGATGTGTCGGCCGCGCGGCCGGCGGTGCATCCCGTGGTGGACACGGTGCGGCGGCAGGTCGGCACCGTCGTGGTGGGCCAGGAAGACGTCGTCGACCGGATCCTGATCGCGTTGCTCACAGGCGGACACCTGCTGCTCCAAGGCGTGCCCGGCCTCGCCAAGACGCTGCTCGTCAACGCCGTCGCGAAGGCCATCGACCTGCGCTTCGGCCGCGTCCAGTTCACGATCGACCTGCTGCCGTCCGACATCCTCGGCTCCGAGATCCTCGACCAGCGCTCGGGTGACTTCGTCACGAAGAAGGGGCCGATCTTCACGAACCTGCTGCTGGCCGACGAGATCAACCGTGCGGCGCCGAAGGTCCAGAGCGCGCTGCTCGAGGCCATGCAGGAACGCCGCGCGACGATCGGCAACGAGTCGTTCACGTTGCCCGCGCCGTTCCTCGTCATCGCCACGCAGAACCCCGTCGAACAGGCCGGCACGTTCGAGCTGCCCGAAGCGCAGCTCGACCGCTTCATGATGTGCCATCGCCTCAGCTACCCGGGCGCGGCCGACGAGGTCGAAATCATCCGTCAGAGCCTCTCGTTCGGGCTCGAGAGGCGCGAGAAGGGTGCAATCCCGAAGACCGCGTTCGACCAGCTCGCCGGCGCCGAGCCGGCGAGCCTCGAGCAACTCGTCGACGCGATGGAAAAGGTGCAGGGCGTGCACGTCTCGGATGTCTTCGTGCACCACTGCGCGGAGATCGTGCGGGCCACGCGTGAACACGTCGCGGTCGAGCTCGGAACGAGTCCGCGGGCGGGTATCGCGCTCACGCAGGCGGCGCGCGCTCGAGCCTTCCTCGAGGGGCGCGACTACGCGATTCCCGAGGATCTCTTCGCGCTCGCCGACGACGTCCTCATCCATCGCATGCGTCTCACCTACGACGCGCTCGCCGATGGACGAACAGGACGCGACGTGGTTGCCGAGATCCTCGACGCGCTGGACTGACGAGCGATGACGACCGACGTCGACCTGCCGCGCGAACTGACCGGGGCCGAGTTCGAACTCGTCGTGCGCAAGCTCGCCGACTCGCTGACGTATGGCGAAGACGCGTCGAGCTTCCTCGGCGCCGGCGTCGACTACGCGCAGTCGCGACCGTTCGTCGACGGCGACGCGATCAAGAGCATCGAGTGGCGCGTCACGGCGCGCACGGGGCGCGTGCACGTCAAGGAGTACGAAGCGCCCAAGCGCATGCCGGTGCAGCTCGTCGTCGACACCTCGGCGTCGATGGCGATCTCGTCGATTCCGCTGAGCAAGCATCGACTCGCCGTCGCCGTGGCGGCCGCACTCGGCTTCGCGGCGTTGAAGCGCCAGAGCCCCGTAGGCGCGACATCGGCGGGAACGCGCATCGTGCGCGTGCCGCCGAGCCAGCTGCGCAGCCGTGTCCTCGCCTGGGCCGCGCAGCTCGAGCGTGCCGGGTTCGACGAGGGAACGACGCTGGCCCTGCGACTCGACCAGACCTGCGCTCTGATGACGACACGCGCGGTGATCATCGTCCTCTCCGACTTCCACGACCCCGACGCCCTCGCGTCGATGCGCCGCGCCGCACAGGCCCACGACGTCCTCGCGCTGCAGTTCATCGACCCGGCCGAACATGGAGCCCTGCGCGGCGGCGTGCTGCGCGCGCGCGAGGCGGAAACAGGGCGGTGGTTCACGTCGCGCAGCCGCGCGCGCTGGCAACCCGACCAGCGCGACGGCACCGACCTCACCACGCACTTGCGGCGTGCAGGCGTCGATCACCTCGCGATCCGCACCGACCGCCCTTTCGTGAGTGCCCTGCGCCACCTTCTGAAGGAGCGCGGGACGCTCGGACGCGGCACACGATGATTACGCCTGTCCTCGCAATGTTGCTCGCGCTCATCGGCCCCACCCAGGAGTCGCTCGTCGAGCTGAGCGTCGGTCGCGAGGGGCAGCATCTGCTGCGCTACGACGGCGACGCGCTCGAGGCGCTTCCCGTCACGCACGAGTCGACGCTGCTCGTGCGCATCGCAGACGTGACCGCGAGCGACGTCGGCACGTTCTACGACCTGCGCTTCATCGGCACGCGGCCTGGAACATACGACCTCGCCGACGGACTTCGTCATCTCGACGGGCGCCGCGTCAACGACGCCGAGCCCATGCCGATCACGGTGACGTCGGTGTTGCCGGCCGATCATCAAGGCGACCTCGAGCCACTCACTCCGCCGCCCGCGCCAGGGGGCAACGGCTTCCGAGTCCTCGTCAGCCTTGCCATCGTCGCCTGGCTCATCCCGCTCGTGGTCGCCATCCGGCGCCGCATCCGTGAACGCGCCACCGTCGCGCCAGTCAGCAAGACGAGTGACGCCGAGCCGACCTTCGCCGACCAACTGCGCCCGCTCGTCGAGGCTGCCGCGCGCAGCGAACTCTCGCTCGACGAGAAGGTCCATCTCGAGCGACTGCTGATCGCGCACTGGCGCGCCGACGAAGCGCGTCCCGCCGACGAGGACCACGCCACGACGATGCGACGGCTGCGGGACGACGACGACGTCGGTCCGCTGCTCAGCGGCGTCGAGCGCTGGCTGCACGGACCGCCAACCCGCGCCGACGTCGACGTCGGCGCTCTGCTGGCACCCTTCCGCGCGGCGCCCGCGGTGCGCGACGTCGCGGAGGCGCCATCGTGACGTTTCAATACCCGTGGGTCCTGACGCTCGTCGTGCTGCCCCTCGCGCTCGCGATCTGGGAGTGGCACCGCGCCGGACTCCGCGTCCCACTGCCCTTCGACGACGTCGAGGAACTGCCGCGCGGCGTCCTACTCGAGCGCGGCGTGCGCGCGGCCCAGCTCCTGCCCAGCGCGCTCGTCGCCTGCGCCATCGTGATCCTCGCCGGCCCGCAGTCGCCCGGCGAGCCCCGGGATGTCCGCGAAGTCACGAACATCGAGCTCTGCCTCGACGTGTCGGGCTCGATGAACGCCGACCTCGGCGAAGGCACGCGCTACGACGCCGCGATGGAAGCCATGACCGGCTTCACCGAGAAGCGTGAGGGCGACGCCTTCGGCCTGACGATCTTCGGCAACGAGACGCTGCATTGGGTTCCGCTGACGACCGATCTCTCGGCGCTGCAGAACGCCGCGCCGTTCGTCGCTCCCGGCGCGCTGCCACGACACTTCGGCGGCACCGAGATCGGCAAAGGCCTGCGCTACTGCCGCGACACGCTCAACAAAACACCCGACGGCGACCGGCTCATCATCCTTCTGTCCGACGGTCAGAGCGCCGACATCCAAGGCAACGCCGCGGCCGAGCTCGGCCTCGACCTCGCCTACCACGGCATCACGCTCTACTCGATCTTCATCGGCAGCGGCGAGGCGACGCAGCAGCTCATCGACGTCACAGAGCCGACCGGTGGCGCCGTCTTCGCCGTCGACGAGGCCGGCATGCTCGAAACCGTCTTCTCGCACATCGACGAGATGGAGCCTGCGCGCATGAAGCCGAGCCACCGCGAACCCGTCGACGACTTCAGCCTCGTCGCGATCGTCGGGCTCTGTGTGCTCGGCGTCTATGCGACGTCGCTCTTCGGCGCGAGGTTCTCGCCATGGTGATCGAGAGCTGGCAACTCGGTGCGCTCGTGGCGATGCTCGTCGGCGTGGCGGAGTTCTTCCATGCGCAGCGAGCTGCGCGCGTCGCACACCTCGCCTTCGGTCACGCCGGCCCGGCGGCCTGGACACATGTCACGCCGTTTCTGCGCACGGCGGCGCTGGCGCTCATCGCCTTCGGGTTCCATGCGCTGTGGACGCTCCCGCCCGCGGTGCAGCCGGTTGCCGGCAAGCCCCAGAAGCCCGCGCGTCACCACCTCGTCGTCGCACTCGACGTCTCGCCGTCGATGCACCTCACAGACTCGGGGCCGCGCGGCGACAAACGTCGCTCCGAGCGCGCGCGCACGCTCGTCGCGTCGGTTCTCCAGCGCCTCGACACCTCGCACACACGCACGACGATCGTCGCCTTCTACACCGACGCCAAGCCCGTCGTCACGGACACGTTCGATCTCGAAGTGCTCGACAACATCCTCGATGACTTGCCGCTCGAGTACGCCTTCGACCCCGGCAAGACGGACATGTACCGCGGCATCGAGGTCGCCGCCGACATCGGTCGCTCCTGGCCACCGGGAACGGCGACACTCGTGGTCGTGAGCGACGGCGACACGCTGCCCGCCAAGTCGCTCGTGAAGCTTCCGCCCGCGTTCGTGAACACGCTCGTCCTCGGCGTCGGACACCCGCACAAAGGCCAGTTCATCGACGGCCACAGCTCGCGCCAAAACGTGCGCGCACTCCAACAGCTCGCTCTACGCCTCGGCGGGAGCTATCACGACGGGAACGAGCTGCACGTGCCCACACCGGTGCTCACGGCGGCAACCTCGTCCCTCGCACCCCCCAAGCAACGCGACCTCGGCCACCGCGATCTCGCCCTGGCCGCGCTCGCAAGCGGTAGTCTGATCTTGCTGCTCCTCGCGCCGCTGCTCGCGTTGCTGGGCACGCCTTCAAGCGCACCCGCGCGTCGCACGCGTGCCGCATCCCGCACACAACTCCAAGCCGGAGCCACGTCATGAAGACCTGGATCACGATTCTCTGGACCCTCCTCCCCATCGTCGGCGCCGCCCTGTGGTTCGGCCCGGGCGCTGAGTTGCGCGATCGCGCTGACGCCGCGGCGTGGATCGAGAAGGGTCAGTCCGCCTACGCCGAAGAGCGCTGGGAGGACGCCGTGCTCGCCTTCACGGAGGCACACGACTTGCTGCCCGAGGACGCGACAACCGAGCGTGCGCGCGTCCGTCTCGACGAGGCCGAAGCGCGCATCCAGGCCGGCGAGATGGTGGAGGGCCAGGAGATCCTCGCCGCCGTGCTCGATGAACTCGAGACGAGCGGCGCCGACGCCGAGCTCGCGACGTCGGTGCGCCATGCACTTGCGACGTCGAGCTACCACGCGGGTTGGCTGATGCGCCTCGAAGGCGCCACGCCCGAAGAGTGGCTCCCGGAAACGGAGCGCGCGCGTCAGCACTTCCGACTGCTCGCCGAGAGTCACGACGGCGAGGCACAAGGCGCGTTCGCGAAGAACCTCGAAGCCACGATCCGCCTCGAGCAGATGGACCTCTCTGATCTACAAGCCCTGCCGCTGCCGAAAGACTGCTCGTGCAACTGCAACAACCTCAGTCAGCGCAAGCGTCACCAACAGAAGAGCCGCAGTCGTCCGAAGGAACCGAAGGACGCGCGCGACGAGGTGAAGAAGGAACAGGGTGCGGGACTGAGCAAGCGCGAAGGCAGTGGTTCGTGACGAGCGGCCGGATCTGAGGACAGGGGACGAAGAGATGAAGGCAGCGATCTTACGGATGGCGCTGAGTGCGCTGCTCGTCGCGGGACACTCGGCGGCGCAGGTGGATGAGTTGCGCCTCTTTCCCACCACCGAAGACGCGTCGACGGAAACCGAGAGCGTCGACGGTGTTGCGACCGACGCCGAGCCGACTCCCGTCGACACGCCCGAGCTGCGTGCCGAGCGCGCCAAGGCGCTCCTCGCCGAGACACGTGGCGTCACGTTGCTGCGACCGACGACGGCGCTGCTCAGCGGCATGGCCGAACGCAGCACGCCACCGGCCGAGTTCTTCGCGCGCGTCGAACAACACCTCAGCGGAGCCGAACTCGCAGAGGGCGACAAGGCACTCACACCGGCCGACGTCGCCGACCAGTTCACGCGTTGGTACACGGCCGGCGACTGGCAGGACATGCAGCACTTCCTGACCCTGTTCGATGAAGCCGTCGCCACCGAGATCTTCGATCAGATCCTCAAGCTCGGCATCAACGACAAGGTCATCTTGCTCGCCGACGAGATTCTCGCGATTGCCGACGTCGCACCTGTCGCGCCCGACGACGACCAGATCGAGAAGCTAGGCACGATGCTCGCGAAGGCCGGCAAGCTCTCGGGCCGCCCCGACGGAGTCATCGCCGCGCTTCACGCCGGCAGTAGCCGACACCTCGGCGGCAAGGACGCCGACGCCCGTCGACGCGCCGCGCGGCTGCTCATCGACGCCAAGATGCCGGTCGACGCCGTCGCCTTCCTCCCGTCGCTCGACTCAGCGCTCGAAGACAACGACGGTGAGGCGATCAATCTCTACGCGAAGGCGTTCTTCGTGCGTGGATCGATCGACGGCTTCGGTGAGCTGGCACAGAAGGCCTGGGACCTCAGCCACACCGTCCTCACCACCGGCAAGAAGAAGCCCGCCGAAGACGCTGCATCCGCGCTTGCCGACGAGTGGTCGTCGCGCGAGCCACGCGAGGCTCTCGACTGGCAGGCGCGGCTCGTGGACGAGCATCCCAAGCGCGCCTTCCTCTGGTTCGGTGCGCTGGAGAAGAAGCTCGAAGAGGCGCGCAAGATGAAGGAGACGGCGCCGCGTATCGCATGGCTCGGCGTGCTCGACGAGCTCGCCGCCGCACTCGGCGCGCGACCGATGGTGCTCGACGGCACCGTCACGGCCATGAGCGTGCTCACACGCGCGTGGCTCGACGAGGCCTACTACACGCTCGACGGCGTGCCGCTCACGACGCCGAACCACTCGGCGAAGTCGCCCGACGCCTACGCCCTCACCCACGCCAAGGCGATTCTCACGGCGCGCGAGAAGAAGAAGGCCGACAAGATCGAGGCCGAGCAGCTCCTCGCGTTGCAACCGCACGCAACGTGGCTCGATCTGATCGACGCCGAGACGCGCGCTCGCGTCGGAGAGGCCGAGGCCGCGCTGGCCGCCCACGCCCTCGACCTCGGCGCGACGCTGCAGGCCATCGCGTCCGCCGACCCCGTCGACGCGCGCATCCTCACCGACCGTCTGCTGACGCGGTGGATCGCCAAGCGTGACCTCAACGCGGGGCGCACGCGCTACTCGTGGTACTGGTCACGCTCGTATTCGGACAACATCCCGCTCACGCGCGCGAAGCAGCGCCGCAATCTCGACGAGCTCGGGTCGCTGCTCGAGCGTCTGCGCAGCTCGGGAGCGCCGCGCCCGTCGGCCACACTCATCACCGAGGCCTTCGCTGCGAGCCACAGCCCGGCCGAGGTCTACCGCAAGAGCGACATCGAGCGCATCTTCGGTTCCTTCGACGAGATGCCACTCGACCTCGCCGCGGCGCTCACGAACAACCTGCGCGAGAAGCTCATCGGACAGTGGCGCAGCAAAGACGTGCAGCGCGACCAGGAGACACGCCGCACCGACGACGACCTCGCGCTCGAGATCGAACGCGGCTACGACGTCGGCACGCGACTGCTCGACAACGTCGCTGCACGCGAGCTCTACGAACCCGGCGTGGCGGTGAGTCTCGCGGCGCTCCTCTTCGACTACGCCGAGTTCATGTACGGCCAGGAGGCCGACCTCGATACCTACGCAGCGCTCCGTGATCGCTCGTTCGCAAGCTTCGCGGACGCGGCCCGACGCAACACCAGGGCGTCCACGGCTCGCTCGGCATGGACACACTTCGCGTGGTTCCAGGCCGCCCTCGGCGCGAGCGACCTCGGACAACTCACACGTCAGGTCGACCCTGACAAGAACCAGATCGCGTTGATCGCGACGGCATTGCGTCAGGCACCCGCAGAGCAGCGCGATGCACTTTTCGCATCCTTCGGCGAGAGCCTCGTGACGACAGCCGCCACGGTGCCGCCGCAACTCAAGCCGCGCTACTTCCGCCACGGCCTCGAGATCCTCGGCGACGACGTCTCGGGCGCCGAGGCGCGCGAACTGCTCGATTACTACGACGACCTGCTCGAGGAGATCGAACTCGCCGTCGTCGTCGACGGATCGACGGACATCGGCCACGGCACACCCTTCGGCGCACACGTCCTGATGCGCTCGACACGCGAACTCGCACGCGAAGCCGATGCCTTCCGGTTCCTCGTCAAGAACAACGTCTACAACCGCAGCTCCACGCGCGTGGATCACCGCGACGAGCTCGCCACGCAGATCCGCGAGGCCTTCAGCGAGGCGTTCGAGGTTCACGCCGTCACGTTCCACGCCGAGGACGTCAAGCCGATGGGCTTCGGACGCACAGGCTGGCAACAGACGCCCATCGCGTACGTCGCACTGACAGCTCGCGACCCGTCCGTCGACCGCATCCCCGAGCTGCAGATCGACCTCGACTTCGCCGACGCCAAGGGCTCGGTGCTTCTTCCGGTCAGCTCGAAGGTCGTGCTCGTCGATGCTCGTAGCGACACACCGCAACCGCGCCCCGTCCGCTCGCTGCATGCGCTGATCACGCTCGACGACCGCAACCTCGAAACCGAAGGCCATGCGCGACTCGAGGTGTCGATCACGTCGACGGGTCTTGTTCCGGCGATCGACACGCTGCTCGACACCGACGTCCCCGGCTTCACGCTCACCGACATCGAGACGCACGAGATGGATGTCGTCGAGATGGGTGGTGACGACGAACTGCTGGCGCCCATCTGCAACCAGAGTTGGACGCTGCTCTACACACCGGACGACGACGAGCGCGTCGAATCGTTCACGTTCCCCGTCGTCGCAGACGGATCAGGCACGCGTGTCGCAACGACACGTGAGGACGACGAGCAAGAGGACGACGTCGCGTCGGAACCTGCCGTCGCCGGCCCGCTCGGCGTCGTGACGTACACGTATCAGCGCTACGCCGACGCCGACATCGTTGACGTCGAGACACAGAGCGTCGACATCACACCCATCGGTTCCGACCGCCCGTGGGCGCTCATCCTCGGCCTGCTCATCCTCGCGAGCGGCGCGATCGGTTTTCTCCTGTGGCGTCGACGCCCCGACACGGAGACCGAGCACGAGCTGCGCTACGAAACGCCGACATCCGTGACGGCATTCTCGAGCGTGACACTCCTGCGACGCATCGCGCGCGATGACGAAGTCCGCCTCAGCGACGACGAGCGCGAGGAACTCACGACTGCGATCGGTGACATCGAGGTGCGCTACTTCGCGAACGGCACCCCGACCGACGAGACGTCCAGCGACACCGAGCTGCGACGCACCGTCCATCGTTGGCTCAACGTGACGCGTCGCCCGTGAGCTCGACACTCGTCATCCGCGACGACATCTTCCTGGCTCACGACCCTGGCCTGCAGCACCCCGAGAACGCCGCGCGCCTCGCCGCCACGCACGACGACCTCGCGGCACGCCCGATCGCCGGCACCGTCAGCGCGCCAGCCCGTCCCGCGACACGCGCTGAGCTGCTCAGCATCCACAGCCCACGAGCCGTCGACGCCGTGGCCGCGACGGCCGGCAAGCTCGTCGCCCAGCTCGACCCCGACACGATCAGCTGCGCCGAGTCGTTCGACGTCGCATGCCATGCCGCCGGCGCCGTCATCGACGCATGTCGCGCCGTCGCAAGCGGCTCTGCCGACGGCGCCTTCGCCCTCGTCCGACCGCCAGGCCACCACGCCGAGCCCGGCAAGTCGATGGGCTTCTGCTTCTTCAACAACGTGGCGATCGCCGCAGCCCGCGCCCTCGACGAAGGCCTCGCCTCGCGCGTCCTGATCCTCGACCCCGACGTGCACCACGGCAACGGCACGCAGCACGCCTTCGAACATCGCAACGACGTCTTGTACGTCTCGAGTCATCGGTTCCCGTTCTACCCAGGCACGGGCTGGTACGAGGAGACCGGCACGGACGACGGACGCGGATTCACCGTGAACCTCCCGCTCACGGAGGGCATGGGCGACGGCGACCTGCTGCACATGTACGCCCATGTCGTCGACCCGATCGTGCGCGCCTGGGAACCCGACCTCATCCTCGTGTCGGCAGGCTTCGACACCTGGCACGCCGACCCACTCGGCGGCCTCTCCGTCACCGAGGCCGGCTTCACGAGCTTGTTCACGCTCTTCGAAAGCTGGGCCGCGGCGCACTGTCCGGGTCGCCTCGTCGCGGCTCTCGAGGGAGGCTACGACCCAGCCGGCGTCGTGGCGGGTGCGCGGTCGGCGATCGAGGTCATGGCGGGCGCACGACGTGCCTCGGTCGACGTCAGCGCCCCTTCACCCGCGGCGCTCGAGACAGCTCGGCGCGTGGCTGCCACCCTCGCGCCGTTCTGGCCTTCCCTCGCGCCTCGCTGAGCGCCGCACTCGGCACACGACGGACGTCGCCCGCATCGGTGGATTCGTCGAGGCTTCCGCGCTCGCACAGGCGCGCTCGGGAGCGTGCGTCGCGTCGCATGACTTCCTCAACGGGCTGTTAAGCTGTCGCAGTTTCATTCACCCGCGAGGAGCCCGCGCCGATGCAGTCGCACGAGATCGATTACCAAGTCCATGGCGATGACATGCAGTTCGTCGAGATCACACTCGACCCCCAGGAGGCCGTGATCGCCGAGGCCGGTGCGATGATGTACATGGACGCCGACGTCGGCATGGAAACCAAGATGGGCGACGGGTCGAACCCGAAGCCCGGACTCTTCGACACGCTCATGTCGGTCGGCAAGCGCGTCGTCACGGGTGAGAGCCTTTTCATGACGCGCTTCACGGCCCTCGGCAGCAAGCGCTCGACGGTGGCATTCGGCGCGCCCTACCCGGGCACGATCGTCCCGCTCGATCTTCATGCGCTCGGAGGACAGGTGTTGTGTCAGAAGCAGTCGTTCCTCTGCGCGGCGCTTGGCACGAAGGTGTCGATCGGATTCAACAAGCGCATCGGCGTCGGACTCTTCGGCGGCGAAGGCTTCATCATGCAGAAGCTCGAGGGTGACGGCCTGGCGTTCGCGCACGCGGGCGGCACGGTGATCAAGCGCACGCTCGGCCCCGGCCAAGTCCTGAAAGTCGACACGGGCTGCATCGTCGCGCTGCAGAACACGATCGACTACGACATCGAGCGCGTGCGCGGTGTGCGCTCGATGCTCTTCGGCGGCGAGGGCCTGTTCTTCGCAACCGTCACCGGTCCCGGCGACGTCTGGCTGCAGTCGCTGCCGTTCAGTCGTCTCGCCGATCGCATCATCGCGGCCGTTCCGCGTACGGGCGGCAAGTCGACGGGCGAAGGCTCGGTGCTCGGCGGACTCGGTCGACTGCTCGACGGCGACAACTGAGCCGCGCGAACGCGTCAGTCGGCGACGGCGGCGATCAAGGTGGCCGTGGGGACGCCGTCGCGCAGCAGCGTGACGCGCCAGTTGCCGGCATTGAGATCGGAGACGGCGACGAACCAGGCGCCGCCGTCCGCGGGCGTCTCGATCGCGATCGGCGGCAGGACGAATGCGCCGCGCTCGACGCGCAGCGTGAGCGTCATGGTGTCGTCAGGGATCCAGCCTGCGATCTTCAACAGGCCGTCGCCGAGCTCCGGTTCACCGCCGTCACCGACGACGCGATCGAGGCTGGGCGTGGGGCGCGGCGCGGTATTGCTGCCGAGGTTCGGAACGACGAGCGCACGGGGCAACTCGGCGATCGACACGGAGACGGGATGGCCGTAGCTGTCGCGGACTCTACGAGCGAGGACGCCGAGACGCGTGCGTGCGTCGCGCACGGCGATGTCGTGACTTTGATCGATGCGCTGTAGCGCCACGTCGAGCGTGCCCTTCGAGCCGAGTTGGATCGAGGGAGCCGTGGAGATCCCGCCGGTGGCGGCGAGTCGATCGACGGCCGCGTCTTCGAGATCGGCAAGCGCTGCCGACGTCGCGTCGCGCATTCGCTCGAACCACTTCGAGGAGATGGCGCCGAGCGCCGCGGACGCTTCGGCCGGGCGTACCTCACCAGACGCCAAGTCGCCGCGCAGGACCTTCAGCGACTTGCGCAGCCAAGCGCGCGTCTTGCGAACGTCGGAGCGGTGCGACGTCACGATCACCGAGGACGACTTCTTGAAGGTGTTCTTCGCCGGCTTCTCGTAAGGCACCTCGGAACCGAGCAGCGCACTCGAGGAAAAGACTAGTGCGAGACCGCAAGCAAGCAAAGACGTCTTCAAGTGACGAACTCCGAGGTGGCGCTCGAACGCACGAAGTGACTCCGACGACGACCACTCAATCGCCGCCGGAGTCGGTCCGTTCAGCAAGGAGCGAGAAGACTATCCCCGTTCCTCCGACTGGCAAGGAAGCCAGCATGAACAGGCTGGTAGGTGCTGGCGCGAGCCGGCATACCGGGAGTCATGGGGCGATCCTCGCGGCCTTCGCGGCCGGCATGGGCGTCCGCCCGTCAACTTCCGGACGGACGACGCGACGCGGGCGCGAACGTTCGGCGACGCGCGTCTCGGAAAATACGCTGCATGGTCGGCGGTGCGTTCGCGCCTTGGTAGGTAACCGCGCACTCCCTTGGGAGCGCGGCATCCGAAAAACCCTCTGCTCCGTGGCAGTGGACCCGTGCCTCACGGCACATCGTCGCCCTCGATGCGTCGCCCCCCGGCGTCTCGAGGGCGACTCTTCACAGCGCCCCCTTCGACCGCATGCACGTCGCCCAAGCACAGCGCGAAGGCCTCGCGCTCATCACCCGCGCTCCCGTCCTCGCGAACGACGACGTCGAACTGCTCATGGCGTGACGTCGGGCGACGTCAGAGCGTGGCGCGTCGCTCAGCGATCGCGCGAAGCGCAAGGCGCGCCGTGTCGGCAACCTGCTTGTCGTCGTCTTGCTCGGCTCGCTGCATGAGCGCGGGACGCAGGGCATCCGCGTGTTCCGCGAACACAAGCGGATCGCTCGCGATGTCAGAGGCGATCGAGTGGCGGATGTCGGCGCAGTCGTCATCGAGCAATCCCACGAGCGCGGTGACCACGTCGCGAGGAAGCGGCTTGCCGCTTGGACAGGCTGAGGCGAGGTGCGCAGCGCCCGAGTAACGCACGAAGCTCGAGGCGTGCTCGCGCAGCGCGAAGAGGATCCCGCACAGCCTCGGATGGTCCTGCCACGCGAGCGCCGACACGACGCGCTCGAACGTGCCGTCGTCGCGCTCAAGTTCGAGTCGCTGCTCGAGCTGCGTCACGATGCGATCGGCAACGCCAGGGTCGGAGCGCCCGCCCCACTCGCGCAGCATATCGGCCCCCGTCTCGCGCCGCCGCGCATCGTCGGCGTCGAGCGCCGCCAGGGCGATGTCGAGGACGTCGTTGCTCTCGCGCATGTGGAGAATGACCAGCGCCGACCACGCGTCGACTTCGTCATCGGCGTCGTTTGCACGACGTCGACACACATCAACGGCTGCCTCGAAGAGATCACTCGTCGCGACACGCGAGTCGTTTGCGAGCGCCTCCCAGCCCAGCCGATCACGACGCCGACGGGCGAGCTCCACCTCGAGCAGAAGTTCCTCGACGTTCATGCCGCAAGTGACTCCATCTTCGCGGCGCTTACTCGCGCGGGCCGCACGTCACGTCACACCAGCAGGCGCTTCGTGCGGTAGTGGGTGCCGCCGTTGACGAACGCGATCGAGGAGACGACTTCGCCGCTGCACCAGGCGAAGCACGGGTCGCTCGGCGGGAAGCCCGGCGGCGTGCGGAGCGTCTGGCCGCGCAGCAGGAGGTGACGCTGCTGAAGCGGCACGTTGAGGCGCGGGTAGCTCTTGAGGAAGCTCTCGATGCCGAGCACGTCGGACAGCTCGATCTCATCGGGCAGCACGGCGTCTTCGAGCGTCAGCGGTCCGACCTGGCTACGCACGAGGCGCGACATGTAGGCGCCGACGCCGAGGGCGGAACCGATGTCGCGGGCGATTGCGCGGGCGTAGGTGCCCGAACCGCAGCGCAGCGTCAGGTCGGCCTCGGGCCACTCGAAGCGCGTCAGCTCGAGTTCGTGCACCATGACGGGACGCGGCTTGGCCTCGACCGGACGTCCCTTGCGGGCTTCCTTGTGCATGCGCTTGCCGTCGACCTTCAGGGCGCTGTACGTCGGCGGCGTCTGCATGATCTCACCGCGGAAGCGCGGCAGCACGGCTTCTAGACGCTCGGCGGTGGTCGGCTCGGGCGTCGGGTCGGTGGGGACGATCTCGCCCTCGGCATCGTCGGTGTTCGACGTCGCGCCCATCGTCATCGTCATGTCGTAGACCTTCTCGCCCTGGACGATGAGGTCTTGGATCTTGCGCGCCTTGCCGACCACGAGCACGAGCACGCCCGTCGCGAGCGGGTCGAGGCTGCCGCAATGGCCGACCGAGTCGAGCCCGAGCCGGCGCTCGGCGGCGTCGAGCGCCTTGCGCGACGTGAGCCCCATCGGCTTGTGCAGACAGATGAGCCCGCGCGAGAGTTCGGGGGTTTCGACGTCGTCAGCGGCGGACGAGGACGTGTTCGCGGTCATGTCGGCACTCGGTTCGAGGATGCGTGGCCAGCGCGATCCGAGGAGCCAGCGCGCGGGAGGGCGACGAGGCGACGCCGGGGACGACGAGGTCGTCGGTCGGCGCGGAGTCGGACCGCTTCCGCGCGGTGGCCGCTCCGTCCGTGTCGTCGACACGTCCCAGAGCCCCGCACCGCGAACGCGACACCGTACCTCATCGCCGGGCGGCACGGAAAGACGACGCCCCCCGCCGCGCACGAGCCCCGACTTGGCTCGTCGCCACCCTGCCCTGGCGGCCGCGAGATTGGCATCCTGGCAGCGCGCCGACACACTCTGCTCCGCTCGCAGCTCGCCAGCGCCAGCTCCCCCGAGCCGCCCCGCACGGACGAATCCCGCCATTCGCCCCACGCTCGGCGGCCGATCTGGCCGAAACGAGACTCGTGCGCCGCTCGTGCTCGTCGGCGCCCACCACGCTTCCCGACACCTCCCGCCTCGAGTCCACGCCATGGCTGTGCCCATCCCGACCCTGCCGGCCGACCAGTTCGACGTGCCCGACGCCCTCGCCCGGCTCAAGGACCTCGCATTCAACACCTGGTGGACGTGGCACCGCGACGCGCGCGAGCTCTTCGAGAAGATCGACCCCGAGATGTGGACGCAGGACCGCAACCCGGTCCGGCTGCTGCTCGAATCGCGCGCCCAGCGGCTCGAGGAGCTCGCGAACGACTACGGCTTCTTGGCCGAGCTCGCCGCCCTCGCGGAGCGCTTCGACGCCGACACGTCGTCCGTCGAGGGCATCCGCAACCCGATCACGTACGTTTCGGCCGAGTACGCCCTGCATGAGTCGCTCCCGATCTACTCGGGGGGCCTCGGCGTCCTCTCCGGCGACCATCTCAAGTCGGCTGCCGACCTGGCCCTGCCGCTGATGGCCGTCGGGCTCTTCTACCGCCGCGGCTACTTCCGTCAGCTCGTGGACGCCGACGGCTACCAGCAGCACTTCTACCCCGACCTCGACCCGCACCGCCTGCCGCTCCTACGTGTCGCCGACGAGGACGGCAAGCACCTCAAACTGCGCATCGCGCTCGACAATCGCGAGGTCGTCGTGGCCGTGTGGGTCGTGATGGTGGGACGCGTCCCATTGATCTTGCTCGATACAGACGTGGCCGAGAATCCCGCCGAAGACCGCTTCATCACCTCGCAGCTCTACGTGCGTGGGCGCGAGATGCGCTTCGAGCAGGAGCTCGTGCTCGGCCGCGGCGCCGTTGCCGTCATGGACGCGCTGCGACTCGCCCCGCGCGCGTATCACATGAACGAAGGGCATTCGGCGTTCCTGGCGCTCGAGAACGCGCGTCGCTCGGGCGTGCGTGGGCTCGATGCGGCCGTCGCCACCGTGCGCGATCGGCACGTCTTCACGACGCACACGCCCGTCCCGGCCGGCAACGAGGTCTTCGAGACCGACCTCGTGCGCCCCTATCTCGACGCCACGGCCCGCGACATCGGCTGCAGTGTCGACGACATCCTGGCCCTCGGACACTCCGACACGAGCCACACGCCGGGTTTCAACATGACGGCGCTGGCGCTGAGGATGTCGACGAAGGCGAACGGAGTCTCGCAGCTGCACGGCGACGTCAGTCGCAAGATGTGGCCCGGCTTCGACATCTCCGGGATCACGAACGGGATCCACGTGGCGACGTGGTTGGGCCCCGAGATGGCCACCGTGCTCGGCGCTGACGGCAACAGCGACCCGGCCGAACTCGCCGTGCGCGCCGAGGGCCTGTCCGACGAGGCGCTCTGGGCGGCGCATCTGGCGCAGAAACACCGGCTCATGCGCTTCGTCCGCGTGCGCTCGCTGCGCCAGCTCGCCCGTCACGGCAAGGCACCGGCGGCGCTCCGCTCGCAAACGCGCGTCCTCGACCCGGCCGCACTCACGATCGGCTTCGCGCGCCGCTTCGCGTCCTACAAGCGCGCCGATCTCCTCTTCCACGACATGCCGCGCCTCGAGCGCCTGCTCACCTCGACCGACAAACCCGTCCAGGTGCTGATGGCCGGCAAGGCCCATCCGGCCGACCGCGCCGGACAGGACATGATCCAGCGCGTCTGCCGCCTCGCGGGCAGCGACTCGTTGCGTGGTCGGGTCGTGTTCGTCGAAGACTACGACATGTCCGTCGCCCGGCTCATGGTGCGCGGGGTGGACGTCTGGCTGAACAACCCCGAGTGGCCACACGAAGCGAGCGGAACCTCAGGAATGAAGGCCGCCGCGAATGGCGTGTTGCATGCCTCCGTTCCGGACGGATGGTGGGCCGAGGCCGCAGACGACGCCCGCGGCTTCACGATCGGTGCCCCCGAGCTCCCCGAGGTCGATCGCGACAACGACACCCTGCTGCGCACGTTCGAAGAGCAGGTGGTGCCGATCTTCTTCGACGACCGCGACGCCGGGATCCCGCGCGCCTGGGTCGCGATGATGCGCTCGGCCATGTCGGCGTATCTCTACACATTCAGCACGCGTCGCATGGTGAGCGACTACGCGGCCCATCTGTACGACCTGTAGTCACATATCGATTCATGTGAGTGCATAGGCATCGCGACGAATTTACTCACTCGCCAGCCGGATAGTATTCCTCCGACTTTCCACAAGAATCATCACACCCCTCCGGCATCGAATGCGTGTTCATCGATACGGCGCTGCACGAACGTGCATGACCGTGGAACGCAGGTAACACGCTTCACACCGGAGGTAGGGACGTCATGCGCGTGCATGCATTCCCTGATGCTGCTCACGATTTTTCCGCGTCGATCGCGTTAGAACGTGAGGCTCTATTCGTCGGCTCCCATGCGACGGGTAGTGTGCCATCGGATCTTCCGGTGCCCGGCGCCTTGAACATGGGTGTGGAGAGACGGGCTGTGGATAGCGGTGCCTTCGATGCTCGGATGAGTCGAGTGAAGGGAGATGTGGCCCGGTTTTCGTTCACGCACTTCGATGCATCAAACGAAGTGCATGTGGACGAAGTTGCCCGCGACCTGCTCCAACGCTTCCGCGACAAGAACGACGTCGAGGCCTTCCAGCTCCTCTTCGAAGTCACCCTTCCGAAACTTTCGGAACTCGCGGCCCAGCTCACGCGCCGCCTGTCGTCGAACGTCGACCCCGACGATCTCGTGTCGGCCTTCATGACGAAGCTGTACACCGACCTCCACGGTCGTCCGCAGCCGCCCGTCCGCCGCTTCCTGGCGTTGGCATACACGTCGATGCGGAACGAGATCCTCGACCAGATGCGCCAGGTGCGCCGGTCGCAGAAGAACGATCCGGACTACTCGCAGACGCTCGTCCAACCGGCTGATCCGGCCGAGACGGCAGTTCTCAGCGAGCAAGACGAACTCTTCGAGTCGATCGGCGGCACGGTCCTCGAAGTCACGAGCGAGTGCTTCCACAAGCTCGACACGCGCGACCAGCAGGTGCTCATCGCTCGCGAGATCGCGGGCCTGCCCTACGACAGCGTCGCGAAGATGCTCAAGCTGCAGCAGCACCAGGTCGGCATGATCATCCGCCGCGCGCGGATCAACCTCGCTGACCTCATCGTCGACCGCCTGACGGATATCGCCCAGTCCAGCGACGACGACGCGCTCGAGCCCGAGAGTGCCCGCATCCTGCAAGACACGGTCGTTCGCGGCCTCGAGAGCAAAGGGCGCGCGAAGAACGTCCAGACGCTCGTCGAGCACATGCTCGCCACGTCCAAGAAGGCTGCCAAGCAGCGCCTCGCCTCGCTCATCTACGAGATGGCGAAGGCCTGCCTCGTTGAACATCCCGGATTCAGCCAGGAGATGGCGATCACAAGCGTTCCGCGTCGCAGTGACGTGGTCGCCGATGACATCCGCCAGATCCAAGGCCGGATCGACGACGTCGAACGTCCCGATGTGGACACCGTCGTCTCAGCCGGACGCTCCGAACCCGACGCAGCGCTCGACAACGCATTCCGTTGTCTCGACGCGCTCAAGTCGGTCGAGGGACCGTCCGGTCGGCAACAAGTCGCATGGGCTTTGTCGCTCATCTACTCAAGTCGCTCGCAGGAGGCTGAGGTCCTCCTTCGCAGGCTTGAAACGCGTGATCTACCGAGCATCACGCGTCTGAATGTCTCACGTAACCTCACTCTCGCCCTGCTTCGGCAGGGGAAGTTCGAAGAAGCTCTGGAGTACGCGCTCCTCGCTGCCGATGAATGGCCCGAGGACGCCGTCCGTCTCACCAACGTGTGCACGGCGGCAGCTCGACTTCAGAAGACGGATGTGTTCAAGCAGTCTCTTCTTGAGCTGGTCGGGATTCAGTCTCGCCAGCCAACGGACCAGGTCGCCACCTGGCTCGGAGGTCTGCTTCGGGCGCTAGCAGAGGACGTCGGTGTTTCAGGGGCCGACTACGACGCACTTCTCGACAGCACCCGACAGGACGAGAGGGAATGATCGCCATGATTCTCAAGAAGCTCCATTCCGTAGCGGTGGTTTGCGCGCTGAGCGCAGCGGCCACGGCTGGCGGTGTGGTCAATGCTCCCCCACCCACTCCGAACCCGAGTTCCGCCACCGGTGGTCCTCGCGATCTCGGGCCGCTCGCCGGCAATGACGGCGTTGGCGGAATCGAACGCACAATGTACGAACGCGCCAACCAGTCGGACCAAACCGACGGCACGGCGCCCAAGTCCGGTCTTCCTCTCGCACCTCAAGAAACGTGGCAGGACCTCGGCATGGCGCTCGAGGGCTCTGTCGGTGAGCCGCGACTGGAAGGAGACGGCAAGGCTGTTCCGGGCAACACGGTGCTCCTGCGCATCGAAAAGGCCAAGGCGAGCGCGCCCCTCGTCATGATCGTGGGCTTCGACAAGGCGATGACGCCCTTCAAGGGTGGAACGCTGGTGCCGTCGAACGATCTCATGATCGGCGGCCTGTCGACGAACGACGGCGGCATCCTCGAGATGCCTCTGAGCATCCCGCTCGACATGCCTGCCGGCGCTCAGATGTACCTCCAGACCTGGATCGTCGACTCCGCCGGACCGCTCGGCATGTCGGCCTCCAACGGACTGAAGATGACCGCGACGAACTGACGCGGCTTCCAACTCAGTCCTTCTCCAAGACGCCCCCCGACGCCACGCGCGCCGGGGGGCGTCTTGCGTTGGGGAGCGTCGCCGGCCGTCGCTCGCGCGCCGACACCGCCGAAGCACGTGAGTCACAGATGTGACGGTGACGGGCACTCCCCCACCGTTCGGCCGACGGTCGTTATGCTCGGCATGCGTCGAGGCGAGGTCCCGTGGGAGTGCTCCTCGCGATCGGCGCGCCGGGTGGGCGGTGGAGGAGAGCAAAGTGGACGACAGCGTGCGGGCGCGGCTGGAGCGATGGGTGAACGTCGATGCGTTCGACCTCCGCCGCGAGGCCGACATCGAACAGATCGCCGGGAAGCTGCTCGAGATCTTCTGGCAGCGCAATGCACCCGAGGCGTTCGAACTGCTCGTCATCCTCACGCACGACCGCCTCTTCGGCATCGGCCAACGCATCACGCGTCGGCTCGGCGTCATCCTCGACGCGGACGACCTCGTCGCCACGCTCTTCAAGCGGCTCTTCGTCAACGTGAACGGCACGAAGGACGACATCCAGCACTTCTTCGCCTTCGCGCACACGTCGATGCGCAACGAGGCGCTCAACCAGCTACGCAAGCTCACGCGCGCGTCGAACCGCCACGTCATCTACGAGACGCGACACCGGGCGCTCAGCCCGCCGCCCGACCCGGCCGCCGTCGCCGAGTCGCGCGAGACGACACGCGACGTCTTCCACCGCGCGACCACGTTCCTCGCGATCGTCCACGCCTGCTTCCACGACCTCCGCGAACGCGACCGGCGCGTGCTCATGGGGCGCGAAGTCGACGGCCTCTCGTACGACGAGCTGGCCGACTCACTCGACCTGCCACGCAACCAGATCGGCATGATCCTCAAGCGCGCGCGCGAACGACTCGAACACCGCGTCGCGCGTGCCATGCAGCAGATCGAAGCACGCACGGGGCGGTTCCGTCGTGACGACGAAGAAGGCCACCAGGCACGCGCGACCTGAGTGCACGGCCCTCGTCAGAAGCCGATCGCCATGCCGTCTTTGCGCGACTCACTGCCGCCGCGATACACGCGCTTGGCTGGCTCGCCGATGTGGTCGATCCAGATGCCTTGGTAGCCGCCGTAGCCGCCCGAGCGCACGCGGACCTCGTGACCAGCAGCTCGCAGCCACTCGACCGTGACCTCGGGGACGCCCGACTCGAGGTTCACCGTGCCGCTACCACGACGCGGCGCTCCCGTCGGCTCGCTCGACCCGTCGTGACGCCAGCGCGGTGCGTCCCCGGCCTCCTGCACGTTCATGCCGTGGTCGACCATGTTGATGACGATCTGCGCGTGACCCTGCGGTTGCATCGCGCCGCCCATGACGCCGAACGAGAGCACGGGCGCGCCGTCCTTCGTCATCATCGCGGGGATGATCGTGTGGAAGGGACGCTTGCCAGGCGCAAAGGCGTTGAGATGGTTCTCGTCGAGGTGGAAGAGGTTGCCGCGATTCTGGAGCGTGAACCCCCGCTCGGCGGGAACGATGCCTGAGCCGAAACCGGTGTAGTTGCTCTGGATCCAGGAGACGACGTGGCCGTCGTCGTCGGCGATGGTGAAGTAGACCGTGTCACCGCGCTCGAGGGCCGGGTCGCCGTGCGTGATCTCCGTGGCCGCGCGCTCTTCGTCGATCAGCCGACGCCGTGACGCCGCATACGCAGGATCGAGCAGACCGGCGAGCGGGACGTCGGCCATGCCCATGTCGGCATAGAAGTTCGCGCGGTCTTCGTAGACGAGCTTCTTCGCCTCGAGCGTGACGTGCGTGAGTCGCGGGTCGTAGAAGCCTGCCCCGGCGACGTCGTACGGCTCGAGCATCTGCAGCAGCTGCAACGCCGCGATGCCCTGGCCGTTCGGCGGCAGCTCCCAGACGTCGTAGCCGCGGTAGGAGACGGAGACCGGCGCCGTCCACTCCGAGGTGTGAGTCGCGAAGTCTTCCAGCTCGAGCGCGCCGCCGTACTTCTGCACGGCGTCGACCATGTCCTCGGCGATCGGCCCTTCGTAGAACGCCGCGCGCCCGCCGCGCGCGATCGCTTCGTACGTGTCCGCGAGCCCGGGATTGGCGAAGATCTCGCCTTCGCCCGGCGCCTTGCCACCCGGCAGGTACGTGCGCTTGAACTCGTCGAACGACGCGTAAGTGCGCGGCGCGAAGCCCCAGTAGTAGGCGATCACCTGCGTGAGCGGAAAGCCTTCGCGCGCGTAGCGAATCGCCGGCGCAAGCAGCTCTTCCATCGGCAGCCGGCCGTACTTCTCGTGCAGCGTGAACCAGCCATCGACACAGCCCGGCACGGTGACGGCGAGCCCCGAACGCAACGGGATGGCGCGGTGACCACCGGCCTCGAGACGCTCACGCATGCCTTCGAGAGTGAGCCCGCGCGGCGACCGCCCGCTGCCGTTGAGGCCGTAGAGTCCCTTCGCCTCGGGGTCCCAGCCGATGACGAACAGATCACCGCCGATCCCCGAACCGACGGGCTCGGTGAGACCGAGCATCGCATTGACGGCAATGGCAGCGTCCACCGCCGAACCACCCTTCTTGAGGATGTCGACGCCGACCTGCGCCGCGAGCGGCTGACTCGCGCAGACCATGCCGTGCCGCGCCGTGACGGGCGAGCGTGTCGCGAAGGGCTGACCGGAGAGGCGATCGCTCGCGATGCTGTCGTGCAGGGGTGTCGAGAAAGCCACGGCAAAGATCCAGCACGTGAGAAGTCGGGTGCGCATCGGCAACCTCCGGGGATCGGGAGATCCCGAGTATGTCATGCGGGGCCGGCGTCCGCCGTTCCGTCGCGGCGCACGAGGCCGTGGGCCACTCGGAGCGACGCGACGAGCGCCTCGCGGCGCTCCTCGCGCTCGGCGGAGGAGCGGGCGCGGAGAATCGCGGCCGGGTGGAACGTTGCGAGCGTTGCAGAGGCGAAGCGCGAGACACGGACGCTGCCGTGAACGTCTTTGAGCTTCGTGGACGGGCCGAACACGGCTTGGACCGCGGTGGCGCCCAGGCAGACGAGGACGCTTGGACGGATGATCGCCATCTCGGCCTCGAACCACGGCTGACATCGGCTCACCAGCGAGTACCCCGGCTTGGCGTGGATGCGTCGTTTGCCATGCGGCGTCCGCTCGACGCGGTGCTTGAAGTGCTTGACGGCGTTCGTCACGTAGACCTGTCCGCGGTCGACGGACACCTCGCCGAGGAGCTCGTCGAGAAGCCTGCCGGCCGGCCCCACGAACGGGGCCGCGGCGCGCTCCTCCTCGTCACCGGGCTGTTCGCCGAGCAGGACGAGACGAGCGTCGGCGCGCCCTTCGCCGAACACGACCTGCGTGCCATCGAAGCAGAGCTCGCAGCCCCGACACCCGCGCGCCGCGGCGCTCAGCGCATCAAGATCGCCGGTCGCCGGAACATAGGGCGCCGCCGAACCGTCGACCACGCGCGACGTCTCCGCCATCGCCGCAAGCCGCGCAGGCACCTCGGCGACGAGTTCGGGGATGGCGCGCGCCTCCGGCATGGTCGGCCAATGGTGTTGCGGCATCTCGGCGCGCATCGCCGTGAGGTTGAGCCGCGCGGGATTGAAGATGGACTTGTAGTACGTCACCCAAAGCGCCTCGAGTTCGTCGCCGCTCGGCGCGGTCGGCCGAGGAAGACCGTCGGTGAATGTCAGCGCCGACCCATCCCAATGCGCACTGCGATGCGGAGTGAGGATCGACCACGCCATCGACGGGAAGCGCTTGACGAAGAAACCGGCCTCGCGCTCGGCGATGCGGTGACGCGGACGATGCCAGGCGACGAAGCGCTCGCCGTCGAGATCGTCGGGGCTCTCGATGCGTCTAAAACGCACGAAGGCGTGCATCTTGTGCGCGTCGCGCCGCACATTCTTGACGCGCCGCTGCAGCTCGGAGACATCGGCGTCGAGCGTGTCGGCGAGGTCGAGCCGCGATCCGTCGGTGCGAAGCGATCTCCAAACGATGCGATACATGAGCGCCCACGTCGACGGATCGGCGTGACAGGCCGCCGTCTCCAAAGTTGCAGCCAAGACCCGCGCGACGCGTGGTGGGACGCCACACAGCGGCGCGACGGCTGTGGGTCGCGGCGCCGAGAACAGCGACGCGGACGTCTCCTCGCGTGTCGGGTCGACCCACGTGACATCCTGCGGATCGACCTCACCCGCAAGCAGCCCGCGCGCGTGGGCCCGCCAGTGGGCGAACGTCCCGTCGAGCACGATCGTCGCCACGAGGCTCAGAGCTGCCCGACGCGCGCCGACATCGAGGCCTCGAAGAGCATCTGCTGCTCGCCAGGCTGGATCCGCGCAGCGAGGTTCGGCGCGTCGATGTCCCGCGCCTCGCTCCAATCGTCGGCCGTGATGACGAACGGCAGCATGCGTGTGAGCGGCGCCCGCAGTCGTTTCAGGTCGGCACGCGAGAGCGAACGATGCCGTCGCCCGCGCAGGATCTTGCCCACGGACGTCGTGCCCAAGCCAGGCACGCGCAGCAGTTCCTCGCGCGAGGCTTTATTGACGTCGACGGGGAAGAACTCGCGGTGCGCGAGGGCCCACGCCGTCTTCGGGTCGACATCGAGATCGAGGTTGCCGTCCGCGCGCGTGACGAGCTCGCCGACCTCGAATCCGTAGAAGCGCAGCAACCAGTCGGCCTGGTAGAGCCGATGCTCACGCACGAGCGGCGGCGCCTTCACCGGCAACGCGTGGTGAGCGCTCTGGATCGGGCTGTAAGACGTGTAGTAGACGCGCCGCAATCGATGTGTGCGGTAAAGGCGGTTCGCCGTGAACAGCACGGAGCGATCGGGCGTCGCCGTGGCGCCCACGATCATCTGAGTGCTCTGACCGGCGGGCGCGAAGGGCCGCTCGCGCCGCGCCGCCGGCGATCGTCGCCGCTCGCTGCGCGCAGCGCGGATCTGCGTGCCCAGCGAACGCATCGACGACTCGGCCGCCGCGATCGACCGCTCCGGCGCGAGCTGGTCGAGGTCTTCCTGGCGCGCCATCTCGATGTTCGCGCTGACCCGGTCGGCCCAACGCCCCGCCCGCGCGACGGCCTCGTCGGACGCACCGACCACGGCCTTCAGATGGACATACCCACAGAAGCCCTCGTCCTCGCGCAGCCGCCGCGCGACCTCCGTGAGACGGTCCATCGTCGCGTCCGCACAACCGCTCACGCCCGACGACAGGAACAGCCCCTCGATGTAGTTGCGCTTGTAGAAGTCGATCGTGAGCTGCACGACCTCGGCAACCGCGAACGAGGCACGCGGCACGTCGTTGCTGACGCGACTGACGCAGTAGTGGCAGTCGTGGATGCAGACGTTCGTGAGCAGGATCTTCAGAAGCGACACGCAGCGGCCGTCGGGCGTGTAGCTGTGGCAGATGCCCGTGCCCGTGGCGTTGCCGATCCCGCGGCCGCCGTTCGAGCGTTTGACGCCGCTGCTCGCGCACGAGGCGTCGTACTTCGCGGCGTCGGCCAAGATCTGCAGTTTGTCGGCGAGTTCCATGCCGGCGAGCATACCGAACAGAAGCCAAACATCGTCAAATTCACCCGGGAACCGGTCTGTTCAACAGCACTTGGACATCACCCGGCCCAGGTGAACACGCCGCGGTCGAGGAGGTCTTCGGCGAGCAGCACCGAGCCACCGGCCGCGCCGAGCACGGTGTTGTGCGAGAGGGCGACGTACTTCAGGCCGCCGAGCACGGGGTCCGTCCGGACACGACCCACGACGGTTGTCATCCCACCTCCGCGTGTGACATCGCGACGCGGCTCGGGCCCTCCGTCGTCGAGCACGTCGATCCAGCGTTCGGGCAGCGACGGGAGCTTTCGTCGGGCCCAGGGATTGTGGTCGCGCCAGGCCTCGAGCGCTTCGAGGCGCAGCTCGTCGAGATCCGCACGGCGCGCACTCAGCGTCACGCCGACGGAAAGCGTGTGCCCGTCGCAGACCGGAACGCGTGTGCACGTGGCACTCACGCCGAAGCGCGCCGGCACGGTCATCCCGTCGTACGCGCCGCCGAAGATCTTCCTCAGCTCGCGCTCGACCTTGGCCTCTTCGTCGGCGATGAACGGCAGCACGTTTCCGCGCACCGCATCGGCCAGCGCCACGCCGGCCATGCCCGCGCCCGAGATCGCCTGCATGGACGTGACGTGCACGGCCTCGATGCCGAAGCGCGTCGCCAGCGGGGCCAGTGACACGGCGAGTCCGACGGTGGTGCAGTTCGGCCCCGGTGCCACGAAGCCGCGCCAGCCGCGAGCGCGCGCCTGGGTCTCGAGCAGCTCGGAGTGGATCGGGTTGACGCCGGCCATGAGCAGCGGCGTGTCGGGCTCGTCGCGGAACGCGGCCGCCGTCGAGAAGACCGGCGTCGTGACGGCGAAGCGCGCCTCGAGCTCCGCGGCCGTGCTCGTCGGCAGCATGGAGAAGACGACCGCGACGCTCGAGACGTCCATCGTGGTGGCGTCTTCGAGCACGAGGTCGAGGGTTGCAGCGCCGACGGCGTCGTCGTCGGGCCAGAGGTCGAGCGCGAGTTCGTCGTTCGCGCGCGAGGCGGCGGAACTCTCGACGCGGCGCGACGCGAGCACGTCGCCGAGGCGTCGCCCCGCGTTGGTTGCCGAGGCGCCCACGCGCACGACCTCGAACCACGGATGATCCTTCAGCGCGACGAGCGCCTGCCCGCCGGCCACACCCGTCGCGCCGACGATGGCGACGGGAAGTCGAGATGAGGGAGCGGGCACGAGTGCGATCCGAAGCGCGATGAGGTCAGCGGCGCCGAACCTCGACACCGCAATGCGCGTCATACCATGCCCACCTCGGACCGTCGTCATGCCGGCCGACGGCGCCGGCGTCACTCTCGGCTCGCGAGGGACGTCCCGAACAACATCACAGCCGTGGTCTAGCCCGCGTTGTTCGCGGAGAAGTCGGGCCAGGCGACGCTCTCGAGATCACCCGCGCTTTCGAGAGGCAGCTCTGAGCTGCGTTCGAGCGCGAGCTCGAGCGAGACGAAGGAGCCGTCCTGGTCGTGAGAGGCATCGGCGAGTTGCGTCCGGGATCCCAGGAGGGGCGACTCGGATCTCTTCGGGAACGAACGGGCCCCAGCGTCGTGGCGCCGGCTCATGTCCCACTCCGCCACCGGTCAGTCGTTCTGCGGCACAGCTCGGCTGACGTCGGCGGTGTCGCCGACTTCGAAAAGCGCGGCGTGGAGCGCGCGCGTGGCGCGGTCGACGTCGGCCTCGGGAATAGCACAGTGGATCGAGACGTCGCCGGGGCCATGGGACACGAGGTGGACCGGGATGTTCGCGTCGGCGAGACAGCGCAGCGTGGTCGCCGCGATCATCGCCTGAGACGAGAGTCCGTCGCCGACAACACCCATCAGTGCGATGTCCCGGTGGACGTCGAGCCCGCCGACACCGCGCGCGCCGCTCTCGGCGAGCAGTCGCAGCGTCTTGCGCGCGAGCGGAACATCTTCGTCGGCGAGCGTGAACGACAGCGACGTCATCGCGCTGGCGACGGCATCGACCGACACGCCGGCATCGCCGAGCGCACTGAGCACCGCTCCAGCCACGCCAGGCTCATTCACCATCGCCGCGTCGTGCACCTGCATGACAGCGGCCCCGCGCCGCGCCGCGAGTGCCGCCACGCGCGACGAACGCGCTTCGCTGGCGTGGTGGTCGACGATGCGCGTGCCGACGGTGTCGACGTCGTCGATCGAGCGCAACGAGACTTCGATGTCCCGACCACGCAACGGATCGAGACACCGCGGGTGCAGGATGCGCGCGCCGTAGTAGCCGAGTTCGCAGGCCTCGTCGAACGAGATCTGCGGCAACAACATCGCGTCGGGCACGGCCGTCGGGTCGGCGCTCATGAACCCGGGGACGTTCTTCCAGAGTTCGAGCGCCGCGGCGTCGAGGGCTGCCGCCGCGACACCGGCCGAGTAATCTGTGCCACCGCGCCCGAGCAGGACGACGTCGCCGTCGTGGTCGAGCGCATAGAAGCCGGTGAGGATCAGCACGCGGTCGTGGAGTTCGTGGTCGATGCGGCGCAGCCCTTCGCGACACGCCTCGATGTCGCACGTGGCCACGCCGTACGAGCCCTCAGCACGTAGACCAGCCTCCTCGGACGTGATGGCGCGCGCGTCGGCGCCCGCCGCGCGCACGCCGGCGGCGAGGATAGGTGCCGACAGCCGCTCGCCGTGGGCGAGCACGAGCGCGCGCGTGCGCTGGGTGAGTTCGCCCGTCAGCCGGATGCCCGTGAGCAGGCGGTGCACGTCGCGGATCACGGCGTCGCAGATCGGCGGCGCCGCGCGACCCCCTTGCACCGCCGCGTACACCGCGTGATGACGCGCTCGCAGCCGCGCCGTCATGGCATCGACGAGCTCGCCGCCGGCACGCGCATCGAGTGCCGCTGCCGTGGCCGCTTCGAGTTCGTCCGTCACACCTCTGAGAGCCGACGCGACCACGAGCAAGCGCTCGCCCGACGCACGTCGTGACGCGATCGCCTCGCAGACACGGCGCGTGCCGTCCGCGTCGTCGAGCAGCGACCCACCGACCTTCACGACCGTGAGCGGCGACGACATCATGACGGCAGCGTGGCCGGACGCACGCTTGGAGCGCTCGTGCTGAAGTGCGTCTTGAGTGCGGCGAGTGGAAGTGCGGGATGTGCGATCAGCTGCTGGACGGCGGCGTGCAAGGCGCGCTGACCCGCCGGTCCCATCGGGGCCAAGGGCGCACGACACACGGCGGGCGCGACGTCGAGCATCTCGAGCGCCGCCTTGACGGGCAACGGGTTGCGGTAACGCTGCGTCACGGACAGCGTGCGCGCCCCGACGGACAGCAGTTCGTCAGCCTCGATGGCGACGAGCGCCGCAACGCGTGCCAGCGCGTCGCCTTCGAGCGCAGTCGTGCCTTCAGCGGACGCCGCGCGCGCCATGACACTCGCGTAGAGCGCCGGCGCGAGGTTGGCGCCGAACGTCACGGCACCATCCGCACGGATCTCGGGATCGGCCAACGCGGCGCCGAGCAGATGGTCGTCACCGCACAGCAGTGTGAGGCGGTCGCCACACAGCGCGCGCACGCGCCGCTTCGACTCCAGCGTGCCCGTCGCGTCCTTGACACCCGCGATGCACTCGTGATCCTCGGCGAGCCGCGCGAGGTCCTCGGGCAACAACGCCGAGCCCGTGCGCCCGGGGATCACGTAGGGAAACACCCGCGCCTCGGGCAACGCCAGCGCCACGGGGGCGTACCACGCTTCCCGCAACGCCGCGCTCGCCGCGCCGATGTAGGGGCAGTCGACGAGGAGCAGACTCCGGACTCCACGTCGCAGCGCGGCCCGCCCGCGGTCGATGACCTGCTCGAGCGGCCCGGCACCCAGCGCGACCATCACGGCCTCGGGCGGCGCCACCTCGAGCACGGAATCGAGGAGCATCTCGCGCTCGCGGTCGGACAGACTCGAACCCTCGCCCGTCGTGCCCGCAACGAGCAGCTGGTCGACGCCCTGGTCGCGCCCGAACGCCGCCATCCGCGCGTACAACGCCACGTCGGGCGTTGCACCGCCCGCTGCAAACGGCGTGACGAGAGCGGTGACGAGCATCGAACATCTCCTGTGTGAGACACCAGCCTAGGTTGGCGTTCCCACGCGCGCCTGCTGTGGTCGCGTCTGAATCCGGAGCGCTGCGTCGACCGGCCTCGGTCGATGCTCGACGAGGGACAGGCGACGATCGTGAGACACCAGCCTAGCAAGCGGCATCTCACCAATCAGCCGCACTGACTCGCGTCACCCGGCGCGACGCGCTACAACCCGCCCACACCTCCCCCGAGCCCCACGCCCGATGCCCCTCGCCGACGAACCCTGCCCGACGCCTCAGAAGAGCGACACCCCGCTCACCCCCGAGCAGATCGCCCCGCTGCGCGACCAACTCCCGGCCTGGACGGTCGTCGACCTCCACGACATCGAGCGGGCGTACTCGTTTCCCGACTTCAAGACGGCCCTGGCGTTCGTGAACGCCGTCGGCGCCATCGCCGAAGACCACGGCCACCATCCTGACATCGAACTCGGTTGGGGCCGCGTCGCCCTGCGCTTCACGACTCACGACATCGACGGACTGCACCGAGCCGACTTCATCCTGGCGGCGAAGGCCGACCGCACCTACGAGGAGACCTCCCGATGACCCGCAAGCATCCCCACTTCGACGACGGTGGCACGCTCGACTGGCACACCCACTACGCCGACGCCCTGGCCGAGGCCTCCAAGGACGGCAAGATCGTCTTCATCGAGATGGGCCGTGAGCTCTGCAGCCAGTGCCGCACGCTCGTGCAGTCGATCGTCCCGATGGAGGGCGTCGCGCGCGTGCTCAAGGAGCACTACGTCGCGCTCGCCTCCGATGCCGACGCGCCCGAGCACCCGGTCATCGACCTCGCCATGGAGAACATGCAGGACGCGATGATGCTGCCGTTCGTGCTCTTCGTCGACGGAGACGGCAAGTTTCTCGGCGGATCCCACGGCGCCGTTGCCCCGGATACCTTCCTCGAGAAGATCGAGAGCCTCGTCGCGACCTGACGTCCGCACGCCCGCCGAAGGGCCGCGGGGCGCACCAGCCACCTCACAGCGCGCCCTCACCAAGCGCTCCCCCCTCGTGCCGAACCCGGTGATATCCTGAGACATCGTGGGCGCGCGCTGCTCCCGGCATCGGCCGGCGAGCGCGCGATCGCCGCGTCTCTCTCCCGGAGTTGGGTATGTCGCGTTCGTTCGGTTTCAAGGTTGCAGTGACGCTGGTGGTCGGAGCGCTCGCGGGTCCCGTTTCTTCGCAGGCGACGGTGCATCCGCTGCTCGTCGAGCGCATGGCTCAGGCCGTGGCGGGCGAGCAACTCGAGGCGTATCTGGTCATGGACGACCAGATGACGCTGGCCGAACTCGAGAACCACACGATCGGGCTGTCGTCGCGCGAGCGGCGCGTTGTCGTCGCGGACCTTCTGAAGAGCCACGCTGCGCTGAGTCAGGCGAGCGTGCAGGCCGTCCTCGAAGCCGCCGCGTTGGCCGGCCGCGCTGAGATCCGGCACACACTCTGGGCCGGAAACGCGATCGTCTTCGCGGCGGATTCCGACGTGCTCGAGCAGCTCGCGACGCTCGACGGTGTCGACCGCATTCGCCCCGTCGTGAACCTCGACGCCGCCGAGTATCAGGACGTCGCACCCGCGCCGATGCTTGCCTCGGCGAGCTATCCGTTCTTCGAAGACTTCGAATCGGGCGTGCTCGGCTCGGCCTGGACCGTCGAGACGACGGGCACCGGCGTCGTCGACGTCACCTCAGACCAGTCGCCGGAAGGCAACTTCCACGTCACGATGGCCTCGTCGCTCGACAGCTCCGAAGGCACGGCCACGCTCACCGTCAGCCTCGACCTCGTCGGACAGAGCGACGTCGGGCTGCGCTTCCTCTTCAAAGAGTTCGGTGACGAGGACGACCCCGAAGACGCCGTGCTCCTCAGCGACGACGGCGGCAACTCGTGGTTCGAGGCCCTCTCGCTGACGAGCGGCAGCACCAACTACGCGACACGCACGCTACAGCTCGACGACGCCATCGCGAACCTCGGCCTGTCCTACACGAACGACTTCCGCATCCGCTTCTCGTGGAGCGACAACTTCACGATCCCGACCGACGGCTTTGCGTTCGACAACATCGAGATCGCACCCGGCGTCGGTGAGCCGGTCCCCGAGTTGAACATCGTCAAGCTCCAGGCGCCCGAGCTCTGGAACATCGGCGTGACGGGTGACGGCATCACGATCGCCAACATCGACAGCGGCACCGACACGACGCACCCCGACCTCGCGAACCGCCTCTGGACGAACCCCGGCGAGATCCCGGGCAACGGCATCGACGACGACAGCAACGGCAAGATCGACGACATCGTCGGCTGGGACTTCGTCGACAACGAGGGCAACCCCGACTCCTTCGACCCGCACGGCACGCAGACCGCCGGCCTGATGGTGGGCGACGGGACGAGCGGCCTCATGACGGGCATGGCGCCCGGCGCACGCATCGCCGCGATGCGCATCGGCGGTGAAACCGACTACTGGGCCGCGCAGCAGTACGCGCTCGAGATCGGGGTCGACGTCGTCTCGTCGAGCTTCAGCTTCAAGTGGCCCTTCGCGCCGAAGCCCGACTACGCGATGCATCGCCAGCTCTGCAACGTCGAGCTCGCGGCGGGGATCATCCACGCCAACTCGATCGGCAACCAGGGCAACCTCACCGCCAGCGGCTACCCCGTGCCGTGGAACATCTCCGCGCCGGGCAACTGCCCCCAGCCGTGGGGACATCCCGATGCCGTGGCTGGCGGACGCTCGTCCGTGCTCGGCTGCGCCGGCATCCAGATCGACGACACGCTGTACACGTCATCCGGTCAGGGCCCGGCGGCCTGGGAAGACGTCACGCTCTACGACGCGGCCTACCCGCACGCGCAGAACTCCGCGTGGTTCGACTACCCCATGGGCGGCTTCGGTGGTGCCGGCCCGGGACTGCTCAAGCCCGACGTCTGCACGTACACGAACACGGTCATCACGACGACGATCGGTGGCGGGTACAGCTCGTTCGGCGGGACGTCGGCTGCGACGCCGCAGCTCGGCGGTGGTCTGGCGCTGCTGCGTGATCACCAGCCGAACGCCCTCCCGCGTCACATCGCGGCGGCTGTCGAACTCGCTTCGGTCGACCTCGGCCCCGTCGGCAAGGACACGCGCTACGGTGCCGGCAAGCTCGCCGTCTTCGACTCGGCGCGGCGCCTGTTGATCGTCGGCGCGGCCGACGACCTCACGCCGTCGATCGGCGCGACGTTCACGCTCGACATCTTCGCCGAACCGGGCAGCAACGTCTTCGCCTTCTACGGCCCGACGCTCGACGCCGGCCCGTCCGACTTCAACCTCGGCGGCACGTTCTTCCTGCTCAACTCGGTCACGATGGACGGCGCCGGAATGGGCTCGCTGTCGCTCACGATCCCGAGCATCCCGGCCCTCGTCGACGCCCTGGTCCACTTCCAGTTCGGCTCGGCGAACAGCGATGTTCTGACGTGGGGCCCCGGCCCGCGCCTCTCCGTCCCCGAGACGATCCAGATCACGAACTGAGACGCCGCGCGGCGGAGCACCCACTCCCCCGGATGGCCAGGTCGCTCGTACACTACGAGCGTCATCACCTCCGGGGGAGTGTCGCCATGGCTGTCCGCTTCATCCTTGCTGCGTTGTTCGTCATCGCGACAGCGCAGTCCCAGCAACTCGCTGTCGATATCAACACCCTGACCGATCCGATCGGCATCGACAGCAATCCCGAAGGCTTCGTCGCCGTCAACGGCTTCGTCTACTTCGCTGCAACGACACCTGACGCCGGGCGCGAGCTGTGGCGTAGCGACGGGACGCAGAACGGGACGGAGCGCGTCGTCGATCTGATGCCGGGCGTCGCAAGTTCGCATCCGAGCGAGTTGACCGCGTACCAAGGTTCGCTGTTCTTCGTCGCGCAAACGCCCGATGCCGGCCGCGAACTCATGCGTACGGACGGCACGGCGGCGGGCACGTTCGTCGTGCGCGATCTTGGCCTCGGCTCGCTCAACTCGTCGCCTCACGATCTCTTTGTTTCGGGCAACTTGCTGTACTTCGGCGCTTACGCAGCGCCGGCCTTGTTCGCTGGCTTCGGCGACGAACCGTGGGTCACCGACGGCACGGAGTTGGGCACGCGCTTCCTCGCCGACCTCGCCGCCGGGGTTGGCTCGTCGGGCCCGCGTGACTTCACGGCGCATGACGGCTTCGTCTACTTCACGGCCGAGGCGGACGGCGTCGGGCGCGAGCTGTTTCGCACGAACGGCACACCGATCGGCACAACGCTCGTCGCCGACCTTCGCGCGGGACCGGATGGATCGGACCCGGTCGACCTCGTGTCGTTCGACAGCTCGCTGTTCTTCATCGCCAACGACGCGGCGAGCGGATCGCCGGACATCTGGCGTACGGACGGAACACCGGGCAGCACGTCGCTCGCGATCGACGCGTCGACAGCGAACTTCCCCGAGCAGCTCACCGTCTTCGACGAAGCGCTGTTCTTCGTCGGACGGCTCGGCAACAACGGCTCCGAGTTGCTGCGTTCGCTCGGCACCGAGGCATCCACGTCGCTCGTCGTCGACATCTACCCCGGCAGCATCAGTGGCTCGCCGTCCGACTTCACCGTGGCCGGCGGCACGCTGTACTTCACAGCCCAAGCGCCGACATCAGGGCGCGAGCTGTACGCGACGGACGGAACCGCGGGCAACACCGTCCTGCTCGAGATCGCACCCGGCCTCGACAGCGCCGTCCCGACGCAACTCACGGCACTGGGATCGTCCGTCGTCTTCACACTCGGCAACGGCAACCTCGATGCCGAACCGTGGATCTCCGACGGGACGCCCGGCGGCACGTTCGAGCTCGCCGATCTCTTCGCAGCCGATGGGTCGTCACCGCACGACGCACGCCTCGTCACGCCGGGCGAGCTGTGGTTCGCCGCAGCCGGCACCGGCGTCGGCGTCGAGATCTGGCGCACCGACGGCACATCACTGGGCACAACGCTCGTCGCGGATGTCGCTGACCAGCCGTCGAGCGCTGGATCCGATCCTCGCGACTTCGCCACCCTCGCGAACCGCGTCTTCTTCGGCGCCAACGACGGGGTCCACGGCGACGAGCCGTGGGTTTCGGATGGCACGCCCGAAGGAACCTATCTCCTCGGCGACCTGCGCACGGGGCCGAGCGGATCGGGTGCGCTGAACTTCACCGCCGTCGGATCGCGCGTCGTGTTCGCGGCCAATGGCGACGCCGGCTGGCAGCTCTACGGCACCGACGGCACCCTCGCGGGCACGGAGCTGATCGACGTCGCGCCGGGTGGGAGCGCATCGGACCCCGCCGGCATGGCCGTGATCGACGGACGACTCTTCGTCACGCTGCGCACCGACGCCACCGGCCGTGAACCGTGGGTGAGCGATGGCACGCTCGCCGGGACGGCGAGCCTCGGGGACCTGTTCCCGGGCCCGTCGACCGGCTCGTACAGCGGGTTCACGCCGTTCGAAGGACAGGTCCTCTTCGTCGGCGCCGATCCCGACGGCGGCGCCGAACTCTGGACCACCGACGGAACGGCCGCGGGCACGGCGCCGCTCATCGACGTCCTGACCGGGCCGCCCGGCTCGTCCCCCGACGAGATCACGCCCTTCCGCGACGGCGAGTTCGCGTTTCTCGGCTCGTCGACCACGGATCCGTTGAACCTCAGCCGCCAGGTTTGGTTCAGCGACGGAACGCAGGCCTCCACGAACGTCGTCATCCAGATCAACGGCCAGACGCCGCCCGGGAGCCTCGCGCAGCAGCTGACGCCCGCAGGTAACCGTGTGTACTGGCGGGCTCGCCCCTTCACGCTCGATGGCAGCCAACGCTTCCACCTCTTCGCGAGCAACGGCAAGGCCGCCGGGTCGTACACGCTCCACGCGCCCGACGTCGACAATCACGTCACCGACCTCGTTGCGCTTGACGACCGCGTCGTCTTCGTCGTCTCGACATCGGATGCGCCCGACGAAGTCTGGATCTCGGGCGGCACACCCGCAACGACGTCGCTCGTCTGGTCGGGTGGCGAAATCGACGCCCCGCTCGTCGCGACACCCGGCGCCGTGTTCTTCGTCGAGAATGCGTCCGACGAGAGCGACCGCCTCTGGGCGACGGACGGAACGCCCGGCGGCACGCAGCTCGTCGCCGAACCCTTCCCCGACCCCTCCGTCGTGGAGACGATCGCCGGCGTGCGTCCGCTCGGCTCGGGCGACCGCGTGCTCTTCGCCGGCACGGACGCCGACGGTGGACGCGAGCCCTGGGCGGCCGGCACGACAGCCGGCTCCGGTGAACGTCTGGCCGACCTCAATCCCGGCGTGCCCTCGTCGAATCCGACGGACTTCATGCGACTCGGCGACGAGATCGTGTTCGCGGCCGACGATCCGCTCGCAGGACGCGAGGTCTTCTCGATCCCGATGTCGACAACGGGTGGCTGGGCCGTCGACGTCTTCGGCGCGGTGTGCGAAACGTCAAGCGGCGACCCGCTGCGGCTCGACGTCGAGGGCCGCGCCGTCGGCGGCGAGGTCCTCGACGTCGGCCTGACGGGTGCATTCGACGCCACGCTCGCGGGGCTGTACTTCTCGTTCGGCACCGCCACCGTCCCCCTCGGTCACTGCACGCTGCATCTCGCCGACCCGCTGCTCGTCCTCGCGCTCGTCCCCGTCACCATCGACGGCACCACCACGCTCTCGCTTCCGATCCCAACGAAAGCGAGCCTCCAAGGTCAGAGCTTCGCCTTCCAGTATGCGATCGACGACCCCGGCGGACCGATCCTCGGCATCGCCGCGCTCAGCAACGCGCTCGAGATCGTGATCGGCTCCGACTGACGGGGGACGCGTCGCTGCGCTTGACACGCGGAGCGATGGCGTAGGATGTCGCGTCACCCCAAGGAGAGGACGCGATGCCACGCAAGTCGACGCGCAAGACGAACACGAAGCGGGCGATCACGCCTGAGGATATCCTGCAGCTGACGTACGTCTCCGACGTGCAAGCCTCGCCCGACGGAACGCAGCTCGTCTTCGTGCACAAGCACACCGACGAGAAGAACACCGACCAACGTGCGCTTTGGATCGCGGCGAGTGACGGCAAGGGTGACCCACGTCCGCTGACACACGGCGGCAAGGACTCCTTGCCGCGTTGGTCGCCGGACGGCGAGACGATCGCGTTCGTGTCGAAGCGTGGTGACGACCCGCAGATCCACATGCTGCCCGTTGGCGGCGGCGAGGCCCGCGCGCTCACGAACTTCCCCGAGGGCGACATCGCGTCGTACGCATGGAGCCCGCGCGGCGACTGCTTCGCCGTGCTCTTCCGCGAACGCGGAGGCGACCGTACGCGTGATGCCGCTGCCGAGCGCAAAGAGAAAGGGCTCTCCGACCCCGCGCTCGTCATCGACGACTGGTTCTACCGCTTCGACGGCGACGGCTACTTCGGCGACGACCGCTACAAACTCTACATCGTCGACGTCGAGACGGGCGCGCATCGCCTGCTCTACGGCAAGGACCGCGTCGGCATGTCGCTCGTCTATTCCTTCTCACCGGACGGCAAGCAGCTCGTCGTCGTGACGAACACGCACCGCAAGGCCGCCTCGCAGCCCGAGCACTGCCACCTCGCGCGCATCAACGTCAAGACCGGCAAGGTCACGCGCATCCCGAACGTGCCCGACAGCCAGAAGACGACCGTCGCCTGGTCGCCCGACGGCAAGACGATCGCATTCGTCGGCTACCCCGAGCCCAAGCCCGGCTGGGGCGTCGACAACGCCGAGCTGCTTCTCACCGACCCCGTGAAGGGCGGCGTGCGTAGCCTCACCGGCAGCACGGACGAGTGCCTCGAAGGGCACACGATCTCGGACAGCGCCGAGGTCGACTTCTCGCCGTGCCTCTACTGGACCGCCGACAGCAAGAGCATCGTCACGAACATCGCACGCGAGGGCGCCCAGCACGTCGTGTCGATCAGTGCGAGCACCGGCCGCATGCGCGCGCTCACGAAGGGCCGCCGCGTGTTCTCGCTGTGCAGCGTCTCGGCCAACGGCAAGGTCGCCGGCGTCACGATCGACGAGCCGACGCGACCACCCGAAGTCGCCGCCGTGACGCTGAGCAGCGCGCCGAAGATGAAGCGTGTCTCGTTCTTCAACGGCAAGCTCCTCGCAGAAGTCGACCTCGCCGCGGCCCAGTCGTACCGCGTCCCGTCCACCGACGGCGTGCGCGTGCAAACTTGGGTCATGCACCCGCCGGCCTGCGCACCGCGCGCGCCGCGCAAGGGACGTCCGTGCGTGCTCGAGGTCCACGGCGGCCCGCACTGCCAGTACGGCGAGACTTTCTTTCACGAGTTCCAGGTGCTTGCCGCCCAGGGTTACACGGTCGTCTTCAGCAACCCGCGCGGCAGCAAGGGTTATGGCGAGGCGCACTGCACGGCGATCGAGGGCAACTGGGGCAACAAGGATTGGGACGACATCCAGGCCGTGCTCGGCTTCATGCAGGAGCTCGACGGCGTCGACACGTCTCGCCTCGCGATCATGGGCGGCAGCTACGGCGGCTACATGACGAACTGGGCGATCGGCCACACGCGCGCATTCAAGGCCGCGATCACGGACCGCTGCGTCTCGAACATGGTGAGCATGTTCGGCAACAGCGACATCATCGAGACGCCCGACGCCTACTGGCGCGGAAACACGTGGGACCGCACGGAGGAGCTCTGGGCCCAGAGTCCGCAGCGGTACCTCGGCGCATGCAAGACGCCCACCCTCGTGATCCACAGTGAGGGCGACCTACGCTGCAACATCGAGCAGGGCGAGCAGGTGTTCAGTGTGCTCAAGCACCGCGGAGTGCCGACGCGCTTCGTGCGCTATCCGCGGTCGACCAGTCACGGCATGAGCCGCTCGGGTCCCGCTGATTTGCGCATTCATCGGTTGCATCAGATCCTTGCGTGGTGGGCCCGCTGGCTTTGAAAGAAGCGCCAGCGAGCCGACCTCTCGACCTCCGCGACTACACGCCGCGGAAGGCTTCGAGCAAGGCCAAGATGATCAGGCCGATCAAGAGAACTGTTTTCGGATGCATGTGATTCCTCCCCCACCGTTGCCTTTGAGGATGTAGCCAAGGAACTGTGCGGTCCTCTGACTGACGGTGATGTCACGTGCTTTGTTGGAGATCGAAGGGCCGACATTTCGCCGATCCCGGCGTCTCATCCGGAAACGACGAAACCGACGTCCCGGTTCCACATCACTTTCGACACCTGCGACACACCGCGACGTCCCATTACGCTCGCAGAGCGTTGCAGAACATCCATCGACAGAGCGCAGACGCACCTACGTGACGCGTCCATGACCGCCAGACATGCCGCGCGATCACTTCGATGCATCCCGATCGAGGCACACTCAGCAGGCCATGAGCCGATGCGCCGAGCTCAGCTCCAGGTGATCTGGAGTGCGTTCGAGAAGGCGAAGCCCTTCGGCAGACCGGCGTCGCTGATCACCCACTGCATGATGATCGTGACGGGACCGAGGCCGCCGTCGACGTTCGGAACCGTGACGCTCCCCGTGAAGCCGGTGAAGAGCGGATCGAGGACGGTCGGCGGGATCGGGACGAGCGTGCCGCCCTTGAAGGGCGTCGGTGCCGAGGCGAACGAGAGCACGGGGAAGGCGTTCTCGAGAATCGGCGCGTCGGTGAGGAGGAAGTCGGCCGTGTCGCCGGGAACGAGCTCACCGCAAACTTCGAAGAGTGGTTCGAGACCGTTCGAGGCCATCAACGCGAAGCCGAGGTCGACGGCCGAGGCCGCACACGGGTCGCCGGTGGAACCGAGCGGCACGATGAAGTCGACGATGACGGGCCGGTGGTCGGCGGCGATCGATGAAAGGCCATTCGCAAAGAACGCGCCGGCGATCTCCGGCGGCTGCTGACCTCCGCCGCCCGTGACGGTCGACGTGTTGAAGACGAACTCGCGACGTGTCGACGCGATCGAGTCCTGGTAGATCAGGTAGTCGAGCTTGCTGCTGCTGCCGATCGTCGCGTCGTTGCCCGTGAAGGGGTCCGTCGCGCCGTCGTAGGTCATGTCACTGCCGTCGCGGTCGGTGCCGTCGCTGCCGCCGGCCGTGAGCGCCTCGGCCACCCACGCGACGGGGCCCTTGCTGCCGCCACTTTCGTCTTGGTTGAGATCGCCGCCCGTGATCACGAGCGTGTTCGCGTCGAGCACGGTTTGTGCTGCCGGGCTGTCGAGGATCACGTCGAAGGGGTCGACGGTGCCCGTTCCCGCGCCGTTGAAGAAGTGCTCGATGAAGTACGCGATGTTCTGCGCGGCCTTGATGCGCTGGTTCTGATCGCTCGACGAGCCGCCCGCCTTGAGGTGCGAGTTGCCGATCACGAGATCGCCGAGGTACGTCGCGTTGGGGAGGTCGATCTCGGCCACGGCCCACCCGCGAATGCCGCCGTCGAAGCCGGTCGCGTACTGGTCGGGGAACAGGATCGGCATGTCGTTCATCGTGCTCTTGGTGTCGCCGTTGAGATCGGCGAAGGGGTAGCGACTGATGATGGCGTTGCGGTTGAAGCCGTCCGTGTCACCGCTCGCGAAGAGGAACGGGTAGTCGAGCGTGGCGTCGTACTTCTTGACGAACGCGCTGGCCGTTCCGCCGTTGAAGGGATCGGTGCCGCCGTTGACGAAGAGATCGAGCGTCGTGAGCAGCTGCGAGGCCGAATCGTCGCCGCTGCCCGTACCGTTGCCGGAGTTGTCGGCCGTCTCTTGCAAGATGAGCACGTCGGGCTTCAGCGCCGCGACGATGCGCGCGCAGGCTTCCCAGTTCCCGACGATCCCGCCCGCAGCCTCGGTCTTGTCGTTCGTTCGGCAGATCGCGTCTTCGACGTTCCACGTCATGACACGCAGGTCGGTGCCGACCTCCTTGCCGTAGTCGCCACTCGGCGGGTCCCACTGGGCCGTGAGTAGGGGGCTGAGGAGCGTGACGACGGTGAGGGCAGACAAGGTGCGGGGGAGCATCAGCAGACATCTCGGGGGAGGAGCGCAGGGCCCCTGATCTTAGCGGGATTCTGGAGCCAGCTCGGCGTGACAACACATTTCGTGCACGCCGCGCGCACGCCGCCCGTCGCCGCCATCCGTACGATGTCGTGATTCAGAACGAGGCGCCCGGGGCGCCGACCCGGCGGAGAGACACGATGACGCTTGCACGACGAGGAACGCGACTGGCCGCGGCACCCCACCGATGGGCCCTGGCAGAGGGTGACGACGGTCTTGTCGCACCCAGCGACACTCGTTTCGCTCAACGCCGCGGGACACGAACGCACGTTCGCCACGCGCTGCTGGCCCTCGTCGCCCTGCTTCCGACGCTCGCAGCCCAGGACATCCCGCCGGTCCAAGCGCTGAACCACCGTGCGCTCGACTCCGTGACCTGGGTACAGAGTTCCGCCGAGTGGGAGGCCCTGACGCGCCAGGCCTACACGGCGGCCTCGACCTCGCTGCGTGAGGCTCTCGACGACACGTCGATCACGGCCGCGATCGAGCAGACGAGTGGCGCCGACGCCCTCCCGCCGGCCGTGATCCTGGACGTCGACGAGACCGTCCTCGACAACTCCTTCTACCAGGCCCGTCTCATTCGCGACGGCGGGCGCTACGGAAGCGCGACATGGAACGCCTGGTGTGAGGAAGTCGTCGCACCCCCCATCCCCGGCGCACTCGCGTTCTGCCAGGAAGCCGCCGCACTGGGCGTCACCGTCTTCTACGTGACGAACCGTCGCGACAACCTGCGTGAGGTCACGCGCCAGAATCTCGAGCTCTTCGACTTCCCCTTCACCGATGGCGTCGAAACCGTGCTGACACGCGGCGACTCGTCCGACAAGGCGGCACGCCGCAGCGACATCGCGGCTAACTACCGCATCGTGATGCTCGTCGGCGACAACCTCGGCGACTTCGCATCCGTGTTCCGTGACGAATCGCCCGATGAACGCCGCCAGCTCGTGGCCAAGTATGGCGACATGTGGGGACGCCAGTGGATCGTGCTGCCCAATCCGATGTACGGCGACTGGATGGGCGCGATCATGGGTTACGACTTCAACCAGACGCCGCTGACCGAGCTGAAGCGCATGCACGGTGCGCTGCGTCCCGACTCCGTCCTCGATGGTGCCGACACCGGCGCTTCGGCTCCGCGACTCTTCAAGTCGCTCGGCGTCGTGCCGCCGAAGACCGCCGCGCTGCCGAGCTGGGAGAGTTCCGTCGAGACGACAACGGCAGCGGCGGCCAATTCGCTCGAGGCGCTCGAGCTCGACCTCAACGTCCACCCGAAGCTGTCGTCGGGTCCGCTGCTCGGCTACGCGACGATGACGGAGGTCGCCGTGTGGGTGCAGACGCGCGGTTCGACCGACGTGCAGTTCCTGTATCGCTCGACGGCGTCCGACGCGGCGACGCGCCTCACGCCATTGATCCGCACGGACGCCGCCGGCGACCACATCGCGCGCTTCACGCTCGCCGACCTCACGCCCGACAGCGAGTACCAGCTCGACCTCTTCCTCGACGGTGAACGCGTCGAGCTGGGCGTGCCCGTCGTAGCCCGCACCCAAGCGCAGTGGAAGTGGCACAAGGGTCCTGACGGTCAGCCACACTCGCCGCCCGACTTCACCTTCGCGTTCGGCTCCTGTAGCTACATCAACGACCCACCGTTCGATCGCCCCAACGACTCGTACGGCGGCGGCTACGAGATCTTCGACACGATCGCGGACGTCGCACCGGCGTTCATGCTCTGGGTCGGCGACAACGTCTACTTCCGCGAGGCCGAGACCTTCAGCGAGGCCGCGATGCGCCGGCGCTACCGCGTCGATCGCAGCACGCCGGAGCTGCAACGTCTGCTCGGCGCAACCCATCACTTCGCGACCTGGGACGACCACGACTACGGCCCGAACGACTCCGACCGCAGCTTCCCGCTGCGCGACGAGTCGGCCGAGATCTTTGCCGACTACTGGCCGACCGTGGCGCTCGGCGACGGCGAGCGTGGCGTCAACCAACGCTTCACATGGGCCGACTGTGAGTTCTTCCTCCTCGACGACCGCACCTGGCGCGCACCGAACAACGCGCCGCCGAGCCCCGAGAAGTGCATGTTCGGTGACGCGCAGATGCAGTGGCTCCGCGACGCGCTCGTGAGTTCGACGGCGACGTTCAAGTTCATCGTCAACGGCAACCAGGTCACGAACGAGGTCGCGCCGTACGAAAGCTTCCGGCATTTCCCCGACGAGCAGCGCAAGCTGTTCGACTTCCTGCACGAGGCGCGCATCGAAGGCGTCGTGTTCCTCAGCGGCGACCGACACCACTCCGAGCTGCTCGAGCTGACATACCGCGAGGGCTACCCGTGGTACGAGTTCACGAGCAGCCCGCTGGCGGCGGGTGTCCACACGTCGAGCGCCGAGGATGACAACCCGATGCGCGTCGACGGCACGCGCATCAACGACCGGCGCAGCTTCGGGCGCGTGAGCGTGCGTGGGACATGGGGTGCCCGGGCGCTCGAGATGGCTGCTGTCGACACCGAGGGGACGGAGATCTGGAGCGTCACCGTGCCCGCCAGAGCCCTGCGCTTCGACGGGTGACAACGTCGCACGGATCCCTCACACTCGGGGCATGAGCGACCGCGAGCTGATCGATCGAGCCGTCGCCGCGCGCGCCGCGGCGTATTCGCCGTACTCACGCCTGACGGTCGGTGCCGCGCTACGGGCCGCCGACGGTCGGGTCTTCTCGGGCTGCAACGTCGAGAATGCGAGCTACGGCCTGACGATCTGCGCCGAGCGCGCTGCCGTCTTCGCGGCCGTCGCCGCCGGAGCGCGCGAGATCGTCGAGGTGGCGATCGCCTCCGATGCCGGCATGAGTCCCTGCGGCGCCTGTCGACAGGTGCTCGCCGAGTTCGGTGCCGCGATGGCGGTCTCGATCGTCGACGGCAGCGGCGAGGCCGTCTCCCGGACGACGCTCGATCACCTCCTCCCAGCGCCTCCCCATGTCCCCTTCGCGGACCCTGCGTCGTCCACCGACTCGCCAACGGATTGACGCAGGCCCGACGCAATCACCCCGCCCCACGCCTCTAAGATGCCGTTCATGCGTGCCCATGCCCACGCGACGCTCCGCCGCGTCGCCACCCTCGCCGTCACGGTCGCCGCCAGCGCGCCGCTCGCCCTCGCCGACACCGTCACGGGTCTCGTTCCCGAACACGTCGAGCATGTCGCGGGTCGCTTTCACATCATGCTCGTACATTTCCCGATCGCCCTGATCCTCGTGGCGGGCTTCTTCGGGATCATGTCGGCCATCCGCCGCAGCGAGCAGGTCTCGCCCGTCGCGTTCCACTGTCTTTGGACTGGCGCGCTCGGTGCGCTGGTCGCCGCGGGTACGGGTTGGCTCTTCGCCCACCATGACCCGCCGAGCGCCAGCGTCGAGTCGGACTTGTTCTGGCATCGTTGGGTCGGCGTGGCCACCGCAGCGACCTCGTTGCTCGCGGTGCTCTTCTATCTGCTGCGTCGACGCTCATCGGCGCCCGCGCTCGTGAAGGGCTCGCGCCTGTTCTTCGTCCTCGCGGTGATCCTCGCCGGCGGGGCAGGGCATCTCGGCGGCGACCTCGCGTACGGCGAGGGTTGGATCTTCGCGCCGCTCGAAGCTGCGCACCGCGCGAACGACGCGACGTCGGATCCGGCGCCGGTCGTCGCCGCGCCGGACGACGAGCCGGTCATCGAGGAGCCGGTCGACGAGGGAACCGGCGACGTCGCGACGCCCGTGGCGCTGATCGACTACGCCACGCAGATCGAGCCGATCTTCGAGGCCACGTGTATCCGCTGCCACGGCGCGCGCCGCCAGAAGGGTCAGCTGCGTCTCGACCAAGGCGCCGAGATCTTCGCAGTCGAGCCGAAGTGGTGGGTCGTCCAGCCCGGCGATGCCGACGACAGCCTGCTCGTCCAGCTCATCGAGCTACCGCGCGACGACCTCGACGTCATGCCGCCCGAAGAACCGCTCCTCACCGCCGACCAGATCGCGCTCATTCGCGCGTGGGTCGATCAGGGCGCTCCGATCGACGGCGTCGTGCACGAGGCACCGAGCACCGACGGCGGCTGACCGCCGCGCCCCACTCACCCTCCGAGAACCCGTTGCGATGTCCAAGCTCATCTGTCTCTTGTTCGCGACGAGCGTTCTTGGCACGGCCGCGTGCGCTGCCGACATCCCGCTCGCCGATCGCCTTGCGCGCTTCGAGGCGATCGTCGAACGCGAGCGCGTCGATCAACGGATTCCCGGCGTGGCGCTGGGTGTCATCGTCGACGGCGAGATCGTGCTCGCGCGCGGGCTCGGCCTGCGCGACATCGACGCGAAGGCGCCCGTCACGACGAACACCATCTTCGCCATCGGCTCGTCGACGAAGTCGTTCACGTCCGTGCTCGCGGCGATGCTCGAAGACGACGGTCTGCTCGACGTCGACGATCCCATCTCGAAGCACTTCCCCGGCGTCGTCCTCGAAGACGGCAACACGCCCACCATCCGCGACGCGCTCTCTCACTGCACGGGCCTGGCGCGCATGCCGATGCTCTCGTCCTGCGTCGATCTCGAGCCAGAGGAGATGCTCGAGTTCGTCGCGCGAGCCGAGCTCGCGGCCCCGTACCGCACCGGCTTCTCGTACTCGAACATCAACTACGCGCTCGCCGGCGAGGCCATCGCACGCGCCGCCGACACCACCTGGCACGACCTCGTCCGCGACCGCATCTTCGTGCCTCTCGAGATGACGCGTTCGACGACCACGCTCGCCGACCGCGACGCACTCGACGACGTCTCGATCGGCTACGAACCCTTCGATGACGACGACGACAGCCAGGAACCCGCGGTGCACTGGAACCTCGCCTCGATCGCGCCCGCCGGCGCCATCAACGCGAGCCTCGACGACATGCTGCGCTGGGTCACGTTCCTCCTCGACGACGGCCAGATCGGCGAGACCGATGAACTCGACGACGGCAGCCTCGCTGATATCTGGAAGCTGCATGTCCCGGCGGGCAGCTACGCGACCGGGTTCTTCACCGAAGAGCGCGACGGCGTTCGGCTCGTCCACCACGGCGGCAACGTCCCGGGCTTCGGCACGCAGGTCGTGCTCATGCCGGACGAAGACGCCGCGTTCGTGCTGCTGACAAACGTCATGATCCACCCGCTGCAGTCGTCCGTCATCGACACGGCGGTCCAGTGCCTGTTCGGTGACGAGCTGCCGCCCCTCGAGCACGTCGTCGGCAACTACCCGACGGACCTCGCGCGCTACGAGGGCCGCTACTGGTTCGCCCAGAACGGGATCCACATGACCGCCGCGGCCCAGGACGACAAGCTCTTCCTCGATGTGCCGGGCCAGACGAACTACGAGCTGCTCGCGCCCGACGACGAGGGCAAGTGGTACTTCGCGCTCACCGACACGATCGCCGTGTCGTTCGCAGAAGGCGAGGACGAAGCTCCCTTCATGACGATGTTCCAGGCCGGCTTCGAGTTCGAGATGCCGCGTGACGACCCGCGCGGCGACCCGTCCTACCCGACGGCCGAAGAACTCATCGCGCGCGCCGGACCGCCGTCGGATTCATCGTCCGCGCTGCTCGTCGGCGAGGCCCGCTTCCCGAGCCAAGGCCTCGTCGGCGACTACGTCGCGCGCATCGGCGAAGGCAACCGCGTGCGCGAGGAGGTGCACTTCGAACGCCTCGGCTCGCTGATCATCGTCGTCGACGGCAGCGCCGGGTGGAACCTCGATCTCACCGGCCACGTCACGGAGATGGACGGGCACGACGGCGTGCCGAACCTCGCGGGCACGCTGGGCGTCTTCCAAGGACGCTGGGCGGACATCTACGAGTCGCTCGAAGTCGTCGAGAAGATCGACGTGGACGGCGAGACCGCGTATCGCGTGCTGTGCACGCACGAGACCGGCATCACGGACGAGTGCGTGCTCGCCGAAGACGGTCGCGCGCTGTCGACGAAGACGTCGATCGAGATCGGCGCGCTGGGGAGCATGTCCGTCGAGACCGTCTACTCCGACTGGCACGAGCAGGACGGACGGATGTATCCACGCTCGGGCGTCTCCGTGGTGATGGGCGTCGGACGCGTGGAGACGGAGTTCACCACCTACAAAACCGGCATCACGCTCGACGAGTCGTCCTTCGCGCCGCTCGAAGAGCCGACGGAGCGCTGATCGCCGGGTTGCGCGAGGTCGCAGTCGGACCTTGCTGGCAGGGCGAGGCTTTCCGACCTGTTTCGGCCGTGCGTCCGCAGCAGATCGTCCGCGGACAATCCGCGTTAGCCCAGCCCGCTCGGAACCCAGTGCCCGTCGTCGCCGCGGTCGGCGTCCATGCTCTCGTAGACATCCACGGCCGCGAGACCGACTTCGATCGCGCGCTCCTGCAGCGGACCGCGCTGGGCCTCCGTCGCGAAGAGGTTGCGTTCGCGGTTCGCGTAGACGACGCAGACCGTGCCCGCGCGGGCCTTCGCGAGCGACGCCATCGTGAAGAGCGTGCTGCTCTCCATCTCCATGTTCACGACGCCCTGTCGGCGCAGGTCGTCGACGCGGTTCGGGAAGCGGCTCGGGAAGCGCTCGTCGTCCATGCGGCCCTGCGCGCCATAGAAGCCCGGCGCCGTGGCCGTCACGCCGACGTGGAAGCGCTGCCCCGAGGCCCGCGCAGCCGAGATCAGCGAGACGATCCATTCGTGATGCGCCACGGCCGGATAACCCTCCTCGACGAACGCCAGCGAGGTGTTCTCGAGCCGCAGGGACCCCGTGGAGATGCACAGATCGCCAATGTCCGTTTCCGGCGCGATGCCACCGCACGTCCCGATCCGCAGAAACGACGGGCTCTCGACGATGCGGCAGAGCTCCGCGATCGCGATCTCCGTGTTGTCGCAGCCGATCCCGGTCGCCATGACGGACAGCGGGCGCCCGTTGCGTGACCCCGTGATCGTCACGTATTCGCGGTGAGCGACCTCGGGCTGCGGGTCGTCGAAGCGCTCGGCGATGCGTCGGGCGCGGTCGGGATCGCCGCACAGGAGGATCGTCGAGGCGACCTCTCCGGGGGCGAGGCCGATGTGATACTGGCGTTCGGAGGGCTGGGCGGGCATCTTCTTTCACTTCACCCCGCACCGCTCCGGGCGGCGCTGGCGCGGGGTTGCCAGGGCTGCCGGTCCTCGTGACCGCCGAGACTTCGAGGACGAGACATGACGATACTTCGCGCGCTGCTCGGTTTGGCGTTCTTCTGCCTGGTCTCCTGGATCCTTTCGAGCCACCGCCGGCGCTTTCCGTGGCGGGTGGTCTTTGGCGGGCTGATCATCCAGGTGGCTCTGGCGGGCCTGATCCTCGGGACGGGCCCGGGACGCGCGCTGTTCGAAACCTGCGCCGACTTCGTCAAGAAGCTCATTTCGCTCGCTCAGCCGGGCGCCGAGATGGTTTTCGGCCCGCTCGCCGACCCCGCCAAGATGGGCGAGGTCTTCGGCCCTGAGAACGGCTTCGTCCTCGCATTCGCGGGCTCGGGACTGATCGTCATCCTGTTCTTCTCGGCGCTGATGTCGATCCTCTACCACCTCGGCGTGATGCAGGTGCTCATCTGGCTCCTCGCGCGCTCACTGAGCGTCGTACTGGGCGTCTCAGGTGCCGAGGCCATGGCGATGGCGGCCAACGTCTTCGTCGGCCAAACGGAAGCCCCGCTCGTCGTGAAGCCGTACATCTCCGGCATGACGCGGTCGGAACTCAACGCGATGATGACGGGTGGTTTCGCGACAATTGCGGGGTCGGTGATGGCCGTTTACATCGGGTTCCTCGGTGACGAGTACGGGCCACATCTGCTCACCGCGTCCGTGATGTCAGCCCCTGCAGCGTTCTTGATCGCGAAGATCATGCAGCCGGAAACGGAGATCTCGACGACGGCGGGCAAGGTCGAGCTGAAGATCGAGCGGAGCGCGAGCAACGTCGTCGAGGCGGCGGCCAACGGCACGTCGGACGGGCTGAGCCTGTGGCTCAACGTCATCGCGATGCTCGTCGCGTTCGTCGCTCTCGTGAACTTCGTCGACTGGCCACTCGAGTGGTTCTCGGGCGTGATGCATGACATGGGCTTGCTCAGCGCCGACGTCACCATCTCGCTCCAGCTGCTGTTCGGGAAGGTCTTCGCGCCCGTCGCTTGGGTGATGGGCGTGGAAGGCTGGCACGACTGCGAGCTCTTCGGTGCCCTGCTCGGCTCGAAGGTGGCCGTCAACGAGTTCGTCGCGTTCGCGCAGATGATCGACATGAGCGACGCGGACGCCATGGCCGCAGGTACCGAGGGTGCGTTCCAACACGCGCGCTCGGCCAAGATGGCCGCCTACGCGCTGTGCGGCTTCGCGAACTTCGCGTCGATCGGCATCCAGCTCGGCGGGATCTCGCCGCTGGCGCCCGACCGCAAGAAGGACCTTGCCCAGCTCGCCATGCGCGCGATGCTCGGTGGCGCCTTCGCCTCCTGGATGACGGCAACGATCGCGGGCGCGTTCCTCGACTGACGCACGCGCGGCGTGGCCGAGCACCGACGCTCAGCCGTCGTCGATCGTGAAGTCGAGCGAGCGCTGCTCGGCCGCGGCGAGCGTCACGCTGGCGACGGCGAGCGGCGCGGCACTGTCGTCGCCCCCGAACCCACTCCAGTCACCCGGGCGAACTTCGACGTGGTACGTGCCCGCCACGAGGCTCTTCGCGTCGTAGGCGCAGACCTTGCTCGACGCGACAGTGATCGCGTCACGTGCACTCTGCTCGTAGGCACAAACCATCGCCTCGTCATCCGCGGCCCGTCCGGGAGCGACAGCGTGCCCGCGAGACGCGCCCCGTCAGTGTCCTCGAGCCCGAGGCCTTCATCTTCGCGGTCCAGCGCCGTGGGTCGCAGTGACGAGCGCGTCCCGACCACCGTCGCAGGCCGTGACGCGGCCGCTGATGCGCGTCTCGGCGCGGCTCGATCACGCACAGAACGAAGCGCTCGCGGAAGTCTTCGGAACGACCCGCGCAGATCCGACGCGAGCGGTCGGGTGGGCACCCACCTTCTCACCGTGACCGCGTTCGTGGGTGGCGCGCGCCGGCGCGTACGCAGTCACCTGTCCCTGGGATCTGCCGGTCGTCGCCCGCAGCATGCCTCCCCACAACGACACCGACCCCGCCACGCGTTGCGCGACGGGGCCGGTGAACGATCGCAACAGCACTTACGCGCTGCGGCGACTCTTCATCACGACTGGATGATCTGGATGGCGTTCGTCGCCGAGAAGCCCTTCGGGCCACCCGCGTCGACGTTCCAGCTCTGAAGCGTGATCGGGAAGCCAGCCGGCACACCCGCGATCCACGGCGCCGTGATCTGGAACCCACCCTGCGCATCGATCGGCAGCGTGAAGATCGAGTCGGGCTGCGGGCAAAGCGTGCCGCCCTTGAACGGGGCGTTGATCTGCGCGAGACCGACGACGAGGTTCGTCAGCGAGCTCGGGATGTGATCACTCCACGTCAGCGTGATGTTCTCACCCGGGATCAGCAGACCTTCACCAGCGAGACGCGGATCGGTCGTACCCGCAAGACTCTTGCCGAGGTTGGGCCACTGGACGTTGCCGATGTAGAGAAGGGCCGTGTAGTCCTCGTCGACGCCACCGTTGAAGCACGTGGTGAAGTCGCCATCACCGTCGCGGTCGTAGGCGATGCCGGCGTTGATGACCATGCCGCCAAGCGAGCGCGGGTCGGCCGGATCGAGACCAGCCGTCGACTGGTCGTTGAACGCGAACGAACCCATGTTGCCCGAGAAGGCCGTGCCCGACGACACCGAGTTGCTGTCGGCGATACCGAGGAAGCGCACCTGCCAATCGGTCTCACTGTTCACGCCCGTGAAGACGTTACCCGTCGTCGTGACGAGCTCGAGACCGTAGCTGAACGATGCCGGATCGTAGACGGCGCGCAGGAGCGCGACGTCGAAGTCACTGCCACCGACATCGAGGAAGAGTTCGACCGAGGCGAGGAACCAGACGTTACCGACGCCATCGATCATCGGCGACGACACCGACGGGCCGAACGGCGCGCCACCGGTGACGTTGTCGAGCGTGACCATGCGACCGATGATGTCACCATCTTCGTTCTCGATCGGCTTACCCGAACCCGAGATGCCCGTGGTGCCATCGTTGTAGCCGGCCATCGTCCACTCGATCGCACCCGTCGAAGGCGTGACGCGCGCGACGGCGATGTAGTTGATCGGCCAGTTGGCGCCACCATCCGACGGGTGGTCGGCCTGGGCAGCAGCGATGAGGCGACCGGCCTGGTCGATACCAAGCGCGACCTGACCATTGCCACCGCGGAACGGGACCTGGCTGTGGTAGTTGTCGAACTCACCCGAGTTGTCAGCGAACGCCGTGAGGTTGTCCGTGACGATCGGCGGAAGCGTGAGCGCAAGCGGCGTGCCCTCGACATCCGTGTTGTTGTCGAGACCCCAGATGTTGAGCGTCGTCGCATCGCCACCGGCGTTCAGGCCGAGGATCCCCGCGACACCGAGCGTGCTGTCGAAGCCGAGAGCAGCACTCGTGAAGTTCTGCGGCATGTAAGAGACGGTGCCGCGCTGATCGGTGATGCCGGCCGCGAGATGCGAGCTGTCGCTGACAACCGTGCCACCGAAGTTCTCACGCACGAACTCACCGTTGAAGTTGCCGCCGATGTAGCGCGACTGAGCACCCGTGACCTGCGACGGGATGAGCGTCGGCGTCGCGTGGGTGTCGGGGCTCTGGAGGATGAGGTCCGTAGCGTCGCGGCTACCGGCCGTGTCGCTGATGACGTTCAGAACCGCCGGGTTCCGGTTCGCCGTGTTGACGCGGAAGATGTAGTCGTCGGCGCTGAGCGGGGCGAACCCGCAGGAAGCTGCGCCGCTGAAGTTGTCGGCGCGCACCACGACATCACCGTTCGAATCGACACCGCCGAGACCGAGCTGCGAGAGGTCGCTGAAGGGATCGCAGCTGTTCGTGGCAGCAACGACGCGCGAGACGTAGAGACGACCCGGGACGGCCGGCGCGTAGTTGACGCGAGCCGCCGTGAGGCCGTTGTAGGACGAACCACCATCGGTCGTCCCGAACTCAGCGAACGCGACACCGAACTGGTTCGTGTTGACCGTCGTCGTCGCAGCCGAACCGGGCGTGTTGATCGCGGCGACGTTGTTCACGCCGAAACCGGGACCACGCCAAGCCGAGTACGAAGCGAAGGGAAGCCCGACGTTCGTGAGCAGCGTCTGGCTGATTGCCTGTGACGACATGCCACTCGAGAAGAAGCCGACGTTCGAGCGGTTCGGCTTCAGGATCGGGGCGATACCCCAGCGCGTGCCGAGCGAGGCGTTGAAGGGAGTGAGGTCGACAACGAAGTTGTCGGCCTGTTCGGTGCCGCCCGCCGTCGAGGCGTCGGACCACGGGGAGACGGCATCGCCGTCACAGGTGTTGATCGAAACGCTGTCCTGAGCTGCTGCAGTGGCCGAGAGGGCACAGCCGGCAAGGACCAGCGAGAAGCGCCGCGAGAGCGTGCTCATGCTGTCTTCCAAGTTGGAGAGGGTGCGATAGCCCGTGAACCCCGGGTGTGTGCCGGTGGTTTCACGTGCACGCGAATCATTGAGCCCTTAGCGTCCGCAGAGGTCGGGAAGGCTTGATTCGTGGTTCGTGAAAATTCCGGGTCATGCTACGTCGAACCACCGCATTCGCCTACCCCTGCAAGCAACAATCGCGCTCCATGAGAGGGTAACATTGCGCAACGTACACGGTATGACGTGGTGCGTGCGCTCCATGTACGGCACACTAAGTTCATCCTGACCACCCGGGAAGCGCCGTCATCACTGAAGACGCCGTGTCGCCCCACAATGGGAAAAGTCCTGCACGGACCTAGGCACCCTATGACCACAATGCACGTACAGCCTCTGTTCGAGCCCTCAGAGGGGCCTTTCGTCGACGCGATCGCCGCGCTCGCCTACGTCAACCCGTTCCTTCCCGAGCGTGACGCCGCGGAGCGACTCGCCCTCGGCGACAATTACGACGACACGTCACCGTCGTGGGTGCTCGAGCCCAGCGCGCGCGCCGAGCACCACAACATCACGGCCATGACGCGTCGCACCTCGGCGATCGTTGAAGCGGCCCTCGCGCGCCTCGAGGCTGGTGCCACGCCCACCCCCGAGGAGCTGGCGTCCTTCGAGACCCTGGCCCTGTTCCACCTCTATCACCACTTCCGGGCCCCTGTCGTCAGCGCGATCGAGGCCGGCACCGCCGATGTGCCGTTCTACGAGACCTTCGCCCCCCAGGCCGAGCGGCTCCTCCATGCCGGTGGCCAACGCCTCCCCGGCGGCTACGACCCACCCCACGTCCTCGCCTACATCTTCCAGGTCGGCCGCGCCTTCCATCACATCTCGCAGTCGATCCACGGGCGCTCGGCCCCGGCCATCGCCCTGCGCGCCGAGATCTGGCAGTCGATCTTCACGCACGACCTGCGCCGCTACCTGCGCGCCCTGTCCGGGCGCATGTCCGAGATCTCGACGCTCATCACGGGACCCTCCGGGACGGGCAAGGAGCTCGTCGCGCGCGCCATCGGCCTCTCGGGCTACATCCCCTTCGATGCGCGCACGCAGTCGTTCCGTCAACCGTTCCACGAACTCTTCCGTGCTCTGAACCTCAGCGCGCTGTCGACGCATGTGATCGAGGCCGAGCTGTTCGGGTATCGGCGCGGCGCCTTCACGGGTGCCACCGAAGATCGACGCGGTTGGTTCGACGCCATCGGTCCGCTCGGCACCGTGTTCCTCGATGAGATCGGCGAGATCGAAGCCTCGATCCAGGTCAAGCTGCTGCGCGTCCTCCAGACACGAACGTTCCACCGCTTGGGGGACACGCGCGAACGCACATTCGAAGGCAAGGTCATGTGCGCAACGAACCGCGACCTTGCCGCTGAGATGCGCGCCGGACGTTTCCGCGAGGACCTCTTCTATCGCATCTGCTCGGACCGCATCGTCACGCCATCACTCGCCGACCAACTCCGCGACGCGCCCGACGAACTCGAGCATCTCGTCGCGCACGTCACGGAGCGCCTCGCGGGCGCTGATGAAGCCGAACGCCTGACAGCCGAGGCCGTGACGTGGATCGCCGCGCACTTGCCCGACGACTACGCGTGGCCGGGCAACTTCCGTGAGCTCGAACAGTGCGTGCGGAACATCATGATCCGCGGGCGCTACGAACCGGCTGCTGGAGAGCCGGTGTCAAGCGACCCGCTCGCTCCGTGGGTCGCTTCGATTCGACGCGGGGAACACACCGCGGAGGAACTCCTCGCCGGCTACTGCACGCTCGTCTACAGCATCGTCGGCAGCTACGAAGGGGCCGCACGTGCCCTGGGAATCGACCGCCGGACCGTCAAGGCGAAGCTCGACAACGCGCTGCTTGCACGGCTCCGGAGCGACGTCCTCCAGTAGCCTGTTGAAGAACTGCCCCGAGTGCGACGTGCGTGGCCGAGTGTGCTTGTGCCCGTGTGGGAACGCAGGCGAATCGGTGGATTCGTCGAGGCTCCCGCGCTCGCACAGGCGCGCTCGGGTGCGTGCGGCGCGCCGGATGAGTTTTTCAAC
>JAJDEO010000039.1 GCA_029259745.1 Planctomycetota bacterium
GCGGCCCGACGGCGAATCGAGCACGTCACCGCAGACCGACAGCGACATCGAGCCGTTGCCGAAGCCGAGGTCGGGCTGACAGACGGCGGCCTGGTTGAGCCAGACATCCGTGCCGGCCTCGCGGCTGATCACGAGGTCGACAGCGTTGTCGCCGTTGACATCCATGACCGCGAAGTCGTGCGTCTTGCGCAGGTCGGCATCCTGGATGCCACCGACGCCGATCCAACCCGCACCGTTCGTCTCACGCTCTTCGAGCAGCTGGATGATGTCGCCCGGCGCGTTGCCGTTGTCGCCACCCTTGTTGTGGTAGATGTGCAGACGACGGTTGCCACCAGCGATGTCGACATCGATGTCGGCGTGGAGCGTATCCGCCCAGCCGTCACCGTCGAGATCGGCGATCATGTTGTTCGAGCCGAAGCCATCGTCGCCGCCAGACAGGAAGCTGTACGTGTGACCGCCGGACCCACCGGAGAAGTTCGCGCGACCGAGAGCGTCGTTGCCCTGGTTGAAGCGGAAACGATCGAGACCGTCGTCGGACGTGATGACGTCGAGACGCCCGTCCTTGTTCAGGTCGCCGATGTCGACGTGGTACGGCGCGCCGCTGCCGACACCCGAGTTGTCGAAGATGTTGAACGTGCCGTCACTCGCGAGGTCGTTGAGGTTGTTGTAGCTGATGGCCACGTACTGCGGAGCGTTCAGCGCCGTGTCCTTGATGATGTCGAGCGTGCCGTCGCCGTTGATGTCACCCATGTCGACGGCCGTGCCGAAGGCAGAGAGGAGCATCTGCGAGGACATGCGCGACTGGCTCTGGTCGCTGAAGAACCCGTTGCCGTCGTTGATGAGCAGACGGTCGTTGAGGTCGTTGTTCGGGTTGCTGCTCGGGCCACTGTCGTAGTCACCGAAGTACAGGTCCGGAGCGCCGTCACCATTGACGTCGCCGGCGGTCACCGAGCAGAAACGCGGGTTGTGGGCCTGGCCGTTTCCGAAGTGGAAGAACTGCGGCGTGCGCGCGGCCTGGAACTCGAGGCCGAGCCAGTTGCCACCGCCGTCTTCGCCGAGGTTCATGTAGATGCGCGGATGACCGATGTGCTTCGGGTCGCCGTCGCTGAGAGTCGTGGCCGTGATGACATCGAGCCACGTGTCGCCGTCGACGTCTGCGAAGACGACATCGCGATCGTTCGTCGGCGTGAGGAAGCCGTTGTCACCACCGACGTCGGACGCCGAGGCGAACTCGGTCGTGCGATCGGTGAGGACGCCGCCTTCGTTCATGAGCAGCACGTTGGTGCGCTTGCCCGAAGACGTGAAGGGCTGCTTGCGGACGAGCACGAGGTCGTCGCGCCCGTTCTTGTCGAGGTCGCCCCAAGCGACGTCGGTCTCGATGCTCGTGCTCGAGAGTGTGCCCGCGGAAAGGGACGACGGCGACTTCGCGAACGAAACCCATTCGTTGCCGAACTGGGCATCGGCCGAAGCCGTCAGTGCGGCAAGAGCCGCTGCGGAGATGACAGATACACGCATCTTGGAACCTCTCGAGAGGAGAAAGGGAGGGTGGTGTGACGGGGATGAGTGCAGGGAAAGGGGTGAACCCGTGAGGCCGGCCGGATCGTGGCGCGTGACCGCGGCGCATGCCCGCAAGTCGTCCACACTCGGACGATTCAGCGGCCTCATGGTGATTCCTGGGTTACGAGTTGCTTCCCTACTCAGGGTCGAGCATAAGGCAGGTTCGGCGATCTGCGGGCTGCGAAATACGCTCGAACCCGTCAACCCCCGCGCATGCGTCGTGGACTCGGACGGGAACCCCGGGCTGACCCGGATGCCTGAATCATCCGGGTCAGCCCCGATGATTCATGGACGATCGTCGCGAGGTTGCAGCTGAGCCTTGCCGGGGCGCCGTCGAGGGGCAGCACGTTGCTTCAACGCTGCGATTCGCCTGCGTTCCCACACGTGCACAGGCGTAATCGGTCACGCACGTCGCACTCGGAGCAGTCTTCAACAGGCCGCTAAGGCGCCCAGAGGACGGCGGTCCCATCAGCGGACGCTGTGAGGAGCTGGTCTCCGCGCCAGACGAGGCCTGTGACAGCACCCGAATGGCCGCCGAGCGAGCGCGGGGCGCCCTCGCCATCGACGCTGTGGACGAGAACCTCCACTCCAGACACGGACGCGACGGCGATCCGGGCCCCGTCCTCTGAGAGAGCCACGGCCTGGACGCGGCCTCCTTGGCTCGGAACCCGCGCGATCGTCTCCCAGCTTTCCGTGTCGAGCACGACGGCCGCGCGCGCAGCGAGCCCGACCGCGAGACGACGCCCATCGGCCGACCAGGACAGCGCCGTCACCGGGCTCTTCATGTCGACCTCATAGAGCGCACGACCCGATGCGAGGTCGACGACAGCCAGCATGCTCATCGCCCCGAGCGCGAGCTGTCCCTCGTCGGGGCTCCACGCGAGCGCGCCGACCGACGCGTTGCGCGGCGCCATGAACGTCGTCGCGTTCTCGAGCGCGTCGCCGTCGACGAGCTGCCAGACGCGCACGACACCGTCGCCCTCGCCGGAAGCGAGCTTGCGCCCGCTCGATCCCGCGACGAGCGCGGTCACCGTCGATCCGAGCTGCTCCTCGAAGACACGCGTCGTGTCGCGCGTGCGATCCCAGAGAGCGAGCCGACCTTCGCGCCCGCCCGTCGCCACGACACGATCGTCGGCGAGCAGGGCGACACCGTTCAACGTCCCGGCCCCACTCTCGTGAAACGACGAGACGACCTCGCCGTCACGCAGCGACCACAGGCCGAACACACCGTTCCAGGCTCCCGTGACAGCCGTGTTGCCGTCGGCCGACAACGCCGCCGCCGTGATGCGCCCCGAGTGCCGCACGGGCACGAAGAGCGCGGCACCGCTCACGAGGTCGCGCAGACTGATCGTGTGATCCTCCCCGCCACTCGCAAGCCACCCGCGCGAGGCATCGAAGCCCAATGAACTCACGCGTCCTAGGTGCGCAGCAACACGCCATGTCTCGGACCACTCACCCTCGGCACGCTCCCAGAGCGCGATGCTGCCCGAGCCGCCGCCCGTGAGAACGCGAGCGTGGCCGAGGGGCCTGATCGACGCGATCGGCGCTGTGTCGGCCTGCCATGCGATCGGCTCTTCGTCGTTCAGTGAGCGCCGCACGAGGCGACCGTCGGCAAATCCGAGGTGGACGACACCCACGCCGTCCTCCTCGGAGAACGCGAAGGCCGTCGGCGATCCGTCGGTCTCGTGCGTCGTCGGCGGTCCGCCGGCGAGCGGATGGACGGCGATGCGCGTGTGCAGGTCGCGACGCGAGGTCCCGAAGCGGCCGACGATGACGATCTTCGACGCGTCGTCTGAAAAGGCGACCCAGTAGAGGACGCCCTCGGCCCCGACCATCCAGCGCCCACGTTCGTCACCCGACGCCGTGTCGACGACGGTGATTTCGTGCGTGCCGGAGGACCACGTCGCAGCAAGCGAGCCATCCTGCGAGACGACGACCTGATCCCCGGCGAGGTCGCGCGTCGTGATGCCCTCGCCGCGTCGGTCGAGGATCGTCGCCGCCTCACCCGAGGCCCGCGAGAGCCCGAGAACACGCACATCGGCCGAGCGCGAGAGACGGCTGATCGGACTGCCCTCGTGCAGTGTTTCGAGCAGCTCGCCCGTGGCCGTGTCCCAGCCGAGCACGCGGCCGTCGAACGACGTCGAGATGAGCCGCGCGCGCTCGCCGTCGAAAGCCACGCCCGTGACGGGCAACGCGTGGCGCAACGCCGTCGACCCGAAGCGCCGGATGCCGGGCTCGGGCACGTCGTCCGCCGCCGCGGCGAAACCACACAACGTCATGAGCAGGACGAGGACGACCGAGATACGCATCGACAGCGTCTCCTTGAGTTCAACGATCCCAGATCAACACGGTGCCCGAAGACATCGCCGTGACCGGGTGGCCATTCCACCACGCGACGTCGCGCACGTCGCCCTCGAAGCCCGAGAGTTCGCGGAGGACTTCGCCGGTGGCGGCGTCGCGGATGGTGACGCTGCCGGAAACATCGCTGAGCGTCGAGAGCAGCACCCCATCGTCGGACACGGCCATCGCGCGATAGACCTCGTGGTGTTGCGCGATGCGACGCCGCTCGGAACCAGTGGTCGCGTCGCGCCAGCGCAGACCGCCGAACTCGCTGACGATCACGTGCGCTGCGTCGGACGTGAAGGCCATGGGGTTGATGAGACGCCCTGGGACGTCGAACGTCGTGAGCAACTCACCGTCCGGCACCGAGAAGACCTCGGCATCGCGTGCATGGGCGGCGAGGCGCGTCGCATCAGGCGACATTGCGATGTTACGGACATAGCGGGAGCGTGTCGGGATGGCTCCCCGTTCGACGAGCCGGTCGTCGACGACCGACCAGAGCAGCACGCGATCGTCGCGACAGGTCGCGAAGAACTCGCCACCACTCGACGACGTCATATCGTCGATGCCGCCGGGATTGTCGACCCCGTCGAGACGCAACACACCTCCGGTCTCGTCGATGTGCCAGAGGCTGAGCGTCCCGACCCGGCTGGCGATCACGAAAGACCTCGCAGACACGAAGGCGATACCCACGATCTCGAAGTCGCCCGTCTCGACAAACGTGATGAGTTCGCCGCTCTCGGCATGCCAGACGGCGAACGCCCCGAGACCAGAGTCGCCGGCCGTCACGATCAAGCCCGACTCAGTCGACACGGCAACGTGACGCACGCTTCCCGGATGACGCCCAGGCATCGGGAAGATCGGCGTCCCCTGTGCGAGATCGAGCAACGTGATCGAGTCGGAGAGCCCTGGGTGGGCGATGAGCCCCGCGTCTACAGATACGGCCACTTGGCTCATCCAACGAGCGATGTCAGTCCGCCAGACTTCACGTGGATCGTCGCCCTCGAACGTCAGGAGCGACAGCGCCCCGCTGAACACCTGCACCGCGCGCTGCTCATCGACGCGCACTCGCGTGCCATGGGCTTCTGAGAAAGCGTCATCGGGTGCATCGAATCTCGGGGTGGGGACAAACGTGCCGTCATCCAAGATCCTCAGAGTGCGCGCGTTCCGAACCTGCAGCCGCCGCCCCCACAGGCCCTCCGGCGACTTGACGCGGTAGACAACTTCGATCGTCCGAGCATCGGGAGTGAAGGCGACGGCCGTGGGAACACGCTCCAACGTCGTACGCACAGCAACCTCATCAGAACCGACGACGAAGCCGCTCAGCTCGCAGTCCCGCGACCACGTGACAGCCCACGTCCCGTCCGCTGACACGGCGATCCCCGCTTCATCGACCGGACACCGGAGCCGCTCGCCGTCGCGCCAGATCTCCGGCGCGCCGGTCGCTCCACCACCGTGTGAGCGCGAGAAAGCGAGCACGGAACCATCGGCTGATGCGCTCAGCGGCCCCGTGATCCGCGCCCCCGGCGGCGCGAAGTCATCGAGGCGCCCGGCTGTCTGCGTGTCCCACACCTTCACTCGCCCGTCGGCGCCGGTCGTCACGAGGCGTGTTCCGCCATGTGTGAACGCGACGCCGTTGATGCCCTCATGGAACAGGTCGAGCGAGCCGAGCCGACGAATCGCCCCGACGGGCAGTTCGAGTTCAGGCGCGTTCTGCGCGACGAGCGACACTGCGAGGCTTCCCACGAACAACGCCGTGGCGGCGACTGCGCTGAGCAACATCGATCAGCTCCCCGGATGTCTTCCTGACGCCATTTCCGCTAGGCCCCTTGTATGCCCTCGTCGCCGGCCGGCAACACGTCGGCGAAGGTGAAGCCGTCGCGGGTGACGATCTCGCCCGTGTGAACGGCGATCGGCGCGCTGAACATCGGGCCGTCGTGGACGAACGTGTGAAACTCGCCGTTCTCGCCGCAGGGGTCGGCGCCCGCGGGGAGCGCACCGAGCAGATCGCGGTTCCAGTGGCGGCCGCAGAGTTCGATCGGCACCTGCTTGGGGTCGACGCAGGTGATGATCGCGCGCAGGCCGCCGCGCAGCATCTCATCGGCGAGGACGTCGGTCGGCGTCCCCCAGAGTGGGAAGATCGGCGTGATGCCCGTGGGCGCGAGCTGCTTCTCGCGGTAGGCGCGGATGTCTTCGAGGAAGAGGTCGCCGAAGGCCATGGTGTCGATGCCGTCGGCGAGGGCCTGGTCGACGGCCGCCTGCATCGCGGCGGCGTACTGCTCGTTCGTGCAGGGGCTCGGGATCTCGATCTCGCGCACCGGCAGCCCGACGGCGGCGGCTTGCAATGCGAGCAGGCGGCGGCGCACGGCATGCATTGCGACGCGTTCATGCGTGGCGTTGACGGTCGTGAGCAGGCCGACGACTTCGATGTCCGGGTGGTCGCGTCGGAGCACGTGCAGCGTCCAGGCGGAGTCCTTGCCGCTCGACCACGAGAGCAGGGCACGACGGGTTGTCGACATGGGCGAGCAGTCCGTGGAAGAGGCTCGGGGTGCAGAGTGCGTGATCGAGCGTGTCCGGTCGAGCGCGAGAATGGAGGACATTGTCGCGGATTCGTCGAGGCTCTCGCGCTCGATCAGGTGCTCGAGCGCGTGCAGTGTGCCGGATGACTTCACCAACGGGCTGCAAGAGGCTCACAGAAGATGGCGCCGAATCGTATCGTGACACCCGATGCACCGGCCCACACTTCTTGCGGGCGATCACACGCTCGCCGCCGCCCGCGGCCAGCCCGCACCTCCCCGTGACGACGCCACGATGAGCCGCATTCCCCGAGCCTCGCTCCTGTCATGCCTTGCCTCTGCGAGCCTTGCGCTGCTTCTCAGCGCGTGCTCCTCGGAAGGCGGTGACACCGTCGAACGCGACGTCGATGCCGAGCGCGCGCGCGCTCGGGCCATGGCGTTCATGATCAACACAGACGTCAAGCGCGAGCAAGCCATGCAGGCGATGAAGCCGCTCGTCGAACGCGAGGACGCCGAGCCGCTCGACCTGCTCCGCGCCGCGCTCATCGCCTACCACGACTACGACACCGAAGCCGCGACGGCCCTGCTCGAGCGCGCCGGCCCGGCACTCGACGACAACCTCTCGGCGACGTTCCTGCGCGCCCTGCTCCTGCGCGCCGACCTGCGCTACGAAGAAGCCATCGAGAAGCTCGAGCAACTCCTTGCCGCCGACCCGTCCGACCTCCCCGCGCGCATCACGTATGCGATCGTCCTCGAGGAAGCCGACTATCTCGACGAGTGCCTCGAGCAGTACCAGCGGATCCGCGACCTCGGCATCGAAGCCAACGCGAGCATCTTCGTCACGGCGACCTACCGGATGGCACAGGCGCTGCGATTCGTGCGCACGCCCGAAGCCCAGGCGCAGATGGCGGCGCTGAACGACGAGTACAAGGCGCATCGAGACAACGGCCTCGAGGCGATGGACACGAGCCTCGTCGAGAACTCGGGGTACGGCTCGGTGCCCGGGCCCGTGCTGCACACGCTGTCGCCCGGCGCGCCCACGACGCCGAACCTTCCGACGCTCGCAGAAGCGATGCCGATCGAGAACATGACGTGGTGGAGCAGCGATCACCTCGCTGCGATCGACATCGATGGCGACGGACGACGCGACCTCATCGTCTGGGGGCCCGACGGCGCCGGCGTCGCGCTGCACGACGGCGACGTGTGGGTCGGCTACAAGCTCACCGATTCCCCAGTGGTTCACGTGACGGCAGCCGATCTCGATGAGTCGGCCGAGGCCAAGCACGACCACCCGCACCCGGCCTTGGAAACCCTCGTCATCGGCGCCGACGGCACGGCGCAGGTCCTCACGTTCAACAACTCGGCGTTCGTTCCACTCGGCCCCGGCGTGCTCGACATCGCCGATGTCGCCGACGGCGTGTTCGTCGACCACGACCACGACGGCGACACCGACATCGTCCTCGCCACGGCCACCGGTCTGACCTTCCTGCGCAACGACGGCACGGACGAGCAAGACCAGCGCACGCTCGTCGTCGCTCCCGTCGACGACGTCGCGCCTCTGGGCCCGCTGACCGACGTCCTCATCGAAGACGTCGACGGCGATGAAGACGTCGACATCATCGCATTGGCGCAGGACGGCACCGTGCGCGTGCTGTCGAACGAGCGGCGCCATCGTTGGCGCGACGTGTCGGACGCCTGGCGCGTCAACGCCGTGCGCGCGCGCTCCGGCGGGCTCTTCCTCGCCGACCTCGACAAGGATGGCGTCACGGACTGGCTCGTCATCGATGCCAACGGAGAACTCGCCTGGCATCGCGGGCTCGGCGCAGGCGTCGGCAAGCGTGAACCGATCGCCCTGGGGGACGCCCCGCTCTTCGCGCCGCAGCTCGTCGACGTCGACGCGAACGGTCATCTCGACCTGGTCGAGAACGGACGGGTGATCCCCGGCCCGCTTGTACGGCGCAAGGCGCCGATCCAGGCCGTGGTGTGGGCAAACCCGGCCGAACCATCGCTCGTCGCTGATGTCGAGGGCGACGCCACGCTCGACCTCGTGAGCTTCGGCGAGCGGTCCGCTGATCCGAGCAACCCCCGCCCCCTCACCGTCGCAAACGGCAGCGGTGGCGGCAACGCCATCACGCTCGTGCTCGACGGCCGCAAGGACAACCGCCTCGGCATCGGCACGATCGTCGAAGTCTACTCCGGCCTCGACTACCAACGCTTCTTCGCCCGCGGCGACGCACTCACGATCGGCCTCGGCGACGACACCACACCCGACGCCGCACGCCTGCTCTGGCCCAACGGCGTCCCCCAACGCTTGCCGCTCGAGTTCGACGTGACCGTGCCGCTCGTCGTCGAACAAACCGAGGGCCCGGCCGGCTCGTGCCCGTTCCTCTACACCTGGAACGGCGAGTCGTTCGCCTTCATCACCGACGTGCTCGGCACGACACCGCTCGGCCTGCCCTTCTCGCCCGACATGCAGGTTCCCTTCGATCACGAGGAATACGTGCTCGTGAAGGGCCACCAGCTCGTGCCGCGCGACGGACGGCTCGACATCGCGATCACCGAAGAGCTGCGCGAGGTCACCTACCTCGACC
>JAJDEO010000040.1 GCA_029259745.1 Planctomycetota bacterium
GGGACGGCGGCAGCGACTTCACGGCGCCGAAACACACGCCACGCGATCCCACCGACACATCGAGCCGTGCCCGAGCGCCGACGTCCCCGTCACCCGACGACGGCGGCCAAGCACCCCCACCAGCTCGCTCAGAAACGCCGACTCAGCTCGAAACTAAACGCCCGCGTTTCATCCCCCGATTCATCGGCCAGCACGGTCGCCAAATCCAATGCGATCGTCACGCCGCCGAGCGCCGGCAGTCGCATGCGCGCGCCGACGCCCGCTGAAATGCGCAGGTCGGTGGGGAGGTCGCCGAAGTCCGTGCTCTCGGGCTGGACGTTACCGAAGTCGAGGAAGAGGACGCCCTTGGCGATCGTCTCGTTCTCATCGCGGAACGCGTTGTACGTTGAGTGCAGGGGAAAGACGGCTTCGATCGACCCCGCCATGGCGAGCTGCCCGCCGATGGCCGTTCCCGACTCGTGCGGCCCGACCCCGCGGAAGTCGAAACCACGCACGGCAAAGGCGCCCGACGAACCACCGGCGAAGTTGTTCTCGGTGAACGGGAAGTCCTCTTCGTTGCTGAACGGCTCGGTCGACGCGATCGCGAAGCGCGTGTGGAGCACGGTCGTCTCGCCTTCGTCGTTCTCGGAGATCGGTGAGTACCACTCACCCGTGCCCGTCACGCGGACGGCATCGACGTCGCCACCGAGCGGCCCACCCGAGAGCCCCACGCTCGCCGAGTAGATCGAACCTTGCGTCGGTTCGAGCTGCGAGTCGAGATCGGCGCGACGCCACCCGACGTCGACCTGGTGATCCTGGTACGTCCCGCGGTCGTCGAAGATCGTCGGCACGTCCGTCACCACCTCGCCCTGGGCGTTGACCGTGAAGTCGACGTCGTCGATGTCCGATTCCTCGATTCGGCCACCGATCCAGATGCGCGTGTTGCGGTCGAGGCTGTGGTCGTAGCGCAGACCGATGCCGCGCGTCTCGAGATCGTAGTCGTCGAAGATGCGACGACGTTGGTAGAGCTCGATCGTGCGTCCCCACGGGTCTTCGCGCGACGGATCGAGATAGGGATCGCGCAGCGAGAGGTTGAAGCGCGACACCTCGGTACCGGGCAGCAGCTCGAGGTTCAGGCGCTGGCCGCCGCCGTGATAGGCCTCCCCCGTCACGAAGAACTCGCGCAGGAAGTTGTCCCACGACGAGGCCGCGCGCGAGAGATCGAAGTTGTTCTTGTTGATCGTGACGCCGCCGACGACACCGCCGTCCGAGCCCGCCGCGATGAGGAACTCGAAGAGCCCGGCGCGGTCCTCCTGCACCTCCACGACCACATCGACGAGGCTCGGGTCATCGGTCGGTTCGGTGTCGACACGCACGCGCGGAAGGCCGTCGGCATCCGTGAAGAAGCCCTGTTGGATGAGCTTCTCTTCGCTATAGCGCAGCTCAGAAGCGTCGACGACATCGCCGGGATACATCGTGAGATAGCGGCGGATGACCTCATCCTTGGTGCCCGTGTTGCCGCGCACGACGACGTCGCGAATGCGCTTCTGTTCACCCTCCTGCACGACGAACGTGATGTCGACGCTGGCGGAGTCGAGCGCGAACGTCTCGCGCGGGATGACGACGCGGTCGATGAACCCGGCGTTGCTGTACTCCTGGTTCATCACGCGCAGCGTGCGGATGAGATCGGGACGCTTGTAGGCGCCACCGGGGAGCAACGCCGCCTCGGCGAGGAGCTCCTCGGCGACGATCGTGTCGTTGCCTTCAACGGAGATCGCCCCCACGCTGTAGAGGTCACCCTCTTCGACGAAGAGGCGGAGGATCACCTCGTCGCGCGTTTCGTTGAAGACGAGGTCATCGAGACCGACGCGCGCGTCGAGGTAGCCTTGACCGCGCACGAAGTTCTCGAGCAGCACGACGTCCTCGTTCACGATCGAACGGACGAAGTCCTTGCCGAGAAACCAGTCCAAGAAGCCGGGCACCGAACGGAGGACGTCGAGCGCCGAATCCGTGGGCAGTGCGGTCAGGCCGTTGATTTCAACCCCGACCGTCTCGACCTGCGGCCCCTCGAACACGAGGATCTCGGCCGATTGCGGCGCGCCGTCCCCGCCCCTGAGCGCGCCGAGCTCGACCTCGACGAACGCGTGCCCCCCACGCAGGTAGCGATCCCGGATCAGATCGCGTGCGCGCGTGAGCTTCTCGAGCGTGATCGCGCTGTCGTTCTTGAGCCGCCCGGTGTCGAGCAGCTCGTCTTCGCCGTAGCGACCGTTGCCGCGCAGGATGACTTCATCGATGAGACCCACGCGCGCGAGTCGGAACACGACGACATTGCCGGGCTCGAAGACCACCGTCGCGACGATGCCGTGCTGGTTCGCGAGCCAGCGCAGGTCTTCGTCGATGAGCATGTCGCTGAACAACACACCCGGCTGAGTGACGAGGTTCTTCGCGAGCAACTCGTGTGAGATCCCGACCTCACCGAGCAGGACGACGTCGCCGACGGGAACGCCGGGTTCCTGAGCGCGCACTGGCGCGACGACGAACAGGAGCACGACCAATAGGCACCAGCCGGCGCGGATGGAACGTCGGGTCACGATGCAATCTCGCTTAGAAACTTGGAGGTGGTGGCGGCGGAGGAGGAGGGTCGTCGCCCCACGAGGCCGTCGCGTCGGGCGCAGGCGGAGGCGAGCCCCCGCCGGCAGGCATGTCACCGGCGTAGACGTGGTCGTCGGGAAGGAACGTCGGGTTGTCGAAGCGCATCTGGCTCGGCGTAAAGTGCAGCTCGACCGAACCCACGGGACCATTACGGTTCTTGGCGACGATGACCTCGGCGCGTCCGCGGGCCTCGGTCTTCTCGGGGAAGTAGTACTCCTCCCGGTACAGCAGCATGATCGCGTCGGCATCCTGCTCGATCGCACCCGACTCACGCAGGTCGGACATCATCGGACGCTTACTCGGGCGCGACTCGACGGCGCGGTTGAGCTGCGAGAGCGCGATCACCGGCAACTCCAGCTCGCGCGCCATCTGCTTCAGCCCAGCACTCATCATCGAGATCTCGAGCTGACGACTCTCGACGGGAGCGCCGAGCGTCATGAGCTGGAGGTAGTCGATGATGATGAGCTTCAGGTCGTGGCGCTTCTTCAGGCGACGCGCCTTGGCACGCAGGCGCATCATCGACAGGCCCGGCGTGTCGTCGACGAACAGCGTGCTCTCGGCCATCGCCGCGGCGGCCTCCGGCACACGCTGGTACTCGTGGTCGTCGAGCTGCCCTTTCATGAGCCGATGTGCGTCGACGCGCGCGTGACTGCAGAGCATGTTCTCGGCCACCTGGTCCTTCGAGACTTCGAGCGTGAAGAGCATCGCCGCGTGCTTCCCGCGGAAGCAGACATTCGCGAGCAGGCTCGTCGCGAAGCTCGATTTCCCCATCGAAGGGCGACCGGCGATGACGTACAGCGACCCCGGCATGAGTCCGTTGAGCTTGGAGTCGAGGTCGGTGTAGAACGACGGCACGCCACGTTCGGGTGGCTCGTCGCCTTGCAATGCATCGATGCGGACGAGAGCTTCGCGGACGAGCGAACTCATCGGCGCAGCGGAGTCGGAACTCTTGCCGTGCGTGACGCTGAACAACCGCGCTTCGGCCGCGTTCACGAGCTCTTCGATGTTGCCGCCCTTGTGCGTCCAGGCGGCCTTCAAGATGTCGTTCGCCGCGCTGATGATCGACCTGCGTTCGGACGCTTCGCGAACGAGCTGCGCGTACTCGAGCGCGTGCGCGGAGTTCGGCACCGTCTCCATGAGCGCGACGATCGTGTCGACACCACCAACCTCGTCGAGCTGCTCGCGGCTCTTGAGTTCCTCGGTGACGAGCACGAGGTCCACGGGCTTGGCGGCGTCGCTCAACGAAAGAAGCGTGGCGAAAAGCTTCTCGTGACCGGGTTGATAGAAGTCGGTCGCCTCGAGCACGTCGGCGACCTCGTCGATGACCTCGCGATCGAGGAGCATCGAACCGAGCACGCACTGCTCGGCTTCGAGGTTCTGCGGAGGAAGCTCTTCGTGAATGGGCATGCCTGACCTGGACGCGGTGCACCCCGCGAGGTGCGCTGGGACGAGCCAAGAGCCGCGCGATCAGCGCCCCTCGCCTCGCCGTCCGAGCGCCCCGAACTTGCCTCAGTTCGCGGGACGTTCGACTCGCGTCGCATCCTACCCCGCAGCGCTTGCGTGAGTCTCCCACGCACTTGTCCCCAACCGGCTGTGGACAACTCTCCACCGCTCGCGTTGCGTGAAACACGAGGTGCGCCGCACCGAAGCCCCGCCGACGCACACCACGCGCACGCGTCACGTCACCACGACGCACACATCAGGGCGATGTGAGCGGCTCAGGGACCGACGTCGAAGACGTAGGCCGAACCGGTGCTCGACCCCGCGTCGTCGTTGTTCGGCACGCCAATCAGGGCCTGTCCCTGGGACACTGCCACCGAGAAGCCGAACGCGTCGTTGGCGCTTCCGTCGGACGCCTCGAGTTCCGCCGACTGGACCCACGTTCCGTCGGGCTGACGCTTGAAGACGTACGCGGCGCCGTGGCCCGCCCCGAATGTGTCGCTGTTGCGCGCGCCGACGACCACCGTCGACCCCGAGATGGCCGCCGAGTAGCCGAACTCGTCCCCCGCCGAGCCGTTCGTCGCGAGCAGCTTCGCCGTCTCCGTCCACACGCCTCCCTGGCGCTCGAAGACGTACACGGCGCCGCTCCCGTTGCCGAATTCATCGTCGAAGGGGCTCGCAGCGATGAGCACGTCGCCCGACACCGAGACCGAGAAGCCGAACGCGTCGCCCGTCGCGGCGTCGCTCGCGTTCAGCGTCGCCACCGGTGCCCACTGACCGCCGGGCTGCAGTTCGAAGACGAACACGGTGCCCGAACTCGGGCCGAAGGCGCCGAAGGCGGGCGCTCCGACGACGATGGCTCGCCCGTGGATCGCCAGCTCGTCACCGAACGCCGTGCCGGACGACCCGGCCGGCGTGCTCAGCGTGGCCGTCTGGAACCACTGTCCGCCCGCCTGACGCTCGTACACGTGCACGACCCCGTTGCCGTCGAAGGGCGCGCCTGCGACGAGCCGGCGACCGTCGAGCGCGACCGACTCACCGAGTCGACCGCCGGGGGTGCCAGGGCCGAGCTTCGCAACCTGCGCCCAATCACCGGCCGGGCGCCGCCTGAAAACGTAGACGGCCCCGGCCATCGCGGGGTCGGCGAAGCGTGCGCCAACGGCAACATGGTCGCGGAACACCGACACGGCGCGACGCCCGAAGTGCATTGCAACGTTGGGATCGCCGGCCGTGAGCTTGCCCGCTTCCTGCCACGACCCATCCGTCTTCTGGTCGAACACGTACGCCGCGCCGGCCGAGCCCGCGGCGTCGTCATCGCCCCATGCGCCGACGACGAGACGACCACCGCGGATCGACACGCCGTCGCCGAACTGGTCGGAGCCTTCACCATCGGACGCGAGCAACTTCGCGTCCTCGAAGCCCCCTCCACCAAGTGTGCCTGCAGCGACACCGAGCAGTGCCGCAACAACAGCGGTTCGAACGCGCGCCTTCATCGGTGGACTCCTCAGGGTGTCGAATGTGCCCCGAGTCTAACCGGACTCTTCGAGGACAATCGTCGCGAGGCAGCTGGGCCTTGCTGGCAAAGCGAAGCGAGGTTCCTGACGAGTTTTCGGCCGTTGCGGATCAGAAACATCGCTCCAACGCTGCCGACGAGGATTCAGAGCCGACCGCAGCAGATCGTCGGTGAATCATCCCGGATACGCGGGAAACCGACGCCTCATGGGAAGCCGAGCGAGACGAGTCGGACGCTGACGAGCGAGCGTCCGTCGGCGTGCACGCGATACTGATCGGCGCGCAGCTCGACGTCGGAGGTTCCGCGTGACGTCGGCTCACAGCTCCACACCCGTCCGACGACGCCTGCACCGCGCGCGACGACGAGCTCACCGACGCGCTCGTCATCCACGTACACACCGAGCACGACGAGCGCCGGCCCGTCGCGCGCCGCCGCCGCACGCACGACGAGCGCATCGCCGCCAGGCCGTCGGCGCAGGCCGACCGCGAAGGCGGCATCGATCGTGCCGTCGCCGTGGAGCCCTCCGTAGATCTGGCGCACACCGCGTAGCGTCTCGATGTTGATCGACGGAAACAGCGTCGCGACCACTTCCGAGCGTGCGGCCAAGGGCCTCGGTTCCGCGCGCGCCTCTCCGTTGGCGAGCGCACCGATGAAGTCCGTCGGCGTCCAGGCGTCCGGCGGCGTCCAGAGCTGCACCGCGACATCGTCGTCGGCGAGGCGTGCCTGCAGACGCTCGAAGACCCCGCGCCCGTCGTCCACGAACACCCAGCGGACGTCCGGACGCAGGTTGCGCGTGCGCTCGACGAGGCGCGCGACCTGCTCGGTCAACGCGTCAAAACGGCGAATCGAAAGACGCGTTGCGTCGCCCTCGAGCAGCCACGGCCCGGGCGTCGCAGAAGCACCACTGGCGGTCGCCAACGCGGCGATGTTTGCCTCGAGGACGTCGCGCCGTGCCCAGGCGAACGGGATCGACGAGAGTGCGTCACGTTGGATGCCCGGCGTGCCGTCGCGGCCGGCGCTGAGCGTGTCGGAGAGGTCCTCGTTCGTCGTGCGCACGATGACGAGGTCCGGCGTCAGCTCGTCGAGGTGGTCACCGAGGAAGGCGAGCGCGTTGCGCAACGTCCAGCCGGGCAGGGCGACGGGGAGACACGCCAGGGCCGGGGCGTCCGTCGCGCTCGGCGCCTCACGCCAGGCGCGCTCGACATCAGCGGCCCACGTCTCAGCAGCGTCGAGGCCGACGCCGAAGACATCCGTCCCGCCGAGCACGACCATGCGCTGCGTGCCCTCAGCGAGGGTTCCGCGCCGGCGCAGCCCGAGTTCGTCGCTCGCGACCGTGACGCCGAACACCTCGACGTCGACACCAGGCCGCAGCGTGCGCCCGACGCGGACGTCGGGATGATCGCGCCACGGCCCCGACTCGGTTGCGAGCAACGGAGCCACGGGCCGCACCGCCGAGGCTGGCGGCACCATCCGATCACGCACCGAGGGCGCGCCCCCCAGGGAGAGCGCGCCCTCGATGATCAGGAGTGTGAGCAGCGCCACGACGAGCGCGACACCCACACGAGCCAACACGTCAGTCGTAGTCGGGCGGCGTGTGACGCGGCTCGTCGTCGGACTCGTCCGGCGTCTCCTTCAGCTCTTCGCGTTCGACCATCTCGATCGCCTGACCTTCGGCATCGACCGGGATGACCTCGAGCACGACCTTCGTCGAGATGTCCCCGTAGAGATGGATCTCGGCTTCGGTCTCGCCGGCTTCCTTCACGTGCGTTTCCAGACGCACCGAGCGCGGCGGGATGTTCCACCCCGCAGACTCGAGCGCGTCTTGGATGTCACGCTCGGTCACCGAGCCGAAGAGGTGTCCCTCTTCGGTGGCGCGCGCGTTGATGATGACCTTGAAGCCGTTGAGCTTCTCGGACAACTCCGTGAACGACGCCACGGCTTCACGCTCTTCTTCCTCGGCCTTGTGCTTCAGCTTCGTCAGACCGCGCAGGATGTCCTGCGTGGGTGCGGCAGCCTTGCGGGTTGGCAGCAGGTAGTTGCGAGCATAGCCCGACTTGACGCGTACCGCGTCGCCGGGGCGGCCCAGTCCAGGCACCGATTCGAGCAGGATCAGATCGATCATGGCATCAACTCCGATCAGCGACCGACGAAGGGAAGGAGAGCGCAGATGCGCGCACGGTAAACCGCTTGGCGCAGCTTGCGCTGGTGCTTGGCGTCGAGGCTGCTTCGCACGCGTGAGAAGAGCTTGCCCTGCGATGTGATCATGCGGCGCAGGTGGTAGACGTTCTTGTAGTCGATCCGCTCGGCCTCGGCCTTCTCGGCGCGGGCCTTGGCCTTGCGCGCGGCAACGGCCTCGGGATCAGTCGACTGCTCGGCGGCGGGGTCGACATCGACCGTCTCGCCGATCTCGCCTGTCGCGGCGGCATCGCCGGGACGCGCACCGGGCTCGGTGAGCGGCGGGGGCAGCTCGCCTTCGGCCGGGAGCTCCGCGATCGCGAAGTTCACGAGACGCAGGCAGCGATCGGCGATCTTCGCTTCACGCTGGAGCTTGGCGTTGATGTCGCCTTCACCCGAGAAGTACGTGAGCAGGAAGTTGCCCGTTTGGTTGCCTTCGATCGGGTAGGCGAGTCGACGGTTGGCCCACGGCACGATGTGCTGCACCGTGCCGCCGCACTTTTCGACCATCGCCGTGACGAAAGCCTCGGGCGTGACTGCGGCTTCCTCTTCGGGAAGCTCGCGGTTGTGGAGGATGAACATCCCCTCGTAGTGATGCATGTCTGTCTCCGGACATTGGGCCAGCCTGCTCGGGTGCCGCGCACCCGCGAATCTGGCCAGACAGGGAAAGCGCGAAATCGTACCGGCGCGGGCCCGCGAGCGCGAGCCCCATGCGGCGACTTGATCTTCAGCTCGCGCTGTTGACGCGCTCGATGAGCGCCGAGAGGTCGATCCGTCGCTCGAGCCAGGCTCCGAGCGCATCGGCGGCCCGCTCGACCATCTGCTCGACATCGGCCTCTTCGGCGCGCTTGAAGCGCTCGAGGACGAAGTCGGGTGCCGGCTTGCGCCCCGGACTGCCGATCCCCAGGCGCAGGCGCGGGACGTCGACCTCGACACGCTCGATGATGTCGGCGAGGCCGTTCTGGCCCCCCGCACTGCCCTTGCGACGGCAGCGCATCTTGCCGAGGGGGAGGTTGAAGTCGTCGCAGAGCACGATGAGTTCGGCCGCCGGGTCGTCGACGAGGAGGTCGCGTACGGCGCGCCCCGAGCGGTTCATGAACGTCTGCGGCTTGCAGAGCAGGTATGGGCCGGCATCCACCTCGCCGCGCGCGAGTTCGGAGCGTCCTTTGAGATGGAAGGAACGTCCGAACGCTGACGCCACGCGATCCACGACGTCGAACCCGACGTTGTGGCGCGTACCCGCGTACTCGGGCCCGGGGTTGCCGAGTCCGACGAGGATCCGCGTCGACGGGGACGTCATGGCGTGGTCTCGGAGATGAGCGCGTGCGTCACGTGCGACGCGGGCGGGACCCGAGGGCCGCTCACCCGCGTCGCCTCCACGACAGCCGTTTGCTCAGCCTTCGCCGTCGCCGTCGCCATCACCTTCAGGCGCAGCAGCCTCACCGCCTTCTTCACCGGCAGCCACCTCAGCCGCAGCTTCGTCGGCCAGCTCCTGCTTCGTCATCTTCTGAACGCGCGGTGCGAGCACCGTGATGACGGGGAGGTCGGGGCGCATGCGGTCTTCGTCGAGAAGAATGCCGTCGGGCAGGGTGATGTCGCCGGCGCGCAAGGCATCGGAGATTCCGAGGTCCGAGACGTCGACGATGAACTCGTCCGGAATGGCGTCGGCGCGGCAGCGGACCATGAGCGCCTGATGCTGCGTGCTCAGCGTGCCGCCTTCGGCGATACCCTTCGGCGTGCCGCGAAGCTCGAACTGCACCTCGACGCTGACGAGCTCGTCGAGCGAAACGCGCTCGAGGTCGACGTGCAAGACGACCTGCCCGAACGTGTCGTACTGGACTTCGCGGACGAGGCAGGGCTGGGCCTTGCCACCGAGATCGATGTTGAAGACCTGGGCCGGTGTGGCAAGCGCCAACGCGAGCCCGTGGCTTTCGATGGTGACGGGCTGGGGCTCCTCACCCGTGCGGATGAGGTTCGCGGGCGTACGCCCGGAGGCGCGGGCCTTGCGGGCCGCGCGCGAACCGAGCGTCGAACGCGGCTCGGCGGTGATGTTGGGCATCGTGGACATGGGTTTGACGTCTCGGTTTCGAGGGTTCGCGAGCGCGCTTGGCGCTACTCGACGAACAGGGAACTGATCGAACGGTTTGAATGAATGCGGAGGATCGCCTCGGCGAGAAGCGGCGCAACCGACAGCGTCTCGATGATAGGCGGGTACTCGGTGAGCGGACGCACCGAGTCGGTGACACAGACGGCTTCGACATCGGCCTCGCGGATGCGCTCGAGCGCCGGTCCGCAGAAGAGACCGTGCGTCGCGGCGATGAAGACGCGCTGGGCACCGTGGCGGTTGACCATGCGCGCCGCGCTCGTGATCGTACCGGCGGTCGAGATCATGTCGTCGACGAGGATCACGTTCTTGCCCTCGACGACGCCGATCAAGTGCTCCGACTTCGTCTCGTCGGGGCCCAGCCGGCGCTTGTCGACGATGGCGATCTGCATCTTGAGCGTGTTCGCGTAGGCGCGAGCAAGCTTGATGCCGCCTGCGTCCGGCGCGACCACCACCGTCTCGGCAGGATCGAGCGTCGCGAAGCGCTCCTTGAAGACGGGCTTGGCGTAGAGGTGATCGACGGGCACATCGAAGAAGCCCTGGATCTGCGCAGCGTGCAGATCCATCGTCAGCACGCGATCGACGCCAGCGACGGTGAGCATGTTCGCGACGAGCTTGGCCGTGATCGGCACGCGCCCCTCGTCCTTGCGATCCTTGCGTGCGTAGCCGAAGTACGGAATCACGGCCGTGACGCGCCCGACCGAAGCGCGCACGCAGCAGTCGATCAGCGTGAGCAGCTCGACGAGGTTCTCGTTCACCGGCGGGCACGTCGGCTGGAGGATGAAGACGTCCCGCGAACGGATGTCGTCGAGCACCTTGACGTCGACCTCCCCGTCGGGGAAGCGTCGCACCTCGGCCGCCGTCAACGGCGTCTCGAGGATTCGCGAGATCGCGTTCGCCAGTTCGGGGTGGGCCGTGCCGGCCAAGAGTGCCATGCCGCTCGTACTCATCACGCAGAGGGCTCCGGCTTGTGCAGAGGTTTGGCGGGGACGCCCACCCAGACTTCGCCGGGACCGACGTGACTGTTGCCCGTCAGGATCGCCCCGGCTCCCGTGGTGGCCCCGTCGTCGATCTGAGCCGGCGCCACGATGACCGTACCACTCCCGACGAACACTCCTGCGCCGATCGTGGTGGCGTGCTTGTGCGTTCCGTCGTAGTTGGCCGTGATCGTGCCCGCGCCGATGTTCGACTTCGGGCCCACGACGGCATCACCGAGGTAGGTGAGGTGCTTGGCCTTCGCGCCGGCACCGAGTGTCGTCTTCTTCGTTTCGGTGAAGTTGCCGATCGCCGAGCCAGCCTCCATGACCGTGCCCGTGCGCACATGGCTGAAGGGCCCGACTTCGCAACCGCTGGCGATGCGCGTCTGTCCTTCGATCATCGTGCAGGGAAGGATGCGCGCGCCGGGCTCGATCTCGACCTCGGCGTCGATGAACGTCGTGTCGGGGTCGACGATCTCGACACCCGCGGCGGCGTGGCCTTCGAGGATCCGCTGGCGGAGCACGCGGCGGACGACGCCGAGTTCGGCCTGGGTGTTGAAGCCGACGACGTCGGTCGGGTCGTGCCAGCGCACGGCCGCAACGGACAGGCCTTCGGCGCGCGCCCGAGCGGCGAGGTCGGTCAGGTAAACTTCGCCCTGAGCGTTGTCGGTGCCGAGCTGTGCGAGCTGCTCGAAAGCCCACGGCATGTCGATGACCCAGACACCCGTGTTGACCTCGTCGATCTCGCGCACCGTCGCGCTGGCGTCGGCCTGCTCGACGATCTCGGCCACCAGCCCGCCGTCGTCGCGGACGATGCGTCCGTAGCCGGTGGGGTCGGCGAGCGACACGGTGAGCAGCGTGATGACGGCCGCGTGGCTGCGGTGCTCGGCCACGAGCGTCTCGAGCAACTCCGGCGTGACGAGCGGACAATCGCCGTAGAGCACGACGAGATGTCCCGTGCGCCCGGCGAGCGCCGAGCGGGCCGTGAGCACGGCATCGCCCGTTCCGCGCGCGGGGTCCTGCTGCACGATGTCTTCGTTCGAGACGCCGTACGGCGCGAGCGCTTCATCGAGGAACTCGCGCCGTTTGCCCGCCACGACGATGACGCGCGCAGGATCGAGACTTCGCGCTGCCAGCAGCGTGTATGCCGCCGACGGACGTCCCCAAAGAGGGGTCACGACCTTCGGCACCGCGCCACCGAGGCGCGTGCCCTCGCCTGCGGCCAAGATAACGGCGTGGAGGGGGGCAGACATCGTCCCGGGGGGCTCTGGAGGTCGGAAAACTTTCGAGGCGGAAAAGGCCGCAGAGAGTGCCACAGTCCGCCTCGAACGGTCAAGCCGCGACGCACGGGATCGTCAACGGGACTTGCGGGTAGCATTCGTTGACACTTCGGCAAATCAGGGGTAGCTTGATGTGACTCGGCGGTGTCTGTCCCTAAACAATGCCTCCACCGCCCGGCAAGTCCACCCACCCTTCAGTACACACCACGGATCGACTTCATCTGGTCCAGGACGAGCCGAATCTTCCTTCCCTTGTGCCTTGTTAGCGGTCCGCTTCAGGACCCCCCACCCGCCCCTTTCGTGTGTCTCAACTCCTCGCCACTCCCATGGCGGCGGAGTGTCTTCCCCTCCCTATCCGAGGAATCAGCATGACGCTGAAGAATGTCACGCGTGGTCTGGCGCTCGGTGCAGCAGTCGCAGGTCTCTCCCTGACGGCTACCGCACAGAACGGCACGAACTACGACGCGCTTAGTAACGGTCTCGATGTTTTCGTTGGTGGTGTCGGCTCCGGTGGCGCCCAGACTGCCGCAGACGGCATCGGTCACTTCATCCCGGGCGAGGACCTTCGTGGTTCGACCCGCGACAACATCGAAGGCGACTTCGCTTACAAGCAGTACGGCTGGCGTGAGAGCGCCTGCATCCTTTCCGCCGGTCCCGGTGGCGCGACGACGCTCCACTACGCCAGCGTGTCCTGGTTCGAGTTCAACGGTTCCACGAAGACGGGCCATTCGCCCATCGTGTTCCCGAACCCGGCCGACACGACCTGCGTCACGTTCCCGCTCGGTGGTTCGGGTGGCTTCGTCGGTTTCGGTGCGCCCGCTGGTAGCTCGGCTAACTTCGTGATTGCCGGTCTTCCGTCCGCCATCAGCTCGGCTTCGGTGCTTCTCCCCAACGAGAACGTCGTCCCGTCGGCTGCTGGCTCGTCGGTCTTCATCCTTGCCGGTGCTGCAATCGGCCCGACGCCCATCGCGTCGACCGGTTTCTGCTGGGCAACGCAGTTCCAGTGGACGCCGTCCGCGCTTCCGTCGATCCAGGACATCAACAACGGTTGGTGGCACTGGACGCAGAACAACCCGCTCGGCAACCAGTACTGGGGCTTCTCGGGTGACGAAGGCAACCTCTGGAAGTCGCGCACCGTCGCGTCTGACGGTGGTGTGACGGCCATCACGGCTCTCGTGGCCGATGCCGAGTACAACGCTGTCTCGATCTCGGTCCAGCCGAACACCAACCTTGCGACGGCGCCGGCTGGCTTCTTCGCAGGTGGTTCGTACTACCTCAACACCGCCAACGTCGTTGACGGCGTCACGGGTGGTCCGACGCTGAACATCAACGGTGGTTACGACCTCGGTGGTCACCACACGCTGAGCCTCGGTGGTACGGCCGGTGTCCCGTCGATCAACACGGGTCTCGGTGCGCAGGATCCCGCTGGTGTGGGTGGTGTCGCTCCGAACGGCGGTCCGCTCTTCACGTCGATCGGCTTCCACACGTACGACACCACGTCGGACGCAGGTGGTAAGAAGGTCGTGTGGCTCTCGGTTGACTTCGATCACCTCCTGGGGATCGCTCCGAGCAACGGCACGGACATCACCGTCGCCGCTGGCTCCGTCCGCCTTCCGGCCATCAGCACGCTTGCCGTGCCTGGCCTCCAGACGATCGCGGTCGAACTCCTGGGCCTGTTCGCCCACGAGGCGTTCGCTTGCCCGACGTGCTCGTCGGGTGCGCCGAACGGTTTCGCTCCGGGTTCGTTCGGTGTTCCGGACACCCAGGGTGCATCGATCCAGCTTCCGATCCCGGCACTGGATTCGCTCTGCAACGCCGGCCCGCAGCCGGGTCCGCTGGTTGTCACCTACGGTTCGTCGGGCCTCAAGGGCACGGCTGGCGTCGGTGCAGCGGCAAGTGGTCTGACGTTCTCGCAGAACATCAGCGCCACGAGTGGTCACAAGTCGTTCTTCCTGTTCGACTGATGACTGCAGAGACTTCCTGACTCGCTTGCGAGTTGAGCTGTCTCGAGGAGCCCTCCTCCACTTCGGTGGAGGGGGGCTCTGTCAATTTCCGGCCATGCCGCGAAACCTGGCCTGCCCGGCGTACGCCGAGTGCAACCTCAGCTCGCCGCGCGGCGCGAGGCTTCGCTGAGCATGCGCCGGATGGTCGGGAGCGCGCGCTGCATGGCCTCTTCCCCCGCCGTCACGATCGAGACCGGGTCCGTCGGGTCGAGCCAGTTGCGTGCACCGAGCCGCGGACGCACGATCACGTCGGCCGCCTGGGCCGCGCGTCGGTTCCCTAGACACGTCGTAATGTCCTGCGCTCGAAAGAGCGCCTCGATGCCCATGAGCGGGCCGACGCCTGTGTCACCCGGGAGATCAGCCGAGAGGTCGACGGCCACGACGTTGCGGGCCCCGATCGCACGGGCCAGCCCCGTCGGGAGATTGTCGACGACGCCGGGATCGCAGAGCACGACGCCCTCGCGCTCGACCGGCGGGAAGTAGCCCGGAACGGAGCTCGACGCGACGACGGCGCTGTTCGCGTGGCCGCGCTGGATCAGCTCGACCTGGCCCGTCGACAAGTTCAGGACACTGACGCCGCACGCAACGGCGAGATCCTCGATGTTGCCCTTCGGGATCAGCGACCGCGCAATGAAGCGCAGGGCCGTGCCGCCGAAGGCGCTCGAACGACGGAACATGCGTTCCATCGCGACCTGACGCTTGAGCCCGGACAGGACGCGCCCCATCCAGCCGGTCGAGGCATCCGCCGCCGTGCCGCCCGGCAATCCGGCAAAGCTGTGCTTGCCGAACTCGTCCGATTGGACGAAGGCCATGACGGCGTGGTGCGTGTCGGAAGCCGAGGCGCGACTGCAGTAGGCCGTTCCGATCAGCGACCCTGCGCTCGTCCCGATCACACGCTCGATCGGAATGCCGGCGTCTTCGAGAACCGTCAGGGCGCCGAGGTGCGCGAGCCCTTTGAAGCCTCCCCCACCGAGCACGAGTGTGATGCCTGCCATGGAGTCGAACTTCCTTGCTCGAGAGGGACGGCCTCCTTATCGGTCACGCCGCGACGCGAGCTGGACAGCGGTTCGAGAAGGACGAGAGCCGCCTGCGCCGGTCGCGTCCCGACGTGAGACGCACGAAGTCCGGGACGACCTGACGACAGAAACTCAGCGATCGCCCTCGGCGGGCAGGTACTCGGAGGGTAGCGGCTGGGCGTACGTCTCGGCATCCCAAAGGATCGAGACCACCCACCAACGCTCCTCGTCCCAGAGCAGCTGGATACTGTTGATCCCGCGCGCGAATGGTTCAGCATCGGCGGGATCGTGGCGCGACGAGTACGTGCTGAAGACGTGGGCGATGTGTCCGTAGCGCTCGACGCGTCGCGCGATCTCCGATTCGAAAAAGCCCGTCCCGTCGAACATCGGGCCGCTGCGCTCACGGTACTCCTGCGGCGTCATGGGGAAGACGTCGATGGGATGTTCGGCGCTGCGGCGGCCGACCGGAACAAGTCGTGCCGACGGGTGGAACAGCGAATCGAATCGCTCCCAGTCACGCTGCTCGCCGGCCGGGCCGGAGATCACGTCGTAGACCGCGGCCAAGATGGCGTCGATGCTCGCGACGTCGGCAGCGGAGGCCGCCGGCGGGGACGCCTCGTCGTCCTCCAGGACGAACGGGGCGAGCGGTACGAGACACGACAGAGTCGCGGCGAGGAACAGCGCATGGGACTTCAGCATGGGGCATCTCCAGGGCCCCATGCTGTCAGCGTTTCGGCGCGCTGCAAGGGCCGATCGCCGCCGAAGTCGACTCGCAGAGGCGCCGCCGCGTCGGTACTCTTCCGACATGTCCCAGAGCCCGAACAGCGATACCACAACCGAAGGAATCCGCGTCCTCGCGGCGGCCCGTTACGTCCCGGAACAGTCCGAGCCCGACGCGCATCACTACCTCTTTGCCTACCGGATCGAGATCGAGAACGTCGGCGAGGCGAGCGCCAAGCTGTTGTCGCGTCATTGGGTGATCCTCAATGCCGACAACGACCGCGAAGACGTGCGCGGCCCCGGTGTGGTCGGCGAGTTCCCCGACCTGGCTCCCGGTGAACGGTTCGAATACGTGAGCGGCTGCCCGCTGACGACGTCTTGGGGGACGATGGAAGGCAGCTACCAGTTCGAGCGCGCCGACGGCGAGAAGTTCGACGTCGCCGTCGGACGGTTCTTCCTCGTGTCTACGATCACGGAACTCCCGGTCGACGCCCCGTGATGGGAAGTTCGCCCGGGTTGTTCGTCGGCGATCGTCGCGAGGTCGCAGTTGGGCCTTGCTGGTCAGGCGAGGCGAAGGGTCTGCCCGGGGGCGCCCTGCTCGAGGGTTGACGATCGAACACGTCGCTTCAGCGTTGCCCGGAAGACTCGGGTAAGAGCGCAGCAGAGCATCCGTGAATCTTCCGGGTGAGCACACCGTGGTCATGGATGACCCTGACGAAGCTTGCAGGCATCTGCAGGGCGCGGAGCATCGTCGCTTCGCGGCGCGGAGGCGGAGTGGCGCTCCGTCGAGCACCACGAAGGGTGTCCGACGAGGCCCTGTCGGCGTCACTTCGGCCGTAGGCGACGGCCCGTGAACGGCCGGAATCAGCTCTTGTCCGCACGCAGCGCCGAGGCCGCCAGGAAACGCTCGGTGTACGCGGCGTCCACCGCCACACCGACACCCTCGGCGGCGTTGGCGATCCACTCGTAATCGGGGTCTTCGGTCTGACCGTAGAACTCGTCGGCGAGCAGCACGAGCCGCAGCACGTGACGCATCACGAGGCCTTCGTTGCGTCCCAACTTGCGCGCGCCGACGAAGCGGAAGAACTCGCCGTCGGCTTCGAAAAGCGCCCCGGCCACCCACTTCGTCTGGACGAACGGGTCTTCGGGTTCAGCCAGTCGCGCCTCGTAGGCGATCTTCAGCATCTCGGGGAAGGTCGGCGGCTCGTCGTCTTCGTCGTCATCCCACGTGTCGTAGAGTCGCTTGCGTTCGAGTTCTTCGGCGGTGGGCTCAGGCTTCGCGACGACGTGGCCCATCGAGATCAGCAGCGGCTCGAGGAACTCGCTCTGCAAAGGCCCCTTCTCGCGTTCGTACGGAACCTGGCAGGCGCGCACGATCGGCCACGGAAGCTGCAACACCGACTCGAGTGCGAGCAGTTTCTCGTCGCGACTTGCGCTCGCGAGCAGCTCTGCGAGGAACGCGCCGTAGAGCGGGTCGACCGACTTGAAGTACTGCAGGTCGGCGACGGAGTCGGTGAGCGTCAGCGGTGCGTCGACGTCTTCCTCATCGCCGTCACGGACGATGTGCCCGAGCGCGACGAGGTTCGCGATCATGCCGTCGAGTTGATTCTCGAACTTCGTCAAGCGGTCGGCGGAGTTGAAGCGCTGACGGAGGAACTCGCGGATCTTCGGCACGGTCGAACCCTGTTCGAGCAGATAGAGCACGAACCGATACGGGATCATCGCGCGGCTCTGGAGGTCGGCCGGGCTCGCGGCGACGAGTTGCTTGAACTGCCCCTCGCTCCAGTACTGCATCGTCTTGCGGCGCGAAGGGCGTTTCTTCTCGAGCTGCTTGCGCGCGCGGATCAACGCGGGGTCCTTCGTCTGCGCGGGGATCTGCTCGTACTTCTGCTTCCACTTGTAGATCTTGACGTCGTCTTCATGCGCGAGGGCGTAGACGTGCCCTTCGGTGTCGAACTGCGGGCGCCCGGCGCGACCGAACATCTGGTGGCCCGCCGAGGCGTGGAGCAACTTTCGTGACCCCGGCTTGCCCTTGAGGATCGAGGCCAGCACAACGGAGCGCGCGGGCAGGTTCACGCCGGCGGCGAGCGTCTCGGTGCAGACCACGAAGGGAATCAGACGCTCGAGGAAAAGCTCTTCGACGACGGCCTTGTGACGCGGCAGCACCCCGGCGTGATGGACACCGACGCCTCGAATCAGCATCTGCTGTAGGCGCGGACCGATCCCCTGCGTGAGGTCGTGGCGAGCCATGACGGCCTCGATGTCCGCGCGCTGCGCCTTCGGGATCAGCGGCAGCCCGCGCAGGCGCTGGGCCATGTCCCAACACTCATCACGCGAGAAGCAGAAGACGAGCGCCGGCGTGCGGACCGGTTCCTCCTCGGCATCGCCCGTCATGCGCACGAGCTGATCGGTGATGAGCCGATCCTCGATCCAGTGGAACTGGAGCGGCACGCGCCGATCGGTCGTGGTGACGAGCTGGACGTGACGATCGTGTTTGTCGCGCAGCCAGACGACGAACTCGGCCGCATTCCCGACCGTTGCCGAAAGCAGCAGCAGGCGCACGTCGGGCGGCAACAGGACCAGCGCGAGTTCCCAGACGACGCCACGCTCGAGATCGTTGAAGTAGTGGAACTCGTCCATGACGACGCCGCAGACGCCCTCGAAGACATGGTCGGGCGACAACAGGTGGTTCAGCAGGATCTCGGCGACGACGACGAGCACCGTCGCGTTCGGGTTCACCTTGCGGTTACCCGTCAGCAGGCCGACCTCGTCGCGCGGAAAGCCCCACTGCTCGGCGCGGTCCTGGAGCTCGCTGAACTTCTGGTCGCTCAGCGCGATCAGCGGCGTCGTGTAGTAGAGCGTCTGGCCCGACTTCAAGGCCTCGAAGACGGCCGCCTCGGCGATGAGCGTCTTGCCCATGCCGGTGGGCGCCGAGACGAGCACGCCGCCCGGCGCGTCGTACCACCCGAGGATCGCCTCTTCCTGGAAGGGGTAGGGATCGAACGGGAGGCTGTCGATGAAGGCCTCGCAGATGTCGTCGCGGTTCATCGCGTCACCCTACAACACCACAAGCCGCAGCGTCTGCGCGACGGTGCCGCCGGTGGCCATCGAGCCGAGGCTGCGCCATGCATACGGCACCGCGCTCAGGCCTCGACGACGGCCTCGCGGTCGCCGCACGCCGGCTCGAGGAGCGGCTCGAGTGTCAGCGAATCGACGCTGAAGCCGACGAGCGTCGCCTGCGCTTCGAGGTGAACGTGATCGTTCCAGGTGACCCGCAGCTCGACCGTTCGTCGACGTGCGCGTGGATGTCGGCCGCGGTCGCGTTGATGACGACTGAACTCCGACCGTCGAGTTCATTGCTCGTCGTGAAGATCGACGCGCTGCCGGTGACGCCGAACAGCAGCAGTGCACCGAGGAACCCGCAAGCGTGGCGGTCCTGAGCCGCGGTGTCATCGACGTGCCATGCGCGGGGATCACACAACGACCGCGCGGCGGGGTCGGATTGATACGATCGCCGGCCACCCCCATGAACAGGCCCTACGCACCTCTCCTCGGCATCGTGTTGGCGCTCATCGGTGTCGCGGCCGCGATCGGCTTGCCCGCCACGAGCCTCGATGCATCCCTCGACGCCTTCCTGGCGGGCGACCAGCGCACGCGCGCAGGCATCGATCGCATCAACCAACTCATCGATGAACGCACCGTCGTCGCCGTGCTCGTCGAGATGGACGATCTCTTCAGCGACGATGGTGCCGGGTTCGTGGCGGATCTCTCGCTGACGCTGCGGCGGATTCCCGGCGTGCGCGACGTCAACAGTCTCACGCACTCATATCGGCCCGTGCGCAAGGGTTTCTCGTTCTCGATCAGCGAGATGATCGAGCTCGAACCGTTCATCCCACGACGCGCCAGCGACGCGGAGGCGTGGCGTGAGATCGAGAAGCGCGTGCTCGAGTACCCGTGGGCGCGCGACGTCTTCGTGTCAGCCGATGCGCGCTGGACGATGCTCGTCATGGACATCGTGCGGCCGCTCCCGGACGTGGAAGCCAAGCGCCTCCTCGCCGACGAGATCGACACGGTGCTCGCCGAGTTCGCCGACCGCACGCCGACCATCCACGTCGTCGCGCTGCCGTTCATCGAACTCGAAGTCCGCGAGGGCCTGCTCGCCGACACGAAGCGTTTCGGACTCGCGGCAAGCGTGCTCATCGTCGTGATCCTGCTCGTCACGTTCCGCTCGCTGGCCGTGCTCGTTCTCGTGCTGCTCTTCGAGGCGCTCGGCGCGTTTCTCGTCGCCCTCGCGCTGCACCTGCTCGACGTGCCGCTCACGCTCTACACGGGCATGCTCTTCCCGCTCGTCGGTGGACTGCAGCTGACGTTTCTGACGCACTACTTCAGCGCCTTCCAACGCGCGCTGACGCATACGTCGGTCGCCGAGGCTCGCGCTCTGGCACTTCGTGACGTCCTGTGGCCATCGACGATGGCGGCGCTCACGACGCTCATCGGACTCGGCTCGCTGATCGCCTGCGACGTGGCGACGATCCGACAGCTCGCCGAAGTCGGCGCCCTCGCCGTCGCGCTCGTCTTCGCCGTGACGTTCGCACCGGCACTGATCCTGGCCCGCGGTCGAGTCGGCGGCGCCACGCACCACACGGTCGCGCCGTCGACATCGCTCGGCACGCGCGTCGCCGAGCTTCTGCGGCCGCCCGCCCGGCGACGCGCGGCGATCATCACGGCCGTCGTATTCGTCGGGATCTGCCTCGTCGGCGCCACGAAGCTGCGGACCGACGTGCGTGCCGTCGAACACCTCGACCCGGCCGGGCGTTCGGCTCAGGCGTTCGGCGTGCTCGACGCCGAGCTCGGCGGCATCGGGATCTTCCAGCTCGAGATCGACACGCAGAAACCGGGCGGCGTCGGCACGCCCGAAGCGCTGCGCTTCATGGAAGACCTGCGTGGCTTCGCCGAGGAGCTGCCGGGCGTCACGCACGTCTACACCTACTCGCAGATCTACTGCCTGCTGAACGAACTCTGGGAACAGGGCAAGCCGGGAAGTCACCGGCTGCCCGAGAATCCGATGTTACTGCGGACGATGTCGATCGCGATCGCGGCCCTGCCGCTGCAGATGCTCGACGCCGTGCGCTCTCCAGACGGGCGGACGGCGAGCGCCTACGTGCGCACGCGCGACATGCCTGGCGCAGACTACCTCGCCGTGATCGAAGAGCTCCTCGCTGGCGCCGAGGCGCGCGTGCCGCCCGGCATCGAGCTGCGCGCCGAGTCGGGTCTGCACGATCTTCTCGACGCCGACCGGCGCATCGTCGCGAGCCTGACGCGCAGCGTCGTCACGTGCTTCTTCGCGGTCTTCATCGCGCTCTGGCTCCTGTGGCGATCGGCGCGCCTGGCGCTGCTGACACTCGTCACCAACGTCGTGCCGCTGGCCGCGACGGTGGGTTTGATGGGCTACGCCGGCCTGCCGCTCAACTCCATCACGGTGATGGTCGCCGCGCTCATGCTCGGCATCGCCGTCGACGATTCGATCCACTTCCTCAGTCACTACCGCAGCCTCGAACGTGAGGGCGAAGTCGACCACGCCGCCTCGCGCGCGCTCGCCGACAAGCTCGCCCCGATGGCCTGCACGACGGCCGTGCTCGTGACGTTGCTCGGCCTCTTCGTGCTCTCACGCTTCCCGCCCGTCGCCGACTTCGGCGCACTGATGGGCGTCTCGCTCATCTGCGCCCTCGCATCGGCGGCGTTCGTGCTGCCGAGTCTGATCTGGGACCGCACGTGAGCGGGGCCGTCCGAGAGGTGACGCTGCGTGTTCCGCGTGGGCTCGGTGAGATCGTGGCCGCGCAGCTCGACGTGTCGCACGTCGCGGCCGTCGAGATCGGCGACGCGCTGCTCGACGTCGTGCGGATCTGGATCGACGTCGATGATGTCCGCGCCCTTGAAGAACTCGAGACGGCTTTCGCAGCCTGGGTCGAGCAGCGCGCCGAACGCAACGGAAGCACGATCTCGCAGCGCGTCGTCGCGCCCCACCATGGACGTACCAGCGACGAGACGGGCTGGTCGCGACGCTCACCCGCCTTCCGCGTCGGGCGTCTCTGCATCGTGCCCGACGATGCTCCCCCGCACACCCCGCGCACGGGCGATCGTGTGCTCGCCATCACGGCGGGCACGGCCTTCGGCACCGGACGACACGCCACGACGCGTACGTGCCTGCGCGTCCTCCAGCCGCTCGTGCGGCGCGAGGACGTCGTGCTCGACGCTGGCTGCGGCACCGGCATCCTCGGCATCGCCGCGCTGGCCCTCGGCGCTCGCGCGGCCTGCTTCGTCGACGACGACCCGGCCTGCATCGACGCCACCCGCACGCTCGCCGCACGCAACGTCCCCGACGCCGAGCAGCACTTCGAACTCGCCGCAGTGCCGCTGGGCCCTGGCGACACCTGGCCCGTCGCCGACAGCAGCGTCACGGGGCTGCTCGCGAACATCGAACACGACGTCATCCGTGCCGGCGCCCCGGCCTTGGCGCGCACGCTGGCCCCGGGCGGTTGGTTCGTCATCAGCGGCTGCCGCGCGCGTGACCCCGACGACATCGTGCCGGCGCTCGCAGCCGCCGGCCTGACCGTCGACCGAGTCGTCCCGGCCGGCGCCCGCTTCCGTGTCTACGTCGGATCGTCGACGACAGCGACGCCGGCCCCGCGCGCGAAGGCGCGGTAGATCCCGGCGAGCCGCGTGGTCAGCGCCCCGACTCCGCCATCGCCGATCGTGCGCCCGTCCACCTTCACGACGCTCGCGAGTTCGCCCATCGTCCCGGTGCAGAACATCTCGTCGGCGCGGTAGACGTCCGTCAGGCTCAGGTCGCGCTCGACCGTCGGGATGCCCTCCTCGGCGCAGAGCCGCAGCACCGTCGTGCGCGTGATCCCCTCGGGACAGGCCACGAGTCGGCTCGTCTCGACGACGCCGTCACTGACGATGAACACGTGCGTGGCGTTCGTCTCGGCGACGAAGCCGCGCCCATCGAGCATCAGCGCATCGTCGGCGCCGGCCGCATTCGCCTCGATCTTGGCGAGGATCGACCCGATCAGGTTGGCGTGGTGGATCTTGGGGTCCATGACGTCGGGCGCGGGGCGGCGCACCGAGGACGTGATGAGTTCGAGGCCCGACGTGTCGTAGACGGGCGCCTTGTACTCGGCGAGCACGATCAGCGTCGGGCCCGACTGGTTGAGACGCGGGTCCATGCCCGACGTGATCTTCTCGCCGCGCGTGAGCGTGAGGCGGATGTGCACGCCGTCGCGCATCGCGTTGGCGGCGAGCGTGGCGCGGATGGCGTCGGTGATCTCGGCGTCGGTCGGGATCTCGGCGAAGGCCAACGCCTTGGCAGAGCTGCGCAGACGCGCCAGGTGCTCCGTGAGCGCGTAGATCTTGCCGTCGTAGAGGCGCAGGCCCTCCCAGACTGCGTCGCCGCCCTGGACGACGCTGTCGAACGGACTCACCCCGGCCTCGCCGCGCTTCACGAGCCCAGCGCCGATCCAGATCATCAGGTCACGGTTGCGTTCATCGAAGGTCTGCAGCATCGGCTCGTTCCTCGGGAAGATCCCGGAGGCTCGCGCGATGGGCCGCCGACGTCAAGAGGCCAACTCGATCGCCGGACGAGCCAGCGGCGTCTCAAGCCGGAGCGGTCGATGTGCCGATGGTCGCGGGATGAAGCTCCCGCGCGCGCCTCTGCTGCCCTTCGTCCTGATCGTCGTCGCCGTGCTCATCGCGTTCCTGCCCGCGTTGCACGGTCGGCTGTTCTTCGACGACATCGTCAGTCTCACGCAAAACCCGGCACTCGAGAGCCTCCATCCGAGCGCCGCGTTCGACGCGCCTGACCAGTCGACGCTCGCCGGGCGGCCCTTTGTCGCCTTCACGTTTGCGCTCAACCACGCCGTCTCGCCCTCGCCGGCGTCGCTGCGTTTCGGCAACATCCTGCTCCACGCCACGACGGCGCTGATCGCCTTCGACCTCATCCGGCGGCTCCTCGAACGCACCCCGGGCCAGCTCTCGACGCGCTCGTGGTCGTACGGCGTCGCGTGGTGCGCCACGCTCGTCTGGGCGCTCCATCCCATTCAGACGGACGCCGTCAGCTATGTGATCCAACGCACCGAGATCCTCGTCACGCTGATGTCGCTCGTGTGTCTGCATGCCCTCGTGCGTGGATGGACGTCCGGCGCGCGCACGCTGCCACTCGCATGCGGCGCGGCGTTGCTCGCTGCGGGAAGCAAGGAAGTTGCCGTCGTGCTTCCGGTGCTTGCCGCGCTCGTCCATCGGGGATTCTTCTGCGACGGCTGGCGCGCGGCGTGGTTGCGCGGGCGGACGACCTACGCCGCGATCGCTGTCGTGACGTGGGTGCCCATCGGGTTGCTCGTCGCCCAGGGACCGCGCTCGGCGTCGGTCGGCTTCGAGCACGGTGTGGGGACTGCCGAGTGGCTCATGACGCAGGCGCAGGTGATCCCGCACTACCTACGCCTCGTGCTCTGGCCCGACTCGCTCGCGCTGATCTACGAGTGGCCGATCGTGACCTCGCCGGGCCAAGCGCTGGGCGGGTTCGCCGCCATGACGCTCCTGCTCGGCGCGACGATCTGGGCGCTGCGGCGCGCGCCCCGCGCGGGCGTCGTCGCGGCGGCGGTCTTCGTCGTGCTGGCGCCGACGTCGTCGTTCGTCCCGATCTGGACGGAGGTCGTCGCCGAGCGGCGCATGTACCTGCCCTCGCTCGCGATCCTCGCACTCGTGATCGTCGGCGGCGCACGCCTCGTCGCCGCGCTCGCGCGTCCGCAGCACGCCTCCGTCGCCGCGATGGTCGCGGTCGTGATGCTGTCCGGCGTGCTCGGGTCGGCAACCCACGCACGTGCTCGGCTCTTCGGTGACGGTGTCGGCATCTGGGAACAGACGACCGCGCACCAGCCACACAGCGCCATGGCCCACTTCCAACACGGGATCGCGCTGCGCTCCAAGCAGCAGCTCGATGCGGCGATCGGCGCCTACGACCAAGCGCTCGCGATCGACCCCGAGATGTCGGCGGCCCTGAACAACAAGGGCACGGCGCTGATGTGGACGGCTCGCCTCGACGAAGCGCTCGCGGCGCTCGACCGCTCGATCGCGCTGGCGCCCGACGCGCCTGGCGCTCACATGAACCGCGGCATCGTGCTGTCGATGCTCAGGCGCCACGCCGAGGCGCTGCGCTCGTTCGAGACCGTGCTGTCGATCGACGCCGACTTTCCCCGTGCAGCCGCCATGCGCGCCGCGGCGTCCGACGCTGCGCGCGCGCAGCACTGACGCGAGTGATACATGGACGCTTGTCCCCAAGGTCGCAAGCGCGCCTTGCTGGCAATGCAACGCGTTGGATTCTGACCGGCGTTGGCCGTTGAGGATCTCACGCGTCGCTTCAACGCTGACAGGAATGATTCCGATGCGACCCCATGGCCGTGTTGCACGACACTCTCTCGCGCTCGCCCGAGCGTGGCATCGCCGAACGCGACGCTCGTCCATGCATCACTCGGGCTCCGCGCGCACACGCGGTACGTCAACCGTGTGGGCGCTCGGCCTCGTAGCGCGCCACGGCCTGCTCGAGCAGCTCGGCCCGCGTGAGCGCGAAGGTCGACTGATCAGCACGACCGAGGTCGGCGCGGATCTTGCCGAGCGCGCGCCACAGCGACGCGAAGTGAGTGGCGAGTTCGGCCGTCCGCCCCCACTGGATGTCGACACGCCGACCGAGGCGCGCGACCTCACGCGGTTCATCCGCCAAGGCCTGCGCGAGCAGCGACTCGGCCCGTTGCGCGTCACCATGCGCGAGCGCCAGGTCGACCCGTGGCAGCAGAGCGTAGCGGTGCGACGCGGTGATGTCGGCGACGCGCACTGCGTGCACACCCGGCGGGAGACTCCGACCCACGAAGAGACTCAGGACGACCACGGACGGTGCCGCGATGAGCAGCGCTCGCCATTCGCGCGCGCGCACCCAGGCGAGAGCCCGAACGAGCCCGTGCGCCGCGAAGGGCATCGCCAGCACGACGAACACGAGGCGGTAGCGCGCCAGGCTCGCGAACGCGATAAGCGGAAACAGCGCGGCGGCAAGTGACCCGAGCGCCGCCGCGGCGCGCCGACGGCGAGCGGGCTGCCGCAGCACGAGAGCAACGCCCAGCAACGCCCAGGGAAGGACGAATGACCAGCCGATCACCGCGAAGCCCAGCGCGGGCGCCTTGTCGCGGTACGCCACGACGCTGATGTTGTTCGGCGCCTCGAATCCATGGGCGACGAAGAGCAGCCGACGCGCGCCGTAGCCGAGCACGTCCCACGGATGCTCGTGCGTGAAGAGCATCGCGCGCGTCACGGCCTGGGAGTCACCTCCCGACTCGCCCATCACGCGCGCGATCACCCACGGGTCGCGATAGGAACCGAGGACACTCGGCCCGTCACCGGCGGCATTGTTGACGAGCATCGACACCGGTCCGACGCTCGACAAGCTCGTGATCGGTGCCCCGACGCGGGCATTGCGGACGAAGACGGGCGAGGCGATGAGCAACGCACCGACGAGCCCGCCGATCGCCGCCGGCGCCACGGATGCGAGTGGTCGGCCCGCGCGACGCGCCGCGACGACGAGCGCGACCGCCGTTCCCAGCGGGACGAGCGCGAAGGTCGCCTTCAACAGCACGGCCAGACCGCAGCACGCACCAAGCACGAACCCGCGACGGGCCGTCTGGCGCCGCCACGCCCACATCGTGACGCGCACGAGCAGGAGGGCGAAGAACACCGTCGATGTCGCGCGCAGCAGGACGAACTCGTAGACGATCAGCGTCTCGTAGCCAGCCGCGAGGACCAGCGCAGCAAGTGCCGCGGGGCGCCCGAAGAGGCGCGCCGTGATCGACCAGAGCAGGCCAAGGGAGAGCAGCCCGAGTGCGACCTGACACGCGAAGACGACGCGCACCTCGAGTCCGGCGGCGGCGTACACCGCCGCAACGACGTAGGGATAGAGCGGCTCTTGGTGGAACTTGACGCCGCCGTACCAGTCGTCCCACAGCAACGTGGCCGCCGTGGATCCGTCTGCCCGCTGCTGCGCTCGGGCGCCGAGCTCAGCCTCTCGTTCGGGGTGCGTGATGAAGTGGATCGCCGCCGATTCGGCATGCCAATCGTGGTGCGGGTGCAGGGCCTTGTCCGTCCAGACATCGCCCGCGACGATCGAGCGCGCCCAACCATCGAAGAAGTGCATGTCCGTGGACGCCCAGCGGTGCTGGTCGAGCAACCCCGCGTCCTCGAGCTGGGCGACGGCTCCGAGCCGCAGCAGACACGTCGCCGCGACCACCACGCAGATCGCAAGGCACATGCTGCGCCGACGTCGGCGGGCCGGGAGCTCGGTACGGATCTCGTCCATGTCCCCTTGATCGGCGCATGGCGAAGGCACGCTGAAACCCGCTTGGCGTGGACGCCCGCAGCCGCTTGGACAGGTGAGCCGGCACGCCTCGCGAACGCGCGACAAAAGCTGCGCCGGGTCGAACGCCGGCGCGCTGTGCAAGGAAGCGAACGCCGGCGACGCGGTGAACTCGTTGCGGCGCGGGTAACCGGCACGTGGCCCGTCGTTTCCATCGCAGCGTGGAAATGTCCGCAGCGGTGGATTGGTCGAGACTCTCACGCCCCGACGAGGGCGACTGGACGCCGCGAGGCGGCTGGGATATGTCTCGGCGATCGTCGCGAGCTCGCTGCTGGCCCTCGCTGGCAAGACGCCGCGAAGTTCTCGGAACGGAGGTGGTCCGTTCTGGCCGTCGAGGATCGGACACGTCGCTGCAACGCGGCCAGCGAGGACTCAGATGCGACCGCAGCAGATCGGCCGTGCGTCATCCGGGCTACCGCCGCGTGGGTTCGGCGCGCCCGGAGGTGGCATCGAGGACGGCTGACACGAAGCCCTCCCAGGCCGACGCGGGCAGCCTCACCACGTGTCGCACGCGATCGCTGTAGGTCGTGTCGAGCACTTCGACTTCGTGGGCCGGGTAGAGGCGTTCGAGCCCGTCGACATCACCGTAGGCGAGCACCACCTCCGCCTCGCGCCAGTTGATCTTGTCGATACGCTCAACGCGAGCGAGTGCCTCGGAGACGGCGCCGCCGTAGGCCCGCACCAACCCGCCCTTGCCGAGCTTCGTCCCGCCGAACCAGCGCGTGACGACGACACTGACGTCACCGAGTCCGCTGTGAATCAACGCGTTGAGCATCGGCTTGCCCGCTGTTCCGTGCGGCTCGCCGTCATCGCTCATGCCGACCTGCGCCGTGCTTCCGGGCGGCCCGACGAGGTAGGCCCAGCAGTTGTGCGTCGCCACGCCGAACTCCTCGGACACGCCTGCGATGTGGGCCTTGGCCTCGTCGACGGTTGCCGCGCCCGTCAACGTGGCGAGGAATCGACTCCGTGAGATCTCGATCTCATGACGGAGCTCGCTTGCCGGAACGGGGTAGCGCGCATCGGCGCCGGCGGACTCAGCCATCACCGTCGAGTTGATCGAGGATGCCGGACTCGGCGACGAGCGCCTCGATCGCCGCGCGCTCGACGGGCAACCCGCCGCGCGTGATCACCTCGCATCCGTCCTCCGTGACGATGACGACGTCCTCGATGCGGATCCCGATCCCGGTCGATTCCTCGTAGACACCCGGCTCGACGGTGATGGCCACGCCCGGCTCGAGCGGTGCCTGGAATGCGCCGACGTCGTGGACCTCCATGCCGATGTAGTGGCACGTGAAGTGACGCACGAGGTTCGCGAGGCCGCGCTCGGCGAGCACGGCGCGCGCGGCGGCATCGACGTCCATCATCGTGGCCCCGGGCTTCGTCGCGGCGATCCCCGCAGCCTGGGCCGCGGCCACGGCGTCGTAGAGTTCGGCCTGACGCTCCGTGAAACGCCCATTGACGGGCCACGTGCGCGTGATGTCCGTGGTGTAGTGGTCCATCTCGGGCCCGGCGTCGATGAGCAACACCTCGCCGTCTTCCATCCGGCGCGATGACGCGCTGTAGTGCAACACGCACGAGTTCGCCCCCGACCCGACGATCGCGTTGTACGCGTGCCCGGTGGCCCCGTGGCGCATCGCAACGAACCCGAGCAACGCGTCGAGTTCCCACTCTCCGAGGTCGGGCCGTGTCGATCGAATCGCCTCAGCCATCGCAAGCGCTCCGGCCCGCGCGGCGCGCTTCATCGCCGCGATCTCTTCGGACGTCTTCACGCGGCGTAGTTCGTCGAGGTGCGGGCGCAGGTCGCGCACGTCGACCTTGCGGTCGTCGCGATCGAAGAGCGCACCGATGCGCTCACGCAATGCCGCCTCGCGACTCGATCGACCGTCGAAGGGGTCGGTGCGTCGACGGCGGTCATAGGGCTGGGCGCGATCGGCCGACATCGCGCGCGACAACCACGGATGCATCGACACCCAGACGACGCCACGCGCATCGGCGAACTCGCCGAGCGTGCTGACGAGTTCTTCCTCGGCCAGCACGTTGCGGAAGCCCGTGAGCTCCGAGACCCACGCATCGCCGCTGTCCCAGAGCTCGCCTTCCCAGCCCTCCGCGCGCACGTTCGGCTGCGCGAGAAACAAGATCTCCGTCCGCGTGTCGACATCGACGACGACGGCGGCATCGGAAGCCTCGATCCCGGTGAGGTACCAGAAGACCTTGTCCTGCTCGAACTCGGCGTAGGCGCGCGTCGCGGGAAGACCTCGCAGCAGCAGCACCCCCGCCGTGCTCTCACCGGCCTCGCGCGCAGCCTCATCGAGGCGATCGTAGAGCGCCGCCCGGCGCGCTGCGTGAAAGTCCTTGCCGAGGCCACAGACGGGAGCGCCCGTGCCGTCGCCGTGGTTGGGGATCGCCTGGGCGAACGACGAAGGGATGATGAGGACGAGCCCGGCAAGGGCCTGGAGTAGCGTCGGGAACGACATCGCAGCCTCGTGGTGTGTCGAGTATCGGGGACGGCACTGACACGCCGTCGGGATCGCTGACGATACACGCAATGGCCGCGCCACGCCCTCTACCGGGCGGCTTGCCGGTCATCAGACGTCGCACGACACGCGCAACGCCGCTTCGACGATGTTCCGGCGTGAGCCCAGCGGCCACCGAACGCGAGCAAGCGCCGCCGACGCCGCTCAGCGCGCAGGCAGTGCCAGAAGCTCCAGCGCCGCGATGCGTGGGCCGTCCACGGGCAGCTGCGGCAAACGCAGGAGCCAATCGGCGCCGACAAGCTGCGCGAGCCGTGCAGCCGCCAGACCACGATCGCGGACGGAACCGAGCGTCGAGTCGACGTCCGTCAGGAGACGCATGGCCGTCTCGCCGTCGTGAAGGCGGATGAGTGCGTCGTCGATCGGGCCTCGCTCGGCGCTCACGCGTCGCGCGAGGTACAGCGCATCGCGGGTGCGCTCGGGGTCGAGCGGCGCGAGGGCATCGGCAAACGCGACACGCAGGGGACCGTCGAGCGAAGGCGAACGCAGAAGCGTGAACATCGCATCGCGCGCCCGGCCACTGCCCGACAACGCCAACGCCGCCGCAGACCAGCCACGGAGTTGCGTCGCACTCCTCGTCGACGTGACGGTTGCGAGCAACGGTTCGATCATGTCGGAGTCGCCGGCGTGGAGTGCGGCCACGGCCACGGCCACGCGCACCTCCTCGCTGGCCGCCTCACGATACATGCGGTCGAAGACGTCCTTCGTCGTGCGCAGACGACCTGGGTGGGCATGGACGGCCCGCCCGAGTGCGAGCGCGATCCACGGACGATCCGTCGCGCGTGTGATGCCATCGCTTTGAAGTCGCGCGAAGAGCTCGGCCTCGGCACTCGCAGAGAGTTCTCCGACACGCACGCGCCCGGCGAGTTCCGCGATGGCGACCCAGGCCGCGGAACGCACGTTCGAAGGCCCGGCGTTGCGTGCCACACCGAAGAGTTCGTCACGCACCGGCGACTGACCGAGGGAACCCACGGCCGCAATGGCGGGCGCGGCGGCCTCACGCACCCAGGGCGCCTCGGTTTCGTCGGCGAGCACGGCGAGCAGCTCGGGCAGTGCCGTCAAGACAGCCCAGTGCCCCAAGGTCGAGGCAGCAGCCACGCGCACTTCGAGTGCCTCGTCCTTCGACGCGAACATGTCGCGCAGACGTGCAGCGACCTGCGTGCTCGCGCGATCGGCCGGTGTCGCTCCCAGGGCGACGATGGCCGCGGCGCGCAGCCCACCTGGCAGATCGCGGTCGGCCGCGATCTCGGCAAGCCCCGCACTACCTGCCTCGGCCAAGCCGAGCCCGATCGCGGCGGCCGCGCGCACGTCGGGCAGAACCGTGTCGCGTTGCACGAGCGCGCGCCCGGCCTGGGTGTCGTGCAGAAGCGCTTCGAGATCGTCGACCTCGCCGAGCAACCCGAGCGCGTAGGCGGCGTGCATGCGCACCAACGACGTGTCGTGTTGCAGGGCGCGCCGAACGTCGCGCAGGGCGAAGTCGGCGACGTCACCACGAGCCGCCACGCCGAGCGCCAGCGTCGCCGGTGCCAACAGACTCAAGTTCCCGCCACGGCGCAGGATGCGCTGCAAGGTCGGTATGACTTCCTGCTCGACGAACGCGCGATCGACGGCCAACCCATCCCCGCTTCGCCCGCGCCCCGAGAGCGCCGAGCCGCTGCCAGTGCGTGCGACACGCCCCTCGGACGACGCGCGCAGAGCGTGTGTGAGCGCGCGTTCCCACGGGTCACGCCACGTGCGCACCGCCTGCCCGCTTGTCGAGCCACCACTCGCCGGGGGACACCCGACCGAGTCGCCCGCCGAGCGCGGCAACCCGCTTGCGTCGCCAGGCTCCGGTGCGGTGCGGGCCGTACGTCCCGAGACACCACGGGTGGCGACGCCGCGCGTGCCCGGTGCGTTCTTCGCCCGTGGCGACTCACCGCGGATCTGCAGGGCCACGGCATCGCTTGCCAGGCTGAACATGAGCACGACCACGAATGCGGTCCACGCTGCGCTGCTGCTTGTCATGACCCTATCTCCGCCGCTCGGCACTCTTTCGCTGCTCTCGCTCGGCATTCCGGTGGACTTCGTCACGCGCCCGCAACTTCCCCGAGCCAAGCATCAAGAGAGGAGACGTCCCTCCTCGCCGAACGCTACATCACTTTTTCGTCGCACCGTCATCGAGGTCAAGCGACAGGCCCGTGAACGCCGCGTCGATCGCGGCCCAGGCGTCGCCAGGCAACGCCAGGTCACCAGCGCCGGCGTTCTCGTCGACTTGTTCAGCACCTCGCACGCCGGCCAAAGCCGCTGTCACACCGCGCTGGGCCACGGTCCAGGCGAGCACGACCTGAGCCAGCGTCGCGCCACAGTCGGCCGCGACCGGCGTGACGACGTTCTTCAGCACCGCGTTCACGACCGCACGATTGCGCGGCTGGAACGTGGCTCGATGCCGACGGCCATCGTCGTCCGCGAAGACGCGCTCGGCCGTGACCTTGCCCGTAAGCAGGCCCTGCTCGAGCGGTGAATAGACGACGACGCCGACCTCGGCCGCAGCGCAGTGTGGCAGCACGTCGACCTCCGCCTCGCGCGCAAGCAGGCTGTACTTCGGTTGATCACTCGCGAGCGGGACGTCGCCAAGCGAAGACTGCGCCCTCTTCAACATCTCGACGTCGTAGTTCGACACGCCGATCGCGCGGATCTTTCCCTCTTCGCGCAACGTCGCGAGCGCCCCCATCGTGTCTGCGATCGGCGTCGTCGGGTCGGGCCAGTGCACCTGCACGACATCGATGACGTCGACACCGAGGCGCTCGAGGCTGCGTTCCACTTCGAGGCGCACCGAGTCGGGACGCGCGTTGCGATACACCTTCATCGGTGAGCCGTCGTCGTGCTTGCCCTCGAAGAAGAGCTCGCCGTCGTCGCAGTCCCAGCGCAGGCCGACTTTCGTCAGGATCACGGCGTCGTCGCGTCGCCCGGCGATCGCCTGTCCCACAAGGCGTTCGGAGTGCCCGAGTCCGTAGATCGGCGCCGTATCGATCGCGTTCATTCCGACATCGAGACCACGCCGCAGCGCCGCGATGGCCGAGGCATCGTGCCGCGCCCCCCAGTATCCGCCGCCGATGGCCCATGCACCCGCGATGATCACAGGAACGGTCACATCCGAGCGGCCGAGTTGTCTTGTCTTCATGGGGTGCACGATAGCAGTGCCCCGATGAACCGCTCGGCACTGACAGCGCGCGCTGCCGGGACGACGGGGTAGACTCGACGAAAGAGCACGGTGTGGGACACGACATGGGCGCGGCAGCCAGCAGACACGAGCATGAGCACGAGGGGCCCACGGGCGCCGAGGGGCTCTTTCTGGAGTACCGGCGGCGCATCAAGAGCGAGCCAGAGCTCGATCTCGAGGCCTTCTGCGCCGAGCACCCCGGGTACGCCGACGAGCTCCGACGGCTCCACGACGCCTTCCTGTCGCTCGAGTCGCTGCTCAGCTCCGTCGACATCGAGTCGGTCGGCGATCTGCTCGGGATCCCGGCCTCAGGGACGAGCATGCGCTCAGAGATCGTCGATCCCCCGGCCGAGGACAGCAACCCGCAGGAGACGCTGTCCGAGATGCTCTCGGCGGCGCAGAGCGAACAACGCTACGCCTCGCGTGAGCAGGTCGGTCGAGGGGGGATGGGCGAGATCCATCGCGTCCACGATGGAGCGCTGCGGCGCGACCTCGCGATGAAAGTCATGATCCCGCCGCACTCGTCGCCGGCGGGCAAGTCATCGTCGACCGCGGAGGGCCGACTCGCGCGCTTCCTCGACGAGGCCTTCATCACGAGTCAGCTCGACCACCCGTCGATCGTCCCCGTCCACGACATCGGGATGGGATCGGACGGGCGCGTCTACTTCACGATGAAGCTCGTCCGCGGACAGAACCTCGAGAAGGTGCTCGACGACGTGCACGCCGGACGCGACGGCTGGACGACGAACCGCGTCCTCGCGGCGCTGCAACGGGTCTGCGAGGCGGTCGGCTACGCCCACGCGCGCGGCGTGCTGCATCGCGACATCAAGCCCGCGAACATCATGGTCGGTCGGTACGGCGAGACGTACCTCATGGACTGGGGCCTCGCCCGTGTCGCCGGACACGATCCCGTCGCCGCCGCGCCGGCGAACATCATCGCGCCTGAACTCCCGGACATGGACGGCCCGGGCTGGATCTCCAGCGACGACTCCACCGTCGTCGGCACGCCGGTCTACATGTCGCCCGAACAGGCGCGCGGCGAAGTCGAGACGATCGACGAACGCAGCGACATCTACTCGCTCGGTGCGATCCTCTACCACCTCCTCGCCGGACGCTTGCCGTACGTCGACCCCGACGAATACCCGCTCCGATTCGCAGTGCTCATGCGCGTCCGCAAAGGTCCCCCGCGACCGCTGCGCGAGATCGCGCCGGGAGCGCCCGAGAGCCTCGTCGAGATCTGCGAGAAGGCCATGGCCCGCCTCCTCCACGACCGCTACGCGACGGCGTCCGACATGGCCGCGGCGCTTCAGGACTACCTCGCTGACATCAGCGAAGACCGCGAGGAAGCCCGTCGCCAAGCCCGCCGCGCCGAGCTCATCAACGACTTCCTGATGGACATGCTCGGCTCGGGCGACCCGGCCCACGCCCAGGGCCAGGACATCACGGTGCGCGAGGTGCTCGACAGCGCCGCCGCGCAGGTGGAGACGGCCTTCCCCGACCACGTGCTCGACGAAGCCGCCGTGCGCCTGACGATCGGCACGCTCTACAAGAAGCTCGGACAGACGACCGAGTCCGACAAGCACCTCCGGCACTGCGTCGAGCTTCGTCGCAAGGCTCTCGGCGACGAGCACCGCGAGACACTCGCCGCGCGCACCGAGCAGGCCCTGCTCGACGGCGTCCGCGATCGCCTCGACCTCGCCGAGGAAACGCTGCGCGACGTCCTCGACCACCAACACAAACTGCTCGGCCGCGAACACCCCGACACGCTGCGCTCCATGGCCGCGCTGGCGAGCATCCTGCACCGCGCGGGCAGCGATCTGGCCCAGAGTGAGGAGCTCTACCGCGCCTGCCTCGAAACGCAGCGGCTCACGCTCGGCGACGCTCACAGCAACACGCTGTCGACGCGCAACGCTCTGGCACTCGTCATGCTCGACGCCGGGCGCCCGCAGGAAGCCGTTTCACTGCAGGGCGACACCCTCGGCGCGCTGACGTCGCTGCACGACAGCCTGCACCCCGCCGTGCTCATCGCGAAGAACGACCTCGCCAACCTCCTGTGCACGCTCGACCGCCTCGATGAGGCCGAGCCGCTCTACCGTGCGACGCTCCAGGGGCAGCGCCACGTCTTGGGGGACGACCACCACCAGACGATCACGTCGATGAGCAATCTCGCAAACCTGCTGCGTCGGCGCGGACACGACGGCGAGGCGCGCGACCTCATGGCCGAGGCACTCGAGCGCAGCCGTCGCATCCAAGGCGACGATCATCAGCGCACGCTCGGCATCCTCAACAACTTCGCTCTCATCCAGCTCGACGCGGGCCGGCTCGCCGAGGCCCACATGCTGATGCGCGAGTGTGTCGAGCGCGTCGACCGCGTCATGTCGCCGCGCCACTTCGTCTCGGCGCGCTGCCATCACAACCTCGGACGCTGCCTCGCCGCCCTGGGGCGCATCCATGAAGCGCGCGCCGAGTTCCGCGTCGCACTCGACGTGCAGCGCGAAGTGCTCGGCGCCGATCACCCCCGCACCACCGAGACGGCCGAAGCCCTCGCCGCGCTCGCGGCAGCTCCGCGCGACGCGACGAACAACGACCGCTCGGCTGGCGCGTGAGCGATCAGCGGTGCGTCGAAAGCGCCACGGCGCCCTCGGGACCACTGCCTTCGAAGATCGCAAGGACGGCTCCGTCAGTCCCCGAGTGCACGCTGACGCGTCCGACGGATCCCGCGGGCGATGTCACGGACGGGTCGCTGACAGCGAAGTCGCCGACCCCGTCGCCGCTCACATCGCCGACGAAGACGATCGAGGAGCCGAACGCGCCGCCGACTTCGAGCTCGTAGATGAGCGCTCCGTCGAGACCCGAGTGCACCGACACCGAGCCACTGCCCGGCGCACCGATCGCGAGGTCTGTACGTCCGTCGCCGTCGACATCGCCGACGACGGCCGCAGCCGCACCGAAGCCGTCACTCGAAGCGGTTCCCTCGATGCGCAGCGTCGTCGATCCACTCCCGAAGCCATGCCACTCCACGTAGGCCGGCGCGGCGTGAGGGCTCGCGCCGATGATCAGACCGGGCTCGTTGTCCGCGGCCAGCGCGCCGATGATGAGGCCGGGTTCGTTGTCCAAGGCCAGAGCACCGATCATGAGCCCGGGCTCGTTGTCACCGGCGACAGCGCCGATGATCAGACCCGGCTCGTTGTCACCCGCAATCGTGCTCGTGCCCTCGGCGCTGAGGCTCGACCCGAAGCGGTCGCCTGGCGCAGCTCCGTCGGCCGTGTAGAGCTGTGCTCCGGTGGCGCCGCCAACAACCGTCACCGAGCCGGCGTCGTCGTGGGCGCCGGGTGCACCGATCGCCAACTCGTCCACACCGTCGCCATCGAGGTCACCGAGGTTCGACAGTGATGCCCCGAACTCATCGCCGGCAAGCTCGCCGACGTACGTCGCGAGCCATGCGCCGCTGATCGAGGAATGCACAGTCACGACGTTGGCAGCCGGGTGACCCACGGCGACATCGGCATGGCCGTCGCCATCGAGGTCGGCCACCGAGGAGACCGCGGCACCGAAGCCGACCGGCCCGCCCATCGACGTGATCAACCCGTTCGCACTCGAGACGACCCGTACTTCGCCCTGCAGCGGATCTCCCGCGATCAGGTCCGGACTGCCGTCACCATCCACGTCGGGGATGGTCGCGACCGCGCCCGACGATCCCTGGAGGACCCCATCGACGTTCACGAAGATGAGATCCTGGGCGAGCAGCGCAGGAGCGAAAAGAACCGCTGTGAAAGCGATACGAAGCGAAAGAAGCATGGTGTGGTTTCCCGTTGAGTCGATCGGGCTCATCGACCACCGGTGTTCCGCCCTTGAGGTTCGGAACGTTCACGACCAGCTTTGTCAGGGAACGACAGGCGACTTTGGCGCACTCCGAGACACCCGGGACTTCGTGTGTCACATGCTGCGACACGCTCGCCGACGAAGATGACAGCGCTGTCAATAAGCGCCGCGTGCGCGGGGCCGAGATCCAGACGACGTCCCCTGGACGCGTCGGTGGACTCTCCGCAACCCGGGCCGCGCGGAGGTCAGCTCAGCGAGCGCTCTCTGGGGCGGAAGACTCTCACGCGAACTGCGAGCCGCCGTTGCCCGCGCGCTCCGTCGTTCGCGTCAGTCGTTCGCGTCGAGCGGGGTCGCGAGAGCCCGCGCCTGCTTGATGGCTCGCGTCCGCGCCACGCGCGCTGCGTGGTACGACAGGCCGAGCTCTGAGGCGATCGCCTCGATCGACTCACCCTTCCAGTGCATCGTCAGGATCCGTCGGTCACGATCCTTCATGCGCAGCAGGACGAGCATGAGGCGCTCGGTCTGCTCCTGACGGATCGCCTGGGCCGTCGAGTCGGTGTTCTTGTCCGCGAGGTCGATCTCCTCGACCGTCTGACTCACGCGTTTGTCCTCGGCACGGCGCTTCGTCGTGAGCTGACGCGAACGGTCGGCGGCCTTCCAGGTCATGCGCTGGGCGAAGAGCGACGTGAAGCTCGAGCGCGACGTGAACTCGAGATCGGCGAGGTCACCCCAGACGTCACCGAAGACGGAGAGCACGAGATCGCCGGTGTCGAGGAACCGACGCAGCCGCGACGATGTCGACATCGAGAGCTTCCCCATCTGCATCAGGTCGGTGAGGAAGTAGTTCGCGAACTCGTCGGCGACACGGCGGCTCTTGCCGATTCCACCGTGGACCGCGCCCAGGACCGCGTCCTCGAGCGGCTGCCCGTCACCGAGGCGCCCGCGCACGAGCACGAGCACGTCGGGCCGCCGCACGTAACTCTCGCTGACCGGCCCGAGGTGCTTGCGCGCGTAGGCGAAGATCTCGTCTTCGGAGGGCGTATCGGGTTCGGCAGTCATGACAGCGGGCCGCGGGGAGAAGCGTCGTTCCTTCGAAACATCTCTCCCATGATGCCGCCCCGGGCGAATCATGACAGGCAGAATGTGCGACGGAACGGCGATTGGCCCCTCGATTCGAGGCCCCGCGAAACCGAAGGTTCTTTTTCGGCACATTTTTCCGAAGTCGGTGTTCACGATCCCGGAAACCCGCGCTTTACCCGCGTCGACGAGTGAGTCGTCCGGGTGGCGACGGTCACCTAGGAGTGTGCTGCCGCGAGATCGCGGCTGGACGATCACTCATCGCAAGAGATTGGCCCCGCGAGGCCGCTCGGAGCTTGCAGGAGCTTCGAGCGGCCTTTTTTTCATGCCCAGCGGGAGCGCGTCGGAGACCCCGTCGCACGGCGCACCACGAAGGGCACCCCGGCCGCGCGAGTCGATCCGAGCGCTTGCGTCCCGCTGAGTTCGGTGCCCCCCCGGCAACTCGTCGAACCTACGGGAACTCCGCGACACGCCGGCCCCAGGGACACGCCGGCCGGCGCCGGTGCGGCGCGTCCTCCGAGATCAGAGCTGCAGCCCGGGGTTGTCGATCGCTTCCTTCGACAGCTCGCTGACGAGGTACTCGAACGCGTCGTCGACGGAGTCCGTGCGGAAGAAAAGGTCGATGTCCTTCGCACTGATGGTCCCGAACTCGACGAGCGGCTCGAAGTGCAGCACCTTGCTCCAGAACTCGGTCCCGAACAGCACGATCGGGAGCTTCTTCTTGATCTTCAGCGTCTGGACGAGTGTCACGACCTCCATGAACTCGTCGAGCGTGCCGAAGCCGCCCGGCATCACGATCATCGCCTTGGCGAGATACGTGAACCAGAACTTGCGCATGAAGAAGTAGTGGAACTCGAGCGAGAGCTTGCGAGTGATGTGCGGGTTGTCGTTCTGCTCGAACGGCAGTGAGATGTTGAGGCCGATGTTCTCGCCCTTGGCTTCCGAGGCGCCACGGTTCGCGGCCTCCATGATTCCGGGGCCACCACCCGAGCAGATCACGAAGCGCCGGTCGTCACCATCGAGGCTCTTCGACCACTCCGTCAGACGACGCGACAACTCGACCGTCGCCTCGTAGTACTTCGACATGTAGAGCTTGCGCTCGGCGTCCACGATGTCGCCGCCGTTCGCCTGGGCCTCGGCGAGTTCCTTCTCGGCGACTTCCTTCGAGCGGATGCGCGCTGAGCCGAAGACGACGATCGTGTCCTTGATGTCGAACTGCTCGAAGCGCGTCTTGGGTTCGATGTACTCCGAGAGGATGCGCAGGATGCGTGCATCGGGGCTCGCGAGGAACTGTTCGTTCTTGTAGGCCTTGACGGCGCTGTAGCGATGATCGTTCATGCCGACACCATCCCGGACGGCCATGCCGCATGCCAGCGAGATCTCGGGTAGGCGCTCAAACCGCAGCCCGGCCGCCCTCAGCAGCGTGCAGAAGAGCGGCTTCGGATGGGCGCTGCGTGGCCGTCAGGCCTTCACGACCCGCGCGCGCGGTTCGGCCACGCTTGCCAGCACGTTGCGCGTGTCGACGACGAGGGATGCGTGGTCGGCCACGGCCTGCCAGTCGATGGCCGCGTGGTCGGTGACGACGAGCACCGCGTCGGCCGCCGCGACCAGCTCCGTCTCGAAGGGCATCGACGCATGCCGCGTTCCCTCGACCTCGAACTCGGCGACGTGCGGGTCGTGGTACGTGACACGTGCCCCGCGCCGCGCCAACTGACGCCAGATCTCCAGCGCCGGCGCCTCGCGGACATCCCCGATGTCGCGCTTGTAGGCCACGCCGAGCAGCACCACCGACGACCCACGGAGCGGCTTGCTGTCATCGTTCAGTGCCTCAGCCAGGCGCTCGACGACCCGCACCGGCATGCGCCGATTGATCTCCCCCGCCAGCTCGATGAAGTGCGCCTCGTGCCCGAGTTCGCGCGCCTTCCAGGCCAGATAGAAGGGGTCGATCGGAATGCAGTGGCCGCCGAGACCGGGGCCGGGCTGGAATGGCATGAACCCAAAGGGCTTCGTGGCCGCCGCCTCGATCACCTCCCAGACGTCGACGTCCATCGCGGCGAGGATTGTCTTGAGTTCGTTGACGAGGGCGATGTTGACGGCGCGGAAGACGTTCTCGAGCAGCTTCGCCGACTCGGCGACCTCCGCCGAGGACACCACGACGACGTCTTCGATGCCGCCGCGGTAGAGCGCTGCGGCGCGCGCCGCCGAGACATCGTCGAGCCCACCGACGAGCCGCGGCGTCGAGCGGATCGAGTGCGAGGTCCGTCCCGGATCCTCACGTTCGGGTGAGAAAGCAACGTAGACGTCGCGCCCCAACACCCACGTCTTACCGGCCGCGCGTGCGGCGTCGAGCAGCTCGACGGCAAAGACGTCGCGCGTCGTGCCGGGGTAGGTCGTCGATTCGAGGATCGCGAGCACGCCGGCGCGCGCGTGGGTGCCGATCGCACGCGCGGCTCCGCGGACCGCGCGCAGGTCGGGGTCGCGGTTCGGGCCCAGCGGTGTCGGCACGCAGACCGCGACGGCATCGGCGCGCGCGAGCTGCCTGAAGTCGTCCGTCGCCTCGAAGCTCGGGCTGGCGGCAAGTCGGGCGAACACCTCGGCGCCGAGGTGTTCAAGCGTGACGACACCCCGCGCGATCTCGGCGACCTTGCGCGCGTCGTCATCCACACCGAGCACGTGGTGCCCCGCGGCATGCCAGGCGTCGACAAGCGGCAAGCCGACATAGCCGAGCCCGATCACGGCGACGGTGGCCGCGCCCCGCTCGAAGCGTTCTTCGACGGGCAGATCGTGGGGATCAGTCATCCAGGCCCACGAGCCCACGTCCCGCGGTCACGGCCTCGTGCGCGCTTCCAGCCACGGCGTCGGCTCCCACGCTGGCACCGGCCGAGGCACCGCTGGCGAACGCCGGCCCACCGACGAGGATCAGGCACTCGGGCGCGACGTTGCGCACGACGCCGATCGCCTCGCGCACGTCGCGCCGATGGCTTGCGAGGGTGGCCGAGAGGGCCAGCAGGTTGGCGTTGAACGTTGTCACCGCGCTGCCGACCGCCTCGGAGGGAAGATCGGCGCCGAGGAAAAGGACATGCCAGCCGTCGAGTTCGAAGAGGTCGGACACCATGCGCAGACCGACATCGTGGGTGTCGCCGCCGATCGACGCGCAGACGACCGTCCGGCCGTTGCTTTCCCGACGCGGCGCCTGAGCCATCAACGCCGCCATCAGCGCTGTGGTCGTCGCCGTGACGAGATGTTCCTCGGCAACGGTGGCCTCGCCGAGATGCCAGAGCCGCCCCAGCTCGCGCTGCGCAGGCGCCAGCACGTCGACATAGGCCGTCGCGACGTCGAGGTCACGCGTCTTCACGGCGTCCAGCACGAGCGCCGTCGCCTCACGACGACGCCCCTCGAGCAGTGCGAGGACGTACTCGGCGGCAAGGCGCCCCGACTCATCGTCGGGATCCAGTTCGGACGCTTCAATCGACAGCGCGACGTCGAAGTGCGCGATGCCGGTCGTCAAGAGTGCGGCAACCGGTGCACGGGCGCCCGCGGGCAGTTCGCGATCCAGAACGGACGCGAGCAACTCGAGTGCTCGACGCAGCGTGGCGTCGTCGACACCGCGGGCACGGAGAGCCCGTCGCACCCAGTCGAGATGCCGGATGAAGGAGTCGGGCTCGCCGTCCTGCAGGGCCGCGTCGACTTCGATGACCCAAGCCATCATGCTCGCCTTCCAGGCCTCGAACGAGAGTGACGTCGCGGCGGCTTCGTCATCGGAGAGGAGCAGCTCGGCCGCGAGCCCGGCGTATCCGTGAGCCGAGATGCGGAGGAGTTCGGAGGGGAACGAGGCTGGGCGTGGCATGGTTCGAAGGTGCTGGAGATGTGCTCGTCGCAGGGCCCGCACGGCGCACGGGATGCCCCGTTATAGCGGCTCGTGAGAAACATGGCACGGCGCACGACCGTCGATGTCCGAGGTCCGGGCAACCGGCTGAAGCGCTGTCCACCGGGAGCGACGTGCCGCGCCCGGCGTGGTGCTCTGTGCGCCGAGCACGAAGCAGCCGATTGAAGAACTGCTCCGAGTGCGACGAGCATGACCGAGTGTGCCTGTGCGAGTGTGAGGCGCTCGGGTGCGTGCGTCGCGCCGGATGAGTTCTTCAACGGGCTGCCAGCCCGGGTTGGTCGTGGACGATCTCCTGCGGTCGCCATCGCAGCGGTGGATTCGTCGAGCCTCTCGCGCGCGGCGCGATCACGCTCGGGCGTGCGCAGCATGCCGGATGAGTTCGGCAGCCGGTATGGTCATCGCTCGCGCCCCACCGACGAGGACGAGCCGATGGCTTTGATCGACCGCATCAACGAGTGTCACGCGTGGACGCGCGAGCGGTTCGTGCCGTTCGTCGTCGACACCCGACGCCTCGGGTCGATCCGTCGCGACCACGCCGCACTGCTCGCCTCGTTCGGGACGGTCTTCGACGTGCGACCCGACGCGGTCGTCCTGGCCGACGGGGCACGGCTGCCGGAGCAGCGCACCGAGCGGCTCGCGGCCGTCGTCGCGAGCCTCATCGACGACGGGCACATCCCGGCGCTGGCCCACGAGAACTACCCGATCGCCGAGTCGCGCGGATCAGCCGAACTCTTTCGCCTCGACCGCGCCGCACTGCCCTTCTTCGGAGCGCGCGCCTACGGCGTCCACCTCAACGGCTACGTGCGACGTGACGGCGGGCTGCACCTGTGGGTCGCGAAACGCTCGGCCGGCAAGACGACCTTTCCGGGGCAGCTCGACAACCTCGTGGCCGGTGGCCAACCCGTCGGGCTCGGCGTGCGCGAGAACCTCGCCAAGGAGTGCGCCGAGGAGGCCGACATCGACGCCCGTCTCGCTGCCCGGGCCGTGGCCTGCGGCGCCGTGTCGTACCGCGTCGACGCACCGCACGGGATGCGCGACGACACGCTCTTCCTGTTCGACCTCGAGCTGCCCGAGAACTTCGTCCCGCGCAACTCCGACGGCGAAGTCGAGTCGTTCATGCTGCGGCCCGTCGCGGAAGTACGCGAAATCGTCGCCGAGACGCGCGACTACAAGTTCAACTGCAACCTCGTCGTCATCGACTTCCTCATCCGGCACGGCGTCATCGAACCTGACGAACCCGGCTACCTCGACTTGGTCACGGCCCTGCGACCGCTCGCGTAGCGGCGTGCTCGTCGCACGACATGGTGCGCGGCGTGCGGCGTGCTCGGAATCATCGCGGACGAGTCGTTCACGGAGATCCGCTCCCGTCCGGCACGCTGCGCAAGCCGGACATCTCCGACATGCGCCGCACACTGCAGCCGCTCTCTCCGCTCGTTCGCGCAACGCTCACCATGCTGAACACGCAGGTCGACGACATGATCACCAGCTCGCTGGACGGCTACACGCGCAGCCGCCTTGCGGACGTTCATGCCCGCATCAGGCGCGCGCTCGACGAGCTGTAGCCGCACGAAAGTCTGCTAAGAAGACTTCTTCAACGAACTTTTGCATCACACCACTCGCGTCGTCACGCCCTCGCTGCTCCCCGCATCAGCGGTCGTGCTTGCCGAGGAGAATCACCTGCCGACCGACGAGATCCGGCGTGCCGTCGGTGTCCACATCGCCCACAGCGAGCACGGAGATGGCGTGCTGCTGAGGTGACGTGAGGCTTCCGTCAGGCAACGAAAGGAAGAGCGCACCACCCACGACCGCGTCGCGACGGCCGTCGCCGTCGACGTCCGCGATGATCGGCACGCCGTCGTTGAAACTCGGACCATCGACCGTGCTCGCCACGAGGGTCGTCGCGAGGACGAGCGTCCCGTCGGCTGCACCGTGAAAGACGCGAACCGAGTTCCACTGACCGCCGAGCAGCACGTCGGTGCGGCCGTCCCCGTTGAGATCGCCGGCATCGATCCGGCGCAGGCCACCGGACCCCGTGGACACCGAGGTGGGCGGCGCGAAACCGCCAGCGCCATCGCCACGCTGTACGCTGAGGAGCGAACCGGCGAACTCGGCGATGATGAGATCGAGGTGACGATCCCCGTCGACATCACCGAGGCGCAGATCGAAGCCCGACGGACTGGCCGGCACGTCGACCGGGGCGCCGAACGTGCCGTCGCCGACACCGCGCAGCGTGATCGCCGTCGCCCCGAAGCGAGCCACGACGAGGTCGAGGATGCCATCACTGTCGATGTCGCCGAGCGCGAGCGCGGCAGGTTTTCCCGTGTCGAGTACGGCCAGCGGACCATCGCTCCCCGCGAGGATGACGCTCGTGTTGGTCGCGTTTCCCGTGACGAAGTCGACGCGCCCATCGCCGTCGAGATCACCGGTCACCAGGATCGTCGGCTCGGTGGCGGCGGGCAGCGTCGGCGCGGAGATGCCGACACGGCGCGGACGCGCGAACGCCCCACCACCCGCGTTCGGGTAGACGAGGAGCTCATCCGTCTCCGAGTTCACGGTGACAAGCTCGGGCGCGTGATCACCGAAGACGTCGACGAGCGCGATTCCGTAAGTCTCGGCGGTGCCGGTCCACGGCAGAGCGCCGTCGAGCTGCCCGTCGTCGCGCGTGAGGACCACAGCGACGTCGGCCAGGCCATCGACCGACACGACGAGATCCGGATCGCCGTCGGCGTCGATGTCGCCCACCGTGATATCCCTGGCGAGCGGACCGTACGTGCGGCCGAACTTCTCGAACACACCGGGCCGCGCGTTGCGAAGCGTCACGTAGCGCGTGCCCTGCCCGCGCGCCGTGTACACGACGTCCAGGCTGCCGTCCGCATCGACATCCACCACGGCCATGCGTGCGAGGTCGGGATCATCGACGACGAGTTCGCCCGCGCCGAATGCGCCCGCGCCGTCGTTTCGCGCGAGCACGATCTGCCCGAACAGGACGAACGTCGCCGACGTCAACACGTCGACAGCTCCGTCGCCGTCCATGTCCTCGACGAGGAACGTCTGGAGTTGTGGGACCGTCGTGATCGCGACGCCGGGCTGGAACGAGCCGTCCCCTGCGCCGAGGAAAGCGAACACGGTGTTGGCGTTCGCCCCCACGGCGTCGATCTCTCCGTCGAGGTCGACGTCGGCAAGCATCAGTCCTCGGGCCGGGAGTCCGCCGACCGTGGGTCCGAGCGCGAACGTGCCGTCACCGACGCCGCGCAACGTCGTGATCCCTTCGACGCCGTCGTGACCGACGACGAGGTCGATGGCCCCATCGCGATCGAGGTCGTGCGCAACGACGTGGATCGGGCCCTGGGGGACCACGTACGAAACGGGCCGCGCGAACGAGCCCTGGCCCTCACCGAGCAACACGTTGACCGTGCCACCGCCATTGTGGGCCACGGCAAGGTCGACGACACCGTCGGCGTCGAAGTCGGCGATCGCGACGTCGATGGCGCCCGGACTCCCCGACTTCCACGTGACCGAGGGTTCGAAGGTTCCGTCGCCGCGCCCCGTGAGTACCGCGACACACTGACAGCTCGCGTTCGAAGCGACGACGTCCGCGATCCCGTCACCGTCGACGTCCGCGATGTCGACACTCGGGAGCGCTGGAGCCGCGGCACTCGGAACGACACCTGTGAACTGCGGCGTCGGAAACAGCGGACCGGCGGTCGCGTGCGCCGTCGAACCGGCGCCCCATTGCTGGCCTTGCGCCAACGCGAAGCGCTCGCTGAAAACGACGCCGTGCGCCGCGCGGAACGCGAAGCGTGCCGTGGCATCACTCTTCGTGGCGAAGGCGTCCAGCGTGACGCTCCCCGTCCCGTCGAAGACGACAGGCAACACGAGAGACGAGGCGTCGCGAGTCCCCGGCGTGCCGAGCAGCAGCAGCGCCTCGGCGTTCGGCGGCGCTCCCGCTGCGGTCCAGCGCCCGTCGACGAGCGAAAACGACATGTTTCCGGTGTTCTCGAGCGGAGATCGATCAAGCGTCGTGGCATCTTGCCCGGCAGCCATCGTGCCGAGCGACAGCGCGCCGAGCATCGTGATCAGTGTGAGTTTCACGGCGGAGTCTCCCCGTCTTGTTGCGCGATCGTCGGCCGCAGCGCCGTGCTGCAGCTCGTGCCCGTCCCCAACGACACACCGCAACGAGCCGGTCGCGCAGATTCCGCACATTCATGGTGCGGGTCGTTTCGCCGCTCATGCGCCCGAGCGGTTGTCAGCTCAACTCGTCGCGCACCGTCTGCAGGAGGCTCTGTGTGAGGCGGATGCCGTCGAGTTCGCTGTGCGTGCCGCCCTCGTACTCGATGCCGATGTAGCCCGTGTAGCCCGCGTCGACGACCGTCTTCAGTACGCGCCGATAGTCGGTGTTGACCTCGTTGCCGCTCGCATCGAACTCGTGCGACTTTGCGCTCACGGCCTTCGCAAAGGGCATCAGCTCGGCCATGCCCTGGTAGCGGTCGTACCAGATGCCGTCGCCGACGTGGAAGTTGCCGAAGTCGGGCAAGGTGCCGACACCGCGGTGGTCCGCGCGCCGCATGACGTCCGCGAGCCAGGCGCCGTCCGACGACGGGCCGCCGTGATTCTCGACGATCACCGAGATTCCGTAAGGCGCGCCGTAGGTCGCGAGGCGACGCAGCGAATCAGCGGCGTGGTCCTTCATCACGTCGCGATCGGCGCCGGCCTCTGCACCCGCGTTGACGCGGATCGCGTGACACCCGAGGAAGGCCGCCGCTGCGACCCACGGGTGATGGCCTTCGACGGCTCGACGACGCTCGCCGGCGTCGGTCGCCGCGAGGTTGCCCACGCCGTCGATCATGATCAGCAGGCTCTTGGAACCCGCGTCGGCGGCGCGCTGACGGAGTTCGCGCAGGTAGCCGAAGTCGGTGGCCTTGTCGCCGAAGAACTGGTTCACGTACTCGACGGCCCCGATGTCGAACTGCTCGCGCGCGAAGGCCGGGAAATCGAGCGCGTCGAGTTCTCCCGAACGGATGGTGCGGTGCAGCGACCACTGGGCCAGCGAGATGTGGAAGAGCGGGCGCGGTCCTGCGCTCAGGCCCAGGGCGCGGACACTCGTCAGGGCCAAACCAGCGGCAGCACCTGCCATGACAGCACGACGTGAGAAGCCAGCACGTTCCATCAGTCTCGCTCCGGGAGGGACGGGGGTCGACATCATGCCACGTGTCCGTTGCGCCGCGCGCGCCGCTCCACGACCATGGGGCCATGAGCGCCGAACCGACGCCCCGCTTCGAGGGCACCGACACCTACGTGGCCACCGAAGACCTGACGGTGGCCGTCAACGCCGCCGTCGCCCTGCAGCGCCCGCTGCTGATCAAGGGCGAACCAGGGACGGGCAAGACCGTCCTCGCCGAGGAGGTGGCCGCTGCACTCGGCAAGCCGCTGCTGACCTGGCACGTCAAGAGCACGACGAAGGCCCAGCAGGGCCTCTACGAGTACGACGCCGTGGCGCGCCTGCGCGACAGCCAGCTCGGCTCGGAGCGCGTGCACGACATCGGCAACTACATCGTGAAGGGCAAGCTCTGGGAGGCCTTCGAGCACGAGACCGGCGCCGTACTCTTGATCGACGAGATCGACAAGGCCGACATCGAGTTCCCCAACGACCTGCTGCTCGAACTCGACCGCATGGAGTTCTTCGTCTACGAGACGCAGCAGACCGTGCGTGCGACAAACCGCCCCATCGTCATCATCACGTCGAACAACGAGAAGGAACTCCCCGACGCCTTCCTGCGGCGCTGCTTCTTCCACTACATCCGCTTCCCCGACCCCGACACGATGGCCGCGATCGTCGCGGCTCACCACGCCGACGTCGGCGAACGTCTCGTGCGCGACGCACTCGCCGTCTTCTACGGCCTGCGCGATGTCCCCCATCTCAAGAAGAAGCCGTCGACGTCGGAACTGCTGGACTGGCTGCGTCTGCTCGCGATGGCGAACACCGAACTCGGCGTCGAGGACGGCAAGCCACTCAGCGATGCTCCGCCCTACCTCGGCGCGCTAATCAAGAACGAGGAAGACGTCGCCCGCGTCGACCACCACCTGAAGGGCGGTTCGAGCGGGCGACGGTTCTCGTGACCCCCGAGCCAGCAAACCGATGACGTCGACCTCGATCTCACCGTTCACGCTCGTCGCCGCACTGGTCGCTGGCGGTGTCGCTGGGGCCATCGCCGCGACGTGGCTCGCGCCCGGCCCACCGTCGAACGCCGCCCCCCTGCTTGTCACCGAAGCAACCACGCTCGAGCGACGCCTCGCCGTTCTCGAGCAGCGCCTCGACGGAATCGCCGAGCAGCTCGCCGCGTGGAAGACCGACACCACGCCGATCGAACCACTCACGCTCGGCGACGCCCTGGCTTCGCTGACCGACACGCCGAAGAGCGCCGCCACACCGCAGGACGTCGAGGCCGCGGACGTGGCGACAACGTCGATCGAAGGCGCGAACGCTCCCGCGTCGACAGCCTTCTACGACGAGGTCGCCACAGCCCTCGAGCAGATCCGACGCGATGAGAAGGTGGACGGCTGGCGTGACCACGTCCAAGCCAAGCGCGACGGGATCGATGCCAGCATGTCGAAGCTGACCGAACGGCTCGAGCTCAACGAGTACCAGGTGACCGAGCTACGCCACGCGATCCTCGCGCACTACGACCGCGAAGACGCCGTGATCTCGGCCTGGGATCGCGGCGTCGCCGACGACCTCGTCGGACGACAGAAGGAAGAAGCCGGACAGCTCTTCACAGCCGAAGTCGCGTCGTTCCTCACCGAAGAGCAGAACACGTCATTCTGGGAACTCATCGCACAGTCGAAGGGCGGCGGCTGAGGCGTCAACCGACTGACACGCCGGCCGCCCGGGCCGCATGCCGAGCGGCACCGAAGTCCCTCGCCCCCGACGCCGACGACCACCGCGGAGCACTCGCTTGTTCATCCCGTTCTTCTACGAGCTGCGACGCGTCGGCGTGCCCGTCACGCTGCGGGAGTTCCTCACGTTCCTCGAGGCCATGCTCGCGGCCGTGCCCGGCTACCGCGTCGAACACGCGTATCACCTGGGCCGCACATCGCTGGTGAAGGACGAGCGCTATCTCGATCGCTACGACCGCGCCTTCGCGACGTGCTTCGAGGGCATCGACGCGCTCGAAGATCCCTTCACGGCGATCCCGCCCGAGTGGCTCGAGAAGATGGGCGAGCGCTACCTCAGCGACGAGGACAAGGCGCGCGTCAAGGAACTCGGCGGGTTCTCGGAGCTCATCGAGACGTTGAAGAAGCGGCTCGCCGAGCAGGAGGGCAAGCACGGCGGCGGGTCGAAGTGGATCGGAACGGGCGGGACGTCGCCGTTCGGCGCGTGGGGCTACAACCCCTTCGGCATCCGCATCGGTCAGGATCGCTCGCGCCATCGCCGTGCGGTGAAGGTCTGGGACAAGCGCGAGTTCCGCGACCTCGACGACGACGTCGAGCTGGGCACGCGCGCCTTGAAGCTCGCGTTGCGCAAGCTGCGACGCCTCGGCCGCGAGGGCGTCGACGAGGAGTTCGACCTCGACGGCACGATCGCCGCCACGGCGCGCAACGCCGGCACGCTCGACATCGCGATGCAGCCCTCGCGCCGTGACCGCACGAAGGTTCTGCTCTTTCTCGACGTCGGCGGGTCGATGGACGACCACATCCAAGCCGCCGAGCAGCTCTTCAGCGCCGCGCGCTCGGAGTTCCGCCACCTCGAACACGTCTACTTCCACAACTGCCTCTACGAGCGCGTCTGGCGCAACAACCGCCGACGCTGGACCGAGACCACGCCCACCGACGAGCTGCTCCGCACCTACGGCAGCGCCTGGCGCGCGGTGTTCATCGGCGACGCCTCGATGAGCCCGTACGAGATCAGCGAGCCCGGCGGGTCCGTCGAACATTGGAACGAGGAATCGGGCATGGCCTGGATGCGCCGAGCGTTCGCACACTGGGAGCGCGCCGTGTGGATCAACCCCGTCCCGCGAGAAGCCTGGGACTGGACGCCGTCGATCGGCATGGTGCGCGACCTGACCGAGGACCGCATGGTGCCACTGACGCTCGATGGCCTCGAGCGCGGCGTTCAGATCCTCAAGCGCGGGACACGCTGACGGCTCGCCGCATCGCGCGCGCGAAGGCCGGGACGAGTCCCCTACGCTCGAGGCGCTCGGCGTCTTCCGTCGCCATCGACACGAACGGTTCGATGATGCCGCGACAGTTCTCGGCGCCGCAGAGGCAGCCCGGGATCGCGTCCTCGTCGATCATGCACGTCGAATAGTCGAAGGTGATCTCCGTCCCCGACGCGATCGGCACAAGAGCCACGAGGAATCCCGCCGAACTCACGATGTCGACGCGCGTGTTGGGGTCGCACGAGTGGTTGACGTAGTCGTCGAGGTTGCCCGACGGACCAAGGAACGCATCCGGTCCGACCTGCAAGACATGCGTGAAGTCGGTCACGCGATCGAAGCGGACCAGCGTCCCACCGAAGTGCGCGACGATCTCGCCGCGCTCAAAGTCGCGCGTCGCTCGTACGCCCCGACCGCGAACTCCGGCATCGAATGCCTCCAGTCCGAAGCGAGTACTTGTCATCGTTGTGTCGCGGCTCATCGCCGCGCTCTTCGAGTGTCGCCTGCTCGACGTCGGGCGCTCGGGACTTCCGAGGGCGCGTCGGGCCTGACGAACGGCTACCTTGTAGCGATTCTAGCGTAGAAGGAAAGGCCCTGATGAATCGACTTCGTGTCGCGTCTTTGCAGTATTTTGTCCGCCCCATCCAGTCGCTCGAGGAGTTCGAGGACCAGGTCCGTGGCCTCGTCCGCACGGCGGCGGACTACGACTGTGAACTCCTCGTCTTTCCGGAGTACTTCACTGTACAGCTCCTGACCCTGGGCGACGTCGAGCGCCCCATGGCCGACCAGGTCCGGGGGCTGGCCGACCGCGCCCCGGCGTTCCGCGAGTTCTTCGCGAAGCTGGCCCGCGACCACTCGATCCACATCGCTGCCGGGACGATTCCCGAACGTCAGGCGCGCGACCCCGAGATCCTCGCCAACGTCTGCCACGTGTTCGGCCCCGACGGCACGTTCGTGTCGCAGGCGAAGCTCCACATGACCCCGTTCGAGAAAAGCGCCTGGAACGTCCGCTCGGTTCCCGGACTCAAGGTCTTCGACACGGCCTTTGGGCGCATGGCCGTGACGATCTGCTACGACGTCGAGTTTCCCGAGGTCGCGCGGGCCGCGGCACAGCAGGGCGCCACGATCCTCGTCGTGCCGAGCTACACCGACGACCGCCAGGGCTTTCTGCGCGTGCGTTACTGCGCCCAGGCGCGGGCGATCGAGAACCAGATGTTCGTGATCCACTCGGCGACCGTCGGCTCGCTACCCATGGTTCCCGCGGTGTCGTTGAACTATGGCCAGGCGTCGATCTTGACCCCGAGTGACTTTCCCTTCGCGCGCGACGGCATCCTCGCCGAGGGCATCCCGAACCAGGAGATGATGGTCATCGGTGAGCTCAACCTCAGCGTCTTGCGCGGAAGCCGGCGATCGGGAACCGTCGTGCCGCTGCGTGACAGTCGCTCGACGGCGGCGGCGATCGCGACCCCCGAGCTGCTGCCCCTCTCGGGCACCTCGACGCCGCTCACCCGGCGCGGTCGCTCGATCGTCGTGCGCCCCATGGAAACCTCCGACTTCCCCGGCGTGAAGCAGCTCGCCGCGCTCATCTACCCGGACATCACGCCGTGGAGCGACGAACAGCTCGCCTCGCACCTCACGACCTTCCCGCAGGGACAACTCGTCGCCGAGGACACCAAGACCGGCAAGATCGTCGGAACCTGCGCCGGCCTCGTGATCGCCTGGGATGAGTACGAGGCCGGACAGAGCTGGGCGACTTTCACCGCCGACGGGACGTTCGCGAATCACGACCCGGTGGCCGGGCGCACGCTCTTCGCCGCCGACGTCATGGTCCAACCGGGGATGCAGGGCCGCGGAATCGGGAAGCTGCTCTACAAGCACGGACGCTTCGACCTCGCACGGCAACTCGGTCTCGAGCGCGTGCTTGCCGGCGCGCGCCTGCGTGGATACCACCGATTCTCGAAGTCCATGAGTGCTCAGGAGTACGTCGAACAGGTCGTGAATGGCGAGCTCAACGACCCCACACTGTCGTTCCAGCTCGCGCAGGGCTTTGGCGTCGTCGCGGTCGTCGGCGACTACTTCGACGGAGATCCCGAGAGTGAGGGCTGGGCGGCCGTGATCGAATGGCGCTGCAAGCCGCCGCGGCGAAAGAGCGAAAAGAGCGGGAAGTGAACGACGGCAGGCAGGCAACGCGTCCCTCTGCCGCCCTGTTCACACTCCTCTACGCGGCCGAAGGTGCGCCGATCGGATTGATCTGGTGGGCTCTTCCGGTCTGGATGCGCATGGACGGCGTTGCCTCGGCAGACATCGCACGCGCGATGTCCTGGGTCGCGTGGCCATGGGCGCTGAAGTTCCTCTGGGCACCGCTCGTCGACCTCATGCGGACGGAGCGCTTCGGCCTCGTCGGTTGGATCGTCACGAGCCAGCTCGCGATGGCCGCGACACTCACGCCGCTGCTCTTCATGGACATGGTGGCGTCGATCGAAGTCGTCGTCACGCTGCTCGTCGGGCATGCCGTCGCCGCGTCCATCCAAGACGCTTCGATCGACACGTTGGCGATCCATACGATCGCGGAAGAGCGCCGCGGAGTCCTCAACGGCTGGATGCAAGTGGGCCTGCTCGGGGCTCGGGGCGTGTTTGGAGGTGGCGCCGTCCTCGCTGCCGTGCACGTCGGGCGCGACGCGGTCGTCGGCGTGATGCTGTTCGTGATCCTCGCCGTCGCCCTGGCCGTTCGACGAACCACGCGCGGCATCGGCGTGCCGCCGCGAACACCCTGGCCCACGTATCGCGAGGCGATTTCCACGATGGTCAAGCGTCGTGAGATGTGGCTCGGGTTCTTCGTCGCCGCCACCGTCGGTGCGGGCTTCGAGTCGCTCGCATCCATGGGCGGCCCGCTGCTCATCGACCGCGGCGCGAGCGAGGACACGACGGGCTTCTTCTTCCTCGCACCCGCCGTCGTCGCGATGGCACTCGGCGCGCTCGTCGGCGGCCGGTTCGCTGATCGCATCGGTCGGCGCCGCGCGGCGATGATCACGCAAGGCCTCGCTGCCGGCCTCGTGATCACGATCGGCGTCGCGACGTGGCGCCTCCCACTGGCAATCGGTGCCGGGCCCTATCTCGCGCTGCTCGGTGCGCTGTACCTCGCTGCCGGCGCCGCAACGGCGGCACTCTACAGCGCGTTGATGGATCTCGTCGACGCGCGCGCTGCCGGCCTCCAGTTCTGCGTCTTCATGGCTGGGATCAACGTCTGCTACGTCTGGTCGACGCGCACGCTGGCGTCGATCATGGAAGCGCACGACCTCGGGACGGCCCTCACCGTCTTGGGCGGATGTTCTCTCGCAGCACTGCCGTTGATCAACCTGCTCGAACCCCGCAAGCTCGTCCCTGTCGCTTCGGCTTGACAGCGTCACCACTCCCCTTCGGACTCTTCGGACCCTCCTACGATGATCGACGATGACAACCCGCTGACGGTCTACCTCTCGGGCGAGATCCACACCGAGTGGCGCGACGAGATCGTCGACGGCTGCGAGGAGAGCGACCTGCCCGTCGAGTTCGTCGCGCCCGTGACGGAGCACGCAGACTCCGACGCCTGTGGCACGAAGATCCTCGGCAAGGAGAAGAGCGACTTCTGGCGCGACCACAAGAGCGCGAAGATCAACGCGATCCGCACGCGCCTGCTGCTCGAACGGGCCGACGTCGTCGTCGTGCGCTTCGGCGACAAGTACCGCCAGTGGAACGCGGCGTTCGAGGCCGGCTCGGCCGTGAGCGACGGGACGCCGATCATCACGCTGCACGACGAGAGCCTCGACCACGCGCTCAAGGAGATCGACGCGGCGGCCTTGGCGGTTGCGCGGACAACCGCGCAGGTCGTCGAGATCCTGCGCTACGTCACCGAAGGCGAGCTGGCCGAGAGCGACGAGTAGCCAAACGGCAGGAGCGTCGGCGCCTCGCGCGCCTCCGCAGGAACTCCGTCACGAGCAGCCGCAGCACTTGAAGATGATCCCGCAGTCTTTGACGATGTTGCAGAACTTGCCCGACTCACACTCTATGAACACCAGTTTGCCGACGCAGTTGAATGCCGAGCCACACTGGCAGCAGAAGTCGGCGCACTTCGGGGCGAGGAGCGCTTCGAGGTCATAGACCGCGTCGCAGGCGCGGATGTTCACCCAGCGATCACCGTAGCTCGATGTCGTGTCGTGGAAGGACGTCGAGAAGACGGGACCACGGCCGAGTTCGACCTCGGTGTGACCGAAGACGGTCGACGCTCGCCAGCAGATGAGATCCTCGAACCCCGCGGGTTCCGTGCGGGCGTACAAGGTGATCGGCGTCTCGTCATCGAGACGTTCGACGTCGGGAGACGGCTCGATGATCGTCTCGAAGGCAACGATCGGGATGCCGTCGACCGACCCTTCCCACCCCCCCGTGAGCACGTGTCCTCCGGCACGGGCCAGCGACACGACGGCGCCGTCCCCGAGAACCTCGAACACCGTGTCGCCGTCCATCCATTCGGTCAATGGCTCGAACCCTGCCGGCGTCGTCTGCACGGACAGACGCATGCTGCGCCTGACGGACGTCGCGAGGACACCGTCGACTTCCGCGATGACGGCGGGCGAGCCCATGAGGAAGCTGAAGATGGTGCCGTCCGAAGGATCCACCGGCGTGACCCCGACGATGGAGAAGTTCACGCCTGACGCGGGCAGGTCCACGGCCGTGAACGTCATGGTCCGCGACACCAACACTCCATCCACGACGGCCTCGGCCGTCACCGTGTAGTCACCGGGTTCGCTGAACTCCAACTCGGCGAGAGCTGCTCCGTCCGACGGAAGCGAGCGCGCACCGTCCCATGTGATCGGCTGCGCCGCACCTTGCGACGTCGCACCGTAGAGCGCACGGAGCTCGGCGAAGTCGAAACCATCGACGACGCCCGAGCCGTCGATGTCCGCGCGCCACGCTCCGGGCTGGCCCTGGACCGCCATGTGACCGCGCAGATCTTCGGTGTCGAAGTGACTCACGAGACCGTCGCCGTCGATGTCGCCGACGAGGACGACCTCGGCGCGCAGCATCACGGATACGCCGACCGGCACGTGGGTGCTCGCGGGTGCCGCGTGCCACGCTCGCGTGAGCCCGGCGATGGGACCGAGCTCGATGCGCAGATCGGACGCCGCAACCGAGGCGCTCGGCGACTCGGCGGGGCACGTTACAGCATCAGATGCGGCGACCGCGTTGTCGGCCTTCACACCCGTCCACGAACCATCGAGCGTGTCGTTCTCGAAGACCGCTGTGAACACAGGTTCACCTCCCAGCACCGGTGCGGCGGTCCCGGTCTTCGTGCTCGATAGCCACGTGATATGCGTCTCGTATCCCGCCGGTTCCGTGGTGGCGCGAAAGCGCAGCGGTTGACCCACGACGAACTCGTCGGTTGGCGCGATGGACACCGAGTACGTCTCCATGTCGAGCCACTGCTGCACTCCTGCGCGTGTCACGGAGACGGTGTGCACACCCGGTTCGACGAACACCCCGTGCCATGTGCTTCCGAGCCCCACCGCGACCCCGTCGACCACCCATTCGATCGGCCACGCGTCATCGGGTGCAACGGCGACACCGAAGGTCAGGGGCTTCTGGATCGATGTCACGTAGCGGCTCGCCGAGAGACGACTCACGCGTGCAATCGAACCACCGAAGAACGCGCCCATGGTCTCTTCGTTTGACAGATAGCCCGCGAGATCCGAGCCATGGTCGACCGTGATCGGCGCCGGCGATGCGAGCGACACCGGGACCCTCTCGACGACCTCGATGACACAGCGATTTGTCGGCGTCTTGGCCCCAGCTGACGAGCCGAGCGAGAGGACGGTGGTCGAGGTCACCTCGAAGCGTCCCGGCACTTGCGTGGTGAAGCTGGCCAGCGAGGACGTGCTCCCATCCTCGATCTCGTCTGCACCCTCCCACTCGACGTCGTCCTGAGGCGCCTTGGGCTGCTGGAAGGTGAGGCTCGTGCCGCGTGGAACCGTGATCGTCTGCGGCGCCTCGTGCCATCCAACCGTGAACCCGGTGATTGGCCCGACCATCAGGGCTGCCTGATCCGCAGCGGCACTGACTTCGGGCGAAAGCGAAGTCTGGGCGTGGAGCACAGATGTCCACACCAGGGCGAACCACAGAATGCATCGGATCGTCGACTTCATCTCTCAGCTCCTCGAGCGCGCGTTGTGATCGAGCCTCGCTGGTCCGCAGCGGTCGGCTCGGGACTTCGGCGACACATGCCAGTCCCAACACGTCTCATCGCAATCGGCGTCGAGTGCGGGACATGAATCTCGAGATGACGACGGGTTCGCCGCGAGGTCTGACGCGCCAGCGCTGTCGGCCGCTGCCCCCTGACGCTGGAACACTGCTCGCCCCCGGTTCACAATGTCCGCCATGGCAGCGATCCCCGTCGCCGTCGTGTGCTTGGCCTGCCTGGCACTCGGCTATCGGCTCTACAGCAAGCACCTCGCCACGCGCATCTTCGGTGTGCAGGCCGACGAGCCGATGCCGTCGGTCGTGCACGAGGACGGCGTCGACTTCGTCCCCACGAAGCCGGAGGTGCTCTGGGGACACCATTTCGCGTCGATCGCCGGGGCCGCGCCGATCCTCGGGCCTGCGATGGCGATCGTCTGGGGCTGGGTGCCGGCGCTGACCTGGGTTGTCGTCGGCGTGATCTTCATGGGCGCGGCGCACGACTTCGGTGCACTCGTCCTCTCGATCCGGCACGACGGCAAGTCGGTGGGTTCGCTCACCGAGCGTTTCATCGGCCCGCGCTCGCGCGTGCTCTTCCTGCTGATCATCTTCTTCCTGATCTGGCTGGTGGGCGCCGTGTTCGCCTTCGCGATCGCGAACCTGTTCGTCGGTTACCCGGCGAGCATCCTGCCGGTGAACCTCGAGATCCTCGTGGCGCTGTTCATCGGCTGGTGGGGCTTCGTGAAGAAGCGGTCGCTGCTCGTGCCGTCGATCGTCGCGCTGGTCGGGCTGTACCTCGTCATCGCGGGGACGGCTACCGGCACGCTGCCCGTGCCGTCGGAAGGCTCGATCTTCCTGAGCAAGAACTTTTGGCTCGTCGGGCTCATGCTCTACGCGTTCATCGCGTCGAACCTGCCCGTCTGGCTGCTGCTCCAACCGCGCGACCTCATCAACAGCCACCAGCTGATCGTCGGTCTGGGCGCGCTCTACCTCGGCTTCTTCCTGACGGCGCCGACGTTCGTCGCGCCGCCCGTCGGCGACCTCGCGGCGCTGCCGGCCGTCTTCCCGCTGCTCTTCGTGACCATCGCGTGCGGGGCGATCTCGGGCTTTCATGGGCTCGTGAGCTCGGGGACGACGTCCAAGCAGCTCGCGTGTGCGACCGACGCGCGTCCGATCGGCTACGGCGCGATGCTCTGCGAGGCCGCGCTCGCCATTCTCGCAACGATGGCCGTCGCCTCGGGGCAGTGGCTCGGTGCCGAACACACGTCGGCCTGGGGATATCTCGACACGACGATCCGTGCCTCGGCGCTCGACTCGGCCGTGCCGCTGCCGCAAGTCGGTCAGGCGCTCGGCGCATTCGTCAACGGCGCCGCGAGCTTCCTCACCGCACTGGGCGTCCCGGGCTCGATCGGCAGCACCGTCGTCGCCGTGCTCGTCATCTCCTTCGCCGCCACGAGCCTCGATACCGCGCTGCGCATCCAGCGCTTCGTGCTCGGTGAACTCGGCGAGGCCTACGACATCGCGCCGCTGCGCAACCGCTGGTTCGCGGGCACGGTCGCCGTCGGTTCGGTGCTGATCCTCATCTGGGCCGACTACGACGAAGGCGCCAAGAGCCTCTGGCCCGTCTTCGGTGCGACCAACCAGGTGCTCGCCGCGTTCACGCTGCTGATCTGCGCGCTGTACCTGCGATCGATCGGGCGCAAGACCAAGGCCTATTCGATCCCCGCCGTCATCGTGATGGTGATCACGATGGCCGCCATGGCGCTCCAGATCTGGCGCGACGTGGCGGCCGAGAAGTGGCTCGTGGCCGGCGTCGGCGCGGTGATCGCGCTGCTCACCACGTGGGTTGCGTTCGAGGGCGCCTTGGCATGGCGACGCGGCAGCGAGACGCGCGCGACCTGAATGCGCGTCAGGGTGTCGGGGCGCTGAGAAGCGCGTTGTCGTAGCGGAAGAGCGAGAACTCGCCGCCGTCGTCGACGGTGAGATAGAGTCGCGAGATCTCGTCGACCGAGCCCTTCAGCGCGAGTCCTTCGTACGAGCGCCAACTCGGACCGCGGAAGAGTGTGACGTCGGTGAACTCGCGGTGGGACGCATCGGCAGCAGGGTGCGATGCCAAGCCCGACACTCCCACGGCGATCGACGTCCGCCGGCCGAGCAGCGCGACCATGCGACCGGCGTCACGATCGAACTCGAGCCCGACGACACTGGGCGGAACGTCGCCGATGAAGCCGCCGATCGGCATGCGGTATTCGCCGACGAACTCGGCCTCGCTCGAAGCCCGGTCGAGGTCGAAGGCAAAGACGCCCCCGCCGTTCTGATGGCCGACGAAGATCAGCCCACCCATGCCGTGACGGCTGACGCGCAGTGTGCCCGTCCCATCGACGAATCCGCCCGCCGACAGCTGCGCATCGGGCACGAACGTGATGCCCTCGGCGCCACGCTTGCCACTGAGTGGCAGATGGCGGCTCGTGTCGTAGACGCGCTCGACGCGCGCCTCGCCGTACACCGAGACGTCGACCTCATAGATCTTTTCCTCGCCCTCGACGATGAGGAAGACGACGTCGTCGGCGAAGTCCGCAAAGGTGACACCCTCGCAGTCACCGATTCGCTGCCACTCGGCCACGACGCCGTCACGCGTGACGAACTCGAGTCCGACGTTCGCATCTTCTCGCAGCACCCACAGCCGACTCTCACGCCCCGGCCCGTTGCGACAGACCCAGAGCGTCTCCGTGACGGGGTTCCAGACCGCGCCGCTGAGATCCTCGCCGAACTCGTCCGAGATCATCGTGAGGTTCGCGGCCTCGTTCTCGGATTCGGCGGGCCACATGAGCTTCGTCGACACCGGCATGTTGCACGCCGACGTGAGCACAAGCGCGATGAGCGCAGCGAGACGAGTGAAGTGGTTTCGCGACATGACGGACTCCTCGGCGTGCGGCGGGTCTTCCCGACATTCCTCTCGGCAGGCCGCAGCGCGGAAGTGAAACCTCACGGCGCAGAACGCGAGTTCGGGCTCACGCGTCGAGCGTTTCACCCGCCGTCACGGCGAAGTCCAGCACGTTGCCCGCCGGGGGCATCGGACACGTCGTGTACGGGCTGAACGCACACGGCGGGTTGTACGCGCGATTGAAGTCGATCGTCGTCGTGCCGTCGGAATCCGGTGCGGGCACCGAGAGAAAACGCCCCCCGCCGTACGTCGCCATGCCGTTCGTCGCGTCGCCGAAGATGACGAAGAGCCCGGCAGCCGGGTCGCCCGTCGCGACGAGTCGGACCTCGTCGCCCTCGTGTTCGAAGACGAGGTCGCCGTACGTCGTGTCGGCGTAGCTCGATCCGAGGACGTTCGGCACGGCGAGGTCGAGCGGCGCGTCATGGGGTTCAAAGCGCGCGGTCTTCTTCCACGTTCCATCAATCGCGAAGCGCGTGGGCCCGACGAACTCCGCGAGGATCGGACTCTTCGGGTCGCTCACGCGCACACCGATCTGCCCCGCCCTGTCGATGACCCACATCGTGAGCCCTTCGATGAAGAGCTGCGTCGCGGCACCGCCAGCGTCGCTGAGGAGCTCGAGCGTCGACGTGACGGGCGTGGCATCCGACTCGGTGACGGCCACGCCGGGCGCCGGCGTGAACGACACGAGCGCGCCGGTCCGCGTGAAGACGCCGACCGCCGCCGGGGCACTCCCGGAAGGCAACCGCACGTCCGCGCCCTCGAACGCGCCGACCGTGTTGTCGCCCTCGGCAAGCCACGCGAGTTCGACGATCGAGAGATACCCCGTCGGCCGCCGGAGTGACGCCTCGCGCTCCGCGTGCCAGGCCTCGATCTCGGCCCGGTGCTCAGGCGTGGTCGTCGGCTCGCCGGAGCCGCAGGACGTGAGCGCGAAGAGGGCAGCGAGAAGAGCGAGGGAGCGGACGTAGGGCATGGGGAGCGACTCGGCGAGAGTGACGTAGCCGCCCGACGCCTCGGGCGGTCACGCGACGATACTCGACGAGACCCGCGATACGAATCAGAGGGTCGTCGGCCACGCGGTCGAGGAGGATGAACCGGCATCGAAGTGCGCTTTCTCCGGAACGGCTTCCTGCGCGTCGGCGTGCGCGCCACTCGCCAGCGAAGCCCAGAACAAGCCGAGCGCCAACACCAGACGCAGCGCGCCCGAGGTCTTGTCCGCATGACGCGGACGAATCGAGCGTCCCATGAAGCACCCTTCCCGTCGGCGCGACCTGCAACGGGCAAGATCCCCTCTCGCTCCGACGCCCGCGCTCAGTGACCGGGTGTATCGTTACGAGAAAACCGAGAACTGGCAAGCACCCAGAAGTCGGACGACTCCACCTCGCGGCTCAGCGGCCGCTCAGCGCCACTCACGCACTTCGAGCCTGCGATACTCCACCTCTGACCCTTCGTGGTGTTGTTGCAGCGTGATGTGTCCGCGCGCGTGTTCGTCGGACGTGTCGAGGACGTCGGCGACGACGACGCCGCCGATCGACGTCGTCAGGCGCGTTCCTGCCGGTGTCGTGCGACAGCGAAACTGCTGGCGGAACCACGTCCCCGGCTGCACGAGCTGCACGCGCACCGGCGCGCGGCTGTAGATGCTGCCCGACCGCTGCGCGTCGCCGTGGCTGGCGTTGACCTGGGCCTCGTAGCCCGCCGGCCAACCACCGCCGTACGCTGCGCGCACGTACATGCCGGAGTTCCCGCCGTCGTTGATGCGGACCTCGGCGCGGAACGCGACGTCGGCGTAATCGCCGCGCGGACTAAAGAGATGACTCGCTTCGCCCTCGCCGTAGATCACGCCGTCTTCAGCGAGCCAGGCGTCGTCGTCGGCACCCGGTGACGTGCGCCAACCTTCGAGGCTCTCGCCGTTGAACAACGGCGCCCAGCCGTCGCCCGCATCACGCTTGGCGTCGAGCCCCGCGAAGCCCTCGTGCAGCCACGTCATGCCGTCGTGGTCTCCGCGCGGACGGAACATCAGGGTGCGCAGGCCGACGGGCCCGCGCGTGCCCGTGATGACGAGCGGTGCATAGGGACGTTCGCCGCCAGCATCGCGACGATCGTCGACGCCCGCAGCGTCGGCGACGGCGGGCAGCTCCCCCGCTGCGCGCACGACGTTCGGCGCCTCGAAGACGATGTCTTCATGCACGACGACACCGTCGACCGTAACCCTTGCGAAACGCGCCGGCGACGTGCGACGCCCGGCCGCATCGAAACGCGGCGCTTCGAACTCGATGTCGACGACGGACCACACGCCCGGCTCGAGCGCGACGTCGAAGACCGGACGGACCACCGTGGCATCCGCGCGCACGATTCCGCCGTTTGGCGCGCGCGCGTCACCGAACATGATCTCGTAGCGATCGTGCACGCGAATCGACGTCGCCGCGCCATCGGCGAGCATGAACTCGACGTGCACCGTGCCGTCACCGAACGCGTAGCGTGAAACGTAGTCGCTGGCCGGACCGTGATCGACGTTGACGAGCGCGTTGTTGCCGGGCTCGGTGTCGAACGTCGTGGCATCCTCGGCGAGTGCCGCGTTCACGAGCGCCCAGCCCTCGGCGTTCCACGCGTCGAGCGCATCGCCGTAGCTCAGACGCAGCCAGCCTTCGTGCTCGGAGGCCTTGGGCGGCGGCGGCGTCGCTTCCTTCGCCACGTGTTCGGTCGTCAGCGGCCCCTCGGGAAGCTGGTTGATCGTGTAGGCGAACTCGTCGTGCAGCAGCGCCTCACCGTCGACGCCGCGCACGCCGTTCAACGTCATGCGCGCCACCATCGCGGGCACGAGCGGCGCCACCACGGTTGCGACGAGACCGTCGTCGGACACGCTCACCGACTCCACGTCCACACGCGTCGTGCGGCGCTCGGGCGATCCGTACTCCCACCACCAGTCGTAGTCGTACTGGATGAGTTCGACGTCGTTCAGCGTCGAGGCATCGACGGCCTCGGTGAACGTCAGCTCGAAGCCGCCTTGCAGCAGGTGGACGCGCTCGATCTCGAGCGGCGTCTCGCCCGTCCAGCGAATGCGCGTCAGGCCATCGGCCGGCGCGAGCCCGCCCCAACCGCGGTTCGTCAGCCCGCCGACGAGCGACCCGTCGGGCGCGAACGACACGCGCACCACCGACCCGACGTCCTTCAAGAACGGGAAGACCGCGCCCTGGTACTCGCCGCGCACCGTCTCGAGCTGCACGCGCAGCACGGCGCCGAGCGTCAGTTCGGCGAGGAACATCTGCTCGTCGAACGAACCGAAACGCCCGCCCGTCGTGTCGGCGACGAGGTTGCCCGGCGAACGCGACCAACCGTAGGGCAGCCACACGGCCGCGTCGGCGCGTTCACGGTCGGGCGGCAGCGTGTCGGACGGGATGATGTCGTTCGCGAGGTATTCGTCGGTCCAGCGCAGCGAGCCGGGGTGACCGAAGAAGCGCCCCGGCTTGACGTGCACGATCGGACCGACGGGCATCCAGTCGCCCTGGTTGTCGGTGGCAAAGAGATCGCCGGCCGCGTTCACGCCGAGGCCGCAGGGGCTGCGCAGCCCGAGTGCGATGCGCTCCGTCTCGCCCGTCGTCGGATCGATGGCGACGATCGTGCCGCGCCCCGGGACCTGCGCGCGGCCGTGCCACCACTCGGGGTCGAAGAAGCCGACGTTGAGGCCGACGTAGAGTCGACCGTCGGCGGCTTTCGGGAGCCCGAAGGCGAACTCGTGATAGTTGCCCGACAGACCCCAGTCGTCGGAGATCGTGCGGAACGTGTCGGCGCGCCCGTCGCCGTCGGTGTCGGCGATCTGCGTGAGTTCGCCGCGCTGCACGACGTAGATGCGATCGCCGCGCGGGTCTTGCTCGACGTGCAGGCCGAGCCCCTCGTGCAGGCCGTCGGCGAAGATCGAGAAGCGCGCCTCGCCGATGTCGTCGGCCAGGGCGTTCTCGACGGCCCAAACACGGCCACGCCGCGTGCTGACGAGCATGCGCCCGTCGGACATCCAAGCGACACCGCCGACCTCGAGCGTCTCGCCGTCCGGCGCCGTGTAGTGCTCGATCGTGTAGTAGCGCGACTCGTCGTTGGCGATGTCCGCGCCAGGCTCATCATCCTGCGCGACGAGCAACGCCGACAGCAGGCACCATGCGTAGAGTGTCTTCATCGCTCACCCCCCGGACCGTCGACCAGCGGCCAGACGACGGCCTGCCCGACTCGCCCGTGCGTCAGGGCGACATGCAGTCCATCGGGAAGCTCGACCATGCGCCACGGATCGCGCGTCGTGATGTCGACGGCGTGCACGGGGCCATCGGGTTCCGTCCGCCACGCGACGAGCGGGCCGGACAGCCATTTCATCGCCGTCGGGTGTTCGGGGATGGCGCGCCACGCGACACCGGCGAGATCGACCGGCGTGCGCCTCGTGCCGGGCGGCGCGTCGTCGACGCGGACGAGCAGCACCGGCAAGTCGCTCGTCGGCTGGTGCATCAGGATCAAGTCGCGGTAGTAGCCCGACCAGCTCGGCGAGACGAGCGCCCCGGCCGACTGCTCGGTCCAGCCGACGAGTTCATCGCCGTCATGCAGCGCGGCGGCGAGCGTGAACGTGGGCGAAATCAGCGACGCCGTCTGCAGGGACGCGCGCAGCGGCACGACGTCGAGCTCGTCGAGCGACTCGGGGGCATCCGCCGACGTGCCGGGCGACAGATCGACGCCATCGACCACGCGCTTGACGAGTGTCGAAACGCCTCCGCCCCCGACGCTGTGAAGAACACGCCCGAGCGGCTCGAGGCTCGTCCCCCCGCGGCCCGTCCAGTCGACGCGATCGGCGAACCCGCCGACGTGCACGCCGCGCAGGCGCAGACCGTCGACGTCGAACGAGAAGGTCAGGCCCGACGGGATTCCGACGAGCAGACCGCGCGGCGACTCGGGGCCGCCCTCGACGATCGGTCCGAGGTGCCCGCGCAGCATGCGCGTCTCGTCGCCGACAAGGGCGATCGTCTGCGGCGGTTCGCTGTCGTCCTGCGGACCGAGTGCACGCACGTGGTCGGCGAGCGCGCGACGCTCTTCGAGCACGAGCGCATCGAAGCCCGGCATCGGCGTGCCCGGAATGCCGTTCGTGATCGTGCGGACGATCGCATCGCTCGTGTTCCCGAACGAAAACCCGCCGTCGCGGAAGGAACGCGCCGGGCGATCCAGCTCGACCGTGCCCTGGCCGTTGCCGTCGACTCCGTGACACTGCGCGCAGAGCTTGACGAAGAGCTCACGCCCGACGTCCTCGTCGCCGGCGGTGGCCGCGAGGGCCGTCGAGAGGAAGACGCCGAACAGACCAGAAACGACCACTGAGAGCCTCCGGGGGACACGGAGGCGACACGATACCAGCCACCGCCGCCCGCCGGTCCCGCTGCCTCAGACTTGGTACGCTGTCGAGTCGTCCACCCGACCGTGCGTCCCCACCTCGATCGCGCACGCGCCATCCACTCCCGGATCGAATCGATGACTCGACTCACCACCATGCTCACCGTCGCCACGCTCGCCGTGGCGTCGATCGCCCACGCCGGCGACACCTACTCCTCGATCATGAAGGCGCACGACGCCAAGCAGGAGCAGGCGCTCGCGAAGCTCGCCGCCGAGCGCTACGACGCGCTCGTGACCTACACGATGGACACGAAGGGCGCCGACGACATGGAGAAGGCGCACCGCTCCCTCGTCGAGCTGGCCGCCGAACTCGATCGCCCCGGCGCCGTCGTCGAACATGCCGACGCTCTCGCGGCAGCCTTCCCCGAGTCGAAGTCGCTCGACGCGATGATGATGCTCAAGGCCGACGCACTCGGCGAACTCGGCAAGGTCGACGCCGCGGTCGAACTGATGTCGGGTGTCGCGTCGCGCGCGGAGGGCAACAATGCCGTTGATGCCTACTTCGCCCTCGCCGACTTCAACCTCGCTCACGACAACGTCGAAGGCGCTCTCGCGGCCTACAACGACCTCAAGGCGCGCGAGTTCGGCATGCGCGGCCTCGACGACTACGTCGACGGCTTGGCCAAGAAGCTCGAAGACATCGGCAAGGCGCCGACGGCGTTCCCGGAAGTCATGGACATCGCCGGCAAGCCGCTGAGCCTCGACGACTACAAGGGCAAGGTCGTCCTCATCGACTTCTGGGCGACGTGGTGTGGCCCGTGCATCGCCGAGCTGCCCAACGTGCTCAAGACCTACGAGAAGTACCACGACCAGGGCTTCGAGATCGTCGGCATCAGCCTCGACAACGCGGATGCGGAGCAGAAGTTCAAGGACTTCATCGCCGAGAACGGCATGACCTGGCGTCACCACTTCGACGGTAAGGGTTGGGAGAACGAAGTCGCCCAGGCCTACGGCATCAAGTCGATCCCGGCGACGTACCTGCTCGATACCGAAGGCAAGATCGTGCGCGTTGGCCTGCGCGGCGACGCGCTCGGTGAGACCGTCGGCGCGCTGCTCGAGTAGTCGCACCGCGACGCTGCGGCTGCGCTGACGCCGCACGTCACCACCGGGGCCGCTCCCTCATCGCGGGGGGCGGCCCCGGCTCGTTTCCAGTCCGCTTCCCGCGTGGCATCCGACGCTTCGATGACGTCGCTCCCGTCCGAACCTGTCACGCCTCGACGCGTCGCACGACTGTGGTTGCCGCTGGCGGCGAGCTGGGCCCTCATGGGCATCGAGCTACCGCTGTTCACGGCCGTCGTCGCGCGGATGGCCGACCCGCGCGTCCACCTCGCGGCCTATGGCTCGGTCGTGTTCCCGATCTCGTTGGTGATCGAGGGACCGATCATCATGCTGCTCGCGGCCTCGACCGCGCTGTGCTCCAACGCACGGCGCTTCGCCCAGGTGCGGCGCTTCATGATGGCCGCCGGCGCGGCGCTGACGCTCGTCCACATCGCCGTGGCTTTCACGCCATTGTTCGACTGGATCGCGAGCGACATCCTCGAGGCGCCCGACAAGATCCTCGAGCCGGCGCGCACGGGGCTGCGGATCATGACACCGTGGACCTGGTCGATCGCCTACCGGCGTTTCTACCAGGGCATCCTCATCAAGCACGAGCACTCCGATGTCGTGGGGCTCGGAACCGTGGTGCGGCTGGCGGCCAACGCGACGACGCTGATCGTGCTCTCGAGCATGGGCGGGCTGTCGGGCATCGTCGTCGGCGCGTCCGGTGTGGCCGCGGGAGTGCTCGCCGAGGCTGCCTTCGTCGGTTACCGCGTGCGCCCCGTGGTGCGCGACCGCGTGCTCGTCGCCCCGACCAGCGAGGCACCGCTCACGCTCTCGACGTTCCTCACCTTCTACATCCCGCTCGCGATGACGCCGCTCATCACGCTCGTCATCCAGCCGATGGGCGCCTCGGCGATGAACCGCCTGCCCGAAGCTCTCGCGTCGACAGCCGCCTGGCCGGCCGTGCACGGCTTCGTCTTCATCCTGCGCTCGGTCGGCATGGCCTACAACGAAGTCGTCGTGACGCTGATCGGTGAACGCGGAGGCGTCGCGGCCCTGCGCGTCTTCCACCGTCGACTCATCGCCGTCGTCGTCACGATCATCGCCCTCGTCGCGGCCACGCCACTGGCCCATGCTTGGTTCGAAGGTATCTCCGGGCTCGACCCCGACCTCGCCAGGATCTGCCGCATCGCCATCGCGCTCAGCATCCCCATGCCGGCCTATGCCGTGCTCCAGAGCTGGTACCAGGGCGCGCTCGTCAAGGCGGGCACGACGCGGCCGATCACGGAGGCCGTCACGATCTACTTCGTGGTGTCCGGCACGCTGCTGCTGATCGGCGTGACGCTGTCGGCGACGCGCGGCATCGACTGGGCGGTCGGCTCGTTCGTCACGGCGGGCATCGTCCAGACGACGTGGCTGTGGTGGCGTTCGCGTCCCGCGATCCGGCGATTCGCCGACGCGACGTGACCCGAGGGCACAGACGGCATCTCAAGAGCCCCGCCACCTCCCCCGGAGAACACCGATGCCCGATGCCCTCTTCGAACGCCACTGGGACGACGCGCAGCCTTGGAGCGCAACGCTTGAGTCCGTCGAGGCCAAGCGTGACCTCTGGCTCGCCAACGCCCGGCGCGCGACGGTCGACGACGACGAGCGCGCCCGCCTCGACGACCTCCCCGCCGCGCGACGCGTGCTCGTCCTCACCGAAGACTGGTGCGGCGATGCAATCCGAAGTGTCCCCACGCTCGCCCACGCCTTCGAGACGACCGACGCGATCGACGCCCGCTACCTCTCACTCGATGACCACCCCACGGCGATCGAAGAGCTTCGCACCCACGGCGGCGCCGCGATCCCGATCGTCGTCGTCGCCGACGAGAAGGGTGAGCGCCTCGGCGTCTGGGGTCCACGCCCGGCACCGCTGCAGGCGCTCCTGCGCGCACGCAGGCGCGAGCTCGGCGCCCCGACTGCGGACACCATGGCCGAGTTCTACGCGCCGATCATGGGTTGGTACGGCAAGGACGGTGGCAAGACGGTCTTGCAGGAGGTGCTCATGCTCCTCGAGCGCGGCGGCGAGCCTCGCTGACGCATCAAGCGCGAGCCATGCGAGACCTCGCGTCGCACGCGCGGACGAGAAGAACAAGTTCAAGACGTCGTCGATCGCAGACTGAGCGATCGTGGTCTCGACGGGGCGTGCTGCGCGGACCTTCGCGCGGCGCGCCCCGCGCTACTTGAACGACAGCTCGTCGATGAAGAGCACGTCGGGGCCCATGCGATCGGGGATGCTGTGGGCCTCGAGGACGACCAGGACATCGCGCCCCGTCAGCTCGGGTGTCGCAACGGAGAAGTCGACCCACTCACTGGCCACGGCCTCGGCCTCGGTGCGCACGATGCGGCTCGCGAGCCATGTCACATCGCCCTCGGCCATGCCGGGCTCCCAGTAACCGACGCGGAACCGAGCGCCGGCCTGCAGCGGGTCGGAGCGTCCGTCGGCGCAGATGCGCGCGCTGATCGCACGACCAAGCGTCACACGCCGGAACATCTGCGCGGGCGTGCCACGCGCCGGTGGACGCAGCTCGAGGATCCCCCAGGCTCCGGGGTGCGGGAGTGGCACGCCGATCGGCACGGAGACGACGGCACCAGGGCGCGGCCCCGACGCCGGATCGTCGCCGCCCGGCGGACGCGCCCCGCGCGGCAACCACCCGGGCGAGCGAGGGTTGACGGGGCTCAGGGCCACGCCGTCGTCGTGGATCTCCGACTTCGCGAAGTCGAGGCGGTCGGCGCGCGCCGGGGCCAGCAGCATGTGCAGCTCGGAGTACGAGAAGAGCTCGGGGTGCGCCAGGGCGACGGCACCCCAATCCGGGCGTTCGCTGTCGAGCGTCGGACGCACACTGCGCAGCGCCTCGCCGGACGCATCCGTGATGCGCACGAAAAGCCCCGTCATGAACTCGTGCTGACGGTTCTCGACCTTGAACAGCAGCCGATGCGAACCGGCCGTGAGATGCAGCGGGACGGCGTCTTCATCGGGCCGCGCCGGGCGTGCACGCTGGTGCGAGTGAACGGGATGTCCGTCGAGCCAAACGCGCACTCCGTCGTCGCTCCCGATCCAGAGAACGACGTCGGTGTCGCGTTCGGCCTGCAGCCACGTGAACGCGTAGCGCAGCGAGTCGATGCCGGGTTTCGTGACGACGGCGAGATCGAGGAATCCACCCGGCGCGAACTTTTCGTTCCAGGCCCCGAAGCGTGACCGCTCGCCCCGCGACGGCGCGAGTCGGTCCTCGGCGAGCACCGGTGTGTTCAGCCGTTCGAGACGCTTGTCGACGACGGGCCCCATGACGAGCCAGCGCCGCACGAAAGAGGCGTCCGGCTGCGGGCCCTGGGCGCGGCGCCACCATGGGACGGCCGACGAGCTTTGACGCGGGGCATCCCAGTCGAACGCGATGTCGGCATAGCCCGCGTCGTCCGCGCGGGTGGCGTTGAGCGCGACCACGTTGAGTCCGTCCCGCAACATGCGCCGCGCGTCGTCCGACAGCGACCGCAGGGCACGCTCCCCACCCGTGCCCTCACGCCATCTCCCAGCCCAAACGCCGTTGAGGTAGAGCGTCACCGGGCCGCTGTGCGTCAGGGCGAAGATCGGGTCGGGATCGCCGTCGCGCCACGTGAACTCACGGCGCAACCAAAGACCTCGGCGCCCGGTCGGCCACGAGCAGCGCACGTCGAGGTCGGGGTGCTGCGCCGTCGCGAAGCCGCCGTAGCCGCGTGACCAGGTCGAGTCGTCGAAGGCAACCGAGTTCCAGGCGCGGTTCGTCGGGCCGTCGAAGGTGTAGCGCCACATCGTGTCCGGAGGAGAGGCCCACTCGGAGACGGCTCCGCGCACGACGCGCCCGAGGAACATCACGGCGAAACAGGTGTTCTCGAGCGTCATCCAGCCACCATCGAGCCGCTGTCGACGCAGCATCGCCAAGGCCCCGTCGCGCGCCCAGTCGCGACCGCCGATCGTCACGCGACCACTCGCGTCGGCTGCGCGCCCGAGGGCGTCGAGGTAGGCGTAGTGCTCGGCCGGGACATCGCCATCGGCGACCACGCGCGCGCGCAACTCGCCGCCGACCCCGGCCGGGTTGCCGTCGACGCTGAAATGCAGGTCGAGCCAGCTCCACGCCGCTGCGACGACCTCGGCGGCGCGGCGGCGTGCTCCGAGCGACTTCCCGAGCACCTCGAGCCGACGTTCAGCGGTTTCGAGGATCAAGATCGCAGCGGCTGTCATCCCGCCCGAAGGTTCGACATCCGCGCGATAGCCGAAACCACCGCTCGCGCTCTGTCGCACGAGCGTGGCGGCGATGATGTCCTCCCAAAACTTCGGGCCGACGTCCAAGCCGCGCCCGACGGCGATCTCGATCGCACGCACGGCGTACTGCGAGTTCGAGAGGTCGGGAACACCGGCCGGGTAGCCCCAGAGCCCGTCCTTGACGTTGCGTTGGTCGACGAGCCAGGCGCCGGCCTCGAGGATGCGCGCGTCGTCTTCACGCGCATCGAAGGCATCGAGCGCCAAGATGCACGTGCTGACGGAGTAGACGCGTTCGAAAGGCAGGCTGCGCACGGGCGCGATGCCGTGTACGACGGCCGTGTCGTCGCGCGTCAGTCCGCCGTCGAGCATCGCGAGCAGCGACATGCTCGCGTAGCCGAGCGGGAAGCGCCCCGGTTCACCCTCGGTGTCGAGCCGCTGCGAAGACGAGTGCGGCAGGTATGCGCGCCGCAGCCGCTCGACGCCGAGGTCGATCGCTTCATGGACAGCCGACGACAGCGAACGCTCCAACGGCGCGCGCTCCGTCGGCCCAGAGATCGGCTCGGAGAAGGCCACCAGACAGGTGGCGAGTGCCGCGAGCATGAGCCCGCGGCCCCACGACGTGCCACGCGCCGCAAGCGATCCGTGCATGTGTGTCTTGGACGTCAAGGGAGCCCCGGGCGAGCTGGCGGTTCGTCGACGAGCATCTGCTGCGGGGACGCCCCGCACATCTGGTGACACATGCAAGACGGACCCCCGTAACACCTTGTTACACCGTCGACGCAGCCCGTGCGTCTCAGATCTCTCCGAGATCTCGCAGCTCGTCCCACCAAGGGACACCCGGAAGCGGAGCCACGAGGCTGACCTCCTCGTCGCGCGTGGGATGCCGGAAACGAAGCGTTCGCGCGTGGAGGGCGACGCTGCGGTCGGGAAGCGGCGCCGTCGCACCGTACTTGAGGTCGCCGAGCAGCGGGTGCCCCAACGTCGCGGCGGCCACGCGAAGCTGGTGGCTGCGTCCCGTGTGGGGATGGAACACGAGCGTCGCCTCCGGCCCGGCCGTCGCCACGCGGCGCCAATCCGTCACGGCTTCCTTGGCTTCGGCCTCGCCAGCCTCGACCACCGCCACCATGTTGCGGTGACGGTCTTTGGCGAGCCACTGCACAAGTGTGCCGGAGCTCGGCCCGCCCTCGGGCCCGGCCTCCCCGCGCGCCCAGTATTCCTTCTCGACCGAGCGTGTCCGGAAGCGATCGGTCAGACGGGCGGCGGCCTTGCTCGTGCGCGCGAAGACGACCACGCCGGACACCGGGCGGTCGAGGCGATGGACGACGCCGAGGAAGACGTTGCCGGGCTTGTCGTAACGCACACGGACCCACTCGCGGGCCTGGTCGAGCAGGCTCTCGTCGCCACTGTCGTCGGGCACCGTCGGAAGCCCCGTCGGCTTGACGACCGCGAGCACGTGGTTGTCGTCGTGCAGGATCTCGAGTGGTGGCAGCGCGCTCACGGCCAGTGCAACCCGAACTCGGCGAGCAGCCGGCGCGTCGCCATCAGCGGCAGGCCCGTGATGGCCGACGAGTCGGCCGTCTCGATGAGGTCGAAGAGCGTGATGCCGCGCTGCTCGATCTTGTAGGCGCCGGCGCAGTCGAGCGGCTGGTCGAGTTCGACGTAGCGCTCGAAGGCCTCGCGATCGAGCCGGCGCATGGTCAGCACCGAAACGTCGATGTGGTGACGCACACGCGTGCCGTGGATGAAGCACACCGCCGTGACGAGTTCGTGCTTGTCGCCGGCCAGCGAGACGAGCTGGTCGACGGCGCGTTCGGCCGTCCCGGGCTTGCCGACGATCAAGCCGCGGTGCGCGACCATCTGGTCGGAGCCGATCACGACGGCCTCCGGGAGCAGCTCGGCGATCGAGCGCGCCTTGGCCTCCGCGAGGCGCCGGGCCGCGATGCGCGCGGGCTCACCGGCACGCTTGAGGCTTTCCTCGTCGACGGTCGGCGCCACGGCGTCGAAGGGAACGCCAAGACGTTCGAGGAGTGCGCGCCGGTAGGGCGAGGTGCTCGCGAGCACGAGCCGCGGAGTGTCGGTCACCCGCGTCCTCCGGGCTTCGTGCGAGAGACAGGCTTCTTGCGCGACACACTGCGGTGCAGGCGGCGCGCGAGGATCGAGATGAAAAGCCCGACGTCGGTCACGATCGGCACGGTGTGCGAAGACCCACGGTCGCAGAGCTTGCTCGCCACGGCCGGGTTGATGTCGACGCAGACGAACGTCACCGAAGCGGGGATCATGTTCCCGACGCCGATGCCGTGCAGCATCGACCCGAGCACGATCACGAGCCCGGCGCCCTGCAGCAGCTTCGTGTAGCGGTTCTGCGCCGCGATGAGGTCCATCTCGGTGTCGGGCAGCGGCCCGTCGTCACGGATCGACCCCGCGAGACTGAACGGCACCTTGTTCTTCACGAGCGCGTGCATGATGCCGCTGTTGAGGGCACCCGCTTTCACGGCGCCGGCGAGCCCACCGTACTGGCGCACGAGGTTGATCGCGCGCATGTGATTCATGTGACCGTGGACGACCGGCTCGCCCGTTTCCTGGCTGACGCCGAGGCTCGTGCCGAGGATCGCGGCTTCGACGTCGTGCACGGCCAGCGCGTTGCCGGCCAGCACGGCGTCGACGAGGCCATCCTCGATGAGGCGCACGAACGACTGCGCCTGGCCCGCGTGAACGACGACGGGCCCAGAGACGATCACGACGCGCTCGCCGCGCGCTTTGGTCTCGAGCCAGAGTTCGGCGAGCAACTTGGCCTGGGCCTCGACACGCCGCTCGCTCGAGATGTCCGACGACATGAACGTGAAGTCGGACGCTGTGCGTTCCTTGGCGGCTGGCCGCGCCTGCACACCGAGGTGACCGACGACGACCTTCTGCCCGCGCTCGAGCTCGCGCACCTTGACGCACGTGGCCTTGCCGCCGCCGTCGACGACGATCACGGCGTCCATGCGCTGCTTGCGCACGTCCATCCAACGCCCGCCGTGACGGATGCGCGTCGGGAGGTTCGTCGTCGAGTAGAAGTGCTCGGGAGCGACGCCGGCGCGTTTGACCGGCGCGAGCGTGACGTCGTCTTTCTCGGGGCTGTGAAAGCCCAGACCGAGGAGGTTCGTGAGGAGCCGTTCGCTCGCCTTACCTTCGCCGATCGTGATGTCGATGACGACGTGGCTCTCCTCGTCACGCGCCCGACCGATGTCGCACGTGACGACGTGGTACTCGCCGCCCGCGGCTGTGATGTCGTCGAGCGCCTGGCTGAGAATGCCGGCGTCGATCAGATGTCCCGTGGCTGCGACCTTCATGGCGCGGAGTGTACCGACCTCGGGCCGCCGTTGCGTCGTCGCGACCGTCCGTCTCCGCGAGATCCGTTTCAACCGCTACGATGGCGAGGACCCTTGCCTCAGATCGCAGGCTCGCACGCATTCCCCAACGAGACACGCAGTGGCCCGCGCCCTTCTCCTCGTCGCATGCCTGTCCCTCGCGTCCACGGTCTCGGCCGGCGATCCGAACCCGACGACACGCATCGTCCCCACCGACTACGAGACGATCACGGCCGCGATCGACGCCTCGAACGCGGGTGACGAGATCATCGTCAAGCCCGGGACGTACGATGAGAGCTTGCTGATCGATGGCGCGTTCGGGCTCACGCTCCGCGCGCAGAAGGCCGGGTCCGTGCGCGTGACGGGAACAGAGGGCATCGTCGTCAGCAATAGCGTCCGCGTCGAGATCTTCGGCCTCGACGTCGAAGGTGCCACCGACGCCGCCGTCTTCTTCAATGGCGACACGACGGACTGTCGCCTCGACCGGGTATCCGTGATCGCAGGAGAAGACTCCGGCATCACCCTCTTCGGCGACCGGCACGTCGCCACGCGCTGTTCGGTCGAAGCTGCCGACTTCTTCGCCTATTTCGTCGACGGCGCGAACACGGTGCTGTCGCGATGCTCCGCGTCGAACGGCGACATCGCGATGTTCCTCAACGGTCAGAACCACACCGTGATCGACTGCAAGATCAAGGACATGAACATCGGCGTCGTCATGGGTGCCGACAACGCGCTCGTCGCCAACACGACGTTCACGAAGATTGACGGAGTTGCTCTCGATATCGAAGGCGAGTTCATCACGGCCCGTGGAAATCGAATCCGCAAGGCAAGGTGCGGGATCGACATCGACGAACCCGCGACCATCATTGGCAACCGCATCACGAAGGTTGATGACATCGCCATCAACGTCGATAGCGACGGTGTCGTCATCGCTGACAACATCGCCGCGGGTTCGCGCGTCGGCCTCCAGATCGAGATCGGAACCGACGCCACGCGCGTCGTCAGCAACAAGATCCGCGGCAGCTCGGAGGCCGACATCGTCGACGGCGGCTTGAATACCATCTCGGTCGACAACAACTTCAAGACGCTCATCCTGACCGGGACCTGAGCGGCGGTTCACCGCGGAAGCGCAAGACGCGCTCGAGCGCCGATGAGGAGCGCGCTCGCCTGCCCCGCTCAGATCCGCGCGAGCAGCTCGGCACGCTGCGCCTCGAGGCTCGCGACCACGGCGAACTGAACACGCGCGCGCTCGAGGTTGTGGCCCTCGTGATGCACCTTGAAGTAGTGGTCGCCGGCCAGGTGATCGGCGAGGAAGCGCATGCCGGTCTCGAACGTGATGAGCTGTCCGGCCTCGACGAGGTGCGCGCGCTCGGCGCGCGTGAGGAAATGGCCGGCCTCGCTCAGATAACCGCGCGCGAGGGCCTCGAAGAGTTCGGGGTCGACAACGACGCGCGCGAGGTCGCCCTCGTCTTCGGGCGCCCGCGCGCTGGCGCTGCGCACGAGGTCGCCGAAGTCGTAGAGCGACAGCCCCGGCATCGTCGTTTCGAGGTCGACGACGCAGAGGGCCTCGCCGGTTGCCGCGTCGAAGAGCAGGTTCGAGAGCTTCGTGTCGTTGTGCGTGACGCGCTCGGGCGCCTCGCCGGCGTCGTGGAGGTCGAGCAGCACGCGGGCCAGCGAGCGGCGAGCCTCGACGAAGTCGATCGCCTCGGCTGCGCCGGCCACGCGTCCGCAGGCGTCGGCGGCGACGGCTTCATCGAAGGCCGCGAGCCGGTGCGGGGTGTCGTGGAAGTGCGGGATCGACTCGACGAGCCGCGGGCCGGGCAGGTCGACGAGCTGGGCCTGGAAGCGCCCGAAGGCAGCCGCGGCGCTGGCCGCCATCGCGGGCGAGGTCGCCGCGGCATGGGTGACCGTGCCGTCGATGAACCAGAACGACCGCCACAGCGCGCCGTCGTCGTCCTCGGCCATCGAGCCCCCGTCGCGCGCCGGCACGAGTCGCAGGCAGCGGCGCTCGACATCGTCGGCGCCGCCCTTCCGCCAAGACGCCTCGACGTGCCGAGAAACCCGCTCGATGTTGTCCATCAGACCCGCCGGATCGGTGAAGACGACGGTGTTGATGCGCTGATGGAGGACCCGCGACCGCCCCTTCGCAGATTGATACTCGGCCAGATAGGTGTCGTTGATGTGCCCGGTCCCGTGCGGCTCGGCAGCCACCAGTTCGCCGTCGATCTCGAAGAGGCTGGCGAGTTGCGAGAGGGCCATCGAGCGGGGTCCGAGGGGGCGAGGTGTCGCGGGCGCGGGGGAACTTCCAACCCGAGAGGTTGCCAGGACACGGGGATTTCCGGGTTAGACTGCTCGGCGGTCGCTGGGTGGCGACCATCGGGTCATCCATGATCCGCGGTGCATGGCGTCGATAACAAGGCCGACGCTGCGTGTCGTTTCACGGATGGCGCGGGGCCCTCGCCTCTCTTGGGGCGGGGGCCTCATTTCATTCCTGGGCGCATGCGTTCTCGCCCGGGAAGGGCCGGCGACCGAGAGTCGAGACAGAACCGCCCAGCACTCGGGCTCACCAGGGCCGAATCGTTAGACTGCCGCGTTTGCCATCGCTCGCGCCGCACGGCGCCGAGCACCAGACGCATCGCCCGTCGAACGAGAGCCCCGCATCCCATGCCCGCGACCGAAAGCTACCCGGACGTCGACCCCCGCCCGCGCTTCCCCGAGATCGAAGAACGCCTGCTCGCGTTCTGGGCGGCCGAGGGGATTTTCGGCGCGTCGATCGACCAGCGCGATCCGAGCACCTCGGGCGACAAGCAGTTCGTCTTCTACGACGGCCCGCCCTTCGCGAACGGGCTGCCCCACTACGGGCACCTGCTCACGGGCTACGTGAAGGACATCGTCCCGCGCTACCAGACGATGCGCGGGCACCGCACCGAGCGCCGCTTCGGCTGGGACTGCCACGGTCTGCCCGCCGAGATGGAAGCGGAGAAGGAACTCGGCGTCTCGGGTCGCGAGCACATCACCGAGTACGGCATCGCCAAGTTCAACGCGTTCTGCCGCGAGTCGGTGATGAAGTACACGCGTGAATGGGAACACTACGTCACGCGCCAGGGTCGTTGGGTCGATTTCGAGAACGACTACAAGACCATGGACGCCACGTACATGGAGAGCGTGCTCTGGGCGCTCAAACAGCTCCACGAGAAGGGGCTGCTCTACGAGGGTTACCGCGTCATGCCCTACAGCTGGGCCGCCGAAACTCCGGTCAGCAACTTCGAGACGCGCCTCGACGACAGCTACCGGCCGCGCCAAGACCCCGCCATCACGGTCGGCTTCACGCTGGCACCGCAGCCGAGCGACCCCGCGCCACTGACGATCTGGGTTTGGACGACGACGCCGTGGACGCTGCCTTCGAACCTCGCGCTCGCCGTCGGCCCGGAGATCGATTACGACGTCCACAAGCTCCCCGATGGACGGCACGTCGTACTCGGCGCCGCCGCGGCCGCCAAGTACGCGCCGGAACTCGAAGGCAGCGAAGTCGTCGGCACGCTGAAAGGCTCGGACCTCGTCGACCGCACCTACACACCGCTGTTCGACTACTTCGTCGACGCGCCCCAGGCGAAGTCGGCCTTCCGCGTGCTCGGCGCCGAGTTCGTCGACACCGAGGAAGGCACCGGCGTCGTGCACATGGCGCCCGGTTTCGGTGAGGACGACCAGCTCGTCTGCCAAGCCCACGGCATCGAAGTGGTCTGCCCCGTCGACGACGCGGGCAAGTTCACGAACGAGGTCTCCGACTTCGCAGGCCTGCAGGTTTTCGAGGCCAACAAGCCGATCATCCGCGACCTCAAAGAGCGCGGGATCCTCGTGCGCCACGAGACCTACGAACACAACTACCCGCATTGCTGGCGCACCGATCAGCCGCTCATCTACAAGGCGATGTCATCGTGGTACGTGAAGGTGACGGCGATCCGCGAGCGCATGGTCGAGCTGAACCAGCAGGTGGCGTGGATCCCCGAGCACATCCGTGACGGTCAGTTCGGCAAGTGGCTCGAGGGTGCGCGCGACTGGTCGATCAGCCGCAACCGCTTCTGGGGCACGCCGCTGCCGATCTGGAAGAGTGACGACCCGGCCTACCCGCGCATGGACGTGTATGGAAGTCTCGACGAGATCGAGGCCGACTTCGGCGTGCGTCCCGACGACCTCCACCGCCCGTTCATCGACGAGCTGACGCGCCCCAACCCCGACGACCCGACGGGCAAGAGCACGATGCGTCGCATCCCCGACGTGCTCGACTGCTGGTTCGAGTCGGGCTCGATGCCGTTCGCGTCCGTGCACTACCCGTTCGAGAACAAGGAGTGGTTCGAGGAGCACTTCCCGGCCGACTTCATCGTCGAGTACATCAGCCAGACGCGCGGTTGGTTCTACACGCTGTTCGTGCTCGGCACGGCGCTGTTCGACAAGCCGCCGTTCCTGAACTGCATCTGCCATGGTGTCGTCGTCGACGCCGAGGGCAAGAAGCTCTCCAAACGCCTGCGCAACTACCCGAGTCCCGAGGAAGTCTTCTCGAGCTACGGCTCCGACGCACTGCGCTGGTTCCTCGTCTCGTCGCCGATCCTGCGCGGGGCCGATCTCTCGATCGATCGCGACGGTAAGGCGATCGGTGAGGTCGTGCGACTGATCATCAACCCGATCTGGAACGCGTGGTATTTCTTCGCGTTGTACGCGAACGCCGACGGCGTCACGGCGCACTTGCGCACCGACGCGACGGGCACGCTCGACCGCTACATCCTTGGCAAGACGCGCGTGATGGTGGAAGACCTCACCGGCGCGATGGATCGCTACGACCTGCCGGGCGGCTGCGCCGTCGTGCGCTCGTTCCTCGACGCGCTGAACAACTGGTACATCCGGCGTTCGCGTCCGCGCTTCTGGGCGCCGGGCCACAGCACCGACAAGCAGGACGCCTACGACACGCTCTACACCGTGCTGCACACGGTCTGTCGCGCGGCAGCGCCGCTGCTGCCGTTCGTCACCGAGGAGATCTACAGGAGCATGACGGGCGAGCGCTCGGTGCACCTCGCCGACTGGCCCGATGCCTCGACGTTCCCCGACGAACGCGAACTCGTCGAGGACATGGACCGCGTGCGCGCCGTGTGCTCGACGGCCCTCGCGATCCGCAACGAGAAGAACCTGCGCGTGCGCCTGCCACTCGCGAAGCTGACGGTGGCCGGCACCGACGCGGCGCGCGTCGACCCGTTCGTGGATCTCATCCGCGACGAGTGCAACGTCAAGTCGGTCGAAACCACGGAGGACATCGCGGCGTTCGGCTCGTTCCAGCTTGCCGTCAACGCGCGGCAGCTCGGCCCCAAGCTCGGGCAAGACATGAAGTCGGTGCTCGCGGCCTCGAAGCGCGGCGAGTGGGAGGCGCTCGACGACGGACGCGTGCGCGTCGGCGACCACGTCCTCGAGGGTGACGAGTTCGCCATGCGTCTGGCGCCGAGTGACGAGCTGTCAGGCGTGGCTCTCGCGGCGTTGCCGAGCAACGACGGCGTCGTCGTCCTCGACGCCGAGCCCGGCCCCGAGCTGCTCGCCGAAGGCCTCGCTCGCGACGTCGTGCGCGCCATCCAGAGCGCGCGCAAAGACGCCGACTTCCACGTCTCCGATCGCATCCGCGTGGCCGTCGACGGCGGCGAGGACGTGAACGCAGCCGTGGAGACATTCCGCGCTTACATCGCTGAACAAGTGCTCGCTGACGACCTCGCCATCGGCGCTGACGCCGCCTCCGGGGGGAGCATCGAATCGAAGGCGAAGGTCGCGGGCAACACGGTCAAGACGTGGGTCGCGAAAAGCTGAGCCGGGTGCCGAGAGCTACGCCGTCACGTATGCCCCTCGGAGCCCCCGCCGCTCTCCGCGCCGATCGGCCCGCACCGACCGCGCACACGCGGTTGCGGGCCATGCCGACAGGTTCGCCGTCCATGCGAGCAAGAGCGAGTGATGTGCGGGTCGTCGCCGCGCTGCCGCGGGTTGCAGTAGATGCTCGTGTGACATCCGGGTTAGCCTCGTCGGGTCTTTGCACTCCCCTCGAGGCCCGCGATGTCACCGCCGTGTTCACTGCTCCGTTCGTCTTGGCTTGCGGCCTCCGCGCTGCTCGTGACCCTCGCGCTCACTCCCGCCACGGCGCAGGACGCCGCTCCTCTCGACACGTACCTGCCCGCGGGCAGCTACGACGCGTCGGTTCCCACGCCGCAGTCGGTGCTCGGTTGGAACGTCGGCGACTGGCACGTCCGCCACGACCAGATCGTGCGCTACATGGAGGTGCTGGCCGACGCGAGCCCGCGGGTCACACTCGAGACCTACGCGCACAGCCATGAGCAGCGCCCGCTGGTGTTGCTGACGATCACCTCGCCCGCGAACCACGACCGCATCGAGGACATCCGGACCGCGCATCTCGCCGCCGTGACGAGCGGTGCCGAGCGCGACACCTCCGACCCGGTGATCGCGTGGCTCGGCTACAGCGTGCACGGGAACGAGGCCAGCGCGGCCAACGCGGCACTCGTCGTCGCCTATCACCTCGCGGCCTCGCAGGAGCCGGACGTCACCGACATGCTCGGCTCGTCCGTCGTGCTGCTCGACCCGTGCCTGAACCCCGACGGCGCGGCGCGCTTCGCGAGCTGGGTCAACCAGCACAAGGGCAAGGTGCTCGTGGCCGACGCGACGCACCGCGAGCACCGCGAGGTCTGGCCCGGCGGACGCACAAACCACTACTGGTTCGACCTCAACCGCGACTGGCTGCTGCTGACGCACCCCGAGTCGCGCGGACGCGTCGAGCAGTTCCATCGCTGGCGCCCGCACGTGCTCACCGACGGGCACGAGATGGGCACCGAGTCGACGTACTTCTTCCAGCCCGGCGTGCCCACGCGCCAGAACCCGCGCACGCCGCCACGCAACCTCGACCTCACGCGCGCGATCGCGGAGTTCCATGCAAAAGCGCTCGACGACATTGGCAGTCTGTACTACTCCGAGGAACGTTTCGACGACTTCTACTACGGCAAGGGATCGACCTATCCGGACGTCCACGGATCGATCGGCATCCTGTTCGAGCAGGCCAGCTCGCGCGGACACCTGCAGGAGAACAGCGCCGGTGAGCTGAGCTTCGTCGACACGGTGCGGAACCAGGTGGCGACGTCGCTGTCGACGTTGCGCGCAACCCACGCGCTGCGCTCCGAGCTGCTCGACCACCAAACCGAAACGGTGCGCACGGCTTTGAGCGAAGCCCGTGACGATGACATCCGCGGCTACATCTTCGGACACGAGCATGACCGTGCGCGCGTCGCGGCGATGGCGTCGATCCTCGTGCAGCACCAGATCGATGTGCACCCACTCGCGGACGAGACGACGATCGACGACGTGCGCTACGAGCCCGGCTCGGCTTACGTCGTGCCCTGCGACCAAGACCAGTACCTGCTCGTGAAGTCGTTGTTCGAGACGCGCACGGAGTTCGAGGACAACACCTTCTACGACGTCTCGACGTGGACGCTGCCGTTGATGTTCGCGATGCCCTCCAAAGCGCTCGGGCGCTCGATGATGGCCGGCCTGCGAGTCGACGAGCCCGTGACGTCGATCCCCGCGCGCGAAGGAACGTTCGCCGACCACGACGACACCACGCCCTACGCCTGGGCGTTCGAGTGGCATCAAACGTCAGCCCCGCGCGCGCTCCAACGCCTGCTCGACCAAGGCGTCCGCGCGCGCGTGACGACCCAGCCGCTCGACGCCATGACCACGGACGGCCGCCGTGCATTCACGCGCGGCACGGTGCTCATCCCCGCGGGCATCCAGGACACCGACGTCGCGACGATCCGCCAGACGCTGGCCCACTGCGCGCGCGTCGACGGCATCGACATCCACACGTTCACGACGGGTCTCACGCCGGCCGGCGGCGACCTCGGCAGCCCGAGCGTCATGCCCGTGACGGCCCCGCGGCCGCTCATCCTCGTCGGCCCCGGCGTGTCGGCCTACGAGGCCGGCGAGGCCTGGCACGCGCTCGACGTCCGCTTCGGCGTCGCGACGGCGCTCATCGAGACCGACGAGCTGTCGAGTGTCGACCTCGGCGAGTACACGCACGTCATCATGGTGAACGGCAGCTATTCGGCGATCTCCGAGTCGACGGCCGATGCGCTGCTCGACTGGGTGTCCGACGGCGGCGTCGTCATCGCCCAGAAGAGCGCCTGCTCATGGGCGGCCTCGAACCTGCTCGGCGGCAGTTCCGCCAACCGCGCGCGGAACGACACCCCGCGTCCGGGTGATCACGACGATGAGCCCGGCCCCACTCGCCGCGCCTATGCCGAGTACGACGCGGCGCGCGCCGTGGACGTCATCGGCGGTGCGATCTTCGAGGTGGCCGTCGATCTCACGCACCCGCTCGCGTTCGGCTACACGCAAGCGACCATCCCCGTCTTCCGCAACTCGACGCGCACACTCAACCTGCACCGCGACCCCTTCTCGATGCCCTTCGCGTACACGTCCGAACCGCTCCTCAGCGGCTACGCCAGCGCGCACAACGTCGAGGAGATCGCCGACACCCCGGCCGTCATCGCCAACCGCGTCGGCAGCGGCACCGTCGTCCGCATGGTCGACAACCCGAACTTCCGCGGCGTCTTCTACGGCACGCAACGCATCTTCGCCAACGCGCTCTACTTCGGCCGCGCCGTCCAACGCACCGGCCCCGTCGACGAGGCTCACGACGAAGAACTCGACGGCCACGGGCATCCCTGAGCCGCAACGTGCACTTCGATCGCCGGACGCCTCGCACTGGTACGCTCTGAGGACGACAGCCCATCCTCGTGCGCGCCGCAGCTCGTCGGCGCCGCCGGAGTTCCCCATGACAGCGCACACCCGCCTTGCGATCCTCCCGCTGCTCGCGGTGCTCATCACGGCCTGCGCCTCGCAGCGCACGCTGCGCTACGAACCCGTACCCGCCGAGGTGACAATCGACGAGGCCGGCCGCCAGGCACCGATCGCGTACGTCTACGCCAGCGTCGACAAGGCGCTGCGCGAGGGCGACGACTGGGCGATCCGCATCCGCATGCGGCTCGAGAACAAGACGTCGGCGCCGCTGACGCTGCGGCTCGACGGCCTCCGCCTGCTCGACGGCGAGCTGACCGAGCTCACCATGCCGCGCATCGTCCCCAGGCCGCCGCGCGACCTCGCCGCCGGCAGCGTCTGGACGGGCGATGTCGACTTCCCCCTGCCGCCGGGGCGTGGCCCGCGTCATCTCGACCTCGCCGGCCTGCACCTGCACTTCTCGCTCGACTCGGCGTCCCAGCCAGACCCGATCCCGATCTCGATCGCGTTCCGCGAGGTGGTCGATCCGGTCTACGACGACCCCTACCACGGGCGCGTCTCGATCGGCGTGCATCACGGTTTCTGACGAGTGCGCTCTGCTCAGCCGAGCCGCTTCGCCAGCGCCGCTTTGACCTCACCGGGATCGGCCGCGCCGCGCGCCGCCTTCATCGCCTTGCCCATGAAGAAGCCCATGAGCTTGTCCTCGCCGGCACGATAGCGCGCGAGTTCGTCGGGATGCGCCGCGAGGATCTCGTCGAGGATACCTTCGATGATGGAGGCGTCGCGGACCACTTCGAGGCCACGCTCGGCGACGATCGCCGCGGGATCACCGCCGCGCTCGACGAGCTCGTGCAGAACGTCCTTGGCCGCAGCCGCCACGACGACACCTTCGTCGACGAGCGCGACGAGCCGGCCGAACGCCGCGGCATCCGTCGGCAACTCGGCGAGCGGCGTGTCCTTCGTGGCGGCCAGTAGCTCGTTGACGATCCACTTCGCCGCTGACGCCGCCGACGCGCCGGCCGCGACCGAGCCCTCGAGGAACGCGACGAGCGCCGGGTCACCGGTGATCACGTCGGCATCCACGCGCGCGACACCCAGCTCGCCGATGTAGCGCTCGAAGCGCTCGGCGTACTCGGGATGTTCGGAGCGGAAAGCCTCGCGCTCCTCACTGCGCGGCACGGTGCCCTTGGCCGTCGAGATGATCTTCTCGTCGCGCTCTCGGCGCTTCGGCGTCTCGCTCTTCGTGAAGCTGTCACGCAGAGTGACGACGCGATGGAAGACCGTGACACCGTCGTTGGTTTCGGGGAAGAAGAAGCCCGTCCGCTCGAACTGCCAGTGGCCGGCATGACCGTTCTCGGCCAACCACGGTTCGACGCGCGCCTCGACGAGCGTGCGCGAGCGCGGGTTCACGAAGTCGGTGAGCGGGCGGTCCCCCGCATCGGCTGCCGGGTTCTCGACCGTGAAGAGCTGCTCGTAGAGCCGGACTTCGACGGGCACGGACGACGACGCGGGCACCCAGTGCACGGTCCCCTTCACCTTGCCACCCTCAGACCGCGAGCACCGCAGCTCGACGACCTCGCCGTGCTCGCCCCGCACGACCTCGTCGCAGCGGATCACGACGGCGTGCCGCAGACGCACCTCGCGCCCCGGCGCCAAGCGATGCCATCCGTCCGGCGGGTTCTCGCTGAAGTCGCTGCGCTCGATGAAGATCTCGCGCTCGAAAGGCAGCGGACGAACGTCGTCGCCGGGGAGATCCTCGGGCCAGAGCGGCGCATCGAGCAGCTCGCGATGTCCTTCGGCGAGATCCGTGATGACGACGCGCAGCGGATCGAGGACGGCCATCACACGCGGCGAGCGGCCGTTGAGGTCGTCGCGCATGCAGAACTCGAACTTCTCGAAGTCGACGAGGTTGTTCGTCTTGGCGACGCCGATCATGCGACAGAACTCGCGGATCGCCTCGGGCGTGACACCCCGCCGACGCATCCCCGCGAGCGTCGGCATGCGCGGATCGTCCCACCCGTCGACTGTTCCGTTCTCGACGAGTGACAGCAGCGTGCGCTTGCTCATCACGGTATAGGCGAGGTTGAGGCGCGCAAACTCCGTCTGCTCGGGACGGCTCGGCGCCGCCACATGATCGATCACCCAATCGTAGAGTTCGCGGTTGTTGTCGAACTCGAGCGTGCACAGCGAATGCGTGACGTGCTCGATCGCGTCCTCGAGACAGTGCGCGAAGTCGTACATCGGGTAGATGCACCAGTCGCTGCCTGTGCGGTGATGAGCGGCCTTGCGGATGCGATAGATGAGCGGATCACGCATGAGCATGTTCGGCGACGCCATATCGATCTTGGCGCGCAGCACGTGACTGCCTTCGTCGAACTCACCGGCCTTCATGCCTGCCAGCAGATCGAGGTTCTCCTGCACGGGACGATCGCGGAACGGGCTCGGCGTCCCCGGCTCGTAGACGGTGCCGCGCCGCGCGCGGATCTCCTCGACGCTCGAGCTGTCGACGTACGCGAGCCCCTTGTTCACGAGGTCGATCGCGTAGCCGTAGAAAAGTTCGAAGTAGTCGGACGCGAAGAGCACCGCGGTGGGCTCGAAGCCCAGCCAGCGCACGTCGGCCTCGATCGCCTCGACGTAGCTCGTGTCTTCCTTTTCTGGATTCGTGTCGTCGAAGCGCAGGTTGCACTGGCCGCCGTAGTCGAGCGCGATGCCGAAGTTCAGGCAGATCGACTTGGCGTGACCGATGTGCAGGAAGCCATTCGGCTCCGGCGGGAAGCGCGTGACGATGGAGCGGTGCTTCCCCGACGCCAGGTCGGCGTCGATGATCTCGGTGATGAAGTTCGGCGGTGTGTACCGTTCGACCGTGGCCACGGGCTGGAGATCTCGTCGGGATGGGCGGGGCGATTCGTCACGCGACACTCGCCCTCCCCGGCGCGGATGTCAAGCGCCGCGGGGCGCCATGGGGTCGACGTCCGAATCGGCGAGTGGCATAGTCCTTGGCAGAGCCCCCCCCGCAAGGAACGTCTCCATGCCCGCCGTCGGCCTGTGACGAAAGTGCATCCGTTCGTGGTCGTTGCCACCGAGTCGAGGTCAGCACGCTTGTCGCGAGCCCTGCGATGAACAACGTCATCGTCCGCGATCTCGTTCTCGTCGGGGGCGGGCACACCCATGTGATCGTACTGCGGCGCTTCGGGATGAACCCGCTGCCCGGTCTGCGGATCACAGTCGTCGCGCGGGATATCGACACGCCCTACTCGGGCATGCTGCCCGGTTTCGTGGCCGGCCACTACTCCTTCGACGACGTCCATATCGACCTCGGACCGCTCTGTCGCTTCGCCGGCGCACGTCTGATCCACGACTCGGCCGTCGGTCTCGACCTCGAGCGGCGGCGCGTGCACTGCGCCAACCGCCCGGACGTTCCCTTCGATGTGCTGAGCATCAACACCGGCTCGGCACCGGCGATGGCCGGCACGCCGGGCGCGGCCGAGAACGCCACGCCGGTCAAACCCATCGGTGGCTTCGTGGCGCGCTGGGAGCAGCTCGTGGCCGCCGTGCGTTCATCGGCGAGTGTGCAGCGCGTGGCCGTCGTCGGCGCCGGGGCCGGCGGGATCGAACTCGTGCTGGCGATGCACCATGCGCTGTCGCGCGACAGCGGACACCCGACGCCCGAGTTCACGGTCTTCAGCGGCGCGGACGTCATCCTGCCTGCGCACCCCGAGAGCGTCCGGCGCCGTTTCGACAAGCTGCTCGAGAAGCGCGGCATCGTGGTCGAGCGCAACGCGCGCGTCGTCGACGTCCAAGCCGACGCCGTCATCACCGCCGACGCCGAGCGCCACGAAACCGACCACGTGCTCTGGGTGACAAACGCAGGCGCTCCGCCGTGGCTCGCCGAAACAGGCCTCGCGGTCGACGAGCGTGGGTTCCTCACGGTTCACGACTCGCTCGAGTCGACCTCGCATCCCGGCATCTTCGCGGCCGGCGACGTCGCCCACGTCCTGAATCACCCGCGCGAGAAAGCCGGTGTGTTCGCCGTGCGCCAGGGCCCGCCACTCGAAGCCAACCTGCGGCGTGCCGCGCGCGGAGAGGGCCTGCGCCCGTTCCGCCCACAGACGAAGTTCCTGTCGCTCATCTCGACGGGCAACCGCTCGGCCGTCGGGTCGCGCGGCGGGTCGTTCAGTGTCGCTGGCCGCTGGGTCTGGTATTGGAAGGATCGGATCGACCGGAAGTTCATGCGCCGCTTCAGCGAACTCCCGGAGATGACGCACGACGAGCGCCCGCCCCGCGGCGGACTCGTCGATGCCTCGACGCTCGACGCGATCGCCATGACCTGTGCCGGCTGCGGGGCGAAGGTCGGCTCGACCGTGCTCACGCGCGTGCTCGCCACGCTGAGCATTCACCGGCGCGACGACGTCCTCGTCGGTCTCGAATCGCCCGATGACGCCGCTGTGCTCGACGTCCCCGACGGCCACGTCGTCGTGCAGACCGTCGACGCCCTGCGCTCGCTCGTCGACGACCCCTACGACTTCGCGCGCATCACTACCGAGCACGCGCTCGGCGACATCTACGCGATGGGCGCCGCGCCCCAGGCCGCGCTCGCGATCATCACCGTCCCCTTCGGCATCGAGTCCAAGACCGAGGCCCTGCTCGAGCAGATCATGTCCGGAATCACGGAAGTGCTCGGTGAGGCGCGCGCGACGCTCGTCGGCGGACACACGAGCGAAGGCGCCGAGCTCATGATCGGTCTCTCGCTGACGGGCCACGCTCGGCGCGACGAGCTGTTGCGCAAGAGCGGCATGCAGCCGGGCCAGACGCTGATCCTCACGAAGCCACTCGGCGTCGGCACCCTCTTCGCGGCCGACATGCGCGCGCGTGCAAAAGGACGCTGGATCGACGCGGCAATCACGTCGATGCTCCGCTCGCAGCGCGCTGCGCCAGGCGTCCTCGCCGAGCATGGCGTCACGGCCTGCACCGACGTGACGGGCTTCGGACTCGCCGGACATCTGCTCGAGATGCTGCGCGCCAGCGGAGACGTGGCCGCGCAGATCGACCTCGACACCCTGCCCGTCCTCGACGGCGCGCTCTCGACGATTTCCGCGGGCTTGCACAGCTCGCTCTACCCCGACAATCTCTCCGCCCGCCCGGCCCTCGGAATCGAGATTCCAGAGAACGACCCACGTATCCCGCTGCTTTTCGACCCTCAGACAGCCGGTGGGCTGCTCGCGTCGGTGCCGGAGTCCGAGGCTTCGGCGTGCATCGCGGAGCTGCGCGCCGGCGGTCTCGTGGACGCCACCGTGATCGGATGCGTCGTGGCCCGCGCGCCCGGCGAGCCTCGTCTTCAGCTGCGCGACGGCGGCACCACCTCGGCCTCGTAGCAGCGCTGCCGACTTCGGCGCATGCTGTTACGCTCGAACACGTCACCTGCGAGCGAGCGCCACCTGTGGAGCCGATCACGACGCAACTCGACGCCCATTACGACGAGGCGGTTCTCGCCTCGCCGGGCATCGACCACTTCTGCTCGTCGAGCGCCTGGATCCTGCCGGCCAACGATCATCTCCACCCGCGGCGCGGCGACGCGGCGTTCCGTTGGCGCGACGCCGACGGCCGCCCGCACTACCTCATGCTCCGGCGCTACGCCTTCGGAGGTATCCGCACCCTCGAACCCTTCGAGATCACCTGGGGACTCGCCTGCCCCATCATCGGCGCCAACCCGGGCGAGGCCGCGCCGCGCTTCGCCGACCTGCTGCTCGACCTCACGAGCCAATGGGACGTGCTGACCCTGTGCGGACTTCCGCAAAACCAGGCCTGGGTGCCGGCGTTCACGCGCCGCCTCGCACAGACGTGCAGCACGCGCCACGGCTCGACGATGACACGCTACATCGCCGATCTGTCCGACGGCGTCGAGGCCTACCTCGCACGACGCTCCCCACGCTTCCGACGCAACATCCGACGAGCACTGCGCCTCGGCGAGAAGCACGGCGTGACGTTCGAGGCCGCACACGACGGCGATCCCGAGCAGATCTGCGCACGCATCGAACTCGTCGAGGACGAGAGCTGGAAGTCGCTCGAGTGCGGCGGCATCGACGTCGAGCCGGGTGAGTCTTTCTACGGGGACATGGTCGTGCGGCTATGCGCCGCCGGTCGGCTCAAGCTGATCTTCGCGAAGATCGACGGACGTGACGTCGGCTACTGTCTCGGCGGCGTCCTCGGCGACACCTACCGCGGCCTGCAGTTCAGCTTCGACATGCACTGGCCGCAGCTCTCGCTCGGAAACCTCATGCAGGTCCATCAGATGCACGAGCTTGCCGCCGAAGGCATTCGTCGCTACGACCTCGGCACCACGGCCGATCACTACAAGCGGCGCTGGGCCGACGAGACGCTCCAGTCCGACACGCTGCGCGCGATCGCCCCTGGGCTCGGGGTCTACTTCTCGTTGTAGCCGTGCGCCACGAGGCACCGCCGCCCGCGTCAGGCGATCACTGGTAGGCTGATCGTCGTGTCTGATCCCACGCCGTCTCTCCCCGACTTGATCGCGCAGTGCCTCTCGCGCCTCGAGCACGAGGGTGAGGCCGGGCTCGACGCCATGTGTGCCGAACACCCGTCGCGCGCCGACGCCCTGCGGCGACGGATCGGCGCGCTGCGCGACACGGGCATGATCGCGGCCGCCGACAAGACGCCGCGCACGCTCGGCGACGGCGAGTTCGTCCTGCTCGACGTCGTGGCCGGTGGCGGCATGGGTGTCGTCTGGCGCGCCGAACAGCGCCCGCTCGGCCGCATCGTGGCCGTGAAGATCGTGCGCCCCGGGCAACTGCTCGTCGCCGGCGCGCGCGAACGTTTCGAACGGGAAGTCGAGACAGTCGCCCGACTCCAGCACCCCGGCATCGTCTCGATCCTCACGGTCGGCCACGACGACGGGCTCCCCTGGTACGCGATGGACTACGTGCCGGGCTGCTCACTGGGTGACGTCCTGGCCGGCCTGCGTGACCGCGAACCCTCGAGCCTCTCCTCGCACGATCTCTCGGCGACGATCGAACGCTACGTCGCCGGGGACGAGGCGCAAGAGGCGACCGTCGACGATGCACACGCGCGACCGACGTGGCTGGCCGAGTCGTCGTGGCAGCTCGCCGTCGCGCGCGTGGTCTGCGATCTCGCTGAGGCCCTCGAGCACGCCCACGCGCGTGGCGTCATCCACCGCGACGTCAAACCGTCCAACGTCCTCATCACGCCCGAGGGCGACGTGCGCCTGACCGACTTCGGCCTCGCCCGGCTCGATGAAAACGAAGGCCTCTCGCGCACGGGGCAGCAGATCGGCACGCCCTACGCGATGAGCCCCGAACAGATCGAAGGCGTGCGCGGGACGATCGGCCCGGCGACCGACGTCTACGGCGCCGGCGTCGTCCTCTACCAGCTGCTCACGCTCACGCCACCGTTCGCGGGCGAGACGACCGAGGCGTTGTTCGCACGCATCCTCGCCGGCGATGCGCCCGACCCGCGACGCTGGGTGCCGAACCTCTCGCGCGACCTCGCCGCTATCGCGCTGCGCGCCCTCGAGCGCTCCCCGAGTGACCGCTACGCCCGTGCCGCCGATCTCTCCGACGACCTGCGCCGCGTGCTCGACGGCCACACTCCGCGAGCCCGACCGCTGTCGTCGACGCGCCGCATCATGCGCCGCCTGCTGCGCCAGTCGCTCGCGGCGCGCTGGCTCGACTCGGCGCTCACGGTGAGCCTGGCCCTCGGTCTCGACGTCTTGCTCCTGCAGCCCTTCGCCGCCACGGAACCGCTCGTCGGCCACGGCCTGCGCGCGCTCGTCGCCACGCTCGCGACCCTGACGGCGGCCTGGTTCTTGGCTCCGCGACCGGCGACTCCCCGAACGAAGGGGTTCGGCGCGGCGGGCATCGTGCTCGCCCTCGCGCTCGTGGGCACGACGATCCAGAGCGACCACGATCACGACCGACGCCGCCTCGACCGTCAACACCTGCAACACGCCGTGGCCGCCCAACCGCGCGCCGCCCTGCGCCCACTCGACGCCTTCCTCACCACGTGGCGAGGTGACCTCGATGACGACGACCGCGCGCTCGCAGCGCGCATCCAGCTCCTCAACCAACGGCCGGACCGCGCGCTGCGCTGGGCGAACGAACTCGACGATTCGGTCGAGCGGGACGCGATCGCCTGCGTCGCACTCGAACAGCTGGGACAGCTCGACGAGGCGGACCGTGCCGAGGCGCGCTGGCGGGTTGCGCTCGAGACTCAGCAAGCAGACGTCGACTGGCTGCGACTGGGAGCGATCTTCGCCGATGCTCGACGCTACGAAGATGCATTGGAAGCCTACGCGATCGTCGGCCGCACGCCAGCGCTGCGCGGCGAACGCGACCTGCTCCATCGGCGCGTCGCCGTCGTGCAGGCCGAGCTCGAACGCTGGGACGAGGCGCGCACGGCTGTCGAGGCTCTGCTGCCGTGGTACCCCGACGACGAGGAGGTCATCGCGCTCGATGCGCGTATCGCGATCGGTGAGAACGACTGGGGACGCGCCGAGCTGGCTCTCGAGCGCCTCGCGTCGTCCACCCGCTTGCTGCACGCCTCGTTGCGTCACGAGCTACTGGCTGGGCGCGACGGACCGGCCGCGGCGGCGGCGTGGGTGCGCGAGGTCGCCGCTCGTGAGTCACTCGATGACGAGCTGCTCGACTGGCTCGCCCACCGCGCACTCACGGAGCGGCGCGTCGACGACGCCTACGCCCTCTTCGAGCGTCTCGCCGTCCAAGCGTCCTCCGACTACGCACGCACGGCGGCTGCGATCGGCCTCTCGTCGGTGGCGCTGCAGCGCGGCGAGCACGACCTCGCCGAGCGCCACGCGCGGGCCGGCATCGCCGTCGGACTGCCGCTGCACGAGGGTCCCTTCGACCTCGCGCAGATCGAACTGCGGCGCGCACTCGACGAATCACTCGGCGATGTCGACCGTCTCGCCGCCGCCGACTGGACGACCATCGCCGCACACCTCGAAGACGCCCGTGCCCTCAACCCGATCCACGTCTCGACGGTGAACAACCTCGCCTACGCCCGCCTGCGCCTCGGCGACCACGCCGCCGCCCGCGCTCTGCTCGAACCGCGCATCGCCGCCCTCGAGCGCCAGCTCACGCGCGCGCTCCCCGCGGAGAACGACATCGCCCTGCGCACGGCCCTCTCGATGTGCCTCGACACGTCGGTCGACGCCTGGCTCGCCGACGAGGACAGCGCCCGCGCACTCGCCGCCGCGCAGCGCGCCCTCGACGTCCTCCCCGCCTCGCACCCGAGCCGCACGAAGCGCACGCTGCGTCTCCAAGAACTCCGCACGGCGATCACACGCGATGGATGAGCAGGCGTTCAACCACGAGAGCGACTGCTCGGGTGCAACGCCTCACCCCGCGCAACCCGAGCCTCTCTCCTCGATGACGTCGCGCGACGCTTCGACCACCCTCGCGACACTGTTCGCGCTCGTACGACACTCAACCGACCGTGTCCGAGCGTCCTACTCAGAGAGCAGCTTCACGGCGACGCCGTTCGAGAGTGAAAGCCCGAGCCCCGCCAATCCGGCGGCATCGACCGCCGCCGCCTGGAGGCGCAACTCGAAACCGACGAGTGCCGCCGTCTTGGGGATCGCGAGCGTCGTGCTCCCGCCGCCGCTGCCGGGAATGGACGCCGAGCCGCCCGTGTCGAACGTGACGAAGAGCGCTGAGAAAAACTGCGACATGGCGAGCGGCGGCGCCTCGGGACCAAAGCCGAGCGCGAAGAGGCCGATCGACTTGCCAACCATGCCCTCGGCCGTCAGCGTGATCTTCTGGCCCACGGCCGTGTAGCCGCTGACCTTCAGCGACGGCGTGATGCCTCCCGTGCCCGGATACCCGACGGGGATCGGCTGCGTGTCGTTGCGGTCGTTGAGCAGGATCGTGACGGAGTCGTCGGGGCCGTGAACGAGCACGAGGTCGACGACGCTGTCGCCATCGAGGTCACCGAGCAGCGGACGCGCGCCGCCGTCGTTGTCGCTCGCGTTCCAGCCGCACAGCTCGACTTCGCTGAACGCCGCGTTGCCGAAACCGCGATGAACCTGCACGACCTGCTGATCGGCGGGCTCGCCCTTGGCCGAGACGAGGTCGTAGTCACCGTCGGCAAAGACCTCACCGACGGCGAGCGAACCGCCGCCCGTCGCCGCCACGGCCGGGGCCTGGGGAACGGCCGTGAAGCCTCCCGTCCCATCGCCGCTCAGAGCGACGAGTTCACCGGTGCGCACACCGAGCATAACGTCGACGTTCGTGTCGCCGTCGAAGTCGGCCATCACGATCGACTCGACGTCGACCGTCGACAGGGATGTCCCCGTCGCGATGGGCGTCTGCGGCGTGACGGTGGAGAGGGTCGACCACTCGTTGTCGAAGACGAGCACCGACAACGTCGTCCCGTCGTCGCTGCACGACGTCACGATGTCGAGCGCGCCGTCGCCGTCAACATCGTCGAGCGCCAGCCCACCTGTGAGTGCGAAGCCGGCCGGCGCCGTGGCCGTCGCGGCAGCAAAGGTGTCGAACGTTCCCGTCGGGACACCTGAGCCGAAGGACGTCTCCTCGCCGACGAAGACGGACACGTCGTCGAGGCCGTTCGTGCGCAGCGTCACCACCACGTCCACGATGCCGTCGCCACTCACGTCGCCGAGCGCCATCTCGCCGGCCGCGTTGACGACGAACGTCTGCGCGAGCGTGAAGCCGCCCGTGCCGTCGCCGTGATAGACGTGCAGGAACGGCTCCGAGGCGCCGCCGAACTCGATCGGTGAGTAGATCACCATGTCGGGCGCGAAGGAGGCGTCGAGCTGAGCCGTCTGGGCGTCGGTCGGGCCGCCTGTCGTTCCGCCCGGGAGCGCGACCGCAACCTCGGTGTTGCTGAGCACGCCTCCGGCTCCGTCACCTTTCAACACGGAGTACGAGCGCCCGTCGGTGTTCGGGACCACGATGTCGGGCCCGCCTGAGCGACCGCCGGGTGAGAAGAGCGTGTCGAGTTCGACGATGAAACCGTCCGCCGGCGCCTCGCCGACGAGGTAGCGCGGCGGCAGCATCTCGTCGAGGAACGTCCCGTCGCCGCTTCCCGTCAACGCCGCGGCATGGGTCGACTCGACGGAGGCGAGCGTCGTGCCGGCCGATGTGTCGCAGCCGAAGATCAGCACGAGTTCGGGCGGCTTGTCGGACGCCGGCACCGGCTCGGCCTCCGCTTCTTCGGCGGTGAACGACGAGATGAACGCGCCGAAGTCGTCGAGGATGGGATCCACGGCGCGACCGGCAAAGCGCGTCGTGTCCTTGATCACCGTGAAGGTGCTGTCGCCGTTGTTGAGCAGCGACCAGTAGAAGATCGGCGGGACGATCTCGCTGTTGTCCGGGATCATGATGTGGTCGTTGCTCGTGAACAGAGCATCGTCGTCACCGTCAGAGTCGATGTCGCCGACGGCACCGAACTTCGCGACGATGCCGATCTGGGACGACTCCGCGAAGCCAGGCCACTGGACGACACGCTGGAAGACTCCCGCGCCCGGGACGTACCGGAACATCAACGTCTCGGCGCGGTGGAAGCCCGGCTGCACGGGCGTGAGGTGCGAGGTGATGAGCAGCTCGAGCTCGGGCGTGGCGGCCTCGAAGTTCCCCGCGAGCACCGTGACGACGGGATCGCCCGATGAATCGACGACGATCTCCGGCGTGATGAACTGTCCGCCCGGCTGGCCGTCGTTGCGATAGAACGCGACAAACCCATCGATGCCACCCGTCTCGCTGGACTCCCCGAACGTGACGACGCAATCGAGGAAGCCGTCGGCATCGACGTCCGCGAGGATCGAGTCGGTGGATGGGAGCTTGTTGCCGAGCGGAAGGAGCGGGATGACCTGCACGGGCGCGGGGAGGAAGCCGCCCGCACCATCGCCGGCGAACACGAACAGCTCGTCACTCACGGCGCCGCCCTGGATCACGACGGCATCGGCGGCGCCGTCGTTCGTGACGTCACCGACGTCGATGAGATGCGGAGTCGTGATGACGCCGCCGGGATCGAACGGGATCGCCGGATTGGGTGCAAACGTCGGGCCCGGCGCATCGAACGTCAGCGCGAGCGCGCTCGACTCGTTGCCCGCGACGATGACGTCGTCGTGGACACCGCCACCGCCGAGATCGCCCGTTGCCGCCTGGGCCCCGCCGCCGAAGTCGATCGGCGGCTCGAGCAGCACGAGGATCGGCGCCCCCGACGATCCGATGATCACAGTGAACGACGTGAACATCGACCCGCCGAGCTGTGGCACGACGAGCGCGGGCTCGAGATCGAGGTCGTCGCCGAGCAACGCCGGCGCCTCGCCGACCGCAAGCGCGGGCCGCCCGGGTAAGTCCGTGTTGACGAAGAACGGCGGATCGAACTGCGCGGCGGGGTCGTCGGTGAGGCTGACGACGGCGAGCAGGAGAATAGCGAGGCGGAGTACGGCACGCGTCATCTTGCTGTCCATCGGGGAGAGGTCAGGACTCGTCGATCGGAAGGCGCACGGCGAGGTCGGCGAGCGCGCGATGCAGGCGTTGGCGCACGGCCGCGGGGGTGAGGTCGAGGACGGCGCCGATCTCCTCGTGCGAAAGACCGAGCACGCGATGTAGCACGATGACGTCCCGCGCAGCCGTCGGCAACGCCTCGAGAACATGCTGCAGGCGATCGATGGTTTCGCGTCCGATCGCATCGGCGCTCGGCGTGTCGACGCCGCCCAACCGCCCTACCGACGCCTGGTCGTCGCGCGCCGCGTCACGACGCTTGGCGTGCCAGTAGCGATGGCGATCGATGATCTTGCGGTCGGCCATGCGGAACATCCAGTGACGGAACTCGTCGTCGCCACCGTGCTCGAAACGCTCGAGATGCTTGACGACCTCGCCACAAACCGACTGCACGAGATCAGATGCCGACTCGCGCGTGGCCAGCAGACCGGCCATCCGGCGATGCACGTAGCCGTGCAGATCCGGGAGCGCCTTCACGAGCACGCGTTCGAGAATCGTCGAAACGTCCTGCGCATCAGCGCCTGAGTTGTTCATGGGTGCGTACATCTCGTTGCCCGCTGAGGCGGCCCTGCCCGGTCACCGAAGATCCATTCTATCGCATCCTCGCGTCTCGACACGGGAACACTCGTGCGTACACGCGACAACGCGTCGTTCCGTCAGCGCACGCCGCGCGACAGCAGCGGTGTCGCGTCCGTGAGGACCTGGAGTCAGAGCAGCGCCGCCGGCAGTCTGTGGTGCCTCACGGAGCCTTCCGATGCTCAGCACCCTCATCGCCCTCGCCCTCGCGATCCCACCGGCCGACACGCACCTCGTCGACGTCACCCACATCGCGCTCCCGCTTGCCACCGTCGGCGGTCGGAGCATGGACGCCGAGTTTGGTGACCTCGATGGCGACGGCAACCCCGATCTCGTCGTGGCCAACGAGTTCGGTCAGAACTTCGTGCTCTTCAACGACGGGATAGGCGGGTTCGATCACGACCGTCACGCCCTTCCGCAGGGACACACTCACGACTCCGAAGACATCGCGATCATCGATGTCGACGGCGACGGCGACCTCGACCTCGTCTTCGTGGCCGAGGACGACATGACGAACGAGCTCTACATCAACGACGGCGAGGGGCGCTTTCACGATGCCAGTGACCGCTTGCCCAGCGCGGCCGGAACCACGAACGCCGTGCTCGCGCTCGACGTCGACGGCGACGGCGACGCGGACCTGCTGCTCGGCAACGCGGGCCCCAACGCCCTGTGGTTGAACGACGGCTCGGGCCACTTCGAAGATGCGTCCGCCGCATGGCTCCCGGGCGACCCTGCTACGACGCAGGACATCGAGGCCGGCGACGTCGACGGGGACGGCGTGATCGACCTCGTCGTCGCGAACGAGAGCGACAACGTGCTCCTTGTGGGGCGCCGCGGCGGTCCCTTCACGGCAGCGGCAGCCGGCCGCTTCCCGTGCAACGGGCAGCTCGAGGAGTCACGCGAGATCGACCTCGGGGACATCGACGGCGATGGCGACCTCGACGCCTTCGTCGCAAATGTCGCCTGGCGCCAAGGCTTCGACGGCCGCAACCGCCTGCTTCTCAATGACGGCCGCGGCACGTTCACGGAGGCCCCACCCGCCATGCTGCCGAACGCGGCCCACTCGACCGTCGACGCCGACCTCGTCGACCTCGACGGCGACGGCCAGCTCGAGATCGTCCTCGCCCAGGTCTCCGGCCCCGGCTGCCAAGTCCTGCGCCACGACGGCGAGCGCTTCGTCGACGTCACGGCGGCCTGGTTCGACGCTGTTCCGAGCGCGCTCAAAGGCATCGACGTCGAAGTCCTCGACGTCAACGCCGACGGCGTGCTCGACGTCTTCATCTGCAACCACGCCGGCGCCGACCGGCTCTGGCACGGCGCCCCGCGCTGACTTCCCGCCACACCCCGAGTTGAGACGAGTTCTCAGTTTCGCGAGCGCCCCAGGAGTCCTAGGCTAGACGGGTTCTGATCCTCTCCTCCAGGACCTCTTCCCGTGTCGCCGCTCCGTGCCCTGCTCTTGCTCCTGCCGCTCGTCCTGCTCGCTTGCGAGGCGCGCGAGACCCCGCCCAACACGTCGCCCGGCCACTCGCGCCTCTCGATCGTCTGCACCACGGGCATGATCACGGACGTGACGACGCGCATCGTCGGCGACGAGGCCGACGTCACCGGCCTCTGCGGCCCAGGCGTCGACCCGCACACGTACAAGGCCACGCGCCGTGATGTCGAGCTGCTGCGCGCCGCCGACGTCGTCCTCTACAACGGTCTCGGACTCGAGGCTCGCATGGCCGACGTGCTCGTGCGGCTGGCAACCGACGGAAAGCTCGTCGTGCCGGTGACGTCGGAGCTCGACGAGGACTTCCTGCTCACGCCCGAGGAGTTCGAGGGCCACGAGGACCCGCACGTGTGGAACGACCCGGCCGCATGGCTATCGGCCATCGACGTCATCGTCGCCACGCTCGGTGAGGCCGCGCCCGCGCACACCGCGGCGTTCGCACGCAACGCCGACACGCTGCGCAGCGAGATCGACGACATCACGGACTACGCGCGCACCTGCTACGCGTCCATCCCGCCCGACCAGCGCGTGCTCATCACCTCACACGACGCCTTCAACTACCTCGGTCGCGCCTTCGACATCGACGTCCTCGGCGTGCAGGGCGTCACGACGGAATCCGAGGCCGGACTCGCCGACATCGAACGACTCGTCGAGCTCATCGTCACGCGCAAGATCGGCGCGATCTTCACCGAGAACATCACGACCGACCACTCGATCCGCGCGCTCGTCGAGGGCTGTGATGCCCGCGGCTGGCGAGTCGTCATCGGCGGCGAGGTCTTTTCCGACGCCTTCGGCGCACCCGGCACCTACGAGGGAACGTACGTCGGCATGATCGACCACAACGCCACCCTCATCACGCGCGGTCTCGGCGGAACAGCTCCGGCTGCGGGGCGCAACGGGAAGCTGAGCGCCGAGTGACCTCCGCGCTCCAGGTGACCGGGCTCACGGTGGCGTACCAGCGCGACGCCGTGCTCGATGACGTCACGTTCACGGCTGATCGGGGCCGACTCGTGGCCGTCGTCGGTCCCAACGGCGCCGGGAAGACGACGCTGCTCCACGCCTGCTTGGGGCTCATCCCGATTGCTGCGGGCGGCATCTCGGTACTCGGCCGCCCGATCCGCGAGGCGCTCGCCGATGTCGCCTTCGTTCCGCAGGTCAGGGACGTCGACCACGACTTCCCCGTCGTCGTGCTCGACGTCGTCACGATGGGTCTCGTGCGCAAGGTCGGCTGGTTCCGGCGGTTCAGTTCCGCGCACCGTGCCCGCGCGCTGGAGGCCCTCGAGCGCGTCGGCATGGCCGACCTCGCGCAGCGTCAGATCGGTGCCCTCTCGGGCGGACAACGCCAACGGGTCTTCGTCGCGCGCGCGCTCGTCCAGGACGCGCATCTGCTTCTCATGGATGAGCCCTTCACAGGCGTCGACGCCGACACCGAGGCACGCCTGAGCCGTGTCATGTCCGACCTGCGCGACGAAGGCGTCACGTCGATCGTCGTCCATCACAACCTCAGCACCGTCGAGCAGCTCTTCGATGACGTCGTGCTCTTGAACCGACGCATCGTCGACCACGGGCCCGTCGCCTCGACGTTCACAACCGACGCCCTGCGCGAGACCTACGGTGGCTCGCTGCTCGTGCTTCCGTGACCGCACTCCTCGCGACGCTCGCCGAGTTCGGGTTCGCGCACAACACCGTCGTCGTGATGGTCGGCGTCACGATTCTCGGCGCAGCCGCCGGGTTCGCAGGCACGGCGATGCAACTGCGCGGGCGTTCGCTGCTGTCCGATCCGCTTGGACACGCCACGCTTCCCGGCATCGCGCTCGCGTTCATGTGGCAGGTCCGGAATGGCGGTGAGGGACGCGACCTGCCGACGCTGCTCTTCGGCGCGCTGCTTGCGTCCTTGGCGGCGGCCGGAACGATGCTGGCGCTCGGTCGCATCCGGCGACTCGACGACGACGGACGCCTCGCGCTCATCCTCACGTGTTTCTACGGCGGCGGCGTCGCGCTCATGGCGATGGCGCAGCAGCTGCCGGCCGGACGCCTGTCGGGCGTGAATGTCTTCGTGACAGGCAAGGCCGCGCAGCTCGTGCAGGATGACATCGTCATGATCGCCGTCCTCGGCGGGCTCAGCGCCGCGCTGCTCGTGGCGTTCTGGAAGGAGTTCATGGTGCTCTGCTTCGACGTCACGCTCGCGCGATCGTCGGGGCTCCCCACGGCGCGACTCGACTTCCTGCTCCTACTCTCGACGATCCTCGTCATCGTCGCCGGCCTGCGCGCCGTCGGACTCATCCTCATCATGGCCCTGCTGATCATTCCGCCGGCCGCCGCCCGCTTCTGGACGACCCGCCCCGTCTCGACCGCCGCGCTCGCGACGGTCTTCGGCGCCCTCGCGGCCGTCAGCGGCGCGGCTCTCTCGACCCTCGCCCCGCGACTGCCGACCGGCCCGCTGATCGTCCTCTCGTCTTCGTTCGTCTTCGCCGTCTCGCTGCTGTTCGGCACGGCTCGCGGCACCGTCACGACGTGGCTGCGCCAACGGCATCTGCGCGAGGCGCGTCGATGAACTGGAGCTGGGAACTCGACGCCCCCGTCGTGCTGCTCGGCTGCGTTTGCGCGATCGCCTGTGCGATCCCGGGCACGCTGCTCGTCGTGCGCCGCATGGGCATGATGAGCGAGGCGATCGCCCACGCGGCCTTGCCGGGCGTCGTCATCGCGGCACTGTTGGCACGCTCGACGGACATGTCGACGCTGCTGCTCGGCGCCTTCGCCGTCGGCATCGTCACCACGTGCCTGATCCAGTGGCTCCAGCACTCGGCACGCCTCGACGCCGGCACGTCGATGGGCGTCATCTTCCAGGACCTCCTCGACGGCGATCAGCCGGACATCACCACGCCGGAGCCCGGTTACGAGGAGGCGATGGAGGAAGCCACGCGGCGGGTGATCAGCGAGATCGATCAGCCGACCGGGGACG
>JAJDEO010000005.1 GCA_029259745.1 Planctomycetota bacterium
GTGTCATTAAACATCAAGTGTCCTTCATGGAACCCACTATGTCCTTTCCCAGATAGATTGCTGAAAATCGTATAACCACTGGCTTTGATTCGATCGAGTACTTCCGTGATAAAGCTCAGGTGCTCGCCGTCAATGATGACTTTGATTTCTTTCATCGGATGAAGCTTAATGGTGCTCATGATGTCCAGGCCCTCCTCAACCTGATGGATTACTGAATGAGTTGCCAATCGTTTTGTGAATCATGGAAAAAGAATTCTCTGGTGGCCGGATCTAGGGCCACCAGATTGATCCATTGATTGCCAATGAGACGTTGAAGAATGTCATGCCGTGAGATGATCATGCTGATTCGTTCACGCGGTGCTTCGATAATCACAAACAATCGCATAGGTTCGTGATAAGGCTTTTCCCCATCGAAAACGGTCTGCACTGGTAAGCCAACACAGATATCACTTTGGGACCCATACATCACCCCGATACGGCTGACCACATTGTGGTAGACCTTGCTTCCGGCACCATACACCACTGGGTCCACCGTGGAAAAATAATGCTCCATGTTGATCCAATTTGCCACGATCATGGGCGCAGTCATGATGATTTCCAAATATTTTCCTGTCTCATCTTGCGAATGATCGTACGAGTGTAAAAACGTTCGCCCCTCAAGATTAATGCCTTGTGTGAGGAGACGTCTTCCCACAATAAATGCGGTGTGTCGAGAAAGGCCCCATTCGGGGCGAACTTGAGACCAATCGATGCTCCGTTGTTTGGTCCGCTCAGATGCCTCATTCAACGATTCGCAGCCTTTGTCGTCAGGTAAGCGAGTGAGCCGCTCCCTACTATTGCGGCGAGTGGCTTCATCTAAGTCGTGTTGGAGTCTCACTAAATCTTTACGATGAGTTGCTGGTACGTCTTCCAGGTCAAACAATTCGACCTCGTCAGTGGTCGTGTCATGTTGACCTGGCAGGAAATGCGTATCAAGAGGAATCTGAATGCCTTTTTGTGCCAGAATGTGCCGCACTTGTGCTTTGTTAGCCATGGCAGCAAAGGTTCGGGCATTCGAGACACCATGGTTTCCCCCACAAGCCCCACAGTCTAAAGCCGACTCAAAGGGATTGTTATCAGAAATGCTGCCATGGGCGCACGTTAAGATGAGTCTGGAAAACGTTTTAGTGAACCCTAAAGCCCGAAGCGCGGTTTCTACGAACAGGGCTTGTTCGGTGGAGGTGAATCCTGTTTGCGTGATGCGATGCATCCGATTGGTGACGGCGCGGTTGTGGATACCATATTGGTTTCGTAAGTTTTCAATAAATTTCGTGTGGTCAGATTCCGTCCAGTGGAGTCTGCTGAGTAATTCCTGGTCTTCGATCGGATCAAAAGTTATTTGGCTCAGCGCTAGTTTGCGGAGTCGTTCGACTTGGTCCTGTGAAACGGTTATCCCTTGTCGACCGCCCTGTTCGATGAGCATGCGATAGATCGTGGCACGGTGCTCTGAGGCGACCATCTCCTCTGCCTCCTGGTTGGTCAGCTTGTCAACGGTCAACGTCGTGCCAAGGGGCATGTCAAATCGTTCTTTAAACCAGGACGTGATCCGTTTAAACCACAAGGGGTTCAAGGTTTGGCCAAACAGCTTGAACCCGAAAAACCAGCCAATGGCTTCGACCATGACATACGGTGTAATCACGTTTTCTTTTAAATCATGAAGGAGCGTATGTCCTGTTCTGGCTAGCTGTTGTCGTTCCAGAAATTGTTGGGCCGCTTTGGCTTGATATGCTCGAGGAATTTCTTTGATGACATGTTTGGGTTTGAGCAGCACCGGACATTGATCGGTTTCTAGCTCGCTGCCAAATCCCTGGTAGGAAAGGGGAACGCCAAAAAATCCCGCAAATCCAAAGGTTTCATTGCCTCCGATTTCTTCGAAATGTCGACGAAAACCCTCTGATCGGACATCAATGCAGAAAATTCCCTGAGCCGACGGACGTGATTCGCCGGGTTGTTCCTCTGACTCATCTATTTTTCTGAGTTTCTCAAGATTCGAAGAAAACCCTGGGAGAAAATCTTTAATGAAGGAGAGTTCAAAGGCTTTCAGCCAAATCGGACCATGTTGTGACTCTGGAAATTGTGATGTCCATTCCAATAATCTAACCAATGTTTCTTGAGGACTGGTGACTAACTCTTTGACTGAGACGTCAAGGGATTTGGCGAGGTGCAACGCAACTAACGCCTGTCGGTGAATGTCTTGGTCTCGGCGACTCGACTGCCATTTTTCTCGGATGAGGCTGGCACTCTGATCTAGTACATCAATAGGCAAGGGTTGTTGTACAAACAATGAAAGCCCAAGATCTTCGACAATTTTTTCTGGTAAGCCGGTGAGCTTCCATTCCTTGTACAGGCCATATCCAGCGGGGTGGCTTTCGAGATAGGATTGAATCGAAGGGAAGGTCCCTGGAATGCCAAGTGTGTCTTGGCACGCCAAGGCGACCAGTTCCTTTTCATAAAACAATCGAACCGCGAGGTATTTGACCAAGTCGATGCGACAGGCATTCTGCCATTGATAGTCTGATTGTTCCGATCGCCACTTGATGAATCCTGCCCATCCTGACAGCTGAGCAAAATGCAAGGTGAAATAATCAATCCACAATTCACGAGGAATGGCCATGGCCACGAGGCTTTCGAGGATGGCATCTTCTGGTCGGTTTGGAAGATTGTGAATTTTGGATTGCCATTGTGAAATGCCTAATACCGAGCCAGACCGATCTATTTGGGCCAATGCTTTCCAGCCACCATAAAAGGTTTTTTCTCGAAACGGCATGGGCCAGGGAGCATGTCCTTCATCCAGAAACCCGCCACACAATTTGATCATCTCGTAGTTTATTTGGTCTTGAACAGTTGAGCTCAAGGTTTGATCGCACCAGGCGGAAAGGATGTATGCTGACGCAAGTTCCTTTCGGTCCTTCGTGGCATGGTCATTGAATGAAATCACGTGTGGTTTTGACTCGGACAAAGCTTGGAGCCTATCAATGAGCACCTTCACATCATTATCGCCCTGATGTTCTTGCAACAGGGCAGAAGCCACATCCGGTGCTGTGTCGCCGGTTCCATGGATGAGAATTGCGCGTAAGGCTTCGAGATGAGAAATCTTTCGGTTGCCAAGGGCGATGGATTGTTGTTGAGCTTTTCCCTTCAAGACCTCATCAATCACGTCTTGGGTAATGCGTCCTTGCTGGTGGTAACGCCGGTATTCGTTATTGGGGAGATACCCTTGGCCACCAAGAAACCTTGTCGCTTCGTTTATGGCGTCACCAAAGGGTAGGTGTTCTAATCCGTGGAGAGGATTATGGTGAATGAAGGTTTGCATCGGCCAATAGTGAGAAACGGGCTCACTCGCGAGTTTGACGAGCGAGAGCACTTCCATTCGCTGTCCGTCTCTTGACTGCTGGATTTCT
>JAJDEO010000041.1 GCA_029259745.1 Planctomycetota bacterium
AGGAGGCCGGCTACGAGGCCATCGTCTTCCATGCTGTCGGCTCGGGCGGACGCGCGATGGAACAGATGATGAAGGACGGGCTCATCGGCGCCGTCTTCGACTACGCGCTCGGCGAGATCACCGACGACGTTTTCGGTGGCCTGCGTGCCGGTGGCCCCGAACGACTCACGGTGGCGTCGTCCCTCGGCATTCCGCAGGTGATCGCTCCGGGCGGCTCGGAACATATCGGGTTCATCGTGTCGGCGAACGAAGTGCCCGAACGTTGGTCGACGCACAAGCACACGTTCCACAATCCGATCATCTTCGTGCCGCGCCCCTCGGAAGCCGAGCTGGGCGAAGTGGCGGCGAGCATCGGAGCACGCCTCGCGAAGGCGCCCGCGGGCACACCTTTCCTCTGGCCCACGCGGGGAACGAGTCGTTACTCGGTGGCCGGCGGACCGTTGCATGACCCGGCCGGCGATGTCGCGTATCTCGCCGCACTTCGCAGCGCACTGCCCGAGCAGGTCGAGGTCATCGAACACGACACGCACATCGAGGACGCCACGTTCGTCCGTGACGCCGTCACGCGGCTCGTCGCGCAGATCGAGGCGCGCGCGAAGTGAGTCGACGGCGGCCGATGTCCGCGGCTGCATGTGCCCTTGTCGCGGCGTGGATGCTGTCCGGCTGCTCCGAGCCACTTCCGTCGGCGGTGCCCACGCACATCGACGGCGTCCCGGTCGACGAAGCCGCGCTGCTTGCGGTCTACGGTCACGTGGCCGAGAGCGACGTGCTGCGCTTCGACCCCGTCGCGATCATCCGCCTGCAAGCGGGCGTCGACGTCACCCACCCGTGGGCCGAACACCCGCGCGGCGAGATCCGGATCCGCACGAACAATCTCGGCTTGCGGAGCGATGAGCCCGTCGTTGCAGACGCTCCGCACGGGCGACGCGTGCTCGTGGTCGGCGACTCGCACACGTTCGGGTTCGTGAACGACGACGAATGCCTCCACGAGCGGCTCGAGTCATTGCTCGAGGTGCACACCGGCGACGAGTTCGAGGTCATCAACGCGGCCGTCGGGAGCACCGGGCCCGTGGAACAGGCCGGTTCACTCGAGGCATATCTGTCGCTCGCCCCCGAAGCCGTCGTCGTCGTGTCCTTCAGCGGCAACGACTTCCGCGACGCCCTCATCGTCGCCGACCTCAAGGCCGGCCGGCCCAAGCACGGTCTCGTCGGTGACGCGGCCGAGCGCCTCACCACGGTGCGCGAGCATTGGCCACGGCGGACGTGCCTGTCGCAGGGGTACGTGCAGGCGCTGGTCTTCAAGCAGCTCGGAGATGCTGCCGTCGACATCGCCGTCGACGAGGCCATGAACTCGCTCGAGCGGATGGCTGCGCTCTGCGCCACCGCGAACGTCCCCGTCATCTTCGCGATGCTGCCCACGAAGCTCGACGTCGACGGTGACGACGACGCATTCCTGCTCACCACGGTGCGCGACCAACTCGATCTCTCGGCCGCTGACTTCGGGGTCAACCGACGCCTCGCCCTGCGTGTCGTCGACGCAATGCGCGCGCGCGGGCATCTCATGATCGACCTGCACGACGCGCTGCACGCCGAGCCCGAACCCGTCTTCTGGCGCCGCGACCTGCACCTCTCGCTGCGCGGTCACGACGTCGTCGCACGCGAGATCCTGCCGACGCTCGCCGCCGCACTCGGGTCACCCTAGACGATGACACGCGGCGCGCTCTTCGTTCTCACCTTTGCCTTGCTCGCGGGCATGGCCCTCTGGCTGACGCGCGAGCCGCCGGCGCCCGTCCCCGTCGTCCCGCCTTTCGCGAGCGTGACGATCGACGGCGTCAGCGTGCCGCTCGCAAAGCTCGAGGCCGTCTACCCACACGTCGTCGACAGTGACATGTTCCGCTTCGACCCCGTCGCCATCGTGCGCGCTCAGCCGAACCAGACGCGCGTGCAGCCGTGGAACGAACACCCGCGTGGCGAGATCGTCGTGCAGACGAACAACCTCGGGCTGCGCAGCGACACACCAACGGTGGAGCCCACGGGACGGCGCGTCCTCGTCGTCGGCGACTCACACACTTACGGACTGGTCAACATCGAAGAGTGCCTGCATTCGCTGCTCGAGAAGCAACTCGAGGAGCACTTCGGCGAGCCGTTCGAAGTCCTCAACGCGGCGATCGGCGGGATCGGCCCCTACGAGTACGTCGGGGCTGTCGAGTCGTTCCTGTCGCTGAAGCCCGAGGCTGTCGTCGTCGTGGTCTACACCGGCAACGACTTCACGAACGCGCTCGACGTGTCGAACCTCGTCGCGGGGCGCGTGCCCAGCGGCCCACCCGCCGACGCCAAGAAGCGTCTCGATGACGTGCGCGAACACTGGTCGCGGAAACGCTGTCTCGGCCAGGGGATCAACCAGGCCTTCCGCTTCAAGCACGACCCCACGGCCGAGACCCTGGCCGTGGATGCAACGGTGCACTGTGTCGAGCAGATCGCGACGCGCTGCGCGGAGGACGGCGTGAGTTGTCTCGTGACGATGTTGCCCACGAAGATGGACGTCGAGCCACACGACGAGAAGCCCTTGCTCGACGCCGTGCTCGAGGCGCTCGACGTCACGCGCGCCGATTCCGCGATCCATCGGCGCATGGGGCGCGCTGTGCTCGACAAGCTCGCGGCGCGCGGCATCGCAGGCGTCGACCCCTTCGAGGCGATGGTCGCGCACGACGACCTGCTTTTCTGGCGCGGCGACCACCACCTCGCCGTTCGCGGTCAGGAAGTGCTCGCCGCCGCGTTGATGCCTGCTCTCGTGCAAGCCCTCTCGCAGTCGTCAGCGTCACTCAGGCGCGAGCCACGCGGCCGTTAGGCACATCCGCCACGGCCGCATGGGTTCACGCCCTCGACAAGGGCGTCACTTGCCTCCGCACGAGTCGCAGGGGCACACGCATGCGCGGTTGTTGTGGCCAGCCAGACTCGCGCGGTGACATTCTTCCGAGCAGTAATCCTGCCCCTCCTCAACCGTACACGTGCACGGCGGATGGCTGCAGGTCCCTGAGGTTGCGTCATGGTCAGACATGATGGTCTCCATCTTTCGAGAATAGGTGTTGGACAGACTTGTTCACGGAGAAGCGTAGCGAGGGTTCAGTCTGCGGCGACCGAACGCCTCGTCAACCTTCGACATGCAGCTGAGATTCGACGCCCCGCACGCCCGCCACGACTTCGAGGGCAGCGACGATCGCGGTGGCCCGCGCCTCGTCGGCGACTCGCCCACGCACCGAGATCACTCCATCGGTACAACGAAGGGTGAGGTCGGCGACGTCGACATCATCGAGTTGTTCGAGGCGCGTCTTCGCATCGGACGTGATCTCGGCATCGGCGCGTGCCGTACCAGCCGGTGGCTCGGACGGAGTCGCCTGCAACTCGGGACCGGGCCCGGTGACGGGAACACGCGGCGCCGTGCGGCGATACATGCCACCGGCACTCTTCTCATCGGCACTCATCGTCGGACTCCAGGAACGGGACACGAGGGTCACCATTCATGCAGCACCCGGCGTGCCAAACGCAACACGCCTGCAGCGGCAGCGCGCGGCGCATGTCGCAGGGCTGCGCGGTGCAAGATGTGCAAACGGCCACGCCAAAACCGTCAGCGCGTCTCGTCGAGGATCGGCAGCGGGAATCGCTTCGACGGTGTCCGATCGCCGACCATGATCGCCGCGATGCGCGTCACGACGTCGGGGTGCTCAGCCGACACGTCGTCTTGCTCACCCACGTCCGCCTCGAGATCGTAAAGCGCGATGGCGTCGTTGCCCTTGCGCATCCCGCGTCGCACACCCTTCCACTTTCCGAGCCGCACCGCCTGCTGTCCGCCGTATGCCGGAAACTCCCAGTAGAGGTGCGCGTGCTCGCGCTGGGAAACTTCGCCGCGCAACGTTGGCGCGAAGCTGATCCCATCGACTTCGACAGGCAACTCGACACGCGCGAGTTCGGCCAGCGTCGGAAGGACGTCCCACGACGCCGAGACGAGATCACTCTGCCTCCCCGCCTCGATCACGCCGGGCCAGCGCGCGACGAGCGGCACCCGCAACCCGCCCTCGTAGACGCTGCCCTTGCGCCCGCGCAACGGCCCGCCGCTCTCGAAGAACTCCGAGTGTGCGCCGCCGATGTCGAAAGTCGCACCGTTGTCACTCGTGAACATGACGAGCGTGTCGTCGGTGAGTTCGCGTTCGTCGAGCAGGTCGAGCAGTCGGCCGATGTCGCGGTCCATGCGCGTGATCATCGCGGCGTAGGCGGCGCGCGGTTGGGCATGCGGCAGGTAGCCCTTGTCGCCTTCGTAGGCCGGGTCGTCCCAGAGGCCGCTGTACTCCTCGAGCGAATCGTCGGGAACCTGCAACGCGAGGTGCGGGATGTGGAAGGGCAGGTAGAGGAAGAACGGCTCGTCGGTATCGGCGCGTGCGCGCACGAACTCGAGGGCGTCGTCGGCCATGAGGTCATGCGAGTAGACGGCACCGACGTGGTTGCCCCAGGCGTTGCCCTCGAGCTCGACGCGCGTTCCGTCGCGCCACAGGTGCGTGGGGTAGTGGTTGTGCGCGACGCGCTGGCAGAGGTAGCCGAACCAGTGGTCGAAGCCCTGCGCGTTCGGCTCGCCCGTCGATCCCGGGCCGCCGAGCCCCCACTTGCCGATGACGGCCGTCGTGTGACCGACGTCCTGGAACATGCGACCCAGCGTGTAGGTGCCCGTCGGCAAGGGCAGCTGACCTTCGGGCTCGTCGGGCCCCCAGCCGCCAGCTTCCCAGTTGTCGCGCACGATCGCGTGGCCCGTGTGACGGCCGGTCAACAACACACAGCGTGACGGCGCGCAGACGGGACTGCCGGAGTAGTGCTGCGTGAAGCGCATGCCCTCGGCGGCCAGACGATCGACGTGCGGTGTGCGGATCTTTGTTTGCCCGTAGCACCCGAGTTCAGCCCAGCCGAGGTCGTCGGCCATGATGAAGACGACGTTCGGTGCGCGCTCCTGCTGCGCCGACGCAAAGGAGGTGAGCACGAGGGAGAAGAAGACAACCGTCCAGCGCATGCGCGCACTCCTCGAGACGTGACGACCGGGGCGAGCCACTGTACGCCGTCAGCGATTCTGCGCGAGGGCGATCGTCGTCGGCCAAGCCGGCGTACTGCTCGGCGCCCGGCCTCGTCGGGTCGACCCAACGCGGCCAACACTCGAACGTGATCTGCTCGGTCGAGTGATTGAAGCGCACGATGCCGTAGCCCGGTGCGCGATCGTCGAGACGCGACGGTTCGAGCCCCGTCTTGACGGGATTGGCCACGTCCCAGACCGTGAGCTTGTTGCCGAAGCCGTCCTCGAAGTCGCCGGTGAAGTGCGGCGCGCCAGGCTCGGGGTTGCCACCGAGCACGGGGCCCGCGCGCGCGAAGTCGACATCGCCGTCCTGCGCGCCGGCCGAAACACACAGGCAAGTCGTGACAGCGATCGCAGCGAGAACGGAGAGGCGCAGCATGTCGGGCTCCTGCGAGGGGCGCCCATCGTCGCGCGCGCAGACGCGATCGGCTACCGTCATCCCATCAGCGCGTTGAAGAAGTCATCCGGCGCGCTGCACGCGTTCGAGGACGCCTGATCGACCACGAGAGCCTCGACGAATCCACTGATTCGCCTGCTTTCTCGCGCTCGATCAGGCACCCTCGATCATGCACATCGCACTCGGAGCACTTCGCTAACACGCTGACATGACCGACGACGAGCGCAACGCCCCCCGACGCCGCGGCGTCTTCGCCCGCTTCCTCGACCTCGTCGAGTGGCTCGGCAACCTCCTGCCCCACCCCGTGACGCTCTTCGCGCTGCTGTGCGTGGGCGTGCTCGTCACGAGCTGGATCGCCGGAACGCTGGGCTGGGAGGTGGCCGACCCGCGCCTCGAGGGCGCCAAGGGGCGATCACCCGACGGCATCATCCGCGCCATCAACCTGCTGAACCCGGAGGGATTGCGACGCATCGGGACGGGCCTCGTGACAAACTTCACGGGCTTCGCTCCGCTCGGCACGGTGCTCGTCGCGCTACTCGGCGTCGGCGTCGCGGAACGCTCGGGGCTGCTCGGCGCCGGTATCCGCGCGCTCGTGCTCGGCGCACCGCGCTCGCTGCTCACGGCTGTCGTCGTCTTCGCGGCCGTGATCTCGAACACGGCCTCCGAGATGGGCTACGTCGTGTTGATCCCGCTCGCCGCCGTCGTCTTCCACTCCGTCGGACGTCATCCGCTCGCCGGTCTCGCGGCAGCCTTTGCCGGGGTGTCGGGTGGCTACTCGGCGAACATCTTCATCGGCACCGTCGACCCGCTGCTCGCCGGCATCACGACCGAGGCGGCAGCGATCCTCGACCCGACCTACGCCGTCGGCGCCGTCAACGAGATCCTCCCGACGGCGAACTACTACTTCATGTGCGTCAGCACGCTCCTGATCACGGTCGTCGGCACGCTCGTCACGACGCGCATCGTCGAACCGAAGCTCGGGCCCTACGACCCGACGAACGCCGAGCCCGATGTCGGTGAAGCCGTCGAAGGCATGGGCGCGCTGTCCGACGTCGAGCGCAAAGGACTGCGCTGGGCGCTCATCACGATCGGCGTGATGCTCGTCGGCCTCGCCGCGGTGGCGGTGCCCGAGAACGGCTGGTTCCGCGACCCGGCCGAGAACGACCTGCTCGTCAAAGACCTGCGCCCGTTGCTCCAGAGCGTCGTCGCACTCATCTTCGTCATGTTCGTCATCCCCGGCGTCGTCTACGGGCGCATCACCGGCTCGATGCGCACCGACCGCGACGTCATCGACGGCATGTCGAAGGCCATGAGTTCGATGGGGCTCTACCTCGTACTCGTCTTCTTCGCCGCGCAGTTCGTGGCCTTCTTCAAGTGGTCGAACCTCGGCACGATCACCTCCGTCGTCGGTGCCGACCTTCTCACCGACTGGGGCCTCACGGGCCCCGAAGTGTTCCTGCCATTCATCCTCATGTGCTGCGGCGTCAACCTCATGCTCGGCAGCGCGTCGGCGCAGTGGGCCGTGACGGCGCCGATTTTCGTGCCGATGCTCATGAGCGTCGGCTACAGCCCCCAGGTGATCCAGGCCGCCTACCGCATCGGCGATTCCACGACGAACACGATCACACCGATGATGAGCTACTTCGGCCTCATCTTCGCCTTCGCGATGCGCTATGACCGCAAGCTCGGTATCGGAACGCTCATCTCGACGATGATCCCGTACTCGATCGCGATGCTGATCGGCTGGGTCGCCCTCTTCTACCTCTGGGTGTTCGGGTTCGATCTCCCGGTCGGCCCCGGGACGCCGACCTTCTATCCCACTCCCTGAGCGCACGCGGCGCACATCGGGATTTCAGGATATGCTCCAGAGGCTCGTCGGGCACTGATCGGGATCCGGGCAGGATCGCGGTGGCCGCGAGGTCTCGGAGGAAGACCGTCATGGTCAAAGATCCGTCTACCGTCGCATTCGTATGCGCCGTCGTCTTCGTCGGCGCCATGGCGGCAACCGCCCACACGCAACACTTCAGCAATGCCACCGATGCCGCCGGGGCCACGTTCACACACCAGAACCCGCCGGCCTCGATGATGATGGGCGGCGGCATGGCGTGGTTCGACCTCGACGCCGACGGTGACGACGACCTGTTTCTGTCGAGCTCGGGCGGCAAGCATCGCCTGCTCCGCAACGACGGCGGCGTGTTCACCGACATCATCGCGACGTCGGGCATCGAGACGATCGCGCAGCACGTCATGGGTGTTTCCGCGGCCGACTACGACGACGACGGCTTCGTCGACCTGTTCCTCACGTGCCGCGGGCCGAACGTCTTGCTGCGCAACGTCGGCGACGAGACGTTCGAAGACGTCACGGCTGCCTTCGGTCTCGCCGATCCCGGCTGGGGCACGACAGCCAGCTGGGCCGACTTCGATGCTGACGACGATCTCGACCTCTACGTCGGAAACTACATCGAGCAGCCGACTTTCCCGTATCACACGGGCCAGACGAACCGACTCTACATCAACGAGGGTACGTCGGCCGCGCCCGTCTTCGTCGATCGCGCCGCCGAACTCGGCGTCGACATCGCGAGCATCTTCGTCCACTCGGTCGACGGCTTTCCGAACCCCAAGCTCGGTGAGCCGACGGCAGGCTGCACGCTTTCAACCTGCACGCTCGACTTCGACGATGACGGCGACCCCGACCTTGCGGTCGGCAACGACTTCGGAATCTTCGTCGTCCCGAACAAGCTCTTCCGCAACGACACGCAGCCCGGTGGCCCGCTGGTGTTCACGGACGTCAGCGAGTCGACCGGCTTCGGTCACTCGCAGTACAACATGGGCATCAACCCGAGCGACTACGACCGCGACGGCGATTGGGACTTCTACCTGTCCGACCTCGGGCCGAACCTGCTGCTGCGCAACGACGGCGGCGTCTACACCGACGTCACCGAAGAGGCCGGCCCGATCGACGGCCACACGCCGTCCGGCAACCTCAAGATCACGTCGTGGAGCACGGCCTGGGCCGACGTCGACAACGACGGCTGGGAGGACCTCTACGTCGTCAACGGCTACATCCCGGCCGCGACGTTCCTGCTGAACAAGATCGACGCCACGAACTCACTGTGGCTCAACGAGAGCGACGGCACCTTCTCGTACGTGACCGCGTCGGGCACGGACAACAGCGGCTTCGGGCGCGGCGGTGGCGCGGCCGACTACGACGGCGACGGACTGCTCGACCTGTTCGCGCTCAACAACGGCGACACCGTGGCCATCGGCGCCGACCAGTCGAGCCGACTGTTCCGCAACGAAGGCACGCTCGCCGAACCTGGCGCGGGCTGGCTGCAGGTGCGCCTGCGCGCAGCGCTCGGGCACGGCGAGGCGCTCGGCGCCCGCGTCGATGCCTTCGTGAACGGTGAGCTGATGCGTCGCCAGGTGCTCGGCGATGCCGTCTACGTCTCGAGCAAGTCACGCATGCTGCACTTCGGTCTCGCCGACGCGGGGTCGGTCGACACGCTCCTCGTCCGCTGGCCGAGCGGCACGTCTCAGCAGCTCCACGATGTCGACGCCAACCAGCGCCTGTTGCTCGACGAACCGCTCGTCACGATCAAGCAGGTCGTCGCGCCCGTGCACACGCATGCCGGGCTCGAGTGGAGTGCGCGCGTCACGAACGGCGACCCCGACGCGGCGCACGTCGCGAAGGTGACCGTCGCACTCATGCGTCATGGACGCACGCTGGTCTCGGACTTCGCGACGATTGCGGTTCCGGCTGGGGACGACGCCGCCGCGTCGTTCGTCGTGCCCGTGCCATCGGCGCTCGCGTCGAAGCTCGCCGCGCTCACCGACCTCGAAGTGCGCGTCGACGTCACGACGACGGGCAGCCGCGGGCTCGACACGCGTGTGGTGTCAGTCGACCTCTAGCAGCCTGTTGAAGAACTGCTCCGAGTGCGACGTGCGTGACCGAGTGTGCCTGTGCCCGTGTGGGAACGCAGGCGAAGCGGTGGATTCGTCGAGGCTCCCGCGCTCGCACAGGCGCGCTCGGGTGCGTGCGGCGCGCCGGATGAGTTCTTCAACGGGCTGTTCGCAGACCATCAGACAGTCCGCTGTCAGCGTTCCAGTCGGCGCGCGTTCGCGGCTCGGAGGACGTCGGCGAGCGTGCGCGGATCGCGATGGGCGGCCACGCCTTCGCGATGCAGGAACACGTAAGCCGTCGGCGGCTTGTCGGCGGGCAGGCCGAGCCGCGCGAGGTCTTCGCCGTCCGTCGCGCCGTCGAGATGTTGCACGACGCGGCTCGGTAGATAGGTCTGCGAAGCGGCTTCGTAGAGTTCGGACGTCGCAGCACTTTCCGAGCTTCCGACGACGACGATGTGCAGCGGCGGATGGAGCAACAGCTCGACCGAGCGCCCGTACCCAGCCATCGCATACCCATAGCGGGGTGAGTCGTCGACGGCCACTTCGAGTGCCGTGCGTGCGACGTCGTGAAGATCGTTGCGGCCCGTCCAGATCGACCCGCGGATCAGCACCTCGGCGGCCGCAGCCGACTCGAGCAGCGCCGCCTGTCGACGCGTGGTCGCGCGCCCACTGATGACGCGGTCACGGTTCGCGAACTCGCCGCTCACCATCACATGGTCGCGCGCGATGCACTCGAGGATGTCGACGAGCGGAACGACGAAGCGTCGATCGTCGGTGTATTGCAGCACGTGTAGCAACGCGCGCGCAGCTTCGGTGTGATCACGGAGCTGACCCTGGCCGGAGTGACGCGCGTCGTGGGCCACGCCGTGACCGGGCCGCCACGTGCGCGCGATGAGCTGGCGCGAGGCCGCGAGAGCCGCGCCGGTGACGTCGGGGCGACGCAGCACGGCGCCGGCCTTGAGCAGCGCCGAGATCGCACGGGCATTCGGCGCCGTGAGGAGGCGCTCGTCGGCGCGCGGGCGTGAGCGCACGCGACGGCGCGAGTCCGTCGAGCCGTAGTAGTCATCGTCGGGTGCGAAGCCGACCCGGAAGAGTCCGACGTCCGCCACGCGGAAGTCGCGCAACAGCACGTCGACGACATTCTCACCGACGTCGAGGAAGTCGGCGCGTCCGAGCAGCTGGCCGGCCTCGAGATAGTTGCGCGCGAGGTCGGCGTTCGTGACGAGTAACTTCTCGGTGTCGACGCGCGTCCAATCGCGCCGCTCCGCGAAGCGAAAGAACCCGCCGTCGACGCGGTCGAGCAGCTCGCCGTCGGCCATGTGCGTGAGCGTCTTGTCGACGACGGCACGCAGCGGATTCGACTCGTTGTCCGACACGCGCAAGATGGCGTAGTCGAGCGCCTCGGGGTGCGGGAACTTCGGCCCCTCGCCAAAACCCCCATGACGCTCGTCGAAGCTCGCGAGCAGGGCGCGGTCGATGCGCGGGAGAATCGAGTCGTCGAGACTCGAGTGCTCGGCGTGACGCGCCGATCCGAGCGCGTCGGCCAAGGCCTCCACGTCGATGACGTCACCGCGCGTGGCATGGTCGACGAGCGCACACAGCGACGACGCCTCGACGTACGTCGTCCCCACGACGAGCGAGCCCTCCAGCGCAACGCCGTCCTCGACGTGCCGCGGATCGACGAGCACGACACTCGGCCAGCCCCCCTGCCCGAAGGCATCGGCGACGTCGGGAAACTCGTCGACATCGACACGCACGGGAACGATCCGCGAACCCATCGCATCCTCGACGCGCGGATCGAGGAACGTCGTCGACTCGAGCTGTGCGCCGAAGCGCGACCACGACGCCGTGAGCAAGAGCAAAACGAAGCGCCCTTCGGCGCGCGCCGCTGCGAGGACCTCGGGGTCCCAAGACTTCCAAGAGATCGCCATGACATCTCCTTCGGCAGATCAGCGCTGCACGATGGAGACCAAGGCGGAAGGGATCGAGGGCGCGAGGACTGCGGGTGACGATCAAAAGACGCCACGAGACAGCAAACGCTGACCACGCGTTTCCAAGCGAGCAACCTCGGCCGCTTCGGGCTCAGCGCCACGTCTCGGCTTGAGTCAGCTCAGCGCCGAAAACCACTCACCGGTAGCTGGGCGGTACGAGGATGTGAAACACGATGTCGGTTGTGTCGCCGTCGCCGTTGAAGTCGTTGTCTGGGGAACCCTCGTTGACTTCGAGGACGGCAACATCTCCAACCGCGTGGGACTTGAAACCCGCGACACCGAGGTTTCGCATCGTTTGGGTCGACACGTCGAGCCACTGAAAAACGGAATCATCCACGTCACCATCGTCGTTCAAGTCGACACCAACATCACTCTCACGGCGAGTCGCGAGGACGTGCCCCGCGAGCACTCGCGGGTTCTCAACCACGGGCGAAATCAGCCCCGTGTTCCACGTCACTCCTGTCGACGTGTCGTAGGTGAACACGATCGAATCGGTGAGGACCCACCCATCACCGTTCAAATCGGATCCACCCTGGCTCTTCTCGGACACTTCAAGGGCCAGGATCCCGTCGTGAGCATCAATAACTTGGGCCGCCAGAGGGATCATCCACGTCTCGTTCGTCGAAAGGCGATGGACGCTGACGACTGCGTCCTTGGTGTCCCCGTCCCCGTTTAGGTCGACGTTCCCCTCACTCCCCTCGCTACTTTCCCACGCAAGGATATCGCCATCCCGGTGGACGAAGCCGTTGGTAGACCGCGGGATGATCCGGACGCTTCCCGTCGGCACATGGAGGAGGAGCGGGAAGCTGTCAACGAAGGCGCCATTCCCATTGACGTCCCAACCAGGGCGTTCGACAGCCCTAGCAATGATGAGAGCGCCAAAGACTTGCGGCATCACCTTCTGCGGATGCCCGAACCCCAGGTTCGTCACCTCCTGCGTCGCGAGATCGAAGATGTGATAGACCCCGTCCCCAACCCAGCCGTTGTGGTCAAGGTCTTGCTCCCCCTGCTCGTGCTCACTGACGCTCATCGCGACGAAGCCAGCCCCCAAGACGGGCCTGGTTCCGGCGAGCCCCGTGTTCACGACCGTCTGGGTGTCCGCGTCATAGACGTGGAAGACGCCATCGACACGGTCGTTGTCTTCATTGAGATCGACGCCCTCGTCCCGTTCCTCAGCCACGAACGCCAGCGTGCTCCCGCGCAGGACGGTGGCAGCGCTTGCGTTGTTTGCTGCGACCCCGAGGTTCGTGAGGCGTCCTGTGACGAGATCCAACACGAACACGACGATATCCTCAGCATCCGAATCGCCGTTAAAGCTGACTCCATGCGCGTGCTCGGAGGCGAGGAGCACGGCCAGGCGCTCTCCGATCATGAAACGAGCGGCGGCGATCCCCGTGTTGTGAGCGATGCCCGTCGTCACGTCGATCAGATGCATGACGGAATCCTCGATGTCGCCGTCGCCGTTGAGGTCAATCGAGGGAACGTGTTCCTCGGAGACAGACTGCAACAACCACTTACCTGCCGACGCGAAGCCGTCCTTGCTCTTCATCGCCAGCCCCGTGTGCGTGATTCGCCGCGTCGCGACATCAACGACGAACGGAACAAGATCCAACTGAAGACCATTCCCCGTCAGGTCGCCCCCTTGGTCGAGCTCAGCAACTGGCAGTGAGATGAAACGCCCGTCGCCACTCGGAGAAACCACTGAGTTTTTAGGCTTCGCGCCACCCACGTTGATGATCGCCGGCTTGGCGATCGGATCGTCGCCAAGCAATGCAGACGCGATGACAAGTGCAAGGATCCCCATGACGTTCTCCCAGACGAGGTGATCGGCGAGCGCTGAGCGCCCGCCGCCCAGCGTACTGCACCTCGCCGGACCCCGCAGACGGACCCACGGATCAGCCTCCAGCGCGCCGATGATCGCTAGTCGCGCGCGCCGTTCAGCGCTGCCCGCGTGTTTTCAGCCACTCACGCTCGGCGCGCGTGCAGCGCTCACAGCGATTCGCGTAGACCGTTCCGTCGAAGGCACCGTGCACGAGGCCGCGGGCGTACGGGAAGGCCGACGCTCGCGACTCGGCGTAGAGCGGAGGTTCGACGTAGAACATCCCGCTGAGCATCTCGACCTGCACGACCGTCAACGCCTCATCGTGCACGGGACACGTCTCGACCGGGAACATCTCAGCGACGACTGGTCGACCGGTGGCGTGGAAGGCGTACGGCGTTGGCGAACATGCCGTCGCCAGCGCGAGGAGCACACCGAGCAGCGCGCGCGTCACGCGCCTACGTCTCTGGGTCTGCGTCAAGTTCGCCCATCACGCGCTGGATGAAGTCGCTCTTGCCGGCCGTGTACTCGGCGCGGTCGTGGCCCTGAGCGGCAAGGCGACGCTTCAGCACGGCGTACTCGGCCGCGAGTTCGGGGTGCGCGATGAGGTGGTCGCGGAAGTCGAGCCGGCGCCAGTGATCGTCGAAGGACGCTTCGACCATGTGCAGGTGATGGGTGCGCGTGCCCGTCTCGTCGCGCTTGATGAACCACCAGTACCAGGGCCCCGTATCGTCGCCGAACGTCGGACGCCAGAGCGTGTCGTAGCCCTGGGCCGCGAGGATCGGGACAACGCGCTCGCCGACCTCGTCGAGCGACGTCACTTCGATGAGCATGTCGACGATCGGCTTGGCCGCGAGCCCGGGAACCGCCGTGCTTCCGAAGTGCTCGATGCGCCCGAGGATGCCGGCCGGCAGACACAGCCCGAGGTGATACTCCTCTTCGTCGAAGCGCTCGGCCCAGACCGGATCGGGGTCGACGATCTCGATCGTCTCGCTGACGAGCCGACGCACCTTGGCTTCGAGTTCCTCGTCGTCATTCACGACGAGCGCCCTAGCAGGTGTGGTGAAAGTGCTTTCGCTCGTGGGGGCATCCGCTGTGTCGAGATCAAGGCGTCAAAACCGCAGGTGAAGTGGCGCTTCATCGAGGTTTTGCAACGCAGAGATCGGCTCAGCGGGGGCTGCCACGGGCGGAATGACTTTTGCCACAGGCTGCTACAGCTTTTCGAACTTGCCGGCGATCTTCGCGGACACGTCGTCGGCCGAGGCGCCGTTCGTGGCGAGCAGGCCGCGCTTGTGATTCAGATGCGGACCGGCGTAGCTCAGCGGCTTGCCGTCGAGGTTCAAGAAGCGTCCGCCAGCCGCGTGAAGGATCGCCTCGGGGCCGCAAGTGTCCCAGAGGCTGATGCGGTCGGTGGTGGCGATGTAGAGGTCGGCTTCGTCGGCGACGATCTTGCCGACCTTGTAGCCGACGCTGCCCACCGAAAGAGTTTCAGCCGGCGCGAGCACCTCGAGCGCGCGTTCGAGGTTGGCGTCGCGGTGCGCGATCGAGCAGATGACGCGCAGCTCGGAGGCCGTCGCGCGGGACGACGTCTTGAGCGAGTGCCGCTCACCGTCGCGCTCTTCCTCGGCACCTTCACCGACCACGCCGAGGAACGTGCGCCCCGCCTTCGGGACATGCACGGCACCGAGCGCGGGCACGCCGTCGACGAGCAGGCCGATCATGACCGCAAAGCCCTCGCGACCCTTCACGAAGTCGGACGTGCCGTCGAGTGGATCGACGACCCAGCAGCGCTTCGAGCGACTCCAGAGATCGCTCTCGACGGGCGTCTCCTCGGCGAGGATCGCGTCGTCGGGGAAGCGACTCGCGAGCTCGTTCGTGATCAGTTCGTTCGCCGCGTGGTCGGCAGCCGTCACCGGCTCGCCCTGCTTGTCGCCGACATCGCCGACGGCACCGTAGAAGGTCATCACCTCTTCGCCGGCACGCAGCGCGAGGTCGCGCACGAAGGCGAGGTCGCCGAGCAAGTCGCTCATTGATTCGTTCCTGGCAGCTGCGGAGGTTCAGGACGCGCGAAGCTGCGCGTCGATCTCGCCGTCGTCGTCCGACGGCAGGTGCTTGACGATCAGCTCGCCCGTCTCGACGTCGATCGACGGCACGTCGAACCAGATGCCGTCGAGGTCGAAGTAGTTGCGACCCTCGTCATCGAGCAGGTGCAGGACGACCCAGCCGTAGTCGTACAGCGACCAGCGGCCTTCGGGATCCTCGCTCGCAGCACGCGGAACGCCTCCCCCGATCTCCTTGACACCGAGTCGGATCGCGTCGCGCACAGCGCGCGCATGGCGTTGATTGTTGACCGTCGCAAGCACGAAGTACTCGGTGATCGCCAGGCGATCGCCAACAAACAGCAACTTCACGTCACGGGCCTGGCGATCGAGCGCGATGCGCCCACATGTCAGTGCCAGGTCCTGCTCTTGAGTCATCGTGGTGTCCTTGGTTTGCGCGTCGCTCCGGGACGCCGATCGTCCGACGTCCCGGAGCGCTGCGCGAAGCCGCTACATCAGAGCAGCGGTGCAACGACGACCGAAACGACCGTCATCAGCTTGAGAAGGATGTTCAGGGCCGGGCCCGACGTGTCCTTGAAGGGGTCGCCCACGGTGTCGCCGACGACGGCGGCCTTGTGAGCTTCACTGCCCTTGCCGCCATGGGCGCCACCTTCGATGTACTTCTTGGCGTTGTCCCAGGCACCACCGGCGTTGGCCATGAAGATGGCCATCATCACGCCCGAGAGGAGCGCACCGGCGACCATGCCGCCGAGCGCAGCCGGACCGACGAAGAAGCCGACCAGGACGGGCGCCGCGATCGCGAGCACACCCGGCATGACCATTTCCTTGAGCGATGCGGCCGTAGAGATCGCGACGCAGCGCGCCGGATCCGACTCGGCCGTGCCTTCGAGGATGCCCGGGTTCTCGCGGAACTGGCGACGAACCTCTTCGATCATCTCGTTGGCGGCGCGACCGACAGCGGTCATCGTCATCGCAGAGAAGAGGAAGGGCAGCATCGCGCCGAAGAACGCGCCGGCCATGATATCGGGCGACGTCAGGTCGAGCGTCATCCCGGGATGGTTGACGCTCACCTTCACGACGTAGTTCTGGAAGAGCGCGAGAGCCGTGAGCGCGGCCGAGCCGATGGCGAAGCCCTTACCGATGGCAGCCGTGGTGTTGCCGACCTTGTCGAGTGCGTCGGTCTTCTCGCGCACCTCGGGAGGCAGGTGAGCCATCTCGGCGATGCCGCCCGCGTTGTCAGCCACCGGGCCGTACGCGTCGACACCGAGCGAGATGCCGAGCGTCGACAGCATGCCGACGGCGGCGATCGAGATGCCGTACAGACCGGCCATCGAGTAGGCGAGCATGATCGCAGCCGAGATGAGCACGACCGGGATGGCGGTTGAACGCATGCCGACGGCCAGGCCGTAGATCAGGTTCGTGGCCGCACCCGTTTCACTTTGCGCAGCGATCGAGAGCACCGGCTTCTGGTCGTCCGAGGTGTAGTACTCGGTGACCTTTCCGACGGCGACACCGAGCACGAGGCCCGTGACGATCGTCAGGAAGAGATCCATGTGCGTCACGATCGAACCGTCGTCACGCGCGTACTCGAGGTCCAGGCCCTGCGTCAGCGCGTAGGTGAGACCGACGAAGACGAGCGAGGCGACGACGAGCCCGCGGAAGAGCGCGCTGTGCAGGTGCTTCTCGTCGTTCGACTTGACGAAGAAGCGACCGATGATCGAGCCGACGATGCCGAACGCTGCCAGGAAGATCGGCAGCATGATGAGGTCCATGTTGCCGCCGGCCGAGACAGCAAAGCCGAGCGCCATCGTGGCGATGATCGAGCCGACGTAGCTCTCGAAGAGGTCGGCGCCCATGCCGGCCACGTCGCCGACGTTGTCACCGACGTTGTCGGCGATCGTCGCGGGGTTACGCGGGTCGTCCTCGGGGATGCCTGCCTCGACCTTACCCACGAGGTCGGCACCGACGTCGGCCGCCTTCGTGAAGATGCCGCCACCGACGCGCGCGAAGAGCGCGATCGACGAGGCGCCGAAGCCGAAGCCGAAGAGCGCGTCGAGCCGGTCGACGCCGAGGTACATGAACAGGCCGACGACGCCGGCGAGCCCGAGGCCCACCACCGACAGGCCCATCACCATGCCAGACGAGAAGGCGACGTCGAGCGCAGCCGAGATGCCACCCGTGCGGGCCGCCTCGGTCGTGCGGACGTTGGCGCCCGTGGCGGTCTTCATGCCGACCCAGCCGGCAACGCCGGAGGCCACAGCACCCGCGATGAACGCGATGGCCGTGTCCTGCTGCCCGGCGACGAACAGCAACACGACGACGAGCGCCACGAAGCCAGCGAGGATCTTGTACTCCGTCTTCAGGAAAGCCATGGCACCCTCGCGGATGGCCTTGGCGATCTTCTGCATCTCTGCATTGCCTTCGCTGAGGCCCTTGATGCGCATGTTGAAGACGACTGCCACGACGAGCGCGACAGCGGCCACGATGAGTGCGGCCTGATCGGTGAGGAGGGCGTCCATGGGACAGAGGCGTCCGGAAGGTTGGAGGTCGGTGTCGCGCCGCGGACTGGCGTGCGACGGGGCACGTGTCCCCCGCTAGGGACGGCGGCTGCGAAAAGGCGCCCGAGCATATGAGGGCAGGCTTCAGAAGTACAGTATGCGCCGCAGGGCCTGGGCTCGCGCCAGCAGATCCGAGAGATCCGTCGCGGCGAGCTGCCCCTCGTAGAAGGCCCGCGAGGCCGGGGACGGACTCGCCCTGAGACGCCGGGCGTTCACGACGGCCTCGGCCGCCCGGACGTATCGATAGAGGGCCACGGATGGCTCGTTCGCCCGTTCAGCCCGCTCGGCGTACTCGACCAGCAGGGTGACGTAGTTGGGTTCGAGGGCCAGGGCGCGGCCGGCGTGGACGTCGGGATGGGCGATCTCAGTGCCGTGGACCGAGTGTGAAAGGAACGGCACGAAAGAACGGGCGGCGAGGGCCTCGACGTCGTGGGGATCGCGGGCGAGGTGGTCATTCAGGGCGGTCTCGACCGCTGTCTCGGCGCGGGTCGGATCGGAGAGGCCCGCGCCGGCGGCCCAGACCTCGAGGCGCCAGGCCTCGGCCGTGGCCGTCCCCGGGGCGCTCGCCCGCGGGTCACGTTCGGCGGCTGCCGCGAGGGACAACCGCGCCCGCGTCAGGGCGACGAGGCGCTCGGCCCGCTCCCCCGCCGGCAGAGCGCGGGCATGGTCCGCCCACAGGCGCCCCCGCTCGAGGTGCGCGCGCACGGCCCGGTCGTGACTCGTCGCGGCAGTCTCGAAGGCAGCGTCGACGTCGCCGAGAGTGGCCAGACCCGCCGCGCGTGCCTCGGTCGTGCGACGCGCCTCGTTCAGCGCACGGAAGACGCGCTCGCGCTGGCCACCCACGGCGAGCAGGGCCACCACGGCCAGCAGACCCAGAGCGCCGACGACGCGCGTCGGCAACGTCTGCCAGACGACCTCTCGGCGCGACGACCGCGCGAGGGCCAGGGCCAGCACGACGAGGAAGAGCGTGAAGGCGAGGGCGCTCTGCTCGACGCCGTCGATGAGGCTCTCGAGGAAGACGACGCCGGCGGCAGCCGTGGCTCCGCGCCGCAGAGGGTCTTGTCCGGATGGCACGCGCGGGTCGCGCGCGGCGAGCTGTCGGACGGTCCACGGGATGAGCGCCACGACCGCAACTCCGGCAAGCCAGCCCCACTCGACCCAAACCGTCAGGAGCGCGTTGTGCGTCAACCCGACCTCGTGGCGCTGGTGGACGAGCCACGTGCGCGCGGGGTCGAACGCGACGGCCGCGACGGCATCGACGTACTCGCCGGCGCCGATGCCGAACGGGTGCTCGGGGATGAATGACAGCGCGAAGCGCCAGTAGTCGAGGCGACTGAAGGAGTCGAAGGCGGCCGCCTGGACCCAGCGATCGCGCAGCGGATTCGGAATGACGAGGAGCGAGAACGCGAGCGCTGAGAGCGCAAGGACGATGCGACGCCGCGCAACGCCGGGCGGCGCGGCGTAGCTGGCCATGAACAGCGTGATGACGAGCGCGCCGCGTGAACGCGTGGCGAGCAACACGGCCACCATGGCGAGCGTGACGAGGAGACGCGGCACGAGACCTCGGATGACGCGCGCCGCAAGGAGTGCGAGGGCGCCGGCCCACGCGCCGAGCACATTGGGGTTCGCGAAGGGACCAACGGGACGCCAGGCCACGAGCGATTCGGCGGCCACGGCGTCGCGCGCCTCGGTCGCGACGAGCAGCGTGAGGCTCGCCGCCAGCGCGACGATGAACACGGGCGCCGCGCGCAGCCCGCCGGCATGTCCGAACACGCGCCGCGCCGCGAGGAAGACGAGCCCGTGCCCGAGACCCGTCGCCGCCGTCCACTGCACCTGGAGCACGTCCGCACTCTGCAGCGACGTCACGCGCCAGGTGCTGAACGCGAGCGCGACGAGCGCGATGACCGTTGTGATCTCCGGGAACGCGAGCGCGACGCGGCTCTGACCCCGGCGCGTGACGAGCCCCAGCGCCGTGAACCCGAGGAACGCGGCGGCGAACAGCAGGTGCGCGGTCCACGGGTTCGCGGCCGCCGCCGGGACGAGCGGCGCGACGACGGCATAGACGAACAGCACGACGAACACCGAGCGCCGCTCGAGCGACGACGGCGTCGAGTCGTTCACTTCACCGCTCGCCACCAGACGTACGCAACGTCCGCGGACGACTCGGCGAGGCTCCAGACCCCGCCGCACTCGAGCCGGCCGTCGAGCCACAGCGCGCCCTCGCGCGCGTCGGTCGGCGCGAGTTCACGCGGCGTGACGACGTACTCGTAGCCCTGGTCGAGCCAGTATCGGAGCGACGCGGCGAAGAGCACCTCATCGCCATCCGCGGTGACGGTTGCGATCGGCAGGCGCACGAGATCGGGAACGTCCTCGGCGAGGAAGAAAATCGGTGCGATCACGCGCTCGCCGCCCTCGGCTTCGATGAGCTCCCAGACGTTCTTCGTCGTGAGCGCATGAGCTTCGTCGATCACTTCCTTGTGCTGGCCGAAGTAGTCCGGAGCGAAGTCCGTCGAGAAGTACGCGGTCTGCGGACGCGGCTGGACGTCGACGAGCGAGAGCCCCACGAGCCCGAACGCGAACATGCTCGCGAGCGCCGCCGGCACGACGCCGAGGATGAACCACGGGGCCACGGAGACCGAGGCCACGACCGAGCGCTTCTCGCGCGTCAGCGTACGCAGCGCGAGTGGAATGGCGTAGACGATCGCGCCGACGACGAGCAGCGTGTACCAGCGTTCGGGCTTCGGCTCGTCGGCCGTGCCCATGACGTCGTCGGCGGTGACGACGAGCAACGCCGTCCAGACCATCAGCGCCGCGCCGCGCATCCAACCGGCGAACTTGTCCGAACGCAGCGTCAGGCCGTGGATGCCGAGCGCGACGACGAGCGGCGTCAGCGGCACGAGGTAGCGCAGCTTCGTCGCGGGCCAGACGACCGACACCGCCACGAGCACGACGAGCGTGACGATCAACGCCACGGCGCGACGGTCGCCCACCTTCACACCGCGCAGGAACGCCGGCACGCTCGAGGCCGTGGCCAAGGCCATCGTGACCGGCCAGGCGAAGAGCCCCGTGACGAACAGGTAGAGCACGTTCGACGCGAGCCAGCTCTTCACGCCGCCCGTCATCAGCGCGAGCCACGGCACCTCACTCGGGAAGCGCGCGACGGGCCCGGTTGCCTCCACCGCGATCTCGGGGACCACGCCGAGCCGGTAAAGCAGATACAGCGGGTTGACCGAGTACGTCGCGCTGCCGAAGAGTTCGATGTTGCGCCACCACCACGGCGCCTGGCACAGCACGGCGACGGCCACGGCACCGAGACCGACACCGAGAGCTCGACCGACGGCGGTGCTCTCGGTACGTCCCCGCGCGCGCGCCGTGAGCAGCAGCGTCACGAACGGCACAGGCAGCAGCACGAGGCACTGGTAGTTCAGGAGCCAAAGGGCACCGAGCACGACGCCGAGCTTGAGCAACGACGGGCGCGCCGCGCCGAGCAGGTCGACGAGCAGCACGACGCCAAGCGCCTGGGCCGCGTAGAGCGAGCCGTTGCCCGCCGCATCGACGGCGACGAAGCTCAGCGCGACGAGCGCCGTCGCCAGCGCAGGCAAACCGTCGGGTGCACCGACGCCGCTCTCCGTGAGGCGATCGACGAGTTTCCACGTCATGACGAGCAACAGCAGCGCCGCGACGAACGACGCGCTGCGGAGCCCCGTGAAGGGATCGACGCCGAAGAGCGTTGCGAAGCCGGCACCGATCAGCGGCCACAGCGGCGCGTGCTGATCGGCGAGGTCCTGCGGGAACACCTCGCCTTCACCGACGGCGAAGGCCGTGCCGCGCTCGAAGCCCGCCGCGAACCCCTCCCCCGCCATCAAACTGCGCGCCACGCCGACATCGAGCAGCACGTCACCGCGCGGGTCGTCGTGGTGGCCGAAGACGGACACTCGCAGCACCACTCCCGCCACGATGACGGCCAGGCAGAGCCAGACTCTCACGCGTCGTCCTCCTGATCTTCGTCGAAGTCGGGCGTCCCGATCTCGTCGGCACGTCGGGCATCCTGCCAGTCGTCGTAGAGCGGATCGAGGTCGCGGATGTCCGCGCCTGCCTCGAGCCGCGCGAGCACGTCGCGCAGCGGAGTGACGATCAGCAGCGCTTCACGCGGACTCTCTGCGCGCACCGAGGCAAGCCGCCGCTCGGCCTCCGAGAGATCGCGGCGCGCGGCGCGCACGGCTCGGTCGGTGAAGAGCGATCGCAGGCCGCGCTCCACGAGCAACCGACCGAGCACCATCATGTCGAAGGTGTCCTCGGCGTCGGCGTGGCGCAGGTGCTCGATGGCGATCTCGGTGGGCGTGTCGCCGTAGCGACGCTCGACGGCGAGGGCGAAGCCAGGGTCGCGATCGCGACGTGCAACGATGAGCTGACCGAGCGCCGAGTGAAGCCGCGCCGAGTCGTGCAGGTCGAGGCCCTGCTCGAGGAGTTCGAGCCCCGCGTCGACGATCGCGTCCTTGCGCCGTGGGTCGGACGTGCGGCGCGCCTCCGACGCGATGAGCTGATAGGCGAGGTACTCGCGCACGTCGTCGAAGCCGGGATGCAGCTCGAGCAGCGCTCGCGCAAGGAGCTCGATCTCGCGACTCTCGCCGCGCTTCTGCTCGCGGTCGAGACGCGTCCACAACGCCGCCGACGCGATCGCCTTGATGGGTCCGAGCGGTGCCAGGGCGCGCGCGAGGGGTTCGGTGGGAAGGCGTTCGTCGCTCGCGTTCCGACTCGACACGAAAGCCGCAGCAGCGAGCAAGACGACACCCAGCGCCAAGCGCAGGCGTCGACGCCCGGCAAGCGCCACCGTCGCTCCGTCGACAACTCGCGACTGGGCGTCACTCATGGCATCGCCTGCCTGCGCGCCAACGACACGCCAAAGACCGCCGTCACGACGAGCACCGCCATCCAAACCGGCCACATCATCGGAGGGTCGATCCGGACCACCACCGCGAGCAAGCCCGCGAGGCACGCCGTCTCGAAGCGGAAAGCACTCGCGCCAGCGAGCACGGCGAAGAGCCCGAGCAGCAACGCCGTCATCCCGGTCTTCGAAAGCGGCAAGCGTGTCTGGCTCATCGGCCGCTCGCCGATCTCGAGCGTGGCCGGGGAAGACGTGAAGAGCACGCCATGACTCGCCCGCAGGGTGACAAAGAGGTCGCCCGTGGCAGGACGCATGTCGGGGATCGGGACGACGGCGCGGCGCTGGGCGACGAGCGGCTTGTCGATGAGCTGCGTCGAGCGACCGCGGCGGACGTCGACCGCGACGTGCCCGGTCGGCGCGGACGCCATGATGACGTCGAAGGCGAGATCGAAGGGGCCGCTGGCCTCTGAGGGCAGAGAGAAGCGCCACTCGACGGAGGCCGTCGTGCGCGCGACCTGCACGCCGACGACATCTTCGGGAACCGTGATCTGGCCCGCGACGAGGCGCGCCACGCCGGCCATGACGACGACGAGCCAGCCCGCGCCCGTTACGGCCCCGAACGTGCGTCCGAGCGTCCAACTCAGCGACGACATCGGGCGCAGCGCAAGCACCTGCTCGAAGCCGCCCGCACGGTCGGCAGTGAGCTGCCCCGCGACGAGCGGCAGGACGAGCAGCGCCGCGAACACGGTGACGAGCGGCGTGAGCACCGTCGCGGCGAGCTCGGGCGACGGCATGCCCGCCACGAGGAGGCCGGCGAGCAATCCGGCAACGGCCGCGATCGTCAGCGAGCGCAGCGTGAGCATGCGCCGAAACGTGCTGCCCGCGATGACCGCCAGCGCGATCACGTCAAGCGGCCTCGCTGCCGAGCAACGTCAGCAGGCCGTCACGCTCGTCGGCGCCGGACAGCAACTCATCGGCCTCGCCCTGGGCGACGATGCGTCCTTCGCGCAGGACGACGACGTGCGTGGCGAGATCGCGGAGATCCTCGATCCGGTGCGTCGCCATGAGCAGGCAGGCACCGAGCGCGACCTGCTCGCGAAGATGCGCGCGCACGTCGTGGATGACGAGCGAGTCGAGCGACGAGAAAGGTTCGTCGAGCAGCAGCAGCGGCGGACGGTCGAGCAGCGCCTGCGCCAGGAGCACGCGCCGTGACTGCCCCAGCGAGAGGGTGCCGAGGCGCCGATCGATGAGGCCATCGAGCCCCGTGATGCGGACGACGTCGAGCACGCGCTGACTCGCGCCCTTCACGGCCTGCAGCGCCGCGAGTTCATGCAGCACCGCGCCGACGCTCAGCGTGGGCGGCCAGCGCAGACGCTCGGGCGCATAGCCGATCGAACCGCGCAAGCTGCGTGCCCCGAGCGGCTGACCGAGCACCTGCGCCGTGCCGGCCAGCGGCGCGGCAAGACCGGCGAGGATCCTCAGCAGCGTCGACTTGCCCGAGCCGTTGGGACCCACGAGCCCCCAGCACTCGCCCGCTTGGACGTCGAGATCGACGCCGGCGAGCGACGGTACGCGTCGCCCGAGACTGCGGCGGTAGGCATGTGTGAGTCCACGGATCTCGACGGCGGCCATCGGTCCAGCATACCCATCCGGCACGACGCGCAACGAGCCAGCAGACGCGCCGGAAACTCATTCGGTCGAGGACGCGTCATACGAGCAGCCGACTGGCCGTCCAGCCATCGCCCCGCGACGGACAGCTGGAGTACCCTGTCGGCCATGTGGACGCTCGAGACATCGACGGGAAAACGCATCGCCCTCACGCGCCTGCCCGCGATGGTCGGGAGTGCCGCCGATGCCGACATCACGCTCGCCCACGAGTCGATCGACCCGATCCACGCGGCGCTGTCCGACACCGAAGACGGCCGCCTTCAGGTCGCGGCGATCGGCGATGCCGTCATCGGCATCGAGGGCGCACGGGTCGAGCGCGGGTCGCTCGCGGCCGGCGAGCAGCTCGTCATCGGCGTGATCGCCTTCACGGTGCACCACGCCGGCGCGGCGGCCCCGATCGAGCCCCAGCTCGCCACGCGCCGACGCCCCAGCGCGACGCGCCCGTCCCCCGCCTCGATGCCCACCGCGCGCGTCACGGCCGGTGCGGGCCGGCGCGGAACGGCGCTTCAGTTCAACGCCTACGAGAAGCGCCGCGGGCTCATCCACACCGACTTCTCGCAGCTCGACATCTGGGGCAAGCTGGTCGCGCTGCTGATCCTGCTCGCTCTCGTCGCCCTGCTCGGCTGGGGCATCAGCGTCGGCATCGCCTCCCTCATGTGACGTGCGCACTGCGTCGCGAGCTCGCCGTCGTGGCGGCTCGTGACGAAGCCCCCAGGCGCCCGACGCGCTGGCCGAAGACGGTGAAGCCTGACGATTTCGTTCGTCTGCGGTCAGCCCGTCCCGATCGCGGGAGATCCGCGGACGTCCCCTCAGACCGCCGACTGCGGGCTCGTCGAGGCCTTCCAATGCCGCGAGTTGGCTCGTTGGGCGTCGCGACACGCTAAATCACGTCGGCGAGGGGACCCGCGCGCCGCCGGTTTCCGTTCTCCTTCATGGGGGACGTCCTCTTCCTCCTCCGTGGACTCCCCCGCCCATGTGGCCGTCCCTCTGGTGTCATCCCGATCGCCAGGCCCGCTACACTCCGCCGGCTCCTTTCGAGCTCGCAATCCCCCGCAGTGACAACTGAGAGCCATCCGATGAATCGCGCGAGTCTACCCCTCGTCGTGCTCCTCTTCGCAAGCCCCATCAACGACGCCAACCGCTCATGGAGCGAGGGCGCCGCAGACGACATGTTCGGTCACTCGGTCTCCGAGGCCGGCGACATCAACCAGGATGGCTTCAGTGATGTCATCGTGGGTGCGCCCGGCACGGAAGACCGCACGGGACGTGCCGTCGTCTACGACGGACATGAAGACGAGATCGTGCACGATTGGAAAGGCGAGAACCCGGGTGACGAGTTCGGCTGGTCGGTGAGTACGGCAGGCGACATCGACGACGACGGCTTCGCTGATCTCGTCGTCGGCGCGCCGGGCTTCGACGACGACCGCGGCAAGGTCTACGTCTTCGACGGCAAGAAGAGTGAGATCATGTTCGAGATCGACGGTGACGAACCCGGCGACCGCTTCGGGTTCTCCGTCAGCAACGCCGGCGACGTGAACAACGACGGCTTCGACGACATCGTCGTCGGTGCGCCGGGCAAGGACGACAAGAAGTACGGCGAAGATGCTGGTCGCGCCTACGTCTTCTCGGGCAAGAAGGCCAAGAAGCTGCACGAGTTCAAGCCGCTCTCGGACTCCGAGCAGCTCGGCTGGAGCGTCGCCGACGCGGGCGACGTCAACATCGACGGATTCGGTGACGTCGTGCTCGGCGCCCCCGGCGCGCGCAAGAAGAAGAAGGATCCGCCGACTGGTGCCGTGCGTCTCTACCACGGCAAGAAGGGCAAGCTGCTGCACACGATCTACGGCAACGAAGAGGGCGACCGCTTCGGACACGCCGTGCACGGAGCAGGCGACTGCAACGGAAACGGCGCGGCCGACATCGTGATCAGCGCCGACACGGCGGCGTCGTATGTGAAGATCATCGACGGCAAGAAGGCCGAGGAACTCTACACGCTCGAGACGCCGCGCGAAGGCATACGCTACGGGTGGTCGGTCGGATCGGCGGGTGACTTCGACGGAGACGCCTACGGCGACGTCGTGATCGGTGTTCCCGGCGGCAATGACAGCTTCAAGCCGTCCGTGATCGTCGTGTCGGGGAAAACCGGCGAGGAGCTGCGCACCCGCACGAGTGACGACCCCAGCAGCGGCTTCGGCATCTCCGTCTCCGGCGCGGGTGACCTCAACGCCGACAGCTTCAGCGAGATCGTCGTGGGCGCTGACGGCAAGGGCGACAAGCAGGGCTCTGCCTTCGTGTTCGACGCGAAGGACTGACACATTCCGCAGGTGAGACCGAGAACATGAAGAAGTCGATGACCGCACTGGCCTGGATCTGCGCCGTCACCGTCGCCGCGGCACCGGGCGACGACCCCGAGAGTCGCGTCTGGCAAGGCGAGGGCGAAAAAGCCGACGAGCGGTACGGTGCGTCGGTTTCCACGGCCGGTGACTTCGACGCCGATCAGCGCGACGAGTACCTCATCGGCATCCCCGGTCACTCGAAGAAGGGCGTCGACGCAGGCGCCGTCGTGATCGTCTCGGGGCGCACCGGCAAGGTGCTCCACACGCTCTACGGCAAGAAGGCCGGCGACCGCTTCGGACATTCCGTCGACGGTCTGCGGGACGTCAACGCCGACGGTTTCGCTGACATCATCGTCGGGGCGCCGGGACACAAGGACGGCACCGGCGCCGCGTATGTCTACCTCGGCAAGAAGGCCAAGGAGCGCGTCGTGCTCGAAGGGACGACCGTCGGCGAGCAGTTCGGCTGGAGCGTCTCGGCGGCCGGTGACATCAACCAGGACGGATTCTTCGACATCATCGTCGGATCGCCGAGCTACGACGGCGCGGCCGGCGACGACTGCGGACGCGCGACCGTCTTCTCCGGCAAGTCGAAGGGCAAGAAGGCCATCGAACTCTACAGCTGGGAAGGCGAGACGCCCGGCGCGCAGTTCGGTTGGTCGGTGACGCACACCGAGAACATCTACCGCACGGACCTGGACACGACTCCGATCACGCAGCATGTCGCCGTCGGTGCGCCCGGAGCGGCGGCGAAGTCGGGCGGCGTCGCGAAGGGACTCGTCTACATGTACGACGGCCTCAACGGCGAGTTGCTGCGCACGATCGAAGGACGACGTAAGGGCCAGCGTTTCGGCCACGCGATCCACGCCGCCGGCGACGCCAACAGCGACAGCTTCGGCGACCTCATCGTCGGCTCCGACTCCGTCCCCGGCGGGGCGGACCTCATCTCCGGTCGCAACGGCAAGGCCCTGCACCGCTTCGAACCCGAACGTCCCGACATGCGCTTCGGCTGGGCCGTCGGCGGCGGTGGCGACTTCGACAACGACAGCTTCGACGACGTCGTCGTCAGTGCGCCGGGTGAGTTCAAACCCGGCGACACGACCGACCCCGATCGCGTGCCGTACGTGCGCGCCTACTCGGGCAAGACGGGCAAGCTACTGCTCGAGATGCGCGGCGGACCGCTCGAAGATCGCTTCGGAATCTCCGTCGCCGTCGCGGGCGACAACAACGTCGACCGCTACGACGAGATCATCATCGGCGCCGACCAGATCGGTGTCCGCGCAGGCTTCGTCGAGGTGCACTCACTGCACCCCGAGTGAGCGCAGCGACTCAGCTCGCGGCGACTGCTCGCCAGAGGTCTTCGAGCGTTCGTGCCGAGGTCTCCCAGCTCCAGCGCTCGGCTGCGCGCCGCCCCGCTTCGATGCGGGCGGCGCGTTCGTCATCACGCGTGAGCGCTCGGGCGAGCGCGTCGGCAAAAGCTTCCGAACCGCGTTCGAGGTCGACGAGCCAACCGCCCTCGGCGAGTGTGTCGGCGACGGCCGGTGAGCGCGCCGCGACCACCGGGACGCCGAAGCGCTGAGCGTCGACGATCGGAATCGAGAAGCCCTCGGTGATCGAGGGCACGGCGAGGGCGTCGGCGCCGGCGAGGAGCAGCGCGAGTTCCTCGTCGACGATCGGACCGAGGACGCGGACGGCGTCGGGTGGCAGGCCGAGGCGCTTGGCGCGCTGCGTGATCGCGATGGCCTGCGTGTCGCCGACACGACCGGCGAGAGCGAGCACGACGTCACTGAACTCCGGACGCGCGCGGAGTGTCGCGAGCGCGGCCATGAGTTCGCCGGTGTTCTTGTGACGCGCGGGTGGGCCGATGTGCAGGACGAAACGCGTGTTGAGCTTCGTCGCGATGCGCAGGGCCGCGACGTGGTCGAGCGGCGCGGCGCCGGGATCGAGCCACGGGGTCGCCGCGTTGGGCACGACGTGCACGCGCTGGGGCGAGACGCCGACGGTGTCCGTCAGCTCACGCGCTGTCGCCGCCGAGACAGCGACGATGCCCGCCGTGCGTGCGAGGTTCGGCGCCAGGCGCCGACGCCCCCAGAGCTTTCGTGCGCGGCCGATGCCGATGTCGTCACGCAGAAAACGCAGGTCGTGGATCGTGACGACCGCGGGCACGTCGCGCAGGCGCGGAACCGGCAGCGCGCCGAGGTGGATGAGATCGGCGTCGACGTCGCGCGCGAGACGCGCGAGGCGACGGCCGGCGAAGGCGCGTCCGACGGGCGTCGTCGTGCCGTCGAGCACGGTGGTTGCCAGACCGGGGAGCGGGTCGATGCCCGAGCGCACGGCGTGCACGACCTCGACGTGCCCGCCAGAGAGGTGCTCGGCGCCGAGTGCACGCAGCCGCGTCGCAGCCCCTGAGGGCGTGCCGTCCAACATCGTTGCATCAACGAGGACCTTCATCGCGCCCGGCTCCACTCCGTGAGCACGTCGAGCATCGCTCGCGCCGAGCCCTCCGCGGAACGTTGCGCCACGAGTGCGCGCCCCGCGTCGCGCGCCGTCGTGCGCCACGACTCATCGTCGAGAACACGGACGATCGCATCGGCGAGCGAGAGCGCCGACGCGGCGTCGAACATCAACACGGCCTCGCCGCATGCCTCGGCGACAAAGGCCTGACGACTGACGATCACCGGAGCACCCGCCGCCAGCGCCTCGAGCGCGACGAGCCCGAAGCCCTCGAGCCACGACGGCACGACGACAACCGCAGCGCGAGCGTACTCGGCGGCCAATGCATCGTCGCCGAGCGGCCCGGCGAAACGCATACGCGGCGCAGCGCCGTGGGCGTTGAGCTGCGCGGACGCCGAACCCGGCGCACCGACGAGTGTCGCGCGCACGCCGCGCTCTTCGAGCCGCGGGTCACAGAGCGCGTCGAGCACGACGCCGAAGTTCTTCTTTGCGCGCAGCGTCCCGACGCAGAGGACACCCTCACGCGGAACCGTCGACTCGTCGACCTGCGGCGGAACGACACCGAGCGGCACGACGCGCAGTCGCTCAACGGTCCCTGCATGCAACGCAGAAACGTCGTCGGCCGTGCGCTGCGAAGGACACACGATGCGCCAAGCGTTGCGAGCCGTGTGCGCGAGCCGGGCGCGCGCTGTGACTCCGCGCTCGCCGACGGCCGGGATCCCTCGCGATGACGCGCCCCACGGCACGTCATACACCGTGGCGATCGCGTCGATACCGCCGCGGACGGGTAGCGCCGTCACCGGCGACCACCAGACATCACACCCGGCTGCTCGTGCCGCTGCGACGCCATGCGTCTCGCGCCACGCCCACGGACGCACGTCGCCCTCGACGGCGCCGACCGCCTGCGAGGGATCGAGCCCGATGGCCTCGGCACACGCCACCGACGGTGCGACGGCAATCAGCTCGACATCGTCGCCTGCGAGTTCGCGCACGGCCGTGACGAGCGCGCGCTGCGCTCGCTCGACGCCGGTCGGGAACGCAGCGCCCGCGCGCTGGATCGACGCGTCAACGGCGATTCGCATCCACCTCGCCGTAGATGTCGCGCCCGGTCAGCCCGTCGGCGCCGTTCCACCCGCTTGCCGCGAGTCGGATCGGACTCGACCATGCCAGTTCGGTGTCGGCCAGCACGACGCGCACGTAGACGAAACGCTCGCCCTCGGCGGGCACGTCGAAGGCGAACTCCTCGGTTGCGCGCGCCACACCGCCTTCGAACTCACGCACGTCGATGCGCTTACCATCCGCGACGATGTCGATACGTTCGATGAGCGTGCCGAGTCCGTCGACATCCACCGTGAGCACGCCCGGGCCCGCCGCGCACTGCGCCGACTCCCCCATCACGACGTCCTCACCGCCCGCCGCACTGCGCCATGCGCACCACAACGACACGCGCACGGTCGACGCGAACGTCCGCCGCGCGTGGAGCGCGTCGAACACAGCAGCGCGATCGATCGACCGCACCCACGCGCCACCGAACGCGCCATCGGATGACTGGTGATCAGACGCCGCGACGAAACCGAAGTGCAGGCCGCGGTCGAGATTCGGGAGCAGGTAGCGGCCGACCATGAGCCCGGGAATCGCGCGTGGTGTCCCGTCGCCTTCCGAGCTGCCGCGGTAACCCTGGAACACCTCGACAACGCGATCGAAGCGCGGCTCGAAGTCGCGCCAGTCGAAGACGATCGGGCTGTTGGCGAACATGCCGGCCGGCGTGTGCGGGATCGTGAGGACCTCGGCGGGATCGAGCACGTCCCAGAGGTTCTCCGGTCGGTCGGCGCGCACATCGTCGCGCAGTGGCTCGAACGTCTTGCGGTAGGCGGCGATCGGGAGCGCGTCGCCGCGCCCGATGACGTTGCGATGACCGGTCATCGCGTCGGCGCGTTCGTAGCCGCGCATGTTGGCGAAAGTGCCCTCGACGTCGTAGGCATCGGCCCACGTCATCAGTCGCCACCAGTCGTACGGCAGCATGTGCTCGAAGTGATCCGTGACGGCCATGTACTCGAGTCGACCGACGTCGAGTCCGTAGCGAAGCGCATCCGACACCGGGCCGTCCCAGTTGCTCGAGCAGCGCGAGACGTCCGTGTGACGGTGCAGGTCGCCGAGCGCCAGCGTGTAGCTTGCACCACCGTGCTCGCGACTCACTCGCGCACTGTCGGCAGCGGGCGTGGCGAGCGCTGTGAGCTTCCACGCGGCCGCCTCGTCGAGTGCGATCGCGGGCGCCGTGTCGAACTTGCGGATGCGTGACGACGTGATGCCCGTCGGGTTCGTCGTGACCGGCTTCCACCACGAGAGCGAGTCGACCATGATCTCACGGCCGTTGCGGTCCTCGGTAGCGCGCTCACGACGATCACCGGCCACGGCAAACACCGTGCCGCCCCCGCGCAACGAGCCGACTGCGAAGGGTGCCGCGCAACGCCCCTCGCTGCCTTCGACACCGATGTGATGACGCCCGGCTGCGTGCCAACCCTCTGGTGACAGCGCGCTCCAGTACGTGAACCAGATCGACGTCCGCCAGCCCTTCCCGCCCACCGTGCGTTCGGCGCGCTGTTGGAACGTCGGGTCGAGTGGGTCTTGTGCATCCGACGGCAGGGGCAGGCCGCGGAAGAACAGCATGAGCGTGCCCGAGCCGTCGACGTGCAGCTGCGGCTGCTCGCAGTTGCTGCCGAGCGCGTCGTTGAGCCCGTCGACGAAACGGTCTGCCAACGGCGCGACGCGCTCGCCGTCGATGCCGACGATCTCGATCGTGCGCTTGTTGTGCAGCGCGACTTCGAGCGTGTTGCGCGAACCCTCGCGTCCCCAGTTCTCAGGGCCGACGTGATAGGCGACGTAGAGGCGTTCGCCGTCGGGCGCTGCCGCCACGGACGGCTGGGCTTCGAAGCGCGGCGTCGACGTGACGCGGCGCGGCGCGGACACCGACAGCGCGGCGTCGACGCGTTCGATGCGCGCGAGGTGGATGTCGTAGTCGCCGTCGGTGGCCTCGTCCCAGACGACGGCGAAGCGGCCCGGAGCCGTGGGCGTTGCGTCCGGATACCAGCACGCCGTCCGCTCGGCGCCCTCAGCGCGCGGACGCGAAACCGCCACGGGCGCCGTCCATGCGCCCGTCGCTCCGTCGAGCAGCGCCGCGCGAATCGCGAGTCCGTCGCGATCAACACGCTGCCAGACGAGCAGCAGACCGCCGGCGCCGTCGTCGGCGAAAGACGGGTGGAGCTGATGGACATCGCCGTCAGCGGGCGGCGTGACACGCGTCGGCTCACCGACGACGTCGCCCAGGGCGTCGGCGTCGCCGCCATCCGGCGCGATCACGAGATGGCGCAGCGACCAGCCCGGGCCGTCGTCGTCTTCCTGCGACCAGACGAGGTGCAGACGATCGGCGCCGTCCACGGCCAGCGCCGTCCCGAAGACTCGCGTGCCGGGCTCGTGCACGACCGTCGCGCCGGCATCCCAGCGCGGCACCGACCGCAACGCGAGCGCATCACGCTCCCCGTCCCAGTCGACGAAAGCCGTCCACGGCCCACCGCTCGCACGCGTCGCCACGGATGGGAAGTCCTGAGCCGGAACCGACTCCGCAAAGATCCGCTGCTCGACGGCGGCGTCGACATCGGCCGACGGCAAGGCATCGGCAAGAGAGCCACCGCGATCCTCGCCGCAAGCAGCGAGGGCGAGAAGGGCCAGACAGGAGAGCTTCGGGGCAAGGCGCATCGTCGGGATTCTAAGGATGTCGTGTCGGAGTTGGCGAGGAACGCGAGCGCAGAGAGCTGTCGAATGCGCGTCATCACGTCAGGATGACAATGACGACGGCGCTTTGCGTCTACGTGTTGGGTGTGGGACGCGCGTGCGCGCCTGGGCAATGCTCGACCAACGCGCGGTCGATGTCGACGAGCGCGGAGGCGGCGCGATCCCAGGTGAGGTGGGCGACGGCCTGGCGCGCCGCGGCACCGAGTTCGTCGCGCGTGGCGGCGCTCGTGATGAGATCCTCGAGCGCAGCGGCGAGGGCGCGTGGGTCGTGCGGGTCGACGGTAATCACGGCGTCGCCGGCGAGATCGGACATTGGCGTGTTCGTGGACGTGACGACGGCGCGCCCGCAGCGCAGGGCCTCGAAAACGGGGAGCCCGAAGCCCTCGGCGAACGACGGGTACGCGACGACATCGGCCGTGCGGAGGAGCGCCGCGAGGGTTGGCTCGTCGACCTCGCCCGTCGTGGCGACCCGTGCATCGGACCTCGTCGCCGCGGCTGCGAGGCGCTCTTCGAGTTGCGGCACGCCCCACCCGCGCGGGCCCACGAGCAGCAGCGCCGCGCGACCGTCAGGGCGCGCTTCGGTGGCGTCGAGGATCGCTTCGTGGTTCTTGCGTGGCTCGCGCGTGCCGAGTGCGACGACGAGCACCTCGGGGCGTCGCAGCCGAGCGCGCTGCAACGCCGCCTCGACGAGCGCCCCGTCGTCGGGTTGCGGCGTCGCGTCGATGTGATCGACGCCGTGAGCGACGACATGCACGTCTCGCGCGCGCGCCATCCCGTGTCGCACGACATCGGCGGCAACGCGTTCACTCGGCACGACGAGCGCGGCAGCCCGAGCCGCTGCGGCGCGCACGCGCTGCTCGACGTCGCGCCGGAAGCCGGGCGGATGCCAGTCGTTGTCGTCGAGGAAGACGAGGTCGTGGATCGTCACGACCTGTTGTGCCGCACGCACAGGCGCATAGACGAGGTCGAGATGGTGGAAGACATCGACGCCGCCGAGCGCATCGTCGGCCGCCAAGCCCAGCACGCGCTGCACGCGCGCGGGAATGCGTCCGCGCACGACGCCGGCGCCGAGCGGCGCGAGGTCGGCGCGCGGCCGACGCCACGCCCGCGCGAACCCGTGCGCCTCGACATCCTCACGCCGACGCAACGCACGGAACGTCTCGCGCGCCACGCGTGCGATCCCGGTGGCATGCCAGAGCGCCGGACGGACGTCCACACCCACACGCAGCCGCGTCACGCCTGGGCCTCCACGGGGCCGCCGGCCTCGACACCGAGGTTCAACGGCCACGTCCCCGACAGCGCCACACCGACAACGCCGGCGACGAAACCGAACGCCACGCGCACGCCGACATGCAGCGCCTCGTCCTGCCACCAGGCCGTCGCGCTCAGCGCCGCGAGGCCGGCACTCACCGCCCCCGCACACGCGAGCGGACGCAGATACGCACTTCGCCCGGCCACAAGCCCCGTGCGCTGGCGCGCCACGACCGTCGACGCCACCACGATGAACGCCTCGGTCGCCACCGTCGCCCAAGCCGCGCCGAGAATGCCGTAGCGCGGAACCGTCACGAGGTTGAGGACGATGTTCACGACGACGCCACCCGTCGAGATCCACATCATCGTGCGCTGCCCCTCGGAGGCCAGCACGACGAGCACATGCGGATAGGCGACGAAGACGCACACCGTCGCGAGCGCGAGCACGGCGAGGGCCGGACCGCCCGGCGCGTACTCGACCGGGAAGATCAGGGCGATCACGTCCTGCGCCACCCATGGCAGCGTTGCCGCCACGCAGACGCCGAGCGAGAAGAGGAAGCGCGTCGAGCGTGTCAGCACGAGGCCGAGCTGTTCGGGCGCCGCCGGCCAGAGGCGCGAGAAGATCGGGAAGATGACCTGACTGAAGAGCACCGGCACCATGAGCACGAAGGTCATGACGCGGTAGGCCGACGCGTAGTAGGCGACGGCCTCGTCACCCACGAGCGGCCGCAGCATGAGCGTGTCGACGTAGAAGTACACCGTGGCCATCGCCGCAGCGACGCCAGCCGGCCACGACTCGCGCCACAGCCAGGCTCGTCGCTCCACCGAGGCGCCAAAGCTCGGCTCGAGCACGCGGCGCCCGGCCGTCCATGTCGACACGCCGTAGACGACGCCGGCAAGCCCGAAGGCCACGACGAACCATCCCGGCTCGTGCACGCCGAGGGCGACCAAAGCGAGCGTGCCGAGGAGCCACGTCGACTGACCGAGACACTGGGCGACGACGATCGGCCGGAAGGCCATATCGACCTGCAGCACGGACGCGATGCCCGCCGGCGCGTGCGCGAGAAGATGCAACGACGCCACGATCGCGAGCCACGTCGTCGCGTTGCCGGGGCCATCGAAGGCCAGCGCGAGCGTGGCCACGAGCCCGATGCCGACCCAGGCGATGCGCGCCTTGAGCCCGATCAGCATACCGACGAGCTCGGCCGCCTCCTCGCGCCGCCGCGACGCCTCGCGGACGACGATCTGCCCCGCACCGAAGTCGAGCACGTTCGTGAGCAGCAGGAAGAGCGTGAAGTAGAACGCCGTGACGCCGTAGGTCGCGGTGTCGAGGTGGCGCGGGAGGATGATCGCCGTGACGGCGAAGGCTAGCAGCGCCGTGTAGAGCCGGCCGCTCACCTGCACCGACGACTGCCGCGCCACGCGCTTCGAGAGGTTCATCGCGCGGCGGCCCCCGACATGCGCACCCGCCGCTCGTTGACGTCATGCCGCGTCCCACGCGATGCTGCCGACATGTTGGAGCTGCTCCGATGACCGCTCGCCCCCTGCTCGGCATCGTCCTCGGTGCCGGCCGCGGTCGCCGACTCGGCGGCCCCAAGGCCCCGCGCCTGCTCGGTCAGCGCAGCTACCTCGCCCACGCCGTGGCAGCGCTGCGCGACGCCGGCATCACGTCGATCCGCGTCGTCGTCGCCGACGCGCGGCACGTGATCGACGTCGACGACGTCGAGGTACGCATCCATCCGGCGCCCGAGAAGGGCCAGACCTCGTCGCTGCGCATCGCGCTGAGCGGCGGCCTCGGCGACGTCGCCGGCTTCGCTCTCCACACAGCCGACCATCCCCTCGCGCGCGCGAGCGACGTACGCACGCTGCTCGATGTCTTCGCGCAGCGCGCAGAGCACGAACGCATCGTCGTACCGAGCGTGGCCCATCGCCGCGGTCACCCGGCGCTGTTCGCCGCGGCCCTGGCCGAGGAGTTCCTGGCGCTGGGTGACGACGAGCCTGCGCACCGCGTGGTGCGTCGCGATCCCGAGCGCGTCAGGCACGTCGTCCTCGAGAACCCGTGGCTGGTGCGCGACATCGATACTCCCGAAGACCACGCGGCCGCCGAACGGGCTCTCAGCGACGGGGATCAGCCGACCAGCAGGACCTGAACGCGGTTGCGGATCTCGTCGCGCACGGCGCGGTAGGCCTTCTTGACCTCGGCCTCGGTGCCGCTCGCGATCGTCGGGTCGTTGAGCGGCCAATGGATCTGCGTAGCCTTCTTCTTCACCTTCGGCAGCGGATCGGAGTCGGGGCTGAGCGTGACGACGGTGTCGATCTTGCCCACTGGCACGTCGGAGAACGTTCGCGTCGGCTGCTCGGAAATGTCGATGCCGACCTCGTCCATGACGTCGATCGCGTACTTGTCGAGCTTCTTGGCCTTCGCACCCGCCGAGTAGACGTTGATCGGCCCCGAGGACATCGTCTTGGCAAACCCTTCCGCCATCTGGCTGCGTGCGTCGTTGCTGTTGCAGATGAAGAGGAAGTTACGAGGCTTGGCCATCTGGTGAGGCTCCTCCGGTGTGGTGTCGTTTGCGCGCACGGAACCGGAGGCCGCGGCACAATCGCTCAATGATAGCGATAGTGGCTCCGCGACACCAATCGGAGCGGGCAGCGGGAACCTCTCATCGCGAGATTTCGCGCCCGAATGGCCCCTTTGAGGGCGCTCGAGTCCAAAGAATCCCTCCGACGCGTGCTGGTGTCAGGTGACCTGGCCATCGCGTCGTCAGGATGCGACTCTGGCCGATCGCGAGCCGCCGCGCCGAGAGAGCAGCCCCCATGTCACGACCTTCCAACCCTTGGGTTGCTCTCATCTGCCGTCGATCTGCTGTCGAGGGCGTGCAGCGGATCGTGTCGGCCGGAATGACCGCGGGACTCACCGTCGTCCCCGTCCACCCCGACGCGGCCTACGGACAGCCTGCGCCGGCCGTCGTCCTCCCGCGGCTTCCGTCGGGCGGAAGCCTGGGCCAACTCGGAGCCTGGGCCGCCTCGGGCGTGCCGTACGTGAATGGACCGGCAGCGATCGCGGCCGTGCACGACAAGCCCGCGGCTCTCAGGCGCCTCGCGGCGGCAGGCATTCCGGTGCCACCGACCGTCGTCGTCACGCGCGACGCAGCCGCGAGCCTCGACGAACTCCCGGGTGACCGCTTCATCGTCAAGCCGGTCCGCGGCGCCGCTGGACGCGGTGTGAGCGTCGGATGGACGCGCGCCGAGGCTCGCGACCGCGCCGCCGCCTTCGCTGACATCTCGGGCCCCGCGCTCGTCCAGCCGCAGCTCGGCAGCGGGATCGATCGCCGCATGTTCGTCGTCGACGGGCGCATCGTCGCGACCATGGAACGCGTGCCCGCGCCCGGCGACGGACGCGCGAGCCTGCTGTACGGAGGAACGGCACGTCGCTTCGCACCCTCACAGGAAGAGCACGCGCTCGGGCTTTCCTGCGCGAGCGCGCTCTCCCTCGACATCGCCGGCGTCGACCTGCTCGTCACCGATGACGGACCGCTCGTCCTCGAAGTGAACGTATGCCCCGGCCTGAAGGGGATCGAGGCCGCCACCGGCGTGGACGTCGCGGCAGCGATTCTCGAAGCCTGCCGCTCGCGTCTCACCCACGAGACAGCGAGTTGAAGGAATCGGCGTTCCGGGTCATGCTGGCCCCGCGTTCGAGGGGGGTGGGACGCACTCGTATCGGCCGCCGCACGGGGGGCCAGCGAGCGAGCGAAAGGGACTCATGACCATCACCGCGATCGTCAGCGACATCCATGGCAACCTGCCGGCGCTGGCCGCGGTGCTCGACGACGCACGCGAACGCGGTGCGAGTCGGCTCTGGTGCCTCGGCGACATCGTCGGCTACGGCGCCCATCCGCAGCAGTGCGTCGAGCTGCTGCGCGAACACTGCGCGCACATCATCAAGGGCAACCACGAGCAGGCCGCGATCGATGGCCCGTTCGGGTTCAACCCGCTCGCGGCGGCGGCGATCCGCTGGACGCAAGGCCAGTTCCTCGACGAGGCCGGACAGCCCGACGAGACGATGCAGTTCCTCATCGAGCTCCCCGAGCGCATCGACGACGACAACGCCGTGCTCGTACACGGTTCGCCGACGCATCCTCTCGACGAGTACCTCTTCGAGCAGGACACACTCGACAACGCACGCGACCATGCGCCGAAGCTCGTCCGCTGCTTCCAGCGCATCGACCGCCCGTGCTTCGTGGGACACACGCACGTGCCCGGCGTGATCGACGCGAACTTCACCTGGACGTCGCCCGCCCAGTGCCCCGACGGTTACGACACCGAACGCCGCCCGTGCATCGTCAACGTCGGGTCGGTCGGCCAACCGCGCGACGGCGACACCCGCGCGTCGTACGTCCTCTTCGATGGTGAGGTCGTCACGTTCCGCCGCGTCGAATACGACGTCGAACGCGCCGCGAACTCGATCTTCGCCAACGACGAGCTGCCCGACCTTCTCGGCCAACGCCTCATCGAAGGCTGGTGACAGCGCGCACGAGCAACGAGCTCCTCGGAGGGCGTCAGCATGTCGAAGGCACCAACGGTCGTGCGCACGTTCGATAGCGCCGTCTTCGCACATCTCGCGCGTGGGCGGCTCGAGTCCGAAGGCATCGAGAGCTTCATCGTCGACGAACACCAGGTGACGAACAATCCGCTGACTGCCATCGCTGTTGGCGGGATCAAGCTCGTCGTCGCCGAGGATGACCTTCACGCGGCGCGCGAGCTTCTGGACCAACGCATCGAAGTCAGCGACACGTGCGCCGCCTGTGGGTCGACGAACATCGAACGCAACGCACGAGGCCGCCGTCTCGCTTTCTTGACGCTGATGTTCGCCCACATTCCCATCGGCCGCGCGAAGACCAAGCTCCGATGCGACGACTGCGACCACGCCTGGCGCGAGTGATCGCGCACGACGGTCCGTCGATCAAACGCGTCAGTCGAGCGAGAGTTCGAAGCCGTTGGTCGACGTGACTCCCGTCGCTGCCGAACCGTCGGCGAGGAACGCCTGGCTGTACACGGTGATGCCCGCAGCCGTGGGCGGAACGACGATGTCGCCCGACAGCACCCCCGTCTGCGACAGCGTGAACGGAATCGAGATAAGCCCCGTCGGTGACAGGTAGAACGGACAGCCCTTCACGGCGAGCCCGTCGGCCGTCGCGAGATTGACGAAGAGCAGGCCGAGCGCGCCCGACGGGCCGCCCATCACCGTGTAGTCGAGCTCGCTGCCGACGTCGGGGTGTCCGACGACGTCGTGCCACGGAGCCTCGGACGAGCCAGACCCGCACGGCTCTCCGAAAGGCACACCGCGCATGTCGAAGACAAAGCCGCGTACGTTCGTCGTCGTCGATCCGATCACGACGTCGTCGCCGTCGAGGTCGATCGCCGTCATGCTCGAGACGCCCGACGCGAAACGTTGCTCCAGGCGAACTCCCTGAGTCCACGTCCCGCCTTCACGGTTGAACACGACGGTGAACGGGACGCCCGTCCCCAGCTCACGAAGTCCGCCGACCACGGCGAACTGACCGCTCAGTGCGACGTCGCGACCGAAGTCAGCCGGCTGAGTCGCAGACTCGTCCGTGGTCAACGTCGCGACCTCCGTCCAGACCCCGGCGATCCGCTCGAAGACGAGCACGGCACCCGGCGAGCTGCTCGGCGAGCCCTTGGCACCGACGAGGATCGTCGAGTCGTGGACATCGACCGCCGAAGAGACAGCGAGGTTCGCGCCGGCCAGCAGCGGCGAGGTGAGTTCGGCCGTCTCGGCCCAACTTCCCGCGACGCGCTCGAAGACGTGCACTCGTCCTGGTCCCGCAATCGGGCCGCCCGACGCGGCCACCACCGCGACGTCCCCACGGATCGACACGCCAGCGCCCGCGAACCCGAAGTCCGTCCCGCTGCTCGGGATCAACTTCGCGACGTGATTCCACGCGCTGCCGTCGTACTCGTAGAGATGGGCGGCACCGGCGTCGACACCGTTCGCGTTGTCGTCGTTGGGCTCGCCGACGAGCAGTCGATTGCCACTCAGGGCGATGCTGCGGCCGAAGTTTCCGAGCGGCTCGGGATCGCTCGCGTCGACGTTGCCGATCTGGGCCCAGACGCCCGCCACGCGCTCGTAGACGTAAGCGGTTCCGGCGCCCATGTTCGGCGCCCCCACGGCAACGCGCCCGACACTCGCAGCGACGTACCCGAAACCGTCGGACGGAAAGGCACTCACTCCGTTCAACGTGTCGACTCGGATCCAATCCCCCGCGATTCGTTCGAACACTTCGACCAAGGACACACTCGGTCCACCGACGAACGCCGTATCACCGGAGATGGCGACGGACGTTCCAAGCGAGACCGCGCTGCCAGCCCCGGTGAGCAGGATCTCGTCCTGAAACTTCGTCGGTGTCACCTGTGCGAAGGCCGTCGAGGAGAGAGTCATCGCGACGAGACCCGCCGTGACGTGTCGCCGGCAAGAGCAAGAGAGAGAAACCATGTTGCGCTCCGTGGGGTGGGCCCACACGGAGTCTACAGGGCGTGCGCTCCGTCGAGTTGCGATCGGCGGATAGTGCCGGCATCGCGACACGCGCGTGACCATGCGACGAAGCTCCTCCGCTGCTTCCAGCGCATCCACCGACCGGGCTTCGTCGGACACACGCACGTGCCCAGCGTGATCGACGAAAACTGCACGTGGACGTCGTCCGCCCAGTGCCCGGACCGGTACGGAACGGAACGCCGCCCTTGCGTCGTCAGCGTCGGTTCGGTCGGCCGACCGCGCGACAGCGACACGCCTACGTGGTACGTCCTCTTCGACGGCGAAGTCGTGACGGTTCGCTGCGTCGAATGAAACGTCGAGCGCGCGGCCAACTCGATCTTCGCCAATGAAGAGTTCCCCGACCCCGCGGCCAACGCCTCATCGAAGGCTGGTGACCGCAGGCGGACGTCAGACTTCGACGAACGCGGGACGAATCTCCCGAGCATAGAACGCGATGAGCGCCGGGGGCGCTGCGTCGATCTTCGCGAGCCGGCAGGCCATGTCCAAGGGCTCGCTGTGATAGGCGAGATCGGGTATCCGCGACTCGAAGGCAGTCAGGCGCGCATCGTCGATCGTGCAACGAACTTCGACCAGGCAACGCCGCACGGCGCGCCAGTACTTGGCTTTGTATGCGGAGGTCAGCTGCGTGCTGGTCATGGTCGAAGTTCAGCGGGGTGTAGCAGAGCTTGCGCGAGGTCTTCTGGGCAACATCACGTTCGTCGGCAAACTCCCGCCCGATCTGAACATCCATACTTCCGGTGGCCCCGTCATCGCCGTCGCCGAGGTCCTGTGGCGGTTCGGACAGCGGTCGATCGGGAAACAGACCGAGGTCCGTCGTCTGGTCCGTCATCCTGAGCTCAGCGAGCTGCGGAGATATCCGCCATCGGCTGTGCGAATCAGAGCGACTCGTGGACTTCGAGCGCGAGAACGCCGTCCGGAGTGGCATCGGCGCTGTCACCCTGCACGACGAGCATCGCGGCGTGGCGGCGTGCGCGTTCGATCGGGTCGGCGATGTCGGTGCGCGTGAGCGTGAGGACACCGGCCGTGTGCGCGCGGGCAAGGGCGATCGTGGCCGCGTCGTTCGTGTCGACATCCGGGCCGATGAGGATGCGCCAGCCCGAGAGGAAGCCCGACTCGCGATCGATGAGCGCGTCGAGCGTCTCGAGATCGAGGACACCTGCCGTGAGGACCGCGCCGCCGGTGAGCACGGGCAGGAGGTCGAGCGTCACGGCGTGTGGATCGATCTCACCGGCGTCGCAGCCGATGACATCGCCCTCGGTGTCGATCTCGACGATGCGGGCGACGACATCGCCGATGCGCAGTCGCGGTTGGGCCGGCCAGCGCCCGGCGAGGAAGTGCGCGGCCGTCGGCGCGTCGAGCAGCTTGGCCGGTGGCGGCGGCTTGACCTTCGTGACGGGCTCGAGGTCGTCGAGCGCGCGAACGGTCTTGAACGACGCCTTGAGGAACGGCGGCCAGGGACGGCCCGAGTCGTGGCGGCGGCGCAACCAGTTCAGCGTCTCGCGATGCCCCGCGTTGCCGGTACCGATCGGCCCGTCGTCGACGGACGCGGCCACGCCACGCATCTCGCGCGCACGGTGACTGCGCGCGAGCACGGCCCCGGCGCGCGCCGCGATGTAGTTGTCGTCGGCCTTGTGCTCGAGCCGCACCTCGGCGCCGCGCCCACGCCAGGTTTCGATGGCACGCCGCAGCGTGGCCTGCCCGCCGTAGTCATCGATGACGATCTCGATGTCCGACCAATCGTCGGCATCCGTGAGCCCCGCCGACGCCATGAGGTCGCCGACGGCGCGCACGTAGACGAGGTCGAGCAGCGCGTTCTTGCTGTAGCGATCGAAGACCGGATTCGGCACGGGCAGCGCGACGAGATGCACGCCCTCGGCGCGGACCTCTTCGAGCTGACGGCCGAGACGTTCCCAGCCTGACGCGGTGCGTGAGGCCTTCGTGTCGACGCGCGCCGCGATCTTCGAGACGGCGTCGATCGCGTCCACCGGGATCATCGATCCGCCGATCACCGTGGTGCCGATCAACTCACCCGTGCCGGTTTCGTCGAGGCCGATGAGCCAGCGCGTCGTCTCGCGTTTTGCACCGATCAACCCGCCGATTCGCGTCGGGGACGTCGGCGGCGTCTTGACCCGCACGCCGGGCACGCCCTCTTCACCCAGCGCCTCGGCGATCTGCGCCGCCAGGACAGTTCCCTCGGCATCGCCGTCCTTCACCGTGGCCACGAGCTTGTGCGACGTGTACATCGTGAAGATCGACTTCTCCGGCGTGCGCACCTCGAAGGCCACGTACTGATTCTTCGGATTCTTCGCCAGCGCGTGTCCGCGGGCCGTGAACAGCGCGCCGATGGCGGAGGCTTGCTGCGGCGAGAGACTTCGAGAGACAGGTCGGCTCATGGGGCACTGGGGATACCATGCTCGGCTCCCCCTTCCAAAGACGGCACTGCCAAAGACGACGCCCCGATGATCCGCCTGCGGACCGGCAACCTCAGCACATCCACGCTCAAGGCCGTCTGGCACGAGCGCAGCCGGCCCGATCCGAACGTCGACCGCGCGCGACTCGTCGAGTGGGCGCGCGCGGGGTTCGACGAAGTCGAGGACTACGTGGCGTGGGGCGTCGTCGAGCAGCGGCCGGGGCGCTGGGACTTCACGCTGCACCACGAGAACCTCGATGCGATCGAGGCGGCCGGGATGGAGCCGTGGATCTATCCGTGGCTGCACGTGAGTCCGCACTGGTGGACGCGCGGGGAGCTGGCCGACGACGACGCGCTGTTCGTGCCGTCGCGTTGCGCGGCGACCGGGCGCGCCGGTTACTTCCCGAGCCTGTTTGCGGAGTCGACATGGACGCGATTGGCGCGCTTCTACGCGGCTGTGAACGACGCGCTCGGCTCACGTGTCGAAGGCATTGCGATCGCGTGGCCGACCGACTACGGCGAGGTCGGTGCGGCGTCGAACATCTCGCGCTGGCTCTTCCCGCATCGTCCCGCGGGTCCGGCCCATGGCGATGCCTTCTGGTACGGGGACGAGCCTGCGCGACGCGCGCTCGCAGACTGGATCGAGATCGAACACGGGTCGCTGGGCGCAGCGGCCGAACGCTGGGGCGTCGACGTGGCAACGCTCACGCCCGCGACCGGCAACACGCCGCCGCCTTTCCCTGTCCCCGCGCTGGCCAGCTCCGAAGCGCTGCGCATCGACATCGCGTCGTTCGCAAGGCACGCAACGCACACGGCGCTCGAACGCATGTTCGCCCTGGCGCGCGACGTGTTCGGATCGGCGCCGCTCGAGATCAAGCTCGGGCATGCCAGCGAGTCGGTGCTGCTCGGGCGATCGATGTCGGACGTCGTCGCGATCGCCGCGCGTCACGATGTCTCGGTACGCTCGACCCACTCGGGCCAAGCGCCGCTCTTCACGAAGCACATCGCGGCGTCGTGCCGCCGTCACGGAGCACGCTTCACGACCGAAGGCCCGCGCGACGTCGCACGCGATGTGCTCGCTCGCCGCCTGCACGACGACATCTGCCACGGGTCGACGCACCTCTACGAGTTCCCCGAGCAGCTCGCCATGGTCGACATCGACGCTGTGCGCGACGCCCTCGGTACCCCCGTGCGCGGCCATACAGTCGCCGCGTTCATGCCGCACCTCGACCTCGCCTTGACGCCGGGGCTCGGTGTGCCCGAGTGTCTCGTCGTCGGACTCGAGACGCTACGTCGCGTCGTCGACTTCGACTTCATCGACGACGCGACGACGCTCGACGGAAGCACCTCCGCACTTCTGCTCTTCGACGCACGCGCCTTCGCTTCATCGACGTACAACGCGCTCGCCGCCTGGGTGCATGCCGGCGGCACGTTGATCGCTGGCACGCCGGGCGCACCGCGCGTCTGCCGTGCAGCGGACGACTCGCCGCTGACGCCGCAGGGCGAGGCGCTGCACGATGCCCTGACGCGCGACGATCCGGCACGTCGCTCGACACCGGACGGCATCGCGTCGATCGCGCCAGCCGACGTGCGACCGATCCCCGACGGTGTCGTCCGCACCCATGCTCGGCCGGGCGAGGAGCTCGACCGTTTCCTCGTCGGCGAAGGCTGGCACGGCCGCGACGACGGCGCCTTCGGTTGGCCCGACGAAGAAGGCCCCGTTCCGACCCGCTGGACGACGGGCTGCGCGCGCCTGCGGCTGCCGAAGGTCGTCGGGCCCTGCGAGTCGCGCGGCCTGCTCGTGCTCGACGCGACGATTCGTGGCCAGGCGCCGCTCACGCCCGTCGTCGTCTGGTGGAACGGCACGGCAATCGGACGCATCGACTACCCGCGCGAGGCTCCCGGGCCCGTCGCCTTGCCCGCCGACCCGCCGCGCGCGGGACAGCCCAACCTCGTCACGTTGACGATGCCCACCACGCGCCCGCCCGAACGCAACGGCGCACGCGACGAACGCGAGCTCGGCATCCTCGTGCGCGAGGTTCGTTGGGTTGGCCTCGAGACACCGGCCGACGACGTCGGCGGACTCGCGTCGATCCCGGGCTTCACGGTTCGCGAGCGTGCCACCGAGCGTCCCACCGAAGCCCCCGCCGACACGACACGCGCGTTCGGCAAGGGCACGGTGATCGTCGGCGACACCACACCCGCCGGCGCCCTCGACGGTCTGCGCACCTGGCTCGCCGAGCACACGAACACGCCCACGCCCGCGAACACGATCCTCGTCCGCGACCTCGACGAAACGTGCCTCGTCACGGCACTGCGCGACGGCCTCATCGTCTTCAACCCGTCACGCGTCCCGACGACGCCACGCCTCGTCATCCATCCCCACCACGTCGCCGACATCCCGCAGGGGACGCTGCCGACGATCGAGACGATCCCCGGTCACACGACGCGGTTCGTGCCCTGGGCGAGCTGACGCGCGCGTCGACGAGGTGCCCGTCACCACCGACTCGGCGCTTCCTTGGATGCTCGACGTCGCCCGGAACGCGTCGTCCTCGTGACGCTTCCTGAAGCGACTCCAACGTCACGGGAACGGCACGCCGACGACGACGGGGTCGTGGTCGGAAACTTGATCGGCGAACTCGGCGTTGACGTGGACGACGTCGACGGCCACCGCGCTCCCATCGCCGAAGAGTGACTTGCTGACGAGCACGTGGTCGAGCACCTGCGCGACGCCTTGGTAGACGTACGTGTAGCGCTCGTTCTCGGGAAGCTGCTCGATGAGCGACACCAGACGCGTGCCGGCGAGCGTGCGAACGGGGCGCGAGAACGGAAAGTCGTTGAGGTCGCCCATGACGATGACGGCGGCGTCTTCGTCGATCTCGAGCAGCGCGTCGACGACGCGCCCGATCGCCGCGGCCTGCTGCACGCGCTTCGGCTCGCTGTGTCGAACGGGCGGTTGGTTGGTGCCGTAGAGCGAATCGTCGCCGCCCTTCGAGCGCAGGTGCGCGACGATCGCGAAAAGCGACTCTCCGCCGCGGCGGAACTGCGCGATGAGCGGCTTGCGGCTGTTGTCGAAGGACGCATCGTCGGTGCCGAAGCGGCCCGGGCTGAACGACAGCGTCGGGCCGTCGGGGCGCGAGAGCACGGCGACCTCGTCGGTGGGCCCTGAACCGGGGCGACGCGCGAGCGACAGGCCGGTGTCGGTGCGCCACAGGAAACCGACACGGATGTTGCCGCAGGGTTGACCGCCGTCTTCGCCGTCAACCGGCGCGACGTCGGCCCACGAGTAGCGCGGCCCGCCGGCAGCGACGATCGCGTCGATGAGCAGCGCCCAGGTCGCGGCGGCCGACGTCGTGCCTGCGCCGCACTCGGGGCCGTCGTCGTCCTGGATTTCCTGGACACCGATGAGATCGGGCGAACGCAGGTTGTCGACAACGAGTGCCGCGAGGCGGGCGAAGTGCTCGGGGTCATCGCGCGCGTCGAGGTTCTCGACGTTGAACGTCGCGACGCGCACGAGCGCCTCATCGTCGGGCACCTCGCTGACTTCGCGCAGCAGTCCTTGGCGCTCGACGGTGGGCGCGTTCGTCACGAGCACCTTGTAGTTGCCGAAGCTGTAATGCACGACGCCGATCACGTCGCTCGTGAAGCGGTCGCCGAGGTGCATCTCCGGCACCTCGGCGAGCAGATCGTCGAGAGTGACGCGCCCAGGATGGGCGCTGCTCTCCGTCATCACCAGTGCACCGCGCGCGCTCAACGGCGCGGTGCCGCCGCAGACAACCGTGACTTCGCCGTACTTGTTGCGGGCGCTCGTCGCGCGCGCGTCTGCGATCTGCACGCGCATGCCCTCGCAGCTCTCGAGGAAGTCGAGCGAGTCGGTGCCGATGTCGAACGAGGTCAACCCGTCGTCGTCGATCGCGGCCGTCGGAACGGTGCGACCACCCTCACCGCCCCAACGCACGGGCGCCGGCAAGGCCACCTCGCGTTCGAGCGTCTCGACGGACGCCGCAACGAGCGTCGTGATCGGGAGCGTCCCATCGCCGAACAGTTGCTCCTCAACGACGCCGCGCGCGCGCACGATGTCGCCGACGGCGAGATCGCGATGGACGTCCGATGTCGTCATGACGACGAGCCCCTCGGACGTCTCGTCACGCGCATCGCGGGCTGCCACGGGGGCCTCGATCCAGACGCTGTATGCGTTGCGACGCGAATCGCCGTGCGACGCCGTGACGATGCCCTCCACGGCGACTTCCTGGCCGACGAGCGGCGAGCGATGCGTCGCGCCCTGGACGCGATGGATCGGCAGCACGTCAGCTGCCGGGGCCGCGAACAGCACACTGAGAAGTAGGCCGGCAAGCATCGCGAGGTGTCTCCGTCGGGCTGGGACGCCCAACCTCCGTGGGTTGCGGCGACGCTCGGACAAGCGGCGCGAGTCTACCAGTCGAACAGGGAGCGCCGCGCGGGGCCTTTCTCGTACGATGGTCGGCCGTCCCGCTTCCCCACGGATCGCTCCCATGCTGCGCTCGCTGCCTCTCGCCGTCTTCGCCGCCGTCCTCACCCTCGCACCCGAGCCGACCGCGCAGCGCGGACAGCTCGACCGCGTTGCGATCGTTCCCCAACACGTCGCCGGAAACGTGCACATGCTGATGGGCGCCGGCGGGAACATCGGCGTGTCGGTCGGAGCAGACGGCGTGCTGATGGTCGACGATCAGTTCACGCAGATGGCCCCGAAGATCCGCTCGGCGATCGAAGCGATCGAAGCGACGCGCACCGGCGACTCCACGGAGTCGTCCGGCAAGATCCGCATACTCGTCAACACGCACATGCACGGCGACCACACGGGCGGCAACGCCGACTTCGCCGACGAAGCGTTGATCTTTGCCCATGCCAACGTGCGCATGCGCATGCAGAGCGAGAACCAACCGCCGCTCATGCTGCCCGTCGTGACGTTCACCGACTCGATTGATCTGCACTTCAACGGCGAGACCGTGCGCGTCATCCATCTGCCCGGCGGCCATACCGACGGCGACAGCTACATCTGGTTCCGCGCTGCGAACGTTGCCCACCTCGGCGACCACTTCTTCTCCGGCAAGTTTCCGTACGTCGACGTCGCACGCGGCGGCAGCGCGATGGGCCTGCGCGACAACATCGGTCGGCTGCTCCAGGAGTTTCCCGACGACACGCAGATCATCCCGGGACACGGGCCGCTCAGCACCGTCGACGACCTGCGCAAGTACCACGAGATGCTGACGGAAACCATCGAGTACGTCCGCGCGGGCCTGGCGGCCGGCAAGACACCCGACGACATGCGCCGCGCGGGATTTGACGAGAAGTGGGCCTCGTGGGGCACTGGCTTCATCAACGCCGAGGGCTGGATGCAGATCATCGTCGACAGCTTCGGCGCCGAGGATCACAACTAGCGGTGTGATTCAAAAGTTCGCGTCGTTTGGTTCGCGCCCTCCTCGCCGCTGGCTGTGTTGCAGCTCCTCGACGCATCCACCAAGTCGCCTGAGCAGTCCCGTTGACGAACTGCTCCGAGTGCGCCATGCGTGTCCGAGTGTGTCTGCGCGCGTGTGGAAACGCAGGCGAATCGGTGGATTCGTCGAGGCTCCCGCGCTTGCACAGGCGCGCTCGGGCGCGGCCCCGCTCCGTCGCGCCTCATCGCGAGATGTGGTGGAATGCACCTCGTGTCGCACCGTCTCGGGACAAAACGTCTCGTTTCCTGGCAGAGGGCGTACGAAGTCGCCTTCGAAGGCAGTGGGTCTCCGAATACCTGCCTCGCGGGTCCAGAAATGGGATAGGCGCTTTCGCCGATTGCACCTAAGGTATTCGGTGCTTTGCTTCTGATGAGGTTCTCTCCCCCGAACACCCTCATCGGAGTCGGCGACGCCGAGCCGCATGCTGCGGTTCATCCCGTTCGCCCGTCTTTCTCTCCCACCCCGAGGCCACGATGCATCCGTCGTGGAACGTGCGCATGTTGCTCAAGTCAACTCTTGCCCTCTCCCTCGTCGCGACGGTCGTCACCGCTCAGGTCGACCCCGACGGCACACCCGACGCGCGCATGCCGCGCGTCGCCACCCAACAGTTCCTCGATGCGGCCGGCCCGAACTGGCAGCTGCGTTGGTCGGACGATCGCAACGCACCGCGCCACATCTGGGGCGGTTCGGTCCAGCTCGACGTCGACGGCTCCAACGCCTCGTACGAACAGCAGGCGCGGATCGTCGTCGACTCGCTCGGTGAAGCGCTCGGCTACGATTCGTCCGTGCTGCGCACCGACAAGGTCAAGGCGATGAACCTTGCGCGGATCGGTTCGTCCGACAAGGTCGTCGTGAAGTTCATGCAGGAAGTCGACGGCGTCGAAGTCTTCGGCGGACACGTCAACGTCATCATGAGCGCCGACGGCAAGCTGCTCTCGGTCGACAACCAGGGCCTTCCGAACGCCGACCGCATCAACGCGATCCCGTCGCTCGATCCGAACGACGCACAGGGCGCCGCGGCTGCGCACTTCTTCGAAGTGACGGGCCAGCCGGTTCTCTCGGTCGAGTTCCAGGACTACGTCATCTATCCCGGCAAGGAGTTCGCCGGCAAGCGCCAGGTCACAGCCAAGGCCGCGTACGTCTTCCACGTGCACGCGCCGGACATGCGCACCGGCGACCTTCCCGTCGCACGCGCTGTTGTCGTCGACGCCCACACAGGTGCGGCGATCGACGATTGGAGCCTCGTCCATGCGATGGACGTGAGCGGCACCGTCTCGGGCCTCGGTCAGGGCGGGCTTCTTCCCGACGGCCTCTCCGGTGAAGTCACGCTTCCGCTCCAGGACGTGCGCATCACTTCGCCGGGCAACCCGACGGTCTACACGGACATCAACGGCAACTTCAACATCCCCGGCGCTACGGGCAACACCCAGGTGACGGCGACGTTCAACGGCCTGTTCTCGGACGTCGAGGACAACAGCGGTTCGAACATCTCCGTGACGCAGACGGCCAGCCCGTCGTCACCCGCGAACATCTTGATGAACCCGGGTGCAAGCGAGAACGAAGTGGCTGAGGTCAACATCCACCACCACGTCAACATCATGCGTGACTGGATCAAGAGCGTCGATCCGTCGGACGACACGTTCGACTTCCAGGTCGACTCCAACGCCAACATCGGCTTGAACTGCAACGCCTTCTACAACGGCATCTCGATCAACTTCTACGTTGAAGGTGGCGGTTGCCAGAACACGGGCTTCTCGACGGTCGTCTACCACGAGAATGGTCACTGGGCGAACGACCTGTACGGTTCGTTCAACGGCAGCGACGGTTTCGGTGAAGGTGGCGCAGACGTCTGGGCCATGTTCATCTCCGACAACCCGATCGTTGGCGACGGCTTCTTCGGCCCCGGCTCGAACATCCGCACCGGCCTCAACACCAGCCAGTTCTGCGGTGACGCGAACCCGGGCTGCTTCGGTCAGGTCCATGCCGACGGCCAGGTGCTCATGGGTGCCTTCTGGAAGTGGCGCACGAACGTGAAGAACAACCTCGGCGCGGCGCAGGGCATCGCGACGTCCGACCTGCTGATGCTCAGCTGGTACCAGGCGTTCAACCAAACGCAGATCAAGTCGATCATCGAGGAACAGATCCTCGTGCTCGACGACAACGACGGCAACATCAACAACGGCACGCCGAACTACGCCGAGATCGACGCGGGCTTCCAGGAGCAGGGCTTCCCCGGCTTCGAGCTTCCGCTCTTCGACTTCGCGCACACCGAGCTCGGTGTGATCGGTTCGGAAGGCCCGGTGTCGGTCGACGTCACGGTGACGGAGGAGCAGGGTTCGATCGCGTCGGTCAACCTCTTCTACTCGACGAACAACGGCTCGTCGTTCCAGTCGGTGGGCATGAACCCGCAGGGTGGCAACCAGTTCAACGCTGACATCCCCGGCGTCGTTTCGCCGGCCGTCGTGAAGTACTACTTCGAGGCGACGGACTCGGGTGGCTCAGGTTCGAACACGTTCCCGAAGGGTGCACCGGAAGCCACGTTCAACTACGACGTCGGCGTGCTGACGGTTCGCGAGTCGAACGGTTTCGAGGGTGGCTCGGATGACGGCTGGACTCACGTCGAGATCCAGACGCAGGACGACTGGCAGCGCGGCACACCGGTCGGTGCATCGGGTGATGCGCCGTCGGCGTTTGCAGGCTCGAACGTGTGGGGCAACGACCTCGCGCCGTCGGGCTTCAACGGTGCCTATCAGAACGACGTCCACAACCGCCTCACCTCGCCCGCCTTCAACTTCTCGGGTGAAGAGAACCTGCGTCTGCGCTTCCAGCGCTGGCTCACGGTCGAGTCGGGTCAGTTCGACCAGGCTCGTGTGCTCGTCGACGGCAACGAGGTGTTCGTGAACGACTTCAGCACGGACACGATCGACTCGGCGTGGACGAAGATGGACATCGACATCTCGTCGATTGCCGACAACGATTCCAACGTCACGGTCGTCTTCGAGTTGGTCAGTGATGGCGGCGTCGTCTTCGGTGGCTGGAACATCGACGAGTTCGAGATCGTTTCGCTCGAGCCCGTCGGCACGACGTACATCGAGTACGGCACGGGCACGCAGGGCTTCGGCGGTCTGACGCCGTCGCTGTCCGGCAACGGCGGCACGGTCATCGGTGGTCCGGTCGACATCGACCTCGGCCAGGCTCGTCCGTTCGCGCCCGGTGGACTGTTCATCAGCAACGCCCAGGCGTCGTTCCCGGCGCTCGGCGGCACGTTCCTCGTCAACCCGCCGTTCACGCAGCTCGGCTTCAGTGCCAACGCGCTTGGCGCGGCCAGCTTCAACGGTGTGCTGCCGAACGACGTGACGCTGATCGGTTCGCAGGTCAACCTGCAGGCGTGGCTCCAGGATGCCGACGGCCCGAGTGGCTTCGCGGCTTCCAACGGCTTGCAGTTCACGATCCAGTGATGGATCGCGTCACCCGGCGTCGCGTCCGCGGCGTCGGGTGACGTCAGCTTGCACGCATGACCGAGGGCCTCGGCGAGCGATCGTCGGGGCCCTCGGTTCGTCTTGGCCTTCAGTGCAGGATGCGCGCGGCCGTGCGCACGCCGCCGAGAGCGACAGCGAGTGTGCTCTGGCCCGGGAAGACGGAGTCGCCGACGAGGTGCAGGCCGCGCGCACGAGGTGTCTCGAGCAGGCGCAGGTACGGAAGCCATCCGGCACGGCGCGGGATGCCGCCGACGAGCCCTTGGTGCCGGCCCGTGAAGCGTTCGAAGGTGCGCGGCGAGGCGGTCAACTCGTGCGTGACGCCCGCCCACCACTCGGGCGCGAGTGTCGCGATCGTCGCGCGCATGCGTTCCTGGATCGCGGCGATGGAGGCGGCGACGCCCTCGTCATCCTGCGTCGCGAGTGACTTCATCGGCACGTGCGTCGAGACGGTGATCGTGCGCTGCCCGTCGGGTGCCCGCGCGCCGTCGTGTGCGCCGCTGATGGAGCAGAAGACGTGGTTGCCCTCGAGGTATGGCGCCGTCGGGTCGGCCACGAGTTCGAGGTGGTGAGCTTGATCGTCGGCCTCGGCCGGAGGTCGGGTTGCGAGGTAGAGCATGCACGCGCCCCAACCGTCGTCGACGCGGCGCGCCGTCTTCGCGAGCGAGCGTCGCAGCGCCGCGAGGCCGTCGTCCCCGTCACCCAACAGGCGTGCGACATCGTGTGGAAGCATGTTCGCGACCACGTGTCGGGCGCGGACATCGCCGCCTCGCGACGAGACAACCCACGCGTCGCCCTCGCGGCGCAGACCCGTGACACCATCCGCCATGCAGGCCTCCCCGCCGGCCACCTCCAAACCCTTCAAGAGCCCCCAGGCGAGGCTCCCGATCCCGCCGCGCACGTGCCCCGTGCCGCGGTAGTAGTAGTCGATCGTCCCCAGTGCAAAGGGCGACTCGGCCTCGTCGACACCGCACTGCACCGTGATCTGGCAGAGGCCGTCGAGGTACTCGACGAGCGGTCGATGGTCGGCGATGCCGTGACGCTCGAGATCGGCCCGCACCGGGCGGCCGATGTGTCGCAGCAGCGGGAGGTAGCGCGGGATGCGCTTGGCGTGGGCGAGCAGCGCCGCGACGTTGAACGGCGGAAGCAGCTCGGGCTCGTCGAGGATCTCCCAGAGGACGTCGGCGACGCGGCGCTGCTCGGCGAAGAACGCGCGGATGCCTGCCGCCGGTGCGCCGGGTGCGGCACACAACGACTCGACAAACGCCGCACGGTCGCGCCCGACGACGAGCGAGCGCTCGGGCGTGCGAAACTCGACGAGCGGGTCGATCCAGTCGACGGTGACGTCGAGTCCGTAGCGCTTGATCCAGCGGCCGAAGAGCTGGTCGTCCGCGAAGCCCGAGAACAGCGTCGCCCCGGCTTCGAAACGGTAGCCCTGTCGCTCGAATGTGCTCGCACACCCGCCGGGGTACTTGAGCCGCTCGTGCAGCCGCACCGTCAGCCCGCCCTCGGCGAGCGCCAAGGCCGCGGCGAGCCCGCCGAAACCCGCACCGATGACGACGGCGTCGACGGTGTCGGTCATGGGCGGAGATCAAAGCGCGTGATCATGGAGCGCCGAGATAGCACGCCGACAAGGTCAGCGCGAAAGTCAGGCCGATCCCGCCACGTTTCGCCCCCGGCTTCATCGATTGCTCGAGCGTCGACTTGCCTACGTGACCGACGGCCGCCGAGCCTGTGACCTTCAAGCTCGTTTGCCGGCCCTGGAGTTCGGCGCTGCGAAGACGATCGGCGACCTCGAGCCCGAACCCGCGCACATCGGGGAGAGCACGCCCGGCGTGAGATCGGGAGTCGTCACGACGCGCGCTCACGTCTCGCCGTGCGGACGCCCGATCATGTGGAACCGTGACGTTCCTGAATAGCCCATCGCCGCGTACAGCGGTCGGCCGTCTTCCGAGGCGTGGTGCGTGGTGCGCGTGGTCCTCGCAGAGCACGTGGAACCACGGGTGGGGACAGCTCGACGCGACGTCGACGGCTGTCCGCAGGCTTGTGCGCAGCACGGCTTCGTCGGCGAGCGGCCCTTCGTGAAAGCACGCGTTGAGGAACGCCAGCTCGATCTGGGCGAGCGTCGCGACGACGCCGTCACGACGTTCGACGCGTCCGGTTGGAAAGCTCGTCGCGAACGACGCCCAAGCGTCGACGAACAGCGTCGCCAGCTCGTGCTGTGAACTCATGCGCGGGTGCTCCTTCGGGACGGCGGATCTCGACGAGGCGCGCAAGCGTCGCACGCCCAGCGCGACCTCACAACGAGCATCACCGCGCGCCCCGCGTCCTGTGTCGGCGTCAGCACGACGAGGAAACTGCGACGCACGTCGCACGAACCTCGGCCCACCTGCGACAATCCCGCAACGACACCTCTCAGCCCCCTCGACGCGCCCGCCATGACGCCCCATCCACGCCTGACGATCCTCGCGCTCGCCGTGTCCATGTTCCTCGGCTGCGGCCCCGCCGAGGCGCAGCAGTTCAGCCTGCCTTCGCTCTTCAGCGACGGCGCCGTCCTCCAGCGCGAGACATCCGCGCCGGTCTGGGGCGCGGCGCCGGTCGGCATGGAGGTGACCGTGCGCGGTTCGTGGAGCGATCGGGTCTCGACCGCGGTGACCGATGCGAACGGCGAGTGGCACACGACGATCGACACGCCGCAAGCCGGTGGCCCGCACGAGCTCGTCTTCGCGGGCGACGGCGGCGTCATCATGACTCTGCGCGACGTCTACGTCGGCGAAGTCTGGGTGTGCTCGGGGCAGTCGAACATGGAGTGGACGATCGACATGACGCGCCGCGGCTACGCCGACGATCCGTCGTACGGCAAGATGCTCGCGGAACTCGACCTCCCCACACTGCGTGTCTTCGACGTCGCGAAGCGCGCGGCACTCACGCCGCAATCGGTCTGTGAAGCGCACTGGCAAGCGTGTACGCCGGAGACACTCGGACGCTTCAGTGCAGTCGCCACGTTTTTTGGTCGACGCCTGCAGCGCGAACTCGACGTCCCGATCGGGCTCATCACGACGAACTGGGGCGGCACCGTCGCCGAGGCTTGGACGAGCGAGGAATCACTCTGGACCCTGCCCGACTTCCACGCCGCGCTCGAGGCCCAGCGACTCATGAGCGACACGACCGAGTCGGCAAAAGACATCCGTCACGAGCAGGGCAAGCTCTGGTGGCGTGACGTCGATGCCGGCGATGTCGGCATCAGCGAGGGTTGGATGTCCTCTGAGCTCGACGACACCGCGTGGAGCACGATCGACGTCCCCGGCCTCTGGGAAGACGCCACGCTGCCTGGCGTCGACGGCCTCGTCTGGTTCCGGCGCGAGGTCGAGATCCCTGACGCCTGGCGCGACCGCAACCTTTTCGTCTGCCTCGGCCCGCTCGATGACATGGATACCGTGTGGGTGAACGGCGAGCAGATCGGCGGCATGATGATCCCGGGCGTCTGGCAGACTCCGCGCGTGTATCCCGTCGCCGCCGACGTCTGGAAGCTCGGGCGCAATGTGATCGCCGTGCGCGTGGCCGACACCGGCGGCGCGGGCGGCTTCTCGGGCGAGCCCGACGTCTTGCGCATCACCGAGACGCCTGTCACGAACGATCGGCCGAGCGTGACGCTCAGCGGTGAGTGGCGCGTCCGAGCGAGCACGCCGGCGCTGCCGGCCTGGCCGGCGCTGCCGTTCCATCAGAACTCACCGACGGCGCTCTTCAACGGCATGATCGCCCCGCTGCTGCCCTACGCCATCCGCGGCGCGATCTGGTACCAGGGCGAGTCGAATCGCCTCCAGGCCGCGCAGTACCGCCGCCTCTTTCCCGCGCTCATCGCGGACTGGCGCAAACACTGGCAGCGCGGCGACTTTCCCTTCTACTTCGTTCAGATCGCGCCCTATTCATACGGCGGCGACGACGGCGAGGCGGCCGAACTCCGCGAGGCCCAGGCGTTCACGGCAGAGACGGTTCCGAACACGGGGATGGTCGTCACCATGGACGTCGGCAACCCGGACGACATCCACCCGACGAACAAGCTCGACGTCGGTCACCGCCTCGCACGCTGGGCGCTGCGCGAGACCTATGGACGTGACGACATCATCGCGGCGAGCCCCGTGTTCGTTCGGTCGACGCGCGAGGGCAACGCGCTGCGTCTGCACTTCACGCACGCCGAGGGCCTGAAGACATCCGACGGACGTCGCCCGACGCACTTCGAGGTGGCCGGCGCCGACGGCGCGTACGTCAAGGCCCGCGCCACCATCGACGGCACGACGATCGTGTTGACGAGCGTCAACGTCGACGAGCCGCGCGAGGCCCGCTACGCCTGGGGCGCCGCTGACGAACCGAACGTCGTCAACGGCGAAGGCCTGCCGGCATCGTCGTTCCGCACGGACGCTCCCCGCGCGCGCTGAACGCCACGATCACGCCGCTCAGCGCGCCTTCGAGTGGATGAGCTTCTTGTTCACGAACTCGAGGATGCCGAGGTGTGAGAGCTCGCGTCCGTACCCGGAGTTCTTCGTGCCGCCGAAGGGCAGCTCGGCCTGTGAGTTCGTCGGTTGGTTGATGAAGACCATGCCCGTGTCGATCTGCTCGGCGACGCGCCGACCGCGCTCGATGTCCTCGGTGTGCACCGAACCGCCGAGCCCGTAGGACGAGTCGTTCGCGAGCTTGATCGCGGCCTCTTCGTCGGCGACGACGTACACCGTCGCCACCGGGCCGAAGAGTTCGGTGTCGTACGTCGGCATGTCCTTCGTGACGTCCTTGAGGATCGTCGGCGAGTAGAACGCGCCCTTGCGATCGGGACGTCCGCCACCGAGGAGCACTGTCGCCCCCGCATCGATCGACTGCGTGACGAGGGCGTCAAGATTCTGCGCAGCCTCCTCCGTGCTCAGCGGACCGACGTCCGTCTCGTCGTCCATCGGATCACCGAGTTTCATTGCCGACAGAGCGTCCTTGAAACCTTCGATGAAGCGATCCGCGACGGATCGGACGACGATGAAGCGCTTCGCCGCCACACACGACTGGCCGGTGTTCACCATGCGCCCACGCACGGCCATCTTCACGGTGCGTTCCAGGTCTGCGTCCTCGAGGACGATGAACGGATCGTTGCCACCGAGTTCGAGAACGGAACGCTTCAGTGACGAACCGGCCGTACCCGCGACTGCGGCGCCGGCCTTCTCGCTGCCTGTCAACGAGACACCACTCACGCGGTCGTCTGCGATGATCGAGTCGACGAACTCGACGGGAATGAACAGATTCGTGAAGACACCCGCGGGGAGTCCACAGGTCGCGAGGGATGCCTCGATCGTGAGGGCGCAGCGGGGCACGTTGCTCGCGTGCTTCACCATCACGACGTTGCCGGCCATGATGTTCGGCGCGGCGAAGCGGACGACCTGATAGAAGGGAAAGTTCCAAGGCATGACGCCCAGCAGCACGCCGATCGGCGCGTACTGGATGTAGGCATCGGCGCCGTCGACGTTCATCGGCGTATCGGCGAGGAAGTCCGCAGCACCGTTGGCGTAGAACTCCACGATCTGCGCGCAGAACTCGACCTCGTACTCACTCTCGGAGATGCGCTTGCCCATCTCGAGCGTGATCAGCTCCGCGAACTCGCGCTTGCGCTCGCGGAGTTGCTTCGCGAAGGCCAGCATGACGGCCCGTCGCGTGTCCAGCGACGTCGTGCGCCAATCTCCGAACGCGTCGTGGGCCGCTCCGATCGCCGTGAGGAGTTCGTCTTTGCTGAGTGACTCGAACGACTCGACTTGCTCGTTCGTGTAGGGGTTCACGGTCTTGAACGTCATGTTTCTCCTTCGTTGGTTTGCGGACGAACTGAGCGCGGATCACGTCTTCGCGGCGCGCTGCTCTTCTTCGTAGGTCGGCCAGTCGGTGTAGCCCTCGGCGTCGAACGAGTACCAGGTGTCTTGCGGTGCCTCGTCGGCGAGCGGCCAGTCGTTGGCGAAGCGCGCGACGAGGTCGGGGTTGCTGATGAAGGGACGTCCGAACGAGACGAGATCGGTGCCGCCCGCCGCGATGAGCTTCTCGGCCGACTCGCGATCGAAGCCGCAGTTCGCCATGAGCGTGCCCTTGAAGACGCGACGAAACTCGTGCATCTCCATCGGCTCGCCGAGTTCGTGGAACCCGAACGCCAGCCCGCTCAACACGTGGAGGTATCCGAGGTCGTAGTCATCGAGTCGCTCCGCGACGTACGAGAACTGCTCGCGGAAGTCGGGAGATCCCATGTCGTTGAATGCACCGTTGGGGCTGATGCGCACACCGACCTGTTGCGACGGCCAGACCGTGAGCATGGCCTCGACGATTTCCTTCAAGAACCGAAAGCGCGCCTCGATGCTGCCGCCGTAGGCGTCATCACGCTTGTTCGTGCGCGACTGCAGGAAGGTGTCGATGAGGTAGCCGTTCGCACCATGGATCTCGACTCCGTCGAAGCCGACGTCCTTCGCCCGCTTGGCGGCGGTCTTGAACTCCTCGATCACAACGGGAATCTCGTCGATCGTGAGCGCACGCGGTGTCTCGTGTGCCTTCTCCTCTCCGTCTGACTTCGGTGTCGGGATCCCCTTGCCTTCATGGCGCACCGCAGACGGAGCAAGCGGGAGCTCGCCGTCGAGGAAGTCGCTATGCGACGCGCGGCCGGTGTGCCAGAGCTGCATGAAGATCGGCGTGCCATGGCGATGGACGGCCTCGATCGTCGGCTCCCAACCCGCAGCCATCTCGTCGGTGAAGATGCCTGGCGCGTGCAGCCAGCCGACGCCCATGCGCGACGGGAACGTGCCCTCCGTGATGAGCATCCCTGCGCCTGCGCGCTGCTCGTAGTAGCGCGCCATGAGCTCGTTGGCGGTCATCTCGGACCCGGCGCGAGCGCGCGTCATCGGTGCCAAAACGACGCGGTTCGCGAGCGACAGGCGTCCGCGCTCGTACGGGCTCAAGAGCTGCTGCGGCTCAGACATGGTGGATCATCTCCGGTTCATGGGTGACGGGTGATAGACGCTGCGGCAACGAACGCCCGAGATACCCATCGAATGAGCGATTGTGCACTTGACCGGCCCCCGCGGCCCGGGCGTTGGGGCGTGCGAGAACGGCGCTCGTTCGCGCGCGGCAGGACACCGGGCGTCAGCGCATGCGCCTACGCGACGCGACGGCCTGCACGGTGAGTGCTCGCAAGAACTGTGCCAGGCGCGACGATCCGAGTGCGGCACTCGGACGTCCGACGTCGGTCACTCCGCGAGGCCGAGCAATGCGCGCAGGCGGGCGCGAGCGCGGGACATGCGTGAGTGGACCGTGCCCGAGGGGACGCCGAGGATCGCCGCGATCTCCGCGGGACCGAGTCCGTCGAGCGCCGACAGAGCCATGACGGTGCGTTGGTCGAGGTCGAGACGCAGCAGCGCAGCTCCGAAGCGGCGCGCAAGCTCTTCGCCCGCAAGCTGGTCGGGAACGTCGGCGGCGGAACCGCGTGTCAGGGAGCGCTCGACGCGCGCTGCATCGTCGTGACCGCGCGCATCGCGCCTGCGGTGGGCGACGCACTTCCACGCACGCCTCAGCGCCACGCGATAAACCCACGTCGAGAGCTTCGAGCGGCCCTCGAACGACGCGAGACCGCGGTAGACGTCGACGAACGCCTCCTGCACGCAGTCGTCGAGATCGTCCCCGAGCATGCGGCGCATGAGCTGTTCGACTGGCACGCGGAAGCGCTCGAAGAGGGCGTGCTCTGCGTTGCGGCGCGTGAGGGAGTCACTGCTCTTCAGACCTTCGAGCAGCGCCGTGTCGTTCTCGGCGTCACTCATCGTCGTCTTCGTCGCGCTCGTCTTCATCGGCGAAGAGCCTCGACTCGCGCGCCGCCCGCGGAGCGATAATGCCGAGCAGCACCGCGCACCAAGCGAACAGGACCGCGCCGGCGAGCACCCCCGGCCAGGGGCTCTTGCCGACCCACCACGCGATCAAACCCACGACGATGAAGGAAACACCGAGGAGGCCGTTGAGGAAGAATCGCGAGATGGCACGCGCAAAATGATCGTCAGCCTCGCGTTTGACGAGAACGCGGACGTCTTCGCCCGACTCCACGCCCGCGAGGCGTTCTTGGTGATTGCGAAGGGCCTTGATGCGACGCGGAAGCACGACCATCGAGAGGCCGAGCGCGACCATCCATCCGTTGCCGACGCCGAAGAACGACGCGCCCGCCGCGAAGACGATGAAGAACACGGTCCAGCAGAGCCGCCACAGGGGACGACGGAGTCGGCGTCGCACGAGAGCCTCGACAGCGCCCCAGTCGCGCTCGATCTGGAGGCGTCGTTCGACGTGGGCGTAGGCGGATTCGTAGTCGGCGAGGTCTGCGTCTTTCATGGCAGGTGTCCTTTCAACCGATCAGAGCGCGCCGACCGACATCGCTTCCCAGAATTCACGGGATTCCGATGGCACGGGCGATCGACTGCGCCTCGGCGATGCCCATGAGTGTGTCATCACTCCCGGAGATGTGGTGGTTCCAACGGCCGTCCCACGCCGCGCCCACCGCACTGCTGGCCGACCAGGTTGCATCGAGGCGCCTCGAACTCGACTTGGTGGCTACGATGGCCGACACTTCTCGAACGGGCTGATCGTCATGAACACGCGCTCCTTGGTCGCAGCTGGACTCATCGTGTTGGCGGTCGTCGCATGCGACGCGGCGCCCACGCAACCCGTTGGCGCTTCGGCTCCGCTCGATGCCGACGTCACGGCCGCGATCCAGGACATCGGACATCAGTTCGTCGACGACGAAGGTCTCGTCGGCCTGGCGATCGGCGTCGTCCGCGACGGTCGGATCGTCTTCAGCGAAGGCTTCGGCCACGCCGACGCACTCCGTTCACGTACCGTCGACGACGACACGATCTTCGACATCGCCTCGGTCGGAAAGCAGTTCACGGCCGCGGCGATCCTGAAGCTCGTTGAGCGCGGCCTCGTCACACTCGATCAACGCGTCCGCACCGTCGTCCCCGAACTGCCGGACCACTTTCCCGACGCAACCATCGACCAGCTCCTCCGCCACACGTCGGGTTTCGTAGGAGCATCGCTCAACGAGGCCGATCCGCCCGACGACCACACACGCCCGCGCTACGGGATCGACCTTCTCACCGACATCGAGTTGCAGGGTGGCGACACGCGTTTCGCCGAGCAGGAAACTTGGGTGTACTGCAATCCGGGCTATCTCGTGTTGGGGCTCGTCGTCGAACGCGCATCCGGAATCAGGTACGACGACTTCGTCCGTGACGAGCTGCTCGTACCCAACGGGCTCGTCGACATGACGGTCTGCGAGCGCGCTGCGGCGCCGCGGATGTCGGACGGACTGCGGCGCACTGTCGATGGTGTCGCACCGGTGCCGTTCATCGACATGACGGCGTACAGTGGCCAGGGCTCGATCTGCAGCAGCGTCACCGATCTCTTGCGCTGGTCGCGCGCGCTCGAGGAGGGCCGCGTCATCACGCTCGAGTCACTGGCACAGATGCGTACGCCGAGCACCGTGATCGGCACGACATCGCAACGCACGATTCCCTACGGCATGGCTCAGCGGATCGGCGCGATCGGCGCGTATCGAAAGGTCGGCCACACGGGGACTTACGATGGCGGCAGCGCAGCGCTCGCGTCGTACCCGGCGGCGAAGCTCGAGATCGCTGTGATCTCCAACACCCGGGGGGCGGGCACGCCGCACGCCCACGAGATCGAAACGCGCATCGCCAAGCTCCTCCTCGGTCATGACGACCCCGACGTCGCCAGCCTTCGTCGCCCCGTCTCCGCCGAACAGCAACTCGCCATCGAAGGCACGTACGTCGGGGAGGACACATTCGAGGCTCTGATCGAGGACGATGACCTCGTCGTACTTCGCGACGGCAAGCGCATCGAACGCCTCGTGCACATCGGCGACATGCACTTCCGCGACCCGGCGTCCCCCGATGTGTTCGAGTGGTTTCCGATGGACGGAGATCGCGCCGGCTGGTGGGTGTACAGCATGAGCGGCAACATCATCGAAGTACTTCGCCGCGCGTCACGCTGACGACTTCTCAGCGCGTACGAGGCCCACGAGCGCCGACGATCACAGGACGGTCTTCGACTGCATTGCAGTGGAAGCCGCGACATGCTCTGCACCATCCCAACCTCCGTGTGACGATCGAACGCGAGCCGATGCGACGACGCCTGCCTTGACGGCGTCGCGCTCGGCGTCACATGGCGTGCATCGGAGGGCTGCGCGGGCCGGCGTCGAACGTCGTTCGCGTGCCGCCGGCCACCGCTTCAGCGCGTCCGTGCGAGAAGCCGGACCTGCTCGAGTTCGACCGTCGCGCTCGGCGGGCACTCGATCGCGAGCGCCCAGGGCGCGGCGGTGTCGGCGACGCCGTGCAAGCTGTGCACGACAGTTCCATCGACGTGCACGACACGCCGATCACCGATGCAGAGCACGTGGACATCGTGGAACTCACCGTCGGCAAGCACCGCTCCGAGGTCGGCCACCCAGTGCCCGTCCGCGTGCCTCCAGACTTCCGCGGCGCCGTCAGTCAGTCGAGCGATCACGCTGCCGACTCCCTGGCCGGGCGCGACCGTCACGATGCGCGCGCCTCGGGGTGCGCGCAGCCGCAGGTGCAGACCAATGTCATACGCCGGCGTCACGGCCGTCAGCGACCGTTCGCGCGACGCCGAGGCCTCACCGCTCGCCGACAACACGAGCAACGGGTCACGCGTCTCGACGGTGAGCCGCCCGCCGACGCTCCACTCGTCGGCCGACATCGCGCGCCACGTGTGCTCACCGAGGTCACGCAAGCGTGGGCGACGCCAACGCACGGCCGTGTTGTTGCCCGAGTGGACCTGGAAGCCGATGTGGCCGACGAGGTCGAGCGGGTCGAGCACGTTCGCCGTCGGCACGTCGTTGACCCAGACGCGATAGCGCGGGCCGACACACTCGATCCGGTAGCGGTTCCAGCCCGCAAGGTCGAACGCCGCGCGTCCGGCCTCGTTGGCGGCGAGGCTCTGGCGCCAACCGCGTCGGCCTTCGTCGTAGAACCCGCCCGACCAGCGGCGATCGGTGCGCGGGTCGATCTCGATCTGCGGCCCGAAGAGACGTCCGTCATCGCGAATCGTGCTGCGGATCTGGATGCCGGAGTTGCCGGCGTCGTCGAGACGCACGTCGACGTCGAGGATGAAGTCGCCGTAACGCTGATGGGTCGTGAGGAAGCTCTGCGCGCCGCCACCGACGACGCCGCGCAGCACGTCACCTTCGATGGTGTAGATCGCGTCGCCGAGCGCACGCCAGGCTTCGCCGTCGATGGGATCGTCGGTCATGGCGATGACCGGACCGTCGAGCGAACGGATCGCGACGCCGTGCAGCCAGGTCGGTTCGCCCCCGGAAAGGAGCCCGAGGCGTTGCCCGTTCGTGAGCGACGGCAGGCTCCAGTGCGCGAAGGCCGGGAGGCTGCGCGCCTGTGCGAACCCGGGATCGCTGAGCGTGCCGTGAAAGACCGGCTTCAGGCCGTCGATGAGCGTGACCGTGGGGCCTTCGATACGCATCACGGCTCGCTCGGCGCGCCGCCCGTCACGGCTCCAGAAGCAGTGCACTTCGACGTCGCCCAGGGTTTCGGCCGTTTGCAATGCCAGCGCGGCCATGCCGTCGTTCGTGCCCGCCGCACGGCGCAGGACACCCGCGTCGACGAACCACGTGTTGGGCTGCTTGACGATCCAGGTCGGTTCGTGCCAGCCGGCGCTGCGATCGAGGGCATCGATGCGCTGCTTGGTGTCGGCGAAGGGCACGCCGACGAGCGCGCCATCATCCTGCGCGAGCGCCGCGCCGGACAGAACCGACGCCACACCCAACGCGTTCACCCAGCGCATCCACCGCCGGCCACTTCGAACCACCATGTTCCGCTCCGACGCCTCGCCCCCGCCGAGACTGCGGGCATCGTCGCCAATCGGCGCATCTCATTCCACGGCGGACCCGCTTCGCGATGATCGGAACGGCGCGCTCACCGCGGACATCGCACCACCCAAGCCCCTGAACGCATGGTGTGCACGCCTGCATGACGAACGCCGCGCCCGTCGCGCGCCCTGTGCGATGGAAGCTCACCCTTCCTCCCTCGCCCGCGGCACGGCATCCTGCACACGCCCCGCCCCGGACCGCCGCCTTGCCGTCTCCCGACGCCTTCAGCCCGACGAAGCACCACCGGCCCGCGCTCGACGGGCTGCGGGCGATCGCCGTGTTGCTCGTCATGTGGACCCACGTGCCGGCCGCGGCGCTCGGCGGCCCCGAGCCCTGGCTGCGCGCGGCCGTCAAGCCCGGCTACCTCGGCGTCGACATCTTCTTCGTCCTGTCGGGCTTCCTCATCACGCGCATCCTGCTGGCCGACAAGCTCGCCGGCGTGCCCGTGCGCTGGTTCCTGCTGCGCCGCCTCGTGCGCATCTTCCCGATCTACTACATCACGCTCGCCGTGATCTGGGCCATCGACCCGACGCGTCCCGAGCTGCCCTGGGCCGCGCTCTATCTCAGCAATGTCTACTTCCCGTTCCACGGCGGCGAGAGTCCGCTGAGACACACCTGGTCGCTGGCCGTCGAGGAGCACTTCTACATGCTCTGGCCCTGGGTCGTGTACGGACTCAGCGTCGCGCGGTCGCGCCTCGTGGCGCTTGGAGTGCTCGTGCCGTTCGCGCTGTTTGCCTCCTTCGCGTGGGTGATCTGGAACGCGACCCCGCAGTTCGCGGAGCTGATCGCGCAGGCCAAGCGCGACGGGCTCATCGCCGATCACAATCCCAAGCGCCTCGTCTACACGTTCACGGCGTTCCGGATGCTCTCGCTCGCCGTCGGCGCCCTGTTCGCCTACCACGAGCGCGCCATCGACCGACGTCCGGCCCGCGCCGCCTGGCTCGCGGCCGCCGCGCTCGTGGCCGGTGAGGTCGGGATCCACGTCGTCATCCCCGCGGCCGCTCCGCTCTGGTGGCCGCCGCTGCGACTCATCTCGTTTCACCTCGTCTCGGCCGGCACCGTGCTCGGCGTCATCGCGATCGGTGATCTCGCGCGCAGTCCGCTCGCTGTTCTGCGCACCGGCGTGCTGCGCGCGATCGGACGCATCAGCTACGCGCTCTACCTCTTCCACCTGCCGATCTTCACGTGGCTCGCCCACGGTGAGGGTGCCACGCCCCGACGCGCGGCGCTCGCGATCGCGGTCTCGTTCGCCGCTGCCGGGGTCTCCTACGTCGTGATCGAGAAACCCATGCTGCGCTGGGCAGGACGCTTCCGAGGCTGAGATTCTCGTCGGTTGGCTCAACAGCCATCTGCGGGATGTCGATGGATCGAGAGGTCGTTCCCCTCTCCTCGAGCCCCTCATGCCGCGCCTCTCCTCCCTCGTCACGCGGGCCGCCGTCGCCCTCGCTCTTCTGGGCGGCGCGCTGAGCGCTCAGGACCTCGTCGGCGAGATGACGCGTGTGCTCGGTTCGCTCGAGGGCGTGACGTATCGCGTCGTCTCGGAGGTTTCCGAGGGTGGCGAGGAGTTCTGGCCGGCAGTCGACGCGCTCGTCGCTGTGCAGCGCACGCCCAAGGGCATCGCCATGCACGTCGAGGGTTCCTGGCAGGACGGCACGACGACGCGCCGCTTCCGCTGCGACGATGACGGCTTCACGATGACGTGGGTCGACGCCGACATCAACGCGCACCACACCACGCAGAATCTCGCGACGCGCCAGAAAGCATGGAGCCGCGCGCCCCTCGTCCAAGCGATCGAACCGCTGTTTGCGAGCCCACCGACCGTCGAGCAGCTCGTCGGCAAGGGGACCTCGCGCACGACGACAACCGTCGGCCTCGACGGCGTCGAGACGCGCGGCCTCGTCATCACGCCGCGCGGCGATCCCGCGGTGGCGAAGTACGAACTCGCCGTCGGAGCGCACGACCGTCTCCCGCGTCTCATCGAGCGCACGCTCGTCGGCGTTCAGAAGCCTGACGGAAGCACATGGCGCGGGACAGTCACGCGACGCTTCACGTCGGTCGTCCCGCGACGTGCTCGTCTCCCGGAGGCTGCGTTGCGCAACGCCCAGGGTCAGACCGTCTCCACAACGGAGCTGACCGGCCAACCGACGCTCGTCGTCTTCTGGGCGACGTGGTGCCACGCGTGTCATGAGGTCCTGCCGCTGGTCGCCGACCTCGGCACGCGTCATGGCGCCCGGCTCGTCGCCATCCACGCTCATGACGAAGCGCGTCGCAGCGATGCGCGCAAGGCACTCACTGCGCTCAGCCGCGACTACGAACTGCGTACCGATGGAACCGCACTCGCAACGCAGCTCGGCGTGACGTCGCTTCCGACGATCCTGCTCCTCGATGGTGACGGTCGACTTGTCTCGACGAGTGTCGGGCTCGACACGGCGTCCCATTCTCGACTCAGCCGTGCTCTACAGTTGGTGAATCAAATACCGAGCTTGCCGTCACGCTGATTCGCCAGACGCGCGCATCCGAGCGCGGCTGTGCCACTGCCCGCGAGAAGGCATGAATCCACTGATTCTATGGCGTTCTCCGCATCGAGCAGCTCTCCGGATGGGTCCACCCGCAGTCGCTTTCCCGCGTCATCCGGCGGTTTCTTCGAAACAATTGAGACCCGTTGGAGACATCGACATCGAAAGGGTATCCGCGGCGTCTGGTGATGGAACCAGGCGCTCGGTCGAATGCCCACGAGTCCCAACCACTCCTCCTCGCGATGCACCCCATGAGCTCGCTCGATACGCTGCTGACCGAACTCGACGGTCGCCTCCTTCCCGAATCGCTTCTCGCCTCGCTGGCCGAGTCGATGAACCATGTCATTCCCTTCGACCTGATGGGCGTGGCCGCACTCGATCCCGACGGCCAGACATTCGAAGTCGTCGGCGCCACCGATGCCGCGGGTCGGCCGCAGGTCGGCGCGCGCTTTGCCTTCGCCGGCACGGTCGGCGGCTGGGTCGCCTCGAACCGGCGCGCGTTCGTCGGCACGAGCCGCGAACAAGTCCGCACCTTCCCCGCAACCTATGCCGACTTCCAAGACAAGCAGCTCGAGTCGAACTGTGTCCTCCCACTGAAGCTCGCGCAGGGCACTGGCGTCATCTACTTCGTCTCGTCGCGGACCGGCGCCTACTCGCCCGCGCGGGTCGAAGAGTACGAGCAGCTCGCTGAAGCCCTCACGCCAGCCATCGATGCGGCCGTGTCGTATCTGAACCGCTCGCGTGGAAACAAGGACGAGACGCTCACGCGGGCCGACGGCGAGTTGAATCTCGACGGCGTCCAGCGCCGGCACATCACGCGCGTGCTCGAGATGACCAGTTGGGTGATCGAGGGCCCGTACGGGGCCGCCGCCGCACTCGGCCTCGCGCCCAGCACGCTGCGACATCGCATGCGCAAGTTGGGTGTCGCGCGCCCGACCGGTGCGCAGAAAAACGGTTCGAACGGTCACGTCGGCGGCGGTGAACCTGTCGTTCAGATGGCGACGAATGGCGGATCGGCTCGGTGATCGCTCGCCTCAGGGTGCTGCCGGCGTGAATCCGGTGGGCTCGGCGGAGAGAACGAGCCATTCACCCATCATCGCGACATCGCCTGTCACGATCAGACTTTCGCCGACGAAGTCCAGCACCTCGGCGTTCACCGTCCGGCCGTCGCTGCCGACGAGCAGGTAGACGTCGGCGTCGTCGCCGTTGGTCACGACGAAGAGCGGCGGGATCCCGCCGGCGATGCAGTTGATCGCGCAGGCGCGATGGGTCTTCAGGCGAGCGGGCTTCATCACGCCGAGCCAGCACTTGCTGTCGACGATCTCACCGACGAGGCGTCGGCTGCCGAGCAACCTCCGCGCAGGTTCGGCGCGGCTCGACGGCGTGCCGTCGAGGATTTCCACGCCGCCGTCTGCCACCTCGATCAGCGTCACGGCGCCGTTGTAGACGAGCGTCCCGTCGATGCGCGCGCGCTGACCTTCACGCCCGTCGACAAGGTCATCCGCGCCGTGCTTGCCGAGCTTTACGAGCAGGTAAGACGACACGCTGGCGCCCTCGCTCGACGGCCGCGTGACCTCGAGCATCGGCACGGGATCGCTGCGCAGCACGCCCTCGAACGTCTTGACCTCGAGGAACTCGAAGACCGCGTCGTTGAAGGGGTCTTGCTCGGCCGTCAACCCCGCAGCCAGGGCCACGGCAACGACGATGAGAGCCACGGCGACGCGTCGCATCGTGCCACCCACCGAAACCGGCGCGCGGTCTTGGTAGCCGACGTAGAAGTCGTCCTTCGTCATGCCTCGCCTCCGTGATGAGCATCCCTGGCCGGCCGCGGCTTGGCGTCGATCCAGACGCGCCCGTCACGCAGCTCGACCGCGAACGTGGGCACCGACTCGGTGAAGGGCGCGGGTGAGACGCCGGTCGTGCGCTCGTACTCGTAGCCGTGCCACGGGCAGGTGACGCAGTCGCCGATGAGACGTCCCTCGCCGAGCGGGCCGTTCTGATGCTGGCACGCGTTCGACAAGGCAAAGACCTCGTCGCCGTCGCGAAAGATCGCGACCCGCTCACCGCTGAGACAGGCAACGTGCCCGTGCCCATCGATCGGAAGTTCGTCGAGTGCGATGACGTCGACGAACCCGTCGCGTGGTGCAGCCAGACTTCGATCGCGACGCCCCGTCTCGCGCAGCCCCGCGAAGAGGTGCAGCGCCGCGAGGCCGGCGAAACCGACCACCACGAAGCCGCTCAGCAGTGGACTCGACTCGGCCTGCAGGGCGCCCAGCGCCACGTGCATGACGAGCGCTGCGTAGGCCACGTAGACGAGCATGTGCAGCGCCTTCCACGTCGGCGCCGAGAGGTTCGCGAGCCAGAAGTCGTGACTCGTCGCGGCCATGAACGCGAGAATCACGAGCGCGAAGAAACCGAGCGTCTGGAACGGGAAGCGCATCAGATCGTCGTAGTGAGTGTTCGACGCAAAGAGACTCACGATCGGATTGAGGTCGCCCTGTGTGTGGTACATGAGCATCGACAGAGCGCCGTGCACGAGCGCCATGGAGAACATCGCCACGCCCATGTGCCGGCGGTTGTAGAGCAGCGGAAGCAGGCGCGGTGCGAGGCGACACGCCGGGCCGATGGCGAGGATGACGTGGAGCAGCACGAACGCGCCGGACCCGAAGCCGCGGATCATGAGTACCTCGGCGCTCGCTTCGGGGTGCGTCGTCAGGCCGATCGCGATGAAGACGGCGAGATAGAGCACGATGCCCGTGACGAGCGCGGTGTCGTAGAGGCGCTTCTGACGATTCCAACCGACCGCGCGGTAGTTCAGGCTCATCGCGAGCCCTCCACCGGATACTCGACGTGCAGGACGATCTCGTCGTGGCCGAGGCTGTAGAGCGCGAGCATTCCGCGTTCGACGTTCGCGCCGGGCGGCAAGGTGAACGCGGCCTGGCGATCTGCAGACATCGCACCGAGCAACACGGCGCCCTCGAGCATCGAGTCGCCGGACACGGCGCGGATGTCGCGCCAGTACACGAGCAGGTCGGGACGTGGGATCCCGCGACGCGTCAGAACGACGCCCCAGTTGCCGTCCTCGAGGCGACGCCAGTCGGCGTCCCAGACATCGCCGCTGACCGTGTTGCGCGACGTCGTTCGACGCACGGACGTTCCCCACGAGGCCAGCTCGGCGCGGTCGACGACGAGCTCGCCGGGAACGACACCCGGATGCCGTACGGACAACGCCGACGCCAGGCCGTAGCCCACCAACGAAGTCACCAACACCCACAGCACGACGTGTCGACGGCGCCCCGAGCGGATCATCGCTCGCCTCCTGCCGCGCGACGATGCGCATTCGACTCGACGCGCGGCGTCGTGCGCCCGCCAAACCAACGCAGCATCAGTGCGGGCCAGAGCAGCGTCGCGCCGGGCAGCAGGAGCACGCGGAACCCCCACGTTCCCTCACGCGCTGCGGGATCGATCGCAGCGGCGCCTTTCCATGCGAACGGCACGGCGAACAGGACCCCGATCGCGAGGTAGATCCCGAGCGTCGTGGCGAATCCGCCTGCGAGTGCTTCGATGTCCATGGCTGCCAGCTCGCGTTCAGATGAGGTCGGTGTCGGTGATCACTTCGACGAGCGCGGGACCGTCGTGCGCCAGGGCGCGCGTGAGGGCGTCATCGAGCTCATCGGCCGACGTGACGCGCAGACCGAGCGCGCCACAGTTCTCGGCGAACTGCGCGAAGTTGGGGTTGTGCAGCGAAGTTTGCCACACCTCCCACTCACCGGCGCGCTGCTCCTTGCTGATCTTCCCGAGCTCGCTGTTGTTCAACAGCACGTGCGTGATGTTCATGCCGTACTTCACGGCTGTCGTGACCTCGCCCATGTACTGACCGAAACCACCGTCGCCACTGATCGAGACGATCGTGCGCTCTGGCGCGGCGCACCAGGCACCCATCGCGGCCGAGAAGCCGAAACCGATCGACCCGAGGTAGCCCGACATGAGCACCGACTGGCGCGTGCACTCGAAGTAGCGGCCGAAGGAGTAGGTGTTGTTGCCGACATCCACGGCGAGCACGGCGTCATCGGGGACGTGGCGCGTGAGGGCGGCGAAGACCGCCGTCGAGTTGACGCCACGACCGCGATCGTCGACGAGCCGTCGCTGTTTCTCATTGCGCCAGATCTCCCAGCGCTCGGCGATCTCGCCCTGACGGTTCGTCGCCGGCGTGTGGGCAGCAAGCGCCTCGTGCATCGCCGCGCACGTTGCACCGATCTCGCCCCAGACGGGGATGTCGATGGCGTGGAAGCGTCCGAGCGCGAGGCGATCGAAGTCGACCTGGATCGTCTTGATCTTCGACGTGATGCCGGTGTGGTTCGAGAACGATGCGCCGAAGACGACGAGCAGGTCGGACTCGTTCATGAACCAGCTCGCAACCGGCGTCCCACTGCGTCCGAGGACACCGCACCCGAGTGGATGACGATCGGAGATGAGCCCCTTGCCCTTGAACGTCGTGAGCACAGGAGCACCGAGACGTTCAGCCAACGCAATGACGGAGTCGGTATGTTCGCGCGCTCCGTAGCCCACGATGAAAACGGGGCGTTGCGCGTCACTCATCGCCGCGAGCGCTTGGCTCAGCGCGTCGGCCGACGGGGCGATCGCGACGTCCGCCAGTCGGCCCTCGGGAGTGCCGGCCTCGGCGTCGGGCACCTCGATGTTCTGAACTTCGTCGGGGAAGATGAGGTGCGAGACATCGCGCTGCACCAGCGCATGCTTGACCGTGAGGTTCGCGAGCTCGGCGTGCTTGCTGTTCGGCAGCACCGTCTGGCTGAAGCACGTGACGGCCGCGAACGCCGAGGCGAGGTCGACCTCCTGGAAGTTGCCCGGACCGAGCACCTGCGTCGCCACCTGGCCCGTGAGCGCGATGGCGGGCACGCGATCCGAACGCGCGTCCCAGAGCCCCGTGAGCAGATTCGTCGCGCCGGGACCAGCAATCGCGAGGCACGCGGCGGGTCTTCCCGTGAGCTTGCCGAAGCCCGACACGGCGAAGGCCGCGGCGCCCTCGTGCCGCACACCGATGTACGTGAGCTTGCCCGTGACTTCGAGGCGGCGCAGCGCATCGGCGAGGCCGAGGTTGCTGTGGCCGACCATCCCGAAGACATGGGTGACGCCCCAGTTCACGAGCGTCTCGGCGATCACATCCGACACCGTGCGCACGTGCGCGACATCCTCTTCGACACCGACATAGACGCTGCCGTCACGCACCTCCGTCGGGAACACCTCGACACCATCATCGAAGCCCGGCGCCTTGCCCGTGCAGGGATGGTAGTCCCAGCCGTGCCAGGGACAGCGCAGCAGGCCGTTCTCGATCGAGCCCTCGCCGAGCGGCCCGCCCTGGTGCGGACAGCGGTTCTCGAGGCAGGTGTACTCACCCTCCAAGTGCGTCAGCGCGAAAGAGTGTGTGCCTGCCGTCACGGTGCGGACGCGACCTTCGGGAACGTCGGCAGCGTCGGCGACCTTGATCCACTGCATCGTCATCAGGAGCCCTCGTGCGGGGAATGGTCAGCCGACACCGGCGAAACGCACGCCCGTCAGACGCGCCGTGTCGTGATCGAACGTCGTCAGGTCGCCGATCGTGAAGTCGGAGAGGTTCGAGCGCCCGGCAGCTCGCGCCAGCACCTTCATCAGCCCGACGCTCGCGCCGAACCAGTTCGCGAGGCGCTCGGCCGACTTCTCGACATCGAGCCGCGCGCGGAGGTGCGGCTTCTGCGTCGCGATACCGACGGGACAGTTGTTCGTGTGGCAGGCGCGCATCGCCTGACATCCGATGGCCTGGATCGCGGAGTTCGCGAGGGCAACGCCGTCGGCCCCGAGAGCCATGGCCTTCACGAAGTCGGCCGGGCGGCGCAGGCCTCCGGTGGCGATCAGCGTGACACCTTCGGCGCGGCGCGCGTCGAGGTGCTTGCGGGCGCGCGGGATCGCAATGAGCGTCGGGATCGAGATGTGGTCGCGCAGCACCGTCGGTGCGGCGCCCGTTCCGCCGCCGCGGCCGTCGAGGATGATGTAGTCGACGCCGCTCTCGAGGGCGACGTCGATGTCGTCCTCGATGCGATTGGCGGAGAGCTTGAAGCCGATCGGGATGCCGCCCGTCACGTCGCGCACTTCTTCGGCGACGCGCCGGAAGTCAGCCGAACGCACGAGGTCCTTGAAGCGCGCCGGCGAGATGGCGTCCTTGCCTTCTTCGAGCCCGCGCACCTCGGCGATGCGCCCCGTCACCTTGTGACCCGGCAGGTGTCCGCCGGTTCCGGTCTTGGCCGCCTGGCCGCCCTTGAAGTGAAAGGCCTGCACGCGCTCGACCTTCTCGAGTGCGAAGCCGAACTTCGCCGACGCGAGCTCGTAGAAGTAGCGTCCATTCGCCTCCTGCTCTTCGGGCAGCATGCCACCCTCGCCCGAGCAGATCCCCGTGCCGGCGCGTTCGGCGCCGCGCGCGAGGGCGACCTTGGCCTCCTCGGACAGAGCACCGAAGGACATATCGGAGACAAAGAGTGGGATGTCGAGCACGAGTGGCTTGCGCGCATTCGGGCCGATGACGAGCTGTGTGCCCACGTCCTCGTCGTCGAGCAGCGGAAGCCGCGAGATCTGCGCCGGAAGCACCATGATGTCGTCCCAGCTCGGCAGACCGGGGACGGGGACGCCCATCGCAGCGACGGGGCCATGGTGTCCGGTCTTCGAGAGACCGTCGCGCGCGAACTGGTGGATCTCACGCGTGTGCGGCTCGTCGTCCGTGCCATGCACATCGACGTAGTTCCCGAGGTAGGTGTCGCGGTCGTACGGCTGGGGATTCTCGTTGCCCCAGCTGGCCACCTCGTCGCCGTTCACGAAGACCTCGTCCCCGTCGCGCCAAGCCTCGAAGCGCTTCAGCTTCTCGCTGTTGTTGTAGGCACTCACGCCGCTGTCGAGACGGTAGTCCCAGTCGTGCAGGCCGCAGATGAGGTCCTCCCCGTCGACGTGTCCGTCGGCGAGCAGGGCGCCGCGGTGAAGACAGCGACCGTAGAGCACCGAGACGGCGTCATCGTGACGGACTACGACGAGGTCGACGCCGGCGACGAGGGCGTGGGCAGGCTGGCGATCTCCGAGCTGCGACCAGTCTGCGACGCGAACGCCCGAGTGCGGGGATGACGACATGCGGGACTCCATGGTCGAGGAAACGTCTCGGCATCGTAATGTCCACCGCGAGCGATACCTCGAAGGTGTCCTGTGATGACGAATGGACCGCTCGGTGACGGCGAATCCGCGAGATTCGAACGCCAAGCCCACGGGGAAGCGGTTTCGACATAAGATCAGCGCCGTGGCGTCCGTTCCCCGAAGCGCGATCTCCCTCGCGCGACGTGCGCTCGTTTCTCTCCCGAAGAGGCCCGCTCATGGTCTGTCCCGTTCTCCGTCGTTGGCGCTCGGCGCTGGCGATCTCGCTCCTCGCGTGCTTTGCCCAGGCCGGCACCGAGTCACTCCCCGGCCTCGTCAAGGCGGCGCCGCGCGGACTGTCCGAAGCCTTCGACGTCGGGGCCGCGACGACGCAGCACCTCGCGCTGCCCTTCCACGCCACGGCGCCGGTGTCGATCCCCGTGATGCTCGGCGGTGAGTCCTACACGCTCGACGTCGCGCCCTATTCGGTGCGCTCGTCGAAGTTCGAGGTGCTCGTGCAGGTCGAGGACGGATCGCTGATCCCGTTCGACGTCGGCGCGCCGACGACCGTGCGCGGTGTCGTGCGCGACGTGCCCGGCTCGATCGTCGCCGGCAACATGTCCGAAGGTCGTCTCACGGCAACGGTCGGCCTGCACCCCGACGACATGCTGTGGGGTATCCAGCCGCGCTCGGACGTCGACAGCACGGCGCCCGCGTCGGAGCACATCGTCTACTCGAGCCTCGACCGTCTCGCGAGCGATCACTCCTGCGGCAACGATCACGCCACCGAGCGCGACGACGTCGACCACGGCCAGACGCCCGCCGCGTCCGACCTCGGCGACGGCGGCAACTTCGTGATCTGCGAGATCGGCATCGACACCGACGTGCAGTATTACAACCTCAACGGCAGCTCGATCACGCAGACCGAGAACGACATCGAGTCGATCATCAACTCGACCGATGCGATCTACTCGATCGACGCGCAGATCCGCTACGAGATCACGACGATCATCGTGCGCACGGCCGAGCCCGACCCCTACTCGTCAACGACGAGCCCGAGCAGTCTGCTGAACCAGTTCGACAGCCACTGGTCGTCGAGCCAGCAGGGTGTCCAGCGCGACATCGCGCATCTGTTCACGGGTCGCGACCTCGATGGCGGCGTCATCGGCATCGCGAAGCTGTCGCAGATCTGCAGCCAGAACAACGGCTACGGCCTGAGTCAGTCGCGCTTCACGAGCAACTTCACGAGCCGCGTCGCGCTGACGGCCCATGAACTCGGACACAACTGGTCGGCGTCGCACTGCAACAGTGTCTCCGACTGTCGGATCATGTGCTCGGGGCTCGGTGGCTGCACGGGTGTCGTGACGTCGTTCGCGCCGGTGAGCATCAACTCGATCAACAACGAGAAGAACTCGTCGGGCTGCCTCGGCCCCGGTTCGCCGCCGGCCCCGCCGTCGATCAGTCAGGTCTCGCCCGAAGCCAACAATCTCTTCGGCCCTTCGATCACGCCGATCGAGATCATCGGCCAGAACCTGTCCTTCGTGACGTCGGTGACGGTTGATGGCGTCGTGTTTTCCCAAGGACAGTTCGACGTCGTGACGAACGCGCGCATCACGCTGACGCCGCCGACGCCGACGGTGCTCGGAACGGTCAACGTGCAGCTCGACAGCCCGTTCGGCGCGAGCAGTGTCGCGTCCTTCGAGTGGACGGCACCACCGACCATCCTGTCGACGTCTGGCATCGCCGTCTCGACGTTCGATCACGCATGGAATTACGGCGGCCCCGTGGCCGACACGGCCTTCCTCGTGATCAGCCTCGCGCCGGGCGTCGTCCCCTTCCAAGGCTTCGACGTCCTCGCGGCGCCGATCGTGCTCAACATCGACACGCTCGACGACTTCGGCCTCGGCGACTACACGCTCAACCTGCCGGGCGCCGCGTCCGGCGTGACGTTCTACTCACAGGTCGTGACGTACGACACGGCTGTGACCGGAACGAGCAACGTGAGCCAGACGCTGGTTGTCTTCTGAGCCGGATTAGCAGCGCTCTTCGTCAAACGTACGACAGCCCCTCGGGACGCCTACGCGTTCCGGGGGGCTGTTCGTCATTCCGGCGCGCCGTGCGCACCGTGGTAGAGGACCTGCGTGATGTAGAGCGGGTTGCCGTCGGGGTCGGCGAAGTAGGCGAAGCGGACGAACTCGTCTTCCACGATGGGCGCCGGGAAGACGACGCCCCGCTCGGTCAGCGTCGCCATGACGTCCTCGAGCGGCTCGGTCACGTTGAACCCGATCGCCATCGATCCGACCGTCCCGGCTTCCGCCGTCTTGCCCGGCACGACGGGGTGCAGCCCGATCATCACGCCGGGACCCGCGTCGATCTCGGCCCAGTGATCCGACGCCCGCATGCTCAGCTTGAGGCCGAGCGTCTCGGTGTAGAAGTCGACCGAGCGATTGAAGTCCGCGACGTAGAGCGTCGTGTTGCCGCCGTTGATCATGTCAGGATCCTCCGGGAATGAATGTCTGCGGCCGAGGACCGCCGCGTCGAGTGTCGGCGACGCATCGACGCACGGCAAGCGGCGCGGCTGGCATGGCCCGCGAGGAAACGGGACCCGCCGGCGCCGGAGCGCGACATTCTGGAGGTCGACAGAGCGGCGTGTTCCCCCAGGGCCCGTGCATCCCTTGATCTCGTCGATGCCCGGAACGCGAGGGCGACCGGGGCCAGCAGGCACTCGACCACTGTGCGACCAGTGGCTACCCGCTCGATCACGCCATCGATCGGTTGCTCGAGTTCGCTGCCCGCGCGAAAAGTCACTTCACCGGCATCGAGAATCGGGCGCAACGCCCGCGACGACGCCGTCGCGCAACGGCGCACGCGGTCCGATGTGCTCGAGGAACGCGACGCCGCGCGCCAGCTCAAACCGGCGAGCGCGACCGGCACGTCGACCACACGTTCACGTCATGGCGTCACTGCCGTCAGCCCCGCCGTAGCTTCGCGATGAGTTCGTCGGAGAGTTCGCGCACGACGAAGAGCGGCGAGCGGTCTTCGTCGTCGGAGCGCTCGAGCACGTCGAGCACGCGGTCGGCGAGGCCGGCCATGCGCGCGGCGATCTGGTCTTTCTGACCGAGCGTCGTCGAAGCTCCGACGATCGTGGCTCCTGAGTTCGCCAGGATGTCGGGCACGAACGTGATCCCGCGTGCGTGGAGACGCTTGGCGTCGTCGTCGCTCGCGAGCGGGTTGTTTGCGCCGCCACAGACGACCTGGCAGTGAAGCAACGGAATCGTGAAATCGTCGAGGACGCCACCCATCGCACAGGGCGCGAAGACGTCGCACGGCGTCTCGTAGATCTCCTCGGGATCGACGTAATCGAAGCCCGCGACGGGATGCACGTCCGCAGCAACGACATCGACGCCCTTCTTCTTGAGGCGCATCGCGAGCCGCAGACCGACGGCACCGAGCCCTTGCACGGCTACGGTTTCGGGCTTCGGCACGACGGCGCGCATGGTCAGGTCGATGCTCTCGGCCGTAGCCGAGGCGAGACCATCGGGCGCGACGTACTGCGTCGCGGAAGCGAGCACATCGGCGTCATCTTCCGTGAAGCCGTAGTCGGGGCCACACCAGTAGCGCCCCCCGAGCGTCTCGACGAACTCACCGAGTTCACGCACCGCCGCTGTGCGATCGAACTCGGCATCCGACGGAATCGACATCACCGTCTTGCCGCCGCCGCCAGCGATGCCGGCCATGACGACCTTGCGACTCATCGCGATCGCGAGTTCTTTCGCATCGTCGAGCGCCGCCTTCTCGGAGTTGTAAGACGTGATGCGAATCCCACCGAACGCGTGACCACCAATCACCGCATGCAGGGCGACGAATGCGACCGCCCCTCCACACTCCACGCGGTAGACCTCGTCGAACCCAGCGACCTCGATCGTGTCGGACCTCAACACCAGACCTCCTCAAGCCCGCGATTTGGAAAACAACTTCGTACGCACTATGCGTGACCGTGTGTCCTTCATCGCGCAGGCGGCAGAGGAAGGGACTGACAGGACGGCGGACAGTGTACGTCACGCGGTGCCAGACTCACGCGACGACCGCCCGAGGGTTCGTGTCGCCCAGATCACGGCCGGCAGGGAGACGGCGCCGATGACCACCGACCAGACAAGCGACGAGTGCTCGTCGAGGAGCCAGAAGCCGACGCCCAGCATCGAGGCATAGACGAGAGCCAGGCTGGAAAGCGTCCCGACGATCACGGCCGGCCCGTCGCGTGGCACCACGACGTCCGGCGCCAAACGCGCCACGGGGCCCCACCAACCCAAAGGACGAACTCGTCGGTAGAAGTCGACGAGGAGCGTCGGGTCGGGCTTGCGCGCCCAGGTGGCCAGCGCGGCCACGAGCATCGAGACGGCGACGACCACCACGAGGCGCCCCTCGATGGTGAGATCCCCGCCGGGGGAAAGGGCCCCGAGCTGCCAGTCGATCTCGCGCAGCGGCGACCACTCCTCGCGCCAGACGGTGATCGCGACGGTCGTGACACTCGAGGCGATCATCGCCGCGATCTCCGTCACTGCCGTCACCCGCCACCAGAGCCAGCGCATGGCGTACACCGGACCGACGCCGCCGAGGAACGCGAGGAAGAACGTGAAGAGGCCTTTGATCGACGTCGAGTAGTAGGCCATCACGGCGCCGAGCACGAGCACCACGACACCCGCTAGGCGCGCCACGGTGACGTAGTGACGCGGGGCGCGGTCGGGAGCGATGAACCGACGGTAGACGTCGTTGACGAAGAAGGAACTCGCGAGGTTCACGTGCGTGTCGATCGTCGACATGAAGGCTGCGATGAGTGACGCGACGACGAGCCCGAGCACGCCCGTCGGAAGCAGGCGCGCCATCATCTCGGGGTAGGCGAGTTCGGAGTTCGTCGCGGCGACGACCTGGCCGATCGCGACCGTGTCGCCCACGCCGACGAGCGCGCGCGGCGACCACGTGTCGGCCGTCGACCAAGCAACCTCGAGCGCCTCGCCGCCCGCCAGCGGGTTGATCGTGACGAGGCCGTCGGCCACCGAGGCGACGAGGCCCGCCATGGGCGCAGCGACTTCGGCGTGCGGCAGCAGCACGAGCGACGCCAGCGCGACGGCGATCCAAGGCCAGGGTCGCAGCGCGTAGTTCGCGACGTTGAACCACAGAGCCGCGAGCATGCCGTGGCGTTCGTCCCGACACGCGGCCAGGCGCTGCACGACGACACCGCCGCCGTCGATGCCATCCTTGGCCCACCACGAGACGCCGAGATTCACGGCGAACGCGACCAACGGTGCCGTCCAGAAAGCCGACGACATCCACGTGCCTTCACCCGGCGGCGGCACGAACGCGAGCACGGTGTCCTTCCACCCGCCGACCTCCGCCGCTTCGAGGATCCCGCCGGTACCTCCGGCTGCGTCCCAGGCCAGAACCGCGATCCAGATAGCCCCGACCATGGCGATCACGAACTGCAGCATGTCTGTGAGCACGACGCCCCAGAGCCCCGCGAGCAGCGAGTAGACCATGCCGATCGAGCAGGCGACGACGAGCGCCGTCAGCTTGTCGACGTCCAGCAGCACGTCGATGATGCCCGCGGCCGCGAGCAGCACCCAGCTCAGCGTGAGCGTGTTCGTGATGCCGGCGTGGAAGACGCCGAGGAACCCGCGCAACATGCGCGCCGACTTGCCGCCATAGCGGAGCTCGGCAAACTCGGCCGTCGTCATCACTCCGCCGCGGCGCCACAGGCGCGCGAAGAGGAAGACGGTCAGCAGCCCGCCGACGGCGAAGCACCACCAGAGCCAGTTCCGCCAGATGCCCTCGTCGCGGACGATGCCGGTGACGAAGAGCGGCGTGTCGGCGGCGAAGGTCGTGGCGACCATCGACGTCCCGGCGACCCACCACGGCAGCGTGCGCCCCGTGAGAAAGAACTCGTCGACCGACTGACTGGCCCGGCGCGCGAAGATCACGCCGACTGCAAGAGCGAACACCACGTAGGCCGCGACGACGGCACCGTCGATCCAGGTCCAAGTCATGGGCGGCGAGGGTATCAGACCATGAACGACGGCAGGCGCCGAGCCGACGAATCGACCCGACGCCTGCACATGCAGGATCCGCTTCCGGCGTCAGACGCCGCGCGCGATCAGGGGTTGATGCGGACGGCCTTGCCGCGCACCGTCGACGTCTGGTTCTTCCAGAGGAAGTAGCTCGTCACGTCGTTGTGGTAGCGCGGGGCGATGAGTGCATCGGCGCCGGGCACCGAGGCGATGGCGTTGTACACGGCCGCCTGCTCGATCGGGTCGGGAAGACCGATGGCGCCGCCACCCGTCGAGCCGCGACGGTTGACGTCACCGAGCGTAAACAGGCCCAGAATGACCGTACCGCTGGCCGTGCCCTCAGCATCCCCGACGACGTCGTAGGACGCTCCCGTCGACATGCCGCCGAGCGGCGTGCCGCCCGGGACAGCCACGTGCGTGCTCGCGCAACCGACGGCGAGCAGGGCAAGGAGTGAAAGCGACAGGACGTTGCGAAGTGCGTTGTTCATGAAATAGATCCCTCTCTTCTGCGGCGATGAGATCGCCGATCTGTGTCAGCGAAACGTCGCCGAAAACCATGGAATGAACGGCACGCTCGCAGCGGCCGTTCAGAGTCAACCGCATGTCCCGGGGAAACCCCGGGACCCGTTGCGCACGACCATACTCAGCCGCGATCCGCGGTGAAGAGGTTTTCGCGCGTGTACCGAAGATCGGGACCCGGCTGATCAGACCCGGAGACGGTGGTCGTGGAGTTGGTCGTAGTACGGACGGCAGGCGTCGTGGAGCGATGCGAGGTCCGTCGGCAGCGCTTCGGTCTTCGGGCGATAGGCGCCGAAGCCCGTCGAGTCGTCGACCGACGAGTACCAGTGCCGTGCCCAGATCCCGTCACTGTCACGTGAGCCTGCCGGCCATGAGAGCATGGCGCCGTCGAACGCGACGCCCACGGCTGCACAGAGCGCGCGCAGCTGCCCCTCGGGATTCTCGAGCACGTCGCGCGAGTCGAGCACCGGCGGCGTCCGCCCCGTGGCGCGCATCTCGTCGAACAACGCGACCTGCTGGGGAAGGCCCGTGTCCTCGATGCGCGGGTTGGGGATGTTGCGCACCAGCGAAAGCAACATCTCCTTGGGGTCGCGGATCAGGAACGCGTGCTCGAGCTGGCCGAGCCAAGAGCGGTCGATTTCGGGCAGCAGATGGTGCGCCATGTGCTTCTGGTACCAGACCGTGCACCCGTTCGGGATCGGCCCGACGAGCGCCGACGTCACGCTGCGCCAGTCGGAGTCGTGGTGGTCGATCACCTCTTGTGCGCCTGGATGGTCGACGCCCGTCACGCGCAAGTAGTTCGCGTAGAGAGGCTCGTCCCAGACCGCCGTGTCGGAGCGATTCTCCCAAGCCCGCATGAGAGCCGTGGAGATGTTGCGTGGACCCGACCACATGGCGATGCGAACGGGTGTCTTGGTCGCTGAGTCAGTCATGGCGCGAGATCGTACCGCGGTCAGGCGGGATGGGCACGGACGAGGATTCCGTGACAGGACATGCGCCGGGGCCGCCGCGGGCGGGTCGCCGAACCACCTTGCTCACGGCCTCGAGATGATCTGCTCGAAACGCACGTTTCCACGCAAAGAGGCCCATTCGCGCGCTTGACGGACGTAGTCCAGTGCCCCGAACCCGAGCGCGAGGCCTTGCGCAAGGCGGTCCACTGCACGCCCCTGGAGTTCAGCTCGTGTGGCATCGTCGCGGGCGAGTTCGGCGCAGCCGGCGAAGAGTTCTCCGGACGACACGGCGATGAGGGCATCGTCGAGAGCGGACGCAGGAATCGCTTCCGCGAGCGCCAACGCCTCGGAAAACTCGCCGAGTGCGAGACGGCCGTAGGCCTCCTGAATCTGCGCCCAACGCAGGGCATGAGCCATGTCGTCGAGCTCGGGAACGACCTCAAGCACGGCAGCGGCGGCACGCGCAGCACGGGACGCGGGCTCACAGGCTTCAGCCCGACGATCGAGCTGGACAAGCGATACGGCGAGATTCGTCAACGCCCGCGCAGAGGTTTCGAGGACGTCGAGTCGGTTGGGGTGTCGCGCACACCAACGCTCGGCCTCGTCGGCAGCCTGCCGGAAGCGCTCGTGCGCGGCAGACTCGTCGCCGCGCTGACTGAGGCTCATCGCAAGTTCGCTGAGCAGACCGACGCGGACTTGACTGTAGAAGACGCGCTCCGGGAAAGCCGCAGCGAGGTCATCGATGAGCGCCAATCCGCGTCGCAAGACATCCTCACTCGCGCTTGCCGACAGAAACTTGGGCGCGAGGCTGCAGGCGGCGGCGGCCTCGAGCGCGGCATCGCTACGGTTCGGATTCTCAGTCACCAGGGACATGGCGAGCGCGAGCCCGCGCTCAAAGGATTCTGCGGCCACGGGATCCGCGAGCGCGATCGGCGTCCCGACGAGCTTCAACTGCTCGCCGAACCCCACGACCCGCGCGCGCCAGACCAACGCCGCGGCGAGTCCGAGTCGGGCATCCCCGTCCGGGTCACCTCCGGCGGTTGTTGCAAAGTGTCGCTCCGCCACTTCACACGCGGGATCAGCCGCCGCACGCGCATCTTCTCTCCGCCCGCTCCGGACAAACGCACGGGAAGCATTGCGAAGGCTGACAGCCTCGGCGTCATAGAGCGGCTCTCCGCCGACGCGCGCGCGCGCCACCGCGTCGAGGAAGACGTCCGTCGCCTCGCTCGTCCGCCCCATCGTCATGAGCAGGTTGCCGTAATCATTGCGCAAACCGATGGCGTCACGTGGATCCAGGCGGCCGACTTCCGAAGCAGCGAGGGCCTCGAGGAAGTGATGCTCGGCGGCTTCATGCGTGCCTGTCGTCCCTTCGACCTCGCCCAGCGCACCATGGATGCGTGCCCATTGACCTTCGAGCGACACGTCGCCGGGACGTTGCTCACGCATCGACTCAAGCGTGGCATGCGCGGCGCGTAGCAACGCGATGCGGTCGTCGTGTTTGCCTGGAGCGTGGGCGAGGAAGTCCTGGCCGAGCCGCCACACGAGCGTGTCGACGGATGCGAGCAACCTGTCGAGGTTCGACTCGGCACGCACGTGCTCGGCCTCGATGCGGCGGGCCGCGAGCTGCTGCTGGACGGCGAAGACCGTTGGCCCGACGACGAGCAAGACGAGCAGCGCCGCGCGGGCTGGATGCCGTTGGATCCAACGCAGCGCGCGCGTCCACGCCCGCGCCGGTCGCGCCTCGATCGGGCGCCGCTCGAGGATGTTCCTGAGATCGCGGGCGAGACCCGCTGCGCTCGCATAGCGATCTTCGCGACGGTGGGCCAACGCTGTCTGTACGACAGTCTCGACGTCACGGGGAAGACCGGGGCGCATCGCCCGCACCGTAGCCGTCTTGCCTGCGAGGATCGACGCACTGATCGCCTCGAGGTTCCCGACGTGAGGCGGCCGCAGCGTCAGCGCCTCGAAGAGCAAGGCCCCTGCACCGTAGACGTCACTGCGCTCATCGAGTTGTTCTCCACGCACCTGCTCGGGCGACATGTAGGCCAGCGAGCCGACGCGGGAGCTGCTTTGGGTGACGCGCGGGGCGTCGGCCGAACTCGCGAGCCCGAAGTCGAAGACGAGCACACGACCGTCGACCGTGAGCATGACGTTCGACGGCTTGACATCGCGATGCAAGACGCCTCGTTCGTGCGCGTGATCGAGCGCGGATGCCACCCGCTGGGCGATCGTCAAACACGTCACGAAACCCTCGGTGTCGTAGAGCCTCCCCGTCACCTCGACGTGCGCCCCATCGCGCTGTTCGACGACGCGTTCGATCGCCCGGGCGAACTCGCTCCCGTGGCGCGCCGGGTGATCGAGCACGGCGAGCACCTCCGCGAGCGTGGCCCCGTGCAAGCGCTCCATCGCGAAGTACGGAACGCCGTCGCACTCGCCGCCGCTGTAGACCGGGACGATGTGGGCATGGGCGAGGCTCGCGATGATGCGGAGCTCGCGACGGAAACGCTCACGCGAGCCGGGGAAGTAGAGCTGGTCGGCGCGTACGACCTTCAGGGCCACGTCGCGCTCGAGCGGCTCTTGGACGGCCGCGTAGACAACTCCCATGCCGCCGCCCCCGAGCCTGCGCCCGAGGCGGAACTCACCGAGCCGTTCGGGCGGTGCGTCGGGCTCGCCGAGGAGTCCGGCATCGGCGAGTGCGGCAAGGCGCTTGCGCAGGTCCTCGGCGTCGGCCGGGAACGCGTCGCAGAGCGCGTCGATCGCCGCCGAGCCTTCGTGTTCGACGCGATCGAGACACGTCATCACGAGTTCGTCGAGTCGCTCGTTGTCAGGGTCCACCGGCGACACGCCTCGCGTCGTGAGAGAAGCGCGGGGTCAACTCGACCGCCACGCTGCGATCGCGTCCGGCCTGATACGATCGACGCGTTCTCACTGCAGGATACCAAGCAATGCCTAACGACGGCGCTCCCCACGACGCACGCATGGACGTCGAGGCGTTACTCACCGAGCACCTCCCCGGGCTGCGCGCCTACGTACGTCTCAAGGCCGGGCTCCTTACGCACGCGCGCGAGGGCGAGTCGGATGTCGTGCAGTCGACGTGTCGCGCCGTGCTCGAGCAGGCCGAGCAGTTTCGTCACCAAGGCGAAGGGCGCTTCCGGCGCTGGCTCTACACGACGGCGCTGCGCAAGATCCTCGACAAGCATGACTTCCACACGGCCGCGCGGCGCGACGCCCGCCGCGAGACCGGCGGCGACCCAGCCGAGATCCTCGCCGTCTACCACCACGTCTGTACACCGAGCCGTGTGGCGTCAGCACACGAGCAGCTCGATCGCATCGAAAGCGCCTTCGCCGCGCTTGACGACGACCACCGCGAAGTCGTCCTCCTCTCGCGCATCATGGGCCTTTCACGCGCCGAGGTGGCCGACGCCATGGGACGTAGCGAGGCGTCTGTACGTGGGCTGCTCCACCGTGCCCTCACACGGCTGAGTCGCGATTTGCAGGACTGACGGCAAGGCTGGCATCGACGTCTTGGATCGGCAACCGCCGTGGAATGTTCCGCGCAATATCATCAGTTTTGCGCCACGTCGGATTCTTTGTCGTTCGTGCGGAACACCTCGCCGCGCCTCCCGATTCGTCACGCAGACACCCCTCCGGATCTGCGCCATGAACTTCGCTCGCCTCGCTGCCGTCCTCGTCGTCCTGCTCGCCGCCGTGCCTCGCTCAACAGCCCAGTGCACGGGACCTAACTGCCACTCCATCTCGGGAAGCATCTCGGATGCCACGACGGGACCGCTCCTCGCCGGGCACACCTATGTCGCGACGGGAGCGCTCGAGGTGGCGAGTGGCGCGACATTGACGGTCCAACCCGGCGCCATCATCAAGTCTGCGTCCTGGATCAACATCTTCGGAAACCTCCTCGCCGAAGGAACCGTGGCGCTGCCGATCATCCTCACGTCGACGCGCGACGACACGGCCGGCGGGGACACCAACGGCGACGGATCAGCGACGCTTCCCGGCAAGGGGAACTGGTACGGCATCCGCTTCTTCGCCGGGAGCGGAAGCTCACGCTTCGAGAACATCGAGACGCGTTTCACGGGCGCCGGCTCGTCACCGGCGATCATCGTCGCGGGCTCGGCACCGGGTCTCGCCTTCGACCGCGTCACGTGCAAGACCGGCTTCCAAGAAGCCGTGAAGTTCCAGAGCGGCACCGCGACGGTCAGCAGACTCCACGCCGACGACATGGGCGGCCCCGCAGAGATCCGCACGCCATCCGAAGCGATCCACTTCACGCAGTTGACGACGGCGAACTGCGACACGGACGGTCTCGTCATCAAGGGCAACTCGTCGATCACGTCCAACCTCGTGCTGACGGCGGACAATCTGGCGAACGGGACGGGCTCGATCGTCTCGTGGGGCACGGTGACAGCGCAGAACAACGTGACGGTGACGCTCGAGGCCGGCGTCACGTTGAAGTTCGGAGCCGCGCGGGTCTTCCAGGTGCAGGGGACGCTGCTCACCAACGGCACAGTGCAGAAGCCCGTGGTCTTCACGAGCATCGACGACAATGCCTTCGGCGGCGTCACGGGCACGGGTACGCCGTCCGCCAACCACTGGGGCTCCGTGTTCCTCACCTTCACGTCGGCCAACAGCGTCCTGCGGCGGACGCTCATCCGCTACGGCGGCATGAGCGAGCAGTCGGCGAACATCCGCGCGGACGGCACCGTCTGGCTCGACGCGTGCACGATCGAGAAGTCAGCGAGCGTCGGGTTCCGCGTGGTGACGACCCCGACCGTCACGAACTGTCAGTTTCTCGACAACGCCGGCAGCCCGACGACGACGATCCCGATCAGCTCTCTCGCGCAGTTCGCGGGCAACACGGCCAGCGGCAACGGCGGCGGCAACGTCATGCTCATCTCGGGAACACTCACGGCGAGCGCGACACTCCAACCCGCAAGCGCTTTCAACGGCACCGGAACCTTCGTCATGACGTCGTCGATCGTTGTCCCTACAGCGTTCACCTGGACGCTCGGACCTGGTGTCATCGTGAAGGTGCAGAGCGGAACCGTCTCGGTGCCCGGCAAGCTCGTCTGCAACGGGACGGCCGGGAATGAGGTGATCTTCACTTCCGTCGCCGACGACAGCGTCGGCGGCGACACGAACGGCGACGGCAGCGCGACGAGTCCGGTGCCTGGGAGCTGGGGCGGCTTGTCACTTTACTCCTCGCTTGCCGGCACAGAACTCAACCATGTCGTCGTGCGCTACGCAGGTGGGAGCGGCTCCGTGGGTGTCGCCAATGCACCGCCGACGATGCGCGACTGCCGGATCGAGTTCGGCAGCGGTCCAGCGCTCAATGCAGGTGGCACCGCCCCGCTGCTCGTGCGCTGTGCCTTCGACTCTTGCGGTGGCTTGGCACCGATCGTCAACCTCAACCTCGACGCCTTGGCCGGGCTCGAAGCGTGCACGGCCGCGGGCAATGCGACGACGAACTCGGTGCGCATCGCCGGAACGACGATCAGCGGTATCGACCTCGACCTCACACCCGCGAACACGCTCAATGGTGACGGCGTGTTGATCCTCGACGGCGACATCTCCGTGCAGGCCAACGCGAGCCTGACCGTGGCGGCGGGCATGATCTGGAAGTTTGCGTCGAACTATCGCCTCGAGGTCCGCGGCCCTTTCACGGCGCTCGGCGAAGTGGGCAACGAAGTGGTCTTCACCGGTATCACGGACGACATCGGCGGTGACTCCGACGGCAACGGCGGCCCACCCAGCAACGGCGTGCCCGGTTCGTGGCGCAACATCGCCGTGATCTCGCAGACGAACGTGACGATGCTGAACACGCGCATCCGCAACGCCGGTGCCGGAGGCATCTCGGCGATCAACCTCTTCGCGGCCGGCGGGACATTCGACTCGATCGTCGTCGAGGACTGCACGGGACCGGGGTTCGTGCCGTCCTACCCCACTTTCAGCGTCACGAACTCGGCCTTCAACCGCTGCACGCGCCCCATCGACGTCGTCCCCGTCGCAGCGCTGGGCTCCTTCTCTGGCAACACGGCCGCCGGGAACACGCTCGGCAACGCCATGCGCATCATGTCGATGGGCACGGTGCCGGTGGGCGGATTCTCCTTCACTCCGCAGTCAACACTGAACGAGGACGGCGTCTTCTTCATCAACACGAACCTCTTCACACAAGGGTCCGAAGTGATGAAGGTCTCGGCCGGTGTCGTGCTGAAGTTCATGCACCCCGCTCACTCGGTGACCATCTCCGGCGTCCTCGACGTCAAGGGCACCTCCGCCGACCCCGTCGTCTTCACCTCGATCCACGATGACGAGTTTGGCGGTGCGGACAACCTCGTGACACCCCCCGCGCCCGGCGACTGGCGTGGCTTCATCTTCCAGGCAAACTCCGACGCGAGCGTCATCGACCACGCCATCATCCGCTACGCAGGGAGCGAGGGCTCCCCCACGATCGACCTCTTCGACGCCGACATCACGCTCAGCAACGTCGTCATCGAGTTCGGCGCCGGCGTCGGGATCGACACAAACGGGACAAGCGTACCCACGCTCACAAACGTCGACATCGAGAACAACGTCGCCGATGCCATCGAGGGGCTTACCTGGCCACTGCTCGCGAAGATGAGCGGCGTGACCGCGACGGGCAACGGTGGATCGCTCGACGCGACCGTCATCGACAGCTCGTTCGTGAAGGGCGAGGTCGTCATCGAGAAGGACAACGTCTTCGGCACCTGCATCGTCGTGAACATCTCGCCGGCCGTCTCCACGATCAACACGTTGTCATTTGGACGAGGTGTCATCGTGAAGGCCGGTCACCCGGGCGTCGTGATGCCCGTGAAGAACGTCGACGCCACCGGCACGGAGAAGACGGTCTTCACGTCACTGCTCGACGACGAGTACGGGGGCGACACGAACGGCGACGGTGCGGCAAGCCAGCCCACGCCGGGCGATTGGATCGGACTCACCTCGGGGGGCACGATCGACCATGCTCTCGTACGCTACGCTGGCGCCGTCGTCGGGAGCGAGTCGGCACCGGGTATCGCTGCCGGCACCTCCGGGTCCATCACGTCGACGCGCGTGGAGTTCTGCGCCGGCGACGGCGTCGTCGCCGACGACTGCCACAACGTTGTCGCGTTCTCGAACGCCGGCATCGGTATCGGCGGATACTCCGCGATCAACTGCACGGCCGCACTCAACGGCGAAGTCGGCATCTGGGCCGATCAGGTCATCTACTGCGTCTCGTGGCACAACGGTCCGACGCTCACGGAGAACTACTTCGAGGTCGGTGGCCCGATCATCGGCTGCCCACCGTGCGCATGCGACGTGCGCTACTCGATCGGGACCACCCTCGGACTGAGCGGCCCCGTCCAAGGCGCACCAGGCTTCTTCGGATGCCCGAACACTGGTTGGGGCAACCTGTTCGTCGACCCGCTGTTCGTCGACGAGCTCGGCGGCGACCTGCGCCTGCGGCCGAACTCACCGGCGCGCAACTTCGCCCTCGCACCGATCTCGCAGACCGTGCTCATGGACACCAACATCTGCAAACCATGGGGCATCTCAGGGACACTCTTTCCCGACGCACCGGCCACGTCGCGCGACCATTTCGACAACCCGCGCCGCGTCGACGATCAACTCATCGGCTGGACCGGCAAGGTCGCCGACATCGGCGCCTACGAGCGCGTGCTCTGGCGCATGGAGGTCGATGGCGACGCCGAGCTGGGCAAGGTGATGCAGTTCCGCGTCGAGGGGCCGAGCGGAACGGCGGTGATCCTGGTCGGGTTCCCGACGGGCGGCAACGACGCCTACCTCAGCCAGTGGAACTGGCTCATGATCGACCCGACGTTCTACCTCACGCTGGCCGTCACTCCCGTGAACGTGCCCTGGACCCTGCCGTTGCCCCTCGATGCGAGCCTGCACGGGCTCGAGCTCGCCTTCCAGGCCGGCGTCACACCGAGCAGTGCTCCAAACCTCCACTCGATGACCAATGTCTTCGACGCGCGCCTGCACCTCTGAGGCGGAATCTCGACATGCGGCGTTAAAGGAGAGTTCGACACAACGGCGCCGATCGATCGAATCCGCGGCGTCCGGTTCGACGAAGAAGCCCTTGATGGCCGAGATCGAGCCACGATGTATTCGACGCTGCCCACGATTTTCTTGATGATGCCCACGATGCATGACGTTGCCGTTGCGAGCGCCCGCCGCCTTGGCGACGGGGCCGTGCGTCGACGTCCCGTGCCCGTGACCGTGCCGCGGAACGCCCAGGCGTTCCACGGGACCCGCCGCTTCAAGGAGACGCGCCCCGCCGTGAGCGCTTCCATCCTCGTCCGAGTTGCTCAAGGAGACGGTCCTGCCGTCCAGGAGTGCATGACCACGCACGGGAATCTCGTGTGGGCCATGGCACGCCGTGTCCTCGGCCGCAGCGCCGACACCGAGGATGCGGTGCAAGAGATCTTCATCGAGCTTTGGCGCAGTGCCGGTCGTTACGACCCGAAGCTCGGCACAGAAGTGCAGTTCATCGCGACGATCGCACGTCGGCGGCTCATCGACCGCGTCCGACGCCGCACGCGCCGGCCCGCGCCCGAGACACTCAGCATCGACATCGAGTCGGACCGCGACGAACTTGCGACGGTCGAGCTGTCCGAAGAAGCTGCGCGGGCGCGCGACGCCCTCATGCATCTGCGCGAGGAACAGCGCGAGGTGATCACGTTGTCGATCCAGCAGGGTCTGACGCACGACCAGATCGCTCGCAAGACGTCGATGCCGCTCGGCACGGTCAAGACGCACATCCGGCGCGGGCTCGCACGGGTCCGGGAGTTGCTCGCGCAGAGCGACACCGAGCCGGAAGGGGCGTCGCGATGAACGACGAGACGCGCCTCGACGAACTGCTCGCCGAGCAAGCGACCCAAGGCATCTCCGACCTCGACCACGCTGCGCTCGCGCTGATGCTCGAAGACGCGCCGGGGTTGAGCGCCGATTACTACGACGACGCCGCCGCTGCGCTCGACCTCGCGCTCAACGCAGACGCCTACGCGCTCGAAGACGCCATGCCCACCGACTTCGCCGCACGTCTCACGGCTCAGGGCGAGGAGTTCCTGCGCAACGGTGAAGCGGCACTCGCGCCGCTGTACGCCCGTGCGTCCACGCCCGACGCGGAGGTTCCTTCGATCCCCGCGCCGACACCGTCGGCCAGCCCGATCTGGATGATCGGCGGCTGGCTCGCCGCCGCCGCCGCGATCGCCGTCATGGCAACCGGCTTCTTCGATACGCCCGCCACGAGCGCGACCGACGCGACCGCCGACGTGGCGACGGTCGAGGCGTTCATCGCCGAGTACCCCGACACCGTCGACCTCGCGTGGTCGCCCGGTGGCGACGCCACGGGCACGAGCGCCACGGGCCGCGTCGTCTGGAGCCAGTCCGCGCAGCGCGGGTTCATGGTGTTCGACGACCTGGCCGTCAACGACGTCACCGTCGAGCAGTACCAGCTCTGGATCTTCGACGCCGACCGCGAGCACCCCGTCGACGGCGGCGTGTTCGACATCCGCGCCGGCGCCGGGCAAGTCGTGCCGATCACGGCCAAGCTCGACGTCACCACGCCCACGCTCTTCGCCGTGACGGTCGAGCGCCCCGGCGGCGTCGTCGTGTCCGACAAGAGCCGCATCACCCTCGCCGCCGATCCCAACGCGGCGAAGTAACGCGCGGGCGATGACGCTCGGGTTACCGTGCAGCCCTCCCCTCCGAGGACGCTGTCCATGGTCATCGCCACGCGGTTCATTCGCCTTGCGCTCGCCGCCGCGTCCATCGCCGGCCACGCCGCCTGCCAGAACCTGCCCGACCGCTTGACCGTCGGCTATTGGCACAACTGGACGAGCCCCAACGCCCTGCGCCTCACCGACCTCCCGCCCGACTACGACGTCGTCGACATCGCCTTCGCGACGCCGAGTGCACCGGGCGGCGTGCAGATGCAGTTCGTACCGAGCCCGACGATCTACCCGACCCTCCAGACGTTCATCGACGACGTCGCGGCGCTGCAGGCCGACGGGCGCAAGGTCGTGATCTCGATCGGCGGCGCCAACGACCCGATCGAAGTCGACAGTGCAAGCGATGCCTCCACCTTCGCGACCTCGATGCTCGCGCTCATCGACACCTACGGCTTCGACGGCCTCGACATCGATCTCGAGGGACAGTCGCTCGCACTCCTTCCTGGCGACAGCGATTTCCGCGCAGCGACATCGCCGAAGATCGTGCACTTCATCGACGGCATCTCGCAGATCCTCGCCGCGAGTCCCGACGACTTCATGCTCACCGCAGCGCCCGAGACGGCCTTCGTCCAGGGCGGGTACTCGACCTACGGCGGCATCTGGGGAGCCTACCTGCCCGTCCTCCACGCCCTGCGAGACGACCTCACGTTCGTGCACGTCCAGCACTACAACACCGGCTCGATGTTCGGTCGCGACGGAGCGATCTACGCGCCCGCCACCGCCGACTTCCACGTGGCGATGGCAGACATGCTGCTCGCCGGCTTTCAGGTCGACGCCTTCGGCGCGGACATCACGTTCGAGCCGCTCGCAGCGAGCCAGGTGGCGATCGGCCTGCCGTCGTCGCCCGCGGCAGCCGGCTCGGGCTACACGACACCGACGCTCGTGAAGCAAGCCCTCGACGCGCTGTACCTCGGCAAGCCCGTACCGGGCGGCTCGTACGTGCTCGCCGATCCCGACGGCTATCCCTCGATGCGCGGCGTCATGACCTGGTCGATCAACTGGGACGTTGCCAACGGCGAGGAGTTCATCTCCAGCTACACGCCGTATCTCGACACGCTCTTCTTGCAGGTCGACACCGACACCGTCTCGACGTCAGCGGGTGGCGCCGTCACGTTCACGATGTCGGCCGGGAAGGTCAACGCCCTGCGGAATGCGTTTCTCCTCGGCAGCGTCACCGGCACGAGCCCGGGCCTGCTCCTCCCCGGCGGACACGCGACGCTGCCCGTGAACTTCGACGCGCTCACGGAGTTCATCCTCGCGAGCCCCGCGGCCTTCCCGGGATTCTTCACGACGCTCGACGACGCGGGCAATGCGAATGCCACGCTCACGGTTCCGCCGGTGGCCGCGGCACTCATCGGTATCGAACTCGACTTCGCCTATGCGCTCGGCGGTCCGTGGGACTTCGCCTCCAATGCCGTCGGGATCACACTCGTCCCGTAGCCGCGATCACTCGCCCTGGAGTTCCTTCAGCTCGGCCGTGACCTTCTCGAGTTCCTGCTCGAGGCGCGCGAGTTCGGCGGGGTCGTCCGTGAACTTCCTCACGACCGCCAGCTCGCTGGTGAGTTTCGTGCGCTTGGCCTTCAGCACGACGATTTTCTTCTTCGCCTTCTTGTCCATCGGTCCAGCCTCTCAGGAGGGTGTGCGGCGTCGCGTCGTCGCTGTGAGCTGCGAGACGATGTCGCGAGCCGGACGATACACCTGCCCGACACGTTCGTAGAAGCCGCCACAGTGGATGGACGTCCCGAACGTCTCGAAATCCCAGTGGTGGACCCACTCGTGGAGGAGCGTGTTGAGGTAGGTCTTGAGGGCGACGGGCTGTTCGCGGGCGGCCGTACGCGTGTAGACCTCCACCGGCCCGTTCGACTGACACAGACCGTGCAGCTCATAGACGATGCGTCCGCCCTTGCGCTTGTGCGGGCGCGGGCGGTCGCGTAGGAACACGTGCTTGGGCGCGACTTCGAGCTCGAGGCAGAGCATGTCGACGAGCGCCTGCGACTCATCGCTGAAGCGCTTCACGAGCCCCGTGCGCTTGTACTCTTCGTGGGCCGCGTGGAGGCAGCGGAGCTGCGTGCGAAAGTCGAAGGCGATCCGCGCGACCTCGCGCTCGCCCAGGCGCGCGCGATCCATGGCGCGGTAACTTCGCGATGAGAGCCGCGCCATCGGTCAGCGACCCTCAGCGCCAAGCGCCCAACGGATTCCTCCGATCAGGTGCGACGCGAAACGCGGGTCGGTCCAGACGTTCGTACCGTGCCCGAGCGACGTGTAGAACACGCGCCCCTCGCCGTGATCGCGCGTCCACGCGATCGCGAAATCACCATCGGTGCGCTTGATGCCGGGCTTCGTCATGTCGACGGCCGCAGTGTCGAGCGACAGCAGCACGCGGCGCCCCTCGCGCGAGTACGGCGCCTTGAACTGGTAGATCTCGTCGTGGATCTCGAACGAGTCGCCGAGGTGCTCCGTGGCCGGGTGGTCGCCTTGCTCGACAGTGACGCGCACGTTCTCGTTCCACGGATGACCGTCGAAGTAGCCGCCAATCATCTCGCCGAACGCCGGGACCTCGTAGAAGGTGTCGGTCGCGCAGTGGGCGCCGATGAACGCGCCGCCATCACTGACGTACGTCAGCAGGTTCTCGACCTGCGTGGCGCTGAGCGGGAGCTCGCCGGTGGTGTAGAAGAAGATGCCGTCGAACGTCGCGAGTGTGTCGGCGTCGAAGTTCGCCGTGTCACGGCTGACGACGGCCTCGAAAACCCCGCTGCGTTCTCCGAACTCGTGCAGCGCCTGCTCGACGATGCTCCACGTCTCACCGTCCGGCCGCTTGACGACCGCGTGCTCGTAGCCGGCCGACACCGTGTAGATGAGCAGGCGCGGCGTGGGCACATCTTCGACGACAGGCTCATCGGCCGTCGCCGTGATCACCTTCTCGGGCGATGACGAGCCTTCCTCGACGACACGGCCACACCCCCCGAGGAAGAGAGCGAACACTGCGATCACGACATTGTTCAGCATGCCGCCAGTGTAGCGACCAGCCGCCGGCGTTCACCCGTCGGGGCGCTGATCCTCGGAATCGTCACGCAGCTCGGAGAGGATATCGGAAAGACTCTCGGACGGCGGCTCGACGACGATCACGTCCGGCTCGATCTCGGGCGCACGCGCGCGGGGATCGAAGTCGTCGAGCTGCAGCTCGTCCTCGATCTCCTCGATCTCGTCCGGCTCCTCGACACGCCGCAGCGGACTCTCGGCCAAGACACCGCGCTCGCGCGGCTCGTCGCGCGCGGGCGCAGGCACCACGGGCAGCTCCCAGTCGCTCTTCTCGTCGAGCCACTCGCGATAGCGTTCGAACGACCAGCTCCCGTCCTTGCGGCCCGTGTCGAGCACGAGCTGCAGCTTGAAGAACTGGCCTTGCCGGACGAGGCTGCGCGCCGCCGCCGTCATGCGCAGGATCTCGAGTTCGGGGACGCGGATGCCGAGGTCGGGACGATAGACGAGCCGCTGGCTGATCACGGCCGTCAGGCAGTCGGCGAGCTGTGCGCGGACGTTGCCCTGGCTGTCGGGCGGCATGGACGTGACGATGCGCTGCAGTGCCTCGGCGCCGTGGGACGAGTGCATCGTCGTGAAGACGAGGTGCCCCGTTTCGGCCGCAGCGAGCGTGAGCTGCATCGTCGACGGCCGGCGCATCTCCCCCACGACGATCACGTCGGGGTCCTCGCGCAGCGCGTCGCGCAACGCCTGGTCGTAGCTCGGCGTGTCGCGCTCGACTTCGCGCTGACGGATGAACGCCTTGCGCGGTCGGTAGCTGTACTCGATCGGCTGCTCGATCGTGAGCACGTGCGCAGGGCGGCGAGTGTTCACTTCGTGGACAAGCGCCGCGAGCGTCGACGACTTCCCCGAGCCGGTCGGCCCGCTGAGGATCACGAGGCCGTGAGGATCGTCGATGAGCTTTGTGAGCTCGGGATTGAGGTTCAGCGACTTCAGCGTGGGCTGCACGTCGTGCAACACGCGAATCGCGATCCCGACGCCGCGCGCCGTGCGCATGATGTTCAGCCGACAGCGCACGCCCGCGATCGTCGTCGCGAGGTCGGCCGACCCGCGCTCGGTGAAGTCGCCACCGCGCGCGCCCTTCGCCACGCCCGCGAGGAAGCGCTTGGCGAGACGATCGATGGCGGCGCCCTCGAGCGGCTCGCCCGTGGTGACCAGGTCACCATCGATGCGCCACGCCGCGGGCAGCCCCGGCTCGAGGTGCACGTCGGTCGCGCCCCGGGCCAGTGCCTGGGAGATCAGCGTGTCAATGTTCATCGGAACTCTCCGACGGGGCGCGGGGAACTCAGCTTCCCGATTCGATCAGGGACCAATCAACGGCCGCGCGGTCGATGCGCGGAATGTCGGTGTCCAACACTTCGACGTACTTCTGCGCCGCGCCGGTGTTGAAGACGACGACGCGCTCGTCCTTCGAGACGCTCCCCTTGGCCACCGAGTCGGCGAGTGCTCCGAGACAGATCGCCGTCTCGGGACATAGCGAGATGCCTTCGAGCGACGCCGCGCGCGTCATCCACTCGCCGATCCGTTCTTCGTCGGCCGAGAGCGCCGCACCACCGGACGCCCGCACGGCATCGAGGATCATGAAGTCGCCCACGGCGACGGGCACACGCAACCCCGACGCCACCGTGTGCGGCGCGGCGGGCGCCGTCGCGAAACGCTCACCGGCCTCGAATGCGGCCGCGATCGGCGAGCAGCCCGTCGACTGACACGAGTACATCCGCGGACGCACGTCGCTCTCGAGCCAGCCGAGCGTCGACAGCTCCTCGAAGGCTTTCCACATGCCGATCAGCCCCGTCCCCCCGCCCGTCGGGTAGAAGATTGCATCGGGCAGCTTCCAGTGGCACTGCTCGGCGACCTCAAGTCCCATCGTCTTCTTGCCTTCGATGCGATAGGGCTCCTTGAGCGTGGAGAAGTCGAACCACCCCACCGTCTCCTTACCTTGTTTGACGATCGCACCGCAGTCGTTGATGAGACCGTTGACGAGGAAGACGTGTGCGCCGAAGAGCCCGGCCTCCACGCGATTCACGAGCGGCGTGTCTTCGGGCATGAACACCCAGCACTCCATGCCGGCGCGTGCGGCATAGGCGGCAAGCGCGCCGCCGGCGTTGCCGGCCGTGGGGATCGCGACGCGCGTGATGCCGAGCTGCTTGGCCATCGAGACGGCCATGCACAGTCCGCGCGCCTTGAACGACCCCGTCGGGAGCTGCGACTCGTCCTTGATCCAGAGGTCGGGAACGCCGAGCGCCTCGCCGAGCCGCGGCGCCGGAAGCAGCGGACTCATGCCTTCACCGAGCGAGACGACGGCGTCATCGTCGTCGACGGGCAGCAGCTCGCGGTAGCGCCAGAGGTCCGGCGCGCGGTCGGCGAGGGCGTCGCGCGACACGGCGCGACCGACGGCCTCGAGGTCGTAGCGCACCCACAGCGGACGACCATCGTGCAGCGTCGCGATCTCGCGGGCGGGCAGGCGCGTGCCATCGATGGCGGCTTCGAGGTGCGTGACGTAGCTCATGCGCGACACGATAGCAGGTGTTCGATCCGCGCCTTGGCCGGCAGACGACGACCCTTTCTCCGACGCGCGCGGTCGTCCGCACCCGCGGACGCGCATGACCGGAAGTCGAACGCGTCCACGGGCCAGACCTACCTCGCCTGCACTGCTCCCAGTCGTTGTGCTTCCGCGAACGTCACCTTCCAGACGACGACGCCGCGCCGGTCGCTGAGCTGGGGCTCGAGCGTCGTTCCCGGGAAGGGGAAGGTGATGAGTTCGCGGCGGAGCGGGCGTCCGCTGACACCGTCGATCGCTCGACCGACGAGGAGCCACCCATCGTCGACACGCAACGGGGGAGCAAGGAAGATGTGCAGGCGGGGAAGCGGCACGGGCGTGCGCTCGGCGCTCGGCGCGTCACTCGACGGCGGCGGCGGGCCGCCCGGCGTGCCAGCTGCGGGGAGGAGCGGCGAGACCGGCGCAACGACCGAGCCACTGGGCGCCACGGCGGGAAGCCCGCCCGTCTGCCCGGTGCCATTCGAGACGACATCGTGGCCGCGGCGGCGTGACGGGGATCGCACCACACTCGCATCGTTCGTCGCCGCCGTCTTGTCGACGGGGCCGTTCAACGTCTGCGCGCTCGCGTCCGAAGACACGCCGAAGACGAAGAGGCCGACGAACGCGACAGCTGCGATCGAGAGACGGCGGAGGTCAAGTGTCATCGGGGTCTCCTGTCGCAACGGCGAGAAGCGATTCGATCTCCGAATGCTCGAAGCCGAGGAGCTTCGCGTGCGTTTCGGTGAACGTCACCCACCAGCGCTGCGTGAACGCCGTGGGGTCGCGCCGTTGCAGCGCTGCGAGTTCATCCATGGCCCAGCGGAAACGTGACTCGTTGCCGAGTCGCGCCGCTGCCGTGGCGATGTTCATGTACGCGCCGGTGTGCTCCGGCGCGAGGGCAAGTGCCGACTCGGCAACGCTGAGGCCCTCGGCGTCCTTCGCACGCGTGATGAGAACGAACGAGAGGTTCCACGCTGCGTAGAACGCCGCGCGGTCGTCGAGGTCGCTGCGCTCGTGCAGGTGGCGGAGAACGCCTTCGGCCTCGGCGAGCTTGCCGGCGTAGGCGAGCCAGAGCCCCGAGGCAAGCTGCTGGCGAACGGTGCGCCCCTCGAGCGATGTGAGCACGTCGAGGCACGTTCTCATGTCGACGAGCGCGGCGTCCTCAGCGGGTGTCGAACGCGTCACCGACGACACGTCGGGTGCGCCGCCGGGAAGTCCGTCCATCCCGCGTCGCATCGTGTCGACCTCGCTCCAGATCACTTCTGCCGGACGTGGCACGTCGGCCATGGCGATGCGCTCGGTGACGTCGGGAACTTCACTCAAGCAGGCCTTCAACATCTCGTAGACGAGGTCGGCGAGGCGACGTCGTCCGGCGTCCTGGAAGCGCTCCTGGAGTTCGGCGCGCAGCTGCTCGGGTGTGCGCCCGCGACCTTCGCCGCGCAGGTATCCCAGTGCCTCGCCGAGCCAAGTCGATGTCTCCGTCATCGTGCACCTCCCACGGCCGCCAGCTCCTCTGACGCGAGACTTCGTTCGACGCCGGTGAGCGCAGACGCGATCCGTTCCGAGAGTCGGCGGCGCGCCCGCTTGAGGACCGTGCCGACCTGGTTCTCAGCAACGTCCAGACGCGCGGCGACGTCGCGATACGACAAGTCATCCACCTCCCGTGCGATCAACACGGCGCGGTCACGCTCCGAGAGTTCGTGGAAGCAGAGGCCGACGACGGACATGAGGCAGACGCCCGCACGCGCGATCGCCTCCACATGATCGGTGTCGATGAGTTCGTCGAGCGGATCGCAGACCGTCTTGAGCGTGGAGTGGTACGCCTCGTGACGGACCTGGGCGCGTGTCTGAGATCGGATCAGGTTCAGCGCGTCGTTGCGCATCGCCGTGTGGGCGAATCCGAGGAAGCGCGTCACCTCGGCCTGCGGACGGCGCACGTCGGCGAAGAGTCGCGTCATGAAACCCATTACGAGGTCATCGGGGTCGGCGGCGAGCGAGAGTTTCCGCACGACGGATCGAGCGATCTCGACGAGGCGCACATGAGCCACCTCGAACAAGAGTGCGAGCGCGTCCACCTCTGCATGACGATGGAATCGCTGCAGGAGAAACCACGCCAAGCGATCGATCTGTTGATCGTCGGTCGGATCGAATTGTGTGACATCCGGAGCGCCTCCATCAGCGTCGAAACGAGAGAGGCGTTCGAACAGTAGGTGCGGAACCAAGACCAGCACTCCCCGCCCGCGTTCGGCGTTCACCCCTTTCGAGCGTCGTTGCTCGCGTGAACTCGATGGCGCTGGCGATCGGATTTCACACTACCCCCGAGCCGGAGCCCTTGACGGAAACGTGAGGTGAGAAACGAGAAGTTCTCAACTCGGTGCACGCGCGCTCGACTCAAGTCGAGAAACATCTCATGAGAGAGACGTGGCGCGTCTCAGAACATGTCAACCATCGACGGTGCTCGCACGGCGAGTGCGCGCTCGACCTCGGCGATCTCATCGGCGTCGCCGTCGAGGACGCCGAGTGCGACGAGCGTTTCGGGTCGGATGTGTCCGGTGTACAGGGCCGCAAGGGCGCGGATGTCGGCGCGCACGGAGCCGCGGCCGCCCTTCTCCACGGTGGCCCGCCCGCCTTCGACGCGCACCACGCGGCGACCGACGTTGCCGGCAAGCACGCTGTCGCGCACGTCGAAGTGCATCTCTGCGGCTGTGCCGTCTGGATACCGGCGCTGCACGAAGGCTGCCTCGATGTCGACGATTCGGAGCATCCACTCGTCAGCGAGCGCCAGGCTGAAGAAGCGATCGGGGAGCTGTGCGAGGAAGGGATGGTCGAGGCCGCCGAAGACCACGGCGGCGTTGGCGAGCGTCGACGACTGCGCGAGGAAGGCGAGCACGTCAGGCACGAAGCGTTGATCGGTGACGGCGACGTCGAGCACCTGCAGGTCGTACATCGTCTGGCGGACGGACGAGCTCTCGAGCTTCACGAACGCGTAGGCGACCACTTCGTCGCCGTCCTCGAAGAGATACTGCTTCGAGCGGACGCCGCGCGGGTACTGAACGCGCATCCAGTTCTCGGGAGCCTTGTGCACGGACGCATCGCGCCCACGCGAGAACGTCTCGTGGCAGCGAACGATGGCCGACTGGTCGGCGTCCGTCGCGAGGCGCACCGACAACGTCGGCTTGTGGCGAGGCAGCCGGTGCACGGGAATCTCGATGCGCGCGCGAACTCCTGCCAGCTCGTAGCCGAGCGACCGATACAGCGGCCAGCTCGCCGGGTAGAGCGTGGAGAGCGCGACGCCGCTGGCGGCGAGTTCGCGCAGCACGCCTGCCATGAGTTCGCTGGCCACGCCGCGACCGCGCTGCTCGGGCGCGACGCCCACGGCCGAGATCGCGCCCGACGAAACCGACTCGCCGCCGAACCAGTGCCCCATCTCGAACACATTGAGACAGCCCGAAATGTCACCACCGGCACGGACGACGCGCATTTTCGGAAGCGTCGCTCGGGCGACCCAGGCGCGCGCGTCTTCGGGGGCCATCCCGAAGGACGCGGCGAGCACGTCGGCACACGCGTCGGCCTCGGAGTCCATCCCTTCACTCAACGCGGCGTACTCGCGATCGGCACTCATGACGCACCCTGCCCCTTGCGGTGCACACCGCGCCCGACTCCCTCGGCCGCCAGGGCGTCGGCGAGCAGCTCGTAGTCGTGCAGCGCGTTGAAGAGCTGCGCCGAGACACGAACGAGACGGCCGTCTTTCCAGCCCAAGATCGGAACCTCGATGCCGTGGCTCGCCAGCAGAGCGTCCTGGAGCGGGTCCGTCGTCATCGCGGGAAGCGGCGCGTAGTCGCAACCCGGCAACGGCACCGCCGCGAGCGACCCCAGCATCTCGTCGGGCACGGGCGGCTTGACGCCGAGCGCGCGACACAACACGTCGCGCGCGGCGAGCACGAGCGCATGGTTGCGCGCGCGGATCTCGGGCCAGCCTCCGGCGACCAGCCCCCCCATGACGTCGATCGCCTTGCCAGTTGCCAGCCACGGTGTCGGGTCGAGCGTGCCGATCCAGTCGAACTCCTGGTGGAAGCGCGAGCGTGCGGCGTCGTGTGGTGCATTGGCGCCATGACTGATCACGCACGGACGGATCGCATCGCGGCGATCGCGGCGCACGTGCAGGAACGCCGACCCCTTCGGCGTGCACAGCCACTTGTGACAGTTCGACGTGTAGTAGGCCGCTCCGAGTTCGTCGAGTTGCAGCGAGAGCATCCCCACTCCGTGCGCCCCATCGACGAGCGTGTCGACGCCGCATTCGGCAAGCGCCGCGACGATCTGCTTGATCGGCAGCACCATGCCCGTCGGGCTCGTCACGTGATCGATCAGCGCGAGCCGCGTGTGCGCCGTGACGCGCTCGAGGATTGCCTCGACGACGTCAGTCGCTGAACGGCACGGGAACGGGAGCTCGGCAACGACGACGCGCGCGCCGGTGCTCTCCGCCGCGTGGTCGAGTGCATTGTGGCAGGCGTTGTAGCCGTGGTCGGTCGTGAGCAACTCGTCGCCGGGCTCGAACGAAAGGCTCGAGATGACGGCGTTCACGCCCGACGTCGCATTCTGCACCCATGCGAGATCGGCGGGCTGTGCCCCGACGAACGCTGCGAGGGCGTCACGCGAGGTGTCGAGCAACGCCTGCAACTCGCGCACGAAGAAGCGCACGGGTTGACGTTCCATCCGTGCGCGTAACTCGGCCTGATACGCGAGAACGTCACGCGGGCAGGCACCGAATGATCCGTGGTTGAGAAACACCACGTTGGCGTCGAGTGTCCAGGGATCACGGAGTGCTTCGTGCAGAGACGTCATGACGCGATGCCCGGGATAATCAGGAAGACTGGGAAAGCGCGACATCCTAGCAACCGGCAGAACGCATCCGTCGCGCTGCGTCATTCACCGTGCAGGAGCGTCGAGTCACCGATCGGCCATCGCGCGGCACGCCGACATACACGATGCTCGTCGTCGTTCCTCCCGCACTCACCGAGTTCGCCATGCTCCCGATCGTCGCTGCTGCGCTCACCCTCGCCACACTCACGACACCGGTCACCGAAGACCGGACCGCCTTCGTCGGCGGCAAGATCTTCGACGGTCATGGTGAGTCGGCGCGCCCACTCGGCGCGCTCGTCGTCGAAAGTGGACGCATCACGGCCGTCCTCGAACCCGGCGATGAGGCGCTCGTCGCGCTCGCGGGCGATGACGCCGTCACGCGCATCGACTGCACCGGTCACACCGTGATCCCAGGCCTGTTCGATCTGCACGCGCACATCGGAACGCCGGGCGGGGCCATGCACCTCGCGACCGTCGTTCAGCCCGAAGAACAGCTTCGCACGCAGCTCTACTGCGGCGTCACGACCGTGGTCGACCTCCACTCGCCGCACTCCATCTTCGAGCTGCGCGATCGTTCACGCAGCGACGCCTCGCTGGCGCGGCTCTACGCAGCAGGCCTCGCGTTCACGCGCACGGGCGGCCATCCCGTGCAGTTCGGCGCGGGCGGAATGATCGTCGACACCGAGGACGACGTCGCACCGCGACTCGAAGAGCTGATGGCGTACGAACCCGATGTCGTGAAGTCGGTGCTCGAACACGGCGCCTGGGGCGGGCTGCCCGAGATGCCGACCATGGACGACGTCCTCACGGAGGCGCTCGCCGACGGTGTGCACGCGGCCGGGCTGCGACTCTTCACGCACATCTGGAGTCTCGACGAGGCGCGCACGGCCGTCGTCGCGGGATCCGACGTGCTCGCCCACGGCATCTTCCTCGACGAAGCCGACGAACCCCTTGCGCGCGCGATGGTCGATCGCGGCGTCGCCTACGTCCCCACGCTCAGCGTCACGCACGCGGGCGTCTCGGCACTGCGCGGTGACCTCCCGTACGACGTCGATGTGATCGTCGAGGCGCTCCACCCCGACCTCGCCGAGATCCTCGTCGAGCCCGATGCCGGCACGCGCATGATGCTCACGCCGATGGCGCGGCTCGACGCCAGCGGTGCCAATGAGCGCGCACGCAGCAACCTCGAGTTCATGCACCACGCCGGTGTCACGATCGGCGTCGGGACCGACGCGGGGAACCCGTTCGTGCCGCACGGGCCGGCCGTGGCCTACGAGCTTCGGCTCTACGTCGAGGCGGGCCTCTCGCCGGCCGAGGCCCTGCGCGCCGCGACACTCGGCTCCGCGACGGCGCTCGGCGTCGAAGGCGATTTCGGCACGCTCGACGTGGGCAAGGTCGCGGATGTCGTCGTCGTTGCGGGCGACCCGACGACGGCGATCGCCGACGTCGCCTCCGTCGTTCACGTCATGAAGGACGGCCAGCTCGTCGACCGCGCCGCGACGCGCGCGCTCAACGAAGAACGTCGCAAGCCCGTCGTGCCGTTCGTCGTCGGTGACGAGGTCCCGACGCTGCTGGGCGACTTCGACGACGGCTCGCTGACATCCTCCTGGGGCGGCACGTGGGTTGCTCAAGACGACAGCATCGCGCCCGGCGGAACCTCGTCAGCCGGCGTGTCGGTCGAAGATGGCGCGCTCGTGCTGCAAGGCGAACTCGCACGCGGCTTCATGATGGGCCCCTTCGCAGGGACCAACAACACATGGGGCCCGGGCTTCCGGCGCCTCGCCGACGTGCAGCACGTCGATGCCTTGCGCCTGCGCGCCCGTGGCACGCCGCGTCCCTTCACGGTGACGCTTCTCTCGTCACGCGTGCGCGACTGGGACAACTTTGCCGCGCCGCTGAACGTCACCGAAGAGTGGAGCGAGATCACGATCCCCTTCACGTCCTTCCGCCAGACAGGCTTCGGCCAGTCGCTCGAATGGACGGGCCGCGACCTCATCGGCCTGTCGTTCGACGCGCGCAACCCGCCTTTCGGTGGCGGCGCGCTCGGTGAGTTCCGGCTCGAGATCGACTCGATCGAGTTCGTGTCGCTCGACGCCTGAACGAGCGCGACGGAGCAGGCGAGGTCGGAGCTACTGCCAGGGGCGCAGGCCGGCTGCTCGCCGTCGTGCGTTCGCGCGTGACAGCGCCGTCGGCTCGAGCTTCAGCACCTTCACGAAGCGCGAGATGGAGGTTTCGAGGACGCGGGCAGCCGCGGCGGCGTCGTCCGCTTGGGCCGCCATGACGTCGAGTGCCTCGGCGAGGAGCGGCGCGAACTCGTCGCTCTTCGTCGACAGCGAGAGGCTCCGCGCTGCGCTCACGCGCCGGCGCCAGAGAGCGCTTGGCACGGACGTCTCGTCGCGCTCGGTGCGGTACTCGAGCGCGAGCTTGATGCGCAGGCGCTTAGCCGCCTCGGCCTGATTGCGCGCCAGCGAGCGACGCTCCGACGCGTCGGCGAAGACACCCGTCGGGCGGTGCGTCAGGCGCACGGCCGTCTCGGTCTTGTTGCGGTGCTGACCGCCGGGACCCGAGCCGCGCGTCCGCACCTCGTCCACCTCGGCCATGAGCTGCTCCTCGGGCAACTCGGCGGGATGGCAGGGCGACGACGACATCCGAACACTTTGCCGCGCCCGTGCCTCGTGGGCGAAGAAAAACCAGCCCGCCGAGGCCCGCCGCGTACATCGCCAGCCGCGCTAACGCCGTCGCACTCGGCTGCCCACCACCCGAGATTCACAGCGCTCGCACGCACTCCCTTCATCGCAGAGCCTGCGATCCCATCTCAACTGAGACAGCGACCGCGTCTCAGTTGCCGCTCGATGTGACAACTGGACCCAACGCACGCCGGGCGCTACACCAAAGAGCCAGAACGCCCACCCCCACCGCTCATTGCCGAGGTCGACGTCATGAAGGGTCATCCCGATATCCACGAAGCGCTCCAGAACGTCCTCACGATGGAGCTGACCGGCATCAACCAGTACTTCCTCCACGCGAAGATGGCGAAGAACTGGGGCATTGGCCGGATCGCGAAGCACCAGTGGGACGAGTCGATGGACGAGATGCGCCACGCCGACAAGGTGATGGATCGCATGCTCTTCCTCGAGACCGAGCCGAACATGATGAAGTACGGCAAGATCATGCCCGGCACGGACATCCCGACGATGTTCGAGGCCGATCTCGCGCTCGAGCACAAGGCGCTCGACGTGCTGCGCGACGGGCTCGCGGCCTGCTTCAAGCACAACGACCACGCGACGCGCGAACTCTTCGAGCACATCCTCGTCGACGAGGAAGAGCACGTCGATTGGCTCGAGACGCAACTCGAGCTGATCGGGAAGGTCGGCATCGAGAACTACCTGACGAGCCAGCAGTTCGAGGACGCGTGAGCGCACCGGCCATCCGACTGACTCTCGTTCGTCACGGCGAAGTCGCGGCCGCGCACCACGGAACGTTCTACGGCGGGGCCGACGTGCCGCTGTCCGAGGCCGGGCTCGCGGCGAGCCTCGCCCTCGCCGACGAGCTGCTCGCGCGGACGCCCGACGTCGTCGTGACGAGTCCGCTGGTGCGGGCGCGCGTGCTGGCCGAGCGCCTCGCTGAAAGAGCCGGCTGTCCGATCGACATCGACCCGCGCCTCGCCGAACTCGATCGCGGCGACTGGACGCACCGGCACCGCGCTGACATCGAGCGCAGCGCGCCGGGCGCGATCGCGCGCTACATCGCCGACCCCGAGCGTCACCACGCACCCGGCGGCGAGAGCGAGTCGACGCTGAGTGCACGCGTCTGGGCTGCGCTCGACGACGCCGCCGAGCGCCACGCCGGCCGGCACGTGGTCGCCGTGTGTCACGGTCACGTGATCCGCGTAGCGATGCGCCGGGTCACCGGCGTGGACGCGGCGCCGTCGCTCGAGTCGTTCGTGCCCTACCACGGCATCGTCGAGGCCGTCTGGATCCGCGGCGGCGGCGGCGAGATCGTCGCCGCTCCGCCCGCCGAGATACCCGAGGCCCTGCGCCCGCCGCGGCGCGAGTCCTAGCGTCGCGAGGGCGCGCCTGCGTCTACAGGGCACGGAGAATCGGCTCTTTCGTCGCGCAGGCGAGTCTGGCTTCTCGAGTCGATGCGAGCTACCCGCACAACGAAGCTCGTGGGGCAGCGAGCCGAGCTGGTATCGTGCGGGTTCATCTGCCCGTCTCCGCCCCGAACCCGAATCCGCTCGAACTTCGTGGCCGACGCGGGCAGCCGATCGAGGCTGCCATGACGTCCTACTCATGCTCGCGTGAACGCGCCGAGCAACGCGAACGCGAGTGGCTCGCGCCGCTCGCGTGTCTGTCACAACACCACGCCGACCGCCCCGTCGCGGAGGAGGCCGATCCGTTCCGGACGTGCTTCGTACGCGACCGCGATCGGGTGCTGCACTGCGGCGCGTTCCGACGTCTGAAGGCGAAGACGCAGGTGTTCGTCATCAACGAAGGCGACTTCTACCGCACGCGCCTCACGCACACGCTCGAAGTCACGCAGATGGCCCGGTTCATCGCGTTGGCGTTGCGCCTCAACGACACGTTGGCCGAGGTGCTCGCCCTCGTCCACGACATCGGTCACCCGCCCTTCGGGCACGAGGGTGAGCGCGTGCTCGACCTTCACGCGGGCGTCGACTTCGACCACAACCGCCAGGCGCTGCGTATCGTCGACGTCCTCGAGACGCCCTACTACGATCGCCCCGGACTCAACCTCACGCACGTCGTCCGACGCTCGATCCTCAAGCACGGCGGCGACGCAGGACGCGGCGCGCCGAGCTGGCCCGGCGCATTGCTCGAGGCGCAGGTTGCCGACCTCGCCGACTCGACGGCCTACCAGCACCACGACCTCGAGGACGGCCTGCGTTCAGGCCTGCTCACCGAGGAGATGCTGGCCGAGAACCTCAACATCTGGCGCGATGCCGCCGAACACATCACCGACGGTCTTTCGCGTCGCAAACGCATCAAGGCCACGCTCAACCGAATCTTGAAATCGTCGCTGCACAACCTCGTCGCGACGTCGCGCACCGCCCTCGAAGGCACGTCGATCACGCGCGCCGAGGAAGTCGCCGAGACGAACACGCGCTTGATCTCCATGTCGGCCGAGCGTGCGGGGCAGCATCGCGAGCTCGGCAAGTTCTTGATGGAGCACTACTACAAACACCCGCGGGTGACGCGCTCGCGAGCCATCGCCGACGATGCCATCGGTGTCATCGTCGACCACTACCGCAACTCGCCGGGCGACCTCCCGCACGAGTACCTGCGACGCATCGACGACCACGGTCTCGAACAGAGCGTCTGCGACTACGTCGCCGGGATGACGGACGGCTTCGCGACGCAGGAGTGGCGGCGACTCACGGCGCTGCGCGTGGTCGAGCCACCGATGCGCTGGGAACCTGCCCAGCTCGGAGATGACCAGGACCAGCTCTCCGAGCTCGAGCGTCGCATCGGCCATGCCTTCGGGTCGTCGGAGCTGCTCACCACGGCGCTCACCCACAGCTCGGCACGCACCACCACTCAAGAGCCGAACCAACGGCTCGAGTTCCTCGGGGACGCCGTGCTCGGGATGGTCGTCGCGCAGCTGCTCTACGCACGTTTCCAAGACCGCGAAGAGGGCGAGCTGAGTCGCATCAAGAGCGCCGTGGTCTCGCGTCACGCCCTGCGACGGATCGCGTCGGGCTGGGGTCTCGGGCGCCACCTCGTGGTCGGGCCGGGGCTCGAATCCGCCGGCGAGGTTCCGCCGTCCGTCGTCTCGGACGCCGTCGAGGCCATGCTCGGCGCGCTCTACCTCGACGGCGGGCTCGACACGGTCGCGCGCATCATCCAGCGCGACTTCGGCCCGCTCATCGACAATGCCGCCGGGAGCCGTCGCTCCAGCAACGACAAGTCGGAGCTGCAGCACTGGACCCAAGGCCATTTCGGGTTCACGCCGAACTACCGCGTCCTCGAGGAGAACGGCCCCGACCACGCGAAGACGTTCACGGTCGCGGCTGTTGTCAATGGCATCCGTCTGGCCGAGTCGTCGGGGCGCAACAAGCGACAGGCCGAGCAGCGCGCGGCGCGTGAGGCGCTGCGCGTGCTCAAGGACGCGGCCGCGGGCGAGCGCGACTATCCGGGCGACCTCGGCGAACACGTCGACTGAACGCGACGACGCCCGCGGTGCGCAGTGCACACCACGGGCGTCGCCAGGGAAACGTCGTCAGCGAAAAGCTGTCCAGGTCACGTGATCAGGGACAGTCGTCGGCCAGGTCGATGTTGAAATCGCCCTTGCCGCCCGACAACGCCGGCGCGAATGCCGGTTGTTCCTCGACGACGACCTCGAGCCAGCCCGATGCGCCATAGTCGGTCGACTTCCCGCTCGCACCGACCCCCACCTGGAAGGCGGGACCGTCGCGCGTCAGACGCACCAACGCACCGTCGAGTGCGCTGCGGCCGAACAGCGTGCCGGTCGTGGTCAGGTAGTAGTGCCACTTTGCGGGATCGACGATGCCACCGTTGTCGGCGTAGCTCCCGGCCGAGAGTTCCTTCTTCGGACTCCCCTCGGGCGGGAACGCGATCGCGCCGGGGTTGATGCGATCGCTGAAGACGACGTGCACTTCGAACTGACGCTGCGCGTCGGTCGTGTCGGCGAGCAAGCCCGACAGCACGGCCGTCCCGTCGTCCAGCTCCACGAAGTCACCGCCTTCGACGAAGACCATGTCCTTCGCGATCGAACCGAGGGCGAGCACATGGTCACCGGCAGGCTCGACGCAGTCGCGGCAGTCGCCACCGAGGTCGAGGTTCATGTCGCCCTTCGTGGCCGCCGTCGGCCAGCTCGTGGGACAGTCCGTCGGCTCGGAGATCACCGTGTAGGTGAGCCAACCCGACGCGCCGTACGTGTCGTTCTTGCCGCTGGCGCCGAAGCCGACCTGGAACGCCGGACCGTTCGGCTCGAACGTGATCAGCGCACCGTCGGCACCTTCGACACCGACGAGTGTGCCGGCGAAGACCGTGTAGTAGTGCCACGCGCGCGGATCGACGTCGCCGCCGGCCGACACGTAGGCGTCGCTGAGGAGTTCGAGCTTCGGGGATCCGCTCGGCGGGTGACTTGGCTCGCCGGGAGCGACACCACCGGCGAGAGCGACGTCGACGATGAACTGCTTCGCCGGGTCGGAGAGCGACGCAACGACACCCTTCATCATCGCCGTGCCGTCACCGCGCTCGATGAGCTGCCCACCCGAGATGAACGTGAGGTCGGAGGCGACACCGGGCAGGTAGAAGGCGTGACCGCCTCCACCACCGAAGACGTCGGTGTCGACCTCGGCTTCCTCGACGCACTGACCGCAGTCGCCGGGCACCGTGACGAGCACTTCGGTGTTCGAAAGCCCGACGATCGCTTTCGTCTGACCGTCGAGTTCGACGGCCTGGACCCAACACGGGTTCTGGAGGAGCGGATGTCCACACTGGAGGTTGCAGATGAGCGGCCATTCACCCGACGCGGGGAACGGCGGCAACTGCGCGACGATGAGATTGCCATCGATCGCGACACCGACATCGCCTACCGGCGGAAGGAACGCCGGACCAGGTGCGGAGTTGACGAGCAACACGGCAATCGAGCCGGGCGTGCCGCTCACTGTGAGAACGGCATCTTCGCCGGCCTCGAAGGTGGGTTTGGGGAACGAGAGAGAGATCGATTGCGCAGTGAGACCGCCTGCCATCGCGGCCACGGCAACGATCCCTGCGAACGCACGGCGTCCTACATGGGTCATCGGAGGAGTCCAAGGTGTTCATCAGGGAGAGAGACGACTCTCCAGGCGGAGAATCGTCCCGGGCGTCGATTCCGACAGCCCGTGCCCGAAGACTAGGACGCGATGACAGCCCGTGACGGTAACGGCAGTGTTACTTCACGGATCGTCGCGAGCGGCTTGCAGACGCGCCTCAGATCTTGGCGTGAACGACCGCGCGTACGTCGTCCTCGAGCGTCTGAGCCTCGGCCACCATCACGTCGAGCATGCCCGTGCGCTGTTCCTTCCACTGCTCATCGTTGATCGACCCGAGATTGATGCGCACGTTGTCGACGGCACCGAGCACGCCGACGCGCGCCATCATCGCGGCAACGCCGACGTCCGTGATCGACACCGGCAAGCTGTTGGCCGCCACCTCGCGACACAAGCGCAGCGCCTCGAGACACAGCGACGCCGTGCGGAACGGAACCGTGGTGGCTTGCTTGTAGCCGGCCTGGATCGCCTCGGCGCGCGTCGCCTTCTCGGCCGCGGTGTCCGCGGGCAGACGCATCGCCACGAGCACTTCGTTGAAGGCATCCGTGTCGGCGTCGATGGCGCGCAACAGGTCGTCCTTGAGTTCCTGGCAGCGCATCGCCGACTGTTCCATCGCGCTGCGATGGTCCTCGAAGCCTTTCTTGCCGAACGTCAGGTTCGCGACCATCGACGCCAGCGCCGCACCGAGCGCTCCCGCGAGCGCCGCGATCGAACCCCCGCCGGGCGTCGGCGAAGCGCGTGACACCTCGTCGCAGAGTTCGTTGACGGGCATCGAGGCAAGCGTGCCGTCCGTCGTCGGCAGCGCGAGCACGGCCTTGTCGGCCTCGAACTCCGCGACATCACGCAGCCCCATCGACTGCGCCGCCGTCTCGACGATGTCTGCCACAGGCACACCGCGACTCGAACCCTGGCGTTCGAGATAGTGTTCACCGGCAGTGCGGATCGCTGTGTACGGGATCATCCCCACGATCTCTGAACCCGTCACCCCGAGGCCGCGTTCGCGAGCCATCTCGGCGCACGCATCGTACACCGTGTGCACGGGCGTCACGGCGATGTTCGTGAGGTTGAACGACATCTGCGCGCGGTTGTACTCCGGGATCACCCAGCCCACACCGCGCACCTCCGCGAACATCCCCTTGGCCATGACGTTGACGCCTTCGAGCGCGTCGACGTCGCGGCCGAAGAGTTCCAGCTCGGCGTGCAGATCGCGGCCGAGTGCGTCGCGATAGTGCGCTGCGAGCTCGTCGAGACTCTTGCAGACGACGTCGTCGTAGGCCGACGGGAACTGGTTCTTGGACGGGCGGTACTTCTTGAGAGCGCCGCTCGTGTAGTACGCGTCGGTCTGACCACTACGCGCAGCGCGCCCGTTCTCGCGGATCGACCAGGCGATGTCGTCGGCGTGGGCCTTGTTCGTCGAGTTGAGGTTCACGTTGTAGGCGACGAGGAACTCGCGCGCGCCGATCGTGACGACGCCGGACTTCGCGTTGAACGTCGCGGGACCGAAGTCGGGCTTCCACTCCGGCTTGCCGAGCTTGTCGGGCAGCGCCTCGTACTCACCGGCGCGCACCTTCGCGAGCGAACGGCGCTCGGGGACCTGCGCGGCCTGGTCGTAAAGGTAGACGGGGATGCCGAGTTCTTCGCCGACACGCTTGCCCACGCGCTTCGCGATCTCGATGCAGTCGTCCATCGTCGCGTTCGCGACGGGCACGAACGGACAGACGTCCGTGGCGCCGTGACGTGCGTGAGCGCCGCTGTGCGTGCGCATGTCGATGAGTTCGGCCGCCTTCTCGATCACGGCGAAAGCCGCCTCGGCGATGGCCTCAGGGCCACCGACGATCGTGATCACCGTACGATTCGTCTCGCGCCCGGGATCGACGTCGAGCACCTCCGCGCCTGAAACGGCATTTGCCGCGGCCACGACTGCGTCGATCGTGTCACGATCACGTCCCTCGGAGATGTTGGGGACACATTCGATGAGGACATCCGACATGGCAGTGATTCCAGATACGACGAGGGAGGAGATGCGAACCGGGCATTATCCCGAGCGACGGGGCTGGGCGCGAGTGCTCGTCGGAACCTGTCTCGTGGTCGCGAGCGCCTGGGCCTCGGCCCGCGACGACGAACGACGTCCTGACGTCGTCGAGCTGATCGATGGAAAGCGACTCGAAGGCCGCGTCCTCTACATCGATGACAGCGAGCTGGTCTTCCGTGGGCCGCGCAGCAGCAAAGAGCGCATCGTGGAGCGTGGCGACATCGCGGACCTCACGCTGCGGCGTCACGACCTCGACGACTGGCTCGACCGCGTCGCCGTCGTCGACCTCGAAGACCCGCGGGCGCTCCTCGAGCTCGCCGCCCTCGCGACGAGCCGCACGCTCCACGGCGAGGCCGAGATCATCGGCTGGGTTGCTGCGACGGCCGAGTCCCCGGCGGTCGACGAGGCGCGGGCCGCGATCGGCATGCAGGATCACCGCGGCAAGTGGCGCATCCGCATCGACCGTGACTGGTTCCGCCTCGAGGACCTCGAAGACAACCGCGCGTGGTCGGACAAGGTCACGCTCACAACAGATCACTACGTCATCCATTCCTCGGCGCCGATCCGCAACGCCGCGCTGCTGGCCCTCGACATCGCCGCCCTGCATCGCGCGTGCCGCGATCACCTGTCGCCGAAGCTGCGGTTGCTGGAGCCCGAGGAGCCGCTCGTCGTGCACCTCTACGGCCGTGACCGCGAGGCGCCGCTGCCGTATGAGCGTCCCGACGGCGCCTTCCTCGTCGACGATCGCGTGCTGCACGTACCGGTCGAGTTCCTCGCGGACCGGCCCGACGATGTCCGCCGCGTGCTCGCGCGCGAGGTCGTCCGACAGTATCTGCATGAGACAACGGTCGAGTCGCGTCAGGGCCGCGGTCCGATGCCACCCTGGATCGACGAGGGCCTCGGCGGACTCGCCGCCGACGGATTGCGCGGTGGCCCTGCTGCCGCGACGATCGACTGGGGCTCACCCCCGCGTCGCGCCGCTGCCGCGCACTTCCGCCCGACGACCTCGCGCCCCGAGGACGCCGGCCGCGTCGTCGGCTACGGATTGCTCGACTTCGCCTCCACGCGCCACGCCGCGTACCGGCGATCTCAATCTGCATCACTCCTGTTCGTCCTCACCCAGCTCGACCCCGTCGCGGCCGACACCATGCTCCGCGAGGCACTCGTCGGACGATCGTCCTTCGGAAAGATCGAGAAGCTCTACGACCGAACGGACGATGAATTGAATCGCGAGTGGGACGATGCCATCGCGGCGATCGTGCGCTCGTAAGCGAGTCATCGACGATCTGTCCCCACGCTTGGTGGGATCGGTGTAAACTTCCGAAGGCATCGTGAGGGCGGTACCAGAACGCCGCTCTCACAACGGTGACGCGCTTGTCCAGACGTCGCCGGGGAGACACATCGTCGAGCGACGGCTCGGCACGTGTCATGGGGTCTCGTGGCGTTTCCAAACGTCACATCAGGGGTCAACACCTTGGACATGATCATTATCGGGGCCGCGCTCGCGGTCTCCGTACTCAGCCTTTGGGTCGCACAACGCGCTGCACGCCGGTCGTCAGAGCTGCTGTTCTGCCAGCAGCGGAACGATCTGATTCTCAGTGTTCGCGAGGTCCGCGAGCAGCTCATCGTCCAATCCGATGAGCTCACGGCTCTCCAGAGTCGACCACTCGCGCCACTCGACGCCGCGCACGTCACGTCTCTTTGGGAGACTGTCAACGCAACCGTCGCGCAGCTCGATGCGCTGCGTGGCATCGCCGAGAGTTGGGCGAGTCAACGGCCCGGCGGCGAGGTCGTGCGGCGTGCGTTCGACAAGCTGCACGCGCTGGGGATGCAGCTCGACCGCGTACGGAAAGACATCGACGAGATCGAGACGCGGACGCCTGCCGCCGCGGTCGAGACCTTGATCCCCGCCGGCGCCTGACACCGCGCCGCGCGCAGCGGACAGCCCGGCGACGTGACGTGCAGGTGCTCGTCGAGCTGCACACTCTCCGGGTGTGACTCGAGCGCATGCGCACCGCCGGGCGAGGCGCGGCTTTCGTCGGTGCGTGAGTCTTCGCCGATGCTTGACTCCACGGCGCGCGAGCCGGCTCTCAGCTCGACGGCGTGCGGGTGTCACCGAGAGCCACTTGCATGTCAACCGTCGTCGCGGCATAGGTCCGCACGAGGTGCACGAGTTCGGCTCGCTTGATGGGCTTCGTCGTGTAGTCGTCGCACCCGGCATGCAGGCAGCGGTCGCGATCGCCTTCCATCGCGTTCGCCGTGAGCGCGATGATCGGACCGACGTAGCGTTGAGCGCGCAGCTCGGCCGTGGCGCTGTAGCCGTCGAGCACGGGCATCTGCATGTCCATGAGGATGACGTCGAACGGATCGTCGGCATCCTGCGCCTCGAGAGCCATGTCGACGGCCTCGCGACCATCGTTGGCCACGACGACGGTCGCGCCGATCTTCTTGAGCACGAACGCGATCAGGCGTTGGTTGTCACGGCCGTCCTCGGCGAGGAGCACACGTGCGTCGAGCTTGCCGCTTGTGCCATCACCCGACAGGTTGAGACGCGAGCGCTCACCAGCCAGGCCCGCGGTGTCGAGCGAGACGACCATGTTGGCCGTGAACGTGCTGCCTTTTCCATGCTCGCTCTCGACCTCGATCGTGCCCCCGAGCAACTCGGACATGTGGCGGCTGATCGCAAGCCCGAGCCCCGTGCCGCCGAAGCGGCGCGTGGTCGATGTGTCGGCCTGGGTGAACGCAGAGAAGAGGTTCGCGGCTTGTTCCGACGTCAGCCCGATGCCGGTGTCTTCGACGGCGAACGTCACACGCGCGCTCTTGGCGTCGATCGGCTCGTGCGAGGCACGCACCGTCACGCTGCCTTCTGACGTGAACTTGATCGCGTTGCCGACGAGGTTCGTGAGGATCTGCCGGATCTTCGTGGGATCGCTCGCCACAGCTGCGGGGAGTTCCGTCTCCTCGACGACTTCGAGGCGGATGCCGCGTGACGCTGCTCGCGGCTCGAGGAGTTCGCCGACCTCGCGCAGCAGAGTCGACGGTGCGAACGCGACGGTCTCGACGGTCATCTTGCCGGCCTCGATCTTGGAGAGATCAAGGATGTCGTTGATGAGCGTGAGGAGATGACGGCCGTTGCGGCGGATCGTCTCGACGCTCGTTCTTCGTTCGGCGACATCCTCCTGCTCGAGCAGCAGGTCGGCATATCCGAGGATCGCCGTCATCGGCGTGCGGATCTCATGACTCATGTTCGCGAGAAACTCGCTCTTCGCGGCGTTGGCCTGCTCGGCGGCGACCCGCGCCTCACGCTGTGCATGTGCGATCTCGCGTCGACGCGAGATGTCCTGGCCCACGCAGATCACACGTGCATCGGCCGTGCCACTCATCGGCGACAAGGACAGCGCGACGGGGACGCGGACAGCGCCCGCGCGCTTGAACCACACTTCGATGTCGCGTGACGTGTTGGCTTCCATGACAGAGCGCAGCACCGACGAGAAGTCGTCCTCGCCTTCGAGACAGACGAAGTCGTCGACGGCCCCACCTTCGAGTTCGTCCTGCCGGCAATCGAAGATCGCGCGGGCCGCTGCGTTCACAGTCCGAATCTCGCCATCGGGTTTCACGACGAGCAACATGTCCTTCATGCTCTCGACAATGCCTTCGACGTAGGCACGTGAAACGGTAGACCGCTCGAGGCTGCGCGTCATGAGGTTGAAAGCGTCGGCGAGTTCGCTGAGTTCGTCGTTGGTCGAAATGTCGATTTGTCGGCTGAAATCCCCCTGCGAGACGGCACGCGTTCCGGCGATCAGCGTCCCAAGCGGTTCGGTGATTCCGCGCGCACAGGTCACGATGAGAGCGAACGCGACGAACGTGATGAGGATCCCGAGCGCCACGGGACGCCACATCGCTGCGGCGACATCGGCGTGGACGCGCTTCTTCGAAACCGTGATGTGGATCGACCCGACGAGGTACTCGCCGAGCATCACACCCTGTATTGCACGCAGCGACTGCTCGTCTTCGATGATCCGGACATCATGGCTGGGAACAGTTTCGGTGCTGGCGTCGAAGTCGTCGTCGACTTCGACGGCCGATGCGATCACCTTCCCGTCCGAGTCAAGGATCTCGACGGATGCGATGTCTTCGGTTCGGACGAGTTCACCGGCGAGGATCGTCAGCTCACGTTCGTCATGGATGTAGAGATGGTCGGCAGCCACACGACATGCAACGCGCAGGGCTCCCATCGCGTGCTCGCGCAGACGCAGCTGCAGGTTGTCTTCGAGCGATTGAACACTGGTGATCATGTAAGCACCGGTGAGGAGCGCCACGATCACAGTTGCAGCCGCGGTGACTTTCGCCTGGATTCCGAACGTCATCGACTCATGCTCTCCGCTGGTTGCGCTCCGAACAGCAATCCCAAGAGATCGACGTCCACGGAGTCGAGCTCGTCGAACCGCAAGGTGCCGTCGAAGATCGACAGCAGCACCTTGCCTTCTTCGTCAAACGCCATCGACACGAGCGCATCATGGACCGAACTGACGTACTCCGGCGAAAGGCCGGGCCGGTGACTCACAACCGACCTCGGTACCGTCGGCGAACGGGTAACGACCCGAAACATCCCCGGGTCCTCGACGCACGCCGCCTGATATGTCGGGTGATCCGTCGCGCCCACGTCGACACGCCCTTCCTTCACCCACAGGAGCGTGTTTCCGTCGTCGCGTGAGAATGAATACCGCAACATTTGCGTGGCGCCGGTCCAGCCCTCGTCACTCGAGAGGGGCAGACCCGCGCGTTCGAGCACGGCGCGCGGCAGGAAGTAGCCAGACGTCGAGAACTCACCTTCGAAGGCGATCGAACGTCCGCGTAGATCTTCGACGTTCTCGATGCCACTGTCGGCGCGCGTGAACACCACGCTGTGATACTCGCCGACGCCGCCTTTCCAGCGACGCAGGAACGGAACACTCCCGGCACGACTCGCGACCTGCATCGACGGGTACGGACTGTCGAAGTAGAGGTCGACCTCGCCGTTCTCGAGCAGGTTCGCCATCGCCGCCATCGTCGGGGCGAAACGCACCGTGCCACGAGCGTGTTCCCAGCCGGTGAGCTCGATCGCGAGCCAGTCCGCGATGTGCTGGAACTTCTCGATGTCGTCCGAAGGGAACAGACTCACCGTACCGAGGGACACGATGCCCTGGACGATCACCTGTGGCTCGACCTGATCGGCGGGCAGCGGCTGGAACGTCGAGTCGTGCGGCGTGGTGATGATGCCGACCGCGAGAACCGCCGCCAAGGAGGCCATGACGATGAGGAATCTCATGCTGCCGTGACCGCGCGAACTCGACAGGCGTCCAGCACCGGAGCACCGACGGAACCACACGACGAAATGATCGATGCTGGATCGAATGCACCTCGCTCGCGTGACGGACTCAACATGAACACTGCCCTGGGATAAGTCATTCCACGCACATCACGCACATGGCTCTACCTCTATCGGTTGGAGGCGTGCATCGAATCAAGGCGGATTGAGTGCCAATCCCGAGAGTCGCGTTCCTGAAGCACCACCCTCTGTCCCGATCGCGTCGCGGATCGTTACACTTTCGTTGCACACTCCTGCTTGGCGGGGGAGCCGGCAATCCGGCTCTCCCGTCATTTTCGTTTCGGGCATCTGCGGTGAACCGAACATCCCCTCCACTCCCCGGCTGGCTGCCACTCGCCGTCACATCGGTGCTGTGGGCGTTCTCGTTCGGACTCATCCGGCAAGAGCTCGTGGGCGTGCCCGCGCCGTTCGTCGCTGCGGTGCGTCTCGGACTGGCATGGCTGGTGATGTTGCCGCTGTGGCGCCCGCGCAGCGTGAGCACGCGTGACCACGTCGCGCTCATGGCGATCGGCGCCGTGCAGTACGGCGTCATGTACGTGCTCTACATCCGCGCCTACGCGCATCTCGAGGGACACGAGGTCGCCCTGCTGACGGCACTCACGCCGCTGCACGTCGTCTTTCTCTCGATGCTCTGGACGCGCCGAACAAGCGGCATCGCACGCGCGCTCAGCGCCGCACTCCTCGCCGCGGTGGGTGCGGCGGTGCTTGCCTGGCGCCTCGAGGCCGACGGCGTCAGCTCGTGGCTCGGCATCGGGCTCGTCCAGCTCGCGAACATCTGCTTCGCCTGGGGTCAGCTGGCTTACGCGGCGCGCTTCCGGGGTCGCGAGGTGCCCCAGCAGGCGCGCGTCTTCGCCGACCTCTACCTCGGCGGCCTGCTCGTCGCGCTCGCCGCCAGCTGGACATCGCTCGACTCCCTCCCCGAGCTGACCTCGCGCCAGATCGCCACGCTGGCGTACCTCGGTGTCATCCCGTCCGGCCTCGGCTTCTTTCTCTGGAACCTCGGCGCCGCGCGCGTCTCGGCCACTGCTCTCGCAGTTTGGAACAACGTCAAGGTGCCGCTCGGTGTGCTGGCGTCCCTGCTGGCATTCGGCGAACCGGTACGCGCCGTCCCCCTGGCTCTGGGATCGGCTCTGATCGCTCTGGCCCTCGTGATCGCGTCGCGTCAGCCCGCCGCCGCCGACTGACCGACCTTGCGGCATCGCCGATCACGCCCCATGGTGTGACCCATGCACAGCACCGTGTCCACGCCCCGCGCCACGATCAAGGGCGCCTCGCTCGCGGGGCTCTACACGTCCCTGTGGGTGCCCGAGCTCGACGCGCTGCTCGACGCCGGCCACGCCTTCCGCCGCGCGGCGAGCTGTTCGCGCCTCTATCTCAGTCATGCCCACGTCGACCACGTCGGCGCGTTGCCGAGCCTGCTCGGGATGCGCGGACTCATGGGACTGCGCGAGCCGCTCGAGGTCTACTGCCCGCACGCCATCGTCGACCCTCTGCGCGCCGGACTCGAGGCCTTCGGCGCGATGCACCACTGGACGCTCGACGTCAAGCTGACGCCGATGGCGCCGGGTGACGAGGTCCGCATCAACCGCGACCTGCACGTGCGCGCCTTCGCCACGCGCCACACGGTCCCGTCCCTCGGCTTCCTGTTCCTGCGACGCGTCAAGCGCCTGCGCCCCGAGTTCCTCGAGCTGCCGGGCCCCGAGATCGCCGAGCGGCGCCAGCGCGGAGAGGATCTCTTCACGCTGCACGAGCACCTCGACCTCGCCTACGCCACCGACACGCGCCCGCGCGTCCTCGACGAGAACCCCGAGCTCTACGACGTCTCGACGCTGATCCTCGAATGCTCGTTCCTCGACGAGCGCAAGTCGCTCGACGCAGCCCGTGCCGGCGGACACATCCACCTCGACGAGCTCCTCGAGCGCGCCGAGAACTTCCGCAACGACGCCCTCGTCCTCATGCACTTCAGCCAGCTCTACAAGCCGGCCGAGGTCGTCGAGATCCTCGACGAGCGTTGCCCGCCTGCGCTGCGCGCGATCGTGCACCCGCTGCTGCCGCGCACGCCGCGCGAGTGGTGGACGTGACACGGGCGTCAGGCAATCAGCCGTCCGACGACGGTTCCGCGACGGCCCGGCTGAGTTCGACGTCGTAGTGCAGCGTGTCGGCACTCAAGAGCACCTCCTCGAGTTCGTATCCCGGTGACGTGATGTTCACGGCGACGAACTCGCTGTCGAGCGTGCGCGGTCGTCTGAAGCCGATCAGGCCCGTGTCCGGGTCGGCGAAGAGGTGCGTGGAGTTGGTGTGCAAGCGCGGCTCCCATTGATTGCGGAGCTCGACGTCGAAGGATGCACGATCGATGGGATGCCCCGTGTCGGCGTCGACGAGGCGGAACGTCGAAACAGGTGCCGGCTCCATCGGAACGAACGTCTCGGCCGGAGCCAGGAGGAGTCCGTCGACGTGCAGCACGGCCTGGTAGTGCGCGCCGATGATCGTGAGCGTGGAGAAGATCGTGTCGACGTCGAGCTCGACCCGCCCGCGGTCGACTTCGCGCGTGGCTGCGATTCGTCGCGCGCTCGGATAGCCCACGGGCGTGCCGGAGAGGTGCGAGCGCAGGCGCGTGCGCGGACCGAAGTCGATCGGCAGCAACGTCTCGGCGTCGACGAGTGAGAGGCGGACGCGCCGTTGCGGTGTGAGCTCGAAGACGAGGCCCGGCTCGACCTCGACACTTGGAAGCCAGAGCGTCGAGTACCCACCACACGCGACGCGGACGCCGGCCACGTCACAGGGCACATCCGCCGCCGTGATCCCGAACTTGCCCTTCTCGAACGCAGCCGTGACGAGCTCGCCGTCGGGACAGACGATGCCCACGGTCGCCTGCCGAAGCTGCGTCCCGAGGTGATCGACGACCGTCCAGTCGAGGACATCGGAATCCGGCAGCCTCACGGTTCCCAGCGCGACGTGGCGCCGGCCGCGCTCAAACGAGATCCCCTGCACGAGCCGCGAACGCATTCCGGCTTGGACGAGACAGGCGCCGTCCTCGCCGCGGATCCCCGCGAGACGTGCCCGCCCGGCCTCGTTCGTGAAGGTCATGGGCGTCGCACGTCCCTCGAGGCGCAGCATCATCGCGAACTGTTCGCCAGGCGAGGCCTCGAACGCGAAGCGCGGGACCGACGTGCGCGAGCCACCGCGCCAGATCACGAGCGCACCGTCGACCGGCTCGCCACGTTCGTCGACGACGGTGAGCGACACCGACGCACCGCCCACGAGGACGATCTCGAGCTCGTCCCTGCCGGCGCGTTGTGCGACCGTCGGCGACACCATCGCCTGGCGGTGTTGTGGGTGCTCCACGAGCCAGGTCGTGGCGGCGAGTGCGGGGAGCTCGAAGTGTCCCTCGTCATCCGTGACCGCGTCGACGTCGAGGGTTTCGAGGCGCGTGAGCGTGGCGCCTTCGAGGGGCCCGAGAGCGTCGCCGAGGACACGGCCCGAGACGCGTGGCTCATCCAGTGACTGGACGGTCGCGGCCTGCGTACGTTCCGGGAGCACGGCGACCGTGCCGGCGTCCGGCGCGAGGACGCGTACCGCCGGTACCGCGTCCGCCTCGGCGTCCCGCGCGTGCATCGGCCAGATCCACCACGCCACGAACGCGACGAGCACGAGCACGATGACGACGGCGGCGACAACGAGCGAGCGCTTCATCGGCGCGGGTGCTCCCACGGTTCCTCAGGCTCGAGGGCCACGTCGACGAGCTCCCCAGCCGGAGGCGCCGGGATCGACATGAGGCGGTAGCCGTCTGCAGCGATCACCACGCCTAGCGAATCATCAGCGAAGCCCGACGCGCGCGTCGTCTCGAAGAGCCCGGTCGACGGGTCCGTCGCGTTCTCGAGGAACGCCTCGGTATCGATCTTGTCCCAGCGCGCGTTCTCCGCGCGATCCGGGAAGGGCACGCTTGAAGCCTTGGTGATGATGTACGCCGCCGTGAGCGGAACACCCGTGCTGGCGTCAGTGATGCGCAACCGGACGGGAGGCTGGGCGCCCATCGCGACGCGAATCTCGTCGACGCCGGGCGGGATGTCGCGGAGGTCGATCTCGGCGTGATAGTTCGCCACGGCGATCTCCAGCCGCGTGAAGATCTCGTCGAGCGTCACGCGTGCGCGGCCGCCGCCGACATCACCGGCGTCTTCGAAGGGAAGGCTGCGAGGCGCGTGAGGTGGAAGCTGCGGGTCGTCGAGTCGGTAGCGGAAGGACGTGCGGCCGCGAAGATCGATCGGCGCCTGGGTTTCTGCGTCCACGAGGTAGAGCGCGACCTTGCGGCGTCGCTCGAGTTCGATCGTCGCGTTCGCCGCCACGAGCAGGTCGGGGACCCAGCGCGTCGTGTAGGAGTCGTGCGCGAGCTTGATACCAAGGTGGGAGCACGGAACGCTCGCCATGTCGAATGGCAGGTTGCCGAGCGCGTCGGTCGTCACGGACCCCGCGCGCTTCGTGCCGCAATGCAGCGTCACGGCCACGCCCGCGAGCGGCCGACCCGCGCGGTCGACAACCGTCCATGTGACCTTCGGTACAGGCATGCGCACCGTGCCGAGGTCGACGACCTCGCGGCCCTCGAGCCGCACGTCGGCGACACGCTGGCTCGCCGTCTCGGTTCCGATGAGACACGCGCCGCGCGCATCCGTGATGCCCGAGAGGCGCGCGAACCCCTCGCGATCCGTCAGCGTCATCGGCCTGTGCCGCCCCTCGATGCGCTGCGCGAGTTCGAAGCGGCGCCCCGGCGCAATGCCGCCACCGAGGCGCATCACGTCCGTGCGATCGTCCGTGCGCCACATGACGAGCGCGTGCTCGATCGGGTCTCCGTCGTGGTCGACGACGCGCAGCAGGATGTCGGAACCCGACGTCATCGCGATCACGAGCGGCTGCGTGCCGACGCGCTGCACCTCCGTCGGGCGCACGATCTCCTGGCGGAACCCGTCGCCGCGAACGAGCAGGACATCCTCGCCTTCGGGGAGCACGAACACGCCACGGTCGTTCGTGAACCCACGCGCCTTCAACGTCGCGAGCGATGTCACGGTCGCGCCTGCGATCGGACGACCCCGTGCATCGACGACGCGCCCGTGCGGGCGGGCGATCGCGAGCACCTCCGGTTCGTCACGCTCGGTGGTCAGTGGCGCCGAAACATCACCGGCGGCCACCTTGCTGGCAGACGACGGAGGCAGCACCGTCGGAACATCCGTGCGATCGGTCTCCACGGGCCAGAGCCACCACGCGACGGCGAGCAGTGCGAGGCAGGCGACGCCGACAGCGCGCATCATCGCTGGCGGCTCTCCGACGACAGGTCCGGGACGAGCGTGAAATCGTGCTCGTCCGGGAAAGCACTGCGCGCGCCGAACGACAGCGGGTCGGCCTCGAAACCCTCGACGCTCGCGAAGAGCAGCAGTTCGCCCGACGTCGGCAGCGTGTTCGGGTCGAGCAGGTAGTCGCCCGACGTCGCGCCCGGCCGCGCGTGGACGCGACGGTAGTGGAAGGTCTTCCCGTCGCCCTTCTCGATGACCTGCGTGACCTTGAAGTTCGCGCCTTCCACGCCGGCCCCCGTCGCACCGTCGACGACGCGCAGGCGCATGTCGACCGCCGGCCAGAGCTCGACGAGTTCGGGCTCGGTCGACGACGCCTTCGTCGGCACGTCGAACAGCACGTGACGATAGCCCTCGCACTGCAGCGCGAGCGTCCAACCCAAACGGTCGATACCGGGAATCGCCACGAGCCCGCTGGCGTCCGGCGTGACGCTCCACTCGGTCTGGACGTCGACCTCGAGTGATGTCGGCGGGCGCTGGGCCGAGAGCAGCGCGAGCATCTCGCGCGTGATCGGCTGTCCGGACGGGCCGTCGATGACGCGCAGGAGTAGATCGAGACGCGACGGCAGCGTGACTTCGAGGAACTCGTCGGGCGTGACCGGTCCCTGTTCGGCCGTGGAGTAATCGCGATGCGTCACGACGAGCGCGTACTCGTACGCGCCGGGTAGACGCGGGATCGCGAAGTTGCCGCCCGCATCCGAGACGCCCGTGCGCGAGCGCCAGATGGCGTCGTTCGCCACCTCGACCTGCGCGCCGGCGATCGGCACGGCGCGCTCGTCGCTCACACGACCGCGCAGCGTAACGCCGGCGGGCAACGTCACGGCGCCGATGTCGACATCGCCACTGAGCGGCATCGTGATCGCGGGGACGATGTGACGCGGAAACTCGTCGCTGTCGATCAAGCAGGCGCCGTACTCGGTGGTGATCCCGGCCAGCACGGCGCGCCCGTCGTCATCCGTGAGCGTGAGCACGCTTGCCGGCACGTGCCCGGAGTGCGCGAGGTGCGCGAGCAACTCGTAGCGCTCCGCGATCGTCTCTTCGCCGTACGGAATCCGCAGGTTGTCGCCGTCGATCCACGCGACGAGCGCGGATGGCACGGGGCGCCCGTGCACATCGACCACGCGGAGGATCAGGCGCGCCCCCGAGATGAGCGTGATACGCATGGGCGCCGTCGCCGCGCGCTGCGCCGAGGTCGGGCGATGGATGCCTTGGCGGTGGTGCGAGTGTCGGACGAGAAGCGCCTCGCCGTCGGCGAGCGGCGCCGAGAGCGCGAACGTTCCGTCGGCGCGTGTCGTGGCGAGCACGTCGAAGGTGGCACTGCGCGCGATCGTCGCACCCTCGATGGGACGTCCCTCGTCATCGACAACGACGCCGTGCGGCGCGCGCTCGGACAGCGCAGCGCCCGCCGACGTCGAGCTTTCGGGCAACTCCGACAGCACGTGCGCCTTGCCGTCTTCCCCTGCGGCCAAGGGCGCCTCGGGCGGCTCGACAGCATCGCTGCCGATCACATCGACCCGCGGCGTCACGACATCGACGGCGGGCGTCGCGCGCGTCTCACTCAGCGCGAACCACGCCACGACTCCCACCAGCAAGACGGTCACCGCCGACAACGCCACTCGCATCGCACCCTCCACAGCCACCGATCGTACAGCTTGGCTCAGCGCCGTGAAGTCAGCGCCGGGTCCCCAACCGGGTCGTTGTATTGCACGCCCACGGTGGCGTCGGGCGCCGGTGTGCCATCAGCGTGGAACACACGTCCAGCGAGGGCAGGCGGTGCGGGCTGGATCGCGCCGAGGTCGACGACGGCGACGGGCTCGATCGGCGCGTTGATGCCGTCGACCACATGCTCCGCGGCCCAGGGCGAGTAGATCACGCAGACGCCGTCAGCGTGCGTGATGCCGGAGAGGCGCGCACGGCCAACGCAAGCGGCACGTCGTCGGTGCGTCACCGTCGCATCGACGATCGGACGCCCCGCCTCGTCGACGACGACGAACTCGTCGGCCCACACGTTCGCCGCGACGAACAACACGCTCGCCGCGACGATCAACCCACGCGCAGACCCCGCGTTCATACCCGTCCCCGACGCTCGGTCAGTCGCGCCGACCACCGAGAAGCAGCGACGCCCAGTAGAGCAGCTGCACGAACGAGGCCAGCGCCGCGGCGACGTACGTCATGGCGGCGGCGTCGAGCACCTTCTTGGCGCCTTGGAGTTCCTCGCCCGTCGTGAAGCCGCCTTGGTCGAGCGCGTAGATCGCGCGCTTCGAGGCGTCGAACTCGACCGGCAGCGTGACGAGCGTAAAGATCGTGGTCGTCGCGAAAAGCGCGAGGCCGACCCAGCCGAGCAACCAGCTCAACGAACCGACCGTCGCCATGCCACCGAGGAGGAGCGAGGCGATGATCACGAACATCGAGATCTTGCCGCCGAGTCCTGCCACGGGCACCCACGCCGACCGGAACTTCAGCGCGCCGTAGTTCTCGGCGTGCTGGATCGCGTGGCCGACCTCGTGCGCCGCGATCCCGAAGGCCGCCATCGAGCGGCTCGCGTAGACGGGCTCGCTGAGGCGCAGCGTCTTCGTGCGCGGGTCGTAGTGGTCGGAGAGCGCGCCGGGGACGGGCTCCACGGTGACGTCGTGGATGTTGTACTGCTGGAGGATCTTGCGCGCGACGTCGGCGCCGGTAAGCCCCGAGCGCGTCGTGAACTGGCTGTACTTCGCGAAGGCCCCTTTGACCTTCGCCTGAGCCCACATGCCGGCGAGCGTGCCGATCCCGATGGCTACCCAGTACCAAACGTCTAACAGCATCTCGGCAACTCCGTGTGGACGGCGCGAGCCGCCCGGGATCCTTACGCCCCGCACCAACGCGCGAGTGGTCTTTGTCCTTGGATGTTAGCGACCGCCGTGGGGTTTCGGCTCCATCGTCGCGAGCGACCGAGGGCGCGCCGCTCCCCACTGACGAAATCGAGAGGGTCTTAGCATCCCGGAAGGACCGCGCTCGACGTTCCAGCGCGCCCTCGCTCCCCCTGCTAGGCTGATCTTCCGGTGCAACGCTCTTCTTCAGCTCTTCAGCGCCGGCTCTCCGCCGGAGAGCGTGGGTCTTCTCCGACGGACCGAAACGACCTGCGGGCCCCCGACTGGCCCTGCGCCCGCTTCTGTCGGTCAGGTTCGTCGCCCCCACCGATTCCCCTTACGAGTCCGTTGTAGACTGAGGGACGCTCCCCGATCGCCGCACACCACCGCACAGCCCCGACCGCACGCCATGCAAACCTCGCTGACCACGCTGTTCCTCGCCCTCTGCTGCATCACGCCTCTCACGGCGGCGCAGCGCGCCAGTCAGGCGCCCCCTTCGAAGTCGGTGCCGATGCCGGGTGACTCGGACGCTTCGGCCGCCGCGGCGGCCTTCCCCGCGGGGTTCATCAACGAGGAAGTCGGCACGTTCTCGAACGCCACCTGCGTGACGTTCCACACCGACGGGCGGGTCTTCGTGGCCGAGAAGGGCGGGCGCGTCTTCACGGCCCCGAACGCCGACAGCGAGCTCGGGGTGATGCTCGACATCTCGGAAGAGATCGCGAACTGGGGTGACCACGGGCTCGTCGGACTGGCCATCGACCCCGACTTCGACATCAACAGCTACATCTACCTCTACTACGCCGTCGACTACCACCACCTCATGAACTTCGGCACGCCGAGCTATGACCCGGCCGTCAGCGAAGACTTCATCGACACGATCGGGCGCGTCACGCGCTACACGGCCGACGCCGGCGCGCACTTCACGGCGGTCGTTCCCGGCAGCCGGAAGATCCTCGTGGGCGAATCGATCAGCACCGGCATCCCGCTCTGCAGCGACAGCCACGGGATCGGCGCGATCCACTTCGGCAACGACGGCACGCTGCTGGTTTCCGTCGGTGACGGCCAGGCGGGATCGGCGAGCTCGACGTGCCTCGTCGACGGGATCATCCAGCCGAAGGAAGACATCTTCCAGTACCGCGCGCAGCTCGTGGACAGCCTCAGCGGCAAGCTGCTGCGGCTCGACCCCGAAACAGGCGACGGCATCCCCGGCAACCCGTGGTTCGACGCGGGTGCACCGCGCGCCGCGAAGTCGCGCGTCTTCGCGCTCGGCCTGCGTCAGCCCTTCCGCTTCCAGGTCCGCCCCGGCACGGGCTCGACGAACCCGAACGACGGGCAACCCGGCACGATCTTCCTCAGCGACGTCGGTCAGTCGAAGTGGGAAGAGCTGAACGTCATCGACGACGCCGGGACGAACTGTGGCTGGCCGATCTACGAAGGCGTCACGGTCAGCTTCGGCGGCCAGGCCTTCTTGAACCCGAACATGGACGCGCCCAACCCGCTCTTCGGCCAGATGATCCCCGGCATCGGGCTCTGCGAGGACGCGTTCTTCAACGTCCAGGACCTCATCGCCAACGCGTCGTTGAACATGCCGATGTACGTCAATCCCTGCGATCCGTCGCAGCCGGTCGTCTCGTCGGAACCGCTGCACGTGCACTTTCCGCCCGTGATCGAGTGGAGTCACGTCGTCGGCGCGCGCGTGCCGGCCTACGACGCCCTCGGCGACCTCGTCGCGATCGACATCGGCGCGCCCGGCACGCCCGTCGCGGGCGAACCGTTCGAAGGCAACTGCGCCTCCGAGAGCCTCTGGTACACCGGCACGGCCTACCCCGCCGAGTTCCAGAACCGCGTCTTCGTCGCCGACTTCGCGCGCGGCTGGATGCGACTGCTCGACTTCGACGCCAGCAACACGCTGACGGGCGTCGAGCTGTTCGCCGACCCGATCGGGCGCATCGTCTCGATGGCCTACAACCCCGTCGACGAGATGATCTACAACCTGACGCTCTCCGACGTCGGCGTCTCGAAGCTGAACCGCATCAAGTTCATTCCCGCCGGAGCACCACCCGTGGTCGCGCTCGTGGCGCCGGCCAAGCCGTGGGGTGACGGCCCGCTCTACCTCACCTTCGATGCCGAGGGATCGTTCGACCCCGAGGGCCTCGACGTGTCGTTCACCTGGGACTTCGGTGACGGCACGGTGGAAAGCCGCTCGGCGCGGACGACGCACGTCTTCCCGTCCACCGACATCACGTCGACGGGCACCGCGATCGCGCGCATCTTCGAGCTGTCGCCGCCCGACACGATGACCGTGACGAGCAACAAGAACACCGAGGTCATGCGCGACGGCGACATTCCCGCGCAGGGCACGTCCGACCCGAGCCGCCAGTACGACACGTTCCACCACGACGGAAACTTCGTGCCCGACAAGGGCGGCTACGATTGGATCGGCTACGAGTTCCCCCAGGTCCATCAGTTCGTCAGCGTCGTCTTCCAGGAAGGCTCGACCTTCGGCGGGCTCGGCGGCTGGTGGAACGAAGTCCGAGTGCAGGTGCGCCAGGCCGGCCAATGGGTCGACGTGACGGACATCAACGCGGCCAACCCGCCTTACCCCGGCGAGTTCTTCCCGAGCTTCGAGCTCTTCGAGTTCGTCTTCGACCCCGTCGTCGGCGATGCCATCCGACTCTTTGGCGTTCCCGGCGGCACGCTCGACTTCGTCACCGTCGGCGAGTTCCGTGTCGCAGCGCTCACCGACCCACCGATCGTCGAGCCGACGAACTACACGGTCACCGTCGAAGTGTCCGACGAGCTGGGCACGACGGCGTCATCGCAGACCCAGGTCTTCCTCGCGAACACGCCCCCGGATGTCACGGTGACGTCGCCCAAGCCGTTCCAGACCTACGGCACCGTGGTGCCCGAAACCATCACGCTGCGCGCGCAGTTCAGCGACGCGCAGTCGTTCCCCGGCGAACTCGACTGCGCCTGGCAGGTGCTCCTACACCACAACGACCACGTGCACCCCGGGCCGATCGACACCGCGTGCGTCACGAGCGCGACGTTCTCGACCGACGCCTGCGACGGTGACATCCATTACCACGAGGTCCGCATGACGGTCACCGACCCGTCCGGACTCGGGCGCACGAGGTCGGTCTTCCTGCCGCCCGCGTGCGACTTGAACATGAACGGTGTCGACGACGCAACGGACATCGCGACGGGCTTCAGCGACGACAAGAACCTCGACAACGTCCCCGACGAACTCGACATCGACTGCGACGAGAACGGGCTGCCCGACCTGCTCGAGATCTTCTTCGGCACGACGCGCGACGAGAACGGCGACGGCATCCCGGACGTCTGCCGCAGCGCCGTCAACCGCGGCACGGGCAAGCTCCCTGGCACGCCCGGCAACGGCACCGGCCTCAAGCAGTGAACGAAGCTCTCGGCGAGCCACTCGTCGCCGGCCTTCCATTCACCGGACCGTGGCTGCTCGCGCCCATGGAAGGCGTGACCGACCCGACGTTCCGCGACGTCGTCCTCGCGCTCCACCGCCCGGCCGATCTCGGGGGCGCGTTCACGGAGTTCGTACGCGTCGTCGACCGCCCGAAGCTCGAGCGCGAGTTTCGCAAGCACCTCGGGGAACGCCGTTGGGCGATGCCGGTCGGCGTGCAGCTCATGGGGCGTCACCTCGACGCGCTCGCGGCCTCGGCCTGCACAGCCGTGCAGGCCGGCGCGCCGCTCGTCGACTTGAACTTCGGATGTCCCGCCAAGGGGGCGCTGGCCGGTTGCGCGGGGTCGGCACTCCTCAAGGAGCCGCGGGCCGTCGAGGAGGTCGTGCGTGTCTGCGTCGATGCGGTGCGGGGTGCTGTCCCGGTGACGGCCAAGATCCGTGCCGGGTTCGACCATGCGCGTGGCGTCGAAGACCTCGCGCGAGCCGTCGAGGCCGGTGGCGCCGCGATGCTCACGATCCACTGCCGCACGAAGCAGGAGCTGTACCAACCGGAAGTCGACTGGACCCGCATCGAGCGCGCTGTGAATGCCACGAGTCTGCCTGTCTGCGGCAACGGCTCGGCGCTCGTCCACGGTGACCTCGAGCGCATGCGACGCGCGACGGGGTGTCGCTTCGTGATGGTCGGTCGCGGCGCACTCGGCGACCCGTGGGTGTTCAGCGGCAAGCAGGTGACACCCGCCCGCGCCGCACGCTTCCTGCTCGCCTACGTCGACGCCATCATCGCCACGGGCCGCCTCGGAGAGCACGCCGCCGCGTCGCGCAGCAAGCAGCTCTTCCGCTACTGGACGGCCGGCGAACTCGTGAAGAGCGAGGACGAACGCCGCTCATGGCTGCGCATGCAGGACCCCGTCGAGTTCATCGAACGCCTGCGGACCGTGGCCACGGCCGCGAATCCGAGCGAACGGTCACTCCACGAGCGCCCCGCAGCGGTTCGCACCTGAGCCCAGCCAGCGGACGCCGCCGGCCCGCCTTCTGGGGCGCTGCGAGCCTCTGGTGCATCAGGCTGCGAGCCTCTGGTGCATCAGTTCGAGAGACAGACCCGACGCCCCGAGGTCTGGTATCGTCCGCGCGACCGTCCCCGTCCCCCCGTCTCACGGTTTCGCCCAGATGACCAGCTACCACCTCTACGCCGTCGGCAACGCTCTCGTGGACATCGAGGTCGAAGTGACCGCCGACCAGCTCACCGAGCTCGGAATCGAGAAGGGCGTCATGAGCCTCGTCGAGCTCGATCGCCAGAAGGAGCTGCTGTCCGAGCTCGAGGGGATGAAGCACAAACGCACGGGCGGCGGGTCGGCGGCCAACACCATCACGGCCGCCGCGAATCTCGGGGCCAAGTGCTACTACTCGTGCCGCGTGGCGGGTGACAGCGACGGCGCGTTCTTCGCCGGCGAGCTCGAAGCGGCCTCCGTGGCGTCGAACGTCCAGACGTCGCGCGGCAAGGGCATCACAGGCACCTGCCTCGTCATGGTGACGCCCGACGCCGACCGCACGATGAACACGAGCCTCGGAATCAGCGCCGACATCACGCCGAGCGAGCTGGAGGCAGACGCTCTCGAGAACTCGCAGTGGCTCTACATCGAGGGCTACCTCGTCTCGAGCCCCAACGCGCTCGAAACAGCGCTCGAGGCCAAGCGCATCGCGCGCAGCAAAGGTGTGAAGGTCGCCTTCACGTTCTCCGACCCGGCGATGGTGCGTTACTGCCACGACGGTCTCGCGGCCGTGCTCGACGGCGGGGTCGACGTGCTCTTCGCCAACGAAGAGGAAGCACTCACGTTCACGGGCTGCAAGACGGTGCACGAAGCCATCGCGCACCTCGCCGAGTCGGCGGCTACGGTCGTCGTCACGCGCGGGCCCGAGGGTGCCCTCGTCGAGCACGAAGGCCACCTGCACGTCATCGCGCCCTACGCGGTCGACGCCATCGACAGCAACGGCGCCGGCGATCTCTTCGCCGGAGCCTTCATGTACGGCCTGACCCACGGGCACGGCGCCGACGAAGCCGGCTCGCTCGCCAGCCTGGCGTCCTCGAAGCTCGTGACGCGCTACGGCGCTCGTCTCGATGCCAAGACCCTGCGCGCGTGTCGAGATCAGGTCCTGAACGGCTGACCCCGTCGATCCCGGACCGGCAGCGGCCGCGGATTTTTCCTGAGATTCTGTCTCAACAGCGTTGACAGCCTCCAGATTCGGGGATAGCTTTCCGATCAATGAGACTGAGTCTCAGGTACACGGATGAGACAGGTCTCGTCCAAACCCGTCCCCACGCGGTTGTGCAGCAGATGAACGTCGGCGTCTTCTACGGCTCCACCACAGGCAACACACGCATGATCGCGGAGCAGATCGCCAGCGACCTGCGCCCGGCGCTGTGCGCCAACATCTGCGACCGCGACATCCGCGAGCTCGAGCACTTCGACGTCCTCGTGATCGGCGCCTCGACCTGGTGTCTCGGCGACCTTCAGCACGACTGGCAGACGATCTTCAGCCGGTTCGACGAACTCGACCTGCGCGGCACCCGCGTGGCCCTGTTCGGCGCCGGCGACCAGCGCGAGTACGCCGACACCTTCACCGACGCGATGGGCGTCCTCTACGACAAGCTCGTCGAGCGCGGGGCGATCGGCGGCTACGGCTTCTGGTCGACGCGCGGCTACTCGCACGTGGCCTCGAAGAGCCAGCGCGGTGACGCGTTCTGCGGCCTTGCGCTCGATCAAGAGAACCAGGCTCACCTCACGAGCGCCCGCATCTCCACGTGGTGCGACCAACTGCGCGACGAGCTCGCCCTTCCGATGGGTCTGCGCCGCGCCGTCTGAGACGCCGAGCACGACCGCCGTCGTGAGCGTTTCGAGACCAGGCTGACCTACCTCATCGCACGGTCCATCCGAGCTGCGGTCCGCCCGCAGATCCCGGGCGCACCGAGCCGCGCAAGCCGTCGCAACCGGCCGCGTACGGCGCGCTCGCAGGCCGGTCGCAAAGAGCCCGTCGGCATCCTCGCCCTCTGCCAATCGCGAACGATGGCGCCCTCTGGCGGTCCGCAATCCGCCGTTCGCAACCGGGCTCAGCCAGCGCGGTCACCTCTTCGCTGGGGGCGGGCACTCGGGCGACCCGCCGCCGGAGCCAAGCGCCCGGCCTTTGGTCACCCCGGGCACGAATCACTCGGAACGCACTTCGACCCGTCATGAGAATCCCGCGAGGCAGCGCCATGCTCGCCCTCCGTCGGTCATCTGGGGCAGCCCGTAACCTCACTGACCGCGCGACTCTCAAACCCTCTCCGGCGCGCCGTCGAATGGCAGAACTGTCACGGACAAGCGCCCCGGCCCGACCTATCTCTTCTTTCGCAGACCGGGGGATCCCTTGCTTGCAAGGGCTTGCTGGACTCTCCCTCCCCTTCCCCCTCTCCCCTGAGTTCGCCCCCCGGTCTGCACTCTCCTGCCTCGGCTGCACACCCCTGATGGGGTAGAGTGCGCCGCCATGAGCTTCGACAGCAAAACCGTCCGCCTGACCCAGCACGGCGGCCTCGAGTTCGAGATCCTCGCCGACGACACGATCATCGGCCCGGCGATCGAGCGTGGCAGCTGGGCCGACGAAGAAACGACCCTGATGTTGGCGCACGTCGAGCCCGGCGCGACGGTTGTCGATCTCGGCGCCAACGTCGGCTGGTTCGCGGCCCAGGCCGTGCTCGCAGGAGCGCACGTCGAGGCCTTCGAGCCCGTTCCGGCGATCGCGGACATCGCCCGCCGCAACGTCGAGCGGGCCATGGCCGTCTCGAAAGGGACGGGCGTCGTTCACACCGTGGCCGGTGGCAAGGAGCGCGGGACGGCGCAGATCGCGCTGGCGAGCGGCAATCACGGCGACAATCGCGTCGTCGGGGGTGACGACGCGCCGGAAGACATGAGCGCGGCCGAGATGCTCACGATCGAGATCGCGCCCGTCGACGAGTTCGTGAAGGGTCCGGCGCGCTTCTTGAAAGTCGACACCCAGGGCTCGGAGTGGCTCGCGCTGCAGGGCGCGAAGAACCTGCTCGCCAACAGCCCCGACCTCGCCCTGCTCATCGAGCTGTGGCCCTACGCCCTGCGCGAGACCACGGCCAAAGAGCTGCTCGACTACCTCACGCGCGAGGGCTTCACGCTGGGGAAGGCCACGAACGCACCGTTCCCGATGTCCGCCGAGCGCATCCTCGCCCAGCTCGAGATGCGCGACGACCCCGTCAAGGCTGGCATCGACCTGTACGGCACCCGCGGCCGACGGCCGTTCCACGTGCTCGGCATCGGCGCGCGCATGCGCGGGATGGCGCGCAGCATGAAGGAACCCTGAGCGGGTCTGTCGGGTTGCTATCTTGAGGACGTGAACACGGCCCACCCCGACCTCGCTCCGGCGCTGATCTCCGCGCCCTTCGGCAACTACGTCCGCCCCGAGGGCGCGACGGCCACGCTCGGCACGTTCACGGCCGCGAACCGGCCTGGGCGTCTTTGGCGCGTGCTCAAGACCGTGCGCTACTACCCGCGACTGCGCGCGTGGGTGAACAAGATCGGGCTGCGCAATCCCGGGATCGGCTGGCTCGAAGAGCGCGTCGCGGCGGGCGACGAGGACGTCTCGCGTTGCGCTGTTTCCGTGCACGGCTTCGTCGACGACGACTGGTCGGTGCTCCTCGACGCCATCGCGCGCATCACGCCGGCGGCCGTCGAGCTGAACATGAGCTGCCCGAACATCGGCGAGATCCATTGGCCCGACGACATCTTCGAGCGCGCCGTCGCGACGGATGTGCCCGTGATCGTCAAGATCCCGCCCGTGCGCTACGACGCGATGGTCGCCCAGGCGCTCGAGGCCGGCATCCGCACGTTTCACTGCTGCAACACCCTGCCCGTCGCAGCCGGTGGACTCAGCGGCCAGCCGCTCAAGCCCGTCTCGCTTGGCGTCATCGCCGGACTGCACGAACGCTACGACACCCAGCTCGGCGCCGACGGCCTGAAGATCATCGGCGGCGGCGGGATCCGCACGGTCGACGACGTCGACGAGTACGCGCGCGTCGGCGTCCAACACATCGCGCTCGGCACGATCACGATGAACCCGATCGTCCTGCTCAGTCACGCACGTCTGCGGCCTCTGATCGCACGTGCCACCGAACACTTCTCCCGTCAGCCTGCCGCGGTGAGCCCATGACCACACTCGACGCCATTCCCCACGCCTCGACCTTCGACCCACCGGAGCCCGACTTCGACGCGATCAGCGATCAGCTCGACGAGATCATCGCAGCGTTCGAGTCGGCGACCGACGCGAGCGGGCGCCTCGCCGCGATGTCAGCTTGGAACGAGATCACCTGCAACGTGGGCTCTTGGCTCTCGGTGCAGAACCTCCGCTACGCCCAGGACACCACCGACGAAGCCGCGGCCGCCGGTCGCAAGCGCGCTGACAACGTGGCTCCGCACTGGGTCGAACTCGACGTCCGTTGGAAGCGCACCGTGCTCGGAAGCGCGCATCGGGCCGACGTCGACGAGGCGTTCGGCCCGCAGCTCCTCGCCCTCTGGGCCTGCGACGTCGAGGCCTTCCGCCCCGAGCTGCGCGAGTCGATGGTGACGGAGAAGACGCTCGTCGCCGAGTACATCGGCGCGCTCGGCGGTGCACGCATCGACGTCGGCGGGACGACCCACTCGCTCTCGTCGCTGCGCACGGCGCTCGTCAGCGACGATCGCAGCGAACGCGAGCAGGCCGTGCGCGCGAAGTGGGCGTGGTTCGAGGAGCGCTCCGAGCAGTTCGACACGCTCTTCGACGACCTCGTCACCCTGCGCACCAAACAGGCGCGCGCCCTCGGCGAGGACACCTATGTCCCCGTCGGCTACCAACGCAAGCGTCGCGTCGACTACGGCCCCGCCGACGTCGCGCACTTCCGCCAAGCCGTGCGCGACCACGTCGTCCCGCTCGCCGCACGCCTCGTGGCGCGCCAGGCCGAGGCGCTCGGGATCGACGCTGTCATGCCGTGGGACGAAAAGGTCCAGTCGGCCGACGGCCCTCCGCGACTGACGCAAGACCTCGCCGGCATGCACACGGCCGCCGACGCCATGTTCGCCGAGCTGTCGACGCCGCTGTCCGACTGCTGGCAACTGATGCGCGACCGCGGGCTGCTCGACCTCGCCGACCGTGACGGCAAGGCCGTGGGCGGCTTCTGTTCCTACTTCCCGACGCTCGGTGTGCCGTTCATCTTCGCCAACGTCGTCGGTGTCCACGATGATGTGCGCACGTTCACGCACGAGATGGGCCACGCGTTCCAGCGCTTCTCGAGCCGCACGCAACCCATCGACGACTACGTCGGATGCACGAGCGAGACGGCCGAGATCCACTCGATGTCGCTCGAGTACCTCGCGTGGCCGTGGATGGAGAACTTCTTCGGCGCCGACGCCGACTCGTTCCGTCGCTCGCACCTCATCGACCAGCTGCTGTTCCTGCCCTACGGCGTGGCGATCGACCACTTCCAGCACCACGTCTACGAGAACCCCGACGCGACGCCCGCCGAGCGTCACGCAATGTGGGCCGACCTCGAACGCACCTACCTCCCGTGGCGCGCGAGCGGTGGGATCCCGTTCCTCGCGAAGGGCGGCGCGTGGCAGCAGCAGCGCCACGTCTACGCGTATCCCTTCTACTACATCGACTACACCCTCGCGGCCACGTGCGCGCTGCAGTTCTGGGTGCGCTCGCGCCGCGACCGCGCCGCCGCCGTAGCCGACTACGAAGCGCTCTGCAAGCGCGGCGGCAGTGCGTCGTTCCAGCAGCTCGTCAAGAGCGCAGGCCTCGTGTCACCCTTCCAACCCGGCTGCCTCGCCGACGTGGTGGACGAAGCCGCGAAGGAGCTCGGAATGTGATGGACTGCGTCACTTCGTACGCGCTTCGAACGTCGCGAGGGTGGCCGCGCTGAAGACAACATCGCTCCGGGCGTAGTGTCCGGGACGGCGGAAGATCTCCGATTCCAGCCCGTCGACGACATCGTCGAACGTCCCGTCGCCGATGCACCGAGTACGATGAAGACCACGAACGAGCGATGCATTCGACAACTCCCGGGGGCGCACGAGCGGGCAGGCTCGAGTCACACGTCGATCACCGTCCAAACGGCGTACCCGCCCCCCATCACAACGCCTTGCGCGGTGAGATGATTGCGTTCGAGAACAACAGACCGACCACGAGCGAGAAGGCCGTCGAGAGAGTGTGGACCAGCTGCTCGACGCCACCGACGGCATCACCGCCGACGAGCTGCGTGATTGACAGCAGGCCGAGTGATCCGGGGACGAGCACGAGGATTCCGGGCAGGCGCGTGATCGTCGCGGGGCGGTCGAAGACGCGCGCGTAGAGATTCGACACCACGCCTGCGATGAGCGCGCCGATGAAGACGCCGAGCTCGGGGCCGAGGCGGTCGATCCCCGAGCGCATCGCGATGTACGGCAGCAGCACGGCCAGCGTGATCGGCAGCAAGTCGCGCTTCTGCGCCTGGAACAACACGCCGATCATGACGCCCGCCACGGCCACCGCCAGCGGCCCGAGCCACGTCGGCGGCATGCCGACCGCATCGGCAGACGCGACGTCGCCGACCAGCATGACCCCGACCTTGCGCCCTGCGAGGACACCGAAACCGAGCATGAGTGCGATCAGCGCCGAGTAGGCCAGGCGCGCCGTCCCCGAGACGACGTTGCGCTGCGCGAGTTCGGCGATCGACGTCGTGAGCATGAAGCCGGGAAGCAGCGTGATGATGCCGGCGAGCGTGATGATGTCGGGGTTGCCGACACCGGCGAAGTGCACTCCCACGACGGCCAGTGTCGAGACGAGCCCGGCGCCGACGAGTTCGACGAGTCCGATGAGCCGCTCGCGTCCCGCTGCGACCATGAGACACAGCGACAGTGCGAGGCCACACAGCGCTGCGATGCCCATGTCGTCGAGCCCGCCGCCGTAGAACACCACCCCGACCGCCGACGTCACCGAGAGCGCAAGCGTCGTCGCGACGCGCCCGTAGCGCGGCGGTTCCTCGTCGATCCGGTAGATCTCGGCACTTGCGTCGCCGGCGCTGCGGCGATGCAAGACGACGTCGTTCCAGATCGCATCGAGCCGCGCGAGCTTGTCGAAGTCCTGCTCCGAACGGTGCATGCGGAAGAGGTGCGCGAAGCCGTCCTCGCCCGGGACGTCGAACGAGACGAACAGCGCCGTGGGCAGCGAGAAGACGTTGACGCCGAAACCCAGCTCGGCGCCGACCTTCGTCACCACGGACTCGAGCCGCGTCGCCGGCGCTCCGTAGATGTGCAACGCCCGGCCGAGGAGGAGCGCGAACCGTGCGCCCTCCGAGTGCGGGTCGGGAGCGGCATCGTCGGGCGTGACGGTGGGCGGAGGCTGCGCCATGGTTTGCGAAATCGCGAATGAGGTGACGGTCGGCATTCTGCCCGCGATCCGCGCGCCCACACACGTAGAATCGTTCCCGCTCTCACCCCGGGATCTCCATGCGCGGCGAACTCCTCGATCAGACGGCATACCTCGCCCCGCGCCTCGCCCTCGCTGAACTCGTCGCGGAGTTGGGTGACGTGACGGAGGTGCTCGCCGAGCGGCTCGTGTTCGCACCGGGCCCGGCGCGGCGTGTGACCTGGGCCCAGAACATCTGGCACGAGCCACGCCGGATCGAGATCGAGTCGATCAAGGACGGCGCCCGCGCCCTGCGCGACATCCAGCGCAACTGGCACCTCTTCGACGTCGAGCGCCACGCGCGCCGCGCGCAGCTCATCGCCGACCAGCTCCCGCACATCTCGGCGCGTCCGCTGCGCTTCCCCGAGCCCCCGCCCGCGGCACCACTCGGCGCGTGGACGCTTCTCGACCGTGACGTCCTCCTCGCCGCGCCACGCTGCTCGGCCCCCGTCCCCGACGGGCGCTTCGAATTCGAGGAGAACCGCCGCGAGCCTCCCAGTCGCGCCTACCTCAAGCTCTGGGAGGCCCTCACGCGCTGGGGTGTCCATCCCGGCCCGGGCGATCGCTGCATCGACCTCGGAGCCTGTCCCGGCGGCTGGACTTGGGTGGCCGCGACGCTGGGAGCGTCAGTGCTCGCCGTCGACAAGGCACCGCTCGACCCCGCCGTCGCGGCCCTTCCCGGCGTCACCACCCTCCAGGCCAGCGCCTTCTCGCTCGATCCCGCCGAACTCGCCGCCGACGGCCCGCTCGATTGGCTTCTCTGCGACGTCGCCTGCTACCCCGAGCGCCTCTACGAGCTCGTCCAGCGCTGGCTCACGGCGGGTGCTGCCGAGCGCTACGTCTGCACCATCAAGCTCCAGGGTTCGACAGATGGAGAGGCCATACGTCGCTTCACGGAGATTCCGGGTTCGCGGGTCGTGCATTTGTGGCGAAATCGCCACGAAGCAACATTTCTGTTCCATAAAGCAAATTCAGTGGATTCTTTTTAGGCCAACCTACGCTCTAGGGGGTGTCAGAGGCCGCTGTTGCTAGACAGACGCCGCTGTCACATCTACACTTCATTGAAATTTCATCGAGGAAAGCGCTCTTCCGGCGCATTTCTCTCGTCCCATCACTGGTCTCCCAACCCTTGGACGGGTGGCTCCTCATGACGCGGTCGCGCGTCGCGAGCCCGACACCCTGTCCATTTGTCGAGAGATCGAGGAACTCCGGCCCCTGCAACCGGACCGCCGCGCACACCCGGCGAAGTTCCTCCCTGGCAGTCCCCTCTGCCGGTAGTGACCTCAGTTCAGGTGTGTCTCCATGCTCGGCCTCGTCAGTCTGTCCGTGCCTCCGTTCTTCGGGATCCCGTCCCCGGATCTCGTGCTCGGCGCCTTCGCGAGTGTTGCTCAGATCCTCGGCCTCCTCACCGTGGGAGTGCTCGGGTTCGCCGGCAGCCGCGGGCGCTCACGCGCCGCCGCCAAGTCTCCGACCAAGCGCTGGCCCTTCCGGGTCTGCCTCGGCCTGCTCCTCGCGGTCTCGGTCTCGTTCGCGCTCTACGCCGCGCACGTGTCGGACGCCAATGAACAGCGCCTACGCCGGAACCTCTTCCGACCGTCGGTCGAGAACGGCAGTGCCGTGGGCGACACGTCGCTGAAGACGCTCGGCCTCAGTGGTCAGGCCGAACACCCGCTCGCGATGACGACCGATCAGGTCGAGGCCGCACTGACGTCGACAGCGGGTCCGACGCTGCGCGTGCTCGATGTGCGTGAGCCCGAGGAAGTCGAACGCGGAGCGATCGAAGGAGCCGGCGACGCCCGCTACCCCGACATCCTCGCGGATGCCGACCGCGTCGCCGATGGGGAGACGACGCTGTTGATCTGCTTCAGCGGCAACCGTTCGTCGGAGCTCTGCGACGTGCTCTCCGCGCGCGGCAAGGACGTGCGCTTCCTGGTCGGTGGCTACGAGAAGTGGCTCGCCGAGAGTCGTCCGCTCGAGATCCCGCCAACCGTCGAACGCGGCGGCCTGCGCGACATCGAGAACTACCCGAACCGCGACACGCTGCTCGACACGGCCGAGGTCACGGCGCTGCTCGAGCAGAAGAACGCCGTCCCGCTCGATGTGCGCTACGAGGACGATGCCGCGTTGAGCCCGTTCCCCAAGGCACGCATCCTGCCGATCCGCAAGATGACGACGCCCGAGCTCTCGAGTGCGCTCGCCGAGCTCCCCAAAGACCAGCCGATCTTCGTGCCGTGCTACGACAAACGCGGCTCGTTCTACGCCGCCATCCTGGGCCTGCGCCTGCATCGCCTCGGCTATGACTTCCGCGGCCGCTACACGGTGCCGCACGAGTATGTCGTCCCCAAGGCCGAGCGCGCGTACGTCGCCGCATGGCGCGCACAGCAGGAAGGTCGCTCGCTGCTCTCGTACCTCGCCGAACCGCTCGGCGTCGCGCTGTCGGCGATCAACGGCTGGCTCGGCCATCTCGGCTGGGCGATCCTCGCCCTCGTCGCGCTGCTCCGACTCGCCGTCTACCCCTGCACGCGCCGCATCGACCGCAACCAGCAGATCGAGCGCACGATCGCGCCGCAGATCGCGGCACTGAAGACGCGCTACCCGGACGACGCCTCGAAGCGCGCTCGCGAGACGCAAAAGTTGCAGAAGGAGCACGGCCTCGCGCCGCTGCGCGGACTCGTCGCGACGATGGTCCAGGTGGTCGTCTTCATCGCGTTCTTCATGGTTGTCGACAAGGCCTCGACGGGGAGCACGCAGACGCTCTTCGGCTTCACGCTCGGTCAGCCCGATGGAGCGCTCATCCTGCCGGCGCTCGTCGGTCTGCTCGTCGCCACACATGTCGTGCTCGGTGGGACGACGACGAAGTTGCGCCTCGCCGGCGCCGTGATCGCCGCGGGCGTCTTCCTCTGGTTGACGCTCGGACTGCGCGCCGGCGTGAACATCTACCTCGTCGCGAACCTCGCGCTCATCATCGGCCAGACGCTCGTGACGCGCGGCCTGCGCGCGGCACGTGCCCGCGCCGACATCCGCGTCCGCACCGAGAAGCGCCGCATCGTGCCACTCGCCGAAGCGCATCTCGCACCGGGCACGGGTAAGAAGGCCGCCCGCCTCGGCGAACTGATCGCGATCGGCGCTCCCGTGCCGAACGGTTTCGTCCTGACCGAGTCGCTCCTCTTCGCCGACGTCAACGGCGGAGAGCCGACGCTGTCCGCGCAGGATCGCAGCCACATCGAGAAGCTCTGGTCTCCTCTGCGCGACTCGGTTGCCGTGCGCAGCTCGGGGCTGAACGAGGATGGCGAAGAGCAGAGCTACGCCGGCGTCTTCGAGTCGGTGCTCAACGTGACGCGCACGTCGTTCGACAAGGCCGTGCACGAGGTGTGGTCGTCGATGAAATCGGAGCGTGCCCACGCCTACGGTGGTCAGAGTGGCGGCGAGCGCGGTGCCGCTGTCGTTCAGGAGATGGTGCCGGCCGACTACTCGGGCGTGCTCTTCACCGAGCACCCCGAACACCCGACGTCGATGCTGATCGAGATGGCCGAGGGACTCGGTGAGAAGATCGTCAGCGGTCAAGTGACGCCGACCGCACACCGCTACGGTCGCGTCACCGACACGCTGCTCGAAGGCGACGCCCCGCCGGTCGACGTCGCGCCGCTGCTCGAGATCGCGCGTCGCGTCGAGAAGCATTTCGGCTGCCCGCAGGACATCGAGTGGTGCTACGCCAACGGTCAGTTCTGGCTCGTCCAGACGCGTGACATCACGGCCATGCTCCGGCGCCAGGACGGAAAGCGCGCTGTCCTCGCCGCCGAGCATCATCGTCTCTTCGGCCTCACCGAAGACCATGCGCCGAGCACCGTCTTGCTCGAGCAGAGCGCCCTGGCCGAGCTGCTTCCCGAGCCGACACCGATGAGCCTCGCGCTCATGTCGTCACTCTGGGATGTCCACGGCAGTGCGCACATCGCATCCGAGCAGCTCGGCGTGCCTTACACGGTCGACGAGTCGTCGGTGCCGTACGTCGTCTCGGCGTTCGGCGGGCTGTATGTCAACGTTCCCGAGGGTGAGCGACGCTTCGGCCGCACGATGAGTGCGATGGCGAACTTCCGCCTCACGCGCAACGTCGACGGCATCGCCGATGACTTCGAGACGTCGGCACTGCCGCGCCTGATCGAACGCTCTCGACTCGAGGGCGTCCTCGACCTCACGCGCCTCGATTGCGACGAGATCATCGACCTCTTCGCCACGTGGCGCGAGCGCTTCGTCGAGGAGACCTACGTCGAAGCCGAGCGCATCAACATCGCCGCCGAGTTCACGGTCAAGACGGCCGAGCGCGAACTCAGCCGACGCGGCCTCGACCCGGCCGAGCACCTCTCGCATGCGCCGCAGACGATCGTCCACCAGGCGATGGAGACGCTGCGCCAGACCGACGACATCGACCAGTGCGTCGCCATGTTCCTCGACGTCTTCGGTCATCGCGCGCCGCTCGACTTCGAGATCTCGGCTCCGCGTTACGCCGAAGACCCGAGCCAGGTGCGGATGCTCGCACGCGCCGCAGACCGCCGGAAGTCGAAGCGACACGCCGAGAAGGAGGCCCCGCCGAAGACCGGCGAGGCCATCGTCGATCTCGCCCTCGACCGCGCGCGCCGCTTCCAGACGCTCAAGGAAGAAGCGAAGCACCATTGCCTGCGCGAGTTCGCGCTCATGCGGCGCGCACTGCTCGAGATCGCTGCTCGACTCGAGTTGGGCGAAGCCATCTTCATGCTGCGCCCGCACGAAGTGAGCCTGCTCAAGCAGCCGTCGTTCCGCGACCACGTTCTCGAGATCACGGCCAAGCGCCGCAGCGAACTCGAGACGCTCCGCGCCATCTCGCTTCCCACGCGCCTCACGGTCGCGGAACTCGAGCAGCTCGAGCCCGGCGGCAAGCGCGAACGCGAGACGTCGACCGGCGAGCTCAGCGGCGTGCGGATCTCGGGACGGCCGGGCACGCGGGGACGCGTGCGCGTGCTGCGCTCGTCAACGGAGATGAGTTCGTTCCAGGACGACGAGATCCTCGTGGGTCGCTTCACCGATCCCACCTGGGCACCGTTGTTCCCGCGTGCGCGCGGGATCATCACCGAGGTCGGCGGCTGGCTGAGTCACGCCGCGATCCAGGCACGTGAGTATGACATCACCGGCATCGTCGGCGTGCACGGCGCGCTCGACCAACTCGAAACCGGCGACCTCGTCGAGCTCGGCGCCGACGGGGCCATCACGGTGCTCGAAGACAGCCGGCGTTGGCCGCGCCAGGAGACGGAAGCCGCTTCGATCACACTTTGTTGGGAGGGGCGTCAGGAAGACGCCATGCTCGTGAACGCATCGCGTGGTGGTGCGCGCGTCACCGTCCCGTCGGTCGACATCCCCGTCGGCGCCGCAGTCGAGATCATCTCGAGTGGCGAACGCTGGCCGGGGAGTGTCGTCAACCGGGACGACGACGGACGCATCGGCATCGCGTTCGCTCTCGAGCTGACACGTAGAGAGACGGGGGTTCTCCCCCTGCCCAAGCAGTTCCGGCGCTGACGGTTCTCTGGAGGAGGGAAACCGTCGGTACGTGATGGGCAGCCGTCGACGCGTGGGAGGCGCGTCGACGGCATTTTCTTTTCATCACACTGACCCGAAGCGTTCGCGGACGATCTGCTGTGGTCGCCTTTGAATCTCTGCTGGCGGCGTTGAAGCGACGTTTCTGATCGGGAACGGCCAACATGGGTCAGTGACGTCGCTGCGCCTTGCCCCGCAAGGCCCAGCTTCGACCTCGCGACGATCGTCCATCAAGAACCAGTTTTCAACGCACCATGAGGCGTTCGGCAATCGTCTCGGCGATCGCGAGTGATGCCGTCGCAGCCGGCGACGGCGCGTTGACGACGTGCAGGACGGCGCCGTCATCGTCGAGGAGGAAGTCATCGATGAGCGCGCCGCTCGGAGCGAGCGCCTGGGCACGCACACCGGCGGGCGCCACGACGAGGTCGTCTGCTGCGATCGCCGGGATGAGACGCTGCAGCGCGCGCACGAAGGCACGCTTGCTCAGCGACCTGTGGACCTCGGCGAGCCCAGCGCGTGCGTGTCGTCGCACGAGGCGCCAGAAGCCGCGATAGCCGAGCACGTCGGCGACGTCGCGGAGATCGACATCGCGCCACGTGTAGCCTTCGCGCGCGAGGGCCAGCACGGCGTTGGGTCCACACTCCACACCCCCGCCGATCATCCGTGTGAAGTGCACGCCGAGGAACGGGAAAGCCGGGTCGGGGACGGGATAGACGAGATGACGGCAGAGACCGCGCGCGCCCGGCGTGAGCTCGAAGTACTCGCCGCGGAACGGAACGATGCGCGCGGGCCGCGAACGCCCCGACAGCTGCATGACGCGGTCTGAGTGTAGACCCGCGCAGTTGACGACGCGCCGCGCGCGGAATGTCTCGAGAGCCCCACCGAAGCGCTGCGCCGTGATGTCCGTCACCGATCCGTGCCGCGCGATCGACGTCACGCGCCGGCCGCTGAGCACCGCACCGCCGCCGTCGATCACGCGCCGGGCCAGGACCTCGCACACGGCGCGATAGTCGACGATCCCGGCGTCGGGCACGAGCAGGGCCGCCACGCCGGTCACCTGGGGCTCGCGGCCAGCCAACTCCTCGGAGCTCAGTGCACGCGCCATCACACCGTTCGCGGCCGCGCGCTCCGACAACGCTGCAAGGCGCGGACGCTCCGCGTCGTCCACCGCGACGATCACCTTCCCACAGATCTCGTGCGCGACTCCTTCCTCGTGACACAACTCGATGAGCTGAGCTCGGCCACGCCGGCACAGCGTGGCCTTCTGCGAACCCGGCGCGTAGTAGATGCCCGAGTGGATGACACCCGAGTTGCGCCCCGTCTGGTGCGCCGCGAGACGCTCTTCCTTCTCGAGCACCACGACAGACTCCGCGGGCCGCTCGCGCACGAGCCGCTCGGCCGTCGCGAGGCCGACGATTCCGGCCCCCACGATCACGACATCGACATCTGTGACTTCCATGGACTCGCCGTCGGTCCCCCGTGCGCGCTGCCCGCGCGCTGCGGGAGCTGCCGGATGATAACGTTCGCCAGCATCTCCCCTCGGCCCTCGACATGATCACCGCCTTCACTCGCCGCGCCCTCACCGTTGCGCTCACGACGCTCGTCGCGTCGGGCTGCTCGCCGCGCGACGACGACGCGAGTCCGCCGGCTCTGCGAATCGCACTCTTCCCGGTCGACGAACGCGGAGCCGCACGCGAGTTCGAACTCGGCGCACAGGCTTCGGCCGAAGAGTTCGATGTCGACATCTCCTGGCGCGGCGCTTTCGGCAACGGGGACGCGGCGCAGCAGGCGAGTCTTGTGCGGCAGGCTGCCAATGAGCCCGACCTCGACGGGCTCATCGTCGTCTCGAACGGCGCGCGCGAACTCGGGCCGGCACTGGCCGCCGTTCAACGACGCGGGTTGCCGTTCGTCCTCGTCGGCGCCGCGCTGCCGGACATCGAGCCGTACATCGAGCCGGTCACGCACGTCTGGCACGACCCCTACGACATCGGACGCGCGGCCGCCGAGGACATCGCGACACGCCTGCGGGGCCGCGGAACGGTCGCGCTCCTGCGCCAGGCCGGGCGCTCGACGATCACGACGGCGTACGAGCAAGCCTTCGTCGAAACCCTCGCCGAGCATCCGGGCATCGAGATCGTCGTCGACGAGGCCCTCGAAGGCGAGATGCTCGCAGCCGCGCGGTCGGCGGACCAACTCCTGCACCGACTCCGTGATGTCGACGCGATCTTCGCGTCGGCGCCCGGCACGGCTCACGGCGTGCTCGTCGCGCAGCGTAGGGCCGAGCTCATGGGACACGCACTGCTCGTCAGCGTCGGCCTCACGTCCCATCTGCTCGACGCGCTTCCAACGCGCGGAGTCACGTCACTGATCATCGACGACCCGCGGCGCCTCGCCGATCACGCCGTGCGCGCGCTCGTCAGCAACTCTCGCGGACACCCCGTCCCCGCGACCACTCCGGTGCCACCCATCGTTCTCTCACGCGAGAACTTCAGCGACTACGCGAATCGCCTCGTGGGCCGCTGACCGATCCGCGTCGACGTGCGCGCAACTCGCGCGCCTCGGCGGCCTCAGCGCCGAGGAGCTCGTCGAGACGTCCGAGCAGCGCCAAGGGATCGCCGTGGTCGTAGTGCTCGAGACGTTCACGCAACGTCGGGAGGTCTTCGAGGAAGCGGCCGAGATCGTCGACGGCGATCGGACGCGCGCGTCGTCCGAGGTCGAGCTGCTCGAGCATGAAGGCGTTGAGTTCCTGCTCGAACTGCCCTTCCATCGGCATCGCGAGCATCGGCTTTCGCAGGAACAGTGACTCCGTCATCAGCGTGAAGCCAGCCGTCGAGACGACAGCCTTCGCACCGGCGAGGTGCGCGAGGAAGCCATCCTGGCTCGGCGGGTGGAAGCTGACGTGGGGCAAGTGCGCGGGAGTCTCGCGACCGTAGCCGTAGACGACGAAGTGCTCGTGCGGGAAGGCCGCGAGGGCTTCGAGGATTCCATCGAATGCCTTGGTGACGTAGACGAGGACATGGCCGTCGTCGCGGGGTACGAGATTCCGGACGGAGTCGCGCAGGAGCGGCGGAAAGACCCACGTGCGATCGTTCCGCAGCGCCCCGCGATGGAATGTCGTGATGAGCGCGGCATCGGGGGCCGGAACCATGCCGCGAATGATGGTCTTCGTGATCGCCGCGTCGCGCCGCAGCCCGTCGGGCACGGGGTGCTGCATGTAGCGCATGCGGTGCTGGTTATCGATCGAGACGAGCGGAACGCCGAACGAATGCGCCAGATAGGCCGTCATCGGCTCGAAGTCGCAGAGGACGACCTCAGGTTCGAAGTCGACGAAGAGTTCCTGACGCAGCGCCCGCGCCTTCGCCCATCCACGCGGGAGGCGGCGCACGTTGCTCGTGAAAGTACGCATCACCGAGACTCGGTTCTCCTCGGTCGCGATGTGCAATCCTTCGGTTTCGAAGACATCGAAGTCACCGCTGAGGTCGCGCACGCCGCGGTCGTAGCTGACGGCGCGCACGTCATGCCCACGTTTCCGTAGATGCCCGAGCACGACGCGCGCCCGCGAGGCATGTCCTGAACCTTCGCCGGAGATCCCGTAGACGATGCGTGCCATGGGCGCGATCATACGCGGGCGCCTCCGCCCCGCTCTCTCCCCTTTGCCGTGAGTCCCGTGATGCCGACCCGCTCCGTCCTGGCGATCCTCCTCTGTTTCGTGGCTTTCGCGAGCAGCGCGTGCACACGCCATGAAGCCTCCGACACGCCCACCTACGCGTTCGTCTCGAACGGCATCGATCCGTACTGGGTGATCGCGCAGGCGGGCGTCGAGAAGGCCGGTCGCGATCTCGGCGTCGACGTCGTCGTGCACATGCCGGCCTCGGGCATCAACGACCAGAAACGCATCCTCGAGGACCTCCTCACGCGCCAGGTCGCCGGCATCGCCGTCAGTCCGATCGACCCCGCGAACCAGGTCGAGCAGCTCGACGACATCGCCGCGCGCATCCCGCTGCTCACCACCGACTCCGACGCACGCGAGTCGCAGCGCCTCTGCTTTGTCGGCGTCGACAACTACGTCGCGGGGCGCATGGCCGGCGAGCTCGTTCGTGAAGCACTCCCCGACGGCGGCGCCATCGCCGTCTTCGTCGGACGACTCGAACAGGACAACGCCGCACGGCGACGCGCCGGTCTGATCGACGAGCTCCTCGGTCGCGAGCCCGATCCGACGCGCCACGACCCGGCCGACGCAACGCTGGAAGGCAACGGCTTCCGCATCGTCGGCACGCTCACCGACCAGTTCGACATGGCGAAGGCCAAGGCCAACGTCGAAGACATGATCTCGCGCCATCCCGATCTCGACGGCGCCGTCGGGCTGTTCGCCTACAACGCGCCGATGATCCTCGAGGCCGTGCGCCAGGCCGGCAGGATCGGCGATATCGCCATCGTCGGCTTCGACGAGCGCGACGAAACCCTGGCGGGCGTGTCGGACGGGTCGATCCACGGCACCGTCGTGCAGAACCCGTTCATGTACGGTTACCGCTCGATCGAGCTGCTGCACCAGATCGACAGCGGCGATCGTTCCGGCATCCCCGCGGACGGCTTCGAGCGCATCCCGGCGCGCGCGATCCGCAAAGCCGAGGTCGACGCGTTCTGGGCCGAGAAGAAGGAGCTGCTCGGGACGTGACGGCCGTGTTGAACGCACGCGGGATCGGCCGGCGCTTTCCCGGCGTGATGGCGCTCGATGGCGTCGATCTCGACGTGCGCGCCGGCGAGGTGCTTGGCATCGTCGGCGAGAACGGTGCCGGCAAGAGCACGCTGATGAAGGTGCTCGCGGGCGTGGAGCAGCCCGACGACGGCGAGCTGATCGTCGACGGCCTCCACGTGTCGCTCACGAGCACGGCCGACGCGCATCGCCTCGGCATCGTCCTCATCCACCAGGAACTCGCCCTCGCCGACACGCTCACGATTGCCGAGAGCATCTTCCTCGGCCGCGAGACGACGCGCTTCGGCTTCACGCAAGCGCGCGACGAACACCGTGCCGCGCGACGCTGGCTCGAGCTCGTCGGCCTCGACGTCAAACCGACGCGTCGCATCGACAGCCTCACCCTCGCGCAGCGCCAGCTCGTCGAGATCGCGCGCGCACTGAGCACCGAGGCGCGCGTGCTCATCATGGACGAGCCGACCGCGTGCCTGTCGCCGACGGAGTCTTCGCGGCTCTTCGACGTCGTGCGCTCGCTGCGAGCAGCGGGCGTGGCCGTCGTCCTCATCAGCCATCGACTCGGTGAGGTCGAGGCGCTGGCCGATCGCGTCGTGGTGCTGCGCGATGGTCGGCGCGTGGGCGAGTTGGTCGGTGAGGACGTCCGAGCGGCGCAGATGGTTCCGTTGATGGTCGGGCGCGACCTCGCGGCACACGCAACCGATCACGAGCGCGCGCTAGGCCCCGCGCTGCTGAACGTGCGCAGCGTCACGCAAGACGATCTGGCGTCCGAGACGAGCATGACGATACGCGCGGGCGAGATCGTCGCCCTCTCGGGGCTCGTCGGCTCGGGGCGCACGGAGCTGCTCGAGACACTCTTCGGGCTGCGCGCCCGCAGCGCCGGCACCGTGCACGTCGGCGACCGGGCCGTGCGCAGTGGCTCTCCGCGCGCTGCCATCGCGGCCGGGATGGCCTTCGTCTCCGAGGACCGCAAGGCGACAGGCCTGCTGCTCGAAGAGACCCTCACGACGAACATCGGCCTCGCGCGCCTCGCGCTGCGCCGCGAAGGCGACGGGCTCCTCGCCGCCGGCATCTTCCCGTCGCGCCCGAACGAGCGTGCCCTGGCGCACGCTTCGATCGGCGAGCTCGCCATTCGCCCCACCGACGCCTCGCGCACGACGGCCACACTGTCGGGCGGCAACCAACAGAAAGTCGTGCTCGCGCGCTGGCTCGCGATCGGCCCGCGCGTCTTGCTGCTCGACGAGCCGACGCGCGGCGTCGACGTGGGCGCGAAGGCCGAGATCTACGCCTTGCTGCGCCAGCTCGCGCGCGACGGCCTCGCGATCCTCTTCGCCTCGAGCGATCTCGAAGAGGTGCTCGCTCTCGCCGACCGCGTCCTCGTCATGCACGATGGCGCGCTGCGCGGTGAGCTGCCGGTCGACGAGGCCAGCGAAGAGTCGATCCTCCAATATGCGACCGGACAAACGCCCACGTGAAGAACGTCCTCGGTGTGATCGGTCTGCTCGTCGTCGTGTGCCTGCTGACGGCTCTCGCGAGCGAGCACTTCATGACGGGTCGCAACATCGAGAACCTCATGCGGCGCACGGCGCTGTTCGGGCTGCTGGGGCTCGGCGCGGCGTTCGTGATCGTCACCGGTGGCATCGACCTCTCGATCGGCTCGATCGTGTGCCTCGTCGGTTGCCTGACGCCGTACCTCGTCGTCGAGTGCGGCTGGGCGCCGGGTCTCACGGTTGCGTTCGTGCTCGGCGTCGCGGCTCTGCTCGGCGTCGTCCACGGCTTGCTCATCACGCGTCTGCGCCTCCAGCCATTCCTCGTGACACTCTGCGGGCTGCTGATCTATCGCGGCATTGCGCGCGGCATCACCGGCGATCAGTCGCAGGGCTTCCGGAGCGGGTTCAGCGACCTGCGCTTCTGGGGCAACGGACGTCTCGAGGTCGGCGTGTTCGACTTCGCCGTCCCCGCGCCCGCGGTCGTCCTCGCCGTGGTCGCGATCCTCGCGGCGATCGCCCTGTCACACACGGTCTTCGGGCGCTACCTGCGTGCGATCGGGCGCAACGAACAGGCCGCACGCTACGCCGGTATCGCTACCGACCGCTGCGTCGTCGCGGCCTACACCGTCTGCGCCTTGCTCGCGGGCTTGGGCGGACTGTTGTTCGTGTTCGATGTCGGCTCGGCCCAGCCCGCCGACTTCGGCAACGTCTACGAACTCTACGCCATCGCCGCGGCCGTGCTCGGCGGCTGCAGTCTGCGCGGCGGCGAGGTCTCCGTGCTCGGCGTCGTCGTCGGTGCCGCGGTGATGCAGGTACTGCGCAACGCGATCACGCTCGTGCCGTGGATCCCGGACGCGATCGAGTACGCCGTGATCGGTGGCGTCATCCTCGCCGGCGTGGCCATCGACGAAGTCGTGAAACGGGCCGTCGCTCAGCGGCGACTGCGCAACTCAGTGTGAGCCCGTCGGCCCCGCGTCGAGGTCCATGACGAACGTCGCGGCCCAGAGCTGGCTCGAGTTGTGCTCGCCGCGCTTGCTCGTCCACATCATCGTGCCGCCATCGGCGCTGAAGACGGGCAGCACGTCGGCGCCCGCGGCCTCCGAGATGCGGCGCTTGCGCGTGCCGTAGCGAGTCGTGCCCGCGGATGACGAACCGGGCAGGTGCCCCGAGTCGGCGTCGATCGCGAAGATCTCGTAGTTGTGGTGACCGACCTCGCTCGTCGCATAGACGAGGAAGCGTCCGCTGGGGTGCCAGAACGGAGCCCAGTTCACGTGCGCGTTGTCGGTGAGCTGGTACTCGCGCTCGACGCCGATGATCTTGCCGCGCGCGTCGAAGGCGAGCTCGGCGACGAAGAGCTGCAGGAGGTTGTCACCGCGGCGATCCGAGCGGTAGCAGATGCGCTTGCCGTCGGGCGAGAAGAACGGTCCGCCGTCGTAGCCCGGCATCTGCACGAGCGGCACGGTGCGACCCGTTTCGAGGTCGAGCGACCAGAGGTCACCGCCGCCCGTCGCGAGGCTGCCGAAGACCATGTTCTTGCCGCTCGGATCGAGCGCGCCCTCAGCCTGGTAGGCCGCGCGGTCACCCACGACGAGTTCGAGATCCTCGGCCGTGCCGACCGAGCCGCGCAGGTCGACCTTGACCACGCGCATCTGCGGCGGGAACTGCCACTTGTAGCGGCCCGATCCGCGCTGGTAGCCGGGCGCCTCTTCCTGCGTCGGCGGCTCGACGGTGCACGCGAAGAAGACGATCGAGCTGTCATGCGGGTGGAACCAGCCGCAGGTGTTCGCGGAGCCGAGCGGGCTGATGCGACGCGGGTTCGCCAGACCGCTGACGCGCCCGTCGGTGCGCACGACGTCGGCGACGTACATCGCGTAGAACTCATCGGCGACCTCGCCCTCGGCCGGGGCCGGCACCGCCTGGTAGACGACGCGCGTGCCGTCGGCGGAGAAGTAGCCTTCGCCCGCGCGGAAGTAGTCGTCGCGGAACGTGAGCTGCACGTGGTCGACGAGGCGACTGGCCTCGGACTCGCTCCAGTGCTTCGGCGGGCCGCCGGCGTCGTGCGCCTGGCCATGCTTCGACGGGTCGTAACCGGCGTGCTTCGAGGGATCGTAGTCGGAGTGGTCACCGTCACCGTGCTTTGACGGATCGTAATCACCGTGCTCCTGGCCGTGGTCACCGTCGTGGGGCTTGGAGTCCTGGGCGGCAGGTGCGCCGACCAGTGTCAGAGCCAGAAGGAACGTCAATGCGGACTTCATCGGGACCTCGATCTCGTGTCGAAAACGTCGGGAGGCCCCCGAAACTAGCGTTTCGCCACGCCACCGCAACCGAGCGCGTCCGGCCGAGCCGGTCGCCCGAAAAGTCGCCGCGCTCGATGGGCAGGTTCGAGCGCCAAGATCGAGGCGTCAGAACGCAGATGAATCGGTGATTTCAGCTCCCCTCCGCCTCTGCGACGGCCGGTTCTCACGGGCCGACCGCGAGGTGTTCCTCGCCCCCGACCTGCCGGCGACGCGCCGAAGAACGGCCGGGCGCTCAATGCACCCCTCCCGCCAACCCGATAAGGGCGACAGATCCGGTCCCTCAACCCAGAACCCCACCACCCATGTCAGCCACGCGTCTGCCCCGCAACTCGCGCCTCGTCCCGATCCTGGCCATGCTCGCCGCCCTCGCGCTCCCGCGTGCCGCTGCAGCCCAGCTGACCTACGTCGTCCCAGGGACGCACGACACGATCCAGGACGCCGTGGACGCCACAGCCGAGTCGCCCGTCATCATCATGGTCGTCGGCGGTGTCCACGACGCCGTCGCACTCAGCGACGTGACGGACGTCAGCATCATCGGTCAGGGCTCGCCGATCATCCTCGGCGCGGTCGGTGACGCGATCTCGCTGACGAACTGCACCGACGTCTCCGTGAGCGGCATGCTCGTGACCCAGCCGACGGGCGACGGGATCTCCGTGACGGACAGCGTCGGCACGGTGATCGAGAAGTGCGCCACGACCCTCACCGGCGGCGCCGGGCTGCGCGTGCACGACTCACCGGATCTGATCGTCCAGCGCTGCGAGTTCATCGCCTCGGGCACCGACGGCATGGCGATCGACGGCAGCGAGACGTACGGACTCATCGCGCGCAACGACGTCCTCGGCACCGGCGGGATCACCGACGGCATCGTCGTCGACGACGCACGCGGCATCACCTTCGACCGCAACACGGTGCGCGCCGCGACGCGCCATGGCATCAACCTCCGCACGGCATCTCATTGTCGGCTCGTCGGCAACCGCGTCGACATCGCTCTCGTGAGCGGCATCCGCGTCGACGGGAACAACAACCTCGTCGAGAAGTCGCGCATCACCGATGCGGGCAACCGCGGCATCGACGTGCGCGGAACGGGCAACGTGGTCACGCGCAACCGCATCGACAACGCGACGTCGTTCGGGATCTACGTCGACGCACTCGCGCTCGGCAACGCGTTCACCTTCAACGCCGTGATCGGCGGGTTGCTCGACGGGATCCGCGTCGACGCGTCCGGCACGACACTCACGGGCAACAACGTCGTCGGAGTGGCGCGCAACGGGATCGTTCTCGCAGGCGTCGGACTCCACATCGTCGAACGCAATGCCGTCTCGAAGGCACTCGGTGATGCGATGGTCATCACCGACGGGACCTCGAACTCGATGCTCATCGCGAACAAGGTGTCGAAGTGCGACCGCGGCCTCGTCGTCAGCGGCGACGACACCTTCATCTCGCGCATGAAGGGGAGCGGCAACCTGAAGCAGGACTTCGTCGACGCGGCGGACGGCACGACGGTGATGGCCAGCAAGTTCGGCGTGGCTCTCATCTTCGAGTAGCAGCGTCTCGAACCCGAGGCGCGCAGCTCAGGCGATCATGTCGAGCAGTCGACCGAGGACACGCGCCCCGTCGGCGCGCAGACCGTTGTGCTCGTATTCGTTCGTCATCCACATCTCGAGCCCGGCGATCGCACCGGCCGTCTGCTCCGAGAAGGCCCGTTCGACGTACATGTCGTGCGTGTAGACAGCTGCTGCCGCCGGGACCTCGTTGCGCGCGAGCACGTCGGTGTCGTAGAGCTTCGGCCAGTCGGCGCGCATGGCGAGCAGCTCGGCGGCGGCCGAGAAGGGCCGCAGCCCCGCGTACTCCTCGAACATCCACGGGTAGATCATCTCGCCCGTGAAGACGACGGGATCGTCGGGTCCGATGTCGAACTCGGGGAACTCGGCGCGGACACGTTCGGCCGACCAGCGCGTGGCCTCGCCCTGGGCGTAGATGGCCTCGTGGAGGAACGCGAAGATCGGGTTCTGCTCGAAGGTCTGCGCCGACTGGACGCCGTGCAGGAACGCGGCGCTGAGCGTGTCCTCGCCGTCGACGTGCGCGAGTTCGAGGAGGTAGTGCAGCTCTTCGAAGCCGTCGCTGGCTCCGAGCGCGAGGCCGAGCTGCTGGAAACGTCGCACGGTGAGGCGATCGCCGTTCGGAAGACGCACGTCACCGTCGGCGAGCATCGTGGCAACGCGGCGCGCGCTGTCGACGTCGTCGGGGTAGCGCGCGAAGTAGGCGGCGTTCTTGTCGAGCACGCGGCGATACGTCGCGCGGTAGACCTCGTCGGCCGACGCCGTGAGCGGCGGGAGTCCGCCCGTGAAGATGACCTTGTCGAGCTGCTCGGGCATGACGCTGAGCGCGTGCACGCCGCAGAACCCGCCGAAGCTCTGACCGAGCAGACCGAAGCGCCCATCACCGACGAGGTGCTCACGGATCGCCGCGACGTCGCGCATGATCGAGTCGGCGCGGAAGCAGCCGATGGCGCGCGCCTGGTCGGCAGGTGTCGCAAAGCGCTCGAGCCAGCGTGGCGTGATCGGCGTGCTGAGGCCCGTGCCACGTTGGTCGAGAAGGAGCACGCGGTGATCGGCAAGCGCGCGCTCGATCCAACCACTCGCGCCCGTCGGACGCGGCGCACCAAAGCCGGGCCCGCCCTGCAGGAAGACGAGCCAGGGCAAGTCGTCGTGTCGACGGCGCGGGGCGACAGCTTCACGCGCGAACACCGAAAGGGTGGCGCCATCGGGTGCGTCGTGATCGACGGGCAGCGTGAAGCGGTGGTCCGTGAGCACGACACCAGGAAGGCGGACGGGACGTCCGGATGTTGTCTTGAGCGTCATCGTGCGCGGGTCCACGGGAAGGGCCCACGATCGTAACCGCGCGACGCCCAAGTCAGGCGCCTCAGGTCAGGCGGCCGTCTCGTCGAGATCGAAGAGTCGAGCCCAGTGCTGCTTGTTCACGAAGCGGCGCCAGACATCGCGCAGGCGTTGCGGCGGTGCGTCGAGGGCCGGGGCCCAGTCGGGCTCACCCGGTGAGCTGCGCAGCGACAGCCCGACGTCCTCGGGCGCACGATTGCCCTTGCGCCGGTTGCACGTCACGCACGCGATCACGCAGTTCTGCCACGACGTGTCCCCACCGCGCGACCGGGGCACGATGTGGTCGATCGTGAGCTCGCGGACATCCGGTCGCTTGCCGCAGTACTGGCACATCCCCTCGTCTCGCCGCAGGAGATTGCGGCGCGAGAAGGCGACCGAACGCACCGGAAGCCCGCCATACTGCGAGAGGAGCACGACCTGGGGCGCGCGGATCCGCATCGACACCGTGTGGATGACGGCTTCGTCGTCCGAGTGCGGCTGAGCCGCCCATTCGTCGAAGGCGTGCACCGTGTAGGACTCGGGCTCGATGATGCGCGCCGCGCCTGTGCATGCGAGGCTGATGGCATGTCGCACGGTCGTGGTGGTGATGGCCGTCCACGACGCGTTCAACACCAGCACCCGACAGCTCAGGACGCAGACATCCACGCTCGACTCCCGTCGCGCGTGCGAATCGACATTGGTCTTACTGAAACCCATCGAGCACCATTCATGGCACGAGCGGGCCGACTTGTCGAGTCTTCGCATCGAGATCACGCGACTCCATTCGAGTCATCGACACCTCCACACCGCCATCTTGACCTACCCTTCGGCTCGCAACGAGACGGCGCCACGCCCCACCCCGGTGACCCCCGCATGAAATCGAAGCCCCTCGCCCTCACCATCGCCACGGCTCTCCTGTTCGCCGCAGCGAACGCATGGGCCGCCGACGGGTCGCTCGTCGTGTTGAACAAGTCCGAAGCAACGGCGTCGATCGTCGACCTCGGCGACGGCACGCTGCGGGCCACGATCGCGACGGGCATCGGCCCGCACGAGATCGCCATCTCGGGCGACGGCAAGCGCGCCGTCGTGTCGAACTACGGAGGCAACAAGCCCGGCAACTCGCTGACGGTGATCGACCTCGTCGCGCTCGAAGTCGAGCGGACGATCGACCTCGACGAGCACCGGCGCCCGCACGGCATCGTCTTCCTCGACGCACGGACGCGCGTGCTCGTCACCGTCGAGGACAGCCAGGCCTGTCTTGTCGTCGATGTTGATGAGGGCGACGTGCTCTCCACGATCGACACCGACCAGGCGACGTCGCACATGGTCGCCGTCACGCCCGATGGCAAACGCGCCTTCGTCGCGAACATCGTCTCCGGCTCCGTGAGCGTGCTCGACCTCACTGCCGGCAAGCGCATGGCGACGATCGTGACGGCGGCGGGCTGCGAAGGCATGGCGATCACGCCCGACGGGCGCTTCGTCTGGACGACGAACCGCGCGGCGAACTCGCTGTCGGTCATCGACACGAAGTCGCTCGAGGTCGTCGACACGCTGGCCTGCGGCGGGCGGTTCCCGATCCGCGTCGCCTTCACGCCCGACGGCACAAGGGCGCTCGTCAGCAATGCGGCGTCCGGCGACGTCGCGATCTTCGACGTCGCAGCGCGCAAGCACCTCGGCAAGGTCGCGATGAAAGTCGACAAGGCCGAGAACCTCGACGGTCGCCTCTTTGCGAAGGCCTTCGAAGACACGCCGGTGCCGATCGGCCTGCTCGTGCACCCCGACGGCACGCGCGCCTACGTCGCCAACACACTGGCCGACATGGTCACGGTCATCGACCTCGCCACGCTGAAGATCACGGCGCGCCTTCCCACGGGCCGCGAACCAGATGGCCTCGGCTGGACGGCGCTGACGGTTGCAGCGAAGAGCGCCGCGGGCAAGTGACGCGCTGCTCCGGGGCGAGCCAGCAGATCGTCCGTGAATCAAGGTGCGGAAACGCTCAGCTCGCCCAGCCCTCGCGCGCACAGAGCAGCAGCAGCGGCGTCAGCGACAGACCGTCGATCATCTCGCCGCCGAGGATCATCGCCGCGACCTGCTGTTCGCTGAACCAGCGCACCTCGATCACTTCGTCGGCGTCGAAGGCGACGGGTGCATCATTCGTCACGTCGGCCTCGTAGATGTCGAAGATCTCGTCGCCGACGCCGTACGACGGGTGATAGCGAACGAGGCGTCGCACGGCGCCCGCGCGGTAGCCCGTTTCCTCGAGCATTTCGCGCGCGGCGGCCGCTCCAGGATCTTCGTCCGGCTCGGCGCTGCCCGACGGAATCCCCCACACTTCGCTCTGAACGGTGTTGCGGTACTGGCGGATCAACGCGATTTCACCGCGGCGTCGCGGTACGGCACCGACGCCGATCTTGCGGTAGTGGATCGTGTTGTAGACGAGGCGCTTGCCGCTCGGCAGCTCGACGTCGCTGCGGTGCACACCGAACCACGGGTTCTCGGCGACGGTCTCGCGGGCCAGCTCGCGCCACGCGTGGGGTGACGGTTCGGACGTCACTCAGGTCACCTCGCCGCCGTCGAAGCGCCAACGCTTGCCGTGCATCTCGAGGTCGTCGAGGTGACTGCGGCGGAGCGTGTCGAAACGCGAACGCAACTCGTCGATGGAATCACCACCGAGCTTCTCGAGCAGCGCGTCGGCGAGCACGAACGCCATCATCGCCTCGCCGATCGGCACGGCGCGCGGGACGGCCGAGATGTCGCTGCGCTCGTACGTCGTCGGACGCGCTTCACCCGTCACGAGGTCGACGCTCATGAGCGGGTTGAGCGTCGTTGCGATCGGCTTCATCGCAACGCGCGCGACGAGCGGTTCGCCCGTCGTCATACCGCCCTCGAGCCCGCCGGCGCGATTGCTCGTGCGACGGATCGCGCCGTCGTCAGCGCGGACGAACTCGTCGTGCACCTGCGTGCCGCGCAGCGCAGCGTTCTCGAAGGCCGGGCCGAACGTCACGCCCTTCATCGCCTGGATCGAGACGAGCGCTTGGGCGAGGCGACCGTCGAGTTTGCGATCCCAGTGCACGTGGCTGCCGAGTCCGACGGGCAGGCCGACGGCGAACACGTCATACGTGCCGCCGAGCGTGTCCTTGGCGTCGATGGCCGCTTCGACTTCGGCGCGGGCACGGGCGTAGGCCTGCGTGTCGGGGACACAGAGATCGTTGCTGCGCGCCACACGCGCACGCTCGGAATAGACCGCACGTTCCGTCGACATCGGCGACTCGAACGTCTGCTGACCGAGAGCGACGACGTACCCGCCGACCTCGATGTCGAAGATCCCGAGCAGCTGCTTGCACAGCGCACCGACGGCAACGCGCGTGGCCGTCTCGCGCGCACTCGCACGCTCGAGGCTCAAGCGCAGGTCGTCATAGCCGTACTTCACGGCCCCCGTGAGATCTGCGTGCCCCGGGCGCGGCGTCGTCATCGGTTCGATCGTCTTGTCGCGCCAGTTCTCCCAGTCGCGATTCACGATGCGCATCGCGATGGGCGCGCCCGTCGTCCGACCCGCAATCACACCGCTGCTGATCTCGGCCCGGTCGCGTTCGATCTTCATGCGCCCTCCGGCACCGAAGGCCCGCTGACGTCGCTCGAGGTCCGCGACAAGTGCCTCGTGGTCGATCACGAGCCCCGCAGGGAGTCCCTCGACGATCACATCGAGAGCCGGTCCGTGGCTCTCGCCGGCGTTCAGGAATCGAAGTCGTGCCATGAAAGGTCAAACACAGAGGAGGTGTCCATCGGAGTGTAGCGATCAGCGCGTATGCGTTCGCTCGCGGCGCCCTCCGCCGCTTGCTGCTTGGCGAAGCACCCCTCGATACCGACAATCGCCACTCCCCTCCGATCTCGGACCCCATCCATGAACAAGATTCTCGCCGCCGCGCTCGCCCTCACACTCACCGCCGGTGCGGCTTGGATCACGCCTGACGACGAAGAGGCCCCCGCGGCCCCGCCAGCACCCGCATACTCGCCCGTCGGGTCGCTCGATGCGCTGATGACGGGACATGGCATGGCCTTCGGCGGGATCCGTGAGGCCTTGCCGGACAAGGAGAACCGCCGCCGTCCGCGCACGCTCCAGATCAACGCCGAACTGCTCGCCGAGCTCGCGAACATCAACACGTACTGGGGTCGCCGCGACGACTACCGCAACTGGGCAGGCGAGCTGCGCGACACGGCGCTCGAGCTGGCGGACGCGGTCAAGAAGCGCGACTCGATCGACGAGGCCCGAGTCGAGGCCGCGTACCGCAAGCTCGACGCCACGTGCACGGCATGTCACGAGGTCTACAAGTAAGGGGAGCTGACCTCGTTCAGGGCGCGTAGCGAATCACGTCGAAGCGTCCTTGCTTCGACGTCTCGATCCACTCGATCAGTGCGGCGGCCGGTTGCTCGGGAGCGAGCAGCCGGCCGTTGTCGTGCAAAGACACGAAGCGCTCGACCTGCGGGAACTGTTCGCGCGACTGCGCGCGGATCGCCTCCTGCATGGCCGTGGCGACGACGCTCGGCGCGAACGAGCACACCGCGACGTCGCGGTCGCGATGTTCGTCGAGTTCGGCGAGTTCGAGAGCGAAAGCCTCCGACGCCATGGCAAGCGCCGCCTTGGCCGCGCAGTAGGCCGCCCACCCGGGAACGGCCTTGCCGGCCGCGCCCGACGATACGTTGACGATACGCACGCGCGCTGCGCGCGGAGCGTGGCGCACGAGCTGTCCCATCAACGCCATCGGCGCCGCGACGTTGAGAGCCAAGGCGTCCGCCAAGGCCGAAGCCGTCGCCGCCGTCAGCGAGCCCATCGGTTCGATCGACCCGGCGTTGTTGACGAGCGCGACGTGCGCGAACCCGAGCTCGCCCGCCCAGCTCGAGCACCAGCGCTCGACGGCCCGGGCGTCTGCGAGGTCGACCCGCTGATGGGCATAGCGCTCGTGCTCCATCAGCTCATCGCTCGCGGACTCGCGCGCGCAGCCACGCACGCGCCATCCGTGCTCGAGCAAACTCTGAGCCACGGCACGACCGAGCCCTCGACTCGTGCCCGTCACGAACGCAAGTTTGTCGGCCATCACGCTCTCCGAAGCGATGGTGACGACGCGTGTTCCTGCACGGTGCGAGAACATCGTCGACGCGTTGCTATAGTGCCACGCGCCTCCCTGCACCGCACGAAAGGCCCAAGCTCGGGCCCGTTGTGGGCCGATCTATTCGTGATCTCTCCTCTCCGAGTCTCCGCCATGCCGTCCGCGTCGTCGTCACGCCCTCGTGTCGTCGTTCTCGCCACGGGAGGCACGATCGCCGGCGAGAGCGCGCACGCTTCGGATCCGAGCTACCGTGCGGGATCACTGCCTATCGGCTCGCTGCTCGAGGCGATCCCGCAGCTGTCAGAGCTCGCCGAGGTCCACGGCGAGCAGATCGCGAGTATCGGCAGTCAGGACATGCACGACGCGCTTTGGCTGCGTATCGCTGCGCGCGTGAACACGCTGATCACGATGGACGACATCGATGGCATCGTGATCACCCACGGCACCGACACGATGGAGGAAACGGCGTACTTCCTGAACCTCGTCGTCGCGAGCGACAAGCCTGTCGTGCTGACAGGCGCGATGCGCCCCGCCACAGGACTGTCCGCCGACGGACCGCTCAACCTCTATCACGCGGTCGCCGTCGCCACGCATGCCGAGGCGCGCGATCGTGGCGTCCTCATCGTCATGAACGACGTGATCCACGCCGCGCGCGACGTCATGAAGACGCACACCTTGTCCGTGCAAACCTTCGAGTCGGTGAACCGCGGGCCGATGGGCGCAATCCATCACGGCGACATCCGCTTCTTCCGACGCCCCGGCCACCTGCACACGCACCGCAGCACCTTCGCCGGTGCGCTCCCCGACCCCATGCCGCGTGTCGACGTCCTCTTCGCCCACGCCAACATGCGCGGCGACCTCGTCGACGCCGCGATCAAGCTCGGCGCCGAAGGGATCGTCATCGCCGGTGTCGGCAACGGGAACATGATGACCGCTGCCCGTGATGCGCTTGCTCTGGCGGCCGAACAAGGCGCGATCGTCGTGCGGTCGACGCGCACGGAAGGCGGCGCCGTGCTACGCAACGTGGAGATCGACGACGACGCACTCGGCTTCGTCGCCTCGGTCGGCTTGAGCCCGCAGAAGGCACGCATCCTCCTGAAGCTGGCGCTCACGCGCACACGCGACGCGGCGGCGATCCAGACGCTGTTCGGTAGCTACTGACGAGGGCTGTACGCGATGAACTTCTGCTCGGAATGCGGCGCGCCCGTCGAACAAGCGATCCCCGCTGGTGACGACCGACTGCGTCACGTCTGCACGGCGTGCGACACCGTGCACTACCTGAATCCGAAGACGGTCGTCGGCTGCATCGTGGAGCACGAGGGATCGGTACTGCTCTGCAAGCGCGCCATCGAGCCGGCGCTCGGCGGATGGACGCTGCCCGCCGGCTTCCTCGAGATCGGCGAGAGCCTCGCCGCCGGCGCCGCACGCGAAACGCGCGAGGAGGCCTGCGCCCACGTCGAGATGACAGCGCCGTTCGCACTCTTCGATCTGCCTCACATCGGCCAGAACTACGCGCTCTTCCTCGCGCGCTTCATCGGCGAACCGACGTTCGCAGCCGGCCCCGAGAGCCTCGAGGTCGCGCTCGTCACACCGGACGCCATCCCGTGGGCAGAGCTCGCGTTCCCCGTCATGCACATCGCGCTGCGGGCTTGGATCGACGACACGGAGGCCAAGCGCCCCGCGCTCCACTCCGGCGCGCTGCACTGGCGCGGGACAGGCTCACGCTTCGACCCCGCCGAGTACGACATCAAGGAGCGCATGACGACGCCGCTCGGCGCGCCCTGAACTCTCACGAGGATCGTCACGAGGACGTGGATCATCCTGCGCGGCAGTCCCGATAGCTCGAACGTGGACGCAATCGATCGTCCGTGAGCAACCCGGTTCTAATCGCCCTTGGCGTAGTCGAAGATCTCGGGCTCGGCGAGCTCGAGGTAGCGATCGAGCGGCATGACGATCGAACAGCGCAGCGACCCCGCATTGAACGCGATGCGGTCGTTGTCGAGGAACCCGCGATCGAGCGTGTTGGGCAGCGGCAGGATCGGTTCGCCGAAGGGCGGCACCGAACCCGGCACGAGCCCCGTGAGCTCGGCGAGTTCATCACGCGTGGCGAAGCGCGCGCGGCTCACCTTGAAGTGACGCCGCACGCGGTTCGAGTTGATCTGCTGCGCGGCGCGCAGGACACACAGCCGGAAGACGTCACCGACCTTCAGCACGATCGCCTTGCCGCCGACGCTCGTCGTCTCACCGCGCGCCTCCGCCGAGGCCTCACACGTGCGCGTCGGCTCGTGCTCGACGTAACGGTACGTCACCCCCGCCTCGTCCAGCAGCGCTCGGATCCGGGCCGTCACGGCCGTCGGGCCGAGCTCCGCGGGATGGTTCGACTCGTTGCTCGACACGCCGATCAGAGGTCGAGCGGGCGCACCCAGATGTTGCGGAAGCGCACCGGATTACCGTGGTCTTGCAGCGCCAATGGTGCCGGCCCGTGCGCCTCGCCGTACGACGCCACCGTGCGATGGGCCGTCTTGCCGAGCAGCTTCTGGGCGTGGTGGACGACGACGCCGTTGTGGATCACCGTAACCTGCGCCTGCTCGGCGACCTTGCCGTCGGCGCCGAAGCGCGGCGCACGGAAGATGATGTCGTACGTCTGCCAATCGCCCGGGCGGCGACTCGCGTTCACCATGGGCGGCTGCTGACCGTAGAGCGCGGCGGCCTGACCGTCGGGGTACGTCTTGTTGCGGTAGCTGTCGAGGATCTGGACCTCGTAGATCCGCTGGAAGAAGACGCCGCTGTTGCTGCGTCCCTGCGAGGTCGCCTGCTCACCCGGCGCCGTCGAGAACTCGAGGTGCAGCTGGATGTCCCCGAACGCCTCCTTCGTCTCGATCGTGCCCTTGCCGTTCACCTCCATCGTGCCCTCGACCACCGACCAGGGACCACCGGCCCAGTTGTCGAGATCCTCGACGTCTCCACCGAAGAGCACGATCGCATCGGACGGCGGGGCCGTGTTGACGGCCCCGGGCGTGACGATCGTGGGCTGCGGGCGACTGCCATCGTGCACGCGCCACTGCGAGTTCGGCAGCATCGGTGTGTCGTCGTAGCCGACAGGCACGTCTTGCGGGGCGGGAACGATCAGACAAGCCGCGAGGGCGGCGGCGATACGAACGGAAATCATCGCGGGCTCCGTGGAGAGGATCCGCAGAGCATACTCGCCGGCCAGCATGTCGCAGAACTGCTTCGGCTGACCGGTGCGTGTCGAGCGGCTCGCGGTTGGTCACCGAAGCGCGCGCGAACCCGAGGAGTCGCGCAGACTGCCCGCGGCTCAGGCCCCGCGTCGGAGCCCGAGGCGAACGATCTTCTCGAGCAACTGCGGGTAGCTCATCCCCGCCGCGTTGGCCGACGACGCGAGCTCCTCGCTCGCCGCGATCTCGGGATTCGGGTTCGCCTCGAGAAAGTAGAGCTGGCCGTCGGGCGTGAGCCGGTAGTCGATGCGTGCGTAGCCATCGAGCTGCAAGATGCGGTAGATGCGCTTGGTCGTGCGCTGGACCGCCGCCTCCTGAGGTTCGTCGAGTTCGGCCGCGACGTGGAAGATGCCCCACCGCTTCTGCGCCGCGATGTCGTGCTTCACCTTCTCGGTGGCGATCGCTGCGGAGCCGGCCGGGAGGTTCTCGAAGACCAGCTCCCAGGTCGGCAACACCGTGGTGCGCTTGTTCCCGAAGATCCCCACATACAGCTCGCGACCCTCGATGTACTCCTCGACGATCGCGTCCGTGCCGATGCTCTCGTGGACGAACTTCACGCGCTGTTCCAGCTTCTCGTCGCTGTCGACGATCGAGGCCTGGGAGATCCCCATCGACGATTCCTCGACGAGACTCTTCACGATCAACGGGAGCTTCAGCGCCCGCGGGCGTCGCACGCGGCGATTGCGCGGGAAGACTGCGAAGGCGGGCGTCGCGATGCGGTGATACGTGAGTAGCTTCTTGGCGATGCCCTTTCCGCGCGCCAGGACGAGTCCGCCCGGATTGCAGCCCGTGTACTTCACACCGAGCAGTTCGAGATACGAGACGACGTGCTGATCGAGCTCGGGCAGACCGGCGAACTCCTCGAGCAAGTTGAAGACGATGTGCGGCTTGAACTCTTCGACGGCCCGACGGATCGGCGTCAGTTCGTCGACGACGCCGAGCGGCCGCACCTCGTGCCCGAGGCCACGCAACGTCGACGCCACGTCGTACTCCGTCTTCCAGACGTTGACGTCTTCTTCGCTGAATCCGCCCTTGCTCTCGGGAGGTATGAAGTCGGGATGACAGAGGAGCAGCACGCGGCGGCTTTTCACATCGCGACCCAATAGTGCGGACTGTAGTGGTAGCGCATCGTGCGCGCCGTGAGCAGGACGGTGAAGCTCGAGAGGATCGATCCGTCGTCCCCCGTGACGCGGAGGTCGAGTTCGCGCGTGCGCTCGATCATCTCGTCGAGCACCTGATCGAGCGTGAACTGCGACTCGCCCGTCCAACGCGACACCATGCGTCGGATGTCGCGCCGGTTCTTTCGCAGGAACGCCGATGCTTTCGTGCGCGCCTTGCTGTCGGGGAAGAGCTGGCGGAGATCGGCGTCGTAGATGTCGACATCCGGTACGGAATAGCGGCCGCGCTTCTCCTCGTAGTGTTCACGCAGCGTGACGTCGAGCTGCCTCAGGGGCTCGACATGCTTGCGACTGCGCACCGGCGCCGTCTGATCCGCGAGTTCGTCCATCACCTCGTCGACGTACTCGAGCTTCTTGAGCGCCGGCCAGCCGTCGTAGCGTTTGCGCCAGCGCGTCCGCGGTTGGAGCCACACGGCGAACGTCTCGGCGAAGTCTTCGTCGGGGTGACTCTGGGCGTAGTAGAGACGCAGGTGCTGCACGAACTTGCGGCTCGACGGGTTCGGGCGATAGGCGTCCGGATAGGGCGTGGACGACTTCCCGAACAACTCGCGCCAGCGGCGTCGACGACTGAGACGGAAAGCCGTGTCGATCGCGTGCCCGCACTCGTGACGCAGGAAGCGGATGCAGTCTTCGGGGCGCCCGCCCTCGACCTCGCGCATCATCGCGCGCTCGAGCCGGATGAGCCGCGGATGCGCGAGGTAGAACGGCACCGCGATGCCGGGCACGTCCGACGGCGAGAACCACTCCGACGAGAGCCAGACATGCGGGCGGAAGTTGAGGCCGCGGCGCTCGAGATCGCGATGGAGACGCTCGACGACGTCATCGAGCCACGTGCCCGGGAGCGTCAACCCGAGGTCGCGCATGTGCAGATCGAGAAGTTCATCGTCGGGGAGCTGCGCCCAATCGGGATCGGCAGCCGCCCCGGCCTTCGAACGCGCAAGGCGCCTGCCCGCTCGAGGGCCACCCCCGGCCCGTCGGTGCCGCGCTTGCTGCGTGGATCGCTGCGATTCCTGGCGTCCGCTCATCGGACACGAGTGTAGCTCTTGACCTGGCGATCCCGCGCGACAACATGCGCGAAGAGGGCCGCCGGGGCGCGGCGAGCCTCGGTCCGAGCAGTTCGATGACGCGCTGGTATGCTTTCGCCACCATGGTCCGCACTCGCATCGCCACCGCCGTCCTGCTCACGCGCGACACCCCGCGCGGGCTCGAGGTCTTCATCGCCCGCCGCGCCGACGCGCTGCGTTTCTTCGGTGGCTATTGGGCCTTCACCGGTGGCGTCATCGACGCCGTCGACCTGGCTGACGGCGAGGCGTCGCGCGACGACGAAGTCAGCCATCGACGCTGCGCCGTGCGCGAGCTGTTCGAGGAGACGGGTGTGTTGCCGAGCGAGCTGCGGCGCGCCCTGCCCGTACACGAAGCCGAGTCGCTGCGTCAGGGCCTGATCGGCGACGACGCCGGGCGTCGTGGTGCCGACGCGGACACGCTTCAACGTTGGCGCACGCTGCTCGACGCCCATCCCGGCGCGCTCGACGCCGTCGCGCCCTTCGCCCGCATCACGACCCCGCCCTTCGCGCCGACGCTCTACCGCACGTGCTTCGTCCACGCGGCGCTCCCGCCCGGCGAGGCGCCGACGATCATCCCCGGCGAGCTCGTCGATGGCGTCTTCGCACGCGCCGCCGACCTGCTCGCCGAATGGACGCGCGGCGAGCGACTGATCGTCCCGCCCGCCCTGTTCTTCCTCTCGATGCTCGAACAGGGCAACACGCTCGACGATGGCCTCGCCCTCGCCGGATCGCGCTGCGTCGAACTCGAAGCCGGGCGGCTCCACGAGGTCCGCAACTCGCCCGGCGTGCTCATGGCGCCGCTCGACACGCCGACGCTTCCGCCCGCGACGACCACGAACTGCTACGTCGTCGGTCACCGTCGCCAGGTGATCATCGACCCCGCGACGCCGCACGAGAGTGAACGCCAGCGCCTGTTCGACGAACTCGACAGGCGCGTGGCCGCCGGCGTCGTTCTCGACTCCGTGCTCGTCACCCACCACCACCACGACCACGTCGGGTCCGTCGCGGCGACAAGCGAACGCTACGGCATCCCCGTGCGCGCGCACGTCGAGACACTCGACCGCCTGCCGCCGGGCGGGCACCGTGGCGAGCCCCTTGCCGACGGCGACCGCATCGAACTCGGTGACGCGCCGGACGGCACGCCGGGCTGGCACCTCGTCGCGCATCACACGCCAGGCCACGACCGCGGCCACCTCGTCTTCACCGAGAACCGCTACAACGCGGCGATCGTCGGCGATCTCGTCTCGACGGTGTCGACGATCCTCATCGAGCCGCCCGAGGGCCACCTCGCCACGTACCTCGCGAGCCTGCGCCGCATGCTCGACGTCCCGATCGAGATGCTCTACCCCGCCCATGGCCCCGCGCACCGTGACGGCCATGCTCTGCTCCGCCACTATCTCGAACATCGCGCGAAGCGTGAGCAACGTCTGGTCGACGCCCTCGACACGGACGAGTTGCGCGACATCGAGATGCTCACTCCGATCGTCTACGACGACACGCCCGTCGAACTGCATCCGCTCGCCGAGAAATCGCTGCGGGCCGGGCTCGACAAGCTCGTCGAGGACGGGCGCGCCGAGCGACGCGGAGACGCGTGGCTGGCCGTGGTCTGACGCGCGATGGAGTTCGGCAAGCTCGCCTCCGTCGACCACGTCGACTTCACGCTCCCGCCCGACGCCGCGTCCACGGCTGCGTTGCTCGCACGCTCACCGCGTCCGCACGGCACCGAACCCGCCGTGCACATCGGAACGCCGCGCTGGTCGCACCCCGGGTACTTCGGCCTCATCTATCCGCCGGGCGCCAAGAAGGCCGACGCGCTCCACCACTACTCGCGCCAGTTCCGCGCGATCGAACTCAACACCACCTACTACGGCGTGCAGCCCGGCTCGCTGCAGCGCTGGTCGGATGCCGCGCCCGACACCTTCCGCTTCTGCCCGAAGATACCCGCGACGATCTCGCACGAGGCCGCGCTCGTCGACGTCGCGAGCGCGACGGAGCGCTTCTTCGAGCAGACGTCCGTCTTCGGCGACAAGCTCGGCTTGCACTGGCTGCTGCTCGCCCCCGACTTCGGCCCGCGCGACGCCGACACGCTCATCGCATTCCTGGAGCACGCCGCGCCGCTCGCACCGCTGGCCGTCGAGCTGCGTCACATCGACTGGTTCCGCGGGCCGACGCGCGCCCAGACCGTCGACGTCTTCGCGGCCATGGAAGACCTCGGCGTCGTCTCGGTCCTCACCGACGTCGCCGGGCGGCGCGACGTCCTGCACCAACGACTCACCGCGCCGGTCGCGATGCTGCGCCTCGTGGGCAACGGCCTGCACGCCACCGACACCGAACGCGCCGACGATTGGGCCCGACGCCTCGCCGCGTGGTTCGACGCTGGGCTCCACGAGGCCTACGTCTTCCTGCATCAGCCCGACGACGTCGAGCCCCTCAACGTCGAGTTCGCCGAGATCTTCGCCGCGGCGCTGAAGCATCACGCAGGCATCGACGCCGCGATCCCCACCCGCGTCGGCGACACGAGTCAGGGATCGCTGTTCGGGTGACGCCGCCTTCGCCTCAGGGCACGAGTTCGATCGACACGGCGTTGCCGTCCTCCATGAACACGCCCGCACGACGCGGCCAGACGGCGCCATCGGCGGCCGACACCACCGCACACGCTCCGAGCTGCTATGTTTCGGGGCCTCCCGCCGCTCCGGACCCGCTGTGACCGACACGCTCCACGCCGCTCTCGAACCGCTGCGCGCCGCGCTCCGAGCCACCGGTCCGATCCGACACGTCCTCGGCGACCTCGACCAACGCCACGAGGTCGGCGGGCTCTGGGCGTCCTCGTCAGCACTCGCAGCCGGCCTCTTCGCGCGAGCACGCGGCCAACGCTGTGTCGTCGTCGCGCCGACAGCCGAAACCGCCGACGCTCTCCTGCTCGACCTCCAAACACTGCACGGCGACCTCCCGGCGGCCGTGTTGCCGGTGGAAGACGACGGGTCGATCCTCGGTCCCGAATCGAAGGCGAACCGCTCCGAGCGACTCGTCGCCATCGCGTTCCTCGACGAGCCAGGCCCCGGCGTCCTCGTCGTCCCCGCCCCCGTCGTCTTCGAAGATCTGCCGGCCCCCGAGGGTGCCGCCTTCCCGATCACGCGCGGCGCGCACTTCGATCGCGAACGACTCATCGAGCGACTCGGCCTCGCGGGGTACACGCGCGAGACGATGGTGGCCGCGCCGGGCGAGTACTCACTGCGCGGCGACATCCTCGACATCTACAGTTGGGTCGACACCTCGCCCGTGCGCATCGAGGTCTTCGACGACGAGGTCGAGGATCTGCGGCGCTTCTCCGTCGAGACGCAACGTTCGGTCGATGTCCTCGACGGCATCACGCTGCAGCTCGGCGACGGCAAGCCCGAAGGATCGCGCACGCTGTTCGACGTCATCGGCACCGAGCGTCACGTCGACATCCTCGACCCGCCGCGCATCCGCGACCGACTCTCCGAAGTGGCGTTCGAGCGCGACATCGCGCCGAGCAAGATCGAGTGGGCGCTCGGGCGTCTCGCCGAGGGTCCGGGCGTCACGATGCATTCGCTCTCGGGTGGCGCGGACGACATCGCGATCACGTCGGTGGGCGAGGATCGCCGACCGCTCGACGACGTGCTGGGTGATTGGATCGACGCCAACCGCCGCGTCGTCGTGCTCAGCGACAGCGAGGCCGAGAACGAGCGCCTCGCCGAGATGCTCACCGGCCGCGGCATCGAAGGGCCGCTGCTCATGTACGCCGTCGGTCGCGCGTCGGCCGGGTTCGCGCTGCCGGACGGCCCGGTGCTCATCCATCACCACGAGCTCATCGGCCGTCGCGCCACGCGCCGCACGCGCGCGCGCCGCGTCGTCGCGAGCCGCGCGCTGGGGAGCATCGACGAACTCCATCCCGGCGACACCGTCGTGCACCTCACGCACGGCGTCGCGATCTTCCGCGGCATGACGCGCCTCGAGCGCGAGCAGGGCGAGGAGGACTTCCTCCAGCTCGAGTTCGCCGAGGAGACGAAGGTCTTCGTGCCGGCCAGCCGCATCGACCTCGTCGAGCGCTTCATCGGCGCCGAGGGTTCGTCACCCAAGCTCGACAAGATCGGCGGCAAGAGCTGGAGCCGCAAGAAGAGCAAGGTCGCCAAGGCCGTCGCGGACCTGGCCTCGCAGCTGCTCGAGACGCAGGCGAAGCGTGCGGCCGCCGACGGCGTCGAGCACCCGATGGCCGACGAGCTCCAGGTGCGTTTCGAACGAACCTTCCCCTACGAGGACACGCCCGACCAGGAGCAGAGCTGGCGCGAGATCAACGGCGACCTCGAGTCTCCGAAGACCATGGACCGCCTGCTCATCGGCGACGTCGGCTTCGGCAAGACCGAAGTGGCCGTGCGCGCGGCGTACAAGTGCGTGCTCGGCGGGCGCCAGTGCGCCGTGCTCGTCCCCACGACGATCCTCGCCGAGCAGCACTTCGAGACGTTCAGTCGGCGCATGGCCGAGGAGCCCGTGCGGCTCGAGGTCCTCTCGCGCTTCCGCACGACGAAAGAGCGCAAGGAAGTGCTCGCCGATCTCGTGAACGGCAAGGTCGACATCGTCATCGGCACGCACCGGCTGCTCAGCAAGGACGTCAAGTTCATGGACCTCGGCCTCGTCATCGTCGACGAGGAGCAGCGCTTCGGTGTCACGCACAAGGAGCGCTTGAAGCAGCTGCGCGCGAGCGTCGATGTGTTGACGCTGTCGGCGACGCCGATCCCGCGCACGCTGCACATGGCGATGTCGGGGCTGCGCGACATCTCGTCGTTGAACACGCCGCCGCCCGGGCGTCGCACCGTGATCACGAAGGTGGCCTACGACGACGACCAAGTGCTGCGCAAGGCGATCCTGCACGAGATCAACCGTGGCGGACAGGTGTACGTGCTGCACAACCGCGTGGCAGGGCTCGACCGGATCGCGGGTCGGATCGAGAAGCTCGTGCCGACGGCGAAGGTGGCGATCGGCCACGGGCAGATGCCCGGCACGGAGCTGCGCGACGTCATCGACGCGTTCACGAAGGGCGAGCGCAACGTCCTCGTCTGCACCACGATCGTGGAGTCGGGCGTCGACATCCCGCGCGCGAACACGCTGATCGTCACGGACGCCGAGCGCTACGGCCTCGCCGACATGCACCAGCTGCGCGGCCGCGTCGGGCGCGAGAACACGCAGGCCTACGCGTACTTCCTCACCGACCCGGGCAAGCCGCTCAGCGACCACAGCAAGCGCCGGCTCAAGGCGATCGAGGAGTTCCGGAGTCTCGGCGGCGGCATGCCGATCGCGCTGCGCGACCTCGAGCTGCGCGGCGCGGGGAACCTGCTCGGCTCGGAGCAGTCGGGCCACGTCATGGCCGTCGGGTACGACGTCTACTGCCGACTGCTCAAGAGCGCCGTGGAGCAGGCGCGCGGACGCAAGGTGAGCGAGGAGCCGGGGGAGATCGAAGTCGAGCTCGGCCTCACCGCGTTCTTGCCGAGCGACTACGTGCCCGACGAACGCGATCGCATGAACCTCCTGCGTCGCCTCTCGCACGCCGGCAAGCGCAAGCTCGACGCGCTCGAGCAGGAGCTGCTCGACCGCTTCGGTCGCATCCCCGAACCCGCCCGCGACCTGCTCGACCTCTTCCGCCTGCGACGTCTCGTGCGTCTGTCCGGCGTGACGTCGGTGCTCGTCGACGGCCTCGGCGGCGCCGTGATCACCGTCGGCAATGCCGAGGCGTACGGGAAGCGCGGGCCGTTCATGCCGCCCGAGGTCATCATCGTCGACGAGGCGCGCATGCGCTTGCCATGGCCGAAGAAGGCGAGCACGCCGCGAAGCCGACTGAAGCTGCTGCTGAAGAGGTTCGACGACGCCGCCCGCCGCACGCACAAGAGCGTCAAGGCCGCGGCGAAGGGTCGCGCCAGTACACCGCGCGGACGACGCCCCGTGCGCCGGCGTTCCTGACGCACGCGTTCGGTTGCACAGGCACACTCGGTCACGCACGTCGCACTCGGAGCAGCTTCTCAGCAGGCTGCCGAACGCGCTACCCGCGCAGGCGCGTCACGACCCACCCGAGGACCGCGCCGGCGCAGGCATAGATGGCGCCGAGTCCGAGTGCCATGCGGAAGCCCAGCGGGCCGAAGTCGGTGGGATCGAGACCGACGGCGAGCCAGGTGGCCAGCTCGGGAATCGTTCCGTCCATCGCGAAGGCCGGAAGCACGACGGCGGCAACGATCATCCCGACGCCCATCCCGATCGCGCCGCCTGTCTTGACGGCCTTCGTCTCGCCGACGGGGACCTCGTGGACCGTGGGTTGTTCTTCCATCGCATGCGCCTCCGGGGTTGAAGACCACTGACTGCGCATGCGAAACGCGCGATTTCACGCGCGCCGCGTCACTCGTCCTTCAACTCGATCCGAATCCCGCCGACGAAGCCGGCAACGACGTTGTAGACCACGGCCGTGACCAAGCCCGTGACCGCGCCCATCAATGGGTAGAGGAAGAGCGCAGCAACGAACCCGCCCATGCCAGGGCCTTGGTTTGCAGGATGGAAACCGCCTGGATTCGAGTTCGAGACGATCGTGAATCCACCGCTCGTTCCGACGGCAAAACACGCCGCGAACGCGATTCCCACGAGGCCCACCGCCAGGTACATGACCGCCAACATCTTCGCGCATGACCACGGATCGATCCGCTTCAGCTCCATCCCTGTCTCCCTGAATCTGGGGCGTCGCGCTCCTCGCGCACTACGCGCCGAGTGCGATCCCGCCGCGACGCTTGAGCAGCTGTACGACCTCGTAGGCCGGCTCGTCGTCGAACAGAATCTCGAAGACGTGTTCGGCCTCAGCGCTGCGACCATCCAGGACATCGGAGATCTCGAGCGCGCGACCGAAGTGCTCGACCGGGTGGTCCTCGAGCAGCGTCGCGGCGACGAGACCGAGGGCCGTAGCCCCGTCGACGTCGCGTGCCGTGGCGTCGGCGCCGCGGCGCAAGAGCGTTTCGACGGCGCCGGGCTCGTGGGCGAGCGCGGCGTCCATGAGCGGCGTACGCTCGGCGGCATCGCGCGCCTCGATGTCGAGGCCGGCGTCGATGAGCCAGTCCGTGAGGTCGACGTGACCGCTCGAAGCCGCGAGGTGCAACGCCGTGTCGCCGTCTTCATCGATGATGCGCGGGTCGACACCGGCGGCGACCAAACGCTGCGCCAGGGCAACGATCTCGCGCGGGTCTTCGTCGTCGTGGAACGGCGCGGCGCAGAGCACCGTCAGCGCGTTGCCACCGCCGATCGCCACGTTGGGTGACGCCCCGCGATCAAGCAGAGCGTTCGCCCCGCCGACGCAACCGAGCGCCAGGTAGCGCGCGAACCGCGTCATGCCGTGCTTGTCGTAGTCGTCGAGCGAGACGCCCGCCGCGACCAAGACATCGACGCACTCGGGGACGACTTCGCGCGCACGCAGTTGATGGCTCATGGCGTCGGCCTTGAAGACATCGCGTGCGAAAGGATCGGCGCCGGCCTCGAGCAGTGCGCGCAGTGCGTCGGGGTTGCGTTGCGTCATCAGGGCCGTTTTGCGATAGACCGACCGTGCGTTGACCTCGGCACCACCAGCGATCAGCGCACGGACGGCACCGACACTGCGGGCTTCCATGAGCGGCGTCGCCTCGCGCGCGAACGACCAGCAGTGCGCCTCGGCCCCCGCCTTGAGCAGCAGCGGAATGCAGTCGACAGCATCGGCACGCACCGCGGCGAAGAGCGGATCGTCTTCGTCCCAGAGTTCGAGGTAGGCCACGAGTCGGTGGATACCGCGCGGACGCGTCGGAGCGACGAGTGCACCGCGTCGCAGCAGCTCGGCGACGCGCGCCGGGTCGCCGCGCTCGCAGGCGACGGTGAGCAGCGGCCGCAGATGCTCACGCTTCGGCGTGCGCGTGCCCGGCTGCTCGACTTCGACCCCACCGCGATGATGGACGTACTTCCAGCACAACACGTCGACGCCGTGCTTGGCCGCCGCGTCCACCGTCGCGACGAGCCGTTCGAGCCCACCATGAACCGGATCGCCGGGACCGGGACGCCCGCCGTGGTCGAGACGGAAACCGCCGCGCGCCGCGTACCAGGCCGCCGTCTCACCGACGGCGTTGTGGGCCAGCGGATCGGCGCCGGCGCGCAGGAGCAGGTCGACGATCTCGACGCCCTCGCAGCCGCCCTCGCCCGTCGCGGCCACCATCAGCGCGGTGACCTCGCTCTCGCGCGAGCCGTCCATCCACGTGACGATGACACGCCCGTCGATCGGGTCGCCGGCGGCAAGGCGCTCCTCGACCGCCGCCGGGTCTCCGGACCAGACCGCATCGTGGAGTGGTGAGTGGAACTTCGTCATGGCCGCAGGATAACGGCAGAGTCGCCGCGCGGACACAACACGCTCAGGCGCGACGCATGGATTCCAGCACGGCGCGGTCACCCGCCTGGCGCGCATCGAAGTCGGCGCGCGTCCGTTGCCCCGCCCAGCCTTCGGCGAGCATGACGTGGCCGCAGACGCCGCCGAGCGTGTTCCCCGGACCCGGCAAGACCAGCTGGTCGGGCGCAAACTCGCGCAGCGCCGTGCGCACCGTCGCCGTGAAATCGAAGGGCGTCGTGATCTGCTCGCCGAGCGTGTAGCGCCGCAACAGGGTGACGTGCGTGGAGCTCGGAGCGTGCACGCGGCCGAGCCCGTCGATGAGCGCGCACGACGGCGCATCGAACGGGACGTCGGCGAGCAGCGCCTGGGCACGCACGGCGACATCCGCCACGAAAGGCGTGTGATACGGACCGTGCTGAGCCAACCGGAAGGGATACGTGACTCGTCCCATCGTCACGGCCGGAAGGCTCGCCTCGAGCAGCTTGAGTCCCGCTGGCGTCCCCGCGAGGACAGCGTAGCCGCCCAGCTCGATGGACCGCTGCGCCTCGTCCCCGGCGGACTCCAACGCGTCGTCGATCGCATGCAGCTTGGCCTCGTCGACGAGCCACTCATCCGTGATGCGCGGGTAGACGATCTGCCCGCCCTTGGCGGCGTCCTCCTGCAGACGCGAGACCTGCTGCACGATGCGGAAGCCATCCGCGAACGACACGGTGCCCGCCACGGCCAGCGCCGTGTACCAGCCGAGCGAGTTGCCCCCCACGGCGACGACGTCGTGCGTCCCCTTCGCGGCCTCGGCGTCGAGCATCGAGCAGAGGTAGATCAGCGGCGAGACGTTCGCGGGGCGCAGATGCAGCGCCGGGCGGAAGCGTTCGGCACCGTCGAGTTCGACGAGACTCGGCGCGTCTTCACCGGCGAGGATCTCGGCGCGTAACTCCTCGGCTTCAGCGACCCATGGGTGGTCGGCGGGTAGCGAGCCGAGGCTGGACTCGGTGTACGAACCGCGGCCGGGGCAGAGGACGACGGCGCGTGGCCGGCTCGTGGCAGTCATCGCGTGATCTCCACGGCGGCATCGAGAATCTGTTCTTCGGTGACGAGCACGGCCGAAGTGGCCGGGCCGAGGGGGACGTAGCTGTCGGCCGCGCGCACGGATGCGTAGCGGGCGTTGATGCCCCGCTCGACGAGCGCCGCGATCAAGTCGCCCGCGATGCCGCCGCCCGTCGCACGGCACTCGTCGACGACGAGCACCTTGCGGAGCGCACCGACATGCTCGGCAACGGCGTCGATCGGCAGCGGGGCGAGCCAGCGCAGATCGATGACGCGTGCACGCTTGCCGTGCTCCTCGGCGAGCTTGCGCGCCGCGCGCAGTGCAAGGCGCACACCGTTGCCGTACGTCACCATGACGAGATCGCTCGCGTCTTCCCCGTAGACACCGACCTCGCCGGGCAACAACGCCGAGCCTGGCGGCGGATAGTCGAACAGCCACTCTTCGTCGCCGGCCTCGTGCAGGTCGCGCTCGTGATAGAGCGCAATCGGCTCGAGGAACGCCACGACCCGCCCGTGCACGCGCGCCATCGCCAGCGCCGTGCGCAGCATCTTCACGGCGTCGTCTCCGCGCGACGGACACGCGAGTGCCAGGCCCGGGATGTCGCGCAAGGCGCCCAGTGAGTTGTCGTTGTGGAAGTGCCCGCCGAAGCCCTTCTGGTACGCGAGCCCGGCGACCCGCACCACCATCGGATTCGTGAACGTGCCGTTCGAGAAGTACGAAAGCGAGCAGGCCTCACCGCGAATCTGGTCGAGCGCGTTGTGGATGTATGCGAGGTACTGGATCTCGGGGATCGGCAGCAGTCCGACCTGCCCCAGCCCCTGCGCGACCCCGAGGATCGACGTTTCGTCGAGGATCGAGTCGAAGACGCGCGGGGCGCCGAAGCGCTTCTGTAGGTTGGCCGTGACGTAGTAGACGCCACCCTTGCGACCCACGTCTTCGCCGAAGATGCAGATGCGGTCGTCGCGCAGCATCTCGTCGTGCAGCGCGGCGTTGACGTGCGCGGCGAGCGTCTTCTTCGTCGCACTCGTGACGTCCTCGGGCAGCACCTTGCCGAACGCCGCGCGACGCAGCGACGCGTCGATCGTCCCCGAGGCATCGGCGCGGACGGCCTGCTCGTCGTACGGTGCAAGCGGCGCCATCACCTCTTCACGCGTGACGAGCTTGCGCCGCGTCGAAACCTCCTCGCCGATCGCGACGAGGCGTTCGCGAACGTCGGCCGTCATGTCGATCAGCTCCTGCGCCGTCGCCGCGCCGCTCTCGACGAGCAGACGCGCGGTGTTCAGCACGGGATCGCGCGCCTCGATGGCTTCGATGTCGTCGAGCGAGCGGTAGGCCGTTTCGAGGTCGGTGCCCGCATGACCACCGAGACGCACCGTCGAGAGGTGCAGGAACACGGGCGCCTGCCGCGTGCGACACAGGCGGATCGCGCGCGAGACGGCGTCGTCGACGTCCGGCAACTCGCCCTCGGCGCGCACGTACTCCATGCCCGACATGCGCGAGAAGGTGTCGGCGATCCAGCCCGTGGGCGTCTCGACGGAGATGCCGATGCCGTTGTCCTCACACACCCACAACACCGGCGCGGGCACGCCGCGGCGCAGCGCGAAGCGACTCGCGTTGATCGCCGTGAGAGCCGTGGCGTGGTTGGCCGACGCGTCGCCGAACGAACAGGCGACGATCGCATCGCCCGGGATTTCGCTCGGGACGTCCATGCGGCGCGCGCGGCTCAACGCGAAGGCGAAGCCGAACGCCTTGGGAAGGTGCGACGCGATCGTGCTCGTCTGCGGCGGCACCCAGAGGTCGCGACTGCCCCAGACCTTGTGACGCCCCCCTGACGCGGGATCCTCGGCAGCAGCGACGAGCGACAGCATCGTGTCGAAGAGCGGCGACGAGCCGGGCCGGTTGCGCGCGCGCGCCATCATCAGCGCGCCGGACCGGTAGTGCAGGAAGCACGCATCGGTGAGGCGCAGGCGCGCGCCGAGGCACGCGTTCATCTCGTGCCCGGACGAACCGATCGTGTAGAAGCTGCGCTGCGTCTTCTTGAGCTCGCGCGCCGCGACGTCGATCGCGCGGCTGCGGACCATGTCCTCGAAGAGTTCGCGGGCCTTGCGCGCCGTGAGAGCCCGCCCGGGGCGCAGCGGTTCGTCGTCGTCGAGCGTGCGCGGCCTGTCGGCGAGTGCGGCCTGAGCGAGCCACTGGTCGAAGTTCTGCTCGACCAACTCCATCCGCGTGGCGGGTGTGGGCGTCAAAAGGGGTGACCTCATGGCGACGGGGCGGGTGATCGGCCGATGCGCGACCGGGGTGTCGATGCGCAGGACCGGCAAAGGGGCGGAATCATACGCCGCCGACCCTTCCGCCGTTCACCCCCTTCACGGCCCGATTCTCTTAATGAGACGCATTCTCTCTGCGCTTCCTCAACGTGCTTTGCGTGCTTGTGTAATAGATCGCACTTGCGCGTCCGTGGCTCCCTGGCCGCGGCGCGCCGTGCATGCGTTGGGGCAAGTAGCTCAAGTTTGTTAGTCGGATTGGACGAGAAGTAGGGCATCTGCCGGTGTTTTAGAGGCACTGGGGGTCAGGACAGTGTCTGGCATGCCCTCCGCTTCGAAGCCCGTCACGAGACACCTATTCCCCACTCTCAGCGCGCGGCACCCCTGGCCGCCCCTCTCCCGTGCCCAATACACCGATGTCCAACGTCGGTGCCGTTACGGATGACTTTGCGTCGTCCGTGGCCGGTGCCTTTCGCTCTGCTCTCTCTCCCGCAGCCCGCGCCCTCCTCGCCGTCATCCTGACGCTCGCCGCCCTCGGCGGTCCCGCAGCAGCTCAGGGCCTCTTCGGTGAATACTTCGACGACGCCGACCTCACGCAGCTCGTCGACACGCGCATCGATCCCACGATCGACTTCACGAACTGGTCGACGGCGCCTACGGGCACGGCCGTCACCCCCGACAGCGTCTACTCTGAGCGCTGGCAAGGCTCCGTGCGCGTCGACGCGACAGGCCTGTGGACCTTCCGCACGATCTCCAACGATGGCGTGCGCGTCTGGGTCGACGATGAGCTCCTCATCGACAACTGGACCAACCACACGGCCACCACCGATGCCGGCCAGGTCAGCCTCACGAGCGGCTGGCACTCGATCCGCGTCGAGCACTACCAAAGCGGTGGCAACGCGATCATGCAGCTCTACTTCCAGGGCCCGGGTCAGACGAACACGATCATCCCGTCCGACCACCTGTCGTACGACGGTCCGCCGGTCGTCACGACCGGTCACGACGCGATCGCGTACATCCCCACGGATGTCTACCTGCTGACGGGCACTGCCACGGATGACAGCGGCCTCATCACGGACTTCGCGTGGAGCCAGGTTGCGGGCCCGCCAGCGGTCCTCGTCGACGTCGGCAACGGCGTCGCGGGCGCGTTCAACCTCTTCACGCCCGGGTACTACACGTTCCGCCTCGCGGCCACCGACCCGACCGGGCTCGTCGGCACCGACGACCTCACGATCTACGTTCTCGGCGTCGGCAACGGCAACGGTGTCATCAGCGGCAACAGTCAGCTCTATCAGCCGCTGACGTTCTGGTTCACGGACGACGAGCAGCTCTCCGAGAACGACAACGACAACCCCTTCCGCAACCGCCGTCTCGATCTCGAGATCGAGCATGACGACACGGGCACGATCTACAACATCCCGGGCTACTTCGCCGCTGACGGTCTCGCGGCCGACTCCGGCGCCACGTCCGGTGAGTTCTGGCGCGCGCACTTCACGCCGCCGCTGACGGGGGTCTGGCGCTGGAAGGCCTCGTTCCGCAAGGGCACGGACGTCGCCATCGCGAACAACCCCCTGGCCGGCCAGCCGACGGGCTTCGACGGGGCTTACGGCGCCTTCCAAGTGCTCGACGCCGACCCGACCGCAGCGGGCTTCCTCGCAACGGGCGGCCCGCGCAACGTCGAGGACCACTACCTCGTCACGCCCGGCGACGACCGCGCGTTCTTCAAGATCGGTGCCAACAGCCCCGAGAACCTGCTCGCCTTCGCGGACTTCGACCAGACGCCGCCGTCGCACGCCTACGCGCCGCACGTCAGCGACTGGAAGCCCGGCGACCCGACGTGGAAGAACGGCAAGGGCAAGGGACTCATCGGTGGCCTGAACTACCTCTCGAGCTTCGGCGTCAACACGTCGTACTTCCTGACGTTCAACGTGGCCGGTGACGGCGACGACGTCTGGCCCTGGACAGCGAAGAACGAACGCTTCCGCTTCGACGTCAGCAAGCTCGACCAGTGGGATCGCGCCTTCTCGCACATGGACAGCCTCGGCATGATGCTGCACGTCCTGCTCCAGGAGACGGAGAACGACGACGGCAACCCGGGTCTCGACAACGGCAACCTCGGCGTCGAGCGCAAGCTCTACCTGCGTGAGCTCATCGCGCGCTTCGCCCACCACTCGGCTCTGACGTGGAACCTCGGTGAAGAGAACAGCAACAGCACCGACGACCTCGGTGAGCACCACGACTACATCGAGTCGCTCGACGCCTACAACCATCCGATCGTGCTGCACACTTTCCCGTCGCAGAAGAACAACAAGTACGAGCCGATGCTCGAGAACGGTTGGCTCGACGGAGCGTCACTGCAGGTCGGCACGCCGATCACGACGCACGAGGAAGTGCTCGAGTGGCGCAACAAGTCGCAGCTGGCTGGCGCGCGCTGGATCGTCTCGATGGACGAGCAAGGCTCGGCACAGAACGGCGTGAAGCCTGACGCGAACGCCAACGGCCACGACACCACGCGACGCTTCGTGCTCTGGCCGACGATGATGGCCGGCGGCGCGGGCTGCGAGTGGTACTTCGGCTACGGCTACCCCAACGACGACCTCGACTGCGAGGACTGGAGTTCGCGCGAGGAGATGTGGCAGCTGTCGTCCTACGCGACGGACTTCTTCGCCACGCTCGACGACCCGCGCGCGATGGAGCCCGCCGACGCGCTCGTCGCCGTGACGAGCGCACACTGCCTCGCCGACCCCGGTGAGCAGTACGCGATCTATCTCCAGCAGGGCGGTTCGACGCAGGTCAACCTGGGCACCTCGACGAGCCGCTTCTCAGTGAGCTGGTTCGACCCGCGCAACGGCGGCTCGGAGCAGAACGGCAGCAAGCTCGAGATCCAGGGACCCGGCTGGGTCGGCATCGGCCAGGCGCCGTCGAACAGCAGCGACGACTGGGTCGTGCGCCTCGACCGTCTCGACTGATCGGGCGATCGTTGCGCGGTAGCATCTCGACGCGGGAGGGATAAGTCGACACCATTGTCAGGTTGTCGTTCCCCGTCGAGATGCTGCCATGACCACCACGCCCGACGTCGCGCCCGTGCGCGACTTCCTCATGTCGCTGCAGGACGAGATCTGCGCGACGTTCGAACGCGCCGACGGCAAGGCGACGTTCCAACGCGACGAGTTCGCCGGCGAGCGCGGCGGCATCTCGCGACCGCGCGTGCTCGAGGGTGGCGCGCTGCTCGAACGCGCCGGCGTGATGTTTTCGCACACGAGCGGGCCCGAGATGCCGAAGGCGGCCACGGTGCGGCGTCCCGAGCTGGCCGGCCGACGCTTCGAGGCCGTCTCGGTCTCGCTGATCACGCACCCCGTGAACCCGTACGTCCCGACGAGCCACATGAACGTGCGCTTCTTCATCGCGCATCGCGAAGGCGAGGACCCCGTCTGGTGGTTCGGCGGCGGCTACGACCTCACGCCCTTCTACGGCTTCGATGAGGACGTCGTGCACTGGCACCGCACGGCCCGCGAGGCGCTGGCTCCGGCGGGTGACGACGTCTACGCGCGCATGAAGACCTGGTGCGACGAATACTTCGTCCTCAAGCACCGCAACGAACCGCGCGGCGTCGGCGGCGTGTTCTTCGACGACTGGAACGAGGGCGGCTTCGAGCAGGCCTTCGCGACGATGCGCGCCGTCGGCACGTCGTACCTGCCGGCGTACATGCCGATCGTCGAGCAACGTTACGACACGCCCTACGGAGAGCGCGAACGCGACTTCCAGCTCTGGCGACGCGGGCGCTACGTCGAGTTCAACCTCGTCTGGGACCGCGGCACGCTGTTCGGTCTTCAGGCCGGCGCGCGCACAGAGTCGCTGCTCGCCTCGATGCCGCCGCTCGTCACGTGGCGCTACAACCACCATCCCGAACCCGGCACACCCGAGGCCGAGTTGTTCGAACGCTACCTCGTCCCGCGCAACTGGGCCGATCTGCGCGACTAGCAGCGTGTGGTGAAAGTGCTTTGGTTCGTGGCGTGGTCACTGGGTCGAGGTCGAGGCGTCAAAACCGCAGGCGAAGTGGTGCTTCATCGAGGTTTTGCAACGAAGAGATCAGCCCAGTGAGGGCCGCCACAGGCTTCCTGGCTGCGTTGAATCGACGTGTCTGATCCTCAACGGCCAACCCAGGCCGTCTCCGGTCAGAAACCTCGCCTCGCCTTGCCAGCAAGGCCCAGCTGCAACCGGACTCGCTACCGCTCACACGCGCCGCACAGCAAGCACGCCGTACAGTCCGTCGCGCCCTCGCAAGGAGCTTGTGCGAACTCCGGACGGGCAGCCTCGCGACGCCCGGCCATCCCGCGGCGCGGCCGATCTCGCGAGGATTGCTCGCCCTGACTTCTCACACGCTGTTGGTCGCTGTGGATCAGAAACGTCGCTCCACGCCGCCACGAGGGCCGAGGTGCGGGCGCAGTAGATCGCTGTGAGAAGTCCGGGCTAGACTGCCAGGCCGCCATCCCCCGGAAGTGTCCCGATGACCACCTCGTTGCGCAGTGCCTTCGTGGCCCTGCTGATCGCTTTCGCGCCGCTCGCCGCACAGGACGAGACGAACGGCACCGACACGAGCGGGACCGATCCGCGTCAAACGGCGCCGGCCGAACGCGTCGGCGTCATCGCCACGGTCAACGGCACGGCGATCACGGTGACCGACGTCGCGCACCGCATGCGCGAGATGCGCGAGCAGATCGACCTGCGCGGAGTCGACAACGAGCAGTTCGCCCATGAGGCGCGTCGCATGCTCGCCGAGGAGATCCTGCTCGCCGCCGAGGCCGTGCGACGCGGGCTCGCGATGTCCGAACGACAAGTCGTCGACTACTGGACCCGACGCCTCGGTCAACGCCCCGACTTCGAGGCCATCGCGCTGCACTCGGGAACGACGGTCCAGCGGCAGAAGGAACTCGCACGCCGTGCCGCCCTTGCCGAGCAGTTCATCGAACTCCGCACGTCGCCGGGCCTGCTCCAGGGCAGCCCCGTCACGCCCGACCCGACGCTCGTGCGCCTGATGACGATCACGCCGAAGCAGTTGCGCGACGAGTTCCGCTCGAACCGCGAGCGCTACAATCTCCCCGACCGCATCACCCTCGCGGCGCGCATCTGCCGCGACGCCGAGTCGGCCGAGCTCGTGCGTCGCTCCGTCATCGACGGCACGCCGCCGACGCGCGGCTCGCAACTGCAGCGCGAGATGCACCCGATCGACGAACTCGACAAGGCCTTCTCGCCCGACATGGCGAACTTCCTCCGCAACGCTCAGGCGGGTGAGGTGTCGCAAGTCTTCCCGCTCGAGGTCAACGCGGTGTTCTTCGAACTCGAAGAACGCCTTCCCGCCAAGACGGCCGACTTCGCCGAGGTCCAGGCCATGCTGCGCGCGCAGCTCGAGATGGCGCGCCGTCGCCAAGCGCGTGAGATCCTCGTGCGCGAACTCGAGATGGAAGCGGCCTGCTGGCCGGCCGACGTCTTCGACGATCCGCGCTGACTTTCCGGCGGTTGCTGCACGAGGCGTGCGTTGCCGCGTCGCGCCGTGTGACTACAAGGTGACGTGAGCTCGGCGCTGCTTCTGTATTGCGAGCCCACGCGGTGCAGCGAGCGATCGCTGGGCCGTCCGTACCCCGAGTTCGTCACGTCACGCGCCAGAGTCGACGGGTCTGGTGATCCGTCCGCGCTCCCGTGCGCCACGCGACGCGTATCACGTTCGGAGCACTCACGCTCCGCACGCGCCCGGATTTCTCACAGCGATCTGCTGCGACCGCGCCTGTGCCCGCAGGGCTGTGTCGAACGACACCTGAGATGGTCGACGAAGCGTCACGTCGCCGACCTGTCGAGAGACGCCGATTCGGCTTGCCCTGCAGACCCAGTCACGCCCTCGCGACGACCGTGCATGAAGAACCCGAGCTAACCGCGGCGGAAGTCCGTTCGTCTGTGGTGGTGTCCGCCGAGTCACGATCGGCGCGCGTCGCCCTCGACGACCGGCTCCCGGTGCGGCCTGCCAAGCACTGACACCGGAGGCACCGCCGTGGACGATCCGCGCCCCGAGTTGATCACTCACTCGCCCAGCGACTCACACTCGTTCGAAGACACGCTGCGCGACGTCCTGCGCACGTCGCCGTACATCGTCTTCTCCGTCGTCATCCACAGTGTCGTGCTGCTGGTGCTCTGGTTGATGCCGTCCGCGGAGCTCGAGCTCGACGAGCAGCTCACGATCGAGGTCGGCCGTGACCAGGTCGACGTCACACCGCTCGTCGATCCTCCGCCGCCCCCCACGGACCTCGTGAAGCCGACGACGCCGATCGAGAACCCGACGGTCTCCGTCGACCCACCCGACCTGCCTTCCGCCCCCACCGACTTTCCCAGCGATGTGATCGACGCGGCTCCGAGTGCCGAGCCTGCGGGGATCACCGGCCTCGGCGGCGGCCCGCAGGGCAAGCTCGGCGGACGCCCCGGCGGAGAAAACGGCGGCGGCTACCCGCCGGGCGAGCCGTTCAACGACGCCGTTCGGGACGCGCTCCTGTGGCTCTCGTTCCACCAGACCGACCTCGGTGACGGACTCGGCTACTGGTCCGGCTCGGCCTTCGACCTCGAGTGCGGCCGTCTCGACGCCGAGAGCATCTGTGACGGGCTGTCGAGCACGACGCAGCACGACGTCGGCCTGACCGGCCTGGCGCTGCTCGCCTTCCTCGGCGCAGGCAACACGCACACCGACGGCGAGTTCGCCGGCACCGTCAAGCGCAGCCTCAAGTACCTGCTCGAGGGCCAGGACATGGACGGATGCCTGGCGCCGCGCACGTCGACCACCCACACCTACGACCACATCATCGCCACGCTCGCACTCACCGAGGCCTACGCCCTCGCGCCCAACCGCTCGCTCAAGAAAGGGGCGATCCGGGCCCACCAGTACATGTACGCACTGCGCAACCCGGGCGCGGCCTGGCGTTATGCCGAAACGCACCCCGAGATGCTCACGCACGAGAACGACGTCTCGGTGACGGGCTGGGCGATCCTCGCGATGACCCTCGCGAAGGACTTGCCCGAGTTGCCTTTCGAGGCCCAGGCACTCGACGACGCGCTCGTCTTCATCGAGGAGATGACCGACGCGACGGGACGCACGGGCTACATCGAGCGCGGCGGTCCGCCCTCACGCCTGCGCGCAGCCAGCGACGTCTGGGACGCCTCACGCAGCGAGTCGATGACGGCCGTGGGCGTGCTGAGCCGGATCTTTGCCGACCCGGAGTTCGAGCGCCCCGGCATGCGCGCGTCGGTCGCCAAGGGCGTCGGCCTGATCCTCGCCCAGCCGATGGCCTGGGACGACGGCGACATCGGCACCGTCGACTTCTACTACTGGTACTACGCGACCTACGCCCTGCATCAGTTCTCGATCACCCCCGAAGGCCGCGCGGCCTGGAAGACCTGGCAGGGCCTCATGCGCGCCGCCGTGCTCGATCGCCAGGTGCAGGAGGGCGACGAGAAAGGCAGCTGGCCTCCCCAGGTCGACCCCTGGGGTTCGATCGGCGGGCGCGTCTACTCGACGGCCATCCTGGCCCTCTGCATGGAGGTCTTCTACCGCTACGACACGGTGATCGGGTCGCACTCGCCGCGCTGACGTTGCGCGGCGGAGCGCGGCGGCCGGCGGCGGGGCGAGTCCCGGAGGTGCGACAGGGTCATATCATCGGTCGTCGCCCCTTGTCCGCCGATGAGAGCCCGTGTTGCCAACCCTCGGGCCCCTGCCTAACATAAGGCACGGTCGAGGATTCTCACGCGCTCCTGCGTGATGCCGCCCTCACCTTGAGCGCTCCCGGAGGCACCCACGTGGCCGATCAGAAATATCCCGTTCTCGTGACGCAGAACTCCCACGGCCCGGGCATGGCTGAGGAGCAGTCCTTCGAGGACACCCTCCGCGACCTCGTGCGCGCGTCTCCGTACCTGTTCGTGTCGATCATGATCCACGCCGTCGTGGGCGCGATCTTCTACTTCATGCCGGCGAGCGAGAACACGATCGCCGAGGATCAGGTCATCAAGGCCAGCGCCGAGGAGTTCGACGAGCCGATTCCGCCCGAGGAGCCGGAAGAGGAAGAGATCGAGGAGATCGAGGAGATCATCGAGGAGCCGGTGGTCACCGAGGACGTCGTGACGGAAGTCACGGAGGTCATCGACAACCTCAACGTCGACGCCAACTTCGACAGCACCGGCCTCAACGACGCGATCGGCATCGGCGGCGGTGGTGGCGGTGGCTTCGGCAAGCTCGGTCGTCGCGGCAGCAAGGGCAAGGTCGCCGGGAAGGCGTCCGAGCAGGCCGTCGACGCGGCGCTCAAGTGGCTGTCCTTCCACCAGACCGACCTCGGTGACGGCGTCGGCTACTGGTCGGGTTCGGCCTTCGACCTCGAGTGCGGTCGTCTCGACCCCGAAGACAACACGATCTGCGACGGACTCGCGGGCACGGCGCAGCACGACGTCGGCCTTACGGGCTTGGCGCTTCTCGCTTTCCTCGGCGCCGGTAACACGGACAAGGAAGGCAAGTACAAGGACACGGTCAAGAAGGGTCTGAAGTACCTCATGGAGCAGCAGGAGACCGACGGCTGCCTCGCTCCGAAGACCGTTCAGGACTACACGTACAGCCACATCATCGCGACGCTGGCACTCACGGAGGCCTACGCGCTGACGGGCTCGGGTCGAACGCTGAAGAAAGCCGCGACGAACGCGCTCGACTACATGTACTCCATCCGTAACCCGGGTGGTGCCTGGCGTTACGCCGATTTCCACCCCGAGATGCTCACGCACGAGAACGACGTCTCGGTCACGGGTTGGGCCGTCCTCGCGATGACGCTCGCGAAGGAATACAAGAAGCTGCCCTTCCAGGATGAGGCGCTCACCGATGCGATGCTCTACATCGAGGAGATGACCGACGAGATCGGCCGCACGGGTTACATCGAGCGCGGCGGTCCGCCGGCGCGTCTCGAGGGCAAGGAAGACACCTGGCCGAACGAGTACAGCGAGTCGATGACGGCGGTGGGCATCCTGTGTCGCATCTTCGCCGACCCGGAGTTCAAGAACCCCGAGAACCACGCGAAGATCGAGCAGGGCGTGAAGTTGATCCTGGCCAACCCGCTCGTCTGGGACGAGGAGGAGCTGGGACGGATCGACTTCTACTACTGGTACTACGCGACCTACGCGCTGTACCAGTTCTCGGCCGACCCGGCCGGGCGCTCGGCTTGGAAGAGCTGGGAGTCGAGCATGGTCGACGCCATCCTCAAGAACCAGGTCAAGGGAGGCGAGCAGGCCGGTAGCTGGGCACCGCAGGTCGATCCGTGGGGCTCGGCCGGTGGCCGCGTCTACTCGACGGCGATCCTGGCCCTGTGCATGGAAGTCTTCTACCGCTACGACACGGTCATCGGGTCGAAGTGACAGCGGGCGCGCCACGGCGCGCCGTCAGCTGACATCACGAGCGCTCGTCGGGTTCGTCCGGCGGGCGCTCGCGTCGTTTGGTGACCGCCGCGCTCCCCACTCCAAGACCGGCCGCAGTCGTCGCGTCGTCGCCGCGCCGTCGGCGGAGAAGCGCGAAGAGAAACAGCACACCGCGCCACCTCCCGTACACCCCGCTCTGACCTTTCCCCGATTCCGTGGACAGTCAGTTAAGCCCCACCAAGCACAGCGCTCGATGACGGCGGTTGATTCGGCACCTCAGCGTGCGGCGTGCCTGACAGCCCTGGGCTGGCTGGCACGCCGCACGCTGAGGTGCGCTCGTACTGCGCGGGGGAGAGGTACGCCAGCGTCGAGTGCAGCCTCTCGAGGTTGTAGAAGACTTCGATGTAGTCGAAGACAGAGACACGCGCCTCGTCACGCGTGCGGTAGCGCACGTGGGAGCAGTGCTCAGTCTTCATGCTGTGGAAAAAGCTCTCTTTGACGGCGTTGTCGTAGCAGTTGCCCTTGCGACTCATGCTGCATTCGATCCCGTTTCGGTCGAGCAGCTCGCGAAACTTCGACGACGTGTACTGCGTCCCTCGATCGGAGTGATGCATGAGTCCGCCACGAGGTGCACGCTCATCGATCGCCATCTGCAGTGCCGCGACGACAAGGTCGGCCGACGGGCTCGCGCTCATCGACCAGCCGACGATGCGACGCGAGTACAGGTCGAGCGTCCCGGCGAGGTAGAGCCATCCTTCGTCTGTTGCGATCGCCGTGATGTCGGAGACCCAGACGCGATTGGGAGCCTCCACGTCAAAACACTGATCGAGACGATTCGGAGCGAAAACACTGCCTTTGCTGACTGTCGTAACGGGACGATAGCGGCGTTTGATCTTCGACCGCAGCCCCGCCTCACGCATCAAGCGAGCAACACGGTGACGCCCGCATCGCGTCCCTGATGCCACCAGCGAAGCATGCACACGAGGCGAGCCGTACACCCGCCGACTCTGGCGATGCACGTCTCGAATCTGAGCGAGGAGACGCTTGTCCTCCTCGCGTCGCCAGCACGGCCGACGGGTCTTCCATGCGTAGTACCCACTTCGCGAAACCTCAAGCACCCGGCACATCGCTGTCACCGGAAACTCGAACCTGTGCTCGCGCACGAAGCGAAACCTCACTTCGTATCCTTCGCAAAGTAGGCCACCGCTTTTTTTAGGATGTCGCGCTCCTGACGAGCCTGCGCCAGCTCGCGACGCAAGTGCGCGATCTCATCGTCGGGGTCTCGTGGACGACCTTTCCCCGGGAACGCCGCGTCACCGTCTTGCTCGTA
>JAJDEO010000042.1 GCA_029259745.1 Planctomycetota bacterium
GGCATCGTCAATCGGCAGCGTGATCTCGGCGTCATAGGAGTCCATCGTGAAGCTGCTGGCGCCCGCGAGTGACGGGATCGACTGCGACGCGATCGGCAACTCGAGCGGCGCCCCGCCGATCTCGAACGGCAGCCCGTTCGGTTTGAGGACCGCGCCCGTCCAATCGAGCGTTGCGCCAGGACTCGTGACCGCACCGATGTTCGCGACGCGGACAGACAGCGTGAGAGTCGGGACGCCGCCGGCCGGCACGGTCGCTTCGAGCTGCGGGAGATCGACCGCGAGATCGAACATCGGCGCCACCGGCGCATCACCGATCCGAGCAATCTTCACGAGGTTCAAGCCGGGCGGGATCGAAAGATCGACCTTCGCACCGGCGCCGCGCTTCTCGACCGTCGTCGATGTCACGATGACACCCGGCTGGTAGAGATCGCACTTCACGTCGCCATCGCCGATGTCGATGCGGTAGACACCCGGCACGAGCCCCGTCGCGAGCTCGAGCGTGACGTCGGTGGCCTCCGTCTTCGGGTTGTCGACGAACGCCGAGTACGCCTCGCCGACATCGTCGCGCTGGTTGCAACTCACGGCGAGCTGCAGCTTGGGCTCCATACGCGACGTCCAACGCACCTTCGGCATGAACGTCAGGCCTTCCCGCTGGATGTCGCCGCTGTGCCCGCCGAGCACCATGTTCTGGGCGTCGAAGACCTGCAGGAACACGCGGTCGGTGTGGTACGCACGCGCGGTCAAGAGCGGAAGGAAGTGACGGTAAAGCGCGATCGCCTTTTCGTAGGGCGTGTTCAACGGGGCCGGACTCTTCGCCTGGAACCCGACACCGCAAGGCCCGAGGTCGGCGAGGGCGTAGCGGATCGCCATGTTCTGGTTGAAGAAGCCGAGCTCGGTCCATTCGCGCATGCGATCGATGAGCGCCGTGTCGACGAACGTCGTGCCGGGATGCTGGGGATCGCCGAGCGTCGTCAGCGACGAATCTTGGCTCAGCAACGGCAACATCCGCACGACTGTCGATCCGAACCGCGAGTCGCCACGGTAGCTCTTCGCGGCCCACGACTCCGAACCTTTGGCACCGTTCGGCTCGCCGGCGTCTTCCCACGCCATCACCGCGCGGAACATGCGCGTGACGGGCAGGAGGTAGCGCCAGCGGTCCGCTTCCGTCGAGCGTTCATACGCGAACGCCAGCGCCTCGAGGGCATAGCTCGACACACCGCTCGTGAAGAGCTTCTCGTCGTTCGGGTTCCCGGAGCGGCTGTACCAGACGCCATCGACGCCGATCTCGTTCGATGGCACGGACGCCGGGGCGACAAAGCCACTCGGCTTGCCGTTCGCCTGCACCGACATGTCGAGCGCATCGTCGCGGAGAGCGCGTGCCCAGTCCGAGAGGTCGGTGACCATCGGATGGCTGCTCGGGAAGACATCGCGAAAGCCCGACATGACGCTCGGCACGACGGCGCGACCGTTGATCAGCGCGTCGACGGCCCATTCGGGCTCGTCGCTGATCTCATTCGACGTGAAGAAGTAGCTCTTGAAGTGCCAGCGCCCGGCGGACGTCGGCGCAGCGAAGGCGAGCGACGGATCCTGAGCGAACTTGAACCGCCGAGCAACGCCGAGCGCGAGCTCGGTCGTCATCGGCGTGGCACCGAACAGACTGTGGTAGAGCAGGAACGGGTTCGTGGTGTACTCGGCCGCGTGCTGCACGTCCGTGAGCGGCCCGGCGTAGTAGCCGTCCTGCACGATGCCGTTCTCGAAGAGCACCGTGCGCATCATCGAGTCGAGTCGATCGATCACACGGCGGTCGGCTTGGTCGCGACGCCCGGCATAGGTCGTCACGAGCTGGAGCAACAGCTCGACGTCGTCGCCCGGTCCCCCGCCGAACTCCCCTTGGTCGAGTCGTTCGTCGAGCCAGTAGGCGACTGCGTTGCGATGCACGTTCAGGTAGTCGCGCTGGAGGTCCGCCCACGCGAGGGTCCCCGTCGAGCTGCCACTCAACGCGACGAGCGGCCCCCACCACGAGTTGTCGATCTGCTCGTCGTCGAGGACGGCTTCGACCTCGGCGATGTCCCAGTCCTTGGGGTGCTCGCCCGCCTCGGCGTAGGCGTCGAGCAGAAGCAGCTCGATCTCGTTCGGGAAGTCGGTGGCGGCGAACCCGAGGTCGACGAAGTCGGCGAAGACGTCGCGGAAAACTTCGAGCTGCTCCACCCCGTCCGGGTCGCTGAGCTTCACCTGCAACAGCGGGTTCACGGCCGGAATGACGAGCGCCCACTGCTTGAGTGCCGCGAAGACGAGCGGCGACGGCTCCCAATGCGACTCGGGAAGCGCGCCGGAGTTCCAGTCGACGAGGTCTTCGAGCACCGTGTTTCCGGCACGCGGCGCAACGACGCCCGCGAACTCGCGCATCAACACGTATGCGTTGACGTTCGAGAAGGCCTGCCCCACGGGTGAGAACGAGAGGTTCTCGGCACACGCCGGGTTCATGAAGCCGGTGCCGCCGTCCTCGGGGCAGGCGTAGGCCCACTCGTATCCGCGCGCCGCGAAGTGCGCGAGCCCACGCTGCGTCGAGCGGACCTCGTCGAGCAACCACGCCGCTCCCGGGTGTGACGGCACGGCGTTCATCAGTGCAGCCTGTGCGTTGCTGAGCAAGTGCCAGCGCCCGTCACGCGAACCGTCGAGCCACCCGACGAGATGCAGCAGCGCCACGCCGCGGTGCCACGGGTTTCCGTGCGCGAGGGCCCACGCCTCGGCGCCGTCGTGGTCACCTGCGTTGAAGAGGTTGACGAACGGCTGGAGCGCGCCGACGCTTGCGACGAGCGGACCGCTCGCTGAACGGCGGTAGAAGACGGGCAGCGTCTCGTGCTCGTGGAGCTCGAAGCCGGCGAGGAAGACCGGCGCACCCGCACCCGCTTCGGAGCGCAGCCGAAGGGTCAGGTCGCCGTCGTCATTCGTGTAGGCCTTCACCCAGACCGACACGATGCCCGACACGTTCGTCCCGAACGTCCCGGCCTTCAGCGACGTCTCGCAGCGGATGTCCGACGCCGCGACGGTCCACTGCGGAGTGGAGCCCGACGTGAACGGCGTCTCGACGTCGACAGCAATGTCGTTCGACGTCGGGTCCTTGACGATCCACTCGAAGCTCTCGAACTCGACCCACGGGAACAGCGCGCCGAGTTCGAGCTTTACGCGGTAAGGCGTGTCGGGCTCGAGGTTCTCGATCTTCAGGCGCGTGCCCGAGGTCAGCATCAACGACGTGAAACGGTGGCGCTGATCGAGCTGGTCGAGGTCGATCGTCATGACGTCGACCGGCCATACCTGATGCCCGAGTGGATGTGGCGCACCGTTCACGTGCACGGTGTCGAGCGCGGCGGGGGTCAGCGAGACCCCGGCCACGCCGCCGCTCTCGGTGAGTAGCTCGTACCCAGGTTCACCTTCCGCGAAACCGTTGAGGTCGCCGCAATCGACGATCAGGGGGAGCGACTGGGCCGCGAGAGGCGAGCAGAGAGCAACGATCGCGACGAGAAGTCGAGTGCACAGAGTCACGGGCATCGGGTGATCAACCATCGGGGGGTGGATGACGTGGGGTAGGCCCGCAGGGCGCGCAGATGTCGCATCTGTCGAGCCCTTACCCCATTGCCTGTACGTGAATGGCTCGCTTCCCGTGCAGAGTTCATCCCCCGAGCGGCCGAGGCCACCGTTACACTGAGGCATCTCTCCCCCGACGGATCTCTCCCGATGCCCTCGATCTTCACGGCCTGCGCCCTGCGCGCAGCCGGCGTTGGTGTTGTTCTCTCAGCGCTGACCCTCCCCGCTCCCGCCCAGGACGCCGCCGGTCCGTTCCTCGGCGATGGCCCTCATCTCGTCGAGGTTCTCATTGACGGCCCGTCCGCGTTGCGTGCGATCGCCGATCTCGGACTCGACGTCCCCTGTGGTCAGCCACGCCTCGGTCCCGAAGGACCACACCGGGCCGCCGTGCTCGCGAGTGCCGAGGACCTCCAGCGCCTCGATGCGCGTGGCATCAGCTGGGAGATGCGGCAGGTCGACCTCGACGACTTCTACCGCTCGCGCCTCGAGGTCCCGCAGACCTACGCACTCGGCAGCGGTCCGACCTACGGCTCCGCGCTCAACCCCGTCTTCGGGCAGGGCGGCATGGGCGGCTTCTACACCTACGCCGAAGTCGTCTCGGTCCTCGATCAGCTCAGCGCCGCGTACCCCGACCTCGTCTCACCGAAGCAATCGATCGGCACGACGATCGAAGGCCGCGACATCTGGGCGGTGAAGATCTCGGACAACCCCGGCGTCGACGAGAACGAGCCCGAGGTGCGCTTTGACGCGATACATCACGCGCGCGAGCCGCAGGGCATGCAGACGCTGATCTGGTTCATGTCGTTCCTGCTCGAGGACTACGGCAGCGACCCGCTCGCGACCTACCTCGTCGACGAGCGCGAGATCTGGTGCATCCCCGTCGTGAACCCGGACGGCTACGAGTACAACCGTTCGATCGAACCGAACGGCGGCGGGCTGTGGCGCAAGAACCGGCGCAACAACGGCGACGGCACGATCGGCGTCGACCTGAACCGCAACTACCCGTTCGAGTGGGGCTACGACAACATCGGCTCGAGCCCCTTCACCGGCGACGTCACGTACCGCGGACCCTCGCCCGCCTCCGAACCGGAGACCATGGCGATGACGGCGTTCATCTCGTCACGCCTCTTCCGCACCGCACTCTCGATCCATACCTTCTCGAACCTCTGGCTCGGACCGTACGGCTACGATCTCGTCACCCCGCCAGACAGCGCTGCCCTCGATGAGATCGCCGACCTCGCCGTCGAAGTCAACGGCTACGCCGCCGGCCAGGGACCCGTCGTGCTCTACGCAGCCAACGGCGGCACTTTCGACTACGACTACGGCACGCACGGAGTCTTCAGCTGGACGCCCGAAATCGGCGGACAGAACGACGGTTTCTGGCCGCCGTCTGTACGCATCGTGCCGCTCGCCGAAGAGAACCTGCTCGGCTTCCAGCGCACGGCGCTCGCGGGTGGGGCGTGGGTGCGCGCGTCGGACGTGACGCGCCTCGAGATCGGCAACGGGAACGGCGCTTTCGAGGCCGGTGAGTCGGTCGACTTCGACGTCGTGTTGCGCAACTCCGGCCGCGATGCTGCCAGTAGTGCGACGGTGAGTCTGTCGTCGGCGAGCCCCTTTGCGTCGATCGCCACGCCGAGCGCGAACGTGGGTGCGCTCGCGCCCTTCACGTCGAGCCTACCGCAGACGGTGAGCCTCGGCATCGCGCCGGGCACGCCCTCCGGCACGCTCATCGACTACACGCTTTCGATCGTCTACGACGGCTTCGTGCAGGAGACGGCCGGCAAGCTCGTCACGGGCACGCCGCGCGTGCTCATCGTCGACGACCTCGAGGTCGATGTCGGTTGGACGGTTGGCCTGCCTTCGGACACGGCCGCGACGGGCCTTTGGGAACGCGCCGACCCGATCGGCACCGACAGCGGCGGCGTCCCCGCCGCGCCAGGAGTCGACGCCACGCCGGGCCCCAGCACCTTCGCCTACGTCACCGGAAACGGCGGCGGATCGGCCGGCAACGACGATGTCGACGACGGCTTGACCACGCTGATCACCCCCCGCTTCGACCTCGCGGGAGCGGGCGTCGCGACGGTGGGTTACACGCGTTGGTACGCCGACCTGTCGACGGCCGACGACGTGTTCGACGTCTCGATCTCCAATGACGACGGCGCCAACTGGACGTCGCTCGAGGTCGTGACGAGCACCGAGAACTCGTGGACGCAGGTCGAGTTCGTCGTCCCCGAGGTGATCGCCCAGACGGATGCGATGCGTTTGCGCTTCATCGCTCGCGACGACCCGAACAACTCGGTCTACGAAGCGGGCATCGACGATCTCACGATCTCGATCTACGGCGACCGCCCCCACACCCTGATCTGGGGCACGCCCGAGATCGACACGGACATCGCCTTCACGCTCGTCGGCGAACCCGGCGCCGCCTACACGTGGTACCTGAGCCCGGCAACCGTGAACCTGCAGATCGGCAGCGTCGACGGACCGCTGCTGATCGACCCGTCGCTGCTCATCACGTTCCTCGCGGGAACCGTGCCGGCGTCCGGGCAGGTCCGTTTCGACACGACGCTGCCGAACGACCCGCTGCTGATCGGCCTCACGGCGTACTTCCAGGCGTTGACGGTCGACGGAGGAGACAAGGCGCTTTCGAACCGCACGGAACTGACGGTCGAGTAGAGCGTCGGGTATGTGCGCGACCGCGGGCGTCAGTCGAAGAGCCCGCGGTCGCTCACCTGCCAGAGCACGTACGCGTTCACGAGTAGCGCGACAGTGAGCGCGGCACGGCTCGGCGTCGACGCGCGCTGCCATGCGAGCAGGCTCGCGAGCGATCGCGCGCGCCGGCGTCAGGCGTGAACGTCATCGAGTGAGGCGGAGCGCCACGACCGTTGGCGCGACGGCCAGCGAGCGGGTGAACGTCACGGCTCGGCGAAGAACGCGCGCAGTCGGCGTGCTGTCTCGGCGGGCCGCTGCTCCTGCGGGTAGTGGAATGTGTCGGCCATGACGTCGAGCCGGCAGTCGGGGATACGTCGCTCGAACTCGCGAGCGAATCGCTCGACAGGATAGGCGATGTCCTCGCCGCCCCAGAGGAGCAGCGTCCGCGCCGCGATGCGTGCGAGGTCCTCGACGCGCTCACCGTTCTCGTCGCGGGCGAGGTCGACCATGGCACCCCAGTTGTCTGGGTTGTCAGCCACAGCCCACACTTCGCGAACGCGCTCGGGGTCGAGCTCCTCGGGGAAGTGCGGCTCCAGTGCCGTCTCGATCCGCGCCGGTGAGTTGAGCAGGTAGCCGAATGACGCGCCGGGGACGTTGCGCATCGCCTTCTCCTCGGGCAGCCACTCGTCGTCCTTGCGCGGCACTCCGGAGCTGTTCATGAGCACGAGGCGTCGGACGAGTTCTGGGTGCTCGACGGCCGTGCGCCAGGCAAACTCGCCGCCGTAGCTCTGCCCCACCAGATCGACCGGCCCGACGTCGAGGTCGGCGATGAATGCAGCGATCCACTCGGCGCAGGCTGCGAACGTGTAGTCATCGAGCGTCGTCCGCGTCGTCCCGTGCCCGACGACATCGACGACGTAGACATCGTGATCGCGCGCCAGCCCATCATCACCGAACACGACCTCCGTCCAGCTCATGAGGGAAGACGGAGTGCCGTGCACGAGCACGACGGGCGTCGGCGCGCCGTCGCCAGCGCCGCGGACGTGGTAGTACGTCGCCGTCCCCTCGGACCGCCCGTCGACCGGGAACGTGAAGGTGCGTTGCTCGAGACCGAGTTCGCGCACAGGCGCATTCTTCTCGAGTTCGAGCAGCGTGCTCCGCACCTCGTCTTTCGAGAGGCCCGAACACGACACGACGAGAGCGAGGAACACGACGACAGTAGCGACGATGATGAGGATGCGAGTCACTCCCCGCGCTCCAGGGCGCGCTTGCTGAAGAGATAGTGCGAGACGAACCATTCGTGGCCGTCGCGATAGCCCCACAGCTCCGCGCAGGCCATGAAGAAGATGCGCCAATACTCGGCCATCTTGCGACTGTCGGCGCCGTAGGCCTCCGCGAGGACGGGTTCGAGTTCGACGCGCGCGGCGTCGAAGTTGTCGAGCCAGGCCTCTGACGTCTTCGCGTAGTGCGTGCCATTGACGCGCCAGTGCTCCTCGAGCACGACGTCGCGCTGGAAGTACGTGAGGAGGTCGTCGGACGGCATCTGTCCGCCGGTGAAGAAGTACCGCCCCATCCAGTTGTCGTCGCCCTCGGTTTCAAAGGGGTACGCGTACTCGCGGTGCGTGAAGATGTGGATGAAGAGGCGAGCGTCCGGCGCCATCATGCGCGCGACGCGTTCCAGCAGCGTCTCGTAGTTGCGCATGTGCTCGAACATCTCGATCGAGAAGACGCGGTCGAACGTTTCACCGACCTCGAACTCGTTCATGTCGCACGTCATGATCGACACATTGTCGAGGCCGCGCGCGGCGGCGCGCGCGAGGATATTCTCACGCTGGCTCTCGGAGTTGCTGACGCCGAGGATCGGACTGTTCGGGAAGTGCTCAGCGAGATAGAGCGTCAACGACCCCCAGCCGCAGCCGAGTTCGAGCACACGCATGCCGTCGCGCATCCCCGAGCGTTCGACGTAGAGCGCGAGCATGCGCTCTTCCGCCTCGTCGAGCGTCGTGACGCCTTCACTCCAGAGCCCGCTGCTGTACTTCAGCCGTCGGCCGAGCACGCGCTCGTAGAACGCTGCCGGAACTTCGTAGTGCTGGTCGTTGGCATCGGTCGTGTTGATCGCGATATCCGACCGACGCAACTCGTCGATCCACGTCCTGAGCGCCTCGTGTTGCTCCTCGGCACCGCCGCGGTCTTCGTCCCGCAGACGCATTCGCAGCAGGCGACGGATTCCGAACCGCAGGACGGGATCGGGCAGGAGCCCACGCTCCATCATCCAAGTGGCGACCATTCAGACAGACTCCAGCGGCGTGTCGGGGTTCTCTTCGGGGAACCACGGGAAGAAGGCGTTCGTCGAGGCCTGATAGCGTCGGTAGTCTGCGCCGCGCGAACGCAGCGCCTGCTTCTCGGCGTGCGGGATGCCCGTCAGCTTCGTGACGAAGACGTACATGACGAGCGGCCCGAGGAACATCCAGGGGCCGTACGGCGCCGGCCAGGCCAGCAGCGCGAAGCCCCACCAGATGAGCCATTCGCAGAAATAGTTCGGGTGCCGCGAGTAGCGCCACATGCCGCTGCGGCACGTCTTGCCCTTGTTCTCGGGATTACGGCGCCAGGCGGCGAGCTGCCGGTCTGCGATCGACTCGCCGAGTTTTGCGACGATGAACACGACGAGGCCGACCGCCTGCACGGGAGCGATCGTCTCGCGCGCCGTATGGGCGATGACGAGGAACGGGATCGAGAGGAACGCCGCGAGGGCCGCCTGGGCCTGGAATACCCACGCGAAGTGCGCGTTGGCCGCATCTCCCCAGTGCTCTCGCAGCGCCTTGTAGCGCCCGTCTTCCTCCTTCCCGAGTATGCGATCGGTGAGCAGGTGCCAAGCCAGTCGACCGCCCCACACGCCGCCGACAGCCCCCGCCAAGCCACGCTGGACGATCGATCCATCACCGGCGACCGCATAGAGGACGGCCAAGCCGGCGATGCTCGCGGCCCAGCCGACATCAACGAGCCCGGCGTCCTTGTGACGCACCGAAAGCAACCACAGAGCGCCCATGAGCACAGCGGCGACGATCCAACCGGTGACGAGAAGCGAGAGCATGGTGAATCCGAAGAGAGCGCGGCGACGAATCGCTGTTCAACTCCTCCTTCGAAACCATGGACGCCATGGATTCCAGTCATTGCGCTTTTCTGTTCCGGTCCTACCGCGATTGCCAGAGATCCGCCACGCCGGCCTCACGCCTCGGCGGACCCCCTTGAACCCCACCATGCCCACACCTGCGGATGACAACACCACCTGGACGCAGCTGCTCAGCTGGTTCGACGCCAGCCGGCGCGGTGCCGACGACGACAGCGATCGCATCGACTGGGTGCGCATCGCGCCGTTCCTCGCCATGCATGCCGCCTGTGCGTTCGTGCTCGTGGTCGGCTGGAGCCCCGTCGCCGTCGCGGTCGCCGTAGCCCTTTACTTCGTGCGCATGTTCGCGATCACGGGGTTCTACCACCGCTACTTCTCGCACCGTTCGTTCAAGACGTCCCGCGCGCTCCAGTTCGCGTTCGGCGTCCTCGGGGCGACGTCGGTCCAACGCGGGCCGCTCTGGTGGGCCGCCCACCACCGCAAGCACCATCGCCACAGCGACATGCCCGAGGACGTCCACTCACCGGTCGTCCATTCGCTGGCCTGGAGCCACGTGGGTTGGATCACGACGCCGGGCAACTTCGCCACCGACAACAGCGTTGTCCCCGACCTCGCCGCCTACCGCGAGCTGCGCTTCCTCGATCGCTTCGACCTCGTCATCCCGGTGCTCTTCGCCGCCGCGCTGTTCGGTCTCGGTGCATGGCTGGAGGCCGCGGCACCGCAGCTGGGGACGTCCGGCGGGCAGATGCTCGTCTGGGGACTCATCTCCACCGTCGTCCTCTTCCACGCGACGTTCACGATCAACAGTCTCGCCCATCGCTACGGTACACGCCGCTTCGAGACCACCGACGAAAGCCGCAACAACTTCTGGCTCGCCCTCCTGACGTTGGGCGAGGGTTGGCACAACAACCACCACCACTATCCGCACTCGGTGCGCCAGGGTTTCCGCTGGTGGGAAGTCGACATCACCTATTACCTGCTGCGCGTGATGTCGTGGTGCGGATTGATCTGGGACTTGCGTCCGGTGCCGCGCGCACTGACGGTCCGGGGATCCCGGTCGTGATGGACACCGTGGCGCAGGCGCGAACGCCGCGCGGACCGACACAGCAGGTCCGCCGCCTGGCCGTGATCGGCACCGGCATCTCCGGTCTCGTGGCCTGCCACCATCTCCACGACCGCTACGACTTGACGGTCTTCGAGGCCGGCGAGCACATCGGCGGTCACACGCACACACACGACATCGACGTGGACGGCGAGCGGCACGCGATCGACACCGGCTTCATCGTCTTCAACGACCGCACCTACCCGAACTTCGTGCGGCTTCTCGAACGCCTCGGCGTCGCGGCTCAGGACAGCGACATGAGCTTCAGCGTGCGCGATGACCGCAGCGGGCTCGAGTACAACGGCACGTCGCTGAACACGCTCTTCGCCCAGCGCCGCAACATCGTGAGCCCGCGTTTTTGGGGCATGGTCCGCGACATCCTGCGCTTCCATCGTGATGCACCGGCGCTGCTCGCGGGCAACGACGACACGATGACGCTCGGCGATTACCTCGCCCGCGAGAAGTTCGGGCGCGCCTTCGTCGAGCAGTACGTCATCCCGATGGGTGCGGCGATCTGGTCGGCCGAGCCGCAGCGCATGCAGGAGTTTCCCGCGCGCTTCTTCATCCGCTTCTTCGCCAACCATGGGATGCTGTCCGTCGACGACCGCCCGCAGTGGCGCGTGGTGGCCGGCGGCTCGAAGTCATACATCGCCCCGCTCACCGCGCCGTTCCGCGAGCGCATCCGCACGAGAACACCCGTGACGTCGGTCGTCCGCCACCCCGACGGCGTCGACATCCACGTGGCGGGTGCCGACCGCCCCGAGCGCTACGACGGCGTCATCTTCGCCACGCATAGCGATCAGGCCCTCGCCCTGCTCGCCGCGCCGACGCCGGCCGAGCGCGAGATCCTCGGCGCGATTCCCTACCAGCGCAACGAGGCCGTCCTGCACACCGACGAGCGCCTCATGCCGCGCCGTCGCCTCGCCTGGGCCGCGTGGAACTACCACTTGCTACCCGACCGCGAGCAGGCCCCCGTCGCGCTCACATACGACATGAACATCCTCCAGCGCCTCGAGAGCCAGAAAACCTTTCTCGTGACGCTGAACGCCTCCGACCGCATCGACCCGACCACGGTGCTGCGCTCGCTCGTCTACCACCACCCCGTCTACACGCCCGAGGGCATCGCGGCGCAGCGCCGGCACAGCGAGATCAGCGGGACGGAGCGCACGTGGTTCTGCGGCGCCTGGTGGGGCTTCGGTTTTCACGAAGACGGCGTCCGCAGCGGCCTGCGAGTGGCACGCCAGCTGGGGGCAACGACGGCCGCCGATGCCTTCGAGGAGACCACGGCCGAGGCCGTCGCGTGAAGAGCGCGATCTACGAAGGACGCGTTGAGCATCGCCGACGCAGCCCGACGGCCCACGCCTTCGGCCAGCGGCTCTTCATGCTCTGCCTCGATCTCGATGAACTCGAAACCGTCTTCGCCGACCGCTGGCTCTGGTCGATCGAGCGCCCCAACGTCGCGTCATTCCACCGCGCCGACTATCTCGGCGACCCCGCGACACCGCTGCAGACCGCCGTCCGCGATCGGGTCGAGACCGCACTCGGCCACCGCCCCACCGGACGCATCGAACTCGTCACACACCTCCGCTACCTCGGCTACTGCTTCAATCCCGTCTCGTTCTACTTCTGCCGCGACGCAGAGACGGACGCCGTTGAATCCATCGTCGCCGAGATCACGAACACCCCCTGGAAGGAACGTCATTCCTACGTGCTCGACGCCCGCGCTTGCACGGACGGCCTTCGCTTCGAGTTCGACAAGACGTTCCATGTCTCGCCATTCATGGACATGAATCAACGCTATGTCTGGACCTTCCATCCGCCCGCGGAGCGCTTGGCGGTGCACATGGAGAACCTGCGTGGTACGGAGCGACTCTTCGACGCAACACTCGCCATGGAACGGCGAGAGCTGACGGGGCGCTCACTGGCGTGGGCCCTCGCGCGCCACCCGGCGCTCACGGCGCGTGTCTGGCTTGGCATCCATTGGAACGCGGCCCGCCTGTGGCTCAAACGCGTCCCCTTCCATCCCCATCCCGCGACGCGCGAATCATGACTCAACTCTCGTGGCTCCAGACGCTCGCCCGTCGGCTCGTCCTCGGCAAGCTCTCCGCATTGCGCGAGGGCGTCGTGACGGTGCGCGAGGCATGGCCCGCCGGCCAGACGACCACTCTCGGCAAGCCCGCCGACCATGCCGACGACGTCGAACTCCGCGTGCATTCGCCGGAGTTCTACACCGACATGCTCTTCGGCGGATCGGTCGGCGCAGCCGAGAGTTACGTCGCTGCGAACTGGAGCGCGGACGATCTCACCGGCCTCGTGCGCATCATGGTTCGCAACCGTGACGTCCTCGACAGCCTCGAAGGTGGCTGGGCATGGCTCACGGCGCCAATCGGAAAGATCGTCCACGCCCTGCGCCCCAACTCGCGTAACGGAAGCCGCAAGAACATCGCGGCGCACTACGACCTCGGCAACGACTTCTTCGAGCTCTTCCTCGACGACACGCTGACCTACTCGTGCGGCGTCTTCGACGACGAACAGACGACAATGCGTGAGGCCTCGATCGCGAAGATCGACCGTCTGTGTCGCAAGCTCGACCTGCAGCCCGACGACCGGCTGCTCGAGATCGGCACCGGCTGGGGCGCCTTTGCGATCCACGCGGCGCGCCACTACGGCTGCCACGTCACGACGACGACGATCTCGAAAGAGCAGCACGCACTCGCACAGCAGCGCATCGAAACCGCGGGGCTCAGCGAGCGTATCACGCTGTTGTTCAGCGACTATCGCGACCTCCAAGGGACGTTCGACAAGATCGTCTCCGTCGAGATGATCGAGGCCGTCGGGCACTCTTTCCTCGACACGTATCTTGCGAAGTGTTCGGCGCTCCTGGCCCCCGACGGCTGCATGGCGATCCAGGCGATCACGATCGCGGACCAGCACTACGACGCGGCGCTGCGCGATGTCGACTTCATCAAGCGCTACATCTTCCCGGGCTCGTTCATCCCGTCGGTGAATGCGATCTCGGCCTCGATGACCGCGTCGACCGACCTACGCCTCTTTCACCTCGAAGACTTCACGCCGCACTACTCGCGCACGCTCTGGACCTGGCGCCAGACGCTCGCCGCGAATCTCGAAGAGCTGTCCGCGCGTGGCTACGACGACGAGTTCCTACGCCTCTGGGACTACTACCTCTGCTACTGCGAGGGCGGCTTCGACGAGCGCTTCATCGGTGTCGTCCAGATGGTCATGACGAAACCGCGCTGTCGGCGCGCACCGATCCTCCCGGCGCTCGAGCGCACAGGTGAACAGACCGTTTCGGATCCGATGTCGTCGCCCAGCTCCTGAACTTTGTCGTCTTCCAGGCCGGATGGTTCGCCTGCGTCTTGGCGGGCGCCAAGCCCGACCACATCGTGCCGCTCTCCGTCGCGCTCGGCGCCGTGGCGCTGCATCTCGCACTCGTCTCCAGCTCTCGCTCGCGCGAGCTGCTGATGATCGTCGTGGTCGCCCTGGTCGGCACGGGCGTCGACACGACGCTCACGGCGCTCGGCCACCTGCGCTTCCATCCCGACGCGGCCACGGTCGGTGTCGTCCCCATCTGGATCGTCAGCCTGTGGTTCGTTTTCGCCACGACGTTCAACGCCGCGCTCCGCTGGCTCCACGGTCGGCCCGTGCTGGCGCTGCTGCTCGGCGCGATCGGCTCACCGCTGAGCTATCGCGCAGGGATGTCGTTTGACGCCGTCATGATCCCCGGCGACGGCCTGTGGCCGAGTTGGGTGGCGGTGGCCATCGGATGGGGTCTCGCCATGCCGCTCCTCGTGAGCTTGGCGCAGCGCATCACGTCGCCACCTAGCAGCGTGTTGACAAACTCATTCGACGCGTAGCACGCGCAGCTCGTGGTGTGATTCAAAAGTTCGCGTCATTTGTTTCACGCCCTCCTCGCCGCTGGCTGTGTTGCATCTCCTCGACGAATCCACCAATTCGCCTGCGGCGATGCGCCTTGCCAGCGACGACGATGACCCAAAACTAATCTCGCGAACTTTCGAATCACACCACGAGTGGTGTGATTCAACGCGCGACTGGAGTTCGAACCGCGCGGTCTGTAGCGTCCGCCGTTCGCTCCCTCCTTCCGAGCCCATCGATGCCTTCAGCCTCCGCCCGCTACCAAACCGTCGACTGGTACGACCTCCCGCGCTACTACGACATCGTCAACGAGCAGGGCACGAAGGAAGAAGCCAGCTTCCTCGAGGCCCTCCACGAGCTCCACGGAACGAAGCGGAAGTCGCCTCGTCGCGTGCTCGAGCCGGCCTGTGGCACCGGGCGGCTGATGCGCGAGTTCGCGCGCCGCGGTTGGGACGTCGAGGGCACGGACCTGAACGAACACATGGTCGCGTACACGAAGCGCCGTCAGGAACGCGCCAACCTGCCCGGCACGGTTGCGCTCGGCGACATGGCACACGTCACGAGCGCCAAGCGTTTCGACCTCGCACACGTGCTCGTCAGCACTTGGCACTACCTGCTCGACGAGAAGAGCGCGCGCAGCAACCTCGAATCCGTCGCTGCGTGTTTGCGCAAGGGCGGGCTCTACGTCATCGGCCTGCACCTCTGCGATTACACGATCGAGCAAACCGGACGTGAGCGTTGGGTCGGCGTTCGTGGCGGGACGAAGGTCGTCTGGAACATCAACTCGTGGCCGGCTGACGTGAAGCGGCGCACCGAACGGCTGCGTTCGCGGCTCGTCATCGAGGAGAAGGGCGAGACGAAGCGGTATGAAACCGAGTGGGACTTCCGCACGTATGACGCCAGGCAGCTGCGACGGCTGCTGCGTTCCGTGCCGGCCCTCGAACTCGTCGCCTGCTACGACTTCATGTACGACATCGAGGAATCACGCGAACTCGACGACAGTCAGTCGGACATCGTGCTCGTGCTGAAGAAGCGCTGACGGACGTCAGAGGCCTTCGTTGGAGCTCATCGGTTCGGCACGTCCGAGGAACCACGGACGGCGACGCGAGAAGACGACCACGCCGTCACCGGGCTCGCGGCGACGATACCCGAACGCGAACAAGAGCAGCTCGAGCCGCGGGCCGGCGCGCTTGGCGTCGACGACGAGCACGTCATCGCGCTCGTCGTGGCGGTGGATGCCCGGCAGGAATGCGAGCCAGCGTTCGACGCGCATCTTTCGCATCCAGCGCGAGAGCACGATGCGCCAGCGCGGGACGTGCGAGATGATGAAGAAGCCGTCGTCCCCCTGCGATTGGTACAGCGGCATCAACATCAGGCCCGTGAACGGGCTGCGGATCTCGCCGCGCTTGTCGCGCGCGAGGCGTTCACCTTCCTCGACGCGATCGAAGCTCTCCCAGCCTTCGTTCATGACGAACTCGTCGCCCGGCTTGATCCCGTGGCGATAGCGCACCTCGACCACGGGCGGAAGCGCGATCGCCGTTGCCTGGAGCTTGATCGAGCGGGCTTCGAAGTCGGGGATGTCCTTGGCATCGATGGCACCTGACGCGACGAGCCAGCGCCAGATCGCGACCTCGAGCAAGACGCGCGTCAGCGGAGCGTCGTGCTGACCACCTTCGACGGCGCAGGCGACGTGCCCACGGTCGCTCAGGAAACCCATCACGGACCCGTCGAGCGACTCTTCGAGGCCAAGGATCACGGGCACGCCGAGCGAGAAGATGACACGTCGGTTACGCAGCGTGTCGGAGGCGCAGGCAAAAGGCGCTGACGGTGCCGACGTAGTGTGCAGATCGAAGAACGCGAGCGGCTCGTCACTCTGCGACTCGAGTTCGTTGAACATCGAGATGAGATCGCGCCGCTCGGCATCTTCGGGGCCGTCGGTGGCCGGGTCGGCGGCCATGAGTCGCTCGATATCCTCGGGGCGCCAGCCGCGGTTCAGGTCCGTCTCGACGTAGCGTCGTCCCTGGCTCAGCGCGGCGCGGTTGCCGACGAGCCCGATGAAGCGACCTCGCAGCGGCAACGACGAGCGCGCGAGTTCATCCAACACGGCACGCGCGGCGAGCGCCCCCGCCGGCTCATTGCCGTGGATCCCGCCCATGACGACATAGGTCGGCCCAGCGTTCGGCCCGTCGTAGGTCCCGAGCACGCGCTGGCTGATGAGCTGTTCGAGGCTCGGCGTGCGCATCACGACGCGCCGCCCTCCAAGAACGCGTCGAGCAGGTGCGCGGCCACGCGGATGAGGTCACTCTCCGTGACGATCCCGACGAGACGTCCATCCTCGACGACGGGCAGGCACCCGGCGCGGCGCGTGCGCATGAGCTCGATGGCCTCACGTGTGGGCGTCGACGGCGAGACCGTGACCGGGTTGGGCTTCATGATGTCGCGCACGGCGACGGGCTCGTCGTCGTTCAGCCCGCGCGTCATGAGACGCAACAGACCACGGTGCGTGACGAGGCCGACGATCGCGCCGTGCTTGTCTTCGACAGGGACGTGGCGGACGTGTTCCCAGTCCATCACGGAGGCCGCGAGATTCACGAGGTCGCCGGGGCGCACCGTGAAGAGGTTCGTCGTCATGAACTGGCCGACCGTCTGGTAGTCGGCACGATCGGCACCGCGCGACGACAGAGTGGCAAGCGGCCACTCGTGGCACGGCTTGCCCTCGATCTGGTTCTCGATCATCGCCCCGACGAGCGCGCGCTGGCACCCGTCGCGACTGCCCTTGTCGCGCATCCCCGTCAGCGAGCGGTAGGCCCACTCAGCGCCCGTGAGCCCCGTATGCACGCGCGCTTCGATGACGGCGAGGTAACGATCGATGTCACCGCGGTCGACCTTCGCGTGCAGCAGCCCTTCGCGCGCGAGTGGCAGCAGCTTCTGGCGGATCAAATCGGGCGCGCTGTACTCCTCGCCACCGAACCAGGTGAACTGTGCTTTCAGCCCGTGACGTGCCGCGGCCGTGAAGTTGTTGTGCGCATCGTCGAAGTCGAACGACGCGGCAACGTCACCGTACTCCTCGGCGCCGCCGGCCATGAGCCCGTAGAAGAACGCCGCGTTGGCGACCTCGTCGACGACCGTCGGCCCCGCGGGCAGCGCGCGGTTCTCGATGCGCAGGTGCGCGACCTTGCCGTCCGTTCCGTAGCAGGGTCGGTTCCAACGGTAGACGGTGCCGTTGTGCAGCCGCAGCGCCGTGAGGTCTGGAACGCCACCGGCCTTGAGCACCTCGAAGGGATCTTCGAGTTCGGTTTCCGTGCCGAGCAGGACACGGTAGCGCGAGATGTCCTCCTTGAAGATCTCGGCCACCGACTCGCGGATCCAGTTGCGTCCGAACGACACACGCGGCGTGACGCCGCGTCGGCGCTCGGCCGACGTGCGCGCATCAAGCGAGCGTTCGAAGAGCGCAACGCGCGTCTCGCGCCACAGTCGTTTGCCGAGCAGCAGCGGCGAGTTCACGGCGACCGAGAGCACCGGTGCCGTGACGACCTGCGCGAGGTTGTAGAGCCGCGCGAACTCTTCGGGCGCGACCTGGAAGTGGATCTGGAACGACGTGTTGCAGGCCTCGAGCATCACGTTGTCGTGGCGCACGTCGAGCTCGTCGAGCCCTTTGACGATCACGTGGAAGTGACCGCCGGCCATCTCCGTCGTGGCGCGGTTCAGCGCGTGATAGCGCGGCTTCGGCGTCATGTTCTCGAGCGTGAGATCTTCCTGGCGCAGCGTCGGCAGGATGCCGGCCATGACGGCCTGGGAGCCGAGCTTGGCCGCCTCCGCCTTCACGACTCCGATGACCTCGTTGAGTTCGGCCTCCATGGCGGACAGACACTTGCCGCCGAACTTCAGCGGCGAGAGGTTCGCCTCGATGTTGAACTGCGCGAGCTCGGTCGTCAGCCGCTTGTCCGTCGTGGCCGCGAGCAGCGCAGGCGCGACCGGATTCGGCCAGAGCTTGTCGTCGACGAGGAACAGCTCCTGCTCGGCCCCGATTCGCCGGATCCCGCGCTCCATGCGCACGGGATCCTCGAGCAACTGCTCGAGGGCCTGCACGTCGCGCAGAAGCGCCCGCATGAACGCTTGAATGCGACGATCGTCGGTCGGGTCGCTGGTGGCGTGCTCACCCATGTTCGATGGCCTCTTGGCGGGACAACCCGACCGACGACGAGGCGGCCTGGCTCCGCAGGCTACGCCATGCCCTTATCGTCGAACCCGGGGGAACCGCCACCCTATCCCCGACCGTTGCGATTCGCAATCACGCAAGGCCCGTTAAGACCCCCGCCAGAGGCCCCTCAGCGCAAGCTGAGGCGTTCACCGAGCTTGGCCTCGATGAGGTCTTCGAGCGAGCCCAGGAGCTCCACACCGCGCTTGTCGCAGAGCCACGTGCCGGAGGCCTCGTCCCAGTCGAAGTGCCAACCGCCGCCCGGCTCTGCGACCCACACCTGACCGGCCGCGCTCTGGCGGCTGATGATCAACGGCGCACGGTCCTCGAAGTCGAGCACGAGCTTTCCGTCGCCGGCCTCGATGTCGAAGGCGTCGTGGTCGTGGTCGTCGAGGCGCCGCTCGAGAGCGGTGAGCACGGCGTCGATGCGGCGGGTCGCTTGCATGTCCATGGGGTGATGATAGCGCGTCTACGGAGCGCTTCGCGAGGACCGAGGCTTGATCCACCGGCCGACTGCACGACGATGGAGTCTATGTCGACGACACACGATCGCTCCGCTGTGCTGGCTGCGCTCACCGCGCGGCTTGGCGCCGAGCGCGTCACGAGCGACGTCGCCGACCTGCTCGTCTACGCCTCCGACGGCTCGACGCTGCACGACGCCACCCCCGCCGGTGTCGTCTTCCCCGAGTCGACCGCGGAGGTCGTGGACATCGTCACGACGTGCGCGGCACACGGCGTCCCGTTCGTGGCGCGCGGTTCGGGCACGGGGTTGTCGGGCGGCGCGATGGCTCTCGACGGCGGCATCGTCGTGGCGCTCAATCGCCTCCGCCGGATCCTCGACGTCGACGTCCCCAACCGCTGCGCACGCGTCCAGCCGGGCGTCGCGAATCTCGCGATCAGCCGTGCCGTCGAACACCACGGTCTACACTACGCGCCCGACCCCTCGAGCCAGGCCGTCTGCTCGATCGGCGGTAATGTCGCCCACAACTCCGGCGGGCCGCACACGCTCAAGAACGGAGTCACCGTCAACCACGTCCTCGGGCTTCAGATCGTGCTCTCGGACGGAACGCTCGTCGACGTCGGCGGCCCCGAGCGCCCGGGCTACGATCTCGCGGCACTCATCACGGGATCCGAAGGGACGTTCGGCATCGTCACGGAAGTGACGGTGAAGCTCTCGCCGCTGCCCGAAGGCGTGCGCACGGCGATCGCTGCCTTCGCCACCATCGACGACGCCAGCCACGCCGTGACATCCGTGATCGCCGGCGGCCTCATGCCCGCGGCCCTCGAGATGCTCGACAGGGTCGTCGTCGCGGCGCTCGAAGCCGCGTTCGGTCTCACCTTCCCACCCGGTGCCGCCGCGCTGCTGCTGCTCGAGTGCGACGGGCCCGAAGATGGTCTCGACGACGAGATCTCGCGCGCCGTCGACATCTGCCGAGAGCATGGCGCGCTCGAGGTCCGCCTCGCGCGCGACGACAACGAACGCGCGGCCCTCTGGACGGCGCGCAAGAAGGCCTTCGGTGCCCTCGGTCGCATCGCCCGCAACTACTGCACGCAGGACGGCGTCATCCCACGCACGAAGCTGCCAGAGATGCTGCGCCGCGTCGGCGAGATCGCCGACCGCCATCGGCTGCGCGTCGCCAACGTCTTCCACGCCGGCGACGGCAACCTGCACCCCTGCATCCTCTTCGACGACCGCGACGCCGACGAGCGCGCGCGGGTCGTGAGCGCGGGACGCGAGATCCTCGACGTCTGCCTCGAACTCGGCGGATCGCTGAGCGGCGAGCACGGCATCGGAATCGAGAAGCGCGAGGCGATGGCGCGCATGTTCGCCGAGGACGACCTCGCGGTGATGCGTGCCCTGCGCGAGGCGCTCGACCCTCTCGGCCTCTGCAATCCGCACAAGGTGCTGCCGGGCGGAAGTCGCTGCGTGGAGCTCGGGCCCGGCGGCAAGCAGGTGCACGCATGACGGCCGGCACGACGCTGCGCCCCGCCGACGTCGACGAGCTCGCGGCGATCGTCCGTGATGCGGACGCCGCGCGTCGCACCGTCCACGTCGTCGGCAACGAAACGCATTCGGGGCCTGCCGGCGCGCCGCCCGCGCGCGCCGACGTCGTCGTCTCGACGAGCGCATTGACGGGAGTCATCGCGCACGAGCCCGGCGACCTGACGATCACGGTTAGGGCTGGCACGCGTCTGCGCGACCTCGAGGCGCACCTCGCACGACATGCTCAGTGGCTCCCCGCACCAACGCTCGGACACGGTGAAGCCAGCGTCGGTGGCTGGCTCGCCATCGGCACCGACAGCCTCGCGACGCGGAGTGCCGGTCGCGCGCGCGACTGGGTGATCGGCGCGACGGCCGTCCACGGCGACGGGCGTGTCGCGCGCGGGCGTGGGCGCGTCGTCAAGAACGTCGCCGGTTATGACCTTCCGCGCCTGATGGTCGGCAGCCTGGGGACACTCGGCGCGCTCGCCGACGTGACGTTCCGCCTCGCGCCCCGCGCCGAAACGAGCACGACACTCCAAGCGCACGGTGAGCGCGACGACGTGCACGCGGCGGCCCGTGCGCTGCTCGCGATGCCGTGGGCGCCGACGTTCGTCGACGTTCTCGCACAAGGCACTGTCACATCATGCGTCGTCGGCTTCGACGGCTGGCCGGCACGCACCGAGCCGCTGACACGACGCGCCGCCGACCTGCTCGCGACGCACGACCTGAACGCGACGCTCCTCGACGACGCGTCCGAGCTGCGCGCGTGTCTCGATGCGCCCGACCGCCGGCTCCTCGGCGCTGCGCCGGCGCGTCTCGCGCTCCAGGTCCTCGGCCCGCCGGCGACGCTCGTCGCGCGACTCGTCGACCTCGAGCACGTCGCGCGCGAGCATGGCGCAGACATCGCCTGGGCGCTGCGCGGCGGGACGTCGAACGCCACCGCGGTGATCGCGTCGACGGGCCGCGCGTGTCTCGATGCAGCACTGAGCGAGGCACGGCGTGCTGGAGCCGCGACGGTGATCGCGTCCCCCGAGCGTCTCTCCGCCGACGCCGTCTGGGGGCGGCCCAGCGCCGACTTCGCGCTCATGCAGCGCGTCAAGGCGGCCCTCGACCCGCGCGGGACGTTCCTGCCCGGGCGCTTCGTCGGGGGCCTGTGATGACGGACCCGATGACGACAGACGCGCCGATCCCGCTGCTCGCCACCGCGCCCGAGTGCGTGCACTGTGGCTTCTGCCTGCCGGCCTGCCCGACCTACGACGTGCTCGGCACGGAGATGGACTCGCCGCGCGGACGACTCGCACTCATGTCAGCGCTCGAGTCCGGTGACCTCGCACCCACGCGCGCGGCCGTCGGGCATCTCGACGCCTGCCTCGGCTGCCGCGCCTGCGAGACGGCCTGCCCGTCCGGCGTGCCTTACGGCGAGCGCCTCGAGGCAACCCGCGCCACACTCCACGACTCGCCGCTGCGCGACCGCCGTGCCGCGCAGGCCAGCCGTTGGATCCGAGCGGCCGTCACGGCCCCGGCCTGGATGCAGCGCCTCGGTGCCGGCGGGCAGCGTGTGCTGCGCGCCGTGGGCGTCGACCGGCTCGCCGAACGCTGGGCCGCGCGCCATCCCGACACGCATCTCGGAGCGGCGCTGTCGCTCTGGTCGGCGGGTTCTCATTGGGCAGCTCAGCGCCCATCCCCAGCGCCGGGAACGACCTTCGCACCCAGCGGCCCGCGTCGCATGCGTGTCGCCCTCCACCTCGGATGCATGCAGCGCTGGATGTTCGGCGGCGTGCACCGCGACACCATCGACGTCCTCACGGCGCTGGGTTGCGAGGTCGTCGTGCCCGTCGGGCAGGGCTGCTGCGGGGCCTTGGCGGCCCACGAAGGCGCCGCGGACGAAGCCCGCGGTTGGATGCGCCACAACCTCGACGCCTACGAGCGCGCGGGGCCCTTCGACGCACTCGTCGTCAACGCTGCGGGCTGCGGATCATCGCTGGCCGACGCCGCGCGCCTGTTCGACGATGACGCGACGCGCGAGCGGGCCGTCGCGCTCGGCTCGCGCGTGCGCGACGTGCTCGACCTCGTCGCCGAACTCGGTCCGCTGCCCCACGCGCGCTGGACTCATCGCACGCAGCGCGTCGCCTACCACGACGCCTGCCACCTCGCCCATGCACAGGGCGTCCGTGCGGCACCGCGACGCGTCCTCGAAGGACTCCCGGGCCTCGAGCTCGTCGCTCTTGCGGAGGCCGATCGCTGCTGCGGGAGCGCGGGGATCTACAACGTCACACAGCCCGCCACGGCGTTGGCCGTGCTCGAGGGCAAACTCGAACGACTCGCGGCCCTCGACATCGATGTCGTCGCCGCCGGCAACCCTGGCTGCCTGCTGCAACTCGAAGCCGGTGCACGTCGAGCTGGACACACCTGGCGTCTTGCCCACCCGATCGAGCTCGTGGCCGGTCGGCTGCGCTGACCCGCGCGCTCGGGCTCGTGAGCGGCGGTGATTTATGGACGGGTCATCGCGACGGCGTGACTGCGCCTTCCGAGCAACGAGAATCGGCCACTTTCGACAGGTCAGCGAAGTCACGCGTCATTGAGCACAACAGACGTGTCGGTCGACACGGCTCTGCGGGCGCAGGCGCGGCCGCGGGAGATCGTCGTTGAATGTCTCGAGCTGACGCTCGGGCTTTCAGTCGATGTACTCGATGATGGCGCGACTGAAGACGGCGTCGCCATCCTCCGAAATACGCGTCGACGTGACCGTGTGCCCGAGGAAGTCGAACGAACCGTAGATCGCGCCCATGCGCTGGAATGTCCCCGCGACACCCTTGACCACCGCGTGAGCCTCGCGCTGACTCTTCGGAATGTCGGCGGTGAACATCGGCATCATCGCACCGGCCTGCTGGAAGCCCATCGCAGCCTCGCGCATCGCTCCGCCGAAGTCCGACATCGACAGCGTCGAGACGTCCTCGTCAGGCATCGCACCGAGGTCGACGAGCAAGCCCTCCTCGGTGATGTTCGCGTACTCGCCGGCGTAGGTCTCGAGGACGTAGGTGATCGCGTCTTCGGACGTGCTCGCGATCTCGAGCGGCCCCACGTGCCCGAAGAGCAACGCCTCGGACTGGCGGAACATCCCGAAGCCGACCTCGAACGTGATCTTCTGCAACGTACGGAAAGCACCGTCGTTCGGCGCGATCGAGACGTCGAAGTGCACGCCGTACTGGCGCAGCAGCGGCGCGAACTCGTCGCGGAGCAGGGGCAGCATGTTGGTGGCCACGGCGACGATGCGCTTCTCGAGATCGCGGCTCGCGTCAGGGTTGCTCGGCTTCGTGACGAAGACGGTGTCCGACGCGCCGAAGCTGTTCGTGACGCCTTGCTTGGGAAGCTTGATCGTCACCGCGGGACTTCCGATCAGCGGCAGCAACTCCTCGCGTACGTCGATGCCGACCACTCCCTGCATGGCCTTGAACACCGGAATGTAGCGTTCCTTCGCGTCGGGAATGTAAGCCGCCGCACGGTCGAGAGCCCAGTCGTAGAACGGCACGAGGTCGAAGCCGCTATGCATCGAGAAGCCCGTCGCCGTCGCGGGAACGAACTCGATCAGCGAACTGTCCCCCACACGCGGGCTCATCGTCGCCTTGTAGAACGGGTTCGACTTCGTCTCCTCTTCATCGCGGAAGAAGACCACGGAGTCGCTGATCTGCAGCTTGCCCTGGACGTGCGTCGTCGACGCGAACGAGCCCCAGCAGTCGGCCAGCGAGAAAGCCTCTGCGACGAGCGCGAGCTGCGGGTCCTTCGACATCATCTTGTGATCGATGTCGCGGCCCTTGGAGACCATCAGCAGCGTCTTCTCCATCGGCTCGAGCATGACGTGCATGTCGAAGTAGACACGCTCGTAACCGGCCGGGAGCGGCTCGAAGGCGGCCTCGAAGCGCGGCGTGTCGACGAGGCACGGCGCACGGCCGCGGAGCGAATCGAGCGCATCACTCGTGAACTGATCGGCGTCGCGCTGGGCGCCGAGGAAGACCTTGTCCTCGACGAACATCAGGCTGCCGAGCGTGTGCTTGCGGTAGCCCCAGCCATCGTCGAGATCCATCGTCGCCGACAGGTCGCACATGACCGCAGTGCCCGTGCCGAGGTAACGCATGGCGTCACCGAGCGCCTCATGGTCGCCGAGCTCGCGCCGCGCCTCGCCGTCGTCGATCACCACCGCCAGCTCGATGTTCTCGGGGAGCACTTGCTGCAGCGTGGCGAAGATGCGCGTCAGTGATGTGTACGCGTCGACGAGCTTGTCCTCGTCGACCGTGGACCCCACGAGAATCTGGCGGTCGTACCCGCCGCCCGCGAAGTCGAACGCGTCGGGCCCGTACTGACGCATCGCGAAGATGAGTTCATCCTCACCGAAGGCACGCCACGGCACGGCGCCGAGGGTCTGCTCGACCAGTGCATAGGCCTGACGCGCCGTCTCGAGGTCGTCGCCACGAAGCGCAATCGGTGCGATCTCGTTCATCAGCATCCCGCCGAAGTCGGCGTCCGCGATCGCTTGCAAGACCTCGCGCGAGTGCTCCCGGATGAACGCCGCCTCGGGGCTCGACTTCCAGTGATAGAAGCTGAACGCATCCTCGGGGACCGCATCGACGAGCGACATCTGACCGAGGGCCGCGCCAGCGAACAGAGCCGTGGCGGCGGTGGTCAGTGCGAAGGGCCTGGACGCCGAGCGGGTGGCCCGGCTCCACGGCGCCCGCAGGGCCGAACGTGGATCCATCGAGGGGTGCGTCATGGGCGACTCCTAGGTCCAGGACATTGCGATTGCACATCACTAAAAGCCCGTTTCGACGGGACGACAAGCCCATCGCGTCGGATCCGGCGAGTGTCACAGCCTTGCCATCAGCGCGACTTCGGGATGCCGCTGGCGTGCCGCACCTCCGACGCGCCCGTTCGTTCCCGAGACATCTGCACCGCCGCGGCCGGCCCGCGGGCAGCGCCGCCGAAGCAGCGCGCCTGCGGACGGTCAGCTCGCTTCGGCCTGGAGCTTCTGGGCCTCGTCCGGCGGCGCGACATCGCTGTGACAGGCGGCCTTGCCGTGCGCGTCCGCGTCGACGACCTTGAGCGTCTTGCTCGCGAGCCGATGGACCTCCTCGGGGCTCAGCACGCCGCGCTTCTCGAGGATCTCCTTCTGCTCGGCCGTGAGCGCGTCGGTGATCTTCGCGCGGTCCCACTGGTACTCCGCATCCTTGCCGGACGCAAACTCCTGGATCTCCTTGCTGATGCGCACCGAGCACCAGTCGTGCCCGCACATCGCACAGAAGTCCGTATCGACGTCGAGATCTTCATCGTGATACGCGCGCGCCGTGTCGGGGTCGAACGAGAGTTCGAAGTGACGCTCCCAGTTCAACGCCGCACGTGCCTTGGTGAGTTCGTCGTCGCGATCGCGCGTGCCGGGGACACCGAGCGCGATGTCGGCCGCGTGAGCTGCGATCTTGTAGGCGATGCAGCCCTGCTTGACGTCGTCCTTCTTGGGCAGACCGACGTGCTCCTTCGGCGTCACGTAGCAGAGCATCGACGCACCGTGGTACGCAGCGTTCGTCGCGCCGATGCACGACGTGATGTGGTCGTAGCCGGGGAAGATGTCTGTGACGAGCGGACCGAGCACGTAGAACGGAGCGCCGTGACAGACGGCGCGCTGCAGCTTCATGTTGTATTCGATCTGGTCGAGCGGCACGTGGCCGGGACCTTCGATCATGACCTGCACGCCCTTCTTCCAGGCCCGCTCGGTGAGCCCACCGAGCGTGTACAGCTCAGCGAGCTGCGCGCGGTCGGACGCATCGGCGAGGCCGCCGGGGCGCAGGCCGTCACCGATCGAAAAGGTCACATCGTAGCGGCGCATGACGTCGCAGATGTCCTCCCAGAGCGTGTGCATCAGGTTCTGCTTGTCGTGGTGGATCATCCACTTGGCAAGCATCGAACCGCCGCGACTGACGATGCCGATGAGGCGTTCCTTCACGAGCGGTAGGTGCTCCTGGAGCACGCCGGCGTGGATCGTGAAGTAGTCGACTCCCTGCTTCGCCTGGTGCTCGAGCACGTCGAGGACGATCTCACGGTTCAGGTCTTCGATCTTGCGATCGATGATCATCGAGTAGATCGGCACCGTGCCCACGGGAACGCTGCTCTTGCGGATGATGGCGTCGCGACAGGCATCGAGATCACCGCCGGTGGAGAGATCCATGATGGTGTCGGCACCCCACTTCACCGACCACTCCATCTTCTCGACCTCTTCGTCGGTTCCCGAACTGACGGGCGAGGCGCCGATGTTGGCATTGATCTTCGTGCGGCTCGCGCGACCGATCGACATCGGGTCGAGGTGGTAGCCGAGGTGCACGGTGTTCGCCGGGATGACCATGCGACCGGCGGCGACCTCATCGCGCACCTGCTCGGCCGTCAGGTGACCTTCACGTTCCGCGACGCGCCGCATCGCGTCGGTGATGTTCCCCAGACGCGCATGCTCGAGCTGCGTGACGGCGACGAAACCCGCGGGCGGGGTCCACTTGCCGTCGACGCACGTCCAGTCGTCAGGCATGAAGTCCCAAGCCGTCTTCTCCGACGGCTGCGGCATGCCCGGCGTGTCGGGCGAGCTGAAGCTCCATGGCGTGCCCACGCGCGGCTCGTTTGCGAAGCTGCCCGGCGTCGGCCCGGCCTTCGTGCTCGAGGGGTTGTTGCCGAGGGACGGGAGGTCGTACTGGGGCATGTTGGACGTGGACATCGCGGCCTTTCTCGCTGCGTGCACGACTGCGCGAAGACCGGCGTGGAAGCGGATCCCGCCCCACGTCGCTTCCCTACGCAGTCCGTGCTCCGGTCGGGAGCATCTCGCTGATCAGGTTCGAAGGGTGATTCTCAGTTCGCGCAGCACGATGCAGCGCGAACACCCCTAGCGCCAATCACCTCGGACGCCCAACAGGCCGACCGAGGAGATGGATTTGAAGTTCGCGAAGGAGGACTCGGGCGCGTGCAGCCGGCCGGATGCCTTCTTCAGCGGACTGATAGTGTACCGATCGCCCGTGTCCACTCCAGTGAGCCTGAGATTGGAGATCACCGAGACCACCGTCGCGCGCGTCCTGACGCGTACCGGCGGATATCTACGCGATGTGGCCAGCCACTCGCTCCAGCCCTACGTGGGCTGCGCGTTCGGGAATGCCCTCTGCGGCGTCGCGTGCTACGTGCGCTCAAACCCATGGATCACGAAGGGTCGCGCCTGGGGAAGCTTCCTCGAGGTGCGCACGAACGCCGCGCAGGCCTATGCGACGTCAGTCGACGCTGAGCGGCGCTGGGCCCACCGCCAGGGGCGTCCGTTCGGGATCTTCATGTCGAGTTCGACGGATCCGTTCGTGCCCCACGAGGCGCGCTACGGCATCACGGCGTCCGTGGTCGACGCCATGCTCGACTCGCCGCCCGACACGCTCGTCGTCCAGACCCACTCACCGCAGGTCGCCGTGCTCGCCGATCGCTGGCAAGCCCTCGCGGCCCACACGAAGCTACGCTTCCACATCTCCATCGAAACCGACCGCGACGACATCCCGGGGCTCCCGCGTCCCACCGCGTCCGTCGACGCGCGACTCGCTGCCGCCCGACAACTTCGACGTGCCGGTCAGCACGTCGTGATCACCGTCTCGCCGCTGCTCCCGCTCGCCGACCCACGGCGCTTCTTCGAGCGCATCGCAGACGCCGCCGACGCGGTGGTCATTGATCACTTCATCGGCGGCGACGGTTCGGCGAACGGTCGACGCACGCGTGCCACGCCGCTGCCCGATGTCATGGAACGCCTCCACGCCGGCTCGACCCAGCTCGCCTACCGCGACGACGTCGTCGCCCATGCGCGCGCTGCGATGCCCGGTCGCGTCGGCGTGCACTCGGCGGGCTTCGCCGGCGCACTTCTCCCGCGTCGCTGTACCCACCAGCCGCGCGCTACTCGACCCTGAACGTGGCGGCGGTCGAGTCCGTCTTGCCAGATGCGTCCGTGACCTCGGCGACCATCGTCCACGTGCCGAGCGGGATCCCCGTGACCGAAGGGAACTTGATGCCCCAGGCCTGACCGTTGGGAAGGAGCGGAGCATCGACGTTTCCAACCGGTGTTCCGACCGGCGAGAAGAACGAGAGGTTCACCTGGACGATGTCACCGATGCCCTCGGCGTCCGTGGCCTGGACGTAGAACCCGAGCGGCCCCGACGAATAGACGTTCGGGATCACGGCTGCGTTCGTGATGACGGGCGCGTTGGTCTGACGTACCACGTGCACGGCCCAATCGTCACCGGTCGAAGCCGGCGGGAAGCCGATCGAAACCGAACCCGGGCCCGTCACGGTCGTGATCGAACCGGTTTGCGAAGAGCCGCCGTTGCGCGGGTCGAACCAAGTGACGTCGTACGTGCCGGCATCGATCGTGATCGACGCCGTTCCGCCGTCCTTGAGGAACCCGACGTACTCCTTGCCCGGCTCTGCGGTGCACCAGTTCGGCCCCGTGATGAGGGAGTCATTGGGAACGAGTCGCTCGAAGGCCGTGCCGCCGAAGAACTCGAGCGCGTAGCGCGTCTGGTTCCACATGTTGTGGCGGCTGCGCCAGTCTTCGCAGTCGAGGTCGTCGTGCGGATAGTTGTAGCCGAAGTACCACTCGGCCCCACCGCCACCGGCCATGAGGTTGCCCCACAGGCCTTCGATGCGCGGCGCATCGTGATCCGGGTCGTCGGCGTCGGGACGGACCCCCGAGCTTGCCGGCCCGATCTCGTCGAGACTGACGATCCATGGCTCACCGCTCGCGGCCGACTCGTCGCGCCAGAACAGCGTGCGCTCATGCGTGTCCTTGACGGCTCCGAGCTGCAGCGATGCGCCTTCGAGCGCACCCTGTGCGAGCAGCGGTCCATAGACCTGGTTCATGCTCGACGGGAACGTGTGCAACACGACGGGATGCTGATATGCGTCGAGTGCGACGAAGTAGTCGTAGAAGTCGAGCTGCTCGTCGAGCTCGTTCGTGTTCTCTTCGCCGAGGTTCCAGGTCACCGCGAGGTGATGACCGAAACGCGCGATGAGCTCACGGTAGTAGAGCTTGCGCTCGAGCCCGAGGTTGCCGCCGTCGAGTGCCGACACGCCCGTGTCGTTCTCGGTCTCCTGCGTGACGACGTGCAGCATGAGCCCGCGCTTGTCCATGTGGTCGAAGACGACCTCCCACTGGTCGAGCTTGCTGACGTCGAAGCGCTCGCGCTGGTTCTGGTTCGTCCACGGCCAGACGTCCTTGCCGTCACCGGCGACGTTGAACGTCAGGAAGTAGACGGAGTTGACGCCCATCTCGGCGAGGTAGTTCAGCCCGCCGATGAGCCCCTTGCCTTTGTTGCCCTTCCACACGGGATCGCCGGGCTTCCAGTCGGAGACGTGCGGGTTGTACGCGTGCGAGCCGACGGTCTGGTCGAAGTTCGTGTAGGCGAGGAGGTTCTCGGGGCTGTTCGCGCCGCCTTTGATGTACGTACGGCCCGAGCCGGAGAACTTCAGGTAGTGCGAGCCGTCGTATTGAAGGTGGCCTTCGGTGAGGAAACCGGGAGCGTCGGGATCGGCGGGCCCCACGACGAACGTGCCGCTCTCACCGTCGAACTGCGTCGGTGCGCCGGCGTCAGGCTCGAGTGAGATCGCGACTTGCGTGCCGGCGCGGAACGACGCTTTGTAGAACCAGAGGCCCTCGAGCCCCGGCGTCACGTGCGCGCGCCAGATGTTCCCCGACGTCGCGCTCGTCTCGCTGGCCTGTCCGTCGGCGGCGTAGAAGCCGGGCACCACCATCGGCGTGCCGGTCGGAAGGTGGATGAAGAGCACGTTCAGGCGCCGATCCACGAACGGATTCGGCGAGGCGTTCTCCGACGTATTCGCGCCGACGAAGTTCACCGACGCGCGGTGGTACATCTTCGTCGTGCCCGTGACGACGCCGCCGGGTGTGCCGCTGTCGATCACCGTCACATTGACATCGTCCGACGACGACGCGCCCGCCTCATCAGTGACCGTGAGTCGGAACGTGTACGTCGCCTGGCCCGTCATGCCGTAAGCCGTCGCCGTCGGCTCGTCGGCGTCGAGGAACTGCGCCGGTGGGCCCGCCACTTGCGACCAAGCGTACGTCAGCTGCGTGCTGTCGGCGTCGACGACGTCAGCTGCCATGGTGAGCTTCTGACTCGGCTGCACGACCATCTTGTCGACGCCGAGATCGACCTTGGGCGGCAGCGAACCACTGACCGTCAAGCCGAGGTGCGTCGACGGGATGATGATCTTCGATTGTCCGGGGCCTTGGAAGGACAGCTGGATGACGACAGCACCGCCCTGCTGGAAATGCTCGAGTCGGATCGGATACCAACCCGGACCGATCGCGAGCGAACCGCTGTCCACCTGCGCTGCGTGCTGAGTCCACTCGTCGATGATGAGTTCGTCGTCGACCCACAGGCGCACGCCATCGTTGCTGTTCGTCGTGAACGTCCACGTCCCGGGCGTCTCGATCCGCACGAAGCCCGTCCAGCGCTGCGAGTACACGCCATCAGGAGCAACGCCGGTACCGGTGGGCTTTGTGCCCCACGTCGTGAAGTCGACTGAATCATCGATGCGCGTCTCGACGAGGCTCGTGAGATTCGCGTTGTCGAAGTACTCGCCGAGCAAACCGGACTGCGCCCACGAAGGGACCGCAATCACGAGCAACGTGACGAATGAGAGAAGGACGGCTTTGAACATGGATCGGGGGACAGCAAGAGGAGGGCGTATCGCGGACATTCAGCGCCTCGAGGCAGGCGCTGTTCGGGCAGCAGCCAGCGGGCATCGGACACACCTAGCCGGGATTGTTCACGGTCGAACTGTTGCGGTCGCGTCTGGACCCTTCCTGGCAGCATTGAAGTGACGTTTCTAAGCCTCACGGCCAAAACAGGCCCGCCTCCGGTCAGAAACTTCGCTTCGCCACACCAGCAAGACTCAACTGCGCGCTCGCGACGATCGTCGCTGCGTAACTCGGGCTAGTAACCGAGCTTTCTAACAAACTCGGACCAATCCACACAGCGTATCCGCACTCCGAGTGGGGTGCGGTGACGACCCGAGCGGGCTCTCCTCCCGGAACGATACACGCAAACGAGTGTCTCAACCCGACGTGCACGATGCCTTAAACGCCAGCGAGATCCGACGCGGGGTCGAGACTTATCCACAACTCACTCACGCCACCATTCCATATACCCGATCATCATTTCATCGAAGGTCTGCTCACCGAAACGCACGCTACGAGACGGATCGGGGTTGGCCGGGTTGTCGGCGCTGTTGTCGAAATGGGCCACGCAGACGATCCGGGTCCCACCGGGAAGCTCCTTGGGTGTCTCGAAGCGATACATGCGCTGCCAGTTGAAGTCGTAGCGCGGGACGTCGAGCAAGGTCTCCTGGGAACCATCTGGATAGACGGCGACATAACGGAACGATTTTCCGCGCAAATGCATGTGCGGCGAGAGGCCGAGCAGCGTCGCGGGACGTCCGAACTCGGCCGCGGCCTCGACCACGTAGTCGTCCGCCCCCGGTGGGATGCGGAAGCGCGTCTCGAAGATGCCGCCCGTGCGGACGACCGTGTCCGGCACGTCGTCGGCGAAGACGAATCCGATCTCGGTGCGATCCGACGTCGCACGACCATTGGGCGTGTAGTGCACCTGGAACTTCAGCCACGCGCCGGCGGGCAGTCGCTGCCCCATGCCTTCGGGATAGAACGTCGCACCCTGCCCGGGAACGTAGGCGGCGAAGTAGCCGTCGAGACCGCCACGCTCACGCCGTCGCCACTCGTCGCGTGACTCTCCTTCGCGGCGCGGCTCTTCGATGAACACGAGTACGTGGTGCACGACGCCGTGCGCCGATGGCCGCACTTCCATGGCGCGGATCCAGCGGTCTTCGGTGCCGGACGTCTGCACGTAGGCGTACTTGTATTCGACGACACCCTCGGCCGGCACATCCATCGCCTCCGGCAAGCTGTACACGGCGTCGGGTTCGCCGATGGCCCAGTCGATCGGGTAGTGACGCGGCAGGGGCGCCTCGGCGACGTCGCCCTCGGGCATACCGGCTTCGGCCCACGCTTGGAGACGCAGCATGTCGGCACCCGACAACGTGGGATCGTTGGCCCATGGCCCCGTGTCGGGTGCGGCACCCCACGGCGGCATGAGCCCGTTGACGAGCACGTGACGGATCATCCCGTGGCGTCCGCGCACGTCGTCGAACGTCTCGAGCGAGAACGGTGCGACGCCTTCGTCGCGGTGACAGCGCAGGCAGTGGTCCTGGACGATGCGGGCGACGTCGCCGTGGTAGGTCGGCGTCGAGACGTCGGCGTAGAACGGAGTGCCCTCGAACTCGAGCAGACACCCGGGCGCAGTCGTCACGGCAACGGCGACGTCTTCACCCGTGAGCACGGCATCGAGTGCATCTGCAAGGAAGGTGTGCCCGACGTCGGCTCGTGTGAAGCCGATGCCGTACTGGTCGTCGACAGCACCGCGGAAGCGGAGCGTGCGGGCACGGTCGAGCACGAACGCCTCGGTCGTCGTGCGCGCACCAAGCGCCGTCGCGAGCGCGCCGTCGGAGTCCATGACGACGAGCCCGTCGGCCTCGAGATCAGCGCGAGCGTCGTCGAGCGTCTGGTGCGCGCCGGGATAGACGAAGACGAAGCGCACACCGCGCTCGGCCATCGACTCGACGAGTCGCTCGAGCGCCGGACGCCCCTTCTTGCTGACAGGACAGCCCGCATCCCGCATGGCGACCACGACAGCCGACGTCCCTTCGGCGCGCACCAACTCGGCGAGCGTGACGCCGTCACCGAGCTGCAGATCGTCCACGAGATGGCCGACGCCATGGCCGCGCGGCGCACTCAGCGCCACGGCACGACTGTGGTCGAGCACCTCGCCTGCGGCGCACGCGCCAGCACAGATCACGAGGGTTCCGAGCAACGATCTCAGCGACATCCGACGACTCCGGGAGGATTCTCTTGAGAGGCCGGCGTCCGCGATCACGACTCGCGCACGAGCATCTCGCTGATCAATGTCGCATAGCGCGTCGGGTCGGGAAGTGGCGATCCTTCGGCAAGAAGCGCCTGGCCGTACAGGATCTCGCAGTACTCCTCGAACTCCTTCGACGGATCGCCGTCCCCGTACAGAGCGACGAGCCGCGTGAGCACCGCGTGATCGGGATTCAGCTCGAGCACGCGCTTGGGTTCCTGCGCGGCCTCGCCCATCTCACGCATGATGCGCACCGTCGACTGCGACGGACCATCCTCGTCGGCCACGAGCATCGCCGGACTCGTCGCCAGACGCCCTGACAGGCGCACCTTGGCGACGTGCTCGTCCAACGCCTTCTGGACACCCGTGAAGAGGTCCGCGAGCTCTTCACCGCGCGCCTCACGCTCCTTGTCGCGCTCGGAGCCGGCATCGCCGTCCTCGTCGGGCAACTCGAGGTCGCTCGCTTCGGCCGAGATGAGCTTGTGGTCACCGAACGACTCGAGCCGCTGCACGGCCCACTCGTCGATGCGCTCGGTGAAGTAGAGCACCTCGATGCCGCGGGCCTTGAGCTGCTCGAGTTGCGGCGCCGATTCGGCGGCACGACGCGAGCGCCCCGAGATGTAGTAGATCGCCGCCTGTCCGGGGACCATGCGGTCGGTGTACTCGCCGAGCGTCGTCGGCTCGTCCTGGGCCGACGTCTGCCAGAGACTGATCTTCGCGACGTCCTCGCGATGGGCCTCGTCGAGGTAGATCCCCTCCTTGAGGATGAAGCCGAGGTCATCCCAGAAAGCCTGGTAGGCCGCACGGTCCTTCTCGAGCTTCGAGCCGAGCGCGTCGAGCACCTTGCGCACGACGCGCTTGCGCATCTGCTCCATGCGGCGGTTGTGCTGCAGCGTTTCGCGCGAAACATTGAGCGGCAGGTCGGACGAGTCGACGAGCCCGGAGACGAATCGCAGCCACGGCGGGATGAGTTCCTCGCAGCGCTCCATGACGAAGACACGGCGCACGTAGAGGCTCACGCGCGAGGGCGTCTGGCCGGGGTCGAGGATGTCGAAGGGCTTCTTCGCCGGCACGTAGAGCAGCGCTGTGTACTCGTGCGTTCCCTCGGCACGGAAGTGGATCGTGCAGAGCGGGTCGTTCCAATCGCGCGCGACGTGCTTGTAGAACTCGTTGTGTTCGGCGTCGGTGATCTCTTCGCGCGGCCGCGTCCACAGCGGCTTCATCGAGTTCAACGTTTCGAGGCGGAGCTCCTTCGTCGGCTCGGCGTCCTCGTTCTCGGCCGGGACGTCGCGCTCGACTTCGAGCTGGATCGGATACTCGACGAAGTCGGAGTAGCGCTTGACCGTCTCGCGCAGCACCCACTCCTTCGTGAAGTCCTTGTCGTCGTCGTTGGGCTCCTCGGGCAGCGCGCGCAGATGCAGCGTGATGCGCGTCCCCACCTCGGCCCGGTCGCTCTCCTCGAGCGTGTAGGAGCCGTCCCCCGTCGATTCCCAGCGCACGGACTGCTCGTCGCTTCCCGCGCGCTTCGTCTCGAGGACGACGCGGTCGGCGACCATGAAGCACGAGTAGAAGCCGACGCCGAACTGACCGATCAGCTCCGGTGCCGAGCCGCTCTCGCCGCGGCGCGACTCCTGGAACTGCTCGAGGAACGCGCGCGTTCCCGAACGTGCGATGGTGCCGATGTTCTCGATGACCTCGTCGCGCGTCATGCCGATGCCGTTGTCGTCGATGACGAGCGTCCGCGCGTCGGTGTCGACCTCGAGGAGAATGCGTCCGTCGTCGTCGGAGCGGATGCCTTCGTCGGTGAGTCCTTCGACGCGGCGCTTGTCGAGCGCGTCGCTGCTGTTCGAGATCAGTTCGCGCAGGAAGATCTCCTTGTGCGTGTACAGCGAGTGGATCATGAGATCCAGAAGCTGCTGTGTCTCGGCTTGGAAGGTGTGGGTTTCGGCGGTTGTCATCGTGGGCATTCCGGTGACCGGCACAGTTGCGCGCCGCGGGGACTGAACGACCAGGCAGTGTAGAAAACTCGGGCCTCGACCGCGACGTCAGCTCGTCGACTCGAACTGACGCCGAACGAGCCGAGCGTAGAGGCCGCCCTTCTCGAGGAGTTCGTCGTGCGTGCCGCGCTGGGCGACGCGCCCGGCCTCGAGCACGACCACCTCGTCGGCATCCTTCACCGTCGAGAGGCGGTGAGCGATGACGAGGCTGGCGCGCTTCGTCATGAGGCGATCCAGGGCGTCCTTCACGAGGGCCTCACTCTCGGCATCGAGCGCCGAGGTGGCCTCATCGAGCAGCAGGACGGCGGGATTGCGGAGGATCGCGCGGGCGATGGCGACGCGCTGCTTCTGGCCGCCGGAGAGCTGCACGCCGCGTTCCCCCACCTGCGTGTCGAGCCCGTCGGGCAGCCCCTCGGTGAACTCGAGCACGTGCGCGTCGCGCGCCGCCGCCTCCACCTCGGCGTCCGTCGCGGCGGCGCTGCCGTAGCGGATGTTGTCGCGGATCGACGTGCTGAAGAGCACCGGATCCTGTGGGACGGACCCGACGACGGTCCGCAGCCAGGTCGGGTCGAGGTCGGTCAGGGCGTGGTCGTCGAGCGTGATCGTGCCGGCCTCGACGTCGTAGAAGCGCAGCAGCAACGACGCCACCGTGCTCTTGCCCGCGCCCGAGGGACCGACGAGCGCCACGACGCGCCCCGGCCAGAGATCGAGGTCGACGCCGTCGAGCACCGTGATGTCCGCGCGCGAGGGGTAGGCGAAGCGCACGCCGCGCAGTGCGACGCGCCCCTCGCACGCTTCGGGCACGAGTCCGCCGGACACAGGGATCGCCGGCTCGCGGTCGAGCAACGCAAACACGCGCGCCGTGGATCCGCGCGCCGACATGAACGACGTCCAGCGCTCGGCCAGCCCGCTGATCCCGAACGCCGCCGTCACACTCCAGAGCACGAACGCCGTCAGATCACCGCCGGTCAGCGTCCCCTCCAACATGCGTTGGAGCCCCATCCAGAGCACGAGTGCGATGGCCGCAAACGACGTGAAGAAGGAGACACCGACGAAGGTCGCCACACGCCCCAGGCGCGCGCGTGACAGGCCGTAAGTCTTCCAGACAGCCTTGCTGTAGCGCTCTGTCTCATGCCCTTCTTGCGCGAACGAGCGCACTGTGCGCACGCCGCCGATGGCCTCCTCGGCACTCGTGTTCGCGCCCGCGAGCGCGTCCTGCACGAGTTTGCTGAAGCGCTCGATCTTGCGTCCCACCCACACCGCACCGAGGGCGATCGGCGGGACGACCGCGAGCGCCGCCAGCGTCATCGGCGTCGACACCGTGAGCATGAGTGCCAGCGCACCGAACGCCATGAACACATCGCGCACGACCATCGCCACTTCGAGCGTCACCGCCTGTTGCACGGCCGTCGTGTCCGCCATCAGGCGACTCAGCATCTCGCCCGTCCGACGCCCGTCGAAGAAGCTGACGTCCTGACGCACGAGCGCGCCGAAGAGATCGCTGCGCAGACGCGCGACGATGCGCTCGCCCGCCGTCCCGAAGAGGTAGATCCGCAGAGCGACAGAGACGCTCTGCACGCCGACGATCGCAACGACCGTTCCGACGAGGCCGGGCAGTGACTCGACGTCGAGTTGGTCGATCAACCGACGCAACGCCTCTGGGTACGCGAGCCCGGCAGCGCTCCCGATGATGACGAAGACGAACGCCACGGCGAGCACGCGTCGCTCGGGCCGCGCCAACGCGAGGATGCGCGTGAGCTTGGGCGGCGGCGGGTCGTCGTCGCGAGCGTCGGTCTCGTCAGGCACGACAGGAGCGGGCATCGAGGGCGTCCGAATCAAAGACGGCGAGCGCGCGACCTTAGCCGCGCGCTCGTGAAAGTGACGCCTGTTCTAGCAGCGCCCCGCGGGGATCTCGAACGCGCGCCGCGCAGCGCATGTCAAAAAAGCAACCCGATGCCCGGGGCTTGGTCGACATCGGGTGCGCTCAGCTCGACGGCTCCGTGGTTCCACCAGGCCCGCCGCAACGTGAACCGCCGCGCCCCCGTTGCCGGGAGACACGGCGGTTCGTCGTCAGGTTGCTGCGTGTCGACCTACAGGCCAGCCTTCACTGCGCCGTGCCTGAGAGGCCGTTCGTGGCCGTGAGCCCCTTGGGTCCGCTCGCGTCCACCGACCAGGCTTGGAGGTAGACGGAGAAGCCGGACGGGATCCCGGCCGGCCAGATCGCGGGCAAGACGAGTTCGCCGTTGACGTCCGTGCTCAGGCCATCGATGAGGAGATCCGGGCTGGGGACGAGCACACCGCCCTTGAACGGCGCGCTGATGTTGCCGAAGCCGACGACGAGCGTCGTCGGGGCCGAGACTGCGGCGCGCTCGACCGAGAGCGTCAGCGGCGTGTTGGGCAGCAGCACGCCTTCACCGCGCAGCAGCGGACCGGCGAAGACGTCGTCGGGCAGGCCGTTGGCGAGTCCGATCCACTGCGTCTCCGTGATCGCGATCGAACCGGCGATGCGGATCGAGTCGATCGGCAAGGTCTGGACCCCGAACGGAAAGCCCGTATCGACTTCGATCGTTCCGAACGACACGTCCGTCGCCGAGACGAAACCGAAGCCGCCGGCGTCGAGGCCGCCGTTGAGCAGCAGGTCGATCGTCGGCGGATCGGGCGGCGTCTCGACCAGGATCGGGATGTCGATGAAGGTGATCGGCGCAGGGCCCTCGACGTTCGCAAAGCCGCTCAGCAGCTCAGGATCGACGCTGCCGAGGTCGATTGCGTCGACCGTGATCGGGATCCCGAGAAACAGAACGGTGACGTCGACCTCGGCGATCGTGAAGTCGATGTCGTAGGCCAGCGAGCCGGGATCGACGGACGTCGGCGAGGTCCAGGTCGTATCGCCGGAGATCGTGATGTCGAAGTTCCAGGTCTGGCTGTCGCCGGGCGCCAGCGCGGAGGCGGCGAGAACAAGTGAAGAAAGCGCAATCATCGAGTGGAGCCCAAGGGGAGAGTGGGTGTTCGTTGCACGACCGACCTCGGCAGTCTACCCCTGATGGCTCCCCCGCGGACTCGTCAATGCGCCCACCCGACCTCACGGCTCGTCAGCTGCGCCCCGAGCGCATGGACGATCCCGGCTTGCCCGAAGCTGCGCATCGCCGTGCGCTGCGTGGATTGGGACGGCTGCACGTCGTCAGTCGCAGCGCCGCCCAGCTTTGGGGGCCGATCGAGCAGGTCGCGCAGCAGGTCGAGACCCGGCCGCTGCGCCTCGTCGATTGGGCCTGCGGAGGTGGTGACGTGCTGATCGCCCTGGCACGCCGTGCGCGTCGGGCCGGGCTGGCGATCGACGCCGAAGGGCGCGATGTCTCCGAACGGGCCGTGCGCTGGGCGCGCGAGGCGGCCGCTGCGGCGGGCGTCTCGGACTGTGTGCGCTTTCGCTGCGTCGATTGTGTCGAAGCCGCGCACGCGGACGTCGCGTCCGACGCCATGGCCGACGTTGCGATCTCGTCGCTCTTCATGCACCACCTCGAAAGCGACGACGTCCGCGACGTGCTCGCCGCGATGAAGCGCAGCGTCTCGTCGGGCGTCGTCGTTCAAGACCTCGTGCGCTCCGCGAGCGGTTGGCGCTGGGCTTGGCTCGGCTCGCGCGCCGTCCCCACGTGCGACGTCGTGCGCACCGACGCACTCCTCTCCGTGAGCAACGCGTTCACACCGCAGGAGTTTGCCGCGCTCGCTGCCGACGCAGGGCTCGACGGCGCACGTGTCGAGGTTTGTTGGCCGCAACGTATGACCTGCACGTGGACGCGCCCTCGATGATCGCTGATCTCGACACCATGACGTGGGATGCCGTCGTGATCGGCGGCGGTCCGGCCGGTGCGATGGCGGCCTGCATGCTCGCGCGGGCGGGTCATACGACGCTCGTCCTCGAACGCACGCCGACACCACGCGCGAAGGTCTGCGGTTCGTGCTTGCACGGCCGCGGTGTCGACGTCCTCGACCGCAACGGGCTCGGCGATCTCGTCGCGAACGCTCCTCTTCTGCACACAGCCGAGCTGCGCGCGGGTAGGCGTCGAGCGCGTGTCCGACTTCCGGTTGCAGGACGCATCGTGGCGCGCGACGAGTTCGACGCGCAGCTGCTCGAGCGTGCGCGTGCCGCCGGAGCGACGGTCCGGCGCGGCGTTCGCGGCACGCCGCTGTGCGTCGACGGTGACCGGGCTCGTCTCCGCATCGCGACCGGAGACGACGTGCGTGACATCTTCGCGCGCGTGATCATCGATGCGCGCGGACTCGGGGCCGAAGGTGATGTGCACGTTGCTCCGCGGGGACGAATCGGCGTCGGCGCGCTCACAGCGCCGATGCCGCGCGCTCGTGAGCCCGGCGTCGTCACGATGGCCTGCGGACGCCACGGCTACGTGGGCGTCGTCATGCTGCCCGACGATCGACTCGACATTGCCGGAGCGCTCGACGTACAGCGCGTGCGCGCCCTGCGCGGCGACCTCGCGGCCGTCGTCGCGAGCATCTTCGACGACGCCGAAGTCGCAGCGCCCATCGAGCCCGCGCGCCTTTCATGGAGCGCCACGCCGACGCTGACACGCCATCCCGCGTCCGCTGCCTCGGCACGCGATCGGCTCCTGCGCATCGGCGACGCTGCCGGCTACGTCGAACCGTTCACCGGTGAGGGCATGGCGTGGGCTCTGCAAAGCGGTGAAGCCGTCGCGGCCTCGGCCGCCGCTTTCATCGCCGACACGAAGCCCGAGTTCGCGGCCGCGATGTGGAACGCAAAGCACCGAGCACTGTTCGCGCGTCGACATCGCAGCTGTGCGGCCGTCGCGCACCTGCTGCGCCACCCGCGCACGACGCGCCTCGCCGTCTCCGCGCTGGCGCGCTGGCCGTCCCTGGCACGCTGGCCGCTCGGCGCCGGTGCTCGCGACGACGCCGCTGACGTCGGAGCAGCCCGATGAGCCCCACACTGCTCGGCCTCGGAACGGCACTTCCTCCGGCGGGTTTCGACCAACGCGAGGCCCTCGAGCTCGTCGAACGTCTCGCGCCGCCGCCCGAGGGGCGTGCCCGCCAGCAACGCGCGGTGTTCCGTCAGGCCGGCGTGCGCGAACGCCGCAGCGCCATCGTTCCCGAAGTGGGCGACACGTCGACCGCGCGGCGCATGGAACTGTACGCCGAGCACGCCCGACCGCTCGCACGCGACGCCGCTCGCGCCGCACTCGTCGACGCCGATCTCGAGGCGCAGCAGATCACGCACCTCGTGACCGTCTCATGCACGGGCTTCGGCGCCCCCGGCGTCGATCGCGACCTCATCGACGACCTCGGCCTGAGCTCCGACGTCGCACGCACGCACATCGGATTCATGGGCTGCCACGCGGCTCTCAACGCGCTGCGTGTCGCACGCGCCTTCGCCGCCGAGTCACCGGCCGCGCACGTGCTCGTCTGCGCCGTCGAGCTCTGTACGCTGCACGTGCAGCACACCTGGCATGTCGACGATGTCGTCGGACATGCGCTCTTCGCCGACGGTGCAGCGGCGGCCGTCATCGGGGCGGGCGGCCCCGGCCCCGCCCTCGCTGCCTCCGGTGGTCACATCTTCCCCGGCAGCCGCGACGCGATGAGCTGGAGCATCAGCGACACCGGCTTCCGCATGACCCTCTCGGCGCGCGTCCCCGATCTCATCGCCTCGGGCCTGCGCCACTGGTGTGACGACTGGCTCGCCCAACATGCGCTGCAACGCGCCGACATCGCCGGCTGGGCCGTGCATCCCGGCGGACCGCGCATCCTCACGGCCACTCGCGATGCCCTCGATCTGCGCCCCGACGACCTCGCCGCCTCACACGACATCCTCATGCGCCATGGCAACATGTCGTCGCCCACACTTCTCTTCGTCCTTCGCCGCTTCCTCGACGAACAGCGCCCACGCCCGTGGGTCGCTCTGGGCTTCGGCCCGGGTCTTGCCGTCGAAGCCTCACTGTTTCGTTGACATGGCTCAGCACGCGCGATGCGATGATGCCTCGCGCGCACCCGATGCGACCCGCTACTCAGGAGTTCCAGATGTTCCGCGTTCCAGCCCGCCGCCTCGCGGCTCTCAGCCTGTGCTTGTTCGTCGCATTCGGATGCGACAGCCAAGGCCACGATCACGACCATGATCACGATCACGAACATGGCGATCACGATGACCACGATGACCACGATCACGATGGCGACGGCCACGCCGACCACGACGCCGAAGACCACGATGGTCACGACCACGCCGACCACGACGACGAAGACCACGACGGTCACGATCATGACGGCGAAGATCACGACGGCCACGACGACAAAGACGGAGACACTGCCATGGCACCTGCCACCGACAACAGCTTCTACGCCATGACCACCGAGTCATTGAGCGGCGACGCGCTCGACCTCTCCGACTTCCACGGCAAGGTCACGCTCGTCGTGAACGTCGCGAGCGAGTGCGGCCTCACGCCGCAGTACAAAGGACTCCAGGCCATGCACGAGGAACTCTCCGGCGAGGGCTTCAGCGTGCTGGCCTTCCCGAGCAACGACTTCGGCGGCCAGGAGCCCGGCAGTCCCGAGCAGATCCAGGAGTTCTGCTCGGCCAACTACGGCGTCTCCTTTCCGATGGCACACAAGGTCCAGACGAAGGACGGCGCAGGGCAGTCGCCGATCTACGCGCATCTCAAGAAGCAGACCGGCGAGCTGCCGAGCTGGAACTTCGGGAAGTATCTCATCAGTCGTGATGGCTCGACGATCCAGTACTTCGACCCGCGCACCACGCCCGACGACTCGGCCCTGCGCACGGCCATCAAGACAGAACTCGGCAAGACTCTCTGAGTCGGCCGCGCGCTGCTCGATCGGGCCGGCGCGGACCTCGCGCCGGCGCAGATGCTCACGCGCACGGTCGTCGTGATCACGATCGGCGTCGGCTTGGTGCAACTCGCGACTCCTCGCGCGTTCAACAAGGCGACGCCGATCGACGTCGAGCGCGCCGTCATCGTCGGGTCGAACTCGAGCCGGGCGCTCACCGAAAGTGCGCCCGTCGCAACCGTGACCCCCGCGACGGTGCTCGTCGCGGCGATCCACGCCTCCGTCACGCGCGTCGCGTCACATTGGCCACCGCTCGCCACGCTCGTGAAGTGGCGCCCGACCACGCTCGTCGAGAACGGCGTCGTCGACGACGAGGCCATGGCGTCCTGCGCGATCGGTCATCGTGACCGCGAGGCAGCGACCCGCCACGCCGGCACCCGGGACGTCGACGAGGTCGAACTCGCGACGCTCGAACGAAGTGCCGACATCCAGGTCGTCCTCGAGCGCCACGGCTAAGTTGGCCGCGCCGATCAGTCGCCGGCTTCCTTCGCAGCGTCGCGGCGACGCGCCCGTCGGCCAGCGCGTGGCACGGTCTCATCGACACCCTCGAAGAGATCCTCGGTCGGCACGCCCTCGAGCCAGCCGAGATCCTGCTCGGCGATCCACGCATCGAAGTCGGTCAACGCCCGGCGCGCGGCCGCGAGGCGACGCGCGCGCTTGCCCTTGATCTTCTCCTCGAAGGGCGGGAGCAGGCCGAAGTTGACGTTCATCGGCTGGAAGTGTTCGGCGTCGGCTTCACGCAGGTAGGCCATCAGCCCGCCGATCATCGTCGTGCGCGGCGGCGGCACGAACGTCTCGCCGCGCAGCTTGGCACGCACGGCCAAGGCCGCCATGACTCCGAGGGCCGAACTCTCCGCGTAGCCCTCCGTCCCCGCGACGAGCCCGCCGAAGAAGAGGTCGCGCCGCGTCTTCAGCGAGAGGTCGTCGGCGAGCAGCCGCGGTGCGTTGAGGAAGGTGTTGCGGTGCACGGCGCCGAGCCGCACGAAGTCAGCCGACTGGAGGCCGGGGATCATGCCGAAGACGCGCGGCTGCTCGCCGTAACGCATCTTCGTCTGACACCCGACGAGGTTGTAGAGCTGACCGTCACGATCCTCGCGCCGCAGCTGCACGACGGCGTAGGGCCGCCGGCCGGTCTTCGGGTCGTTGAGACCGACGGGACGCAGCGGCCCAAACGCCAGCGACTCGCGACCGCGCTCGGCCATGGCCTCGATCGGCATGCAGCCTTCGAAGTAACACGCCGTCTCGAAGTCTTTCGGTGCGACCGACTCGGCGGCGAGCAGCGCGTCGACGAACGCGTGGTACTGCTCTTCGTCGAGCGGACAGTTGAGGAAATCCGGCTCGCCCTTGTCGTAGCGGCTCTTCGCGTAGACGACGCTGCGGTCGATCGACTCGGCCGAGACGATCGGGGCGATGGCGTCGTAGAAGTAGAGCGAGGCGTCGCCGGTGTGCGTGGCGAGCGAGGCGGCAAGGGCATCCGACGTGAGCGGTCCCGTCGCCACGAGAACCGGACCCGTCGCGGGCACGGCCGTCACTTCTTCGCGCCGCACCTCGATCGAATCGAAGGCCCCGATGGCACCCGTGACGTCACCGGCGAAGCCTTCACGGTCGACGGCCAGCGACGCTCCGGCGGGCACGGCATGGCGCGTGGCCGCGCGCACGACGATCGACCCGAGACGACGCAGCTCCTCGAGCAGCACGCCTTTGCTCGTGTGCGGCAAGACCGAGCCGAACGAGTTGCTACAGACGAGCTCGGCAAGGCGGTCCGATTGGTGTGCTGGCGTGGGCCGCGCGGGGCGCATCTCGAAGAGCGTCGACGCGAAGCCGGCCTGGGCGAGCACGCGCGCCGCTTCGCAGCCGGCCAGGCCGCCGCCGATGATCGTCACGTCCGCCATGGGGTTCGCGCCTCGAGAGAAAGAGCGCGTGATGCTAACCCGGGCTTTTGACGACGATCCACAGCGACCGCGTCGGAACCGGGAACGCACACGGAAAGACGTGAGCGCTGCGCACGTCGACGAGCGTGCTCAGCCGTGTTCGCGGAGCACCTCGAGGAAGGCATCGCCGTAGAGATCGGCCGTCTTCTCGCCCACGCCCGGAACGTCGAGCAGATCCTCGGTGCGTGAGGGCAGGCGCTGGCACATCGCGCGCAGCGTGCGGTCGTTGAAGACGCGGTAGGCCGGGATCCCCTCACGCTGTGAGATCTCACGCCGCAGCGCGCGCAGCTCCTCGAAGAGCGCCACCTGACTCCCTGCGACGTCGGCCGGATCGACACCCTCGACGCCGTCGACCTCGGCGAGGATCTCGCGCGCATCACGGCTCTTGCGCCGCGACGACGAGCGTCGGCGTGTCTCGGTCGGCGCCTTGCTCAGCGCGGCCACCTCGACTGACTCCTCCCCGCGCAGCACCGGACCCGCCGCGGCCGTGAGCTTCAACACCGAGTACTGGGCGAGGTCTTGCTCGAGCGTGCCGGCGTGGATCAGATGCTGCGCCACACGACCGAGCCACTCACGTCCATAGCCGACACCGATCCCGTGCGTACTGATCTTGTCGTGCCCGCGCTCGACGACCTTCTTGCTCATCGAGCCCATGAGAACGTCGAGCACGTGCTGCAATCCGAAGCGTTGATCGACTCGGAAGACGCAGCTCAACACCATCTGCGCGGCCTCGGTCGCGTCGACGGTCTCACGCGGATCGAGGCAGATGTCGCAATGCCCGCAGTTGCCGGGATGCTCTTCGCCGAAGTACGACACGAGCGCCTGGTGACGACACGTCGCGCCGTTGGCGTAGCCCGACATGAGGCGCAGCTTCTGTTGCTCGAGGCGGATCTGCTTCGGGTCATCGCCACCGTCGATCAGGCGATGGACGAGCGCGACGTCTTGGGCGCCGTGAAGCAACAGGGCCTCCGACGGCAACCCGTCGCGTCCCGCGCGGCCGGTTTCCTGGTAGTAGGACTCGATGCTCTTCGGCATGTCGTGGTGAACGACGAAGCGCACGTTCGGCTTGTCGATGCCCATGCCGAAGGCCACCGTCGCGCAGACGACGCGCACCTCGTCGGACAAGAAGTCCTCCTGCACCTGGCGTCGCTGTGCGGTGGGCAGTCCGGCGTGATACGCGTCGGCCGCGATGCCCGCACCGAGGAGCAGCTCCGCGACCGACTCCGTACGCTTGCGGCTCAAGCAATAGACGATCCCACTCTCGCCCTCGTACTTCTCGAGGAACGACAGCAGCTGGTCGTTCGGCCGACGCTTCTCCTGCACGCGGTACGTGATGTTCGGTCGATCGAACCCGCCGACGAAGAACACGGCGTCCTCCATGTCGAGCTGCGTGAGGATATCGGCGCGGGTGTGCGGGTCGGCGGTGGCGGTGAGCGCGATGCGCGGGACGCCGGGGAAACGCTTTCCGAGCTGCCCGAGCTGGCTGTACTCGGGGCGAAAATCGTGTCCCCACTGAGAGACGCAGTGGGCCTCGTCGATCGCGATCAACGCCAGCTGCACGTCGTCGAAGCGTGCGACGAAGCTCTCGCTGACGAGCCGTTCGGGGGCGACGTAGAGGAGATCGAGCTCGCCGCGGTGTAGCCGCGTCAGCACCGAGCGCGCCTCGTCGCCGTCGAGCGACGAGTTGTAGGCCGCTGCGCGCACACCGTGGCGCAGCAGCGCATCGACCTGATCCTTCATCAGCGCCACGAGCGGCGAGACGACGATCGCCGTTCCCTCGCGTGCCAGCGCCGGCACCTGATAGCAGACGCTCTTCCCGCCGCCGGTCGGCATGAGCACGAACGCGTCGCCGCCACCGACGACGTGGTCGACGATCTCACCTTGCAGCGGGCGGAACGCCGCATGTCCGAAGACGTCGCCGAGGATCTCGAGGGGTGTCATGGTGAGCGCGGGCCGTGGGATGGTGTGCGAGCGCTGCCTCGAGAGGAGAGACGGCCGACCCACGATGTCATTTCATGCCAGGGCCGAGCACCGATCAAGGCGCTGGCAGCCTGCTATCCTCCGGCCCATGACCGAGATCCCCCATTGGCCCCTGCTGGCGACCGAACAGCTCGCCGACTGCAAGGTCTTCACCGTCAGTCGCACGACGGTCCGCTCGCCCCGCACGGGCGACACGCACCCCTTCTTCCGCATCGACTCGACGCCGTGGGTCAACATCATCGCACTCACGCCGGACCAGGACGTCGTCATGGTGCGGCAGTTTCGCCATGGACCGCGCGAGGTCACGCTCGAGATTCCCGGCGGCATGGTCGACGCGGGTGAGGATCCCGGCGCCGCGGCGCTGCGCGAGCTGCTGGAGGAAACCGGCTACAGCGCCGCGCGAGCCCGCCAGATCGGCGTCGTCAACCCCAACCCCGCGCTCTTCGGTAACAGCTGCTTCACCTTCCTTGCCGAGGGCGCCGAGCGCGTGGCCGACATCCACAACGACGGCACCGAGCACACCGAAGTGGAGCTCGTGCCGCTGGCGGACGTGCCGTCACGCCTCGCGGGCGGAGACATCGATCACGCGCTCGTCGTCGCGGCGTTTCTCTGGCATCGACTTGCCGCCGACTGAACGGGGCGAGGTCTGCGAAGTATTTCGAGACACCCACACCCCACTACCGCTGGTGGGATAGTGGCAGGAACCGACTGCCGACCGGTTCATGCACGGAAGGGGCCGTACCACGCACGAAGGTCCTGGCAGCCGGCCCCTGCCGCGCGAAGTTGTAGCGCATCTGAATCAATGATCAAGAACGCCGTTCCCAGAATGGAACGGGGTTCGGAACGGACGCTGCGCCGCGTCGGCCCATGACGTTCCGTTGAACGTCCGATGGCACCCTCCTGCGGTCGCAACGTCCCGCCCCTATTCGTTCTGAGGGGGAATGCGAGCACGTAGCGAAGGCGCGACGGCAGCCATTCGCGCGCCCCTCCTCGGCGCCAAGTGAGCGGCCCGGGAGCGTGGTACACCCGACAGGATTCGAACCTGTGACCTCCTGCTCCGGAGGCAGGCGCTCTATCCAGCTGAGCTACGGGTGCACGATTGAGACGCGTGCATGATGCGCGGCTGCTCGGGGTGGTCAAGCGGATTCCAACGTCGTTGGGACGAGTCGTCGAGGCGCGGCGTTGTTGCACGAATCGAAATGGCGCGACAGCCTCCACGTCCGCACGCACGCTGCTCGCGATGGCCGAGATCCCGGCGCCCGTGTGGGATAGCCCGTAACCCGCCCGCGACGCTCCCGAACAGAACGCGGTCGCGCGTCGATACAGCCCGATGGCAGCGTGCCTAAGGTGCCCTTGGCGGATCGCGGGGACTCGGTTACCGTCGACGTAAACCCATGGTGGCAAACCCGGGTTGTTCATGGACGATCGTCACACGAGGTCGCAGCTGGGCCTTGCTGCCAAAGGCGAAGCGAGGGTTCTGACCGGAGGCGCCTTGGATGTCCACGAAACTCCCGCGCGCGCTCTGCTTCATGACCCTCGTCCTTGGTCTCGGCGCGTTGGCGTCCACGATCGAAGCCCAGGATCTGCAACCCGGGCGCAACTATCCCGCCGCAACGGCCGCGCTCGGCACCGACAAGACTCAGGAGTTCGACGTGGGCGACGTCGACCTCGACGTGCTGTCCGGCAACGGCGCGCACGGGTGCTTCTGCATCGACCGCATCTTCATCAACCAAGGCGGGATGCAGGGCGGCCAGCAAGGCACCTTCGTGGACGAGACGGACACGCGCTTCGCCGGCTTCCCGGCTGAGAAGGGGCGCGACATCGAGTTCGTCGACTATGACCTCGACGGCGACCTCGACGTGTTCGTCTCGAACCGCGGGTCGAACGTCGTCTCCGTGCCCTCGCGCTTCTACACGAACCTCGGGGGCCAGCAGGGAGGAACGATCGGCTTCTTCGTCGAGGAGACCGAGCAGCGTTGGGGCACGCTCGTCTCGGTGGACGCCGACGACCAGGTGCTCGGCGGTGATGTCGGGCCATTCTACGACGACAACCGCGACGCCGACTTCGGCGATCTCGATCTCGACGGCGATCCCGACCTCTTCCTATCCGCCCAGGGCCCGAACTTCAACGGGACGTCGAAGACGCGCGTGTTCCTCAACGACGGCACCGGCGTCTTCCACGAGCTCTGGCCGTGGGCCGACGCCGCGGCAGACGTCCAGCTGCACGCGATCGAGAGCCAGATCGTAGATCTCGACGGCGATCTCGACCTTGACGCCGTCGTGTCGAGCCGCGATTCCCAGTCCCGCGCCTACGTGAACAACCTGATCGGAGGCCCGACCTCCTCGGCCTTCGAAGACGTGACGCAGTCGGCGCTGCTCGCCAACGGCGCCGTGCAGTCGGGCAACAGTTCCTATGGCGTCGAGATCATCGACGCCGACCGCGACGACGATTTCGATCTCTGGATGGTGAACTACGACTCGTTCGCCGACCGCCTGCTCGAGAACCTGGCCCCCGGCGGCGTGCACGGGCTCGCGTTCACCGAGCAAGTAACGTGGATCGAGAACCTGCCAAACGTCGACAACGAGGGAGCGTCGGTCGTCGATTACGACAACGACGGCGACCTCGACATGTTCATCCCCAACTTCAGCGGCACGAACTTCATCTACCGCAACCGCTCGGCGAACGGTGGTCCGGTCGGGTTCACGCGGACGGGGGTCGGGGCCGAGCCACCGGAGACGCCGGCCTCGCTGAACGGTGGCACGACGCTCGACGGGGAAGCGGCGGACCTCGACGGGGATGGCGACCTGGACCTGCTGCTCGCGAATGACGGCAACCAGCAAAACCGCGTCTGGTTCAACGAGCTCGGTGAGGCCGACACGCACGCACCGACGGTCGTCGCGGTGGAGTCGGTGGCCGACCGACCGATCGGATTCGATGCGCGCGTGGTCGCCCAGGTCCGCGACAACGAGCCCTGGGCGATCATCGCGTTTCACGCCGTCGAACTGTTGTATTCCGTCGACGGTGGCCCGACGCAGTCGGTAGCCATGACGTCGGCCGGGGGTCAGCAGTTCGTCGGATTTCTTCCAGGAAACGCCGCGGGCACGGTCGACTACGCCGTGCAGGTGATCGACGGTGCGGGCAATGTCGGTGTGTCGAGCAGCCAGCAGTTCGTGCAGGGGTTGCCGACGCCGTGGGAGAACCTCGGCTTCGCCCACCCCGGCACGAACGGTGCGCCGCGCTTCGAGGGACGTGGCTTGATCGTGGCGGGGACGTCCGGCGAGTTGCGCTTGACGAGCGCTGCGCCACACCGAGCCGCCGTGCTCTTCATCGGGCTCGGCGCGGGTGCGGTCCCATTCAAGGGCGGGACCTTCGTGCCGATCCCGCTGCTCGCCAATCAGACGCTACAGGCCGATCCGTGGGGTCGCGTCACGCTGGCGTGGGCGTCGTGGCCGGCCGGTCTCGCGCCGGGCACCGAGCTGGTGATGCAGGTCTGGATCGACGACCCGGCCGCCAGCAAAGGCGTTGCGGGTAGCAACGCGGTGCGCGCAGTGACGCCGTAGCGCGGCGTTGTTGCACGAATCGAGATGCGGCAGGAGCCTCTCCAACCTGTTCACGGGGAGCTGCTTTGAACTTCCCTTCCTCGCCTGCGCGCAGCGGCGGGTCCGTCTCGACGAATCCACAGATGCGCCTGCGTTTCCCCACCCGTTTCCCCACCCGTTTCCCCACTCTGCGAGAACGACTGGGCACGCACCGCCCATCCGAAGCAGTTCTTCAACACACTGCGACGTGTGCCCGAATGAGACGTGTGCATGAACCGCGGACACCCCAGGCGGTCAGGCGGATTCCAGGCCTCGACCGGGCACGGGGCAGAGACGCCGCTATCGTTGAGAGGGTAGGACGCTCAAGTCTGCGACGCCGTCGCGTCGACGGCAGCACAGCGCCCGCGCCGGCGACGAGTACCTCTACCTCCCGACCGGCTCGTCGCTCCTCATCTCTCCCTTGTCCTGGTGTCTCCCGTGTCGGCTTCGTTGCTCACTTCGTTGGCGCTGGCCGTCTCGCTGCTCGGCGCCTCGCAGACCGCGGCTCAGGCGTTGGTCGAGCCGAACCTCGTGACGGCGATCGAGTCGGCGGCGAGCGACGAACTCCTCGAGGTGATCGTGACGCTGACGGAGCCGCTCGCGTCGTCCACGCTCGAGGCGCGACACGGCCAGCTCCCGCTGCACGAACGCCGCGCCGCCGTCGTCGACGACCTGCGCGCACACTTCGCCGAACCGCGAGCTGCCCTCGCTGACGTCCTCGACGGCCCCGGCGTCGTCCGCGCCCGCGACCTGTGGGTCGGACACGCCGTTGTCCTCGAAGCCACGCCCGACGTGCTCGAGACACTCGCCGGCCACCCGCGCGTGTCACGCATGCACCTCGTCTCGCGCCCGCCCCTGACGTCGATCCAAGACGTCGCACCCGCGCCGACACCGGCCCCCGCCACGGCGACCTTCCCGTTCTTCGATGACTTCGACTCCGGCGTGCTCGGCCCCGCCTGGACCGTCAACGCGACGGGCAGCGGCTCGGCCATCGTCACGACCGACTTCGATCCGCGCGGCACGCACCACGTCGTGCTGGGCTGCAACAACTCCGACTCGACCGTGCAGCTCACCGTCGAGCTCGACCTCGCGGGACAGACCGACGTCGGCCTGCGCTTCCGCTTCAAGGAGTTCGACGACGAGGACAACCCCGAAGATGCCGTGCTCGTCTCCGACGACGGCGTCAACTTCGTCGAACTGATTTCGTTGCAAGGCGGACCGCAGCAGTACGAGGCCCGCTTCGTCGACCTCGACGAGGCCGTCGGTCCGCTGGGGCTTTCGCTGACCTCGACGTTCTTCGTGCGCTTCCAGTGGCGGGACAACATCCAGGTGCCCTTCGACGGTTTCGCGTTCGACGAGATCGAGATCGCTCCCGGCGTCGGAGTTCCGCCGCCCGCCGACGTCCCCGCGAACATCAGCGCGCTCGGGGCGACGAAGCTCTGGGAGATCGGCATCGACGGCAGCGGCGTGCTCGTCGGGTCGATCGATGGCGGCGTCGCCCTGACGCACCCCGACATCGAAGGCGCGCTGTGGAACAACCCCGGTGAGATCCCCGGCAACGGCATCGACGACGACGCCAACGGCTACGTCGACGACATCGTCGGCTACGACTTCATCGACGACGACGGCGACCCGGCGACGGGACCGAGCGACGACCACGGCACGAACTCCGCGGGGCTGATCATCGGCGACGGCACGGCCGGCACGGCCACCGGCATGGCGCCCGGCGCGACGCTCGTCGTCACGGAGGTCGGCACCGAAGCCGAGTACATGCTGGCCCAGCAGTACCTCATCGCGGTCGGCGTCGACGTCATCACGTCGAGCTACTCGTTCAAGTGGCCCGACCGCCCCGACTACGCGCTGTTCCGCACGATCACGGACGTCGAACGCGTCGCCGGCATCATCCACAGCAACTCGGTCGGCAACCAAGGCCTGCAAGCGCCGACGACGCACCCGTTGCCCTTCAACATCTCGGCGCCGGGCAACGGCCCCTCGCCCTTCGCCCATCCCGACCTCGAACCAGGCGGACGCTCGTCGCTCATGGCCGTCGGCGGGATCACGCTGCCCGGCGACGCGGCCTACAACCTCGGCGGCATCGGCCCGGCGGCGTGGGAAGACATGACGCTCTACGACGCGGCCTGGCCCCACGCGCAGAATCCGTTCTTCTTCGACTACCCGTTCGGCGGATTCGGCGGCGGGCTTCCCGGCCTGATCAAGCCCGACATCGTCACGTACACGGGCGGCGTCACGACAACGGGCATCCCCGGCCCGCTGGGGCTCTACGACACCTACAGCGGGACCTCGGCTGCGGCGCCACAGCTCGGAGGCGCGCTGGCGCTGCTCCGTCAGGTCCAGCCGCTCGCCGAGCCGCGTCACCTCGCGGCCGCGATCGAGTTGTCGGCCGTCGACCTCGGCGCGCCCGGCAAGGACAACCAGTTCGGCGCCGGCAAGCTCGCTGTCTTCGACGCAGGCCGCCGGCTGCTCGTGCTCACGCGCGCGACGTCGCCGGCCGTGCAGGTCGGACAGACGCTGAGCCTCGACGTGCGCGGCGAACCCGGCGCGCTGGCCTTCGGCTACGTCGGCATCGAGATCGTCGATGGCCCGAGCGCATTCAACCTCACGGCGCCGTTCGTCTCGCTCCCCGTGCTGCCGTTCGACGGCACAGGCGCACTGACGATGAACCTGCCCGTCCCCGTGATCCCCGGCCTTGCCGGCCTGACGGTGTGGTTCCAGTTCGGCTCAGCCCCCGGCGCCTTCAAGGACGACTGGAGCGGCGGCCCGGTGATCAGCGTCCCCGAGGGCGTCGCGCTGCTGCCGTAGTTGGTACCGCGCGCGTCTCGTTCAGCGCCCGTGGAGCTTGTATCGCAGGGGGAGACTCACCTTCCACGCCTCCGTTGCGTCTCGACGAAACGGGACCTCGATGTGCCCGTCGTAGCCGGCCACGTTGAGCACCATCGTTCCGACCGCATCCGCCATCGATCCCATCGCGTACTGGAAGTCGTCGATGTCGGCGTGCGGCACCATGCGCTGAAACCGCAGCATCTCGGAGTCGACGAGATGGCGCGTGTCCTCGTGCACGTGGAGCGCCGATTCCTCGCGGTCGCTTTGGTTGAAGGCCGCGAGCAAGCGCATGAACACTTCTGCGTTTTCGGGGGGAGCTGCGGCGAGTCCGAAGCCCGACGGCATCACGGCGGGCCCGCGCACGCCACGGTAGGACACATGGACGGCGAAGGCGGCGCCGATGAGAAGCGCAAGACCGAGACCGATCGCAGCGTATCTCGTCACATCAGACCTCGGAGAGCTCGCACGGCTCATGGTCAGCAGCCTACCGCGTCGCCGCTCGGACGCTCCACCGTGCCTCGCGGCGGGCGGCGTGGCTCAGGCGAGAGGCTTGCGAACGGCCGCGCTCGTCAGCTCGCGGCGTGCGTGGTTTCCGATCCAACGGGCCGTGTCGTCGTCGGATGCAGCGAGACGGTCGCACGTCTCGACGGCGGCGGCGTTGAGTGCCTGGTTGCGTTTGCCCGTCGCGCGCAGCGCCATGTCCACGGCCTTCTTGACGAAGTGACGCTCGTCGGTGGCCGCGCGTTCGACGAGCGCGAGCGCGTCGACGAAGCGTTCGTTCGGCGCATCCTTGTCATGCACGCTCAGAGCCCAGAGCAGCGCGAACGCCGCGCGCTTCGTGAACTCCGGCTTCGCGCGCGACCACTGATCCACCTTCTTCCAGGCGTGCGCCGTGCGGTCGAAGAGATGGAAGCAGACCGTGTCGACGATCGCCCAGTTGTCGAAGTCGGCGGCCCACGCATTCATCTGCGAGAGCGTGACGCGCGCAGGCTCAGCGACGAACGCGGCAAGCGTCTGGGCTTCGTAGCGCCCCGTGTCCCAGAGTTGCAGCGCGAGGTCGTGGTGCTTGCCGAGCGTCTTCGCGTGGCTCTTCAGCTCCCCCATCGCGATGCCGTATGGCTTCGGTGCCGTGATGCCATAGCGCTCGAGCTCCGCGACCTGCTTCTTCGTGCCCGTCCTCTCGAGCCAACGCAAGACATCACGCACGTCGCTCGGCGCACGTCCGGTCATTCTTGCGACTCGAGCAAGTCATCAAGAACGGCGTAGCCTGCACGAACGCCGTGCTGCATGGGCGAGTTGAGCACGCCGTCGCGCGCCTCGCGCGATGCGTAGTGAATCGTGATCCGCGACCGCGTTGCCGCCGCGTCGATCTCCTCGAGGACATGCGTGATCAGCGCCTCGCCTTCATACCAAGCATCGTCGAACACCTCCGTGCAGACGACCAGCTCCGGCGCGCGGATCGTCTGGTAGACACCCCGAACGCCCATCCGAGTTCCGTCGCGCAGCTCCCACACGTAGCGATAACCGCCGCCCTCGCGCAGGTCGATCTCGCAGACGGGCATCGTCATGCCGTCGAAGATACCGAGCCATCGAGAGAGGAGTTCGGGGCGCGTCCAGGCATCGAACACCCGCTCACGCGGTGCATCGAAGACGCGCGTCATCACAAGTTCGAGTTCGCCCAGCGGCTCGATCGTCAGTGCATGCGTCATCGTGTGTCATTCCTCATCAGCAGGTGTCCTGGTCGTCGGCTCGGCAAGCAGTTCATCGAGGCGCGCGAAGTTGCCTTCCCACAGCTCGCGGAAGCGCCCCAGCCACTCGGAGACTTCGGCGAGCGGCTTGGGGCGCAAAGCACACGGACGCCACTGGGCATCACGCGTGCGCTCGATGAGTGCCGCGTGCTCCAACACCTTCAGGTGTCGAGAGACGCTCGGAAGACTGATCGGGAAGGGTTCGGCCAGCTCGGTGACCGTCGCCGTCCCACTCCGCAGGCGTTCGAGGATTGCCCGACGCGTGGGATCGGCGAGCGCCGAGAGCGTCGTCGTGAGTGCGTCGTCTTGCATGCCATTCTTGTACTTAGCTAACTCACTAATAACAAGAGGAAACCGCTCAGCGGGGAGGCACGCCCGTCAGGCAGGCGTCAAGCGCGCGCGGCCGATCGCGAACAACGCGACGAGATAGCTCGCGCCGGCGAGGGCGAACGACGCCGAGAAGCCCGCGCCCATCGCGACGAGGATCGCGACGACCGAGGCGATCACCGAGGCCCCACCGTTGACGCCGAAAGCCCACGGGACGAGCCCCGCGGCGCGGCCCGAGATGAGCGCGAGGCCCGACGGGAACGGCATGCCCATGATGAAGGCGACCGGCGCGAGCACGGCGACGGTGAGCGCAATGCGCGTCGTGAGGTCGGCGGCGAGCATCGCGTCGAAGAACGTCGGCAGCCCGACGGCGAGCAGGATCACCGACAGCACCACGCCGACGATCGCACGGCGCAGCGTGCGCTGCGGGTCGTTGCTGCGCCCTGCCACCGTCGCCCCGAGCCCCGAGAAGATCAGGAACGTCAGCAACACGACCGTGATCGCGTAGCCCGGGTGTCCGAGGAACAGCACGAAGCGCTGCATCACGACGATCTCCATGAGCATGTACCCGGCACCGAGGCCGAAGAAGTACACAACCCAGCGACCAGCGCCTGCAACCTTGAGCCCTTCACGCTTGAACAACATGAGCGGGACGATGACGAGCAGCGACACGAGCACAAGGCACTGCAAGAGCACCGTGCCGAGCATGATGAGCCCGATCGGCTCACCGCCGACGATGCCCGCGTACTCGGCCCCGTCGATCGCGTCGCGCGCGTCGTCGGCGCCGAACATCGATGCCCAAACGTTCTCCCAGCGGTGATAGCGGAAGAAGAACGGTGCGTCGTCCGTCACCGGGTCCATGTTGTAGAGGTACGAGCTGCGGAAGGCCTCGTCGGCTCCGCTCGCGACGGCGGCGAAGTAGTCGGCCGCGTGGCCCGTCGTCTCGACACCTGGCGCGTACATGATGAATGCGTTCTGGCGACTGCGTGCGTAGGCCTCGTACTTGCTGATCTCGGCTCGCGTGAACGGGCGTTTGCGGACATGCAGCACGCCGTAGTCGATGCCGATGGTCTCGCCGTCGACTTCGAGCTTCGGACCGATGATGCCCAGCAGGACGACGTGCTGCTCGGGATGCTCGGCCCCATCGCGACGCAGGGCGTCCATCGCGATCGCAGCAAGACGTAGGGTCTCGCGCGGCGGCTCGAAGCGGAAACGTAGCACCGAGATGATGCCGTCGTCGGTGAGGTGACCGAGGAAGTCGTCGTACGCCTCGGCCGTGTAGAGGTAGCTCTCGCTCATCACGTAGCTGCCCGAACTCAGGGCGGCGTACGTGTCCGTGCCGGTCATCTGGATGATGTCGTACTTCTCGTCGGAGCGACGCAGCCACGAGCGCCCCTCGTCGACATGCACGGTGACACCCGGCAGGTGGTAGCGGTTCGCCGTCGCCTCGGCGTACTTACCGCGCATGAGGTCCGCCGTCGTCGGGTTGATCTCGACGCCAGTGAACTCGACACGACTGCCGTCGGGGAACTCACGCTCGGGCGACACCGCGGCCGCTTGCAGCACGTCGATCCCGCCGCCGATGCCGATCGCGAGAGCCTTCGGGGCAGTCGGCGCATCGCGGAACATCAGGTATGCGAGGCCTTCCTTCTCGTAGACGTTCGTCGTCTCGTGCGCGGCGCCCATCGGCAGCACCGTCGGTGCGTCACCATCCTGGTAGATGGTCTTCATCATGTTCGGGCGCGCGGGGTCGCCGACGACATCGAGCCGACAGAGCGGATCCCAGACCGTGTGCTCGACGACGAGCTGGTCGTTCATCTCCATCGCGCGCGTCATGGCCTTCGTCGGCGCGATCGGCACCTCGAAGAACGCTTTCGGCAGGAACCCCCCGAGGCCGACGAGCACGACACCGAGCATCAGGTAAAGCACGATGCCGCCGCCGTTGGCCGCCTGCGGGACAGCCGCAACTTCATCGGCACTCGACGTCGGCGCCGCGTTCTCGCGCGACGCCCCGCGTGCAAAGGCGGCCGCCGCGAAGAGCGTCAGCGCGGCTGACACGAGCACCGTGCCTTCGCCACCGAAGACCTTCAGCACCGGCACGTAGGCCAGGCAGCCGAGCCCCGACCCGAGCATGTTCGTGCCGTAGACGAGCCCGATGCGCCCGCGTGCATCCGACAGCGCGACCGACACGGCCATGCCCGCAAAGACCATCGGCAGCAGCAGCACGGCGTAGTCGAGCGCCGCGCGGAAAATGCCCGCCGAGCTGTGGTCCGACGGCATCGCCGTGGCCGCCTTGCGCGTGACGAGCGCGTAGGCGATCAACGCCGTCACGCCGAACAGCGCCGACCAGAGGGCCAGCCGACCGCTCGTGTTGCCGCGCGTCCACTTCGCCCGACAGGCCACGAGCGTTCCGCCGGCCGCGAAGCCGAGCATCGTGAACGTCACGACGAGGTAGGTGAGGTGATGCCAGAGCATCACCGAGAAGATGCGCGTCTGCACGAGCTGCAGGAGCAGCACGGCCGCCGACAGGGCGCCGACGCCGAGGAGGCGTCCGGGCGGGAGGTCGGTACGGGCAGCAGGCTGGATGTCGCTCATGCGCAGTTCTTCGGCCACTGAGGGCGTGGAGGGAAAGGGTGTTTGACGGGGAGACGCGTCACTTCGCGACGACGAAGTTCACGATGCGACCCGGCACGGCGATGACCTTGCGGATCGTGGCACCGCTCAGCTGGCTCGCGACGTTGTCGAGCTCGCGCGCCTGGGCTTCCAGGGTGGCCGCGTCGAGCGTCTTGGAGACTTCCATCGTCGCGCGCAGCTTGCCGTTGATCTGCACGGGCACGGTGACGGTGTCAGTGACGAGCTGACTCTCGTCGACGGCCGGCCACGCGGCCCAGCCGAGTGGCTCGTCGTTGCCGAGAATGCGCGCGTTGAGCTCCTCGGCCACGTGCGGCGCAAACGGCTCGAGCATGATCAGCATCTCGCGCGCGAAGGCCCGCGGCACACCGGCGTCTTCTTTCGTGAGGACGTTGACGTGCTCCATCATCGCGGCGATGGCCGTGTTGAACGACATGCCCTCGAGGTCCTTGCCGACCTTGTCGAGCGTGACGTGGAACGAGCGCAGCGCAGCGGCCGACGGCTCGGCGTCGTTGACGCGGCTTTTGCCCTTGCTGTCGACGTACAGCCGCCACCAGCGCTTGATGAAGCGGTTCGTGCCTGACAGCCCGGCCGTCTGCCAGGGCTTCGTGGCCGTCAGCGGCCCCATGAACAGCTCGTACAGCCGGAACGCGTCGGCGCCGAACTGCTCGATCATGTCGTCGGGGTTGATGACGTTGCCGCGGCTCTTCGACATCTTCTCGCCGTCCTCACCCAGGATCATGCCCTGGCTGACGAGCCTGGCGAACGGTTCGGGCGTGGAGATGACGCCAGCGTCGAACAGCACCTTGTGCCAGAAGCGCGCGTACAGCAGGTGCAGCACGGCGTGCTCGGCGCCGCCGACGTAGAGGTCGACGGGCATCCAGTACTTCTCGAGCTCGGGGTCGACGAGCGCCTCGCTGTTGTGCGGGTCGATGTAGCGCAGGTAGTACCAGCACGAACCGGCCCACTGCGGCATCGTGTTCGTCTCGCGCTTGACGCGCTCGCCGCTCACCGGATCGGTCGTGTTGAGCCAGCTGTCGATCTTCGCGAGCGGACTCTCGCCGTTGCCCGACGGCGCGAAGTCTTCGACCTCGGGCAGCGTGACGGGCAGGTCGGATTCGGGGACGGTCGAGATCGAGCCGTCGTCGTGGTGGAAGATCGGGAAGGGCTCGCCCCAGTAGCGCTGGCGCGCGAAGAGCCAGTCGCGCAGCTTCGTGTGGACGGCCGGCGCGCCGCTGCCCTGCTCCTCGAGCCAGGCGGTCATCTTGGCCTTGGCGTCCTGCACGCCCAGGCCGTCGAGGAACGCCGAGTTGATCGCCGGCCCATCGCCTGTGAAGGCTTCGCCGTCGAAGTCCTCGGGCGGCTGGACGGTGCGGACGATCGGAAGATCAAAGGCCTTGGCAAACTCCCAGTCGCGCTCGTCTTGCCCCGGCACGGCCATGATCGCGCCCGTGCCATAGCCGATCATGACGTAGTCGGCGATCCAGATCGGAATGCGTTCGCCGTTGGCCGGGTTGATCGCGTACGAGCCCGTGGGCACGCCGGTCTTGTCCTTCGACAGCTCGGTGCGCTCGAGGTCGCTCTTGCGCGCAGCCTCTTCGCGGTAGGCGATCGCGGCGTCGCGCTGGCCGTCGGTGAGGAGTGCATCGAAGAGCGGATGCTCGGGTGCGATCACCATGTACGTCGCGCCGAACATCGTGTCGGGACGCGTCGTGAAAACGCGCAGGACGGGCTTGCCGTCGGGATTCGTCGGGGTGCCTTCGGGCAGCTCGCTGGCGGCGATGTCGATGTCGACGGCGAAGTCGGCCTCGGCGCCCGTGGAGCGACCGATCCAGTTGCGTTGCAGCGTCTTGATCGACTCGGGCCAGTCGAGATCGTCGAGCCCCTCGAGCAGGCGATCCGCGTAGGCCGTGATCTTCAGCATCCACTGACGCATCGGGCGCCGCACGACGGGATGTCCCCCACGCTCGGAGACGCCGTCGACCACTTCCTCGTTCGCCAGCACCGTGCCCAGCGCCGGACACCAGTTGACGGCGATCTCGGCCTGGTAGGCGAGCCCGCGTTCGTAGAGGCGCAGGAAGATCCACTGCGTCCACTTGAAGTACTCGGGGTCGGTCGTGTTGACCTCGCGCCCCCACTCATAGCTGAAGCCCAGCGACTGGAGCTGCCGACGGAAGGTGCCGATGTTCGTCTTCGTCGTGATCGCCGGGTGGACGCCCGTCTGCACGGCGTACTGCTCGGCCGGCAGCCCAAAGGCGTCCCAGCCCATCGGGTGCAGCACGTTGAAGCCGCGGTGACGCTTGTAGCGCGCGACCATGTCCGTGGCCGTGTAGCTCAGCGGGTGGCCGACGTGCAGCCCCGCGCCGCTCGGGTACGGGAACATGTCGAGCACGTAGTACTTCGGGAGCGTGAGGTCGTCCTTCGCCGCGAACGTGGCTTCATCGATCCAGCGGCGCTGCCAGCGCTGCTCGATCGACGCATGGTCGTAGACTCCGGACTGCTCGGTCGTCGTCGTCACCTGAAGGGGCCTCGGGGTTTCGGGTGCTGCCGTGCGCGCTCCAATGCCGAATCGCACTTGAACGACGCACAATACCGCGCCGGCGCCCTGCGGACGACCACCAGCAGGCCAGGTCCCTGCCTTGGGCGCCGTAGTCGGCCGGGCCAGAAATCCCTTGCGCGGCCCCGGGGATGCCCTCTACCGTCTGCCCCCGATCGGCGTCTCTGACGGCGATCCCCGCGGCTCAACCGTGGCGGAGTGCAGCCCCGAGCGGGCTCATCCCCCGGACGTGCCCGAGGTTGGGCGGTTAGCTCAGTTGGTAGAGCGCCTCGCTGGCAGCGAGGAGGTCAAGGGTTCGAACCCCTTACCGTCCACCACTTCTCGGGCCCCGAGCGTCGGCTGTAGTGCCGGAGTCGCCGAAGCACCTCGGTCACGGCAATCCGCCATCCTCGTCCATCCAGGACACGCGATAGACATCGTGATCGAGGTGGATCGGCGCGACGCCGCGGCGCGCGACGACCATGCGGTCCGGGGCGTAAAGCGGGACGAGCAGGACGTGCTCGTCGATCAGCTCCTGGATCCGCTGAGCGAGGACGACGCGCCCCGCCTCGTCGGGAGTTCGCTGGAGCCGTTCGACGAGCTCCGCGATCCGAGCATCGACCCCGAAGTCGCGACGCGTCGCCGCTGTGCCGGCGGCCGGCTCGTCGGCGAACCGCGCGACAAGTGAGAGATACGGGTCGTAGGGCACGCCCCAGGTCTGCTCGACGCGCAGGTCATAGTTGCCGCGTTCCGTGGCAAGGCGGAGTGGCTCGCCGACGAGCGTCACGACGTCAACCGGGATGCCACGCGATGCGAGCATCGGCACGAGCGCGCCGCCGAGGGCCACCTGCCGTGGACTCTCTCCGTCGATCAGCAAACGCAGGGAGTGCGACGGAAGCGCCATGCCTTGCGACCCACTCGGCGAGCGCGCCGCGGGCCAATCTACGACAGTCGGTGCGGCCCAGGCCCGACACGCCGTTGCGAGCCCATGCTCGACGTCGTCGAGCAGCACGGTTCGATCGAGGCTCGTCGCGATCGCGCGCCGCACCGCGACAGCGCTCGTCGGCCCGTCCTCGAGTCGGAACGACACGTAGACGACCGCCGACCCGCTCGCGCGTCGCACGTCGAACTCATCGCCGCGTTCGATGTCAGCGAGACGTGCGCGGTCGAGTCCACCGGCCCAGTCGTCCACGACCACATCGACCTCGTCACGCTCGAGCCTCCCGAGCACGTCGTCACCCACCTCGTATGGGATGATCTCGAGGAGACGCGGCCCACGAGCACGATCACGTCGTCGATAGATCAACGTGCCGTCGTCCCCGACGCTGGGCTCGTAGCGACCCGAGCCGATCCATCGATCAGCACCCGCGACCGAGGCGCCCGGTGCCATCACACCTCCGGGATTGATCGCGACGAGATCCGGAAGCAACGCCCACGGCTCGTCGAGCTTGATTGCGAGCTCCTGCTCGGAGATCGCGTGGATCCCCGTGATGTGGGCCGCGGATCGAAGCCACGCGTGCTCCGGCCGGTCGACCCAGCGGCGGAAATGCGCTGCCACGGCTGCGGCATCGACGGGTGAGCCATCGTGAAATCGCTGTCCGGACCTCAGCGTGAAGACGACGCGACGCCCGCCGTCATCGACGCTCCAGTGGTGGGCAAGGCCCGGTGCGAGACGGCCCTGCATGTCACGCGTCACGAGCGTCTCGAAGACGAGTGTCTTGGTCTCGAACCCACCGCCGTACCCCAACGTCGAGAGGTGCTCGGGGGCCAGGTCAGGGCGCGCCGTCAGTGCGATCCGCAGCGGAACATCGTGAGCTTCCTTCAAGTCATGCGGCCATGACGCGCAACCGCTGACCATCGCGACCGCGACGAGCGCGACGATGCAATGAACTCGTGTGACCATGCAAGCGATCCCGATGGCGTGTCACCCAAGCAACGAAACCCGAACGCGGCGCGAACGAAAAAACTCTCAAGAGGCGCGTCCGGGCCACGCAGCCGCTGCGTTGAAACGCGAGTGCGACGCCGGTGGATGCCGCGTTCACGTCGACGGCGGCACGTCGGCTTCCTCAACCGATTTCAGTCAGCATGTCCACTCCTCTTGTGTTCAAGCTTGCGCTCGGGGTCTCTCTCCTCGCATCCGCGCAAGCCCAAGAACTCCCTCCCTCGGGAATCTTCGGCGCGACATTCGTGTACGCCACATCGCCATCGGGGACTTCACAGCTCTACTCGATCGAACCGGCCACATCGGCGAGCCCCGTGCCGGTCGGTGCACCGGTTGCTGCCGTCCCCTCACGCTGGGCTCACCGACGCCGGACACTCGGTGCGCTCGAGACGGCGATCTCTCACGCCCCACCCACGGTGCTCTTCACGCCGATGGGTGACTCGGTCGGGACGGGCGCCATCCACTTCGTCGATGGCCGCACGGGCACGCCGCCCACCACCGCACTGATCTCGACGGGCAACCCCGCGGCCTATGACATCTTGGTCGCGCCGAACCTCAAGCAGGTCTTCACGGCCGAGGATGACGGCGCCGGCAACACCGTCTTGCGCGGATTCTCGTATGCCGTGCCCGGAGCCCTGACGCCCACGAGCCCGCCGTCGCTCTCGCTCGCCGGTGCGCCCGCAGCCTACGTCAACCGCATGGGCTACGACCCGTTCGACCTCACCCTGCATGTGCCGACGGCCACGGGCATTCACATCATCGACGTCGCGAAGAATGCACCGCACATGACGATGCGTGCGTCCATCTCCAGCGCGCCCGCAGCCCCGAGCACGAACCCGGCGCGGTTCGATCGCAACGGGTCGTCGAGCTGGATCATCGGGACGTCCACCTTCGACAGCTCCGGCAGTCCGCTCGCCGCGGGACATCTGACGTGGAACGCCGCGGGCGGCTCGGAGGTCGGTGAGTTCGGAGCCGTCCCGAGCGCTCCCGGAAAGGCGTGGATCCCGGCCGCGGGTTGTGAGGAACTCGCGGTCGTCGGCGACGGTGTCGACACGTTCGTCTACTACCTGCTGCGTGAGCCGGGCCCCGGCACGTTCTTCGTGAAGCCCGCAGCGATCGGCGTGATCCGATTGCTCGGTTCGTCGCCCAGCACCGTCGGAACGATCCTCTGTCCGGAGAACTGTGGGGAGCCCTTCGCGAATCCCGCGGTACACGGCACGCGGGTCGCGTTCGAGACGAGCTTCGGCCCGCCGTTCATCTTCACACCCGAAGACGGCGGCGAAAAAGTGAACGTGCTCTACTCGCCGCTCGATCCGCTCGGTTCCGGCGATGGTGTGCTCGGCGTCCCCGCTCCGCTCGGCGGTCGCATCAGCACGAAGGGGATGGATCGCCCGCTGTGGAGCGCCGACGGGTCGCGGATCTTTGCTGCGACGAGTTGGTTCCCCGGTGCCCCGAACCCCGGAGTGCCCGGCCTGGAGGTGCTCGACGTCCCCGCGACCATCCCTCTCAACGAGTACGTGGCACCGCACACGGTCGTACCGCTCACGTCGTTCCCGAGCCAGTCGATCACATTCCCGAGCACGTTCCGGCCGGCCGTGCCGATCTTCGGGCCCGTGCTCGCGGACTACACGTTCGCAGGCCACGTGAGTCACGATCACATGGCGGCGTGTCTTGCGGCGCCGTTCGGGGAGATCGGGCAGGCGCAGGTCGGTGCGTTCACCCAGTCGGCGGCAATCCCGAACTTTCGAGCTGTGTTTCCCGCGACGTTCGACGACGCGACGTCCTCGACGTTCCCGATCCCATCTTCGTTCGGCGCGCACCGCGTGGCATTCAACGTCTACGCCCAGTTCGGGCTCGCGGGGCTCGTCATGATCGCCTCTCACGACGACGAGATCCTCGTCCAGCCCACTGGCTTCAACACGCTCGCCCCGTTCAGTGGCGAGCTGCCGATCGACGTCGTTCGGCTTCCCCTTCCGACTGGTTGGATCACAACCACCGAGTTGTTGGCGCTCTGATCGCTTCTTCGGCATCCACCGAGATGCGCCAACTCACCAGGGTGGCGGGTCGCCGAGCGGCCCGCCACCCATCTACCCCCTTCGCGGAGCCTGACATGCGAACGTCCCTTCCAAGTGCCATCGTCGCAGTGATCCTCACCGTGCCCCTCGCGCCCGCGTCCGCCCACGATCACATCGTGGACGCCGCAGGGCTCGCCTCACCACACACCAACATCGCGGCGGCAATGGCGGTTGCTGCACCCGGCGACCGAATCCTGGTCATGCCGGGAGACTACCCGGCGTTCCAGTTCAGTCGAGGCGTGCACATCCACGGGCTCGGCGACGGCCCGACAGACGTACGGATCGCGCGCGTCGACTACCACGTCTCGATCCCGTCGATCGGCTACGACACCTCGCTCACGAATGTCGAGATCGGATCGGCGCAGACACTCGGCGAGATCCCGATCAGCGGCAACGAACTTCCGCCTGGCGTCTTCGTCCTCGATGGGGTCATCGTGAACGGAGGCGTCTTCTTGGGGGGCGGTGACGACGGTTTCGCCGCGATGATCACGAACAGCGTCGTGCGAGCGGGAAGCGGTGAGGGCTTCGCTGGTGTCGCCGTCCACGTGGGTGGCGAGAACTGCCGCGTCGACATCGTCGACACGGCGATCTGGGCCTGGAACGACGATGTCACCACCGGACACGGCGCCGGCGCCGGGCTGCGCCTCGTCGGCGGGACGCACGCCACGATCACCGATTCCCTCATCGTTGGCGGCGATGCAACGAGCATGCCCGGCAACGGCGGAAGTGCGATCGTCGATGGTGGTCCCGCTCACCCCGTCCACCTTCGCCTCGACGGCAACACGGCGGTGATCGGAGGTGACGCCTCCAACGGCGTGGGCGGTCACGCCGTCGACATCGCCGGCACGGTCTCACTCGGAGCCGCCGCGATCGTTCCCGGAACAGGTGTCCAGGACGGTGTCGGGTGGGCGAACGCGGGGCCCACGGCGCTCCCCGTTTCGCTGCACCTCGAGACGACGCCCGCATTCTTTGCAGCCGAGCGAGGTGTCGCCATCGAGAGCGGCGACTCGTGGGGACTGCATCTTCCCGCAGGTCCGATGTCCGCGATTGCGCTGTCCTTCGACCTCGACGTTCCCGTTCCCCACACGGCGACTCCGTTCGCGAGCCCGTTCGTGCTCTTCTCGATCGGCTCGTCTCTCACGGTCGACATCCCCGCATCACCTGCCGGCCACGACATCCCTGGCGTCATGGTGTTTGCCCAAGGATGGGTTCGTGATCCGGCCTCGCACGTCCTGTTCGAGAGCAACCCTGTCGCTGCCCGCATCGACCTTCTCCCGGTGCTCCCATGATCGACACTTGGAAAGTCCTCGCGCTCCTCGCGTTCTCGTCGGTGACGACCATCACCGCCGGCGCGCAAGACCACGTCGTCCAGGTCATCGTCGTCGAGAGTGAGGTCGAGGAGTCTGATGCCGAGGAGAGTGACCCGGCCAAGAACGAGGTTCCACTCCCCGCCCTGGCAGGCTGGGATGCGTCGCTCGTCTACGAGAGTGACGTCGGCATCTGGACCGTCGGCACGCTCGGGGCTTTCGAGGACTACGGCTGCCCCGAGGTCTTCGGTCTCGACGACAAAGGACGCTGCACGATCCTCGCGTCGTACAGCGGTAAGTGGACGCCGCATCAAACCGTGCACGACGTCAAGTGGCTCGGTGCCCTCGCACACGTCGACCTCACGCCGAGCGTCGAGGGCCCGGAGATCTACGTCGGCGGTCAACGAGGCAACCTCTACCAGATCGTGATGTACGACGACCGCACGTGCGACACGCGTGTCATCGCGCGGTTTCCCGGTGAGGAGATCCACGCGCTCGTCGGCGGTGACCTCGCACCCGAGACCGAGGGGGCCGAGCTGCTCGTGTTCGCACGATCGGGACGCGTGTGGCTTGGCCGCTCGGACGACGGCGAAGTTCGACTGCACCCCTTCGACGACGTCGGTGCGCGCATTCGCCAGGCCACGCTGCTGCCTTCGCCGGAGCCCGTGCGTCCGCGGATCGCAGCGGCATGTCGCTGTGGCGAACTGTTCCTCTTTCAGGTCGGTCGCGACGGTCTCGAACGCGCGGTGATCGCGTCGGAGCCGATGGGACTGGGTCGTCTCGCCGTCGCGCCGGAATCGACGCCACGGCACACGATCCTCTACGTCACGCGCGACGATGGGGTCATCCTTCGCTTCGAGGAGAACCGGGCGACCGAAGCCTGGGATCGCGAGATCGTCTATGCGGGCCCACAGGGCCCACGCGGACTCGTCGCAGGGCGTTTCTCGAGCAACACCTCTGCTGAAACGATCGCGACGTTCGGGTACAGCGGAAAGGTTCAACTGCTGTCACGCGTGAAGGGTGGACCGTGGTCGGCCGAGACGATCTTCGAGGATCGCGACAAGGGGCACTGGCTCGAAGCAGCTGAGCTCGACGGACGAAATGCGACCGATGAGCTCCTCGCCTCGGGCTACGGCGGCCGCGTCGTGCTGCTTTCACGTCCACCGGCCTACGGCTTGCCGGATGTCCCCGTCGACCCTGATCTCGATCCCGAGCCCGCCAAGACGAACGGAGACGTTGCCGCGCGCTGAACCCCTCGAGAGCGGAGACGCAGCGGTCGCTCCTTCGAGGTCATCACCCGGCCGGCCCTCACCAGCACCCGGCAGGCTCGCGTTCACGAATGCGCCAGACCTCGATGCAGGAGACCGATCTACACTCGGGCGCATGAAACCCATCGCGCTCGCATCCCTCGCCACGCTCGCACTCGTCTCCGGTCCCGTTTACACGCAGGACGCAGCGACCACCGAGCTCGCCCTGCCGCGCTACGCGGACGTCGTCGACGCGCAGGCCGGGATCCTTGTTGAAGCCGGCGTCGTTCCCGCGCTCGTCGTCGGGATCGTTCGTGACGGGGTGCGGGAGTATCACAGCTACGGGACGTTCTCGTCCGACGACGCGCGTGTTCCCGATGAGCACACGCTGTTCGAGATCGGGTCGATCACGAAGACGTTCACGGCCGCGTTGCTCGCCGAGGGTCAGGTGCGCGGGGAACTCGCCATCGATGATCTGCTCGGTGCGCATCTTCCTGACGGGATCGAACCGCCGACGCATGGCGATGTGCAGCCGACGTTGGGGCAGCTCTCCGATCACACGGCGGGGTTCGCCGCGCTCCCCACGAACTTCGGGATGACGTCTCTCGATGATCCCTACGCGCTCTACACCGAAGAGTTGCTCTGGGAGTTCCTCGACGGGCACACGCTGCAGCGCGCGCCGGGCGAACTCTACGAGTACAGCAATCTCGCCGTGGGACTGCTCGGGACCGTCGTCGCCCGTGCTGCCGGGCGCACGTTTCCCGAACTCGTCGCGTCGCGGATCACGGGGCCCTTGGAGATGCCCGACACGGTCGTCGAGCTGAGCGACGACCAGGCGTCTCGCTTTGCACCGCCGCACCAGGCCGGTGGCGCGCCGTCGTCGAACTGGCACTTCCAAGCGCTCGCAGGGGCCGGGGCGCTGCGCTCGACCGCCGTCGACATGCTGACCTGGGCCGAGGCTCAGATGGACACCGCCGCCTCGCCGCTGCCCGAGGCACTCCCGCTCACGCATGCCCCGCGCAAGAAGCTGCCCGCCGGGCCGACGAGCGTCGCGCTCGGCTGGCACATCGCCGGCGATCGCAACACGCTGCTGCACAGCGGCGGCACGAACGGCTATCGCACGGCGCTGTTCGTCTCGCCCAAGCTCGACGTCGCCGTCATCGTGCTCGCCAACGCCACCGAGGAGCGCATCTCCCTCGTGGCAGAGAAGATCCTCACGGGGATCATGGGCGGCTCACCGGAACCGATCGCCCTCAAGCACACCGTGACGCTGACGACCGAGCAGGTCGCCCCGCTCGTCGGCAGCTACAGCAATCCGTTCGTCGGCACGCTCGTCGTCACGGCCGAAGGCTCCCGGCTCTACGCCAAGCTCGGCCCGCAGGACGCCTACGAAGTGTTCCCGACCTCGGCGACGCGATTCTTCTACCGCATCGTCCCCGCCGAGCTCCGCTTCGAACTCGAAGACGACAATCCAGCCGGAACGCTGACGCTGTACCAAGGCGGACAGGAGCTGAAGTTCACGCGCGTCGCGCCCTGAGGCCAGCGCGCGCCGAGCGGCACGCATGACACGGCCGTCAGGACACCGAAGCGTCAGTCAAGAGGGCGTGCTCGCCGCCCGAAGAGTCGGGTTCTTCCCTGAACCCCGGATCGCCATGACGCCGATGTCGACCTTTCAAACGACGCGCCTCACGTTCGGTGAGATGACGCTCCTCGAAGATGATCTCGTCGAGGTCGTCGTCGATGACGGGATCGAGATGGACGTCGACATGGTGCGCGAGTACCACCGCACGCTCACATCGATCGCCAAGCCGCCCTTCCGGCTGCTCGTCAACAAGCGCAACCGCTACTCGTACACCTTCGAGGCGCAGCTCGGCCTCGTCGACATCCCGAACATGGGCGCGATCGCGGTTCTCAGTCGACGCCTCGAAACGATCCGCACGACGCGCGCGCTCGCGACCCTGCCGCGCGTCCGGCCTTGGCACCTGCGGATCTTCCAAGATCGCCGCGTCGCGCTGATGTGGCTCGCGCGTCACAAGGGTGGCTACGCCTGTGCTCTGGATTCATTCCTGACGGCCGAGCACCCTTCGGCCTCCGCTGCCCCGTCTCAGTCGAGGCGCTTGAGCACCGTCACCACGGGACGCACCGGCAGCGTGCGCTCGGCGGCGCGTCCCAGCGGATAGCCGAACACCCCCATCACTTCGTACATGCCCTCGAGGTGATGACCGATCGGCGGCGGCTCGGGGCGTGGCTGCGCGGCGCCCGAAGGAGCGTCCATCGAGAAGTCCATGATCAGCACGGCTTCGGGACGCTTGTCCACGGGCAGCGCGCGGAAGCGCATGAGCCGAAAAGGCATGGCCTCGAGCCCGACGGGGTCGACGTGCCAGCGAATCGGATCGATCGGCGGCGGGTGGTGCGCCGCGGCGGCGAGCACGACGACGTGGCTGCCCTCGGGAATGATTCCCTGCGTGAAGGCGGCCGCGGCGTTGCGCGGTGACTCGTGCAGCACGCGCCCCGCTGCGATGTCGAAGGCGCCCGTGCGTTCACCGTCGAGCACGACGACGGCCGCGAGCGCGAGGCATGCCGGAAGTCGTCCGCGCCAACCGGCCAGCTCGGCAGTGCGCGCGATCGCCACCGCGGCCATCACCGTCATCATCGCGTAGGGCAGGAGCAGAAAGCGCGAGAAGGCGAAGCGGATCGGCAGGACGAAGAAGACGACCGGCGCCAGGAGAGCGAGGAGGACGACCCAGGCACGCATCGTGCTCGCCGCCTCGCCGTCACGACGTGCGGCGCGGACCGCGAGGACGAGACCGGCGAGCCCCGCGAGTGGCACGACGTGTCCGATCGAGATCGCCGTCGTCGTGGCGATATGACGCGCAAGCTGTAGCCAGCCCGTCATCGACGTCGGCTCGAAACGCGGCACCGTGTCAACGCCACTCGACACGATGTATGCCACGTGCAGCTTCCACGTCTCGAAGTTGACCACCATCCCCGACGCGACGGCGTACACACCGAACGCCACGAGCGTGGCCGCCAACGCACGCAGCGGCCCGTGCGATCGCCAGCCGGCAACGAAGAGCACGATGCCGAGCACGTAGGCCGGGTCTTTCGTGGCCACGGCGAGTCCGACGCAGATCGCGGCGGCGAACACGCGCGGCGTCTCTCTGGCGAGCAACGCGACAGCGGTCACCGACAGGGCCAGGACCAGCGCGTCGACGTTCGTGGACAAGGCGTGATACAGCACGACGTTCGAGGCGCCGAACGCGCCCGCGGCGATGAACGCGGCGCCGAACGCCGTCGCCCGCGAAGCCCCGAGTCGCTGCGCCCAGGACGCCGCGCAACCTGCCAGCACAGCCACGACCCACGCCATCGCCACCGTCGAGACCATGCGGATGAGCCGCGTGGCTGCGGCATGCTGCGGCTCGAGCGTGACGGTGTTCACGCGATCGGCGGCCTCGTACATCCCCAGATACGGTTGAGCCGCGTCGACGAAGTCCGGCTCGAGCAGCACGAGCAACCCACCCGCAAACCACGACGCCAGCGGCGGGTACTTGTCGTGGAACCCCTGCCCAGGGGCATAGGCGGTTTCCCAGGCCTCGATCGCGCGCAGCGGGAACACGCCATCGACCTCCGCGATCGTCCCCGCGAGATGTGGCAGCTCGGGGCCGAAGAACGTCACGACGAGCCAATACAGCACGCCGACGAGGGCTCCGAAGAGCCTCGCGCGGCCGCCGCGCGTCGCACCTCCTGGAGGTGGGGATATGCCGCTATCGCCGATCATTCCGCCTATCGAAGCATTTTCCAGTTCTCGCTCAACTGCCGACCTAACCAAGTCGATAGCCCTCCTCGTGCCACGGCGTGTGCCGTCGGCTCTGTTTCGAATCACTCGAAATCGCCTCATCCACTGTCAAGTGACCGTGGGCGTGAGTCGACAAGGCAAAGATCGCCGTCCACTCCGTTTTGAATCAACAAGGAGCACCCATGTTGAAGAATCGCCGCCGCCAGTCTGGTTTCACGCTGGTCGAGCTTCTGATCGTCGTGATCATCCTCGGCATTCTTGCCGCAGTCGTGATCCCGCAGTTCAACACCGCATCGTCCGAAGCCAAGGAATCCGCACTCGTCTCCAACCTGGCAACCATCCGCCAGGCGGTCGAGCTGTACAAGGTCCAGCACGACGACGAGTTCCCCCCTCTTGCCACCTTCGTCGAACAGATGACCTCATCGACAGACGAGGATGGTGACACCGCCGGTACCAAGTACGGCCCGTACATCCGCAACTCGTTCCCGACAAACCCGATCAACGGTGAGTCGGACGTGATCACGCTTGCCGCTGCCGCGAACGACGCGAGCGGTTGGCAGTACGACGAAGGCACGGGTGAGTTCCGTTCGAGTGCGGCCGGCACCGGTCCCTCGGGCACCGCTTACTTCGATCTCTGATCGTCTTGATCTGATCGTCTCTGACGGTCAGCCACGCGGAAGCACAAGCGTGTGAAGACAGCCGCCGGGCGCCCTGCGCTCGGCGGCTGCTTTCATTTGTGAGCCGAGCCGATCGCGGGCGGCTCGCTTCTCCGAAGGCAGAACTGCTACGCGCACAACGACCGAACATCAAGTCGTCCCCACCGCGAGTCGACGACGGTCTGTGCATGCGGACTCCGCGCCGCATGCCACCCCCCTGAGAACCAGGATCCACACCATGACACACAACCAGAATCCCATGGGCCCCCGCAATCGCGGCGAGGTCGGCTTCACGCTCGCCGAGGTGTTGCTCGCCGGCACGCTCGGCTCCCTCCTGCTCATGGCGTTGGCCGCTTCGACCCTGACCTTCACCGAGACGCTGCATGACCTCGAAGAGAAGGCGGGCATCGCCGTCGACGAGAACGCCGTGCTCGGCACCCTCACGCGCGACATCCGCGAAGCCTGGACCGCCACGGTCCCGGCGAGCAACCGTCTCAAGCTCTTCGACTCCGATGGAAACGTCACCCTGTGGTACCTCGAAGGCAAGAACGTCAAGGTCATCAAGCCGGACGGCGACACCGACGCCGTGATCGAGAACGTCGACTCGATCCTGTTCGAGCCCAGCCACGAAGACCGACGTCGCGAAGGTGACGTCGCGACGAACGACGCGACGTGGTACTCGAAGGGCGCGCTCGCCTCGCCGAACGCGCCGCTCGTGCTCGGCAAGAACGACGACGTTGCGCTCGCCTTCACCGTCCCGATCGACGACACCGCGATCGGCGCGAGCGGCGACGAGCAGATCCTCTCGGCGCAGGCCGGCGTCATCGCCATCGCGCTTGCACGCGGCAACGATGACGGGACGGCGGGCAGCCTGTCGATCGAACTCTACGAAACCCTCGGACCCGGCTCCGGCGTCCCGGTCGGCAGCGCACTCGGCGCCGTCAGCCTCGTCAGCACGCTCCTTCCCGAGGCCGTCGACGACGGCTCGGGCAACTGGCTCGCTCCGACGACCGACCTCCCGATCAGTCTCTCGTCGATGGGCGTCCAGCTCGAGCCCGGCGCCGGCTACGCGATCGTCATGAACCTGGGCAACGGCGAACTCGTCCTGAACTCGCACATGATCTTCGGCGCGGGCGACGATGACGACACGGCCGTCGCGCTGAATCACGGCGCCTTCGCCGTCCAGGCGCGCCGCGTGCCATTCTCGCTGAGCGGTTCCGTCGATTCGACCACGACGATCCTGTCGCAGGAGATCACGCGCATCAGCATCACGCTCGTCCCCGACGGGCGGCCCGTGCAGACGCGCTCGGCGGCCTTGCTCAACCAGGTCCTGAGTGACGACCCGTGGCTCGGCTCGGTTGCTGGCGAAGAGGCGCCCGGCGGTGGATCCGTCGGCTCCGGCGTCGGCGGCGGCGGCGGAGTTGCGCACGGTCTGTGAACGAATCGTGTGCGGATCCCGGCGCCCGCGACCTCAACTCGCGGGCGCCGGGATTCGATGCGTTTCGGGTACACCTCCCCCACATCCCCCCGGCCTGATCTCGCCCCCCTGGCCCGATCTCGAGAGTCACTTCAGATGACACCCGCGCACGACATGCCCAGCACACCACGCAATCCTCACAACCCGACGCGCGCGCGCGGCTTCACGCTCGTCGAGCTCCTGATCGTCGTCGTGATCCTCGGCGTCCTCGCGGCGATCGTCGTGCCGCAGTTCAACGGCGCGAGCGCCGAGGCCAAGGAAGCGGCCCTCGCACAGGACGTGTCGGCCATGCGCCAGGCCATCTCGCTCTACCGCGTCCAACACAACGAGGACTACCCGGGCCCGACGGCCCAGGACCTCGCCGACCAGCTGACGATGTCGACCGACGCTGACGGCGACACGGCCGGATCGAAGTACGGCCCGTACTTCCGCGCACCCTGGCCGACGAACAACATCAACGGCATGACGTCGATCTTGGTCGTCGCCACGATGCCCGAGAACCCGACGGGCGCGACCGGCTGGGTTTACGCGACGAATGACGGGCAGCTCCGTGCCAACGCCACCGGCACCGGTCCCAGCGGAAAGGCCTACTGGGACCTCTGAGGCCGAGCAACGTCCCGGGCGTCCGGCGTCGGACGACTCCGAGCGCCCCGGCCCGACGAACACGACGGCGCCGACCGCACGATCTCCTGCGGTCGGCGCCGTCGTGCGTCAAGTCGGATTGCGCATGCTGCCGAGAAAGGAAGTGCGCTGACCCCGAACACTTGCGAGTTGTCATGACGAAGACCCGCCGACGCGCGCAGTCCCCCACCGGCGGCGAGACCCTGCTGTCGCTCCTGGTGCTCGGACTGCTCGCAGCCGTCACGATCCCCAACGATGCCCCGCCGCAGCGGGACGCTGAAGTGCACGTCGTCGCCATGACGTCGTCGCTGGCCGTGATCCGCAACGCCGTCGATGCCCTCGCGGCCGACCACCCCTCCGACGACACGACGCTGAGCGCCGATGCCCGGGCGCTGCTGTCCCGCGGCAAGCTCGCGCTCGAGCCGTACCTCCGCAGCGGACGCGTGCCACTCAACCCGGTCAACTTGCGGCGCGATGTACGCGTCGTCGAGACGATGCCCGAGGCACCGTCTCCCGCGCCCGCCGGATGGCTGCTGTGCTCGTCGACGGGCGAGGTCCGCGCCAACGTCGCCGGACACGCTCCGGACGGCACGCCCCTCTTCGACCTCTGAGAACCCGCCGATGTCCACGATGAACGCCCAAGCGAAGAGTGGACCGGCCCACGAGTTGCAGCGCGCCATGGCGATGCTCGTCGTCGTCATCGTCGTGCTCACGGCGCTGGCCGGCATTCCCGGCCTCACCACCGCCGACGACGCGGGACTGCAGGACCAACTCGGCCACGTCCGATCCGCGATCGAGCGCTACACCCTCGACCATGATGGCGCACCTCCCGGCCTCGCGTCGTGGGACGACCTCGTACGCCAACTCACCGAAACGACGAACGCACGCGGAGAGGAAGGCGACGACTTCGGACCCTACCTCCAACCCGAACAACTCGAAGGCAGCGGACGGTGCGTCGAGGAACTTCCCGCACGCCCCACCGGCGACTCGACCTGGCTGTGGTGCCCCACCGAACAGCGACTCGCGCTGAACCGCGCAGGACGCGCCTCGGATGGAACGGCGTACTACGAGTACTGAGCCGTTTGCACACCGCACGCCGAGTGGGTCGTTCGCATGCCTGCGACGATGACACGCAACTCATCTCGCGCACGCTCGACTCACACCACTACAGTTTCTGGTAGGCCGGTCCGCCGCCCTCGGGTGTGACCCACTCGATGATCTGGTACGGGTCCATGATGTCGCAGGTCTTGCAGTGCACGCAGTTGCTGAAGTTGATCTGCAGCTTCTCGCGCCCCGCGCTTGCGTCGTCGTCGGGCACCATCTCGTACACGGCGGCCGGACAGAAGTACTGGCAGGGGTTGCCGTACTCCTCGGCGCACGTCGTGGCGCAGTGATTCGGGTCTGGCTGATGGACGAGCAGGTGCGCCGGCTGGTCCTCCTCGTGCGTCGTGCCCGAGTGGAAGACGTTCGTGAGTTTGTCGAACGTGAGCACGCCGTCCTTCTTGACCGGCTCGCGCTTCGTGTCCACGGCGCTCTTCTTCTTCATGCGCTTGTGACCGGCTTCGATCGGGTAGTAGTCCTTCGTCCCGCGTCCGCCCGTGATGAGCTGCAGCCCGACGTGGAACATCCCGACCGGCGAAATCCCGTGCGCCATGGCCTGGTGGAAGTTGCGGACCTTGTGCAGTTCCTGGCCCGCCCAACTCTCCTTGAAGTTCTTCTCGTACGCCGACAACACCTCGGCGGTGTTGTCGTCCTTCACGAGTGCGTCGAGCGCCGTCTCGGCGGCGAGCATGCCGCTCTTCATGGCGAGGTGAATCCCCTTGAGGCGCGCGACGTTGACCGTGCCGAGACTGTCGCCCGCGAGCATGGCACCGGGCACGTAGGCCTGCGGCATCGACCACCACCCACCGGCCGGCAGACTCTTCGCGCCGTACGAGATGCGCGTGCCGCCCTCGAGGATCTCTGCGATGAGCGGGTGCGTCTTGAAGCGCTGGAACTCCTCGTGGATGTCGTAGCTGGGGTCCTCGTACTCGAGCGCCACGACGAGACCGAGCGTGATCATGTCGCCGCCGGTGTAGTAGAGGAACGAGCCGCCGAACATGTCGCGCGGCAGTGGCCAGCCCGCCGTGTGCAAGACGCGTCCGGCCTTCGCACTGGCGCCCGGCACTTCCCACGTCTCCTTCACGCCGGTCTCGTAGATCTGCGGGTTGCGTCCGTCGGTGCCGAAGCGGTTGACGAGCCGCTTCGTGAGGTGACCGCGTGAGCCGTCGCAAAGCACCGTGACCTTGGCGCGAATCTCCATGCCGGGCTCGTAGTTGCTGCGCTGACCGCCGTCGGCAGCGATGCCCTTGTCGTTCGTGACGACGCCACACACCGTGTCGTCCTCGATGATGAGGTCGGCCGCGGGGAAGCCCGCGAAGACGTCGACGCCAGCCTCCTCGGCCTTGTCGCCGAGCCAGCGCACGACGTCGTTCAGCGAGCCGGTCGAATAGCCGGCGTTCTTCATCCACGGCGGATGCGGCATCGAGAAGCTGCCTGACTTCGTGAGCCACTTGAGTTCGTCGGACGTGACGGGCACGAGCGGCGCACCCTGCTCGCGCCAATCCGGGATGAGCTCGTCGAGGCCGCGCGGATCGACGACGGCGCCGCTGATCGTGTGCGCACCGATGACGTCACCTTTCTCGATCAGTGCGATCATCGGCTCGTCGAGCAGCGGCGCGCCCTTCTCTTTCGCGACGGCGTTGTGCTCTTCGATCTTCCTTTGCAGGTGGATGGCGCCGGCCAGTCCGGCCGCACCTCCTCCGACGAAGAGGACATCGACATCCAGCACTTCACGCTCGTCGGTCATCACGGGCTCCAGGGGGCGCTCATCGTGGCGCTCCGCGACACCGCGCGGGGCGCTGCCCCAGAGGCTCCCGATCATGTCCGAGAAACCCGAGGCACAACCGGATGATGATAGAGCCCCGAGCACCCCGCAGCAAAGGCGTGCAGACTCTGCGCTCCGTGCTAGCCGAAGGCCGACTGCAAGCCCCGCTCGCGCGCCGTGTTCTTGCGGCCGACGTGGGCGTGGTCACCCAGCGTGGGCTCAGCGGCGACTGACCTCGTCTCCGGCCTCGTAGCGCACCTGTCGCTCGACCTCGCCGGTGCGCGTGAAGAACGTCCACGTGCCGTCGCGCAGGTCGTCGCGGCGCGTCCCGACGATCACGGGGCGGCCCGACTCGTCCCAGGTGATGTCCCGACCGTGACGCTCGTCGTCGAGCATGTCGATCAACCCGGCCTGGCGACCATTGTCGTGCCACATCGTCGACGTGGCGGCCCAGCGACCGTCCTCCAACCGTCCGTGGATTTGCGCCGTGGGGCGTCCCGAGCCATCGAAGATCGTCTCGAGCGACGCGGTCTTACGCTGGCCGTCGTCGAAGAAGAGTTCCTCTGAGACTTGGCGCCCCTCGGCGTCGTAGCTGCGCCAGAGTCCGACTGGACGACCCGAGTCCCAGGTTCCCACGCGTTCGAGCCGACCGTCGGGATACCAGCGCGTCTCCTCGCCGTGGTGCACGCCGGCGCGATGGTGCGTCAGTGCGCGCAGGTTGCCCTGCTCGTCGTACGTCTTGCGCGGGCCTTCGAGCTTGCCGGCGACGACGTTCTGCTGCAGCGCTGGGCCGACGCCGCCTTCGTAGTGGTGCGTCACCTCACCGATCGACTCGCCGTTCTCGAACATGCCTTCGAGCTGCACGTTGCCGTCGGCATAGTAGGCGACGACGTGACCGTGGCGACGACCGTTGAGGTAGCTGCCGATCTCGCGCGGGGAGTTCGGTCCCCAGTAGGACGTGAACGGCCCGGTGTGCCCCGTGGGGATCGAAAGCGGAGCCTTCTCGCCCGACTCGGTCGCGTTCCTGGCAGATGTCCAGCGGCTCGACGACGAGGTCGAGGGCGAGGAGCAGGACGTCGCAGCGGCAGCCACGGCGAGAGTGAGCACGGCGAGACGGGTGGTCTTCACGGTCGAGATCCTCGAGGAAGGTGTGCCCTCCTTGATCGACCGCCGGACGTCATCAGCCTGAGACTCGTCCCGCTTCGAACCAGATCCACGTCGGAGTCACGCGCACACGGCCCGCCGCGCCGTTGCCATCGTCCACCAGCATGTCGATCTTCGCGGCCACGGAGTCCTCGATCTCACCGAAGCCGCGGTGCAGGCGGATCCAGCGCGACCCACGCGAAGCGTCGATCGGCATCGTGGCCGCCATGCTCCAGAAACCGTTCGTCGTCGGCCGTCCGAGGGCGGTTTTCAGATACGGCCCCCTCCAGGTCTCGCGGTGAGCGCTGTCGACGAAATCGCGATCGGCCAGCCCGCCGCGGTAGCCACTCGACAGGTCGAACGCCGGCGCCGGCCAGTCGCCGGTGTCGTTTCGATAGGCGTCGATCGCCGTGCTGACCTGGGCCGCGTCTGCCGTGATGCGCTGCACGAGCGCCTCGCGACGCTCCTGCTCACGCACGGGAAGCACGACGCCCATCCCGAGCATCACGATGGCAATGGCCGCCGAGGCCGCCGGTTTCGCGATCGGCCGCCGCAGTCGTCGAGGACTCGTCATTCTCTCTTCTCACACCTTTCGGCTTGGCCCGTGTCCCGACGCGGGACGCACGAATGACCTCGCCGACACAGCGTCGTTCGACGATGCGAAGGGGTGACTGGAGAGTGATGTTCGAACGGCGACGGCGAGGCGCCCCGAAGAGCGCCTCGCCGCGTCTCGAAGTGCTACGGTCGAAGCGCTACGGCACGAGCTCGATCGACGCCGCGTTCGTCGCAACGAGCGGACCGCCGTCGAGGACGACGGCCGCGTGGTAGACGATGACGCCGACGGCTGCGGGAGGCAGGTTTGCGGGCAACTGGAACGTCGTCTGGGCCTGACCGTGGGCGTCGAGCACGCCGGCCGAGTTCTGCAGCAGCGGTGTGTTCGGCGACGTCGCCGTGAACGCGAAGTAGAAGTCGGGGACGAGCGGGATCTGGACGCCTTGGACCGGCGTACTCGGCGTCGTTCCCGTGAGCGAACCGACGACGATGTAGTTGCGGCCCGCGTGCTGTGGCGTGACGCGGACATCGAAGGTCGTCGCGTCGGCAGCGGCGACGGAGACGGTCGGGTCGCATGCGATGAACGTCTGCCCGACACTCGCCGTGTCGTAGAAAAACACCGCGCCGGCGTTGACGCCGAACGTGTCGTCACGCGGATCACCGACGACGAGGGCACCGGCGTCGGCAGCGAGCTCATACGTTGCCGGGAACGGTTCGGAACCGAGTTCGGTGTAAGCGACCTCGCCCCACCCCGCGCCCGATTCCTCGTAGACGTAGACCCCGAAGACACCGCCGACCCGTGCGGCGCTGTACACGCGTCCGTCGGCGACGGACAGCACGCCGGCGTGACCGAACTTCGCCAGCTGCGTCCAGACCCCACCAATCTCTTCGAACACGAAGATCTGACCGTTGCCCGTCGCGAAGAGACGACCCTCGGCGAGTTCGACGTCGAGCCCGAAGAACCCGTTGCTCTGCAACACGTCGGGCAGGATCACCTGACGCACCGGCGTTCCGTCGAGATTCGAGAACACCTCGACACGCCCGACGCCGGGTAGGAGCACACCGGGGTTGTTCGGATCGACCGTGTTGAACGACAGGGACCCGACGGCGAGTCGATCGCCCTCGACGTCGATCTCAAAACCAAAGCCCGTGTACACGTTCGCGGACTCGTCGAAGATGATCGAGTCGAGCTGCCACGTGCCGTTGACGCGCTCGAAGATCCGCACGCGCCCGGGCTGGGGCAGCGGGAATCCCATCAGTCCCCCACCGAGGAGCGAGCCCGCGAAGACGCGTTCGCCTTCGATCGCGAGGCTGATCCCGAGGTTAGTGTTCGCCTCGTTCGCAAAGGGCCCCGTGAAGGTGCCCTCGAGCTGCCAGAGCGCGCCGTCGTGGCGGTAGATACCGAGGGCGCCGGTCCTGTCGGGACCCCAGTCGGGCGCTCCGATCGCCGCGAGACCTCCCTCGAGTGCGATCGTGCGTCCGAAGCCGTTGAAGCCCTCGATGAACGTGTCGAAGGCCGGGATCGTCTGTGTGTGGGTCCAGACGCCGCCGATGCGTTGGTAGGCCTCGACCGTCGCTTCAGGACCGTTGAGCGGGGCGCCGACGAGGGCGAGGTCGCCTTCGATCGCCACGGCCGCACCGACGAGGCCGGGCGATCCCTGGACGGGATAATCGGAGGCCACGAAGCACTGGGCGCCGCCGGGCGCGACGATGAGCGCGAGGGTGACGAGTGATGCGAGTGTGGTGCGGATCATGGTCGGACTCCCGGAGGGGACGAGGGCAAGGAGAGTCGGCCTCTCCCGCCTCGTATCAACGGATTCGCCGACGCGGCGTCCGGACGAAAATGCGAGAAGGCGTCATGCATCAACTTGCAGGAGCCGTGCAAGACGTGCCGCTACGTCGCCTTCGGTGTCGAGCCTGAGGGCCGCGGCGCACGCGACGAGTTCGTCGATCACTTCGTGGCCGCGCCCGAGCGCTTCGAGCGCCGCGTGCCAGTCGAGCAGCGTCCAGATCGTCGCGAGGTGCGTCTCACCGAACTCCACGGTGCGATTGGCGTGCGCGGACGCAAAGCGCAGCGCCGCCTCCTCGTATTCACCATGCGCGGCGAGGTCCTGAGCGAGGCCGAGGTGACACTCGGTGACGATCAACCGGAAGTTGCTGTATTCCACGAGCGCCTCCTCGAGGAGCGCTCGGCCCGTGTCACGCTCACCGAGAACGAGAAGCGTGCGCCCGAGCCCGGCCGTCGCGAGCCCCTCGACGTAACCCTGTTCTCTGCCGATGCCCAGCTCGAGGGCGCGACGGTAGACGTCGAACGCGGCACGCGGCTGTCCCAGGCATTCGAGCAGCTGGGCGTGCGCTCGCACGAAGCTCCCGTGGTCGACGTCACCCGGAGGGAGGGTCGCGTCGCCGAGCGTCACGGCGTCGGCGACGAACCGCAGCGCGCGCTCGCCGTCGCCGCGGCGCGCATGAACGAGCGAAAGAAAGAAGGAGATGAAGGCGCGCTCGCCCTCGTAGCCCTGTGCCAGCGACGTCGCCAGGGCCTCGTCGAGCAACGTGTGTGCGTCGTCGACACGGTCCTGTAGGAGCCGGAGCTGCGCGAGGTTCTTGAGTGCGCGCACGGTTTCGGCGGTGTCGTCACCGACGCGCGCGCGCATCCCCGCAAGAGCCTCGACGAGCAGTGGATCGGCGGCCTCGAAGTTGCGCGCACCCAGCGCGGCGATGCCTTGGTTCATGAGTCGAAGGGCGTGGCCGCGGCTGTTCCCCGTGACGCGATCGCTCTCCATCGCTTGGTCGAATGCCGCCTTGGCCTCGTCGGTCTCCCCGATGAGATTGAGGTAGATGGCCAAGTTGGTACGCGCCGTGAGCGAGTTGGGATGCTCGGCACCGAAGTTGGTCTCGAAGCCCGCAGCACACGCGCGCATGACGGCGACCGCGTCGTCCAAACGCCCCGCGTCGAAGTAGGCTCGTCCGAGCGTGTTGAGCGTGCTGAGCGACGTCAGCGCATCGGGACCGTCGCGCTCCAGCGTCTCGGCTCGCAGCTCTTCGACCGACTCGACCGCTTCGCGCCAGCGCCCCGCGTCGAGCCACGCGCGCGCCTGGTTGAGGCGCGTGACGACGAGCCGCCGCCAGATCACTTCGTCCGAGGCCCCTTCGACATCGCTCAGGTCCTCGAGGACGCGCTCGACCTCCGCGTCCGACGCCTCGCCGGTCGCGTCACGAAAGGCCGTCTTCTGCTGGCGGAGCCGCGTGAGCTGCCATGGCGTGAACGCGACCTCGTCATTGAGCGCCTCGAGCGCCTCCCACGCCGCGCGCCCTTTGACGTGGTTCGTGTCGAGCCAGAACTCGATCGCGCCGAAGCGTGCGGCCAGCGCGTCGGGGTGGGACGCCGGAAGGCGTGTCTCCAGGATCTCCATCGCCGCCTCCCACTGTTCTTCGGCCGGAGCTTCGAACCCCACTTTCCAGTAGGCCGTCGCGAGACGCGTGTGCAGACGCACGGCGGCTCCCGGCGCCAGCGTCGATCCCGCGAGCGAGGCTGCCGCGCGGTCGAAGACGTCGCGCGCCGTCACGGCTCGTTCGCCGTCGATCGCGTCGAAGGACGCCCACGTGACGTCGAGGAACTCGATCAGCGAGTTGGCGTCGTCGAGCGTCGTGACCAGCGACGCGTTGGTGTCGACGAGTTCTTCGCGCAGCGCGAGTTCGCTCTCGAGCGCCGCGTCGGCGATGCGCTTCTGTTCATTCGCGTCCCACCAAGCCCAGGTCACGAGCGCCAGGGCACTCGACAGCACCGCGCCGCCGCCGACGACGCTGCGGACGAGGACGGGGTGACGTCGCGTGAGCTTGCGCAGCTGCCGCCACACCGAAGGCGCCCGGGCGCGCACGGCGACACCGCGGCGTGCGCGGCGCAGGTCGTCGAGCCAGGCGCGCACGGAGGCGTGGCGATCGTCGACGTCCTTCTCGACGGCCATCGCGAGAACGCGCTCGAGCTCGCCTGACACCTCGTCACAGTAACTCGACAGCGGCGGCGGCTCGACGCGTCCGATACGTTCGATGGCGGACGCGAGCGGCAGTCCGTCGACGCGATACGGCGGGCGCTGAGCGAGCAACTCGTAGGCGATGATCCCGAGCGCGTAGAGATCGGTGCGTTCATCGACGAGCCCGAGATCGCCGCGCGCCTGTTCGGGGCTCATGTATTGCAACGTCCCGAGCAACTGTCCCGTCTCGGTGTGCAGCGACTGCGAGGCTTCGTGCAGGGCGAGGTCGGCGCGGGCAACACCGAAGTCGAGCAGCTTGGGACGCCCCGTCGAGTCGACGACGATGTTTGCGGGTTTGAGGTCGCGGTGGACCACCCCGCGTTCGTGCGCATAGGCGACACCCTCGGCGACCTGCTCGATCAGATCGAGCACGTCGTGACTGCTGAGGTCCTCGCGCTCACAGTGCACGTCGAGCGGTGCGCCGTCGACGAGTTCCATCTCCAGGAACGGGACACGACCGAACCCGACGTCGAGTTCACCACGCCCCGACACGCGTGCGATCGCCGCATGGTCGAGCCGTTCGAGCAGCGCCCCCTCCTGGTCGAAACGGCGGCGAACGGCGCTGCGCAGGAACAGCGGCTTGAGGAGCTTCAGTGCGACCCGCCGAGCGTGCGCGACGTGCAACGCCTCGAACACGGTGCCCGTCGCGCCGGCACCGAGCCAACGCACGAGACGGTAGTCGCCGACGTCGAGTGGGAGTCGCAGCGGACTCTCCGTCGGCACGAACGCGCGGGTTGTGTCGAGCAGCGTCCAATCGGCGTCGTCCGACGCGAGGAGGTCGCGGACCTCGTCGAAGAGCGCCGTGTCGTCGCCGCAGCGCTCGGCCAGCCACGTCTCGCGTTCAGCCGGCGGACGCCGTCGCGCCTCCGTGAACGCGTCGCGAGCATCGTCCGAGGGACTCATCGCGTCAACGCCCGGTGCAGCCAAGCGCGGGCGTAGCGCCAGTCGTCGTCAACCGTGCTCGGCGCGATGCCCAGCGCCGTCCCGGCTTCCACCACCGTCAGCCCACCGAAGAAGCGCAGCTCCACGACGCGCGCCGCCCGCTCGTGTTTCTCTGCGAACTCGCGCAACGCCTCGTCGAGTGCGAGCAGGTCCGTGACGTCGACGTCGCCTCGAGCCGCGTGGTCTCCGGGGACGAACGAGATCCGCAAGCGTCCGCCGCCGCGCTTGGCCGCCGAACGCTGACGCGCGTGGTCGACGAGCACGGACCGCACCGTCTGCGCGACGAGCGCTGGGAGATGTTCGGCATTGACCCACGATGAGCGCGCATTCTCGAGCCGGATCCAGGCTTCGTGCGCGACGGCCGTCGGCTGCAACGTGTCGCCGGCGCGTTTGCCGGGCAGCAAACGCCGTGCGATCGCGTAGAGCGCCCGGTGCACGTCGTCCGCCGATCGGTTCGTCATGCTTCGTATCGGAACCGAAGTTTGGCGGTCTGTCTACGTCGGGCGTCCCTCGACGGCAACGTCCGGCCCGCGATCGCGCGCCTCGGACAGGACGTCGACGGTGGAGACGCGTGCGCGGTGTCGCACCCGGATGATCTACGGACGATCTGCTGTGTTGGCGTCTGAGTGCTCCCCGCAGCGTTGAAGCGACGTGCCTGACCCTCAATGGTCACGGCTGGTGAGAAACGGACGCTTCGCCTCGCCAGCAACGCCCCGCTGCAACGTCGCGTCGATCGTCCGTGGATGCCCCGGACTACGCCGGATCGAGGCGGCCTTCCTGGAGCACGAGGCTGCGATCGGAGCGCTTGGCGAGATCGGGGTCGTGCGTGACGAGCACGAGCGTTTGGTCGTGGCGACGCGCGAGGTCGAAGAGCAGGTCGGCGATGATGTCACTGCTGCGCTCGTCGAGATTGCCCGTCGGCTCGTCGCAGAGGAGCACGCTCGGCTCCGACATGAGTGCGCGTGCGATCGCGACCCGCTGACGTTCGCCTCCCGAAAGCTGCCCGGGGACGTGTCCGCCGCGGTCGCCCAGACCGAGGTCATCGAGCAGCGCGCGCGCCCGCTCACGCACGGCCGCCTTGCGCCTCAACCACGCGAACGGACCGTTCTCGATCATCTGCGGGAGCAGCACGTTCTGCAGCGCCGTGAGCTCGGGCAGCAGGTGATAAAACTGGAAGATGAAGCCGATCTCTCGGTTGCGAAGACGACTGCGGCGTGCACGCGTCATCCCGGCCGTCTCGATGCCGGCCACCGACAGCGACCCGCCGTCGGGCCGGTCGATCAGCCCGAGCAGATGCAGCAGGGTCGACTTGCCGGCCCCCGAACGCCCCATGATCGACACGATCTCACCGCGCTGGAGCTGCATCGACGCGCCCTTGAGCACGTGCACGATCTCGCGCCCCATCTTGAAGCTGCGCTCGATGTCCGTCGCCGCCAGGACGATGTCGCGACTGGATGCGCGGGCGACACTCGACGAGCTTGTCGATTCGACGTCAGTCATGGCGCAGCGCCTCCACCGGATCCATGCGCGCCGCACGCCACGCAGGCAGCATCGAAATGATCAGTGCGAACGCGACCGTGACGAAGGCGATCGTGATGTGCAGCTGGTGGTGCACCGTCGTCGGGATCTCGTGGAAGGCGTAAACGTCCTTCTTGAAGATCTCGATGCCGAAGAGGTTCTCGATCCACTCGCGCACGACGTTGATGTTCAGCGCCGCCCACGTCCCCGTGAGCAAGCCGATCGTGGCTCCGATCGTGGCGACCATGCCACCGCAGAGCGCGAAGACGGCCCCGATCCCGCGCGAGGGCGCGCCGAGTGCCGAGAGGATCCCGATGTCGCGGATCTTCTCCTGCACCATCATCGCGAGCATCGAGAAAGTGATCGTGCACGTGAGCAGGACGAACAGGCTCAGGACGATGAAGAGGATGTTGCGTTCGTTCTCGACGGCGCCGAGCGTGACCGCGTTGCGATCCTTCCACGTGTTGACGGACGCGTCGACGCCCTGCGCCTTCAGCGAGCGGCGCAGGTCGTCGCGCACGGCGTCGAGCTGGTCATCATCGGAGACGACGACGTACATCTCGGACAGCTCCGAGTCCGTTCCCGTCCACTTCTGGAAGCGGTGCGACTCGACGAACACGTGACTCATGTCGAAGTCGTAGTGCCCCGTCTTGAACGCGCCCGAGACGATGAACGTCGTCGACGCGAAGCGCACGTCTTCGTTCTCCGAGACACTGTCGGGCAGCGTCACGATGTCGACGGCGTCACCCTTCCGGAGCCGCAACACCTCCATGAGTTCTTCGCCGACGAGCACGCGCGGGAGGTCGGCGTTCTTCATGCGCCGGTCGGAGATCTCGTTGCGGTCGAGATAGAAAGGACGCGTCGCATCGGCGACCTGCAACGCCTCGGTCTCCACCGTGTCGAGGTACTCGGCGAACGACGTCACGCCGAGTTCGTCTTCGGCGCGCACACCGAGCACGATGATCTGGTTGATCCGCGCATCGGACGAGCTCGTGAACGTGATGCCGGAGATCGACGCCCCGTGCTCCTTGAACACGGCCGCGCGCACGTAGCGCGACGTCACCCCGGCCACGCCCGGCACGCTGAGCACGAAGTCCTCGAGCTTCTCGCGCGAGAACGTCGCCTGCCCTGGCAACGACGGCGGATGGATCACGATGTCGGCCGACGTGCCGCGCACGATCGACTTCGTCTCGTCGAGGAAGCCGTTCATGATCGACACGACGATGATCAACGCCATGACGCCGATGCCGATCGCACCCATCGCGAGATAGCTCACGACACGCGAGATCAGATACCGCACAGACAAGAAGACGACGTACACGTCAGCTCCGGTTCACGGGACGCAGCAGCGGGAACAGGATGACGTCGCGGATCGTGTCGGTGTTGGTCAGAAGCATCGCCAGCCGATCGACGCCGATCCCGATGCCAGCCGCCGGCGGCATCCCGCAGGCGAGGGCATGGACGTAGTCGTGATCGACCTCTCCGGGGAACTCGGGATCCTTCGCAGCCACCTGCTCGATGAAGCGACGCTCCTGCTCGGCCGGATCGTTCAGCTCGGCAAAGCCGTTGGCGATCTCCATCCCGGCGACGAAGAGTTCGAAACGTTCGGCCAGACGATCGTCGTCGGCCGAGACCTTCGCGAGCGGGCTCATCGAGACGGGAAAGTGCGTGACGAACGTGGGCTCGACGAGGTGATCCTGGACTGTCGCATCGAAGAGATCGTCGATGACCTTCTCGCGCGGACGCCCCTGCGTGCCGATGCCGTGCTTGGCGGCCGCGGCGTCGATCGAGGCATCGTCGAAGATGTCGGCACCGGCATGCTCGGCGAGCAGGTCGCCGTACGTCGCGCGGCGGAACGGAGCGCGCATGTCGAGCTCCTGCTCGCCGCGCCGCAGCACGGTGTCGGCGTCGCCCTCCTCGCGCGCCGAGGCGCCCAAGGTCGCGACCATGTCGGCAATCATCGTCTCGGTCGTCGTCATCCAATCCTCGGCGCGAGCGTAGGCCCAGTAGGCCTCGAGCATCGTGAACTCCGGATTGTGACGCGGCGAGATGCCCTCGTTGCGGAAGTTGCGGCCGATCTCGAAGACGCGCTCGAAGCCACCGACGAGCAGACGCTTGAGGTACAGCTCGGGTGCGATGCGCAGGAAGAGGTCGATGTCGAGCGTGTTGTGGTGCGTGACGAACGGACGCGCCGTGGCGCCGCCCGCGATCGGGTGGAGCATCGGCGTCTCGACCTCGAGGAAGCGCTTGTCCTCGAGTGTGCGGCGCATGGCCGTCACCATCGCCGAGCGCACGCCGAAGCGCGCGAACGAGTCGGCGTTGACGGACAGGTCGACGTAGCGCTGGCGCAGGCGGGCCTCGACGTCGGCGAGCCCGAAGTGCTCCTTGGGCGGTGCGACGAGCGTCTTGCTGACGAGCTCCAGCGCCTCGGCGAACACCGTCACCTCGCCCTTGCGGGTGCGCCCGTAGCCGCCTTGCACGGCCACGTGGTCGCCCAGATCGAGCGCGTCCTTGAAGAGCCCGAAGACCTCCGGCGAGACGACCTTCTTCTGGACGTAGACCTGCAGCCGCCCGGTGGCGTCTTTGACGTCAAGGAAGAGGCTGTTGCCGTGATCGCGCTTGCTCATCACGCGTCCGGCCAGCACGACGGTCGCCGGCACCTCGGCGTCGGGGTCGTGCTCGGCGCAGATTTCGTCGATGAACCGCCGCGGAGAGAGGCTCGTGCCGAGCGGGAAGGGAGCTTGGCCCGCCTCGCGGAGCTGCTCCAGCTTGTCCTGTCTGTCGTCAGATACGTCCATCCGCGCGATGATATGCATATTCGAGGGGCGACGTCCCGCCCCTACCGCAGCGCGCCCGCGTCTTGTCACCGGGTCTGGGGCTTGATCCCTGCGGCAGCCGAGTGGGACCATGCGCGGCTCGCTGTCGAGCGCCAACCCGGGCTGCTCGCCGCGCCCCCCGCACCCGCCCGCCTCCGCCGAGAAATCCCATGAGCTGCACCGTCGAAGTCGACGGCCCGACCCGTCGCACGCTGTCCTTCAGCGTCGACCGTCAAACCGTGTCGGAAGAGATCGAACTCGCGCTGAAGCAGGCCTCGCGCCAGGTTCAGATGAAGGGCTTCCGGCCCGGCAAGGTGCCGATGCACGTCGTCCGCAAGGCCGTCGGGGATCAGGTGGCCGAGGATGTCCGCAAGAAGATCATCAACCGCGAGTTCCAGGAAGCGATCCGCGAGCACGAGCTCCACCCCGTGGGCGAGCCCGAGTTCAACCTCGAGAAGTACAAGGACGAGGGCGACGAGCCGTTCACCTTCGAGTTCGCGCTCGAGGTCATCCCGCCGTTCAACCTCGTGACGCTCGACGCGATTCCGGCCGAGATCGAGGTTCCGGTGATCGACGAGACGATGGTCGATCGCGAGGTCCAGCGGATCCGCGAGCAGGCTGCGACGCTCGGTGAGCCCGAGGACGGCGCTGCGATCTCCGAGAGCGACCTGCTCACCGGCACGGTCGTCTACACGATCGAAGGCGAGCAGCTCGAGCCGCGCGAAGAGCGCATGGCCCTGCCGCGTCATCAGATGATCGACGGCATCCTGGCCGAGGGTTCGGGCGAGAAGTTCGTCGGCAAGCAGATCGGTGACGTCGTCGAGATCGAGGCGGAACTCCCGGCGGCTTTCGACCCCAGCGAGCACGCCGGCAAGCAGGCCTCGCTCACCTTCGAGATCACGAAGCATCAGACGCTCCTCGTGCCAGAGCTCGACGAGGAGCTCCTCGGTCGCATCGGCGTCGAGAGCGAAGAGGACCTGCGCGCCAAGATCCTCGAGCAGCTCGAGTCCCAGCTCCAGAACCTCCGCATCGAGCGCCTCGACATCGCGATTCAGAACTGGCTCCTCGAGCAGCACGAGTTCGATCTTCCCACGCGAATGGCCACCAAGGCCGTCGAGTCGCGGATCCACGAACTGGGTCACAAGATCGCCGAGGAGCGTAAGCTCGAGCACGACGAGGCCATGTCGGAAGCCGAGAAACACCGCGAGGACGTGATCGAGGCGACACATCGATCGTTGAAAGCGTCGTTCATCTTGTCGAGGATCGCCAAGGACAACGAGCTGACGGCGTCGGTCGCTGAGGCAGAAGGCCAGATTCGCACTCTGGCCCAGGCCCAGGGGCAGGACGGCGAGAAGCTCGTCGCCGATGCCCACAAGGAAGGGTGGCTGCCCGACATGCTGGCTCAGGTCAGTGAGCAGAAAGTGCGCGAGTTTTTGCGTATGCGTGCCGACATCACGGAGGTACAGCCTGATGCCGGTGACACCCCGACCGACGACGGCAGTCCCAGCTGAAGGCGCTATGTCACGCCCTTATCCTCATCCACGTATCACGAGACGTCGATCCATGAGCGAAAGCCCCATCGAACCCTTCGCCGACAGCTACCCGATCCCGTACGTGATCGAGAAGACCGGTCGAGGCGAGCGCGCCTACGACATCTACAGCCGTCTCCTCGAAGACCGGATCATCTTCGTCGGGACGGGGATCTCGGACGGCGTCGCCAACGCGATCATCGCGCAGCTGCTGTTCCTGGAGACGGAGAACCGTAGCCAGGACATCAACATGTACATCAACTCGCCGGGCGGCTCCGTCACGGCGGGCCTGGCGATCTACGACGCGATGCAGCACGTCTCGTGCCCCGTGTCCACCTTCTGCATCGGTCAGGCGGCGTCCATGGGCGCGATCCTGATGATGGCCGGCACGAAGGGCAAGCGCCTCACGCTGCCCCATTCGCGCATCATGATCCACCAGCCCTGGGGCGGCACCGGGGGCACAGCGGCCGATATCCAGATCCAGGCCGAAGAGATCCTGGCGCTCAAGAAGACGCTGAACACGATCATCGCGGATCACACCGGCAAGTCGGTCAAGCAGGTCGAGAAGGACACCGACCGCGACAAGTACCTCACGGCCGCGCAGGCCGTGGAGTACGGCATCGTGGACGAGATCATCAGGCCGTCCGACAAGGCCCCAACTCCGAGCTGACCGACGCTGGCGCAGCGCGTCCGGCACGAATCCACGCAGCCTGTGGTAAAAATCACTCCGTTCACGACGGCAAACGCTGAGCCGAGGCCCGGCATCGTCCGATATCGGCGGGTCCAACAGCTCGCCCTCGTCGTGGACGCCGTGACCTCGACTCAGCGATCACCCACGACGGCACATCCACCCCAGGCTTCTCGATGAAGAACTCTGAAGGCCAGATCCCCGAGGATCACTGCTCGTTCTGCGAGAAGACGCGGCGACAGGTGCAACACCTGATCGCCGGGCCTCCGGATATCTACATCTGCAACGACTGCGTCGAGCTCTGCAACACGATCCTCGCCGAACGTCGCCCCCCGGCGGCTGCGTCACCGGCTCAACAGACGACGCCGGAGCTGAGCCTCGATCGGCTGCCCACGCCGCGTGGGCTGCTCGGCGCGCTGTCCGAGTTCGTCATCGGCCAGGACCACGCGAAGAAGGTCCTCTCGGTGGCGGTCTACAACCACTACCGCCGACTCCTCGCTCGGGCGAACACGACGGGGCCGAAGTCTGACGGAGTCGAGATCGAGAAGAGCAACATCCTGCTCGTGGGCCCGACGGGCTCGGGCAAGACGCTGCTCGCCCGCACGCTGGCGCGGATCCTCGACGTGCCCTTCGCGATCGCGGACGCCACGACGCTCACGGAGGCCGGCTACGTCGGTGAGGACGTCGAGAACATCGTCCTCAAGCTCGTACAGGCCGCGGGCTACAACCTCGAGCGCGCCCAGCAGGGCATCATCTTCATCGACGAGATCGACAAGATCGCGCGCACGACGAGCAACGTCTCGATCACGCGCGACGTCTCGGGTGAGGGCGTCCAGCAAGCGCTGCTGAAGCTGCTCGAAGGCACGGTCGCGAACGTCCCGCCGGCCGGCGGACGCAAGCACCCCGAGCAGCAATACCTGCAGGTCGACACGCGCGACATCCTCTTCATCGCCGGCGGCACCTTCTCCGGCATCGAGGACGTCGTCGGTCGGCGCATCGGTCAGGGCGTCATCGGCTTCGGCGGCACGGAGATGCGTTCGCGCGCCGACGAAGCTGCCGAGCGCAACCGTCTGCTCAAGCAGGTCACCACGGAGGACCTCGTCGAGTTCGGGCTGATCCCCGAGTTCGTCGGACGCCTGCCCGTCATCGCGCCGCTCTCCTCGCTCACGCCAGCCGAACTCGTGCTCACGCTGACCGAACCGCGCAACGCAATCATCAAGCAGTACCAGTCGCTCTTCGCGTTGGAAGACTGCGAGGTCGACTTCACGCACGAGGCACTCAAGGCGATCGCCGAGAAGGCACTGAGCCTGAAGACCGGCGTGCGCGCGGCGCGCTCGATCATCGAGTCATTGATGCTCGACGTCGGCTTCGAGCTGCCCGAGCGCGGCGCGAATCTGCGCTACACGGTCACGCCGGAGTTCGTCGCCGGCGAGTCCCCCATCCTCGTGACACCGACCGAGGATCGTGACCTCCGCGAATCGGCCTGAGGGCGGCGAGGTCCGCCGCGCTCTCACCGACCTGGCCGTCGATGGATTCGGCGAGCTCGCCGCGCTGCCCGACGCCAAGTCGTTCACGCCGACGCAGATCCGCGACTGGGTCTTCGCCAAAGGCGCACGCTCGTTCGACGAGATGACGAACCTGAGCAAGCCGCTGCGCGCGGCGCTCGCCGCGAGCTGGACCGTGCGCAGCGGAACGCTCGAGAAGCGCCACGCCAGCAAGGACGGCACGGTCGGCCTGCTGACGCGCCTGCACGACGGGCACGTGATCGAGTCGGTATCGATCCCCGAAGGCGACCGTCACACGCTGTGCATCTCGAGTCAGGTCGGCTGCGCCGTCGCCTGCGCGTTTTGCGCCTCTGGACTCGACGGCGTGATCCGCAACCTCTCGTCCGGCGAGATCGTCGAGCAGGTGCTCGTGGCGCGCGAGCTTTCCGAGCAACCGCTGACGAACTACGTCTTCATGGGCTCCGGCGAGCCGACGCACAACTGGAAGGCCGTCGAGGCCTCGATCGCGACGCTCACGCATCCCGATGGTCTCGGCATCGGCGCACGCCGCATCACCGTCTCGACGATCGGCCACCCGGCGGCGCTACGGAAGATGGTCGAGACGGAGATCCCCTTCAACGTCGCGCTGTCCGTGCACGTCGGCGACGACGCCGAGCGCGAGGCGCTGATGCCCGGGCTCGGGACGTCCGACCTCGCGGCCACGCTCGCGGCGGCGCGCGAACGCTTCGATGCGACGGGCCGGCGGCTCACCGCCGAGGTCGTCGTGCTCGCCGGGGTCAACGACACCGACCGTCACGCGCGACTGCTCGCCGACGTGGTGGCCGGTCATCCCTGCGCCGTGAACCTGATCCCGTGGAACCCCGTCGACGGGCTCGACTTCACGCCGCCCGCGCCGGCACGTATCGACGCGATGGTCGAGATCCTCACGCGCGCCGGCGTCACGACCACCGTGCGACGACCGCGCGGCCAAGATGTCGGCGTGGCCTGCGGGCAGCTGCGGCGTCGCGAGTTGCGCGGGTAGCCCGGGCGAAGAACGACAGGTCGGCGAAGGACCGCGGCCCTGCTGGCTTCACCCCGCTCGCGAAACGGCTTCACGCCATGCGATGCCCCGGGCGGCGTCAGCTGTCGAGCACGACGACAATCTGCGCGGGGCCGAAGCCCAGAACGACGATCGTCGCGCCCGCACCCGCAGATGCTCGGTCGATCGTGCGCGAGACGAACACCCGGTAGCGCCCCACGTCGAGGCCGTCGACGAAGAATGCTCCTTGCGCGTCGGTCGTCAACTGAGCGACGAGCGGGCCGTCGGGTTCGTCACTTACGATCCATACCGAGGCGCCGGCAAGGGGCTCCTCGGCCGCGGTCACGACCTGGCCGCGCATGACTCCGACTCGGACGATGGCCAGCTCGTAGATCGGCGTCGACCGCTCATCCGAGACCTCGATCGCGATCGGCAAGGATCGCCCACGGGACGACGATGCCGTGAGCGACCATGTGCCCGGACGCGGGTCATCAAAGCAGAAAGCCCCCGATCGATCCGTCACCGTTGCGATCTGCTCGAGCGGCCGCCCGTCGTGCGCGGGCTGCGTGAGCATGACCGTGGCGCCGCTGACAATCTCTCCGTAGCGGTCACGCACGATGCCAGCGACACGACGCTGGGCCGACATGTCGACATCGAGGTCGATGCGTCCGAGACCCGCCACTCCCGGGATGTGCACGGTCTTATCCGCGACGCCACCGCCACGGATGAGCACTTCGAGCCCGTCGGGACCCACGCCTTCGACCAAGTAGCGCCCGCTCGTCGGCGAGAACAGACCCACCAACCGCTTCAACGCCCAGCCAGACTCTGCGTCGTCGGGGTAGCGCGTAAACTCGTCGTCACTCGTGATGATCGTGTGCCACAGACCGCCGACGCGGTCGACGCGTAGGTCATCGAGCAACGTCCCGGCGCCATCGCGGACGGTCAAGAGTGCTGAGCCGAAGCGCGTCAGGACGACGTCTTCGGGCTCACCGCCGGGCATGACGTCGACGAGCAAGACGTGGCCGTGCCGGTCGCTCTTGAAGGCAACGGTGTGGGGCTCGCCTTGGAGCCGCTCGGACTCGAACGATCCGTCTGATCCGGTGTAGAGCCAGTCGATGCGTTCGACCTCACGCCAGATGCGGCGACGATCGTAGATCACCCGATCACGTCGCGACCGATCGATGTCGACCGTCACGCCGACGACCGGCTTGCCTGCGTCGTCGCGCACAGTTCCACGGATCACATCGCCCCGCAGCATGACCACGTCGCCGAGATCGACCTCGGCTGCGAAAGACTCGTCGATCGTCCGCCATGTCGGCATGTAGTCCCAGTGCTTCAGCGCGAACCAGAGCTCGGCATGCGGCACCCCTTCGATCACGAACGAACCGTCTTCGGCGCTCAGCGCCTCGCACAGGGCCGACGCGACGTTGTCGGCGATGGCACGACTCGGTGCATTGCGACCGACACCGCAGCGCGCCCGCCAGATCGGCGCGCCCGCCTCGTCGACAACGCGCCCGCGCAGGGTTGCTCCGCGTTTCAGCGGCACGTCACCGAGATCGACGTCGACGAACATGGTGCCCGAGCCCACGACCTTCGTCGCCCAACCTGCCGCGCGCAAAGCGACGAACGGCGACTCGATCGCATTCAATTCCTGCGTGACAGTCACGACGAAGCGCCCCGCGGCGTCGGTCGTGTCCCTGGTGCCGGCGAATGGCGACGGCCGCCAGTTCGACGTCGTCATCGAAGCCAGCGCCTCACTGCCCGAGATACCGGACGCGACGACGCCTTCGAGCGCCTTGCCGCGTCCGTCGACAACGCGCCCCGTGAGAGTGAAGACGGTTTGCGATGCGAGCGACGCGGTCGTGCAACACAGCACGAGCCCGGTCAGGAGGAGCGACGATGCGCGGGGGATCATGCACGAACATTAGCGCGTTCACCCCGCGCGTGTCACTCGCGGCCGAACGTCAGCCCCCGATGCCGATCGTGACCGTGGATCCCGAGCCTCCGCTGCTGTCGATGTTCGAGTCATCGGCGTCGAGATCGAGCACCTTCACCTCACCGGCCTCGACGGACACGTCCGAGCTCGCGATCGGGTCGCCGCCGAAGTTCGTCCCGCGCACGATGACTTCGTAGCCACCGGCAGCGAGCCCCTCGAACTTGTAGCGGCCCTTCTCGTCCGTCTGCCCCATCTGCGGCCCGCCGTCCTCGGGCTGCAGGCTGACGATCATGCCGGGCATCGGCTCGCCCGATGAGATACTGCGCACGAGACCTTCGACGGATGCACCGCGCACGACTTCGAGCACGACGTCATCGGTGGTCTCGCCTTCCTTGACGGTGAACGGGCCCTCGTCGACGCGCACGTAGGCGCTCGCTCCCGTGCTGACGAGGTAGTCGTGCGGATCGAGGAACTTCACTTCGAACGATCCGTCGGGCGCCGTGCGAAGGAGCGACTCATCGCCACTGAGGTTCATCGACATCCCACCGCCGCCGCCCTGGAACGAGAAGGCGAAGCGAGCCGAGACCGACGAGTTCTCTTCTTCGGCCTTCGCGACCGTGATCGTCAGCCCGCCGACGCCCACGCCCGTGTCGGCATCGACGACACGCCCGCGCAGAGTCGAACCCGAGAAGACGAGATCGGCCTGAGCCGTGCCGCCGGGCAGCACGTCGACTTCGGCCGTCTCTTCGAGGCCCGCGCCAGCGATCTTCGTCGAAAGTTCGTACGACGCGCCCTCGGGACCGACTTCGACGTCCTCGAAGACGTAGTAGCCGAAGCGATCCGTCTTGGCCGTGCGCGCGCCGCCCATCATGCGGCGCAGACCGCGCATCGCATTCGCGCGCGGATCACTGTCGTCGCTGGCGGCCATCAGCGTGACGCTGGCGTCCTCGACGGGTTCCCCGGCCGCGAGCACGCGGCCCTCCACGACGGCGCTGCGCGGCTTGACGAGGTCGACCTTCACGTCACCGCCCGCGTCGACGCGCGTGCGAACCTTCACGTCGTTCGCCGACGCCCCCTGCGCGCCGCTCATGAAGACCATCGCACCGCCCACGTTCAATCCGCCCGGCCCCTTGGCCAGCGAGACGTCGTACTCGCCGGGCGTGAGGTCCTCGGCGCGGTAGCGACCCACGGCATCGGCCGTGACGGTGCGCGTGTCCCCGTCGTCACCGCCGAACATCGAGCGCATCGCGAAGGGCACGTCGTTGGGGTCGGCAGCAGGCTCGTCGGCAATGCGGGCGATGACGACCTGGGCGCTCGGTACGGGCCCACCGTCGGCATCGGTGACGAGTCCGTAAACCGTTCCGCCCTGTTCGAGGCTGACGTCGGCGTTCTCGACGGGCTGTCCGTCGACGAGCACGAGCGGGTCACCGGTGCCGCGTGCGAAGCCCGGGGCCTCGGCGCTGAGGTCCCACGCGCCCGCCGTCGCGCCGAGGATCTCGTAGATGCCGTTGCTGTCGGTGCGGGCCGTGATGCGGTCGGCATCGATGCCGTCGCTCCCCGAGCGCATCGTGCGGCGCACCATGCGGCGCACGCGCCGCTCCCGTCCGTCGCTCTCGTCCGACCAATCGTCGGCGCTCTTCTCGAGCGCCACCGTGGCGTCGTCGATCGGGTCCCCGCGGATGTCCGTGACGCGACCGCGCACGACGATCTCGGGCACGAGCTCGACGTCGAACTCGACCATGCCACCCTCGCTCGGCCCCGGGGCTTCGACTTCGAGCACGGCGAAGCCAGGCGCACGGATCGAGAGATCGAGTCCGTCGGGCCCCGCCGACGTGACGAGGTAACGTCCCTGGAACTCACCGACCGGCTCGGGCGCATGTCGCGCGATGTCCTGGCCGACGTAGACCTGCGGCCCGCTGTCGCCATCATCTTGCGACCGGAACGACCGGAACGACGCCGTCGACGCCTGGATCTCCGCGCCGTTGATCAGCTCGCCGCTCGTCTGACTGCGCAGCTTGACGAGCACCGCGCCGAGCGGCGACATGACGACGCGCACGTCGCGCGAGCCCGTCGCCACGTTCGCCCGCTGGCCCGTGGCATGTCCCGGCGCGTCGGCGTAAACGGTGTAGCTGCCCGGCGTGAGGCCCGGGAGTTCGAAGTGACCTTCCTCGTCTGTGGTGGCGCGCAGGCTGAACTCGTGACTCAGCGCACGCCGCTCGGCCGTGGAGTTCGATCCGGTGATGCGTCGCGGCACCATGTTCATGACACGCACGCTCGCGCCAGCGATCGGCTTGTCGTCGCGGTTCATGACGCGCCCCGCGATCGCGGCGCCCGGCTCGAGGCGCAGGTCACCGACGTCGGCGAGCAGACCCACCGTCGTCTCGACAGCAGCCACGGCGGCGCGTCGGTCATCGCGCATCGCGGTGACCCAGGCGTCGCCGGCCGGCAAGCCCGTGACCGTGAAGCGGCCGTCGAGACCGGACTCGACACCGTTGAAGGAGTCGAGCAGCGACGACTGCCGCACGCCCATGAACGAAAAGCCCGTGTTCTCGGGCTCGATGCCGGCCGTGACCCGCGCTCCCTTCATGGCCGTGCCGACCTCGTCGACGACGCGCCCCACGATCCGGGTACCCGCGGCGAGGACGATCGTCCCGGCGTCGTACGCGCCTTCCGCGAGCCCCGCGCACTCGCTGAGCTCCGAGGCATAGTTCGGATGGGTGACGACGAGCGTGGGCGCCGTGCGGAACCAGCTCGGCCCGTCGGCGTCGATCTGCTCGACACCACCGCCGAGCGCGAACTCGCCGTTGAAATCGGTGGTCGCCTCGACGAGATCTTCCGACGGCGTCGTCATTCCCATCCCGAAGGTCCACTGACGGCGGACATCGCTCGGCTTCAGGAATCTGACCTTGGCGCCCGCCACGGCGCGCCCGACCTCGTCCACGACCCGCCCGCTCAGCGTGGCCTGGGGCAGCTCAGGGCGCTCGCTCGCGGCCGACGCCGACGTGTCCGTCGTGCCGTCAGGGGCCACGACAGCGCTGTCCGCAACCTCCAGGCGCGATTTGGTCCCGCGGTCTTGAACTGCGATCGCATCGCTCCCGACCACGCGTGACTCAGGTGTGGCGTTCACGAGTTCGGTCATCACGACGTCCCCGCTCCCTCCATCATCGAGGAGCAGGAAGGCTGCGCCGCCGACCAGGCCGACAACAACCAATACGAGCACGACCTTGGTGATTCCGTTCATGACCTCACTCCTCACACGCGCCCCGACTTGCCCGTACATATCGATGGCGTTCATCGATGAGTCGGTCGACAGGGGTCGAGCGACGTTATGATACGAAGGCGCTGTGGGCGCGTTGGCGACCGAGATCGGGACTTTTGGGGGAAAAGATGGCAAACGAGCGAGGAACCGAGCCCATGTCCGTCCGCATGTTGGCCTCTCTGCTACTCCTGCTCGCGTTCACGACGCTGACGTCAGCGCAGTCGCTGCACAAGGACGAACGCCTCGGTTATCAGTTCAAGCCGCCGCGCGGATTCAAGTCCATCGCGATCACGCCGAACGAGCGACTCATCATCGCCAAGTATCAGGACGAATCGCCGCTGTACATCGGGTCGAACGGATTCCAGCAGTTCTTCAACTCGATGAACCTCATGCTCTTCAAGGGCGGCCTACGTGAGGACGACGACGACACGCGTCCCCTCGACGAACGCATCGAGAGCTTCATCGAAGACCACTTCGGGGAGCACGACCTCAAGCGCCTCAGGTCGACGAAGATCGCGCGCGCCGAAGCCTGCGAGGCCGAAGTGCTGCTGCCGTTCGCGAGCCCCGAGCCGATGGGCGCCTACCTCTGCGCGATCGAACAACCCGAGGGCACGTTCCTGTTCGTCGGGGAGACGATCGGCAAGAACCTCAGCAAGTTGAAGTCCTCGTTCTCGAAGGCCGCGAAGGGCTTCAAGCGAGTGGAGAAGAGCGGCGAGCTCTCGCAGAGCGACCTCGAGCAGATGACCGGCCAGGAGCGCTTCCTCGCCGAACAGGTCGCCAAGCTTCCGCCGGGTTGGGAGAGCCTGCGCACGGAGCGCTACCTGTTCCTCTTCAACGCCGACAAGTCGTTCGTCAAAGAGATGTGCGAACAGATCGAAGGCATCCGTGACGAGTACGAGCGCCTCTATCCACCGGACGCGCCCATCGAGGCCATCTCGATCGTGCGCGTCTGTGACAGTGCCGAAGACTACTACGGCTACGGCGGACCGCGTGGCTCGGGCGGCTACTGGAGTTCGGGCGCGAAGGAACTCGTGTTCTTCGACATGCGTCCGCGCGAGGCCACTCTGTCGGTGCTGCGACACGAGGCCTTCCACCAGTACATCTATTACTTCTACGGCGAGCTCGCTCCGCACTCCTGGTACAACGAAGGCCACGGCGACTACTTCGCCGGTGCGAAGCTGACAGGCACCGGCCGCGTAAAGAAGTACGGCAAGGCGCCCGGCGGTTTCGACCGCAGCGGCATCATCAAGGAAGCCGTGCGCCTGCTCTCGCAGGGCAAGTCCGACCGCGAAGGTGGGTGTCCGAATCTCAAGGACCTCATGCGCTTCCACCAGTCGGAGTTCTACGCCAGCCATCGCCGAAGCGTCTGCTATGCCGCCGGTTGGGCAGTCGTGCACATGCTGCGCGAGTCACGTCGTCTGGACGACAAGTGGGAAAAGATCCTCCCCGAGTACCTCGACTTCCTGCTCCAAGCCCGCCACGAGGCCGCCGAGAAGATCCGCGACAAGGCGGTCGGCGACTGGAAGAAGCAAGACGAGGACGACCGGGGCGAACCGCCGTCCGACGATCCGGCCGTCTACTACACGCTCACGTCCACGACGGACGTTCAGGACCGGGCCTACGAGCTCACCTTCGAAGAGTGGACCGACGACGATTGGGCCGACTTCGAAGAGGAGTTCATCGAGTATTGCTCGAAGATCGGTTGACCACCGTCGGCCGGCTCGCCGCGCCCCTCGCGGAGGCGTTGCGGCTGGTATCATCGACGGCCATCACCGCAGGACCTGCCCCAGCCTTCCAGGGAGACTTCGAGTGTTCGGAGCCTTGTTCATCAGAGTCATCGTCGCCACGACCGTCCTCGCCTCGGCGCTCATCGCGGCCGAAGGCGACCGCGTCCTCCTCACGGACGGCCGCCAGATCGAGGGCAAGCTTCTCGCGGAAACCGACGACCAGGTCACCCTCGAGATCAACGGCGTCGAGATTCCGATCCGTCGCTCGCTGATCGACGAGGTCTACCCCGCGATCACGGACGACTACGAGCCCAAGAACGACAAAGAGCGCAAGTACCTCGAGCGTGGCTTCGTGCTCTTCGAAGGCAGCTGGATGTCGAAGAGCCGCTACGAGAAGGCGCTCGAGAAGCGGCGCAAGGCCGAGGAGGAAGAACTCGCCGCGCTCAAGAAGGAACAGCAGTGGCGCCATCGCAAGAAGTTCGAGACGCGCTACTTCGCGATCGAGTCGAACTTCCCGCAAGACCTGCTCGACGAGTGGGTCATGCTGCTCGAGACGTACTACAAGTACTTCCGCGAGTACTGGGGCATCAAGATCTCGCCGAAGGTCGCGAAGAACAAGATGCAGGTCTTCTTGTATCGCACGCCGGGCGACTTCTACCGCGTCACCGGCATGCGCCGCGGCGTGCTCGGGTTCTTCAACTCCGGCACCGGCGAGCTGCACATCTTCTTCGACAAGCGCGACCCGTACCTCTCGCAGACCGTCCTCTTCCACGAGTTCAACCACCTCGTCACCTACCTCATCGGGCCCGACTTCCTCTACCCGATCTGGATGAACGAAGGCATGGCCGAGTACTACGGCACGGCCGACGTCGACGAGCGCGGAAAGTTCATCGTCGGTGCACAGCAGGACGGCCGACTCGTGACGATCTTCAAGGACAAGGCCGAGGACCGGCTCGTGCGCATCCCCGACCTCATGCTCACGGAACGCGACTCTTTCGGTGCGCGCGAATACGCCTACGCCTGGTCCTTCTGTCACTTCCTCATGGAGCACGAGGACTACCAGAAGCCGTTCCGCGCGTTCTTCGGCAACCTGCCGAACAACGGTGAGCTGTCGACGACGAAGATCCCCTACGACTCGGGACGCGACACGCGCGACATGTGCGACCTCTACGACGTCTTCCAAGCCTTCGAGAAGCGCATGGGCGAAGACGTCGACGAGCTCGAAGCCGAGTGGCTGCAGTGGATCGAGCAGGCCTACACGGAGCTGAATCCGCGCGCCTACTACAGCGCGGCACAACGCGAACTCTGGGAGCCCAAGGAAGACGGCTCGCACATCGTCAAGGCCGTCGAGTACTTCGAGAAGGCCATCGAACTCGATGTCGACGACCCCGAGTGCTACCGCCAGTACGCCGAGCTGCTTCGCAAGGGCGGCGTCCGCGAGAACAGCTACTCCGCAGAGGTCATCGACGAAGATCCGGCGCGCGCCTACGAACTCATCAAGCGGGCCATCGAGCTCGATCCGCTCAACCCCTTCTACTACCTCGAGGCCGGCGGGATCCTGATCATGGAGTCCGACCTGCTCGATCCCGAAGCCGCCTACGCGATGGCCGAGACGGGCAAGGCCCTGGGGCCGAAGAACACGCAGGTCGAGGAGGTCTATGAGGAGCTGATCCAGGTTATTGAAGAAGGCCGCGACATGATCCGGCGCAAGGCCGAGCGCGCCGCCGAGATCGCGGCGTCGGATGAGCGCATCTGGTTCGTCGTGCCGCACTACTTCGAAGGCGAAGAGCCGCCCGAGCGCATCGAGGATCTCAGCACCGAGGATCTCAAGGCACTCATCGCGGCCGGCACCGTCGACGGCCTCGACTGGGTCTTCCAGGCCTCGCGCCCGGTTGACGAAGAGACCGGCGAGCTCATCGCGGGCACCGAGCCGTGGGAGCTCGACTACGTCCCGCTGGCCGACATTCCTGAGTTTGCCGCAGACCTCGAGGCCGCTGCCGGCGGTTGAGAAGGCAGCCCGTTCCATCGACAATGGCCGAGCGCCCCCCGCCAATCCGCGGGGATTTGAAGATTTGTGCTCCCGTCCGCCGATGAGACAGGCGAGTCTGTCCTCTCGTCCCGCCCGAGTCACGCGATGACCCCGTCCACGATCTGCCCGCCACATATCGCCCGCGCGCTCGGGCTCGTGCTGGCCTGCCTGCTCCTCGGGGCCTGCGCGACGCCGCCGCCCTCGCATGTGGCCCGCATCTGGCCGCAGGGCGCACAGGGCGCGCCCGTCCTGGGCCTGTCGACGGAGGACGGCGTGCTCGTCCTGGCCGACCCGAGCTACAAGCTCGGCGACCTCTTCGACATGCAGTTTCCGGTCGGGAACTCGCGCGTCGACGACCACGGCGAACTCATCCGCATCAACGACAACCTGGCGATCATCATCCCGCTCACGTCGCGTCTGGCCGAAGGGCGCTTCGCCGAAACGCCGATGACGGAGCTCGAGCAGCTCTACGTCGCGGTGCGCGACGAGGACGACGAGCCCGTGATGGAAGAGGTGACACGTTGGCGCAACGGCGCCCACGGCGACCTGATCGTCATTCCAGACGACGACGCCTACGACTTCGCGGCGCGCTACTCCGGCGCCGGCGTCTACGTGAATCGATACGACCGCTGGCAGATCGTCGGAGTCCTGTCGGGGTTGGTCGTCGAGGACAGTGAGCCGCAGCCCGACGAAGAGTCCATCGCCGCGGTCGGCTTCATCGGCCTCGACGAAGTCGCACGGCTTGTCGCCGACCGGGAGAACTACCTCACCCGCGAGGAGTACCCGATGCGCCCCGACTTCGAGTTCGGCGTGAAGCGTCAAGCCGGCGACATCGACATCGATGACTGGCGCACGATGACGGCCAAGCCGAAACCCAAGACCGGCACGCCACCGAAGAAGGCCGCGGCCAACCCGTTCGAGGCCCTCTTCGGGACCCCACAGCCGACGAACACCGCGACGCCGCCAGCACCACAGGGCAAACCCGCCGATGCCGGCACGCTCGACTTCCTCGAGCTCCTGCAGCGCGAAGCCGAGCGCGCCAGCGGTGGTACTGGTACCGACGTCGATACCGACGACGCTGACGCGGACGGCAGTACCGATGCTGACGAGGCCCCCGCAGAGGACGACGGGGACGACCAACCTGCGGGCGACGGACAGGCGTGACGCGAGCGTCGCCGCTGCTGCGAGGCGCCACGGCCGCCGCCGTGGTCGCGACGTTCGGCGCCGGCGCCCTGGCGGCACTCGACGTCCCCTCATGGGCTGAACGTCACGGTCTGTCGAACTTCGGCCGCCCGCCCGAGCTGGGGCTCCTCTCGCTCGCCGTGGCAGCCGCCAGCGCGGGATGGCTGCTGTGGCCCGCGCCACGCGCACGCCGGTCTGTCGCGCAGCTCACCACGCTCCTGCTGCTCAGCGCGACGCTGCTCGGGTCGCGCGTGATCCCGAACGACGACGCGCTGCGACTCGCGCTCACGGCCACCACGCTCTGGGCCGCCGCCCCGTGGTTGTCCTGGCGCAGGCCGAGTACGCTCATCGGCGCCGCCGCGCTGCTCCTCGCAGGCCCCGCGCTCGCCGCAACCCAGTACCCCCACGGCGGCCTCGTTTGGCTCACGCACATCGCGCCCGTCGCCGCGCTCGCGGTCTGTCTGCCGGCAGCCTTCGACTCAGCCCGAGTGCCGCTCCTCACGCTCGTCGTCAGCGCGGCACTGGCAGGCTTGGCATCCGCGTCCAGCTATCCGATCGCCGCCGCGGCGCTCGACATCCCGCTCGGCGCACTCCTTTCCACACGCCTCACCGTGCTCGGGTTGCACCCCAACCTCGCCGTGCCGCTGCTCGCCGTCGCCGCGACGCTTGGTATCGCCGCGTTCGCCCAGGGGCCGCGACGCGCCGGCGTCGGCGCCGCCCTGCTCGTGGTCGGCGCGACGTTGCTCGCCGTTCGCTCGCGGACAGGGCTCGCCGTGACGGTCGTCGGTGTCGGGCTTTTCCTCGCCTGGCGTTGGGCCGCCAAACGGGAGCGTCTCGCGCGCGCCGCGCGCCTCGCGTGGGTCGCGCTCGTCGCCGCGCTGCTGCTCGGAACGCTCGTCCCGGCCACGAACTGGACGAGCGGAACGATCACGACGCAGTCGGCGTCGATGACGTCGAAGGCCGTCACGTTCCGCTCGGCGATGTGGGAACTGGGACGCGCGAGCTGGGCCGCCGCCGACTGGCACGGCCACGGCCCCGGCACGCTCTACGAACAGGGCACAGTCGCGCGTCCGGGGCGCTACGACGGCATGACGAAGAGCGACCACCCGCATAGCATCGTGCTGCTTGTCGGTGGCGCCCTCGGCTTCCCCGGCCTGCTCGCCCTGGCCCTGCTGTTCGCCTGGACGACGCGCCCGCCGCGCCGGCACCTCGGTGAGGCCGACGCGGCACTCGCCTGCGCCGCCGTCGCGCTCTGGGCCGCCAATGCCGCCGACCTCGGAGGCGCGATCAACACGCTCTACCCGGCCCTGGCCTTCGTGCTGCTCGGCTTGCGCGACGTGCGCAACGACGACTCCGACGCCGCGTCGCCGTCGGCACTGCCTGCTCGCCTGGTCGGCGGCTTGTCTCTCGCGAGTCTTGCCGTCGTCGGGATCGTCCTTTCCGCACAGCGGCGCGCCGTCCACACCGCCAGCGAGCAGCTCGCTCACCTCGACGACGCCGAGGCCCGCAGCGAGGCGGGCGACATGCTCGACGACACGCTCGCGCGGGCCGCAGCGCTCGTCCCCACCGACCCCGGCGTGCCGATGCTGCGCGCGCAGCTCGCCGCCCGCGCGAGCCGGCCCGCTGAGGCCCTCCAGCACATCGACGAGGCCCTCGCTCGCTTCCCACGCTCGGCCATGCTGCAACACCAGCGCGCCATGGCGCTCTGGCTCGCGGGAGGTCCTCCGGCCGAGATCGACGCGGCTCTTGACGCCGCCATCGCCCTCGACGCCTGGGGCCCCGACACGTGGCGGCGCCACATCGATCGGGCGCGCATCGCGTCCGGCGCGAGCGAGCCCGACGTCGCTCGTCGCGCGATCGCCGCCGCTCTCGTCTCGAACCCCGAGGCCGCCGCGGACATCCCGCTCATCGAGGTTGCGGGCCAGCGCGTCTTCACGCCCACCGGCCCGGGCGGCGCGCGGATCCCCGTCGACGCCGTGCGTGCCGACCTCGCCGCCATGCGTCTCGCGTGGGAGGACCGCGACCCCGCGTACGCCACGCGCTTCGCGCTGCGCGAGGTCGAGGTGCTGCGTGCCATCGGTGACTTCGAGGGTGCCGATGCCCGCGCTCAGGAGATGGACGTCGGCAACTCCGGCGTGGCGCCCTACTACGAACACCTGCTGCGCGGACGAGCCAGCGCGTCGGCCGGTCGCCACGACGAGGCGGCCGAGCACTTCGCGCAAGCCAATGCGCTCTACAGCACGTCAGCGCAAGCGAAGTCGCCGGGCCAGCTCGACGGCCTCGTGCTCACCGAGGAACTCGAAGCGCTCAGTCATGCCGAGGCACTCGACGCCGAGGGTTTCGCCGAACGCAGCGCACTCGTCACGGACATCCTCGGCGACCTGCGCTTCCGCACGGCCGAGTACCGGCGCTGGATCGACGCGCGCCGGCGCGTCGCCGAACGCACGGGTGACGTCGCCCTCGCCGCCCGCCTGCACGACGCGCTCGGCTACCTCGAACGCTGAGCGCGAGCGCGGCCAACCCGGCGTGTTCATGGATGATCTACTGTGGCGCGTCTGCGCAGGCAGGGCTGTGTCGAACGGTATTTTCGATGCTCAACGAAGCGTCACTTCGCCTCCGCGTCGAACGCGTCGATCATCCATGAACAACCCCGGCTACTCGGCGAGACGCTCGAGCGCCTCGCTGACCGCGCCGCGCAACGAGTGATAGCCAGGCGCCGCGTCGGCGCGCCGGAGCAGCTCGCGCGCCCTGTCCGTATCACCAACACGCGCGGCGAGCAGTCCCGCGAAGGCGAGTGTGCGCCCATCGTCGGGTGCCACGCGGAGCGCGTCGTCGAGCACGCGACGCGCGGCATCGACGTGTCCGCCGCCCGCGAAGAGCACGGCCTGCGCGACCTCGACCAGCGGCTCGTAAGCCACCGGCAATCCGAAGAGCGAGCGGCGCGGCGGTGTCGACCCGCGCGCAGGCAACTCGCCGCGCGCGAGCACGAGTTCGAGACTGTGGTCGCCGAGCCAGGCCGTGGGCACCGAGTCGTTGCGGACGAAGACGGCGTCGCGGCGACCGAGGAAGACCAGCGTCCAGTCGCGGTCGACGAAGAGCGCGACCGACAGCGGCGTCGCAGCGCCGAGCAGGGCCACGGAGAGGTCGTAGCGCTCGACGATCTCACCGAACGCCTCGGGGCGCTGCTGCGAGACGGCGGCCATGACGTCCTGCAGGTACGCCGTCGTGTAGCCGTGGGTGTTGCCGTCCGTAGCCGCGGCCTGGGCGGGATAGCGCGCCCCCGTGAACGCGCTGCCGAACGAGAATGACGTGAAGACCGTCTCGCGGTCGCCGAGATGTTCGGCGATGAAGTCGATCGCGCCGTCGGGGTAGGCGATGGCCGAGCGTCCCCAGCCCCAGCGCCGATCGAGCCCATCGTGGATCGAGATGTGGTCGCTGACCTCGCCGTACGTCACGAGTGCGGTGAGACCGAGCGCCGCGGCCGTGCCCACGAGACGCACGCGCCGGCGCGCTGCCGCTGCACCCAGCATGCGCGTCGTGGCGGCAGCGGCAAGCGGCGCGACGACGACGGCAAACGGCGACATGTTACGCCGCAGTGAGAGCGTCAGCGCACCGAGGCCGAGCGCGACGAACAACGCCGACCACGCATCGGCGCTGCGCGGGCGCCGCACGACGTCAGCGATCAACACGGCGCCCGAAAGCGGCAACAGCACGAAGAACGCGAGCCGATCGTAGGGCCCGCGCGGGTCTTCACGGAACGTCGGCAGGAACTCGATGATCGACGACGTGTAGAAGTCGTAGTGCGCCGACAGATCGGACAGGATCCCGATCGGGTGATGGGCACCGCGCCAACCTGACGGATTGACGAAGCACGCACCGACCAACGCGACGGCGAGCAGGGCCAGCGAGCGCGCGCGCCGACGGTCGTCGCTCGAGCCGAACAGGTGCCCGACACTCACAGCCGCGACGACGAGCGGCCCCAGCGTGAAGTAGCCGTGGACGTTCACCCACACGACCTGCAGCGCGATCAACCACCACGGGACCCTGTGTCGGCCAGGGACGAGGAGCGCCCAAGCTACGAGCCCCACGAAGACGAGGCTCACGAGGTCGGGGCGGAAGAAGAGCCGCGCGCGTGTCGCCACGAGCCCGAGGACACAGAGCGTGAGCAATGCCGCCGGACCGGCGCCGCGCGCGCGTGCGAGCAAGCCCATCAGCGCCGCCAACGCGACCACGAGCACGAGTCGCGCGACGAGCACCGCGTCGAGCCCGAGCCCGTCGTGCAGCACGTGGGCCAGCACCTGGAAGAGCCACTTGTCGGCCACCATCGGATGATGCTGGTGGATGTGCGAGAGCACGTTCGTCGTCGGCACCTCGCCGTGCTCGACGATCCACTCGCCCGTCCGCGCGTGTAGCGGAAGGTCGAGGTTGTGGACCTCGAAGCAGGCGGCGATCGCCGCGAAGGCGAGCAGCACCCAGAGCCCCCAACGGGCGGACTGCGGGACGATGGCGGGCGAAGTCGAACTCAACGCGGCGGGTCGAAACGAGGGCGGAGCGCGCGATCGTAACCGGACGTCTTGCGGCGCGACGAGTCTTCCGCGACTCAGTTGTCGAGTCGGATGCGCAGCTCGTAGCGCCCGTAGCGATGGATCTTGTTCTTGCTCGACACCGTGATGCGCCAAAGACCGGTGGTGTCGATCGTGACGCCTTTGATGGCCGCGTTGCGCCCCGTGCCGGAGTTGTCGTCGGTGAGCAGCGTTTTCCCGTTGGGTCGCGCGAACGCAAGGAACGGATCGACTTGCGTGCCGGCGTCCCAGAGACCGTCGGGATAGCGCGTCTCGATCGTCACCCGCTGGCCCTGCTCGAGCCAGACGACCCACTCGTCACGGTCGCCCGTGCCGGCGCCGAGCCCGACGCCGCCCACCTCGGGCGCCTCGCCCTTGCTCTGGTAGAGCGTGCGAACGCCGCTCCACTCGGCGCTGCTCGTCGGCGCAGGGAGCACCGTGACGCCCGTCGTGAAGGGCGACTCGGCCGCGTCGTCCCAGAAGACGAGCGAGCTGAGACCGAAGACGTCCTGCAGCGCATCGGCGCGCGGGGCGGCGGCGTGCGTCTTCAGCCAACCGTCCCAAGCGTGGTTCATCGTCACCTGCTTGGCACGTCGCACCGGCCCCGTGAACACACGCCACCAGGCCTCCGTCGCGGAGATGCCGTCGCTGCCGATCAGCACGCTTGCATCGAGCGCGTCGTCGTCGACGCCGGGCGTGAGGTCGGGGGTGTTCTCGTCGTCGATGAGGTCGTGGAGGACGCACGCGACAGCAACCTCGTCGCAGGCACCCATGGCCGTGAACGTGTACGGCGCCGCGTTCTCGAGTCGCAGGCGGAGCTGCACGCCGCCCGTCAGAGCGGCCCCGTCACAGTCGAGATACATGGCCTCGCGCCCGAGCGAGTTGAGCACGGCACCGGCGTAGAACGTCGCGTAGCCCTCGCCGAAGGAGAGGCGCGGGTCTTGGTCGCTGTGACCGAACACGTGCGGTCCGCCGGGGTTGTCGCTGTCGCTGTAGACGTTGTGCACGAGGTGACCGAGTTCGTGCAGGATCACGGCGTCGTCGAAGCCGTCGTCGGTGGCGATCCACGCCCGTCGATTGAGTGCAAAGGACCCGAGCGCATTGGGCCAGACCACCTGGACGGAACGGCGCGGCGAGGCCGAACGTGGCTCGGCGAGCGCAAGGTCGAACGCCGCGACGCTCATGTCGAAGACGTTGAAGGGATTGCCTTCGTCACCGAGCACGGAGATGGCATCGACGACGACGGGCGGGAAGTCGGCGTCTGCGTCGGGGGCGTGGTCGAAGAGCGTCGACGTGTACGCCGACCACTGCGTGCCATTCGGCGTCGTCACGCGAATGCGCGGATAGGGCGAGATGATCTTCGTGTGGTTCTTGGTCGCCGCGTCGATGCGGGCGACGAGGTTGCGCGTCTTCTTCGAGCGACACGGCACCTCGAAGCTGCCGTCGAGCGCCGTGGCTCCGCGCCCCACGACCTTGCCCGTCGTGGCATCGACGATGAAGACGTCGGCGCGCCGCACGGGCAGCGTCGGGCGTGCGCCCGTCCAGCCGTCATACGACCAGGCCTTGTCCTCGTAGCGCACTTCGCCACGGGCGATGAAGTCGGGCGTCTTCGCTCCGGCATGAACGGGCGTCGCTTGAACGACGAGCGCCAACAAGACACACAGCAACGCCGCGACGGCGCCGCGATTCCCCTCGATCTCCTGCACGGATCAGCGTCCCGTGCGGGTCGGCAGGGCGATGTGTGGGCCGCGCACCGGTGGCACGACTCCGGGCGCGCCAAGCGACTCGAAGTCGTCGGCCCCCCAGCGCACCGTGCGGCGCAACGCGACGACCTCGCCATTGGCAAGCTCGCCCTCGATGCGGATCTCGAACGCCGCCGACTCGCCGGCGACAAGCGCCAAACGGACCGACTCCGTCTGCTCGGCCTGCGTGACCGAGCCTGCGCTGGGACCATCGAGCTGCTGCACGGCGCCGCGACACTGCGCCGTCCACACGAGCCGCGAGAACGACTCCATCGGCTCGACCGTGAACTCGACACCGACCGCGCCAAGCTCGTCAGTCGGCTGCGACGTGACCGTCACCATGACGGGCGCCGTGGGCTTACAGGCCTCCACGTCGGAAACCAGCGCGGCCCCGAGCAGATGGTCCGTCGCGGCCTGCTGCGCGGAACTGAGCTGACTGCTGACGTCGACGTGGTCGCTGAGCACCAGCGGCTCTGGCGCTGCGGGCACACCGCTGATCGCGGTGAGAACCCCCGCGCTGAGCAGCATCCCCACGCAAACGGTCTTGGGGTCGACCTTCCGGTTGTGGCTCGTCTCGCTGTTGCGATCCATGGCGCTTCTTGCCCTCAGCTGACCGCTTCCGAGTCTCGGCGCCCACGCACCGAACCACTCGCGTCGCTCGGGGCGACTCGCGGACGACACCACTGATCGGCGGAACGACACATAGACCTGAACCGCTCTCATTCCTGGTCAGGCGACGTGGCACCGCACACGTCCCAGCATGGAACGAAGCGACAGCCCCGCCGCGAAGCGAGGCCGCCGCTTGGTCGTGTGAGAGCTCGGACTCAGTTCCCGAAGGTGAACTCGACGAAGCCCGTCTGGGCCGTCTGCTTGCCACCGATCGCACCGGGGTCGTTGGGCAACATCGCCTGCACCGTGAGGGGGATCCCGCAGAACGTCGGATCGTTCGGGATCACGATCGGCAGCACGAACTCACCGGCGGGATCCGTGGCGAAGGGGATCTGGATGTCCGGCGAGGGATAGAACGTCCCGCCGTCGAACGGAACCGCGATCTGCGAGAGACCGAAGAAGAGGATGCCGCTGAACGAAGGCAATGCGCCCGAGACCGTGAGCGCGAAATCACTCGACGGGACGACGGGCAGGTTGGTTGCCGTCAGCGACGGGATTCCGAGCGAGCCGGCCTTGCCGACGCCACCGGAAGCGGCCGAGGCCGCCCCCGTGCAGACCGAGCCGCCCGCCGGATCGACGTCGATCATCACCGATTCGCTGGCCGACTCGGCGCCGAGGTCGTCGGACACGATCAACTCCACGACGAACGTCGTGCTTGCACCCACGAGCGGCGGATCGAAGAGGACCGAGCTGCCCGCACCCACGATCGCCCCGCCGTTCGTGGGCGTCCACGCGTAGCTCAGCGTCTGGCCCGCGTTGGCATCGGTGGCGGTGGCCGTGAGCGTCGACGATCCCGTGTCGAGAATCGTCGCGGGTGAGGCCACGACGGACGACACCTCGGGCACGAAGTTCTCGAAGTTGTGCTTCGCGCGGAACTCGTACGTGCCATAGCGGCGCTGGTTGCTCAGCGTGCGCAGACGCAGCGTGTAGGTGCCCGTCTCGGGAATGATGAAGTCGTCGACGAACGGGTTGCGCCCCGAGCCTGAATCGTCATCGCTGGCGAGCAGCGCGCCCGTGGGACCGTACAACTCGAGGAAGACATCCGCCTGCGTGTCGGCATCACCGACCGCGTTCTCGTAGCGCGTACGGAACAACAGGTCCGAACCCTTCACGAGTTCGTACGAGTACCAGTCTTCATCGTCCGTCCCGGGCGCGAAGGTGCCCGGCGACGACGCGAAGAGACTCCGCGGCGAGCTCCAGTTCGAACCCGTCTGGACGGCTGTCGGCGTGGCGGTCGCGAGCGTGTCGTTGGGCTCGTCGACGTCGTTGCTGAAGTACATCCGGCGCGCTTCGAAGAGACCGAGGACCTCCGCGAAATGCGGATCGGCGACGTGCTCGGAGAACCATCCGTCCCAGGCATGGTTCATCGTGACGTTGCCGGCCGTGGCGACGGGCCCGCGGAAAACGTCCCACCAGGCGTTGGCCGGGTCGAGGCCGCCGATCGACGTGCCGAGCCCGATGCCGTCGTCATCGAAGCCCGGCGTCGTGTCGACGGAGTCGACGTCGTCGATGAGGTCGTACAGCACGACGGCGACGGCCGACTCGTCGGCGGCGCCGAAAGCATCGGTGCCGAAGGGCTGGGCGTTCTCGTGGCGCAGGCGGATCTGGACACCGCCGGTCTGCGCGCTGCCCGAGAGGTCCGTGTACACAGCTTCACGGCCGAGGTGCTCCTGGATCTTCCCGGCGAAGAACGTCGCGAAGCCCTCACCGAACGACAGGCGCGGGTCCTGGTCGCTGTCACCGATGAAGTGCGTGCCGCCGGGGCTGTCGCTTTCGCTGTACTTGTTGTGCACGACGTGACCGATCTCGTGCAGGATCACGGGATCGTCGAAGCCGTCATCATCCGCCATGTGAGCCTGGTTGTTCGTCGCGAACGAACCCGAACCGGACGGCCAGTAGATGCGCAGCGTCTGGTTCATGTTGCCTTCGTTCAGCGTCGGTCCGGTGATGTACTCCATCACGTGGACGCCCATGTCGAGCATGTTGAACGGGTTGGCTTCGTTGCTGCCCTGCGTGATGACGCCGGCGACGGACGTGCCGACGTTGAGATCGTTCGCGGTGTCGTGCGCCGCGAAGACGGGGCTGAACGTCGAATACTCCGTGTTGCTCTCCGTCGTGACGCGGATGCGTTGGAAGCTGCCGTCGAGGTCCGTGTCGCAGTCGCAGCGAACCACGACGTCGAGCGAGCCGGTTCCGGTGCAGACGATCGAGAACGAACCGTCCTGTGCCGTCGAGCCCGAACCGAGCACGGCCCCGGTCGTGTCGTCGAGGACGACCACGTCGGCGCGGCGAATCGGGAGGATTGGATCGGTGCCCGTCCAACCCGTGTAGGCAAACTCCTTGTCCTGGTACAGGAAGGCGCCGTCGACGGTGAACGTCTGGGCGTCGGCCTGCGCGCCGAGCAGTGCGCCGACGAGCGTGAGTGCCGTGAGGAAGATGCGCGTCATCATCGGTCGCCCCCCGCTGCCGGGATGTGGGTCGACGGCACGACGGCGACCGACTCGACGAGGCCTGTCGCGACGTCGACCGTGGTGCGCAACGGCACCGGTGATGCGGGTCGCGACCACTGGATCGTGCGCGAGGTCCTGAGCGTCTCGGCGAACGCGTCGCCGTTCTCGTCGGTGCCCTCGAAGACACCCGCGACGTTCAGCACGGCCGTCGTGAATCGGGACGGAGCCGGCGTCACGAGCGTGACGCGTTCGTCGGCCACCGTCTCGCCGGCGGCCAGCGCCTCGAACGCCGAGGCGGCCAGCCCGTCCTTCTGACTCGCCTGAGCCGTCGTGAGACCAGCACGTCCGCGCACGTTGCCCTCGACGACGTGCGCCTCTCCCACGAAGTCGAGCGACCACGTGACTTCACGCATCGCCCGCCGCGGCGCCACAGCCAGGTGCAGCTCGCTCGTTCCGCCCCCCTCGCGCTCGATGGCGAAGACGACGTCAAATGGCGCCAGCGGCTTGCAGCCCAGCTCCAGGGTCGCGCCCGCGGGAGGAGCCGCCGCGACCTGCGCGGCGCGCGACGGGGCCGCGCAGCAAGGCGCCGAGGTGCTGTCGCACGACGTGGCCGCAGCCTCGTCGAGAGCACAGATCGGCACGGAGCTCGATGTGATCTGATATGCGCCTGCGGCCGACACGGCCAGCAGGAGGGCCAAGATCTTCATGATCGGATCCTGTGCCCGGCCGGATGAATCGCACCGACGAGGCGAGGAATGCGGAGCGCGCCCTGGTTCGGGGAGGCGGCGCTGAGTGAAAGAATAGGCGCGATCGGCAGGGCGTGAGGCTCACGCAACACGGGAAAAACCGCTCGTGGCGTCTGTGCGTCTCGGGTCGAGACGGCGAGGCACGATCGATGACGGACCTCCGGGCTGCTATCCTTCTCGCCATGCGCGTTGATCTCGAAAAATATCGTGAAGCCGGCCGGATCGCGGCCGAGTGCCACGCCCTCGCTCGGGCCACCGTCCAACCCGGTGTCCGCTACGTGGATCTGCTCGACAAGATCGAGGAGCACATCCACGCCCAAGGCGCCCTGACGGCGTTTCCGGCGCAGGTGTCGGTCAACGAGGTCGCGGCCCACGACTGCTGCGCGCCTGACGATCCGCGCATCTTCGAGGCCGGCGACGTCTGCAAGGTCGACCTCGGTGTCCACGTCGATGGCTGCATCGCCGACACGGCCCGCACCATCGACCTCGGCGCCCACGGAACGCTGCTCGAGGCCTCACGCCAAGCGCTCGAAGCTGCGATCGCCGCCGTGCGCCCCGGACTGAAGCTGCGCGACCTCGCCTCGACGATCCAGTCGACGATGAAGACGTTCGGGTTCCAGCCGATCTCGAACCTGACGGGCCACGGCATCGCGCCCTACACGATCCACTGCTCGCCGTCCGTCCCCGCCGTGCCGCACGGTGCGACGGGTGTGCTCAAGGAAGGGATGATGATCTGCATCGAACCCTTCGCAACCACGGGCAAGGGTCACGTCTTCGAGCGCGGCCGCGCCGAGGTCTTCGGAGCGCGTCGCAAGCTCAAGGCGCCGAAGGGCACCGACTCCGGCGTCGTCGACCAGATCATCGCGCGTCGCGGGCTGCCCTTCTCGCGGCGTGAGCTGGCCTACAAGCACGGCAACGAGGTCACGGAGCGCGCGCTCAAGACGCTGCTCCGTGCCGGCTCGATCCACAACTACCCGCCGCTCGTCGAAGCCGCGGGCGAGGGCGCACTCGTCGCGCAGTTCGAGCACACGATCTACGTCGGCGCCGAGGGCGCCGAGGTGATGACGCGCGATCGCGAGGTCGCCTCGGCGACCTGAGCGCCTTCGATCCGCGCGGAAGTCCTGCGGCAGAAGGCGCGCGAGCCGCGACGAATCCACCGATTCGCCCGCGTTCTCCGACACCCGCAGCCGCACCAGCCTGCGTTTTCGCGACGAACCTCGTGAACGCTCCAGGCTACAATGCCCGGCTTCGTGTCACGTCCCGCTCGGCAGCGTCATGCACTTCCAAGACATCATCCTCACCCTCGAACGCTATTGGGGTGGGAAGGGCTGCGCGCTTCTGCAGCCGCAGGACACCGCGGTCGGCGCGGGCACGTTCCACCCCGCGACGTTCCTGCGCACACTCGGTCCCGAGCCGTGGCGTTGCGCGTACGTCCAACCCTGCCGTCGCCCCGGCGATGCACGCTACGGCGAGAATCCCAATCGCCTCGGGCACTACTACCAGTACCAGGTGATCCTCAAACCCTCGCCCGCGAACTCGCAGGACCTCTACCTCGGCAGCCTCGAGGCACTCGGCCTCTCGCAGCGTGACCACGACGTGCGCTTCGTGAAGGACGACTGGGAGAGCCCGACGCTCGGTGCTTGGGGCCTCGGCTGGGAGGTCTGGATGGACGGGATGGAAGTGACGCAGTTCACCTACTTCCAGCAGGTCGGCGGCATCGCCTGCATGCCCGTCGCCGTCGAGCTCACGTACGGGCTCGAACGCCTCGCGATGTACCTCCAGGACGTCGACGACGTCTACGACCTCACCTGGGTCGATGGAGTGACGTACCGGGACGTCTTCTTCCAGAATGAAGTCGAGCAGTCGCGCTTCAACTTCGAGGCGTCCAACGCCGAGGTGCTCTTCGAGCTCTTCACGCGCTACGCGGCCGAGGTCGTGCGCCTGTGCGAGCTCGACTTGCCGCTGCCGGCCTACGACTACTGCATGGCGACGAGTCACGCGTTCAACCTGCTCGATGCCCGCGGCGCGATCTCCGTCGCCGAACGTCAGCAGTACATCCGACGGATCCGCGAGTCGGCGTGCCTGTGCGCAGAAGCGTGGGTGCGAAGTCGCGCAGCAGCCGGAGCAGCGTCATGAGCGGCGAGCTGTTCGTCGAAGTGTTCTGTGAGGAACTTCCCGCCGATGCCGTTCGACCGGCCGTCGAAGGGCTGCGCTCCGGGCTGCTCGGTTTGCTCGATGGCCTGGCCGTCGGCAAGATCACCACCTACTGCACGCCCCGTCGACTCGCCGTGCAAATCGACGATGTTCCGGCCGGCACGCCGAAGGAAGAGAAGCTCGTGACGGGTCCGCCCGCCGAACGCGCCTTCGACGCCGACGGCAAGCCGACGAAGGCTGCGCTCGGATTCGCGCGCGGCAAGGGCGCTGATGCCTCTGCGCTGGAAGTCGTCGACACCGACAAGGGCAAGATGGTCGGCGTGCGTGTCGTCGAGGGCGGCGAGTCGACGGCGTCGATGGTGGCCGCCGGACTCGATGGTGTCGTGCGCGGCATTCCGTTTGCACGTTCGATGGAGTGGGGCGACGGCGGCGTGAAGTTCGGCCGCCCGCTGCATCTCATCTCGGCGCTCTACGACGGTGAGACGATCGCGTGCGAGGCGGCCGGCATCACCGTCGGCAACGCGAGCGAAGGCCATCGCCTCGCGGACGACCGCGCCTTCTCGTTCAGCTCGTGCGACGAGTGGTTGACGCAACTGCGCGACCGCCACGTCGAGCCCGACGCCGATGTGCGCAAGGCGACGATCGTCGAACAGCTCGCGGCGCTTGCAAAAGAGCACGGCTTCGATCCGATCGACGATGACGAACTGCTCGAGGAAGTCACGTTCCTCGTCGAGTGGCCCATCGCGATTCGCGGCGCCTTCGACGACGACCTGCTCGTGCTCCCGCCGCGCCTGCTCGTCGAGTCGATGAAGGTCCACCAGCGCTACTTCCCCATCACGCGCGACGGAGCGCTCACGAACGAGTTCGGCATCGTCTCGAACAATCCCTGGGGCAACGCCGAGCTGATCGCCGAGGGCAACGCGCGCGTGCTCCGTGCGCGCTTCTTCGATGCCAAGTTCTTCCTCGCCGAAGACGAGAAGATGCCGCTGTCCGCGCACGGCGAACGCCTCGGCGACATGCGTTGGATCCGAGGCCTCGGAACGGTTTCAGAGAAGCAAGGCCGCATCGCCGACATCGCTGCGTCGCTCACGTCGGACGAGTTCGCCATCGAGGCTCGCCGCGCCGGCACGCTCTGCAAGGCCGATCTGGCCACGCAGATGGTGGGCGAGTTCCCCGAGCTGCAGGGACACGTTGGCAATCTCTACGCCGGCCATCACGGCGAATCCGAAGCCGTCGCGACGGCGATCGAGGAGCACTATCTGCCGCGTTTCGCCGGCGATGAGATGCCGCAGACCCCGGTGGGTGTCGCACTCGCGATGGCCGACCGGCTCGACACGCTGGTGGGCTGCTTCGGGATCGGCCTCGTCCCCAAGGGCGGCGGCGATCCCCAGGGCCTGCGTCGTGCGGCCCTCGGGCTCGTGAACATCGTGATCTCGTGCGGGCTGCGCGTCGATCTGCACGCACTCTTCGGGACGGCCGTGACGATCGTGCACTCGGCGGCGTGCAAGGCCGACAAGGGCTTCGAGGCCTGGACGAAGGCGCGCGGTTCAAACAGCGCCAGCCCGACGGGACGCGAGGAACTCATCGATCAACTCGTCGAGTTCGCCTACGCGCGCTTCAAGGCTGCACAGGTCTCGGACGGCTGCTCGTCCGACATCGTCGACGCCGTCATCGCGGCCTCCGAGCCCGACCCGCTCGTGCTCCAGCGCAAGGTCGACGCCCTGCGTGAGCTCGCGCGCACCGACGCGTTCGTGCCGATCATGATCACGTGCAAGCGCGTCCTCAACATTACGAAAGGCGCCGACGACCCGCCGCCCGACCCATCCAGCTTCACCGAGGACGTCGAGCACACGCTCAACACCGCCATCGACGCCGTGGCCGACGACGTCGCCGCTGCTTCGACACGTCTCGAGTACGGCGACGCCCTGCGTCACGCGCTCACGCTCGAGCCGCATGTCGCGAAGTTCTTCGACGACGTCATCGTCGAGGACCCCGACCCGGTGAAGAAGGCGGTACGCCGCGGCTTGTTGCGTCGCGTCTCCGCGCTCTTCCTCCACATCGCCGACCTGACACGCATCTCGACGCGCTGACACGTCCACGAACCGAGCGGGCGTCCGAGCGTCCGCCGAGCGAACACTCAGCGAGCTGCGGTGAGATGAGCGCCGCGAGTGTCATTTCTTCCTGCGGCTTGTGCAGATGACATCCGCTGCGAGCCGATCGGGCGCACCGCACTCGGAATCCGCGATTGGCCTCGTGTTTGCTCCATGTGTCGTCGAGCCGCGCCAGCGCGCGGCGCCGAACGACACCCCTGGAGACCCCACGATGAAGACCTCCCTGGTCATCGCCGGCCTGGCCCTCGCGCCCGCGACCTTCGCCCAACTCTCACAAGCCGACGTGCTTCCCGTGAGCGCCACGCCGAACGCATCGGCATTCTTCGACGTCGACGGCGACGATGACCTCGATCTCGCGGTCACGGCGGATGCACCGGCGCGCGTCGACATCTATCGCAATGACGGCAGCGGAAACTTCGGCCTGGCGCAGAACGTCACGACCGGCGCGCTCAGCGACCCGCGCGCCATCGCCGTCGCCGACTTCGACCGCGATGGTGACAGTGATCTCGCCGTCACCCTCAGCGGGACGAACTCCGTCATCCTGCTGCGCAACGCCGGCGGCGCACTGACGTCGAGCACGATCACGCCCACGGACTTCGACCCTCAGCAGATCACCACGTTCGACGCCGACGATGACGGTGACATCGACATCGCCACGGCGAACCGCACGGGCGACAGCGTGTCCGTCCTGCTCAACGTCGGCAACGGCGTGTTCACGTCCACGACCATCGCTGCCGGGATCGACGTCACGGGCATCGGCGCCGGCGACTTCAACAGCGACCTCGTCCCTGATCTCGTCTGCGGAATCGACGACACCAACGCCCTCCAGATCCTCGAGAACGACGGCGCTGGTGGGTTCTCGCTGGGCGCCGTCCTGCCCCTCGGCGCCGACATGAACCCCGAGCAGCTCGTCGTCGGTGACCTCGACTTCGACGGCCGTGACGACATCGTCGTGGCCGCGAGCAGTGCCAGTGTCAACGCGGCCGTCATCTATCTGCAGACGAATCCGAGCAGCTTCAACGGACCCTCGCTTCCCCTCAGTGGCGGCGCGAACCCGACGAGCGTCGCGCTGCTCGACGTCGACGTCGACAACGACCTCGACATCGTCGTCGCGAACACGGGCTCGAACACGATCGGCGTCCTCCTCAACACCTTCGAAGGCTCGTTCCTGGACGCCACCACGCTGCCCGTCGGCATCGATCCCGTGCACGTCGCCGTGGGCGACATCGATGGCAACGGATCGACCGACGCCGCGATCACCAACGCCGCGTCGGCGTCGATCACGCTCCTGACGAACGACAACGTCGGCTCGGCCTTCGACAGCCTCGGCAGCGGCATCGTCGGTGTGGACGGTTTCCCGGCACTCGACGGCACCGGCACGTTGGTCGCGGGCACGGCGACGACGCTGTCGCTGAACGAAGCCGCCCCAGACGCGCCCGCTCTGCTCGTCCAGAGCCTCACGGACGCCTCGCAGCCTTTCAAGGGCGGCACGCTCATCCCGGCACCCGACGCCCTTCTGTTCCTGACGACCTCGAGTGCGGGTGACGCGTTTCTCAGCGGCCCCTTCCCGGCCGGACTTCCCGCGAACACGAACATCTATCTCCAGGTGATCATCCAGGACGCCGCCGCACCATTCGGCTTCTCGATGTCGAACGGCCTCCGCGGCACGACCCCGTGAAGCCTGGCACCCAGGGAACGTATTGACCCAGGCCTGACGCGCCGCGCACTCACCGAGTGCGCGGCGCGCTTCATCGGGTTCACGGTCTGCACCCTTGCGACGTGACACCGTGCAGCACGTGAGCGCTGAGCAGTTGCCTGGGTCGTCGTGGTTCAGGGTGTCATCGACACGCTCGGCTCCGGCCACGATCGCGACCCCGAGTCGACCGAGCGCCGAGACCACGGCCTGCTCGGTCAGTCGGAACTCCGCAACGCCTCGGCCGTCAGGCCGCTGGAACCAAAGCGCGACCGAGGTCCCTTCGGCCCGGCAAGCCCGTGCTCTGTCGCGCGGTGGGAAACGAGACGTGGCTCACTCGAGCGCGAGGGCGTGATCGCGGGCATCGGCGTCGGAAGCCACGCGTTCGAGGCTCGGGATCGACGAGCAGATCGAAGACCGCGTCGTGCTCGGCGACGATCACACCATCACGCTGAAGCGCGTCGACTGGAGGCCCTGAGTTGGTGCCGAGCGCTCGAGGCCGCAGGCGGCGGAGCGCGCACCCAAGCACGCGTGCTTCGGAAATGGTCGGGGTGAGAGGATTTGAACCTCCGACCTCTTGACCCCCAGTCAAGCGCCCTAACCAAACTGGGCCACACCCCGATCCGAAGTTGCCTCGTCGTTGACGCGCTGGGGCGCGTGGGCACATGGCCCTCGAGACGGACGTTGTTCTACCGATTGCCGCACGGGCGCGCAAAGGGGTCGTCGACCGCCAGAAGGGATCCGCCCTCGGACCGGACCGCCGAAGCCCCTCGAGGCAGGACGTTCGCCCGGCGCCGCTCGATCCCCGGTCAGCCCGCCGGCGCGTCCGGGAAGTCGGCGGTCGGCCCGTACGTGGACGGCACGGGCGCGTCTAGCAGGCGCAGATACACGGTGAGCTGGGCACGGTGGTGGATCATGTGATGGACACCGATGTCCCGGACGACCTCGCCGCGCACGGCCGACATCATCACGGCATCGCCGGCCTTCATCGTCCACGTCTCGGCGAAGAAGACGTCGGCGCGCCCCTCGAGCGCGGCCACGAACTTTGCCACGTTCACGTCGAAGGCAGCGACGGCTTCATCCGCCGTCGTCGGCGCGAACGGCGCGTAGCCATCCATGGCGGCGACGTCCATCGAGTCCTCCATCATCGACTCGACCCACAGGGGGTTCTCGGCGACGTGCCCGGCCAGCGCGCCCAACGTCATCGACTTCGCGTGTGGCTTGTAGCCGAAGTGCCCCTCGGGACACGCGGCGAGCACACCGCGCGTCTTGGCAGCCTCGCGACCGAAGTCAGCCACCAGATCTTCTGCAATCGTCATCGACTCTCCCTCTTCCGACTCTTCGGAACTCTTCCGCACTCTTCGACCAAACGGCAACGAGGCCGCGAATCTCTTCGCGGCCTCGCACTGCTGCTTGTTCTTCGACTCGATGTCAGGTGTCGGCTTCGATGTCCGCGAGCAGCACTTCGCTCGAGTTCTTGGCCTTGAAGTTGGCCTTGAGCTTGAACCCGACGTTGTTGACGCCGATCTCAGGGATCGAACCGAGCCCCTCGAAGGTCAGCTTGCCGGTGAGCTTGGCCGAGGCCGTGCCGGTTTTCTTCTTCGTCTTGATCGACATCTTGATGTTCGTCTTCGTCGCCTGGAGGCTGCTGACGACGGCCGTGACGCCTTCGTCTTCGAGCTCTTCCTGGATGATGGCTGCGTACTCGTCGACGAGCGCTTGGAGCCCCGTCATGTCGTCCGACGGATCGGGAATCAGCGTGAGCTTCTTGCTGAACTCGTTCTTGCGTGCATACGAGCCCGTGATCGTTGACGTCCCGCCAGTGGGCGCGTCACTGATCTCGGCCGAGAAGGTGTCGTCGGCCTGGAGCGTGATGGCGACCTGCCGGGGCGCGTCTTCCTTGCCACCACCCTTCCCGACACCCTTGGCATTGCCAGTGGCCTTCGCCGTGACGTCGTTGAAGTCGAACAGGATGTTGTCGAACTCAAGAGCCGTCTTCGCCGCCATCAGCGACGCGCCCAAGAGCAGGGCCAAGGAGACGGACAGGAGTGGGCGTGCGATCTTCATGGAGTATCCGAGGTTCGGGGCTGGAGCGATCTTCCAGGTCTGCCGGACGTCACGATGCCTCAAAAACCGGCACCGAGCCCGCGATTTTATGCCCAGACTCGCCTCAGAGCCAGCAAGACATCGTTCCTGCGGGCCAAGGATCCCGATTTCGCGACGATTCGCGGTTCGAGCACGTGCCGTGCGACACCGCGGTGGACTTCTGCGAAACCGCGGTCGGCGGTCGTTTCGGGGACCGTCGCTCGCCGTCTCGGCCGCCGAGTCACATCGACGTCGTTCGCGGCGCCGCGATCCCCGAGCGCCTCGGCGGGCGCCGCGCCATGCCGCCGCGAGTTGCCGCGGATGCGCGCCGCGACGGCCAGGAAGCGCCGCTGAGCGCGACGATGGCGACGGAGCAAGCCCAGCCGCCCCTGCCACACACCGCGGACGTGCCACGTCAGGCAGCGGCGCTTGGTGTCACCCGGCTCAGGACGAGGCGTCCTCGCCCTTCCACGCGTGCTGTCGCAGAACTTCGATCGGCACGTATTGAACCGCCGACTCGTGCGTCGACGCGAGCACGACCGGCGGCGCCACGCCATCCATCCACGCCTCCTGCCAGCGCGCGGCGCAGACGCACCACTGGTCGCCTGGTGTCAGCCCCGGGAACCCCAACTCTGGCCGCGGGGTCGAGAGGTCGTTGCCGTGCGCCTTCGTGTACGCGAGGAAGTTCTCCGTGATGCGCGAGCAGACCGTGTGCGAGCTGAGATCATCGCCCGCCGTGCGGCAGTGTCCGTCGCGATAGAAGCCCGTGAGCGGATCCCGGCAACAGAGGGCGAGGGGCTCGCCCAGGACGTTGCGCTGTTCGGTCATCGGGGACTCCTTGGCTCGAGGTGGGGCATCATCGTGGGTGTCGCTGCCGCCCGAGGCAAGTCTGTCAGCGATGGCTCCGTCTGTCAGCCACAGCTCAGTGCGTGACGCCGAGTACGGCCGTCGTCGCGGCGATGTGTCCACCGCCCAACTGCCAGGCCTGAAGCGCGATCTCGACGTCGACCGGGAAGCTCGGTGGGAGCGTCGAGGCAAGCGTGAACTCCCCCGCCGCGTCCGTGACGAGCCCCGTGATGATGATGTCCGGGCTCGGCACGAGCACGCCGCCCTTGAGTGGCGCAGCGACTTCCGAGAATCCGATGACGAGTGCGAGCACCGCGCCGGGCGTGGCGCGCCGCACGTGCAGCGTCACCTCAGCGCGGCTCGTCAGCGGGCCGATCCCGTCGAGACGTGAGAAGCCCGTCGATCCTGCGAGCGACTGGCCGCGAGCGGTCCACGTCGCGTCGGCGTTCGTGAGCACGACGAACTCGTCGCCACTCGTCACGACCGCGTCGAGCTTGCTGTCTTCATCGATGTCGATGAGCACGACGTCATGCGCCGCCTGGTCCAAGATCGTGACGTCGCCGGCCTCGAACTCGCCCTCGCCGTCATTGAGCCAGACCGACAACCGTCCGAAGTCGCCCTCGTTCGGCGCACCGCGTTCGGCTGCCGTGACGTCGAGGTCGCCATCGCCGTCGACATCGTTCACGGAGAAGCCCCCCACGGCGAGCGTCTCGGTCAAGAAGCCCGTCACCTCGAAGAAGCCGCCACCGAGGTTCAGACGGACTTCGAAGCCCGGGCCGAGTCGCCCCGCGACGAAGTCCGTCAGACCGTCGCCGTTCCAGTCGCCACCTGCGATCGACACGGGGTCGACGTCGACCGCCGTGCCCGCCGCCGCGATGCCGGCGCCCGTCACGACGATCACGGCCGGCGGATCACCGATCACGGGCGCGATCGCGATGACATCCAAGGGCGGAATGTCGTCGACGTTACCGACGATCGATGCGACCGCACTGCCTTCCGAGACGCCGACGTTGACGACGTCGTACGTGCCGTCGCCGAGGCTCACGAAGCGCAGGACGTCGCCGCCCGCGAGGCTCCGCGGAAACACCGTGACGTCCGCGAGGCCGTCGCCCGTGACGTCACCGAACGCCGGTGCGCGCAGCATGCCGTCGACGACCTGCTCGACCGGGTCGGCCAGTGCGCCGCCGTCGTTGAGCAGCGTGGCGATACCCGACTGCGCGGAGACGACGCCGAGCCAGGCGACGACGTCGAGATCGGAATCGCCGTCGACGTCCCGCAGTGCAAGCGCCTCGACGGGCAGTGTCGTCGTGAAGCGCTCGGGCTCCGCGAACCCGGGGCCGAGCAACCCGCGGTGCAACTCTAGCGTCGCGCCGTCGATCGTCGAACGCGCCGTGACGACATCGGCGAGGCCGTCACCGTCGAGATCGCCGGCCGTGGACACGTTGGAGAATGACGGCATCGTCGCCGCCAGCCCCGGCGTAAACGTCCCGTCTCCGAGCCCGCGGTTGGCGCGCAGCGTGCCGCGCGTCGAGCCCGTGATGATGTCGAGCGCTCCGTCGCGATCGGCGTCCGTCACGGTCAGCGAAGCGACGGCGAACGATCCGATGCCAACGGTGCGGCCCTCGCTCAACGTCTCGCCGTCGAGCAGCTCACGCACGACGACCTTCGAGGCGGCGGCCTCGAGCGTGATCACGTCGACCGTGCCATCGGCGTCGAGATCGGCGAGCTGCCAGACGTCGGCCTGTTCACCCGCGAGTGACGTCGGCGGTTGCGTGGCGATGTCGGCGCCGCCGACGTAGACGTAGGCCAAGGGTTCGTTCGGCGGCGCAAAGGGCGAGGCGATCGTGAGGGCGCCGATGTCGTTGACGCCGTCCCCTGTCAGATCGGCAACTCGGAGCTGAGTGACGAGTGTCGGCGGGTCCACGAGCGGCTGCGCTGCCGAAAAGCCGTTCGCTGTCGCGAGGGCGACGGCCGGGATCGTCTCTAGAGATGTCGCACCCTGGCTGAGCGAGATCAGGTCCGGGCGCCCGTCACCGCTGACGTCGGCGAAGACCAACTCGACGGGGCGCTTGGGCACGGCGACCTGGAGCTCGGACGTGAACGTGCCGTCGCCGTTCGACAACAGCAGCGTCGCACGCGTCCCGAGGACCTCGCCGTACCAGACGTCGAGACGTCCATCACCATCGACATCGCTCGCCACGAGCGCAGCCACGGCAGACTTCAGCGGCGAGCTGACGACGTCGGCAAACGTGCCGTCGACCTGCGCCACGGCGACGAAGATCTCGACGGCGCCCGGCACCGTGAGCACGAGGTCGTCGCGCCCGTCCCCCGTCACGTCGGCGAAGGCGCGGACACGTGCTGTGGCCGGAACTCCGGTCGGAGAGATCGCCGCGAGCGGCGGCGCAAAGCCCCCGCCGGGCAGCCCCAGCGCGATGCGGCGCCCGCTGATCCCGTTGACGTAGGCATCGGCGAGGCCGTCGCCGTTCGAGTCGCCCACTTCGAGCACCCCGACGGCGCCATTCAGCGCGGCGTCGGGATTCACGAACTGCTGCCCCGCCGCGCTCATAGCGAGGCAGAGGCTCAGCGAGAGGACTTCCGATACACGCAGCACACCCATGACGACATCTCCGAAGGATCGAGCTTACCCGCCCCCGGCACCTCTCGGTCGCCGCGCCTTGCCCCTCGTTGAGAAACGACAAGTGCAGCCGCGACGGACGCGAAAAGCGGCCTGGGCAAGTGGCATCAGCGGTGGTGGTAGCGCCCGGGTGTCGCTCCGAGATGGCGACGGAACGCGTGGACGAAGGCACTCGGCGAGGCATAGCCGACGTCGAGCGCGACGCTCGTGACGGGCGCTCCGCCGGCAAGCAGCGTGACGGCGGCGAGGAGTCGGACCTGAGTCCGCCAGGCTGCGAACGTCAGGCCCGTCTCCGAGCGGAAGAGGCGCTCGAGCGTGCGCGCCGAGACGCCTGCAAACGTCGCGAAGTCGGCGAGCGAGGACGGGTCGGAGGGATGCGCGCGCAAGGCCTCGGCGACGCGGCGCGCGCGGGCGTCGAGCGGCATGCGCAGCTCGAGCGGCTCGATGTCGACGGCGTCGAGCTCGTCGACCAAGACCGCGAGGCGATGGCGGTCGCGCGGCTCGCGGACATCCAGCGCCCCCTGGGACACGACCGCGAGCACGAGCTCGCGCAGCAGCGGTGAGACGGACAGCACCGCGCACGAGCGCGCCCAGGGCACGGCGCTGGGGCGCAGGTAGAGCGTGCGGAGTTCGAGCGCACCGAAGGCCCGCACGCCATGCGGCACGTCGGCAGGCACCCAGACCGCGCGCTGCGGCGGCACGACCCAGGCACCCTCGGCACTCACGACCTCGAGCACCCCGGCCCGCGCGAAGACGACCTGGTGCCACGCGTGGGCATGCTCGTCGAGCACAGTGCCCGCCGCGAGATCCAGGGCCAGGGAGCGGACCATGAGCGCGTCCTCATCGGCGATCTGTCGCTTCATCGACATCCACGGTCAGGATATCGCAAGTTCGCCACGCGCACATCGCCTATCGTCGGCCGACACGAGTTCGCCCCTTCCCGCCGGAGTCTCCCGATGTCCGCCCACCATGTCGTGCACTTCGCCATCCATGCGGACGACGTATCCCGCGCGCGCCAGTTCTACGAGGCCGTCTTCGGCTGGCGCTTCGAGCCCTGGGGACCGCCGGACTTCTACCTCATCCACACGGGCAGCGAGGACGAGCCGCGCGGCATCCACGGCGCGCTTCAGAAGCGCAGCGAGCCGCTCTCGGGCGCCGGCATGCGCGGCTTCGAATGCACGATCTCGGTGCGCGACCTCGCCGGCGTGCGCTCGGCCGTCGAGGCCGCCGGCGGGACGATCAAGTTCAAAGAGATCACGATCCCGACGGTCGGAACGATGTTCCAGTTCGTCGACACGGAGGGAAACGTCGTCGGGGCCATGCGCTACGACGACCCGGGCATGGGATGATCGCGCGCCCCACCTCGGAGTGAGCCCTCGATGTTCCAGCAGTTATTCCTGCCGCCAGGAGCGCCGCTGGTCGTGCTCGGGCTCGCCTGGCTGCTGTGGACGCGGCGGCCGAAGCTCGCGCGCGCGGCATTCGCGATCGGCGGCGCGAGCCTCTACCTCGTGTCGACTCCGATCGTGTCGGCGTTGGCCATGGGCGCGCTCGTCGCCGACGAGCCGGCCGTCGACGTCACCACACTCGACGTCCAAGCGATCGTCGTGCTCGGCGCCGACGTCGTCCTCGACGCACCCGAGTACGGCGGTGACAGCCTCGGCCCGCTGTCACTCGAGCGCCTCCGCTACGCCGCGCGCCTCCAGCATGCCACCGACCTCCCGCTGCTCGTTTCGGGCGGCCGGGTTCTCGACTCGACGCCCATCGCCGCCGTCATGGCCGAAGCGCTCGCGCGCGAGTTCTCGGGCAGCGCACGCTGGATCGAATCCTCATCGCGCAACACGCGCGAGAACGCCTCACTCAGCGCCGCGCTGCTGCGCAAGGACGGTGTCGAACGGATCGCTCTCGTCACGCACGCCTGGCACATGCCGCGCGCGCGCTGGTGCTTCGAGCAGGAAGGTCTCACTGTCGTTCCCGCGGGCACCGGCTTCTTCGCCGCGCCTCCGCGTTGGCCTGGCGCGCTGATGCCCACGTCACGCGCGCTGCGTCACACGAGCCTGGCGCTGCACGAGATGTTGGGCCGCCTGTGGTACCGACTGCGCGAGTAGCCCGGGGTGTTCACGGCGATCGTCGCGAGGTCGCCGCTGGGCTTTGCTGGCATCGGCGAACGGGCGTTTCAGAAACGTCGCTACAACGCTGCCAGAAAAGATTCAGATGCGACCGCAGGAGATCGTCCATGAATCATCCGGCGTAGCCGTGAAGCACCCGGGCGAGTGACGGTCAGCTTCGCGCGATCCAACCGCGCGCTTCCTCGAGTTCGTCCATCCACGGGACGGACGTCGCGTCGGATGGCGCGCGCCAGTCGCCGCGCGGCGAGAGCGAACCGCCCGAACCGACCTTCGGCCCGTTCGGCAGACACGAGCGCTTGAACTGACTCGTGCGGAAGAAGCGATCGAGGAAGACGCCCAGCCAGCGCAGGATCGTGTCCGTCGAGTAGGACAGCTCTTCGGCGGCCCGGCGCGCCGACGTCGGAACGTCGTGCGCCCAGGCGTGCGTCGCGAGGTAGGCGACGCGCGCGGGCCCCGAGCCACGGCGCGACACGTGGTAGAGCGTGAAGTCGTGTAGCGAGTACGGCCCGATCGTGTCCTCGGTGCTCTGCGCGGGATCGCCACCCGTGACGTCACCGGGCACGAGCTCGGGGCTGATCTCGGTGGCCAGCACGTCGTGCAACACGGCCGAGGCTTCGGCGTTCGTCTCGTCGCTCTGCGCCACCCATTCGATGAGATGTCGGATGAGCGTCTTGGGCACCGAGGCGTTCACGTTGTAGTGCGACATGTGGTCGCCGACGCCGTAGGTGCACCACCCGAGCGCGAGCTCGCTGAGATCGCCCGTCCCGAGCACGAGTGCGCCGTGACGGTTCGCAAGGCGGAAGAGGTGATTCGTGCGCTCGCCGGCCTGCACGTTCTCGAACGTGATGTCGTAGACCTTCTCGCCGTCGGCCGCCGGATGCTCGAGCGTCTTCAGCATCTGGTCGCAGGCAGGAACGATGTCGATCTCGTGCGCCGCGACACCCAGCGCGCGCATCAGTGTGTGCGAGTTCTCGAGGGTGCGCGACGACGTGGCGTACGCAGGCATCGTGTACGCGAGGATGTTCGTGGCCGGCAGGCCGAGCCGCGCCATGGCTCGCACGGCGACGAGCAGAGCGTGGGTGGAGTCGAGCCCGCCGGAGATGCCGATGACAAGCCGCTTGATCCCCGTCGCGCGCAAGCGCTGTTCGAGGCCCGCAACCTGGATGCGGAAGGCTTCGCGACAGCGCTCGTCGCGGAGTGCGCTGGCTGCGGGCACGAAGGGGTGGCGATCGACGTGACGGTCGAGAAGCACGGGGCCTGCGGGCAGCGACAGGTCGACGGCGACGGAGCGCATCGCGCGCACGCGCTCGGCGTGGTCGGTGGCGCAGTCGGTGAAACTCCCCATGCGCGAGCGTTCCGAGACGAGGCGCTCGAGGTCGACGTCGGCCGTGATGAGCTGGGCGTCGTCGCAGAAACGTTCCGTCTCGGCGAGGCGCTGACCGTTTTCGTAGAGCAGCGCGTGTCCGTCCCAAGCAAGGTCGGTCGTCGACTCGCCCACGCCTGACGACGCATAGGCGTAGGCCGCGAGCATGCGCGCCGACTGTCCCGCGACGAGCTCACGCCGGTAGCCGGCCTTGCCGATCGTGATGTTCGAAGCCGAGAGATTCGCAAGCACCGTCGCACCGCGCATCGCCGCGAACGTCGACGGCGGCAGCGGCGTCCAGAGGTCTTCGCAGATCTCCACGTGCACCGCGAAGTCGTCGAGGTTCGAGGCCCGGAAGATCAGGTCGGTCCCGAAGGGCACGTCCTCGCCGAAGATCGACACGGCATCGAACGGCGCATCGCGCGCGGCTGAGAACTGACGCTTCTCGTAGAACTCGCGGTAGTTGGGCAGGTAGCTCTTGGGGACGAGCCCGAGCAGGCGCCCGCCCGCGGCGACGGCCGCACAGTTGAAGAGACGCCCCTCGAAGCGCAGCGGCGCGCCGACGATGACCATCCCGTGGTGCGCAGCCGAGGCGTCGACGATCCGACCGAGCGCCGTGCGGACCGCGCGCTGGAGTGCGTCCTGCTGATGCAGATCGTCGGATGTGTAGCCGGCGAGCCCCAGCTCCGGGAAGAGCACGAGTGCCGCCCCGGCGTCTGACGCCTGTCCGTAAAGCCGTATGACCTCTTCAGCGTTCGCCGCCGGGTCGGCCAAGGAAACGCGCGGCACGGCTGCAGCGATGCGTGCGAAGCCGTGGGCGTAGAGATCGAAGAACGAGCGTGACGTGTCCACGCCTTGAACGTAACTCATCGGAGCCCCCGATGCCTGCCCCGCGCCGCCCATCCCAGAACGGTCCGCCCTCGCCGCACGACGCCACCGAAGTGCAAACTACGACTCGGCACTTCCCCCGCTGGAGCTCCACCGTGGCGCACCTATCCGTTCTGTGGGCGCTGATCGCGCTCGCCCCCGTCGTGGCCGCGCAGGACACCGCGCAGCCCCCCGCCCCAGCGACGTTGATCTACTGCGGCGGCCTGCTCGACATTCCCGGCCAGCCGCCGCGTGGTGCGAGCACGATCCTCGTGCGCGACGGCCGGATCGAGACGATCCGGGAGGGCCGCGTCGTCATCGCGACCGCGGACGGCGAGGCCGCACCGACGATCATCGACCTCGGCGAGTCGTTCGTACTCCCCGGACTCATCGACTGTCACACGCACATCACGGGCGAGTACTCGCGTGACGGCCGCCTCCGCCGCGTCGTCGAGACGGACGCCGACGCGGCCATCGCCAGCACGGTCTTCGCACGTCGCACCCTCGAGGCCGGCTTCACGACCATCCGCAACGTCGGCTCGTCCGGCGACGCGGCCTTCGCCCTGCGGGACGCCATCGCGCGCGGCATCGTGCCGGGTCCACGCGTCCTCGTCGCCGGCTCGTCGATCACGCCGACCGGCGGCCACTCCGACGAGACGCTCGGCTACCGCGACGAGCTCTTCGACGTACCGGGCGCGAGCGCTGGCGTCGGCGACGGCCCGGCGGCGTGTCGGCAGGCCGTGCGCGCGCAGGTCAAGCGCGGTGCCGACGTCATCAAGCTCACCGCGACGGGCGGCGTGCTCAGCAACACCGCCGCCGGCGTGGAGCAGCAGTTCTTTGCTGACGAACTCGCCGCGATCGTCGAGACAGGACACTTGCTGGGACGCAAAGTCTGCGCTCACGCCCACGGCACCACGGGCATCCTCGCCGCCCTGCGCGCCGGCGTCGACTCGATCGAGCACGGCACCTATCTCGACGACACGGCCATCGCGCTCTTCATCGACACCGGCGCGTTCCTCGTCCCGACAATCCATGCAGGCAAGTTCGTCGAGGAGAAGGCGCGCGAGGACGGGTATTTTCCCGCGCCCGTCCGCCCGAAGGCAGCGGCCGTCGGGCCGGCCATCCAGTCGTCGTTCGGGCGCGCCTACAAGGCCGGCGTGCGCATCGCCTTCGGCACCGATGTGGGTGTCGGCAAGCACGGCACGAACGCGCTGGAGTTCGTCTACATGACCGAGGCCGGAATGCCGAACGACGCCGCCATCGTGAGCGCCACGCTCAACGCCGCCGAACTCTGCGGCCTCGCCGACCAGATCGGCTCGCTCGAGCCGGGCAAGCAGGCCGATCTCATCGCCGTCCCGCGCAGCCCCCTCGACGACATCACCGCGCTGCAAGACATCCGCTTCGTCATGAAAGGCGGCACGGTCCACGTCACGCCATGACACGACCGACGACGCCCGTCAGAAGTCGTCGCCCTTGAGGTCGTACGTGAAGATCCCCGTGACGAGGTCGAAGGCTTCGTCGAGCGGAGCGACACCGACATAGACCGTGACGATGCCCAGGTGGAGGTGCAGGGCGAAGTCCCAGTAGGGTGTGTGCCAGATCCGCTGTTCGTAGGACGGCGATGGTTCGGGGGGACCGAAGAAGTTCTTCTCGTAGGACGTGGCCTGGATCGACTCGCCCCCACGGCCGAACCATCCGAGCCCGACCGTCGACCCCGACGCCGACTCGAACCGCAGAGCGCGCGTGGCCTGGGCCTCGAGCCCGAGGGCGGGCCCGAACGCCACACCGACGTGAGCCAGGTCGACGGCATCGACGACGCGGTTGGGGATGTACATCAGCGCCGTGTAGCCGGCCGAGTGGCGTGAGAAACCGGCCTCGTCGCCGACGAAGGTGTCGGACAAGCGGGTGTTGACGCAACTGGTGGTCAGGAGCGCAGCGATGACTGCGACGCCCCACGCGTGTTGAAGTGACTTGAACATCCGAACCTCCGATCGTGGCTCGCACGAGTGTGCCGTCCGGGTGCCGCCGTTCAACCACCCGATTGCACGAATGACGAGCCGACGCCGCACCGTTGGCAGGGGTGCGCCCCACGTGGCACGCTGTGCCTCGCAGAGCCGACGAGTGGCTCTCCAGATGACCAGCACGAGGACCGGCATGGACGCGCACGATTCGAAGCACACCGTCGACCACGACCGCATCGAGCGGGCCGTGCGCGAGATCCTGACGGCCGTCGGCGAGGACCCCGAACGCGACGGGCTGAAGGGCACGCCGGGTCGCATCGCGCGGCTGTACGAAGAGATCCTCTCGGGCGAGCACAAGGATCCCACGCGTCATCTCAAGGTGACGTTCGCCGAAGACCACCACGAGATGGTCGTCGTCCGCGACATCCCGTTCGACTCGATGTGCGAGCACCACATGATGCCGTTCACGGGCAAGGCGCACGTCGCGTACATCCCGAACGGCTCGGTCGTCGGTCTCTCCAAACTCGCACGCGTCGTCGAGGAGTACGCGCGCCGCCTGCAGGTCCAGGAGCGACTCACGTCTCAGGTGGCTGACGCCATCTGGGAACACCTCGCGCCCCAGGGCTGCGGTGTCGTGATGGAGTCGACGCACACCTGCATGACGATGCGCGGCGTTCGCAAGCCGGGCGCCACGATGATCACGTCGGCCGTGCGCGGATCGTTCGAGTCGCGCGTCGAGACACGCGCCGAGTTCATGGACCTCGTCCGCTGACGTGACTCGCCTGCGCTGAATCACGCGCCCGGCCCGCGACGATCACTGCGAACCGGGCGGCAGTTGCGCGACTACTGCTCGAAGTAGGCCGACATCACCGGGACGTTGCGACCGTCGGTATCGATCACCGAGAGCAGCGCACTGGAGTCGATGTCGAAGGCATAGATGCGCGCCTTGTCCGTCGACAGGTAGAGCCGATCCGGCTCCCAACGCGGAAGGTTCAACGACGTCGGGACGATGTTGTCGGCAAGCGGGTACTTGCTGTTGCGTGGCAGGGAGAAGATGCCGTTCTGCTTCGTTGTCCCGCCCGCGTTGAAGAGGTTGTAGAACGAGCCGAAGTCGGTGTCCTCGAAGCGCTCGCGGTTGAAGTCCGGGAGCACGACATCGAGGCCGGCACCGGCCGGCTCCGAGCCCGGCACGACGTACTGCGAGATGACCTCGAAGACCTTCGTGCCGAAACCAACCGTCACGAGGTTCGTGTTGAAGGTGTCGACACCCGGCGAGGTGTCCTTCGTGTAGGCGATGCGCGTCACGACACCCCGGCCTTGCTCGTCGGTGTGAGCGACGAAGCAGCCGACCGTACCGCTGAACGTGTCCAGCGGCGTGACCGGGTCGTACGAGACGCCCCGCGGGTTGAACATGTCGGCCCAGATGAGGACGTCGTCCGGCGGGTCGTTCGGGCGCACACTACCGATGAGATTGTCGAAGCCGATGCCCGCAAGACCAGCGGGACCCGACTCGTACACCAGGACATTGTCGCCACCGAAGTTCGAGATGAACCCGTGGTACGTGCCCGACTGGAAGCCCGGTACGCTCGTGGCGCTCGTCTCGCGCATGCCGAGCGCCACATCGAACGGGCGGTCGATCTCGGCGCTGTTGAGCACCTTGCGCGGCGTCAGACTGTTGACGGAGAGGATCGTGACGGTGTTGCCGAGGAAGTTCAGCACGAGGGCGTCTTCCTTGTCCGGCGCGATCGCGATCCCGCGCGGACCGAAGCCCACGTCGATCCGCTTCACTTCCTGCATGAACGTCGGGCTGATCGGATCAGCGTCCACGACGGAGACGGAGTTGTCGCCCTCGTTCGTGACGAAGAGCAGCTCGTTGTCGGGCGTCATGGCGAGGCCGAACGGATCGGGGAGACTGATCTCTTCGAGGATCTCCATCGTGTTCGAGTTCAGTGCGTAGACCTTCTTGCTCACACCGTCCGACATGAAGAGGAAGTTGCCGATCTGCTGACGCGCCTGGTAGACGGGCGCCTGCAGGCCACCGGCCTGGAACTGACCCGGCGCACCGGCGTTGAGCGTGGCCAAGACCACGGCACCCGATGAGGACGTCTTCGGCTGCGGACCGGTTTGCACGTACTTCGGCTGACTCGCGGCACCGAAGCCCGGGAAGGGCGAGTTGAAACCGGCGCGCGGCAGCGGCGGCACGTCGAACAAGCTCGTGTTGCTGGCGTTCGACCGTGGGTTGAGCTGAATGAACCCGTTGATCGTCTGCGGCCCCGCACCGCCGATCGAGCCATCGCTGTAATTCATGAACCCGTCGGCCGTGAAGACCTCGTTGCCCTCGATGATGAAGGGGTCGCGGGACAGATCGCTCTGGTCGAACAGCACCGCGGTGTGCGGCAAGCCGACGGGGAAGCGCAGCGGCGGCGGGTTGGGAAGCGGCGGGTCCGAGATCAGGTTCGTGGCCACCGAACCCTGGAGCGGAGCGTTGTAAGTGCGGTGGTTGGCCGGGATGGCCCACGGGTTGTCCGGGTCGAAGTAGACCTGGTCGAGGAAGTCACCCACCGTGATGCCGCGGACGAGCTGGATCTCCTTCGGCGTCAGGACGTCGTCACCGAAACTGTTGCGCGCCAGCGTCTCGTAGCCCGACGAGCCTTCGTTGATGCCGGGCTGCGGTGTGTCAGGGCCGACGCGGATCGGTGCGCCGGCTGCGAACTCCGACTCACCACTCAGACCCGAGAGCCCCGCCGTGTAGCGGCTGACCAGACCGAAGGCGCGCCGGTGATCGTTGGCCGCCACCGTGCCGTTGGCGTTGAAGTTGAAGTTCGACTGCTTGTTGATGAGTGCCGTCGGTAGGAAACGCGACACGATGAGGTAGTCCTCCGTGCCGACGTTCTCGAGCGC
>JAJDEO010000043.1 GCA_029259745.1 Planctomycetota bacterium
CGGACAGCACACCGTCACGTCTCCCGTACGCCGCGCTCCGCCTGAGCTCCGCATGGGCTCCACTCCGCGCGGCTGACCCGACGACGACGAACCCGTCGGGACAAGAGTGAAGCCGCCGCGACGTCCACCGACGCCACGCAAGCGGCCACCTGCCAAGCTCGCCAACTCGGCACCCACCGTCCCCGAGGATCATCGACTCCGCGTGCCCTCCAGCCACGCAACGACCGAACCTCCAGCCCGAGCACAGCCCTCCCCCTCACACGCTGCTTCTTGCAGTGACTCCCCGCGACTCGCAGCCAACCGAGCCGGACGGGGACGACGACGAGGGCGTCAGCGACTTCACGGCGCTCTCACCACCGCCACGCGATCCCACCACCGCCAAGAGCCGTGCCCGAGCGACGACCTCGTCGTCGTCCCCGTCCGGCGGACAAGCACCCCAAACCCGTCACTCCCCGCCCCGACGCTCCAAAATCTTCCCAAGCACAAACACCGCCCCCCCAACGATCAACCCACCAAACTCAAACGTCATATCCGGCACATCACTCAAGAAGAGCGACTCAACCATCACGTATGTGACGATGCCAAACCCGGCAACCTGCAAGATCTTCGCGGCCATGCCACTACGTTAGCCGCACGACGCGCGCGATGCTCGCCTCTCCGCCGCCGACGCCGGCCTCGGCCAGGCCGTCCACCCCGCGCCTCAGCGCTGGGCCAGTGTCGCCGCGCGATACCGATCGAGACGGTCGACGTACTCGCGGTATCGCGGTCCGGTCGTCTCGATCATCGTCAGCGCGCGCTCCATCGCATCGACCGCTTCGGCAAAACGCCCCTGGGCCGCAAGCGCATCGGACATCAGCGTCCAGGCCGCATCGTGCTCCGCGAACTCGTCCTCGAGATGCGGCGTCAGGAGAGCCTCACCCTCGACAGCGTCGCGCACCTCCGTGATGTCGCTGTGCACGTGGATCTCGGCCAGCGAGTAGGCCACCTCAGACGTCCGCGGCTCCATGCTCGACAACACCGTCACGAGGTGCTCGACACCACCGACATCACCCCGCTGACCACGCACGCGCGCCAGCGCCACGACGGACGCGGGACGCAAAGCCCCGAGCTCGAGTGCCGCCGCGAGGTGACGCTCGGCCGCCGCGAATCGGTCCGCATCGTGTTCGATGAGACCGAGCGCTTCGTGCGCGAGTCCCAAAGACGGATCGAGTTCGAGCGACCATTCGTACTCGTCGATCGCCTCGTGCAGGTTGCCGAGCTTCTCGTGCAGCGACGCGATCGAGACGTGTATGACAGCGGCATCGACACCACGTTGATCGGGAAGCGTGAGCGCGGTCTCGTATTCTTCGATCGACTCGCGGTAGCGTCCGACCTCGTAGAGCGTCGCCGCGATGTTCGCCACGTGTGCGGCCCGTTCCGGCTCGAGCGTGCGCGCATGTCGATACGGCTCGAGGGCGGCGTCGCCGTCGTCGAGATCGCGCAGGGCGTGTCCCAGCCCGATCAGCGCCGCCACCTCATCGGGCTCGCTGCGCAAGATGGCGCGGTAGGCGAGCGCCGAGCGCTCGTGGTCACCGATGGTCGTGAACAAGCTCGCGAGTCCGCGGTGCGCCGGCACGCAGTCGACATCGATCTCGACGGCCGTCATGAGCGTCTCGTGCGCGTCGATCCACTGCCCGCTTTCGAGCAGGAGATGGCCGAGCGTCGCGTGACTCCAGGCCTCGTCGTAACCGAGCTCGATCGAGCGTCGCAGCGCCACGATCGCCTGGGTCAGCTCGCCGCGGTCGGCCCGCAATCGGGAAAGCAGGCCGAAGGGCCCCGGATCGTCCGGGCTCAGAACCGTCGCCTGCTCGAGATCCTGGAGCGCCTTGTCGGGGCTTCCGAGCTGCATGTGGGCGATGCCGCGCAGGAAAAACCCGGTGCCGCTGAGGGGATCGTCGGTGAGCAGAGGATCAAGGGATTCGAGCGCTCCGACCGCGTCGCCGCGGGCCAGCAGATCAGCCCCCTCGGAGAGACGCCGAAGCTGGACGAGCGCCTGTTCGGTAGCCTCCACGGCGTCGTCTTCGTGGTCGTGCGGGATCGCGGGAGGGTCAGCCGCCTCCGCGTCGTCCAAACGGGCCGCGAGCGGCAGAAGCTCGAGCGGCGCTGAGACCTGAGCCAACGCAACCGGGACGGGCGCCGTCGACGCACACGCCACGGCTGATGAGAGAACGACAAGCCGAGCGAGTGACGACACCATGATGGAGCCTCCCTGGATTTGAGACACTCCTCCTCATCGGTGAGACACCCGCGTCAGGTGAAACCCGATTCCCTCCCGACGCCGCGCCAGCCATCCTGCCGACGACCTCTTCTGCTCGAGACCCCGCCGTGAACAGCCGTACGCTTCTCATTCTCGGACTCCTCGTCGTCCTCAGCGTCATCGGCGCGGCCGTCTGGACCCTGCTCGACGACACGTCGGCGGGCCGCGACGTCGCCACGCTCGATGCCCCGGCGACCACGCAACAGACGAGCGCCCCGCCCACGGCCGTCGTCACGCATGGCGGCGCAGCGCCCCAAGAACTCGACAAGCCCGTCGCCCGCACGGCGGCGCCGATTGCCGAGCCGCTTCCGGCCACGACCGTCTACGGCTCGGCCACCGGGCGGGTCATCGATCTCGCCGGCATCGCCGTCGTCGACGTGCCCATCGTCGCGTTCATCAGCGGCGAAGGTGCGCCCTTCCGCACGCGCCGCGACCTCGCCGCACGCGCGAAGACCGACGGCGACGGGCGCTTCACGATCGACCAGCTACCCGTCGGATCGCCCTGCGGACTCGAAGTTCTGCCGCTGAACTTCGCACCGACGATGAAGGAGCCGTTCGTCGTCACGGAGGGCAGCGTGACGGACCTCGGCACGATCGTCGTGCGCTCGGGCGTGTCGGTGACGGGTCTGATCACCGACGTCACGAGCGGCGTGCGCCTGCGCGGCGTCACCGTGAACTTGCACGACCTCACCGATCGCTACCGCCGCGGCGGCGTCGACGCGGGCCCCGCGGCCGCCGCCATCTCCGACGAGAACGGGCGCTACACCTTCGAGAACCTCGCGATGCGTCAGTACGAGCTGGCCTTGGCGCACGAGGGCTACATCCCACTCACCACGGTGCTCACGTTCGTGCTGTCGATGGGCGACAAGCCTGCCAACCAAGACTTCGCGCTCGAGCGCGCCGAGGAACGCCTCGACGGCGTGGTCGTCTCGATCGCCGACGGCACGGCGGTGCCCGACGTCGTCGTGCGCGTCTCACGCCGCCAACCGAACGCGAACGGCTTCTTCTCGGCCACGGCCGTGAGCGACCCCTCCGGCGCCTTCAGCTTCGAGGGCCTGCCCGCCGGACGCCTCACGCTGGAGCTGCGATCGCAGCGCTGGTTCCTCCCGTCGAAGGAGATGATCGACTCGCCGTCGACCAATCTCGTCGTCGAGGCCCAGCGCGCGCAGTGGGTGGACGTCCAGCTCGTCGCGCCCGAAGGGGCCACGCTGCCCGACGAAGTCATGGCGACGATCAAGCCGGTGCCCGGTGGACGCGGAGCCCTCGTCCCCACGGCCACTCCCCAGCGCACGTTCAGCGACCTCGATGCAGGACGCTTCCGCTTCGAGGGCCTGCGCGACGGCGCCTATGCGCTCGAGATCGCGGCCGAGGGATTCGCCGTCACACGCAGCCCGCAGTTCGAACTCCAACGCGGAGGTGAGTCGACGAGCACCGACGTGCCGCTGGTACGCGGCGCCACGGTCATCGGCACGGTCAAGCCGGCCAACAGCAAGGCGCTCGTCGAACTTCGCTCCGCGGACTACGACCCATCGCTGTCGATCCACTCGACCTTCCCGACACCGCCCATCCACGGCCTCCGCACGACCATCGCCGCCGACGGCACCTTTGCTCTCGAGCAGGTGCCGGGCGGAAGCTACGTCCTCAGTATCCTCGCGAAGGGCTCGCCGCCCGTGCACAAGCGCGACTTCGAGGTGGCGACGAGCGGCGTGCTCGACATCGGCACGGTCGAGCTGCCCATCGGCGGCATCGTGGTGGGACAGGTGCTCGGCCCGGACGGCCAGCCGCGCGAGGGCACGACGGTGCTCGTCACCAACGCCGAGCACCACAGCCAGGTTTCGACGGATGCCGAAGGCGTCTTCAGGCTCGACGCCCTTCCGGCGGGGACCTACGAGATCACGGCGACGCCCGGACGTGCGAACTTCTGGGAAGCATTGCGCTACGAAGCGCGCGAGCAGATCACCGTGACCGCGAGCCAGCAGTCGCGCGTGACCCTGACGCTCACCGAGCGGAAGCGTCAGGGGTGACGGCGCGGTCGACGTCGATGTGGGCCCCGGGCGTGACGACGAGCAGGCCGTCGGCAGACTCCGTGTCGTTCATGCGCAACACGCGGTACTCGCCGGGCGCGACGACCAGTTCACCGCCGCGTTGAACGACGAGCACGCGCCGCCCGTCGTCGAGCGTCGCTTCCGTCCACGGCGATGACGCGGCGAGGAACACACGCCCCGCACGATCGCCGGCGTCCGCTCCGAAGCGGTCCTCCGAGAGCCACAGCGTCATGACGACGGCCGTGGCCACGAAGACCAACACGGCCGCCCAGCCGTAGGTCGAGAGCGACCCGAGGATCGACCGTGCTCCGCGCTTCACCGCGCGCGATCCGGCCGAGCCACGCGCACGAGGACGGCAGCGCGCTTCCCGCACTGCACGCGCTCGACGATCTCGACACTCTCGAGTTCGCTGTGCGGTCCGTCGGGCCCGACGGCTTCGACCCAGACGCGATCGTCACGCTCGACGACGGAGAAGCTCGTGGTGACGTCGAGGCCGAGCTGCTCGGCGAGCACGCGCGTGGCACGCGTCAGCGCGACGGCTTGCACGTCAGGCCCGAGGAGCGCACCGGACTGCGCACCGCCGTAGACGTAGCGCTCGCTCGTCGGCGGCTCGTCGAGCCACGTGGGCGGACAGCTCGAGCAGCCGGCCGCGCATGCCAGCACGCCGGCGAGAAGCAGGGACGAGAGACGCATGTCGCGATCGTACCTGCACGGACCGCCCCACCGCGATGTCGTAGGTGCGACGTCGCGGGCGCGCGCCTCAGCGCGCGTGGTTGAAGCGCGCCACCGATCCCACGAACGCCTGGCGGATGCGGGCTTCGTGATCGGACGTCGATCGCTCACCGAGGCTTCGGAGGGCGTTGCCGAAACGGTCGTTGTACGTCGAGAGCAGCGCACGCTCGACGTCGTAGCGCACGCGCACGATGACGTTGTCGAGATCGAACCACTTGCCCGTGATGCGCGGCTCGGACACGTGCCGGCTCGCGCTCTGGTCGAGACTGACCGTGAGCACGTCGTCGATGAACCCCGAACTCGTCAACACCTTGGACAGCGGCGCGTTGCCGGCGGAGACCTCACGTCCCACGTCGATCAGCACCGTGGCCAGCTCGACGCCCAACTCTCCGAGCGCCATGCCGAACGCAGCATCCTCGGCCGCGTCGACGCTTGCCACGCGCGGCGCTGAACCCTTCACGAACATCACCAAAGGCCGCGCGAACGAGTCCCAGCCGTCGGCGGCGTCGAAGACCCACGCCGGATACTCGGCGTCCAAAGCCTGAGCTCCGGACGGCACGGCGCCGCGTGTCGCCGCCGGGCTCGAACAGCCCCACAGCAAGAGGATCGCGGCTGCAGCGGCACCGATGCGAGAGGATACGAGGGACGACATGGCCGGATCTCCGAGGGGGACATCCCCCTCATCGGACCGCGCTCCGTCTCGACTTGAGTCGCTGGCCTGGCGCTGTCAGTCGAGCGGCGGCAGCCACGGGCCGAGCCCCGGCACGAGCCGCGTGACTTCGTCGCGCACGATGCGCCGGATCTCAGTCGTGCTCGAACACGCGTAGGCCCGCCGCAGGACGTCCTCGCACAGATCGATCGTGACAGCCGCGAGCATGCGCTTGACGACCGGAACCTGAAACGGCGGCATCGACAGCGAGCGCAGGCCCATGCCCAGCAGCAGCACGACCGCCTCGGGGTCGCCGGCCATCTCGCCGCAGACGGACACCGACGTCTCGGTGTCCATGCCCGCCTCGATGACATTCTGGACCAGCCGCAGCACGCCCGGATGCAGCGGCTGGTAGAGGTCGGCGACGCGCGCGTTGTTGCGGTCGACAGCCAGGGCGTATTGGCTCAGGTCGTTCGTGCCGATCGAGAGGAAGTCGGCCTCCCGCGCCATGTTGCGCGCCGCGAGTGCTGCGGCTGGCACCTCGATCATCGCACCGAGCGCGACGTCGGGATCGAACGCAACGCCCTCCGACTCGAGGTCGGCGCAGAGCTGGTCGACGATCTCGCGCACGCGCCGGAACTCCTCCACCATCGTCACCATGGGCAGCAGGATGCGCAGCCGCCCATGGGCCGAGGCGCGCAGCAATGCGCGGATCTGGGTGTAGAAGAGGTCCGGCCACTCGAGCGACAGGCGCAGGCCGCGCCAGCCGAGCACGGGGTTCGGCTCATGCGGCGTCGAGAGGTACGGCAGAGGCTTGTCACCGCCGACGTCGATCGTGCGGAACGTGACGATGCGATCGTCGACACCACGCAGCACTTCGCAGTACTGGTCGTACTGTTCCTCTTCACTGGGAAACGCCGGCCGGTTCATGAACAGGAACTCGGTGCGATACAGACCGATGCCGCGCAGCTCGTCGACGGAGTGCGGCGGCAGGGTCTGCCAGTTTTCGACGTTGAGGTAGAGGTGGATCGGGACGTCGTCTTTGGTGAGCGCGGCGCGCGGCGACTGGACGACGAGTTCGTGGCGGTACTGGTCCCAGTCGTCGCTGCGGCGCTGGGCGTCTTCGATGTCGCTCGGGTTGGGCTCGACGATGACGTGCCCGGCCGTGCCGTCGACGATCCAGGCGCCGCCGTGGGCCGGGAGGCGCGACACGTCGATGCCCGTGACTGCCGGGATGCCGAGACTGCGCGCGAGGATGGCGGCATGCGAGGCCGCGCCGCCAGACGCCGTGATGATGCCGGCGAGCTTGTTGCGGTCGAGGTGGGCGGTGTCAGACGGCAGCAGCTCGCGCGCGATGAGAATCGAGCGGTGCCCGTCCGAGCCGTCACGTCCGATCGAGGCGGAGGCCTGGGCGGCCGCGAGCGACAGGGCCGCCGACGGCTTGCCCGCGAGGATGCGCAGCACGCGCCGCCCGACGTCGCGCAGATCGGCGACGGGATCGCGGTCACCCTGGGCGACGCCGACGCCGGCGAGCCGCTTCGACCACTGGGCGATCTCGTCGCGAATCGCGACCTCGGCGTTGACGAGGTCGTCCTGGATACGCTTTCGCAGCCCCTTCCTCAGGGCCGGGTCGTCGAGAAGCATGCTCTGCACGCTGAAGATCGCCGCGTCCTTGGCACCCACCTGATCCTCGATCCGCTCTTGGATCGACGCGAGCTGTCGCTTGGCACGGCTCAGGGCCGTCTGCAGCCGGCGTTGCTCGGCTTTGACGTCGCCCTCCTGGATCGCCAGCACCGGCACATCGACGTCGCCCTCCTCGTGAAAGAGCGCGATGCCGACCGCGAGCCCGGGTGACACCGGCACCCCACGCACGACGACCTTCTTTCCGCGGGATGGCATCAGAGCCCGCTCGCCCGCGCGACGACAGTGGTGTTTTGGACGGCGATCGGCACAGGGGCCCCAGGGCAGACAGCGACTCGCAGCAGCCGTTCTGACGACCGGAAGCGAAACGAGTCATTGTGAGATCTCACGGCCCGCTCCGCAACTCGGGGCCGCCGGGCGGGAGAGTGTCGACCCGCGGCTGCGCCTCCGCGGTGCGCGCGCCACCGGTCATTCCGTTCTAGGAACCGCCCGACAGGCCAGTTTCTCGGCCGCCAAACCTCGAAACTTCACACCTCCGCCCCTGTCGCATCACCTGAAATCGCGCAAGGCAGATACCGCCACGAACGAAAGCAATGCCTCGACGCGCGGCTTGGCTATCATTCGCCCACCATGCCCGCGAACCCTGCAGACACCACGCGCTTCGCCGCGATCGCCGACGCCGTCCGCTCCAACCGCCGCATCAGCGAGGACGACGCGCTCTTCCTCATGCGCTACCCCGACCTGACGGCCCTCGGCAAGCTCGCCGACCTCGTCCGCCGGCGGTTCCACGGGGACGAGGTCACGTACATCGTCGACCGGAACATCAACTACACGAACGTCTGCGTGACGCTCTGCAAGTTCTGCGCGTTCTATCGACGCCCCGGCGATCCCGAGGGCTACGACCATCCGCTCGAGACCGTCTACGACAAGATCCGCGAGACGCGTGAACTGGGCGGCGTGCAGATCCTGCTCCAGGGCGGTCACCATCCCGAGTACGGCATCGAGCGCTACGAGCGCCTCTTCGGCGGCATCAAGGACAACGCGCCGATCCACATCCACGGCCTCTCGCCGTCCGAGATCCTGCACTGCAGTCACGTCTCGAAGCTGCCGCTCGACACGGTGCTGGCGCGCATGCGTGACGCCGGACTCGACTCGATCCCCGGCGGCGGCGGCGAGATTCTCGTCGACCGCGTGCGCAAGATCATCTCGCCGCTCAAGACGATGAGCGACGAGTGGCTCGGCGTCATGGAAGAAGCCCATCGCCAGCACCTGCGTACGACGGCCACGATGATGTTCGGGCACGTGGAAACGCTCGAGGAGCGCGTCGAGCACATGCGTCGCATCCGCGAGGTGCAAGATCGCACGGCCGGCTTCACGGCGTTCATCAGCTGGACGTTCCAGGCGCCGAACACGGAGATGGAAGACGTCGACATGGTGGGCGGCTACGACTACCTGCGTACGGCGGCCGTCTCGCGCATCTACATCGACAACATCGAGAACTTCCAGGCGAGCTTCGTCACGCAGGGCATCGACGTCGCGGGCGTGAGCCTGCACTTCGGCATGAACGACATGGGCTCGGTCATGATCGAAGAGAACGTCGTCAGCTCGGCGAACTGCGAGTGTCTCGCGAACATCGGCGAACTCGAGAAGCACATCCGCGGCGCAGGCTTCACGCCGCGTCGACGCAACATGTTCTACGACCGCGTCGACGAAACCGGCCGCGTCATCGAACGCCATCACGACCCGCGCTGGGCGATGCGCAACCCCGGCGGCGATGTGCGCCCGAAGTACGTCGAGGAGCAACTCGCCGAGGCGCGTTGAGCGCGTCGAACGGGGCGGGCTCACTCGCACCCCTTGTCGAGCCGCAGCTCGCCGGGCTGCGGGTTATCGCGCCGTGGCTCGTGCTCGACGTCAAGGGAGCGCTCGCGAACAAGGCCAGCGCGACGACGGGCCTCGAAGTCGTCTTCGGGCCCTGACCTGCGCGGGTTCGCGAGTTTCTTGCAACTCGTCGCGACCGGGCGACGCTCCCCCCGTGTGCTGCGCGTGACGTCACGCGTCGGCGCTCGTGGCCCGGATGATTCACGGACGATCCGCTGCGGTGGCATCTCACTCCTTGCTGGCAGCGTTGAAGCGATCCCCCAACGGCCCTCACTGGCCAGAGAACCTCGTTTCGTCTTGCCAGCAAGGCCCAGCTGCGACCTCGCGAAGACCGCCCATGAATCACTCGGGACAGGCGCGTCACTCGCATCGACCGTCGTGAGGGCGTCGTGGACTTTAGACCGGGAAGACGTGGACTTTAGACCAGGAACACGCGGCAGCTCCTCCTCCCTGCCCGCGGGGGACCGCAGCTCCGGGCGAAAGTCGTCAGATTTCGTGTCGTGTGACGAAGGCCCGTTACGCTTTTCCCATTAGGCGCATGGACGGGCAATCCACGACCACCGCCCACAGTCTCTCGCATCAGGAGGAGCGCGCCATGCGCAGCCAGCTCGTGTCACTCATCGTCTCAGCACTCATCATCTCCGCGACGTTCGCCTTCCCGACCGTCGCCGCGCAGGAACTCTTCCTCGACATCAACGAGACGCCCGGGCCCGCCAGCCCCAGCGCGCGACCGACATCGTTTGCCACGACCAATGGCTTCACGTACTTCGCCGCCGACTCCGGCGCACTCGGACTCGGACGTGAACTCTGGCGCAGCGACGGCACCGAGGCCGGAACGACACTCGTCGCGGACATCTTGCCGAGCCTCTCGAGCAACCCCGAGAACATCACGGCCATGGGCGACGGGACGATCGTCTTCACCGTCGGCTCGAGTGGACAACTCTGGCGCTCGGACGGCACAGCCGAGGGCACGACGTTCATCAAGCAGATCGCCGCATTCGGGAGTTCCGATGCCCAGGGCTTCGAGGCCTTCGAAGGTCTCGTCTACTTCTTCGCCGACGACAAGATCAACGGCGACGAACTCTGGGTCACGGACGGCACGGAAAGCGGCACGGTCATGGTCGCTGACTTCGTGCCCGGCGGAGGCGGACACGTTGGCGTCCTGACGGCCACCCCGAACATCCTCTACGTCGCCGCCGGACGCAGCACGCACCCCACGAACGGCTTCAATCTCTACAGCTCCATCGACGGCCCCGCGACACCGATCTTCGAGGGCATCGGCTTCCCCAAACCGGACCCCGACGACGTGTTCATCGCGTTCGGAGACAAGCTCTTCTTCGAGCTCGACAGCCGCCCCTGGATCTCTGACGGCACGCCTTCAGGAACCTTCGCACTCCACACAACGGAGATGGTCGGCCCCGCCGTCGCCGTCGGTGACGTCGTCTATTTCGCCGCGACGCAGCCGGGCACCGGCACCGAGATGTGGATGAGCGACGGCACCCCGACCGGGACGAAGATCGCCTTCGACCTCAACCCCGGCTCCGCTGACGGTCTCAGCTTGCCGACCTCGATCGTCGCCACAGATGCCGGAACGGTCGTGTTCGGAGGCGTACGACCCGACGTCGGCGCCGAGCTCTTCACCATCGATGGCGCGCAACCGCTGTTGCTCGCCGACGTGCTCCCGGGCCCCTTCGGGTCCATGGCGACACCGCAGACGACGTTCGGTGACTCGGTCGTCTTCATTGCATCGCCTGTAGGGGTCTCGCGTGAGATCTACGGCATGGCAGCCACGCCGGGGCCTTTCGAGCTGCTCATCAACCCGCCAGACACCGGGGCCATGCCCACGGTCATCACGGACGTTGCCATCAACGGAGGCCAGCTGCTGATGGCGGCGGGTATCGCGTCGGAGACCGATCTCTGGCGAAGCGACGTGACGGCGGCCGGAACGAAGATCGTCTCGAAGATCACACCGCCGACGACACTCGGCTCGTTCCCCTCGCGCATCGTCTCGGTGGGAGAGCGCGGCTTCTTCTTCGCCGAAACCAGCGAGTTCGGACGTGAGCTGTACACCACCGACGGAACTCCGGCCGGCACGCAGCTCGTCGTCGACCTCAACCCCGGCCCCGCAAGCGCCGTCGAAGGTATCGACTCGTTCGTCGCGCTCGGCGACGGCATCGTCTTCATCGCCGACGGCTTCGGCCTCACGGTCCCCTTCTTCAGCGACGGCACGGCGCAGGGCACCTTGTCCCTCGCCGGCGGGCACCCCGACATCGACACGAGTGAGATCACCGTGCTCGGCGACGAGGCGTTCTTCTATCACGCGGACAACGCCTCCGGGACGCAGCTCTGGAAGACGAACGGAACTCCGGCCGGCACGCAGCTCGTCCATGACTTCACGCCGGGCGCTGCCGGTGTCGTCCCCGGCCCGCTCGTGACGATCGGTGACAAGATCTACACCGCACCGCTCGTGGGCCTTTATGGACAGGAACTCTGGGTCTCCGATGGGACGGACGCCGGCACGCTACTCTTGGCCGACATCAACCCCGGCCCGTTTTCGTCGAAGCCGTCGGGCATGACCGCCATCGGCGATCGCGTCGTCTTCGCGGCCAAGGACCCCGTCGCGGGTCGTGAAGTCTGGTCGACGGACGGCACGCCCGCCGGAACCACGCTCACGTTCGACATCCGCGTCCCCGGCGACAGCTCGCCGACGGACTTCGTCGTCGTGGACGACACGCTGGTCTTCAACGCCAAGCTCACCGGTGGCTCGTCGTTCCTCTACTCCACCGATGCGAACCTCGCGTCGGTGACGCCGGTCTTCTCCTGGCCGACGAACGATCCCGAGCCGGCTCACCGGCTCGGCGACGGCTTTGCGTTCGTCGTGGTGGCTGCCACCGACGGCGGACTCTGGGTCACGGACGGCACTGTGAACGGAACGATGATCGCCGTGCCCAAGGAGGTCGCCGTCCCATTCACGATCTTGGCCCAGCCGGGAAGCGATGCGCGCCTGCTCTTCACGGGTTTGGTTCCGGGCGGCTCGTCGGCGCGGGATCTCTGGGTTACCGACGGCACGATCACGGGAACCGTCAATCTCACGGACGACATTCTCGGCACCTTCGACGCCACGTCATACTCGCGTCTCGGAGCGCAGGCGTTCGTCACCGAAGAGAACGGCGTCTACGGCACCGAACTCTTCGCGCTGCCCGTCGTCGCGACCGGCGCAAGCGTCGCCGAGGCCTTCGGAACGGGGTGCGCGGGAACGAACGGCGTCCCGTCGATGATCACAAGTGGCGCACCGGCCGACGGACAGCTCTTCACGATCGGCCTCGAGAACGCTGCACCCAGTGCCCTCACCTATCTCGTCGTCTCGACGACGGCGGGCACCCAGCCGCTCGGCGAGTGCGCCTTGCTTCCCGTCCCGCCACTGCTCGTCCCCATGTCGACCGACACCGAGGGCGCGGCGAGTGTTTCGTTCACGGCCGACGCATCCTTCATCGGCCTGCGCCTCATCGTGCAGTGGGCGACGTTCGATGCCGGCGGCGAGTTCATCAACAAGGCGAGCCTGACGAGCGGTCTGGAGATCGTTTTCGGCCCTTGAGCACGTCGCTTCACGAGTTCGTTGGGCGCGAGCGTCGGACGTCTGGGTCTCGGCGGGAAACGCGACGACGACATGGCCACGGAACCACCTCGCCACGGGAAGCCAACGCCCAAGGCAGCCGCGCACGGCGTCCTCAGATGGCACGGGCCAAGCCACGCTGCTGGTGTCACGAAAAACGTGCACGCCCCTCCGCCCGGCCTGTCAAGGCGGAGGGGCGACACGCCCCCAACCACGCAACGTCGTGAGAGCGTTGTTCCCATGATGGCGTTGCTCCCCGTAAGCCCCTTCGGACCCGACGGACACACGCTCCGTCACCGGGACCACGTCGAAATGTCGTCCCGCAGTCCCACGGACCAGAGCGCCTGAAGCACGATCTGCCCTCCCGTTGGTCGACACTCCGACGATGTGAACATCGGGATCCGCGACCAGCGTCCCCCGCTTGGCCGAGGTGTCGGACAGCGAAGCGAGTGACGTGCGCCCGCACGTCGTGCGCCCATCCACCCACGCGTGTAAATCGCCCATCCATCGCTCGCTCCGAGCTCGTGGTCACGCCGTGACGAGCGCCCGATGCCCCGTCTCCTCGGCTTGCGCAGTGGCCCACCGCGCTCACCCCTTCATCGCGTTCGAGGACCGGCGCGAGACAATTTCTTTCCAGAACGCTGATCGCAGCCGACAGCCGTCGGGCGCACCGCGGCGCGGGATAATCGTCGATTCAACGCAGCCGGCAAGGTTTCAGATGCGAACGCAGCAGCTCCCCGTGAACAATTCGGGCTAGGCTGGGCCGTTGATTGTGCGCGGCGAAGGGATCGAGCCGCGTGAACGTGGGGCGAACAGGCGAGATATGGACGAAGACTCTTTCGACATCGTCTACGACGACCTACGGCGTGCGGCCGCGTCACTTCTTCGGCGTCGACCGCCCGGCCAGAGCCTCGGCCCGACCGACCTCGTCCATGAGGCGTCGCTGCGCCTCATGAATGCCGAGTCGGCGTGTACTGATCCCGAACACGCCCTGCGCCTCTACCTACGAGCGATGGAGTTCATCCTCGCCGATCGCGCCCGCGCGCGGCGCGCCCTCAAGCGCGGCGGCAACCAGACCCGTCGCTCGCTCCACGACCAGGAGATCGCGTCGCCGCCCCTGCCGGACATGCTCGACCTCTGTGAGGCCCTCGACGCGCTCGAACTGCTGGACGCGCGCGCGGCCCGTGTCTTCCGGCTCTGCGACGTCTATGGATTCGGGGCCGATGAAGTCGCGACGTCGCTGGCCGTCTCGACGAAAACCGTCAGCCGGGATCGCGTGTGGTCGCGCGCGTGGTTGCGCAGCCGACTGGCGTCATCATGACGACAGCTGAGGACGAACGGCGTGAGGCGGCTGCGCTGAAGTCGCTCTTCCTCGATGCACTCGAACGTCCACCCGATGAGCGCTCCGCGCATTTGTTGGAGCACTGCGAAAACGACGGCCTGCGCGCACTCGCCGAAGGCCTCCTGACGGCCCACGCGTCGGCCGACCATGCGCTCGCCTCGCTCGCCGGCCCCGGCGCCGATCCCGCGCCGGCGACGGGACGGTCGATCGGCCCCTACCGCCTCTTCGAGCGTCTCGGCGAGGGCCGCACGGGCGTCGTCTATCGCGCGCGACACGAGCAGGGCGGGCACGAAGTGGCGCTCAAGGTTCTCCGCAGCCACTGCCACGCGCTCGACGAGCTGCGTTTCGAGCGCGAGTGGCACATCCTCGGGCAGCTCGCGCACCCGGGGATCGCGCGACTGTTCGACGCCGGCGCCGTCCAATCGGCAACAGACCGGCATTTGTATCTCGCCATGGAGCTCGTCGACGGGCCGAACGTCTGCGCGCACGCCCGAACCGCCGACCTCGCGCTCGAGGGACGCATCGAGTTGCTCGCCCAGGTCGCCGACGCGCTGCAGTCGGCCCACCTCCATGGCGTCATCCATCGCGACCTCAAGCCCGCCAACATTCTCGTCAACGCCGACGGCGAGCCGAAGATCGTCGACTTCGGCGTCGCACGCATGGTCGACGGCGAGCGCGGACGCGACGCCACGTTCACGGCTGATGGCGACCTGCTCGGCACGCTCGACTTCATGAGCCCCGAACAGCGCGCCGGCAACGGGTCGACGGCCGATCAACGCGCGGACGTCTACTCGCTCGGCGTCGTCGGGTTCGAGCTCATCACGGGCCAGCGTCCCTACGACGTCGGCGACCGCTCGCTGATCGAGAGCCTGCGCTTCATGCGCGAGACCGAGCCGCGCAGCGTCCGCGACATCCTGCCGTCGACGCCGCGCGATCTCGACATCGTCCTGGCGACGGCAACACATCGCGCACCCGCCCGTCGCTACCAGTCGGCCGAGCTCTTCGCCGCTGACCTGCGACGTGTCTTGTCCGACGAGCCCATCGCCGCGCGCGCCCCGAGCACGATCTATCGGACGCTGAAGTTCATGCGACGTCACCGCGGCGCGCTCGCCGTCACGTGCGGCATCCTCATCGCGCTCGTCGGCCTCACGAAACTCGGCCTCGACTTCACCCGTGAGCGCAACGCGGCGCTCGCGAGCCAGATGGAAGCCAGTCAACGCCTCAAGTTCTCGGAGTACCGGCTCGACCGACACGTCGCCGACAGCTCCATCCCCCCGGCTGCATTCCTCGCCGACCTCGAGGGCTGGATGACGCGCTGGTCGTCGGACCACCGACGCCCTGCGCCACCAACCGACACGGCCACGTTCCGTAAGAACGCGCTCGAGCGGGAGGGCTGGATCCTCACGATGAACGGCAACGCACTCGGCCCCGACTACCTGCGCGCCGCCTACGACATCGTCATCGCGAGCGAAGGCGAGTGGGACCAACACACCTTCGATGCGCAGGCCGTCCGCACCGCGAACCTCTACGGCGACGCCCTCTGTGCCGTCGGCGACGGACGTCAAGATGGCGCCGACTTCGCTCGGGCCAACCTCGCGCGATGTGCGACGCTCGAGGATCGTCTGCGGCTCGAGATGAACATCGCCGAATCACTCGCCGCGGCCGGCGACCTCGAAGTCGCGGCGGTCTCGTTTGCGTCCATCGAGCAACAGCTCGCAACGCTCCCGAACGGACACGACCACCCGGATCGCGGTGAGGCGTTGACGAACCGTGCGCGCACGCTGCTCCGTCTGGGGTGGGAGCTCGAGGCCCGCGAGGTGGCCCGCTCCGCCGTCGACTTTCAGACGCGCGCCCAGGGCGAACGGAATCCCGCGACGCTGCGGGCGCGGATGGTGCTCGCCTGGGCGGCGCTCGAGAACGGCGAGGCCGAGCGCGCCGCGGACGACCTCGCGACGTCGCTCGCGCTGTTCGAGGGCGATTCGGCCTCGTACTTCGCGGACATCCTGGACGCGCGCTTTCTGCTGGGCCGCGCGCACCGAGCCCTCGGCCACGACACCCTCGCCGACACCCTTCTCGAACAGGTCGAACTAGCCGTCACGACGTCCCTGCCGCCGGGGAACTGGCGTCGCGAGATGATCCTCGCAGCCGGTCGCTGACCAACCGGAGGCCAGGACGTGAGCCGCGGCGCGACACGCGCTATCGTACCCGGACTCGTCTCCCCTCCCCGCCCGCCAACCGATGACCACTCTCGCCGACCTCGACGCCCTCTCACCCATCCCGCTCGGCGTCTCGCCGTTCGCGCTCGCGCCCTCCAACCCGGGCCCGACGGACGGGTTCTCGGCGTCGGCGGCCGGTCTGCTCGAGATCGCCGATGAGCTGGTCCCGATCCGTGCCAAGGTCCTGCGCGGCGAACGTCTCTCGATGGACGACGGGCGCACGCTGTTCACGACGCGCGACCTCACGGGCGTCGGCGCACTCGCCAACTACCTCACCGAGACGCGCAACGGCAACCGCGCGACCTTCACGTACAACCGCCACTTGAACTACACGAACAAGTGCCAGTACCGCTGCATGTTCTGCGCGTTCCGGCGCGATGGCGACGAGCCCGACACGGTCGTGATGAGCCCTGAGTTCGTGCGCGAGAAGCTGCTCGCCGAGTTCACGGACACGATGAAGGAAGTGCACGTCGTCGGCGGCATCAACCCCGACCTGCCCTACGAGCACTACCTCGAGCTGCTGCGCACGATTCGCGACACGAGGCCCAATCTGCACATCAAGGGCTTCACGATGATCGAGCTGAACCACCTCGCCGAGATCGCCGGTAAGTCGCTCGACGACGTGCTCGTCGACCTCAAGGACGCCGGTCTGCAGAGCTGCCCCGGCGGCGGCGCCGAGATCTTGAGCCCGCGCGTGCACCGCAAGCTCTACAACGGCAAGCTCCCACCCGAAGAGTGGATCGCTGCCGTGCGGCGCGTCCATGCCGCAGGCCTCAAGAGCAACGCCACGATGCTCTTCGGTCACATCGAGACCACCGATGAACGCCTCGATCACATGGTCACGATCCGCGAAGTCCAGGACGACACGCAGGGATTCATGCAGTTCATCCCGCTCGTGTTCCATCCCGACAACACGCCGCTCGAGCGACTCGGCAAGACGACGGGCCTCGACGCCCTGCGCACGATCGCCATCTCGCGCCTGATGATCGACAACATGCCGCACATCAAGGCCTACTGGATCATGGTCGGTATCAAGATCGCCCAGCTTGCGCTGCACTTCGGAGCCGATGACATCGACGGCACCGTCGTCGAAGAGCACATCACGCACGACGCGGGGGCCAAGACGCCCCAGGGTCTCACGACCGAACACATGACGGACCTGATTCACGAAACCGGTCGCACCCCGATGTTGCGTGACACGCTCTACGAAGACGTCGTCGAGATGGCACCGACGGCCTAGCTCGACGGCCCGACTTCGGCGCCTCGCTCGTGAGGGCCAGACCTCGAGGAATCCATCGATTCCCCTGCGCTCTTGCCGCCTGCTGAAGAACTGCTCCCAGTGCGCCCTGCGTGACCGAGTGTGTCTGCGCGAGTGTCGGAACGCAGGCGAATCGGCCCATATTGACCGTCGAGGATCAGAGGTGCGGTTCCAACGCAGCCCACACGGGCACAGGCGCGTTCGCAGGAGATCGTCGCCAGAAGCGCGGGCTAGCAGCTCGTTGAAGAACTCATCCGGCCCGCCGCACGCACCCGAGCACGCCTGTGCAAGCGCGAGAGCCTCGACGAATCCACTGATTCGCCTGCGTTCCCACACGGGTACAGGCACACTCGGTCACGCACGTCGCACTCGGAGCAGTTCTTCAACAGGCTGCTAAACGCTTTGATGTCGGCTCGGCCGGTAGCACCACCGACGAAAGCACTTTCGCCACAGGCTCCTGGCGTTAGTTTGGGAGGCTCTGCCCTCCGACGAACCGACTCGATGCTTGCGCTCACGTTCCTCGCCGTCCTCTCCGTCCCCGCAGTCTTCTCCGCCCCGGTCCCCCTGCAAGACGCGCCGATCCTCGGGCCGGTCGACGTCTCGCCGATCCCGACGCTCGAGCTCGCGATGGCCGACCTCGACTGGATCGGAAACCCGCCGCTCAATCCGTACTGGTCGGATGACGGACGGCTGATCTACTTCGAGCGCAAGCGCGAAGGATCGTCCGAGCGCGACCTGTTCGCGATCACCCGCGCCGGAGAAGTCAGCGCTGTCGCCGACGAAGACCGCCACCGTGTCGACGCGCGCGTCGGCCACCTCGATTCCGATCGCTCGCACAAGGTGTTCACGCGTCACGGCGACTTGTTCCTCAAGAATCTGCGCGACGGCAACGAAACGCAGCTGACACGCACCGTGGCTCTCGAGAGTTGGCCGCAGTTCCTCGTCGGTGACGATCGCATCGCCTACCGGCGCGGCGACGACGTGTTCATGCGCGACCTGATGACGAACGTCGAGGCGCAGCTTGCAACGCTCTCGTCGTCCGAAGCGCCTGCGCCGGACGAGGTCGCCGAGCCAGACGTCGACGAACCGTTTCTCGTTCAACAACAGAGACGGCTCTTCGACATCGTGCGTCGACGCGAGGAACGCACGACCGTCTCACGCGAACGGCGCAAGGTCCTCGAGAGTTCCGACCCGACGCGCGCGCCCGAACCGTTCCACCTCGGCAGCGATCGGCGAGCCGGACGCTTCGCCTTCGCGCCGACCGGACGCTTCATCCTCACCTCGACTGTGCCGAAGTCCTCGCCCGACGGTCGGCGTGACACGATGCCCGAATGGGTCGATGCCTCGGGCTATGCGTCATCCCGCTCCGTTCGCTCGTTGGTCGGCACAGCCCCGCGTCCTTCGGCGTCACTGGCACTCCTCGACCTCACGACGCGCGAGACACACCCGATCGACCTCTCGGACCTCCCCGGCATCAGCGACGATCCGCTGGCCGAGATTCGCACCCAGTCGCGTGAGGCAGCCGATCTCTGGTCGACACGCGCGGCCACCAGCGTGCCGGACGAAGACGGCGCCCCCGCGGGCGCTGGCGAAGAGCCCGACGACGAAGAGCAACGAGTTCGCGGCGTGAGCGTGCTCGATCTGCGTTGGTCGGACGACGGACGCTTTGCCTCCGCGATGCTTCGCAGCGTCGACAACAAGGACCGCTGGATCATCGTGCTCGACACCGCAGACAACGACGAGGCAGCCGACGGCGGCGCACCGTTCTCACTGCGCGTCGTCCACCACGAACACGACCCGGCCTGGATCAACTGGCCCTTCAACGAGATCGGCTTCCACCCTGACGGCCGGCATCTCTGGTTTCTCACGGAGGAGAGCGGCTTCGGCCATCTCTGGATCGCGGAGCTCGAAGGCGACAAGGCGCTGCGCCCTCTCACGGCGGGCAACTTCGAGGTCTCCGACGTTCGCTTCTCGCTCGACGGAACGACGGCGTACTTCAGCGCGAACAAGGACCACCCCGGCGAGCTTGCGTTCTACGGGGTCTCGAGCGACGTCGACGCACGCGAGCCAGGCGCCACGGTGACACGCATCACGCACCTCGGCGGCCACAACGATGTCTTCATCTCACCGGACGAGACACAACTGCTGATCCGGCACGACGCGATCCTGCGCCCACCCGAGCTCTACCTACAGCGTTTCGACGCCGAGGCCGAAGCCGTCCGCCTCACCGAGTCGACCACAGCCGCCTTCGACGCCATCGAGTGGACCGTGCCGAGCATCGTGCCCGTGCCTTCATCCGTTGTCGACGCGCCGATCTGGTCGCGACTCTATCTGCCGCCGCCCGAGTCGGCCGATCTCACGCGCGACTCACGCGGCAAGCGCGCGGCCGTCATCTTCACGCACGGCGCCGGCTACCTGCAGAACGCGCACAAGGGTTGGTCGGATTACGCGCACGAGTTCATGTTCCACTCCGTGTTGACGCGTGCGGGCTATGTCGTTCTCGATCCCGACTACCGCGCCTCGGCCGGCTACGGACGCGATTGGCGCACGGCGATCTACCGCCGCATGGGCGAGCCCGAGCTCGAAGACCTGCGCGACGCGATCGACTACCTCGTCGCCGAACACGACGTCGACCCCGAGCGCGTCGGAACATACGGCGGTTCATACGGCGGCTTCCTGACGCTCATGGCGCTCTTCACGGAGCCCGGTCTCTTCGCGGCCGGCGCTGCGCTGCGCCCCGTCACCGACTGGGCCCACTACAACCACTGGTACACGGCCAACATCCTGAACACGCCCGACGAAGACCCGCTCGCCTACCTGCGCAGCTCGCCGATCGAGTACGCCGAGGGTCTCGCCGCCCCGCTCCTGATCTGCCACGGAATGCTCGACGACAACGTCTTCTTCAAGGACACCGTTCGTCTCACTCAGCGACTCATCGAACTCGGCAAGACAAACTGGAACGTCGCGATGTACCCCATCGAGCCACACAGCTTCCGTGAAGCCTCGAGCTGGCTCGATGAGTATCGGCGCGTCTTTTCGTTGTTCGAGGAGCACCTCGCCGTGCCGTCAGGCGAGGGATGAACCCGCTCGCCGGCGGCGCCGTGCCCGAAGGGCTGTTCGTCAGGCGTTGACCGTCGAGCCATGGAGCACCTACCCTGTCCGGTTCGGCCGACGCAGCCAAATCGGCCTTCCGCCCCACGCAGAGGACGACCACGAAGACGATGAGCGACATCGAGATCACCGAACTCCTCGGCGACGGGATCGGCCCGGAACTGAAGGCATCTGTTCACACCGTCGCCGACGCGCTTCCCATCTCGTTCAAGTGGCGCGAAGTCGACTGGAGCCTCGAGTCACGCGAGGCGCGTGGCGACGCGGCGATCGATGAGGCCGAGGAGAACATGCGGGCCACGAAGCTCGCACTGAAGTACCCGACGATCACCAAGGACCGCAGTCCGAACGCGCTCATCCGACGCCGCTGCGGCTTCAGCGTGATCTACCGGCCGGCGATCTCGATCAAGGGCATCTCGTCGAACTTCAAAGAGAATGTGAACCTCCACATCGTGCGTGTCGCGACGGGTGGCACGTACGACGACCCCGGCATGATGGTCGGCCGCGACGCCGCCGTGTCGATGCGCATCGTCGAGCGTGAGCCTTGCGCCCAGGCCGCAGCGTTCGCCTTCGACCTCGCCCGCAAGAAGGGCTACAGCGTCACGTCGTCCTCGAAGCACACGATCCAGAAGCAGACCGACGGTCTCTTCGAGTCGGTCGTGAAGGGGCTGCACGCCACCAACGACGACGTCCGCCACGACGTCGAGCTGTTCGATGCGCTGCTCGCCAAGATCATCCTCCACCCGCAGCACTACCAGGTCGTCCTCGTGCTCAACGAGTACGGCGATTTCCTCTCCGACATGGCGTCGGGGCTCGTCGGCAGCCTCGGCACGGGTGCGAGCGGCAACTACTCGTTCACCGAGAACCGCGAGATCGACATCGCGATGTTCGACCCGGCCGGTGGCACCGCCCCCGACATCGCGGGCCTGAACATCGCCAACCCGACGGCCGTGCTGCTCGCATTCGGCATGCTGCTCGACCACATCGATCGCTACGACATCGGACATGCCCTGCGCCTGTCGCTCCTCGGCGCGATCGCCGACGGCGAGTGCACGCGCGACCTCGGCGGCAAGCTCAACACCGACGAGTTCACGGACGTCGTCGTCGCGCGGCTCAAGGATCACCTGCCGGCCTGACGAGGCCGGCGGCGAAGCGAACACGCCAGTGCCCGCCGGCGGGCGCGTCACGCAGTCGTCGGCAAGCGGCCTTCGTGCTCTCGAAGGTTCCTCACTCGGCTCACTGGCACCTGGCTCGTCGGGCGAGCGTCGTCGCGTGCGTCACGGTGAGCCGGGCACTTCGATCAACGTGTAGTAGGCCTCCGGGTGCAGCAGCCCGCGGTCACTCGTCGCGTGGCGAACGCCTTCGGCGTGGAGTTCGTACACGAAGTTCGGCGCGCGGAGATCACCGACGCGCAAGCGCACCGAGCGTGGCGACGTGAGTTCGACCGACTCGATCTCGACGTCCTCGGTGGCGTCTTCGGGCGCGCCGTAGTCGGCGTGGTACTCGTAGGTGTAACTCGTCATGCGGTACGAGGAAGGATCGCTGGCCGAAGCGGGATCGACGTCGTCCGTGAAGGTGAGTTCAAAGCCGTCCGAGCGGGCCGCCATCGTGTGGATCTCGAAAGGCAGCGTGCCGTTGTAGGCGATGCGCTGCATGCCGTACCGCTTGCGCCCGACCGACGCCCAGCCGCGGTCCGTCTGGCCGACGAACATCGACCCATCGGGCGCGAACGCCACGCGGTTGACGCCGCAGTCGAGGTCTTCGAGGAACGGGTAGCACGCGCCTTGGTAGTGACCGTTGACCTGCTCGAGCGAGACGCGCATCACCGTCGCGAGCGTCTGGTCGCCGACGAACAGCTGGCCCTCGAACGGACCGAAGCGACCGCCGGTGTCGTCGCGCGCGATGTCAGCCGTCGACTGCCCCATCTTGCGGTACGGGAACCAGACCGATGCCGGCATGCGCGCGGGGCGTTCGTCGGCCTCGAGGTCGACATCGTCGCGCCAGTGCAAACTCGCCGGATGACCGTGCCACGAGTTCGGCGCAAGGTGCGAAAGGCGGCTCGTCGCGACGTAGTCGCCCTGGTTGTCGACATAGAACATCTCGCCGTTCGGGAGGTCGCCGATGCCGTTCGGTGAGCGCAGCCCGTCACACACGGGTGTGATCTCGCCGTCGGGCGTGATCTTCAGCGCCCAGCCGCGCCAGATCACCGTCGACTTGCCGAGCCCGCCGCAGAAGCCGACGTTGAGCGTCACCCAGAAGTTGCCGTCTTTGTCGATCTTCGGTCCGAAGGCGAACTCGTGGTAGTTGCCCGAGAGGCCCCAGCCATCGGTGACCGTGTCGTACCAGTCGGCCACGTCGTCGCCGTCGACGTCGGTGAGACGCGTGAGCTCCGAGCGCTGGACGGTGTAGACGGAGGGCTGTCCGTCGCGCGACATCACGGCGAGACCGAGCGGCTCGTGGAGCCCCCGTGCAAAGTGCGCGAACGTCGCGGCGAAGGGCGGCTCGGCGTAGGCGCCGTCGACAAGCCAGACGTCACCGCGGCGCGTCGCAGCAAGCGGACGTCCGTCGGGCAGGAACGCGAGGCCGCCCACTTCGAGCACGACGTCGTCGGGCACCGGCAAACTGAAGACGTGGTAGTGCCTGCGCTCCTCGTTCGGTGGGAAGTCACGGTCGAGGAAGTAGTGCAGCTGCGTGTCGGTGAGTGGGTCGAGCGGATCGCGTGAGTTGATCTGGAACTGCCAGCCGCCCTGGCCCTCGGTGATCTTGGCGAGCATGTGGTTGACGCCGGCCTTCAGTTCGAGCGTCAGCGCATGGGCTTCGGGATCGAGACCGCGGTCGACGTCGGCGTCGACGAGCAGCTCACCGTTGAGCCAGAAACGCAGTCCGTCGTCGGAGCCCATCGTGACGGGCAGCGCGGTGTCCTGGGCGGCCGTGACGGTGCCATAGACATAGGCCGTCGCCTCGTCCTGCCACTCGGGGTCATCACCGACGTGGAGATCGATCGGGATGTCGACGAACTCCCCGAGCTCGCGCCACGTCGCCTCGGCGCCGTTCTTCCCGAAGTGCGAGAGCGTGAGGTCCGGCCCCGGGCCGCCGGCGGTCATCAGCGCCAGTTCGCGTTCAGGAGCATGCGGCGTCGCGAGGTCGCCGGTGTCGTGACCCGCGTAGGGGAAGGGCGTGATCATCGCCCCGCGCCCCCACGTCACGCCGCCCTGCCCGAGGGCTTCGAGCACGGCATCGCGCGTCGCCTCGCGTGTCTCCAGGCGCACGTAGCGCGCCGAGCCGACGTACTCCTCGGATTGCGCCGTCGAGTCCGCCGTCGCGCAGGCGAGGGCGAGGACCAGCATCGGGTTCGTGACATTCACCAGTCGATCTCCGTCGTGATGCCGGCGCGGGCGCGCTCGGGTTCGATGGGCTCCCAGCCGTCCGCCGTGCGGAGCCAGACGCGCTGGGTATCGGCCAGACTGTCGGGGAAGACCCACGTATGTCGCAGGCGCCGCGCACCGACGTCGGGAACAAGCCGCTCGCCCAGACGCACACCGCCGTCGGCGCGCGTGTAGAAGGTCGGCACGCCGTCGTCGTCGAGGCGGTAGCCGGCGAAGCGTCGCGCGGACGTCCAGGCGTCGAGTACGTCGTCGTCGGGTGCGACGTCGGATGATGTGACGACGATCGGCGGGCCATCGTCTGCTTCCCAGAGGAGCGGCCCGCGCCCGCCGCTCACGTTGCCCCCGCGCGCGGCCCAGGCGCCCGAGGCGTCGAGGAAGGCGCCTTCCCAGGCGGAGACGAAGCGCGCCGACCCGGCGTCGTAAGCCACGTGCACGCCGACCGGATAGCCGACCGCGATGCCGCGCGAGCCGGCATCGTCGAGGAACGTCCGGACCACGCGCGGGAGCTCGCCGACATCGAGCACGACACCGGCCGGTGCCTCGAGCCCCGCCGGCACCGGGGCGAACTCACCGAGCGACAGGTAGGCCCAGAGCGCATCGACCTGACGCCCGAAGTCGCCGTCGTAGAGCGACTCGATCGAGCTGTGCCCCGCCTCACCGAACGCCGGCATGCGCGTGCCCGGCCGCATGCGCTGCGGGTCGGACATCCAGTTCGTGAACCACTCGTAGCGCATGCGCTCGGCCATGCCGTCGAGGTGCAGGCCAGGCGTTCCCGCCGGGTCGCGGTCACCGAAGAGGTGACAGCTGATGCAGTTCATGCCCTCGGTACCCACCAGCTCGCGGCCTGCGAGCACGGCCTCGTCATCGACGCCTGGCCACGCCTCCGGGGCGTCGGGCCACAGCCCGGCCGAGCGCGTGAACAGCTCGGCGAGGCCTTCGGCCGACTCGCCGTACAGAGGCATGCGCGTCGACATCCACGGGCGCGCGCGGTGGCCCTCGACGAGGACGCGACGCAGCGCGTGCGTCGTCATGCGCGAGCCGATGTCCGAGAGATCGGGCGGGAGACGCCCCTCGTCGCCGAGGTCGACATCCTCGTCGACCGTCGTGAAGGCCGCGCGCCACTCGGCTGGTGGACCGCCGCGACCGTCGCGCACGTGGCACGACAGGCAGTCGTGTCGGTGCAACGCGCGCTGAAGCGTGTCGGCCGGGCTGACGTGTGGCGACCAGGTCGCCGAGACGGCGAGTGCCGCGCCGAGTGCCGCGTGTTCGTCTGCTGTCAGCGTGAACTGCGGCGCATTTCCGGCGTTGCCCGCAAGGCACCCGCCCGAACCCGTGAGATCGGCGAGCGCTGTGACGTCCGGGCGCTGCGTGCTCCCGTCGAGCGCCGTGTGACAGGCCGCACATCCGACCTCAATGAACAGCCGCGCCCCGGCCTCGGCGTCACCCATGACGTCGAATCCGCCACGCCCGGCCAGCGCCGCCCCGAGCGCGTCCGCCTCGTCCACCGTGATGTCGAGCGGCAGGTGTTGCTCCGGATCGACGAGGGCATTGAGCAGCCGCCCCCCCGTCCATGTCGCCGAGGGTGTGAGCGGGTGCCGGGCGCCTGGCGGTGATGCGCCGATCGATTCGAAGGGACCGTGGCATGCCACGCAGCCGACGCTGTCGAACAGTGCACGACCTTCATCAACGCGCGCGGGGACGGGGCCGTGCGCGAGGAACGTCGCGAGCGCCGTGCGTTCGTCGCGCGACAGGGGAATCGTCATCCCGAGCGAACCGTGCAGCGACGTGCCGTCTGCGATCCAAGCCGACATCGAGAGCGCGTGTTCACCGAAGCCGTCGTGCGATAGGGCACTCCAGACTTCACCCGCGGCCGGCGCATGACAGCTCACGCAGCCCTTCGACTCGAGCAGCGCGCGTCCCGTCGCGACCGACGAGCTGGCACGCACGTCGTCGACGAACTCGTCTGGAACGCGCACCTCGTGACCGAGCAAGGGGCTGACGGGAAAGCGCCCGACGTCCTCGGAGCGTTCCCAGCGCGTGCGCATGCGAGCCGGCCCGCTGCCGCGTCGATGGAACCGGAGCGTGAGACGGACGTCCCCATCGGGCAGCGGAACGTAAGCCGTCGCGAGCTCGTCGGCGGCCACGAGTCGCGACTCGTAGGGCGCCGCGCCGCCGCGCACGACGATCGAGACCGCGCCGCCCTCCACGTCGACACGAAAGCGGTAGCGGTCGACATCCGGCATCTCGATGACACCGTCGAACGTCGTCAGCGCGACGTCGAGCGCTGCGGCCGGGTGCCAGACCTCGCCCTCCTCGAGCGCGAAGGCGGCCGCCGGCGCCTGGACGACCGTCCGCCCGCCCGGGCCCCACACCGTCTGGGCCCAGCCGAGAACGTCCTCGGCTGCAGCCGCTTTCATCGTGACCATGCCCATCACCGCGACCGTCATGGCACCGAGCCACCTGATCGCACGCGCATCGTTCATCGTTCGCTCCTCGAGCCACCCCCGCGGCCACACCTCGAGAGGACGACACGACGCCCGCGACGCGCACGGCACCTGCCGAGGCACTCAACACGAAGTGCGCTCGCCAAGCTGCCCGACGTCAGGCATCGAAGACTTCTCGACACGCTGCCGCGCCTGAGACTCCGCTGCCGCAGCGTGCGCGTCAAGCCTGGGCCGCCTGGCACGTCGCCGCGCCGACGCTATCACGAGCGTTTTGGCCGGGCATGGTCGACACATCACCGAACGCGCGAACGTTCGCGCACGGTGAGTCACACGTCCGCACGGTCTGCCCGGAGAAGCGTTCTTGACCCTCGACGTCCCGGCTCTTCGAATCCGCCGCTGCAACGACGCCCCCACGCGTGAGGGTGCAGGCTACGTCCTGTACTGGATGGTTGCGCAGCGCCGCACGCGCTACCACTTCGGCCTGCAACGGGCCGTCGAGTGGGCTCGCCACCTCGGCCTGCCGCTGGTCGTCTTCGAACCGCTGCGAGCGGGCTACGAGTGGGCGTCGGATCGATTCCACGCCTTCGTTCTCGAGGGCATGATCGACAACGCGCGTGCCTGTGATGCGGCCGGCGTCACGTACTTCCCCTATGTCGAACCCGAGGCAGGCGCCGGCAAGGGACTCCTGAAGGCGCTCGCGGGCGATGCGGCGGTGGTCGTCACGGATCTCTTCCCGTGCTTCTTCATCCCGCGCATGGTCACGGCGGCCGCCGAGCAACTCGACGTGCGCGTCGAGGCCGTCGACAGCGTCGGCATGCTCCCCCTCGCCGCGACGGAGACGACCTTCCCGACGGCCTACGCGTTCCGTCGGTTCCTCCAGAAGAATCTCCCGCCGCACCTCGAGGAAGTGCCGCTCGCCGAGCCCCTCGATGCCGACGGCCTGCCCAGCCGCATCGCCGCGATCGATGACACGGTCATGAAACGCTGGCCGCCGTGCGCCGCCGTGCTCGATGCCGTCCCGCGCCACGACCGCAACGAAGACGCCGTCGCCGAGCTGCTTTCCGCGCTGCCGATCGACCACACGGTACGCGTCGTGTCGCGCGAACGCGGCGGTGCCGAGGCCGCGACAGAACGCCTCAACGTATTCCTCGACGAGCGGCTCGCTCGCTATGCCGACGACCGCAATCAGCCTCAAGACGCTGTCGCGAGTGAACTCTCCGCGGCTCTGCACTTCGGCCACATCTCGATTCACGAGGTCTTCGAGCGCCTCGCGGAACGCGAGAGCTGGACACCGCGCGACCTCTCGTCCGACACCGCGGGCAAGCGTTCCGGCTGGTGGGGAAGGAGCCCGTCCGCCGAGGCGTTCCTCGACGAAGCCATCACGTGGCGCGAGATCGGTCACAACTTCTGCTGGCACCGCCCCGACGACTACGACGCTCTCGCATCGCTCCCCGACTGGGCGCGCAAGACGATCGCCGAGCATGCCGACGACCCACGCGAGACGCTCTACACGCTCGAGCAGCTCGACGCCGGCCAGACCCACGACGACCTCTGGAACGCCGCACAGGGCCAGCTCGTCGCCGAGGGACGCATTCACAACTACCTGCGCATGCTCTGGGGCAAGAACGTCATCGCCTGGACGCGCTCGGTCGGCGAGGCGCGCGACGTTCTCATCGAGCTCAACAATCGCTACGCCCTCGATGGTCGCGACCCGAACTCATACTCCGGGATCTTCTGGGTGCTTGGTCGGTACGACCGCGCGTGGGGTCCGGAGCGCCCGATCTACGGCAAGTTGCGCTACATGACGTCCGCCAACACGAAACGCAAGGTGAAGGTGAGGGAGTACATCGAGCGTTACTCCAAGCCGTCTTTGTTCGACGCATGACGCCGTCTGGCAGACGTGGCGAGATGTAAAAACTACATCTGGATTGTGCAATCCTCCTAAGCGTTTCGCTCTATTCTGAAAGGCTTTTCTGAGATTGTGCGTAGTGGTTAAGGTCTCCTTCACGGGCAGCGGATTTCAGTAGGGATGCATCTTGGCGCCCCCGCTGTTCGCACACACCAACGATGAACAAGGGACTTCAATCATGATCAAGACCTCGCGTCGCTGGGCAATCCCAGCTCTCCTTGGCGTACTCATCGCACACGATGCTGGTGCGCAGTTGGCAAGCAACGATCGCGCACAGTCGCAAGTCGACGCGCCGAGCGTCGTGCTCGGTGGCGGCGCCAACGACGTCATCAACTTCGAGAACAACACTCCCGGCGAGATCGTCTCGGAACTCTTCAGCACGGGCGGGCTCGGCCCCGTCGCCGTCCAAGGCACAACCCCCTCGCTCGGTGCGGCGAACACGGCGTTGATCTTCGACTCGTCGAACCCCACGGGCGGCGACCCCGACCTCGGCTCGCCGAACGTCGACTTCGGTGGCCCCGGTGTCGGCGCAGCAGGCGGCGCTGGCAGCCCCTTCGCCAACGAGAATGCGCTCGGCAACATCCTGATCCTCGCCGAGGATCTCGTCGACGCCGACAACGACGGCCTCATCGACGACCCCGACGATGCCGACCAGAACAACTCACTGATGCGCTTCGACTTCAGCGCCGTCGGCCTCGTCGCGATCCGCTCGATCACCGTGATCGACTTCGAACCGAGCGAGAACCCGCCGATCGCGAACTTCTTCGGCGCAGGCGGCGTCCTCATCGATTCGCGCGATCTCGGGAACCCGGGCGACAACGGCGTGCAGATCTCGAACTTCTCGATCGGCGGCGTTCAGTCGATCACGATCGAGATCAACGGATCCGGCGGAATCGACGCCATCGCCTTCGCCCGCGATTGCAACGGCAATGGCTTCCCCGACGAGATCGACATCAACACGGGGACGAGCGCAGATTGCAACGAGAACAACATCCCGGACGAGTGTGACATCGCGTCGGGACTCAGCGAAGATTGCGACGACGACGGTGTTCCGGACGAGTGCCAGCCCGACTGCGACATGGACGGCATCCCCGACACCTGCGACGACTTGACGGACTGCTTCGACCGTCTGTGCGCAGTGCGCGCCGTACCCGACGACTGCGCGACGGGCATCCTCGCGACGTCGACGCTCGGAATCGGCGGCAACTTCACGTTTGTCCCCACCGGTGAGTTCACGGAGTTCTTCGATGGCTCGGCCACACTCAAGGGACTCGTGCAGAGCACGATCGACCCGACCGTGCAGTTCGACGTCTGCATCGACTTCGCAGCCAAGGTCGAACCCGGCGACGTCGACTTCCCGCCGGCAGGGAGCCCGAAGAAGGAACTCGATCCGAGTTGCTACGTCGAGAACGGCGGCACGATCGACAGCGGGACATGGCGCTACTACTCGGCATGGGCCGGGACGGCGACCGGCCGCGGTCCGGTCGACGGTGCCGCTCTCGCGCTCGTCGGGGTCGGCCCGGCGTTCCAGATCGGCGACGGTGCCAACAACAAGAACGTCCACTTCGGTGCCAGTGGTTGGCTCGAGATCACAACAACGGCCCAACCGACCTCGGGAATGATGCTGCCCGAGTTCTTCGAGGGCGACATCAACGTCGACCTCGTCGACTGCCCGCCGGCAAAGACTGCCAGCCTGAAGTAAGTGCACTGAGGGATCGTCGTCGTTCACGACGACCCGCCTGCAACTGTGTTCCGGGCCCTGCGTTCACGCCACGTGAGCGCAGGGCCCGCGTTCTGCAACGCCAGGGCTGTGCATGGCGGGGTTACGGGTCGCGAGGGCTCGGCGACACGTGAGGGAGCATCGGCAGCGTCAACCCACGGCTTCGTGAGCGTTCCGAATACCGCTCTTGGGGATGATCCGGCTGCAAGGAGCGTGCGCCGTAGCAATAGCTCCGCTAAAGTATGCCGTCGCGGGACGTGGATCTTGGGTCAGGACAGTTTGCTGTCAAACCACACCGCGCATCCACCTCTGAGATTTTAGGGACCACCTCATGTTCAACACATCTTCGCGCTGGATCACTCCAGTGCTCCTCGGCGCGCTCTTCGCTGGCGATGCCAGCGCCCAGCTCGCCGGTACCGGCAGCGGCCGCTCAAAGATCGACACGCCGAACGTCGCTTTTGGCGGCAGCATTGACGTCATCGACTTCGAGAACAAGCAGACCGGCGAGAAGGTCAGCCAGGTCTTCAGCGCCGGCGGCCTCGGCCCCGTGCTCGTCGAGGGCTCCACGCCGTCGCTCGGCGCGGTCAACTCGGCCATCATCTTCGACTCGTCCAACCCGACGGGTGGCGACTTCGACCTCGGCTCGCCGAACGTCGACTTCGGCGGCCCGGGCATGGGCACGGGCGGTGGTCTCGGCGATCCCTTCCCGAACACGTTCGCGCTCGAGAAGATCCTCATCCTCGCTGACAACCTCGACGACTTCGACAACGACGGTTTCATCGACGTGCCTGACGATGCTGCCGAGTCCAACCAGTCGGTGACGTTCGACTTCTCGGCCATCGGCCTCGTCAACATCCGCTCGATCACGGTGATCGACTTCGAGCCGAGTGAAGGTCTCGAGACGGCCAACTTCTTCGGCCCCGGTGGCGTGCTGCTCGCCTCGCAGAACCTCGGTAACCCGGGCGACAACGGCGTCCAGGTCTCGAACTTCTCGGTCGTCGGCGTCGAACGCCTCGTGATCGAGATCAACGGTTCGGGCGGCATCGACGCGATCATCTTCGCGCCGGACTGCAACGCCAACGGCGTCCCCGACACGACCGACATCAGCAGCGGCACGAGCGCCGACTGCAACAACAACGGCATTCCTGACGAGTGCGACATCGCCTCGGGCACAAGCGAAGACTGTGACGCCAACGGCGTCCCGGACGAATGCCAGCCCGACTGTGATGGCGACGGCATCCCCGATGCATGTGATGATCCGGCCGACTGCTTCGAACGCCTCTGCGCAGTCCGCGCAGTTCCGGACGACTGCGCAACCGGCATCCTCGCGACGGCAACGCTCGGCATCGGTGGCAACTTCACGTTCATGCCGGACGGCGAGTTCACGGAGTTCTTCGATGGCACGGCCACGCTGAAGGGCATCGTCCGCAGCACGACGAACCCGAGTGCGCAGTTCGACATCTGCATCGACTTCAGCGGTTTGGTCGAGCCGGGCTCGCCCGTGCCGGCCGGCAGCCCGAAGCAGGAGCTGAACCCGACCTGCTACGGCCCCGGGATGGTCGACACGACCACGTGGCGCTACTACACCACGTGGGGTGGTACGGCCACTGGTCTCGGTTCGCTCGACGGAGCGGCGCTCCAGCTTGATGGTGTCGGCCCGGCCTTCCAGGTCGGTGAAGGTGCCAACAACAAGAACGTGAACTTCGGCGCGAGCGGTTGGCTCACGGTCACGACGACGTCGCAGCCGACGTCGGGCCCGATGCTTCCCACGGCAGTCACGGGAGACATCAACGTCGACCTCGTCGACTGCCCGCCGACGACTCCGCCGGTCGGCTTGAAGTGATGTCTTGACGCTTCGGTCTCTCACCTGAGAGTCGAATCGTTCGACGAGGCCTCGAGTTCGCATCACGCGAGCTCGGGGCCTCGCTCGTGAGCGGGCGACGCGCGATCAATCACGCGAACAGCAGCGCCGCAGCGACGAGGGAGCGGGCCGTCCATGCCAGGGTGCGCACGATGTTCGACGACACGAGGCGCGCATGGGCGCGCTCGTCGAACCCGCGCTCGAGTTCGGCGTGGCGCGGCACGGCGAGCACCCAGGTCGTCCCCCAGACCACGACCAGCAGTGCAACTCCGATCCACGTGAGCAGCGACGGAGAGATCGCAACGAGCCAGAGAGTCGCGGTCAACTCGGTGACCATGGGCGGCCCCACCACCCACGATGTGCGCTGGACGTGGCGGCGCTCGTACCCGACGAAGGCGTCGTCCCCGACGGCTGCGAACAGCGGGTAGTGGACAACATGCACGAACCAGATGAGGCCGGTCATGAACCACGTCGCGGCGGCGTGGACGACCACGAGCACTTCGGACGTCACGGCGGCGCCTCGACACGCCCCAGCATGTGACGAAGGGCTCCCTCGAGATCGGCGTCCTGCCAGACGAAGCCGGCTTCGAGGAGACGCGTCGGGCGCACGGCGAGGTCGTCGAGGACCAGCGGGCCGGCGCGTTCGCCGAGCCGGGCGCGCAGGGCACCCGCCGGCACGGGGAGGACTGCGGGGCGCCGCACGACGCGCGCGAGCGTGCGGGCGACGTCGATTTGCGCGGTCGGCGCGGGCGCCACGACGTTGACGGGACCGTGCAGGTCGTCGTCGATCAAGGCGTGGTGGATTGCGCCCAGCACGTCGTCGAGCGAAACCCAGCTCCAGCGCTGCGTGCCTGCGCCAAGACGTCCGCCGAACGCCCAGAGTGTCGGCGGGAGAAGGCGCGCGAGCGCCCCGCCGCGCGGCGAGAGCACGACGCCGAGACGCAGCGAAACCCGCCGAGAGCCGACTGCCTCGATCCGCGCCGCGGCCGCCTCCCAACGGGCGGCGACGCCGCCGAGGAACGTCGAGCTGTCGATCGGACTGCTTTCATCGCGAACAGCTCCGTCGTCCGTCCGTCGGTAGGCGCCGATGCCCGAGGCTGCGATGAAGGCGCGCGGCGGCGCATCGAGTCCAGCGAGCACGTCGACGAGGCGCTCGGTGGCCGGACCGCGGCTCTCGTCGATGGCACGCCGCCGAGCCTCGCTCCAGCGCGGGGCCGAAATCGGCTCGCCGGCGAGGTGCACGAAACCGTCGAGCCCTTCGAGACGCGCAGGGTCGTCGACCCCGCGCGCGGGGTCCCAAGGCACCTCGTCATCCCCGCGCGCAGCACGCCGGACAAGGCGCACGACCGAGTGGCCGCCCGTCGTCAAGAACGCGCAGAGCGCCTCGCCGATCAGGCCCGAGCTGCCCGTCACTCCGATGCGGAGCCGCGTGGTGGTGTTCGCATGGCGCGCGAGGTCGCGTGTCAGCACGCGATGCCGGAACGCGAACATGCGCTCGAGCTTGGCGCGCACGATCGCGCCGCCGGCGAGACGCCCGAGCGCCCCACCGTGGAGCTCGTAGCGCACGTCGTCGTGCAGTTCGGTGTGAGCGTCATCGATGGCCGTGAAGCGGTGCGTGTGGTGCCACGTCTTGAAGGGCCCGCGCGCTTGGATGTCCTCGAAGGCATGCGGGCGATCCAAGGCGACGTGTTCGGCGTCCCACGGAAGCCAGAAAGGGCCGAGCTTCAGGCGCACATGCACGCGCACTCCCGGTTCGAGCCCGGCGTCGCGTCGCACGACGCGCGCGTTCTCCCAGGGTGGCATGAGTCGCTCGAGAGCGCCGGGCGCTTCGTGCCACGCGAACAGGTTGTCCTGCGCTGCCGCGAACGTCGCTCGACGTTCGTAGCGATCGGGTATCACGCTTGGCGCCCCGCGGCCTTCGCGGCCTTCTTCTCGACCCACGCGCGCAGGTCGCGCAGCGTCTGCACGACGACGAGACCGCGCGGCCCACGGCGACCGCGACGCACGCCACTCCCGCCAGCAAGCAGTGGAACTCCGTCGGGCAGCCCGTTCATGAGATCGATCATGAGCGCGTCCGTTCCCACGCCGCTGTTGGCCGACGAGACGCTGAGCACGACGGCGACTGCGTCGAGTTCGGCGGCAGCGAGCGCAATCTCCTCGGGCGGGAGATCGGTGCCGATGTTGCGCGTCGCGACTCCTTGGACAGCGCAGCACAGCTCGACGAGATCGAGTCCGAGGGAATGGCGTTCACCCGTCATCGTCGCGAGCAGGATCGGGCCCGACAGCGGGTCGTCGCGCTCGGTGTCAGCGACGGTCTGCCGCACGCTACGCAGGACGTTTTCGATGACGCGTGTCGCGAAGTGTTCGTGTCTGATGCCGAGCTCGCCGTCGACCCATGCGCGACCGATCGACGTCAGCAGCGGCCCGACCTTGTTCTCGAGCACAGCCGCCGTGTCGCCCTGTCGCAGCTCATCGTTCAGGCTCTGCACGAGCTCGTCGGCGTCGAAGCGCAGGATCGCATCGAGCCAACCGCGCACCTCGTCGGGCGTGATCGCGTCATCGCCACCCTGCAGGAAGCGCTCGAGCTCCTGCTCGGTGCCGCGCAGGATCGTGCCGGGGCGCGCGCCGAGCGCGAGCGCCTCCCCCACGCGCCGCAGCCAGCGGACTTGGTCGCCGGTGTAGCGCCGGTGACCCGACGGAAGCCGCACGGGAACGGGCACGCCGTAGCGACGCTCCCAGATGCGGAGCGTGGCCGGAGCGATCCCGGTGAGCTCGGCGACACGACCGACCGAAAAGGCCGTGGCGTCGGACGAACAGGACATGGGGGTCGTGCTGGTCTCAGACATGCGACGTCCATCCTTGGAGGAAGGTCCAGGGATAACGCGAACACTGCCCTTGTCCAGACTATTTGATCAACAGTCGCGGAACCACGTGGCGGCCGCCGCATCGTCGGGGCGAGCCACCCAGGCGATCGACAGGCGCAAACCGAGCCGCGACGCCAGCACGCCGGCGAGGCACGAGGAGGCCGCGATCGTCACCTCGGCGCGCAGGTCGCGGCCCTCGGCAACGAGCACGGCGAGTGTGTCGTCGACCGGCAAGCCGTTGCCGATCAGCGTGGCCCCGCTGGCGTCGACGACGGAGGCGCGCAGAACGACCTGACCGATCAGCGGACCGAAGGGGTCGAGGCGCGCACGGGCTCGGATGCGATAGCCGCCGGCGCTGAGGTGCTCGATCGTCGGCCGCTCGCACACGAGGTCCCGCCCCGCCACGATCGGGATCGCGCAGCACGCCGAAGCGGCCACGTCGCAACGGAGGTCGTCGATGCGCGGGCCCGACAGGGAAAGGCATCCCCGGCGTCCCGAAGGAACGAGGCGGCGGCGGCGCGGTGGAACGAGGCGTGGGTTCAAGCGTGAGTCTCAACAGGGGGACTGCTCCGAATCGACGCGAGGACGGGACAACTGAAACGAGCGTTCCGACCATGGCCCTCTTGAGACGGCGCGGCCGAGCCTCGACGATGGCGCCTCTCACATTGGAGCTCACCCGCATGACGAATAGCCCGGTCCGGTACCTCGCCCTCGGCTGGTTGATCGTCCTCACGGGCTGCGTCACGTCGCGCCCGGTTCAGGTCGCGCCGGCCGTCTGGGCAGCGCCGACCGACGGTGCCGTCGCGTGCGTCGATCGCCACGCCGCCGAAGTGGGTGCACAGGTTCTCGCCGACGGCGGCAATGCCGTGGACGCAGCGATCGCCAGCGCGCTGGCGCTCGCCGTAACGTTCCCGCCGGCGGGCAACATCGGCGGCGGCTGCGTCCTCGTTGCGCGCTTCGCCGACGGCGCGGCCACATCGATCGACGCGCGCGAGACGGCCCCGCTCGCGGCCTCACCTTCGATGTTCCTCGACGAGCACGGTCTCTACGACCCCGACAGTGCGCTCCACCCGTGGCTCTGCACGGGCACACCGGGAACGCTGCGCGGACTCGAGTACGCGCACCGTCACTACGGCTCTCTGCCGTGGCGCCGGCTCGTCGAACCGGCCGCGCGCCTCGCCGAGGAAGGCTTCGTCGTCAGCGCAAACCTCGCCGCATGGCTCGCCGCGTGCGAGCGCGAGTTGGCCGCCATTCCGACGAGTGCCGCGATCTTCCTCGACGACGCGGGGCACGCCTTGCGACCCGGAGCGCTGCTCGTCCAGGAAGACCTCGCTCGGACGCTGAAACAGATCGCGACGTTCGGCGCCGATGTCTTCTATGAAGGCCCCCTCGGCGACGAGTTCGTGTCGGCGATCCAACAAGGCGGTGGACTCATGAGCCGTGAGGACCTCGCGCTCTACGAAGCCGTCGAGCGCGAACCCATCCGTTTCGCCTTCGCCGGTCATGACGTCATCTCGATGCCGCCGCCGTCTTCGGGTGGCGTGGCGTTGGCCCAGATGACGGGGATGCTCGAGATGTTCGGTGCCACGCGCACGCCGCTCGACGACGTCGACTCGCTGCACATGCGCGCCGAGGCCGCGCGCCGAGCGTTCGCCGACCGCGCGCGCTGGCTTGCAGATCCCGACCACGTGTCCGTGCCCGTCGACGACCTGCTCGCGCCCGAGCACCTCATGGACCTCGCGCTCAGCGCCCAGCCCGACAGCGCGTCGCAGAGCGCGTCGTTCGGTCCGCCGATCGAGCTCCCCGAAGGCAACGACACGACGCACCTCTCGGTCGTCGACGGACAGGGCAACGCCGTGTCGATCACGATCACGCTCGAGGCGATGATGGGCAGCAAGGCCGTCGCCGGATCGACGGGCATCCTGCTCAACAACGAGCTGCGCGACTTCAACCGCATTCCCGGCACGACGACGACCACCGGACACATCGGCACGTTTCCCAACATCGCCGGCCCGCGCAAGCGACCGCTCACGTCGATGACACCGACCATCGTGGCCGAGCCTGCGCACGACGACGGCACGGCCGGACGCGTCGTGCTCGTCACCGGCAGCCCCGGCGGACGCACGATCATCAACACGGTGTTCCAGATGGTGCTGCGCGTCGTCGCCCAGGACATGCCGCTCGACGCCGCAGTGGCCGGCGCGCGCATGCACCACAGCTGGTGGCCGGACGAAGTCTCCCTCGAAGCCAACCGGTTCGACGCCGCCACGATCGCGGCCCTGCGCCAGCGCGGGCACCGCGTCGTGGAGCTCGATGTGGCCGCGAACCCCCTGCGCGGCACCCTCGGCGCGGCCCATTCCATCGCCTTCGACGCCGCCACGGGCCAGCTCCACGCCGTCGGTGACGCCCGCCGCGACGGCTGGGCCGCCGCACCCACCACCGGGCCCTGAAGCTGGTGAAGCGCCACGGCCCTGCGTATCGTCTGAGTCCTGTCATCCCCTACCGCGAGGCCCCTCCGATGCTCAGCCGTCTGTCCTTCGCCGCACTCACCCTGGCCGTGCTCCTCCCGAGCTGCAACAACTCCGGAGAGACGAACGTCAGCACCCCCGCGACCGTCGACGAACAGCCGGCAACCGAGACGGCGAGCGCCGATGCGGGAAGCGACGTCACTGCCGACGACGCCGCCATCGCTGCGCTCGACGCCTTCCTCGCCGAGAAGAACTACGACACGACGCTGCCTGGCTGGCGCGGCCGCATGTTCCGTCCGCCGTGGCAGACCTTCGACGCCGCGAACGACTACTACTGGAACCTGCTGACGAACAAGGGCTTGATCAAGATCCGCCTCATGACGGACGTCGCACCGAAGCACGCCACGAGCACGATCTACCTCACGCGCGCAGGCTTCTACGACGGCGTCATCTTCCACCGCGTCATCACGGACTTCATGGCCCAGGGCGGCGACCCGACGGGCACCGGACGCGGCGGCCCCGGCTACAAGTACGACGGCGAGTTCTCACCTGACGTGCGCCACGACCGGCCCGGCCTGCTGAGCATGGCCAACAGCGGCCCGGGTACGGACGGCAGCCAGTTCTTCCTCACGTTCGTGCCGTACCCGAGCCTGAACGGCAAGCACACGATCTTCGGTGAAGTCGTCGAAGGCATGGACGTCGTCACGAAGCTCGAAGAGGCTGGCTCGCGCCAAGGAACGCCGAGCGAAGCACTCGTCATCGAGCGCGCGACGATCTCCGTGGAAGCGTCGTCCGGCGCCGACTGACGCCGCGCGCTACTCGGCGAAGACTTGCACCTTCTCGCCGACGCGATCGAGCATCGTGCGCAGCGTGTCGTAGTCGGGGTGTCGCAGACGCACCCACGCGTTCGCCATGAACCCAGCTTCCACGGGCTGCGTCGGTGTTCCCGGCGCCGGGAAGTGGCTGTCGATGATGTGCTCGCCCCACTCGGCGTGCAGCTCCTCGGCACCCTGGTAGCCGACGATGCGTCCGTCGCGATTCGGGCGCAGTGCGATCATGCCCGAGCTGAAGCGGCGCGACGGTCGGTTGCCACGCCGCCCGTTCACGATGGCGTGGCCCCACTCGGTGTAGAGGTCGAGGTCGTTCGCCGCGCAGTAGAGGTCCCACGCACCGACGCCCGGCGGGCGGCAGCCGATCTCCGAGAACTTCAGTCCCTTCGGCCCCTGGAAGACCTCCATGTGCGTGGCGGAGGTGCCGATCCCGAGCACCTCGATCACGCGCTGGCCGAGTTGGCGGACCTCTTCGTAGCCCTCTGATTCGAGGCGGTTCGTCGTGATGATCTGCGGCGAGATCCAGCGTGCGCGCATGCCTTCGAGCACATTCGGGTAGTAGTGACACGCGAACTCGTGCGCGACCTTCCCGTCGATCGTGATCGTGTCGTAGAAGCCCTCGTGCCCTTCAATGAACTCCTCGACGGCCACCGCCACTCCGTGCTGCACCGAGGAGTCGGCGAGCGCGGCATCGAGCTCGGCGTCGTTGCTGCACTTCGAGGTGCCCGAGGCACCGGCGCCGTCGACGGGCTTGATGATGACGGGGTAGCCGACCTCGCGGACGAAGTCGCGCACGTCTTGCTCTGAGCTGGCGCGCGTGGACATCGCGCACGGGATGTCGGCCGCGCGCAGGGCCTCCTTCATCGCCGGCTTGTCGCGGCACAGGTAGGCCGTCTTCGGCGTGGTGCCGGGAATGCCGCAGGCCTGCCGCACGTTCGCGATCGTCTGGATGTGCGCTTCGACGGAGCCCTCGAGACGATCGACCCAGCCCTTGGACTGGATGCGCCGCACGGCCTCGAGCAACGACGGCTCGTGTACGACCGAACGCACTTGCTCGTAGCCACCGAGCCAACCCTTCAGCTCATCGTCGAGGTACTCGACGGGCCGCTCGCCGATCGCCGTCACAAAGGCGCCGGCGTTGACGAGACCGCGCACGAACTCGCGCTGGTTGAAGGGAAACGCAGGTTCGACAAAGATCACGTGCATCGGAGCATTCCAGCGAACATTCGGGGGATCGAGTGCGTCAGAGCGCCGCGCTCTCGTCGGACATGATGCGATGATACAGAGCTTCGTAGAGGCCCGCCTGACGGGTCCACGAGAAGTCGCGCGCCATGCCGTTCGAACGCATGCGCGACCAATGCTCGGGCTGGGCGTAGAGTTCGAGCGCGCGCTCGAGCGCCCAGCGCATGGCCGTCGTGTCGAGGTGCTCGAAGACGACGCCCGTGCCCTCGCCCGTCGTCGGATCGTACTGCTGGACGGTGTCGGCGAGGCCGCCCGTCCGGCGCACGATCGGCACGGTGCCGTAGCGCTGGCTGTACATTTGGTTCAGGCCGCAGGGCTCGTAGCGCGAGGGCATGACGAAGGCGTCCGCGCCGGCCTCGATGAGATGCGCGAGCGCTTCGCTGTAGCCGCGCCAGAAGCAGACCTTGCCGGGGAAGGCCGCCTCGAGCTCTGCGAAGCCGGTTTCGTAGCGCGGCTCGCCGCTGCCGAGGACGACGAGACGCGCGTCATGGTGGCGGAGCATCTCGGCGAAAGGCGCGAAGACGACCTCGAAACCCTTCTGGTACGCGAGCCGCGAGACGATGCCGAACGTCGGTGCGTCGGCGTCGACGACGAGCCCGAGTCGGTCTTGTAGCGTGAGCTTGCACTGCGTCTTGCCGGACATGTCGTCGGCGTCGAAGTGCGCGGGGATGTGGGGATCGCTGCCCGGGTCCCAGATGTCCTCCTCGATCCCGTTCACGATGCCGAGCACGTCGTGACGCCGCGCGCGCAGCAGATCGTCGAGGCCGACACCCTGATCGGGGCCTTGAATCTCGCGCGCGTAGGTTTCGCTGACTGTCGTGATCGCATCGGCGTAGAGGATGCCGGTCTTCAGGAAGCTGAAGCGGCCCGCCGTGAGATCGTCCTGATGCAGCAGGTGACGCGCGTCCTCGAGCCCCAGGTCCTTGACGACCTCGGCGCCGAAGACGCCCTGGTAGCCGAGATTGTGGATCGTGAGCACCGAGCGGGTGCGCGCGAAGACATCGTCCCACGACTGCATGAGCTTGAGCATCAGCGGCCCCAGCGCCACGTGCCAGTCGTTGAAGTGCATGATGTCGGGCGGCCAGCGCTCGGCCTGGCAGATGGCAAAGGCGGTGCGAGTGAGCAGCGCGAAGCGGCGGTGCTCGTCAGCGTCGTTCGTGTAGATGCCGTCGCGCTCGTAGAGCGCCGGGCAGTCGACGCAGAGCACGTCCTTGCCACTCGGCAGCACCGTGCGCCAGATCGACACGCGGTAAACGTGCTCGCCGAGCTCGACTCGCAGCGCCTGCATGTGCCGCACCGGCTCGAACTCGAGGTCGGCCTCGCGCATGCGCTTGTAAAGCGGCATCACGAGCACGACATCGTGACCGAGGCGCGCCAGCGACGTCGCCAGGGCGGAGGCCACGTCGGCCAAGCCCCCCGTTTTCGCCAACGGCGCGACCTCCGCCGACACCACACAGATCCTCAATGCCGTCCCGCTCACCAGCTCACTCCGCATCGCCAACGCTCGCCCGATCGCGTGCCCCCCGGCACGTCGCGCCAACGGTAACCCCCAAGCCGCGCGAGCATCTACTGCCCACTCGACACCATCGTGGCTCGGCTCACGAAAGGCTCCCTCACCTCCGACTCGCCGACGGTGGGCGGCAGTCCTGTCGCCCCCGTCCGTGACGGAGACCATCGTCGCGATGTATCCTGCCCACCCGGTCGACCGACCGCTCTCCCCCGGGCCGTAAGGAGCAGCATGGACCACGTCGTCTTCGTCGTCCCCTTCGTCTTCGAGACGTCGCTGCGATTCCTGCGCGCGGCGATCCGCCAGCCGGATCTGCACGTCTCGCTCATCAGTCAAGACCCGCTCGCACGGTTCGAGCCCGACCTCGTGCGGGGCCTCGATGCCCACTGGCAGGTCGCCGACGCCCTCTCGGCGCGCGATCTCATCGAGGGCGTGCGCGCGTTGCAGACGAAGCACGGCGTGCAGGTCGACTATTTGATCGGCGTGCTCGAGCAGCTTCAGACGCCCCTGGCCGAAGCTCGCGAGGCTCTCGGTATCCCCGGTCTGAGCGTCGAGGCGTCACACAACTTCCGCGACAAGTCCGTGATGAAGGACGCCTTGCGTCGCAACGACATCCCCTGCGCGCGCCACGCCCTCGCGACGACCGTCGACGAGGCGGTGGCTTTCATGGAGCAGCTCGGCGGACCCGTCGTCGCCAAGCCACCGGCCGGGGCAGGCGCCGTCAACACGTTCCGCGTCGACGACATCGGCCAGCTCCGCGAGGCGCTCGCCATCTCGCCGCCGCACCCCCAACGGCCCGTGATGCTCGAGGAGTTCATCGTCGGACGCGAGTTCTCGTTCGACTCGGTCTCGATCAACGGTGAGATGGTCTGGTCGTCGATCAGCCACTACTACCCCTCGCCGCTCGAGGTCGTCCGCGAGCCGTGGATCCAGTGGTGCGTCATGCTCCCCGCCGACGTCGACGGCCCCGAGTACGACGGGATCCGCGAGGCCGCACCGCGCGCCCTGAAAGCCCTCGGGCTCGACACGGGCCTCGCGCACATGGAGTGGTTCCGCCGCGACGACGGGTCGATCGCCATCAGCGAGGTCGGCGCGCGCCCGCCCGGCGCCCAGTTCACATCCCTGCTCAGCTACGCCCACGACACCGACATGTACGCAGCCTGGATCCGCCTCATGACGGGCAAGGGCTTCTCGTGCCCGCCACGCAAGGCGTCGGTCGGCGCGGCGTACCTGCGCGGGCAGGGACGCGGATCGGTCGTGGCCGTCCACGGGCTGAAGGAAGCGCAGGCCGAGCTCGGCGAGATCGTCGTCGACGTCAAGATCCCGAAGGTCGGACAGGCGCGCGCGAGCGGGTACGAAGGCGAGGGTTACGTCATCGTCCGCCACGAGCGCAGCGACGTCGTCGCCAACGCCCTTGAACGCATCATCCAACTCATCCGCGTCGAACTCGGTTGACCACCTCACGAGACCCACGATGAACGTCCTGTTCTTGTCGCCCGGCTACCCGATCGAGATGACGTGGTTCGCCGAAGGGCTCGCCGCGGTGGGTGCCAATGTCTTCGGCGTCGGCGAGGCGCCACCGGCCACGCTCGAGGCACGCTGCCGCGACGCACTCGCGGCGTATCTCCAGGTGCCGTCGCTCTGGAATGAGGAGGACGCCGTCGCGGCGATCGCCACCGAGGCGCGCAGCAAGGGCGTGCGTTTCGACCACGTCGTGAGCCTCTGGGAGCCACTCATGGTGCTCGCCGCCAAGCTGCGTGCGGCGCTCGGCGTCGCGGGCATGACGGTCGAGCAGACGCTGCCCTTCCGCGACAAGGAGACGATGAAGGACGTGCTCGACGCGGCCGGCATCCGCACGCCACGTCACGCGCGCTGCAACACGGCCTCCGAGTGCCGCGAGGCGGCCGAGGTCATCGGCTTCCCGTTGATCATCAAGCCCGTCGCGGGCGCCGGGTCGGCGGACACCTACCGCTGCGACGACAGCCAGGCGCTCGAAGATGCGCTCGCGCTCACCGGCCATGTCGGCGAGGTCTGCGTCGAGGAGTTCATCGACGGCCGCGAGTTCACGTTCGACACGATCTGCGCGCGCGGTGAGATCGTCTACTACAACGTCGCGATGTATCGCCCGCGCCCGCTCATCGCGCGCACGGTGCAGTGGGTCTCCCCGCAGACGATCTGCCTGCGCGACGTCGACGATCCCGAGTTGGCTGACGGATGCGCCATGGGCCGGGCCGTCATCGAGGCGCTCGGTTTCACCGACGGCTTCACGCACATGGAGTGGTATCTCACGGCCAAGGGCGAAACCGTCTTCGGCGAGATCGGAGCGCGCCCGGCCGGTGCGCGCACCGTCGACGTCATGAACTTCGCGAGCGACTGCGACCTCTACCGCGGCTGGGCGAATGCCATCTGCCACGGTGAACTCGGCTTCGACCTCGATCGCCGCTACAACGCGGCCTCGATCTGCAAGCGCGCCCAGGGCGAGGGACGGATCCACCGCATCGATGGTATGGCGTCACTCATGGCGCGCTATGGCGCACACGTCGCGCACGTCGAGTTGATGCCCGTCGGTGCCCACCGCCGAAACTGGAAGCAGACACTCCTTTCGGATGGACACCTCATCGTCCGCCATCCGAACCTCGGAGCATGCCTGGAGATCGCAGACGCGGTCGGCACCGACGTGCAACTCTACGCTGGCTGATCGTCGGGCGTCGGTCGTTGGCGTCAGCTGCGCGTGATGATGAAGTAGAAGCGACCTGCCTCGAACTTCTGGAAACCTCCGGTCGTCAAGTTCCCGTCGTCGACGATCGCGTCGATCTTCGCCATATAGGCATCCGACTTCGGTGTGTCCGTCAGGAAGTGCACTCCGAGGGCCGACTCGACATCCGTGAAGCTGTCGGTGTCCCAAACGCCGCCGACGGGCGTCGACTGCACCCAGTCGAGCGTGTTGATGTAGGACGCAAAGCCATCGGGAACTTCACCCGAAGCGCCGTCTTCGAGAACGCTCCCTTCCTTGGCTTCGTACAGAACGGCGGCATCGATGTAGATGCGCAGCTCATGTGCGAACGCCGTCTGGGCGGCTTCCGTCGACGTGTTGTTGTACGAAGGGATCACGATCCCGGCGAGAATGCCGAGGATGATGACCACGATCAGGAGCTCGACGAGCGTGAAGCCGCGGTGTGAGCGCCCGCTGATATTGAGGCGTGACATGTTGATGATCCTGTCGGGAAGGACACGCTCGGTATCGACGTCGGCGATTCACAACGTGAGGAGCAACACCGAGAGATCGCCCCGATTCGGGACGCGGCGCGCGGCGGCACTCCACTTCCGGTGCCAGTTTTGCGCTGCGCAAGGCCCGCCAGGTCGTGGAGGTCGCCGCTGTGGGCGGCTACACTCCTCGACCGCTTCGCCACCTCGGATGCCCTTGCCATGGTTCGCGCCACCCTCCTCGGGCCCCAGCGCCACGTGACCACCATCGGGTCGGTCGCGTCGGAGCTCGGTTGGCGCGGTCCCGTGGCCACGATCACGGCTGGATGGGAGGAGCGCGAGGACGAAGACGACGAGCTCGTCGAGGCGCTCGGCCTGCCCGCCCACAACCTGCGCCTCTTCGCGCGCGCCGAGAGTGTCTTCGCCGAGGACCCCGAGCTGCTCGCCGCCCTGCGCGAGCGCCACGACCGCCTGCGCGCCCTCCGGCGCCTCTACCGTCAACGCCTGCGCCACGCCCTCGACGCCGCGCGCGAGCTGTTCGTCAGCGACCGGCGGGCCGGCAACCGGCCCATCACGGTCCCGGTGCGCGACCACACCACCGACGATGAGATCCCGGGCGTCGAACGTCTCGAATGGTCGGACCCGACGATTCTCGAGCCGGCACAGACGGACGCGATGCGCGCCGTCACGGAGCTCGACCGCCACCACCTCCGACGTGTCGCCGAGGTCTACCACGCTTTTGAGAACAACGTCCGCCCCGCCGAGCGACGCTCCGTGCGACGTGAGCGCGAGGCCATCGCGCGCGAACTCGCCCCGTGCGATGCCGTCGCGATTGCGGGCGGACATGTCACGGTCCTGCTCAATCGCCTGCGCCTCTTCGGCATCGCGTCGCTGCTCGTCAGGCGCCCCGTGATGGCGTGGTCGGCCGGCGCGATGGCGCTCACGGATCACGTTGTCCTCTTCCACGACACCCCGCCGCAGGGCAAGGGCAACCCCGAGATGTTCGAGCCGGGCCTGGGCCTGTGCCCCGACGTCGTCGCCCTGCCGCACGCCAGCAAGCGCCTCGTCCTCGACGACCCGGTGCGCGTCTCGCTGCTCGCGCGCCGCTTCGCCCCCGCGCGCTGCGTCGCCCTCGATGCCGGCAGTCGCATCGACTGGGATGGCGAGCGCTGGCACGGACACTCCTCGACGATGGCACTGTCGCGTGACGGCGAAGTCGTTCCCGTCTCGACGTGCTGGTGACAGGGCCAAGACGATGACGCCAACAACCACTCGCGAGCCGAGTCGACAACCCGCGATCGAAGCACTGCTGGCAGACGGAACGCCCACGCGCGAGCAGGTCGACGCGTTCATCGCCGAGCACACCTTCCCGCTCGTCGAAGGCGCGCAGGTCACCTTCATGTACCGCGGCGAAGCCAGCGCGGTGTCACTGCAACACTGGATCTACGGCCTCGAGTCGTCGAAGCAGTTCACGCGCATCAAAGGCACCGACGTCTGGTACATCGTCTTCACGATGCGGCGCGAGTCGCGTGTCGAGTACAAGTTTCTCGTCGAGCACGGCGACCGTCGCGAACTCGTGCGCGACCCGTTCAACGATCAGCTCGCTCACGACCCGTTCGGCGCCAACTCGGTTTGCCACACCGATCGCTACGCCGTGCCAGACTGGTCCCTGCCCGACCCCGAGGCCCGCCCGGGCGTGATCGAGGAGCGCATCGTCGCGAGCGAGGCCTTCGGTGAGACGCGTCGCTTCCAGGTCTACCTGCCGGCACGCTACCGAACGACGCGCCGTTACCCGCTGCTCGTCGCGCACGACGGATCCGACTACCTGCGTTTCTCTTCGCTGAAGACGGTGCTCGACAACCTGATCCATCGGCTCGAGATCCCGCCGATGATCGTCGCGCTGTCCGACCCGTCCGACCGCCTCGTCGAGTACGCGCACGACGAGCGCCACGACCGCCACATCGCGACCGAGATCGTGCCCGCGATGACGTCGCTGTACTCGATCGTCGACGCGCCGGGCGCGCGCGGTCTCGTCGGCGCGAGCTTCGGTGCCGTCGCCGCGCTGTCGACTGCTACACGCTATCCCGGCGTCTTCGGGCGCCTCTTCCTGCAGTCGGGCTCGTTCGCCTTCACGGACATCGGCACCTCGAAGCGCGGCCCGCTCTTCGAGCCCGTCGTCGACTTCGTCAATGCCTTCCGCGACGACCCCGTCAAGCCGGCCGAGCGCGTTGCGATGTGCTGCGGGATCTACGAGTCGCTGATCTACGAAAACCGCTCGATGGTGCCCGTCCTCCAGAGCACCGGCGCCGAGGTGCGCTTCTTCGAGGCGCGCGACAGTCACAACTGGGAGAACTGGCGCGACCGGATGCGCGAAGGTCTTTCGTGGCTGTTCCCGGGGCCTTTGTGGATGATCTACGAGTGAGCCTGGACGTCCCGCGACGATCGCCTGCCACGTGCAGCGATCGTGGGTGAGCAGGCCGAGTTCGACCTCTCCCCCTCCGAGGAACTCCACCGTGCCTGCAAACACTCGCATGATCGGCCTGTCCCTGGGCGCCGACCTCTGCTGGCCTCTGTGCTTCGAGCAGATCCTGCGCGACCTCGACCCGACCGTGAAGATCGGCAAGGAGACGATCCGGTTCGAAGTCGAACGCACGTCGATCGAGCCCTACGACCTGCGCCAGCCCGTGAAGTACGACGTGCTGCTCGACCGAGTCACGCACTGGTATCACACGAGCCGCGAGTGGATCAAAAAGGCGCTCCTGCTCGACGACATGTACGTGCTGAACAACCCGTGGTCGCTGCAGTCGATGGAGAAGCAGACCACCTACGCGGCGATGATGCGTCTCGGCCTGCCCGTGCCCGACACGTGGATGGTGCCGCCGAAGGAGTACGCGGAGAGCGACGATCTCGACCCGACGCTGCAACGCTACGCGAAGATGTTCGACCTCGGTGAGGTCGGGCGCGCGCTCGGCTACCCGATGTTCATGAAGCCGTACGATGGCGGCGCGTGGAAGGGTGTCAGCCGCATCGACAACGAAGAAGAGCTCATCGCGGCCTACGACAAGAGTGGCAAGTTCGTCATGCACCTGCAGCGCGCCGTGCACCCGCACGACATGTTCGTGCGCTGCGTCGGCATCGGCCCGCAGCTGCGACTCGTCGACTACGACCCCGGCGCGCCGCTCCACGAGCGCTACCGCGTCGACGCACCCGGCATCTCCGCAAGCGAGAAGCGCCTGATCGAGAACATGACGCTCACGATCAACACGTTCTTCGGATGGGACTTCAACTCCTGCGAGGCCCTGCGCGGAGCCGACGGCGTCTGGGCCCCGATCGACTTCGCGAACGGCTGCCCGGATTCGCAGGTGACGAGCCTGCACTACCACTTTCCGTGGCTCGTCCTCTCGAAGCTCCGCTGGGCGCTGTTCTGCGCCGCGACGAAGCGCAAGATGCGCCTGACGCTCGACTGGCAGCCGTACTTCGACGCGGCCGACAAGCACGCCGACGCGCCGCTCGCGGACAAGCTCGAGGCCTACGGCGCGATCGCGCGCGAACGCCTCGACGTCGAGCGCTTCGAGGAGTTCTGCGACAAGCACCTCTCCCGCCTCGACGAGGTCGCGCTCGACTACTTCGGCTCCGATCGCGCACGTGGCGCCATCCGCCAGAAGGTCACAGCGCTGTTCCCCGAACACGAGATCGACGAGTTCACCGAGCACTTCTGGCAGCGCATCCAGGCGTGGCGCGCCGACCAGGGAGCCGCGGCAACGGCGTGACGAGATCGCGCTCGGCCCGGCGTGGCTGCCGTCGCGCTCGGAGCTCGCCCGCGGAGCTCGTCACGACCTCGCTCGCCGTCACGGATGCCGAGCACACACCTCGAACGCGCCGAGGCCGCCGTCGACGTCCGTCCTCGTCATGCGCCACGGGGCCGCGCGTCTTCGGCGCAGGACGGGCGTTCGAGCGTTCCCGCCGGGGCACTCAACCACGGCATCGACGCACACGGCGACCCCGGCCGGTCGGACTCCGCCAAGGCCCGCCACGGCCGCCTGAGCCGCGCTCATCCGCTGACCTCGGCCGACTCCCCTTGCCCCACCACGCGATCTCGTGGCATCTTTCCCGTGTCGACGCGCCCCCGTCGCCGACAGCCGCCCCCCTGTGGAACCGCTCCCTTGAAGCAAAGTCATCGCTGGCACTCGCCCCGCCTCGACCAAGAGATCCTGTTCTGCCGTTGGGGACACTTCGGACACCCCGTGCTCGTCTTCCCGACGGCCGGCGGCGACGCCGAGGAGATCGAGCGCATGCTCATGATCAAGGTGCTCACGCCGCTCATCGAGCAGGGACGCATCAAGGTCTACTCCGTCGATTCGGTCGCCGCTCGCAACTGGGGCGACACCGCCGTTCCGGGACCGTACAAAGCGCGCCTGCAGAACGCCTACGACGAGTTCATCGCCGATGAAGTCATCCCGGCGATCCGCCGCGATTGTGACGATGACGAGATCTCGATCACGGTGGCCGGCGCGTCGATCGGCGCCTTCAACGCCATGGCGACGCTCTGCCGTCACCCCGACGCCGTCGAGCGCGCGATCTGCATGAGTGGCACGTACGACGTCCACCGCTTCATGAAGGGCCTCGAGCTGCCCAACAAGGACTACCACTTCGCCTCGCCGCTGAACTTCCTGCCCTATCTCGAGGGCGGCCCGCAGCTCGAGCGTCTGCGCGAACGCCAGGCGATCATGTGCCACGGCGGCGGTCGCTGGGAAGATCCCGAGCAAGACTGGCAGATGGCCGCCGTCCTCGGCTCGAAAGGCGTGCCGAACCGCGTCGATCCGTGGGGTGAGGGCTACGACCACGACTGGCCGACCTGGCGCGCGATGCTTCCGAAGTACCTCGAAGAGCTTTGATTCGAGGCCGGTTTTGGCGATCGACGTCGGATTTCGCAGACGAGCTCCGTCTCTTGAGGCTTCCGGAGTCGCGCCGGGCAGGCGCGCTGGTACCCATCGTCCGACCGAGCTAGCCTGACGGGCTGCACGATCGGTCGTCTCGGCCCTTGCCCAGCGATCGCTCCCTCGCCCACCAACTCGTCCCCACCGAGTGCTCTGTCATGCTCCGCCCGCTGTTGTCCGTTGGTACGTCCCTGCTCGCGCTCTGCGCAGCACAGGCGGCCGCGCAAGTCGACTTCCTCTACACGCTGAACGAGTTCGGTCAGGCCGCCGTCAACGGCACGAAGCTCGACGCACTGCCGTCGAAGTTCGACCCCGACAAGGCCAGCGACCCGAAGCTCGACCAGCGCTGGTGGGACATGGTCATCAAGGGCGAGGACCGCTATGCCCTGCGCCTCGACGGACGCATCGAGAAGAACGGCGCGTTGGAGATGACGCTCAGCACCGACACCGGCACGGCCTGGGTCGCACTCGTGCTCACGGACGCCGACGAGCTCTACGCGCTGCGCACGGACGGACGCATCTCGCGCGACGGCACCGCGCTCGTCAACTTGCCCGGCAAGACGTTCAACTGTCCCTCGGTCAACAGCACGACGGCCTTCGCCTACGTCGACTTGATCTCGAACGGCACGGACGTCTTCGCATTGCGTAGCGATGGCGCGATCTTCAAGAACACGACGATCACGCCGATCTTCGAACTCAACGCGAAGGACGGTCTGTTCGACGGTTGCGAAGACGAGGGTGAATCCCCGGACACGGAGTGGCGCAACCTCGCGCTGCACCCGGTCGACGGTCGCATCTTCGCGCTCCGCACCGATGGGAGCGTGCTGTCCGCCGACCCGTCCGCCGACCCCGGCGATGGCGTCACCAACGAAGGGACGATCGAAGCCGAGCTCCCGTTCGGCAACGTCATCGCACTCGACCGCTACTACCGCGACCTCGAGTTCACCGAGGACGCCGCGTGGTTCGCGCTCCGCGCCGACGGCGACCTCTACAGCTCGGGGAGTCTCGTCGAGCCGCTCGTCGACTTCCCCGGCACGCCGGCCCAGGGCTTCGAGCAGACGTACATCGACCTCGCGACGGGCGGCACGTCGGTCTATGCGCTGCGGTTCGATGGACGCGTGCACGCCGACCTCGACACCACGCCGGTCCTCAAGCTGAAGCAGGGCCGCTGGCGTCGCATCGAGGGCAGCAACACGCCGCCCAACGTCGACAACATCGACAACACCAAGCCGACGATCACGAAGTACGCGCCACGCTTCACACAGGGCGACGCAGTCTCGATTCCGCTCGTCGCACAGGACATCGACCAGGCCTCGGACGCGCTGACGATCGTCGTCGACGAGTCGATGCTGCCGGTATGGCTCGAGTACGACGCCGACTCGCGTACGTTCCAGAGCACGCTCGAGTATCCGACGATCCCCACGGAGATCGACGGCGACGACACGAAGGGCGGCGTGAAGGTCAAGTACACGGTCGATGACGGCAAGGACAAACCTGTCAAGGGCACGCTGAAGTTCAAGGTGCTCACGCCCGACACGAACGAGAACAAGAACAAGAAGCCGATGGGCGCGAAGATCAAGAAGGCCACGGCCTTCGTCGGCGTGCCGTACTCGCTGCGCATGCTCGCGTCCGACCGCGACGGTGACGAGGTCACGATCACGGTCGACGAAGAGGCGCTGCCCGAGGGCGCGACGTTCGACGGCGTCGACACGATCAACTGGGATGCGCCGACGATCGACGACATCGGCAAGGTCTCGTTCGTCTTCCTGCTCGACGACGGCTCGGGGAAGAAGCCCGTGAAGCGCAAGGTCGGCGTGAAGGTCGTCTCGAGCCTGCTTGGCTTCTGAGCGCGCACGCCGCGGCGGGCAGCGAGTGGTGTGATTCAAAAGTTCGCGAAATTAGCTTTGGGTCATCGTCGTCGCTGGCAAGGCGCATCGCCGCAGGCGAATGGGTGGATTCGTCGAGGAGATGCAACACAGCCAGCGGCGAGGAGGGCGTGAAACAAATGACGCGAACTTTTGAATCACACTAGCTGTCGCGGCGGCGGCGCTTCGTCGACACGCGGTTGGCCTTCGAGACGAGCATCTTCAGGCCCAGCTTCTGGACGATGCCGCCCTTGAGGAACTGCTCGGCCATGTGGTCGGCCATGCCGATGAGGCCCTCGATGAGCTGTAGCCGCTCGCAGAACTTCTGCGCATCGGCGCCCTTCTCGGCCTCGAGCTGCGGGATCCAGGTGCGCGTGGCGGAGAGGATGGGGTCCCACTCGCGGCGCTTGCGCGTCTGGACGATGTTCCGAATGGCCTTCTCCATGTCCGTCTCCGGACGGTAGGAGACGCGGCGACTGCCGGCACAGCGCTCGGGGATGACGAGTCCCCAGTCTTGGAGATCGCGGCAGGCCATCGACACGGCGCCGCGGCTCATTCCGAGCCCCGCGACGATCGACTCGGCGTCGCACGGATCAGCCTGGGTGAGCAACCAACCGAAAACCCGTCCGGTCGCCGGTGAGACGCCCCAGAAGGGCGCCATTTGGCCCCACAGGCTCACGAACTGCGTGCGAATCTCCTCGGTCTCGCTCGGCATGCCAGAGTTCTAGCAGGTCGACATTCAAACACTTCAGAAATCTCGATCACCTCGCGCGACCACACCCCCGGCCGTAGCTCGATTGCAACACACCCGGCTGCCTGGCACGATCATGCGCCGTCCGCCCGACTCATCCGCGCGCCCGATTGGGGACCTCCATGCCGCACCGCCGTCGCCTGGCCGTATTCTTCGCGATCGCCCTGTCTTTCCTGGCCGCGCCGATCGAGGCCGCCACGACGGCGCCCAGCGCGCCGCCCGCCGTCGTCCAGGACGACGGCGAGATGACCGTCATCGAGAAGATCAACGCGAAGCTCGAGGGCGTCGATCGCACGATGGGCGACGTCAACGCCTGGATCGCGGGCGGCGACGATGGCAGCACGCCCGATATCGTCGAGAACGCGGTGGGCATGTTCATGCTCGTGCCGCTGGGCTTCGACAACGCCAGGGGCGAGCCCGTGAAGGTGCCCCTCGCCGTGCTCTGGCTCGTGCTCGGTGCGATCTTCTTCACGCTGCGCATGGGCTTCATCCAGTTCCGCGCCTTCCGCCACGCCATCGCGATCACGGGCGGCAAGTACGACAACCCCGACGACCAGGGCGACGTCACGAGCTTCCAGGCCCTCACGGCTGCCCTCTCGGCGACGGTCGGCCTCGGCAACATCGCCGGCGTCGCGCTCGCCATCTCGATCGGTGGCCCGGGCGCAACCTTCTGGATGATCGTGGCCGGCCTGCTCGGCATGGCCTCGAAGTTCACCGAATGCTCGCTAGGACAGATGTATCGCCAGGTGCGCTCGGACGGAACGGTCATGGGCGGCGCGATGTACTACCTGTCGCGCGGCCTGTCCGACATGAAACTCGGCGTCGTCGGCTATCCCCTGGCGTTCCTCTTCGCGCTGCTCTGCATGGGCGGGTCGCTCGCGGGCGGCAACAGCTTCCAGGTGAATCAGTCGCTCGGGATCCTGACGAACACCTTCCCCTCGCTCATCGGCAGCGAGTGGATGTACGGCGCCATCATGACCGTGCTCGTCGGCATCGTCATCATCGGCGGCATCCAGCGCATCGCGTCGGTGGCCGAGAAGGTCGTGCCGTTCATGTGCGGCCTCTACGTGATCCTGTGCCTCTACGTGCTCGGCACGTCGTTCGGTGACATCCCGATGGCGTTCGGCCTCATCTACGACGGCGCGTTCAACGCCGACGCGGCTCTGGGCGGATTCTTCGGCGTGCTCATCGTCGGCTTCCAGCGCGCGGCCTTCTCGAACGAGGCCGGCGTCGGTTCTGCGGCCATCGCCCACTCGGCGGCCAAGACGCCCTATCCCGTGCGCGAGGGCATCGTCGCCCTGCTTGAGCCCTTCATCGACACCGTCGTCGTCTGCACGATGACGGCCCTCGTGATCGTCATCACGGGCGCCTACGACGCCGGCGGCGAGTTCGAGGTCCTGCGCGAGGCGCGGAACGGTGCCGGACTCACCTCCGCGGCCATGGCCTCGGCGATCGGCGACTGGGTCCCGTACGTGCTCACCGTAGCCGTCGTGCTCTTCGCCTTCTCGACGATGATCTCGTGGAGCTACTACGGCGAGCGCTGCTGGACGTGGATGTTCGGCGACGGGTCGTCGATCATCTACAAGTGCATCTTCCTCGCCTTCGTGTTCATCGGCTCGATCATCTCGGGCACGAACGCGCTCGACTTCGGCGACCTCATGATCCTCGGCATGGCCTTCCCGAACATCCTCGGCGTCGTGCTGCTGTCGGGGAAGGTGAAGAAGTCGCTGGACGAGTACCTCGTCAAGCTCAAGGCCGACGAGTTCAAGACCTACAAGTGATGTCGTGAAGACCGGCGTTGCTGTGCGGCGGCTTGCGGCGGACGGGCTTGGCTTCGCCGTCGGGCCATCGCACGGCGCTGCAATGACGTGGCGCGGCGCGGCGTCTAATCGGGGTCGTCTGACAAGGCGCAGCGGCGCTGGCGATGGATTCGTCGACGGGATGCTGCGCGCCGAGTCACACGACGAGCGGAGTGACACCTCTCGGAGTCGGTTGACGAACTCATGCGACGCTCGGCACACATCACCAAGGCCCAGCTGTGACCTCGTGACGATCGTCGCTGAAGAATCCGGGCTAGCAGCCGATTGAAAGACTCATCCGGCGCGCCGCACGCACCCGAGCGCGCCTGTGCGAGAGCGGGAGCCTCGACGAATCCACCGATGCGCCTGCGTTCCCACACTCGCGCAGACACACTCGGTCACGCACGGCGCACTCGGAGCAGTGCTTCGACAGGCTGCTAAGGACCGATCGGCGTGTGGCCGTCGTCGTCGCTGACGTCGGTGACCTCGTAGTCGTCCGCCGAGAGGTCTTTGACGCCGCCTGACGCCGGCGGCGGCGTCGCGCCGGGACCACCCCCGGCCGAGAACGTGAAGACGTTGACACCGCCCGCGCTGCCGGCCTTGGCCGCCATGTTCGCGCGCACGGCGTCGGCCAGCTTGCGCCGCGTGGAAGGGATCAGCAACAGCACGCCGACCGTGTCGGTGATGATCCCGGGCGTGATCAGCGCCACGCCTGCCACGAAGATGAGCAGCCCCTCGAGGATCGCACGCGTGGGTGGTTCGCCGGCGTGGGCGCCCTGCATGCGCGCGCGCACACCGGCGCTCTGCCAGCGAGCCAGCCCCGCGCCCAGGAACCCGGTGACGATGACGAGCGCGAGCATCGGGATCGCACCCAGCGCCTGGCTGACCTTGTAGAGCAGCCAGATCTCGAGGATCGGAACGGCGATGAACAGAAGGAGTAACCTACCCATGCGTGCATGATGGCACGCACACGCCGGTCGCGCACGCCTCGCCGTGCAGCCGCCCCGCCCACCCCACTCGCGCCCCGTCGCCGACTCGCCCGTGCCCACCCCACTGCCTCATCCACGCGGCACCGTGATCCTCTTCGACGTCATGAACACGCTCGTTCGCGAGCCGTTCTTCGCCGACGTTCCGGGACACTTCGGCATGACGCTGGACGAGCTGCTCGCGGCCAAGCACCCGACGTCGTGGTTCGCGTTCGAACGCGGAGAGATCGACGAAACGGCCTACTTCGAGGACTTCTTCCGCGACCGCCGCCCGATCCGCGGCGACCACCTGCTCGAGGTCCTCGTGGCGGGCTTCGAGTGGCTGCCCGGCATGGAGCCGCTCCTCGCCGATCTGCACGCCGCAGGACACACGATCCACGCCCTCTCGAACTACCCCGCGTGGTATCGGCTGATCGACGAGAAGCTCGGCCTGTCCCGCTACCTCTCGTGGACGTTCGTCTCGTGCAAGACCGGCGTCCGCAAGCCCGACGCGGAGGCCTATCTCGGCGCCGCACGCGCGCTCGGCGTCTCTCCGGCCGAGTGTCTGTTCATCGATGACCAGGACGCCATGGTCGCGGGCGCGCGGGCGGTCGGGATGCCCGCCATCCAGCGCACGACGACTCAACAGCTCAGCGACGACCTGCGCGCGCGTCGACTGCTCGGGGCCTGACGCGCACGCCGTGGGCAGCGTGGGATGTGCAGCCCGTGGCGAAAGTCATTCCGACCGTGGAGCCATCTGCTGGGCCGATGCCGCCCGAGCGAAAGCACTATCACCGCTGGTGGTGTGATTCAAAAGTTCGCGTCATTTGTTTCACGCCCTCCTCGCCGCTGGCTGTGTTGCATCTCCTCGACGAATCCACCCATTCGCCTGCGGCGATGCGCCTTGTCAGCGACCACGATGACCCAAAACTCATTTCGCGAACTTTTGAATCACACCACTAGCGCGTCCGCTCGGCGATCAGTTCGGTGAGGTCGTAGGCCCGCAACTCATCGTGCTCACCTCGCTCGATGTCGATCGCCAGGGCGCGCACGATCAGTTCGGGTGGTCCACCGGGCACCAGCTGGCCGGCCGCCATGTCGAGCCCGAAAGCCGCATCGAGGCGGTCGGGCGTCAGCGTGCCGAGCGGCTCCCCGTCGGCGCCGGAGACGAGATAGATGCGCCCGCGGCCGTCCCACATGCGCGAGACGCGCGGCTCGGACACGGCGAAGTCGGGCGCTCCGTCTGCGTTCACATCGCCCAGCGGCGCGAAGGCTGTGCAGTAGGCGGCGCGTCGGTTCGTGCGGAAGGTCGTGAAGACGGCCTGGCCGTCGGCGCCCGAGACGACCGTCAAGGTCGGCATGTTGTCGGCGCCTTCGAAGACCTTCGGGCCGCCGATCACGATCTCGCCTGTGCCGTCGGCATCGACATCACCGAGGAACATGAGGTTCAGGTCGACGGTCGTGAACCCCGTCCATGAGTGGATCGCGCGCCCGGTCGCCACGTCGAAGACGTGCACCCAGGCCTCGGTCGGCGCCTCGTCGCCGGGCTCGCCGCGCTGGCTCCCCACGATCACATCCGAGACGCCGTCGCCGTCCACGTCGCCCGAATCGAGGACGACGCCGAAGCCGAAGACGCCCGTCGGACACGTCCAGGACTGCAGCCGTCGCCCGTCGGCGGACGAGACCACCTCGACGATGCTCTGGTCGTCGCCGTCCTGTTTGCTGCGCCGCGGTGCACTCGCCACGACGACGTCGTCGCGACCATCGCCATCGATGTCGGCGATCGACGCCACGCGCGTCCCGAAGAACATCCGCTCGAGCGCAGCGCAGACGCGTGCGTCCACGGCGCCGGCGTCCGCCGGATCGACGACGAGCAACTCGCCCCGCGCACCCTGCGGCCCCTCGGCCTCGCAGCGCGCACGCGTCCGACCGACCGCGAGCGCGGCCTTCTCGCCGGCGAGCCAGGCAAGCTGATTTGCATACCCATCGCCGCGCCGCTCGCTCGTGAGTGGTCCGTTCCAACTGCCGGCCTCGATGACCTCACCGGTTGCACCGGAAAGGCGCTCGACCCGTCCGACGAGCTGGTCGTGGTCGTAAAAGCGCGGCCGCCCGACGAGCACATCGTCCCCAGCATCTCCCGGCACCGTGAGCAGCTCGCCGGCGTACTCCTCGCCGAGCCCTGCGCGGAGTGTCCAGAGGACGTTCCCGCGCTCGGTCTCGAACTCCGAGGACGACGGGGCCTGCTGGGCCATTGTCGTCGCAGCGAGCGAGAACGCGGCAGCGAGAGCTTGGAACGACAGACGACGCGTCATGGCTTCGAACTCCGGGAGTGAGGTGAGAGCGCGCGAGGGGCGTTGCTGGCACGTCGAACGCCGCCCTGCTGTTGGGTGTCCGCCGTCAGGTCTCGTCGGCGGTGGGATCGTACGCCAGGCTGGGTCCGATCGACGACTCCACGACGTCGGCCGAGACACCCATGCGCTGGGCGTAGTCGGCGACCTGGTCGCGTTCGACGGGCCCGAGTGCGAAGTAATGGGCGCGCGGGTGAGCGAGGTAGAGCCCGCTGACCGACGCCGCGGGCGACATCGCACAGCTCTCGGTGAGCGTGATGCCGACGGCGGGCGCGTCGAGCAGGTCGAAGAGCGCACGCTTGGGCGTGTGATCGGGACAGGCCGGGTAGCCGAAGGCCGGCCGGATCCCGCGGAAGCGCTCGCGCAGCATGTCCGGGACGGCGACCTCGCCGGGCTGCTCATAGCCCCACTCGAGACGCGCCTTGCGATGCAGCCACTCGGCTCCGGCCTCGGCGAGACGGTCGGCGAGCGCCTTCACCAGGATGGCGTTGTAGTCGTCGAGCTCGCGTTCGTACTGGTTCGCGAGTTCGTGCGCTCCGTGGCCAGCCGTGATCGCGAAGCCGCCCACGACGTCGACGAGATCGCCGGACAGCGGCGCGACGACATCGGCGAGGCTCTCGCAGGCGATCGCCTCGCCGTCGGTCGAGGCGCGTTCGCGTTGCTGCCGCAGCATCGGAAAGCGCCCAAGCTCCTCGCTGCGCGTCTCGTCGGTGAAGAGCACGATGTCGTCCCCGTCGCTGTTCGCGTGCCAGAAGGCGTGCACGGCGCGGGCCGTGAGCAGCTTCTCGTCGACGATCTTCGTGAGCATGGCCTGGGCGTGTTCGAAGAGTTCACGCGCCGCCGCGCCGCTGTTCGGATCGTCGAGGAGCTCGGGGAAGCGCCCCTTCATCTCCCAGGCATGGAAGAAGAACGTCCAGTCGATCAGGGGCACGAGTTCACCAAGCGGCACCTCGTCGAGGACACGTCGGCCGTAGGATTCAGGCCGCGCGATGTCGGCGTCGTCCCAGCTGATGCCCGGGGCGCGCGCACGAGCCTCGGCGAGCGTCAGCAGCGGCTCGTCCTTCTTGCGACTGTAGACGTAGCGGAGTTGGTCCTGCATCGCGTCGTTCTTGGCGTCGAGCTTGGCCTTCCGGTCGCGGTCGAGGAGCGCCGAGACCACTTCCACCGAGCGCGACGCATCGAGCACATGCACGACCGATTCGCTGTAGGCCGGTGCGATCTTCACGGCCGTGTGCTGCCGGCTGGTGGTCGCGCCGCCGATGAGGAGCGGCAGCGTCATCCCGCGCCGCTGCATCTCCTTGGCGACGGACACCATCTCGTCGAGCGACGGCGTGATCAGCCCGGACAGTCCGACCACATCCGCTCCCTCGGCGATCGCCGTGTCGAGGATCTTGTCCATCGGCACCATGACGCCGAGGTCGACGATCTCGTAGCTGTTGCAGCCCAGCACGACGCCCACGATGTTCTTGCCGATGTCGTGCACGTCACCCTTCACGGTGGCCATCACGACCTTGCCGGCCGAGTGCTTGCCGCCGCCATCCTTCTCGGCCTCCATGAAGGGCGTGAGATAGGCGACAGCGCGTTTCATGACACGCGCACTCTTCACGACTTGGGGCAGGAACATCTTCCCCGCACCGAAGAGGTTGCCGACGATCTTCATGCCGTCCATCAGCGGCCCTTCGATGACGTGCAACGGGCGCGCCAACGCAGCGCGCGCCTCCTCCGCGTCCTCTTCGATGTAGTCGACGATGCCGTGGATCAGCGCGTGGCTGAGGCGCGCTCCGACGTCGGCCTCGCGCCAGCTGAGATCCTGCTTGCGCACCTTCGCCGTCCCGCGCACGGTTTCCGCGAACTCGACCATGCGCTCGGTGGCGTCCTCGCGGCGACAGAACAAGACGTCTTCGACGTGCTCGAGCAGGTCCTTCGGGATGTCCTCGTAGACGACGAGCTGGCCGGCGTTGACGATCCCCATGTCGAGCCCCGCCGCGATCGCGCGGTAGAGGAAGGCCGAGTGGAAGGCCTCGCGCACCGTGTTGTTGCCGCGGAACGAGAAGCTGAGGTTCGAGATGCCGCCCGAGATCTTCACACCGGGGCAGGTCTCCTTGATGATCCGCGTCGCTTCGATGAAGTTCATCGCGTAGCGATCGTGTTCTTCGATGCCCGTCGCGATCGCGAGCACGTTGGGGTCGAAGATGATGTCCTCGGGTGCCACGCCGGCTTGCTCGGTGAGCAGCTTGTAGGCGCGCTGGCAGATCTCGACCTTGCGCTCCACCGTGTCGGCCTGACCCTGCTCGTCGAACGCCATGACGACCATCGCCGCACCGTACGACCGCACGCGCCGGGCCTTGTCGAGGAAGTCGTCCTCGCCTTCCTTGAGACTGATCGAGTTGACGATCCCCTTGCCCTGCACGCACTTCAGGCCGGCCTCGAGGATCTCCCACTTCGAGGAGTCGACCATGATCGGCAGGCGCGTGATCTCGGGTTCGGAGGCGATGAGATTCAGAAAGCGCGTCATGGCCTCGACGCCTTCCAGCATGCCCTCGTCCATGTTGACGTCGAGCACGTTGGCGCCGCCGCGCACCTGGTCGAGCGCGACGTCGAGCGCGGCGTTGAAGTCACCGCTCTTGATGAGCTTGGCGAACTTCTTCGAGCCCGTGACGTTCGTCCGCTCGCCGACCATCATGAAGTTGGCGTCGGGCAGCAGGCGCAGCGGTTCCAGACCGGCGTAGGTCGTGTAGACGTCGGTGATCTCAGGGACGACGCGCGGCGCAAGCCCGGCCACGGTGTCCGCGATCGCCCGGATGTGTTCGGGCGTCGTGCCACAGCACCCGCCGACGACGTTGACGAGCCCCTCGTCGGCCCACTCGCGCAAGAACCCGGCCGTGGTTCCGGCCTTCTCGTCGTAACCGCCGAACGCGTTGGGCAGCCCGGCGTTGGGGTAGGCGCAGACGAAGGTGTCGGCGATCTTCGCGAGCTCGACGATGTACGGGCGCATCTCCTTGGCGCCGAGTGCGCAGTTGACGCCCACCGTCAGCGGCTTGGCGTGGCGTACGGAGGCCCAGAAGGCATCGACCGTCTGGCCCGAGAGCGTGCGACCACTCGCGTCCGTGATCGTGACGGAGATCATGATCGGCAGGGTCGTCCCGCGCGCCGTGAACTCGTCGTCGATCGCCACGAGCGCGGCCTTGGCGTTCAGCGTGTCGAAGATCGTCTCGACGAGCAGTAGGTCGACGCCGCCGTCCATCAGCGCGGCGACCTGCTCGCGATAGGCAGCGCGCACCTCGTCGAACGTCACGGCTCGGTAGCCGGGATCCTCGACCTTCGGTGACATGCTCAGCGTTCGGTTCGTCGGTCCGATCGACCCGGCAACGAAGCGCGGGCGGTCCGGCGTCTCGGCCGTCTTCTCATCGGCGGCGGCGCGGGCAAGTCGCGCTGCCGCGAGGTTGATCTCCGTGACCGCGCTCTGCAGCCCGTAGTCGGCCTGGGCGATCGTGGTCGAGGAGAAGGTGTTCGTCTCGATGATGTCCGAACCGGCATCGAGATACTCGCGATGGATGTCGGAGATGACATCGGGGCGCGTGAGGACGAGGAGGTCGTTGTTGCCCTCGAGTTCGTGCGGATGGTCGGCGAGCTGTTCGTTGCGGAAGTCGTCGGCCGTGAGGCCCTTGCGCTGGATGACGCTGCCCATCGCGCCGTCGAGCACGAGGATGCGGGTGCGCATGAGGCTTTCGAGAACCGTACGGCGATCGAGTGATGCGGTGGTGGTCATGGCGTGTCCTCCTCGGTGCGAGCACGGCGGCGCGCGGTGAGCGTGATGATTTCGAAGTGCGGTGTCCGTCGCTCGCGCGACGTGACGCGGTTGTCGATCACGTCGAAACCGCCGCGCTCGAAGCGCTCGGCGAAGTCTTCGAGTTCGAAACCGAAATGGATGTGATCGAAGCGACGCGCGACGCGTGCGTGGTCGTGGGCGCGCAACGTCTGAGCGACGACAGCACCGCCATCGCGCAGCACGCGGGCCACCTCGGCAATGACTTCGTCGGGCTCGCGGGCGTGACTCAGCGCGTGGAGCAACAGCGCGTGATCGAAGCAGGCCGGCGCGAAGGGCAGTGCGTGCATGTCGCCGAGACGGAACTGGATGCCCTTACCGCGCGCGCGGCGCTGGCCCGCGGAGATGACGCGCTCGTGGATATCGACACACGTCACCGAGCGCGCACGTGGCGCGACGAGTTCGGCGATCGCGCCGTCCCCCGAGGCGATGTCGACGACGTCGCCAAGCTGCGCGAGACCGACGAGCGCCGAGGCCGCCGACTCCCACGTGCGCCCCGGCGAGTAGTGACGCTCCATGCGCCCGGCCACCGACTCGGCCCAGGTCCCGGCTCGCCGCGCGAGAACGCGCTCGAGTCGAGCGCGGTCGTCGGCGAGGACGGGGTCGGCGGTGTGCTCACGCACGAGCGACCACGCCGAGGCGGCCGAGGCGTCCAGCGCCCCATCCCGCAGCGACCAGTACGTCGAGGCGCCCTGGCGGCGGACGGAGGCCAGCCCGCCGTCGCGCAACCGTGCCAGATGCGTCGAGACGCGCGACTGGACGAGCCGCGTCGCCTCGACGAGCTCGGCGACCGTGAGTTCGTCGGCGTCGAGCAGCCGCAGCAGGCGCACACGCGACGGATCGGCGAGGAGCTTGAACAGCTCCGAGGTGGCGGCGAGGTCAGGCATCAGCGACGGGTAGCAGAAGGTTGGCGCTCCGGAAAGGCTCGACAATCCTATCATCCGGATAAGCGGATGCAAACTTGAAACGATCCGTCCCAACGCCTCGGAGTGAGTCATGCCGCCGAATCGCTACAGGCCATCACCGCGCCCGTCGATAGCGCGTTGTGCCCCCGAGAAGGTCCCCGATGAACCTTGCCCCACTTTCCATGCGCCAGCAGCTGGCGCTCGTCACCGTCACCGTTGCGGGTCTGATGCTCGCAACGGTCGTCGTGGCGATGCAGACGTGGGACGCGCAGGACCAGCGGGCGAGCGCCGTCGCGGCGTCCGAGGACCGACTCGCGACCGCCTTCCCGACGCCCGACACCTTGCCCTCGGGCACCGACGCGGAGGCCGCGCTGGCGTCCCTCGTGACGGGCCCCATCGTATCGGCCGAACTCCGCGACGTGACCGGTCGACGTATCGCAGCGCTGCCGGCGAGGCACCCGCCGAGCACCGCCCCGCTCACCGAGCAGACCCTGTTCGGCGACGACAGCCTCGTCCTCACGCGACCGCTCGGGCACGCCGGCCGACTCGTCGGCTGGGTCACCTTCGAGCGCGCAACCGCTGACCTCGTCGCCCGCAGCCAACGCGTCGCGCACGCGCTCGTCGGCGTCGCTCTCGTTGCGGCATTGATCGGGCTCGCTCTCGCGATGACGTTGCAGGGCGTCATCACACGACCGATCCGTGACCTCACGTATGCCGTGCGCGGCGTCAACACCGGCACGAGCACGTCGCTGTCACTCAGCGCTCCGGGCAACGCCGACGTCACCGCGTTGTTCCAAGAGTTCGCCACTCTGCTCGAGCGCGCCGACGAACGCGACCATGATCTCGTGCGACAGTCCGAGGACCTCGAGGACACGATCGCACACCGCACGTCAAAGCTCACGCGCGCTAACATCCGGCTCACGCGTGCGATGCGCCAAGCGCGCGCCGCGGCAACCGCGAAGTCGCAGTTCCTCGCCAACATGAGCCATGAGATCCGCACTCCGATGAACGGCATCATCGGCATGTCGCGCCTGCTCATGGACACGCGGCTCGACGACGAGCAGACAGAGCTGAGTCAAACCGTGCTCGACTCGGCCGAGGGTCTGTTGCGCATCATCAACGACATCCTCGATGTCTCGAAGATCGAGGCCGGAAAGCTCGAACTCGAGATCAGCGAGTTCGACCTGCGCTCGACGCTCGAGGGTTCGTGCGACCTCCTGCATCCGATGTGCAACGAGAAGGGGCTCGAGCTGATCTGCGACGTGTCGCCCGAACTCGCGACGCGCTACCTCGGCGATGCCGCCCGCATCCGGCAGGTGATGTTGAACTTCCTCGGCAATGCGGTGAAGTTCACCGAGTCGGGCGAGATCTCCGTACAGGCGACGCTCGAGAGCACGGCGAGGGGCACGTCGCTCGTGAAGATCGCCATCCGCGACACCGGCATCGGGATCGAGACCGAGGCCATCGACCGGATCTTCCACGCCTTCAGCCAGGCCGACGTCTCGACCGCGCGCCGCTTCGGCGGCACGGGACTGGGCCTTGTGATCTGCAAGCAGCTGGCGCGCACGATGGGCGGCGATGTCGGTGTCGAAAGCGAGGTGGGCGTGGGGTCGACGTTCTGGTTCAAGATGCGCCTCGTGGACACCGAAGCCTCGCAACCAGCGCAGGGCCATCCCGCGCTCGTCGGCCTGCGCGTCATGCTCGTCGACGACAACGACACCACCCTCGCGGCACTCCACCGCCAGCTCGGCGCGTGGGGCGCGCAGTGCGAAACGGTCACGAACGGCCACGAAGCACTCGCGCAACTCGAGGAGCGGGCGCGCACCGACGAACCCGTGGATGTCGTCTTGGTGGACATGCAGATGCCCGGAATGGACGGCAAGCACGTGGCGCAGGCGATCGCGACGCGTGACGACGTCGGCCGTCCGAAGGTCATCATGCTCACGACGATGGGCCGCACGCGCGGCGCAGCACAGCTCGACGACACGCCCGTCGACGGACAGCTCGCCAAGCCCGTCAAGGCGAGTTCGCTCTGCAGCGCGATCGTGAATGCTCTCGACCCCGTGGCCGCGCGGACACGTGACGAGGCCGCTGCGGCAGCCGCCACGCGTGCAGCGAACGTCAAGGGGCGTCCGCACGAGGACGTGCGGATCCTCGTGGTCGAGGACAACGTCGTGAACCAGAAGGTCGCCACGAAGATCCTGCGCCGCGCCGGCTATGCATGCGACATCGCTCGCAACGGCCGCGAAGCCATCGACCGGCTTGCCGCGAGCCGCTACGACATCGTCTTCATGGACTGCCAGATGCCCGTCATGGACGGCTTCGAGGCAACCGCACACATCCGTGCGAAGGACGCCGAGGGGCGCGTGCCGATCGTAGCCATGACGGCCAACGCCATGCCCGAGGACCGCCAACGCTGCCTCGACGCGGGTATGGACGACTACATCACGAAGCCGGTCCAGCCCGACACGCTCTACGCGGCCGTCGAACGCTGGGCGCTGCCCGTGATGATGCCCGTCAACAAGACCGCGAGCAGTGGACCTGACGCCACGGCTTGAAGGTGCGCCCGATGGGTGTATCGTCGGCGCGCTCACGGTGGGTCGCACACCCACGGTTCGACGTTGAACCCACATTTTGTCCACGGGTTGTCCACGACGTCCCCCTCTTGTCTCCGGGCGCTTCGTTGACCCCCGTCCCCGCTCAACTCAAAGCACGCCTCGCGCGCCTGAACCCCGATCAGCGCCACGCCGTGATGACCACGGAGGGGCCGCTGCTCGTCCTTGCCGGAGCGGGCACGGGCAAGACCCGCGTGGTCACGGAGCGGATCGCGTACCTCCTGGCCACCCACCGCAGCCTGCGGCCGGAGAACATCCTCGCCGTCACGTTCACGAACAAGGCGGCCGCTGAAATGCGCCAGCGCGCCGGCGGGTTGATCGGCAAGAAGCGCGCCGAGGAGCTGACGCTCGGGACGTTTCACCGCTTCTGCTTGCTGGCTCTGCGTGAACACGCCGAGCGCGTCGGCCTCGTGCCCGGCTTCTCGATCGCCGACGCCGCCGACCAGCTCACGGCCATCAAGGGCGCCATGCGCGAGCTACGCACGGCCGAGGCAACGATCCGCCCGGCCGCCGTGCAGTCGCAGATCTCGCTGGCGAAGAACCACTTGCTCGACCCCGAAACGATGCTCGCCCGCGCCAGCGATCCACGCGAGGAACTCGTCGCGAGCATCTGGGCGAAGTACGACGACCACCTGCGGCGCACGCGCTCGGTCGACTTCGACGACTTGCTCGTGAAGACGGTGCACCTGCTGCGCGACAACGACGACTTGCGCACGGCGTACCGCTCGAAGCACCTCTACGTCATGGTCGATGAATACCAGGACACGAACGCCCCGCAGTACGAGATCGTGCGCGCCATCGCGGCGGGACACACCAACCTCTGCGTCGTCGGCGATGACGACCAGAGCATCTACGGTTGGCGCGGCGCCGACGTCACGAAGATCCTGTCCTTCGAAGACGACTTCCCGGGCGCGACGACCGTGCGGCTGCAGACGAACTACCGCTCCACGGAGCCGATCCTCGAAGCCGCGAACCGCGTGATCCGACACAACTCGGCGCGCCACGAGAAGACGCTGCGGTCGGCGCTGGGCCCCGGTCAGCAGCCGCTCGTCTTGCGCCATGAAGACGAAGTCGCCGAGGCCGACGCGATCGTCAAGGAGATCGCGACGCGGCGCGAGTCGCACGGACTGTCGCTCGGCGACGTTGCGATCCTGTTCCGCACCGCGATTCAGACGCGTGCCTTCGAAGGCGCGCTGCGTGCCGCGCAGCTGCCCTACATCCTCGTCGGCGGCCCGTCGTTCTTCGATCGCAAGGAGGTGCGTGACGTCTTGGCGTACGTGCGGCTGTTGGCGAACCCGCTTGACGAAGTGTCGCTGCTGCGCGTCGTCAACACGCCGGCGCGCGGGATCGGCAAGACGTCGGTCGACGCCCTGATCGCCAACGCGACGGACCGCGGCATCAACGCCTGGGACGCCATCCCCGACGCCGCGCGCATCCCGCGCATCACGGCCACGGCCGCATCGGCGCTCGCCGAGTTCCGCGCGCTCATCGAACTTTCGCGCGCCGGCGATCTCGACGGTGACATCGTCGGTCGCATCCGCGGTGTCATCGACCGCTGCCAGTACCGCGTCGAGATCGACCGCATCTACGAGGATCCTGCGCAACGCGAGCTGCGCTGGGCCGCGGTCATGGAAGTGCTCAACTTCGCCGAGAACTATGAATCCCGCGCTCGACGCCCCAAGCTCTCCGACTTCCTCGACGCGCTGACCTTGAACGCCAACAACGACAACACGTCCGAAGACAAGAACGAACGCCAGGCCGTCACGCTCATGACGCTCCACGCCGCCAAGGGGCTCGAGTTCGATCGCGTCTACCTGATCGGCCTCGAGGAAGGGCTGATGCCGCACCAGCGCGCCGTCGACGAAGACACGGTCGAGGAGGAGCGGCGCCTGATGTACGTCGGCATCACGCGCGCACAGCGGTCGCTGACGATCACCTGGGCAGGCAGCCGCGCCAAGTTCGGCACGCGCATCGCGTCGATGCCGTCGCGCTTCCTGTTCGAGATGTCAGAGCAGGAACCGCCCCCGCAGTGGCGTCCTGCTGCGCCGCGCCTCGAAGACGCCGCAACGGGCAAGAAGAAGACCAAGCGCAAGCGCCGCACCCGCGCAGCCCGCTGACGCACGCGTCCGAGACGTTGGTACGATGGCGCCATGATCGCGTGCCACGACCGTTACCCGAACCTCCGCGTGTTCGAGCACCCGCTGCTCCAGCACAAGCTCAGCAAGCTCCGCCAACGCGACACGCCGTCGCGACAGTTTCGGCGCCTGCTGAACGAGATCGCCGCGCTGATGACATACGAGATCAGCGCCGACCTCCCCACGGAAACCTACGAGGTCGAGACGCCCCTCGAGCGCTGCGAGGGAACGCGCATGAGTGGGCCCGTCACGATCGTGCCGATCCTGCGCGCGGGCATCGGCATGACGGACGGCATCCTGTCCGTGCTCAGTGAGGCACGCACGGGGCACATCGGCGTCTACCGCAACGAAGAGACGCTGCAACCCGTGTCGTACTACTTCAAGATGCCGCCCGAAGTCGCGAGCGGCCCCGTGCTGCTGATCGATCCCATGGTCGCGACGGGTGGGAGCGCGAGCTTCGCGATCACGGAGCTCAAGGAACGCGGCTGCGTGGGAAAGATCAAGATGGTCTGTCTCGTCGCGGCACCGCCGGGCATCGAACGGCTGCTCGAAGATCACCCCGACGTCCCCGTCTACACGGCAGCACTCGACCGCCAACTCAACGACGTCGGCTACATCTTGCCCGGCCTCGGCGACGCCGGCGACCGCATCTTCGGCACGCACTGACGCCCACCCCCGAGCTCGCCATGCCTTCACGCTCTTCGCGGCGAACAGCGCTGCTGCTTGCGATTGCCTTGTCTGCTTCGACCGACGCCGTGGCCCAGGCGCCCGAGCCCGAGCAGATCCGCGCCGCCGGTGAACTCGTCGCACTCGACTTCAGCGACGACGAGATGGCCGCCATGGCGAGTCAACTCCTCGAGCACAAGCAAGCCTACACGCGCTTCCGTGGGGTTCCGCTCGACAACGACGTGATGCCGGCGCTGATCTTCGAGCCGCTCATGCCAGGCGTCGAGCTGCGCGCCGTCGAGCTGCCCGCGCGTCCGCTCGTCTTGCCATCCGTCACGCGCCCCGCCGACCTCGCAGACCTCGCCTTCGCGGACATCCCGACACTCGCCGCCCTCATCGCCGCGCGTGAAGTCTCGTGCCTCGAGATCACGGAGCTCTTCCTCGCCCGCCTGCGCCGTGCCGACGAGTCGCTCGAGTGCGTCATCGAGTTCACCGACGCGCGGGCCCGGCGCCAGGCGCAGCAGCTCGACGAGGAGCTCAGCCGCGGCCACTGGCGCGGAGTCCTGCACGGGATTCCCTGGGGCGCCAAGGACCTCCTCTCCGTGAAGGGGACGCGCACGACCTGGGGCGCGGAACCCTATCGCGAGCAGCGCATCGAACACGATGCGACGGTGGTCGAGCGTCTCGACGCGGCCGGCGCGGTGCTGATCGCCAAGCTCTCGTTGGGCGCGCTGGCCTACGGCGACGTCTGGTTCGGCGGGACGACACGCAATCCGTGGAACCTCGCCGAGGGCAGCAGCGGCTCCTCGGCCGGACCGGCAGCGGCTGTTGCGGCGGGTGCCGTGCCGTTCGCGATCGGGTCGGAGACCTACGGCTCGATCGTCTCACCGTCGCAGCGCTGCGGTGTGTCTTCGCTGCGGCCCACGTTCGGACGCGTCAGCCGCGATGGCGCCATGGCGCTCGTGTGGTCGATGGACAAGCTCGGCCCGATGTGTCGCACTCTCGACGACACGGCGCTCGTGCTCGACGCCATCGCCGGGGCCGACGGCCGCGACCCGACGGCGCGCGACGTTCCGTTCACGGTTCCACGAGGCATCGCTGTTGCCGGCCTGCGCGTCGGCGTTCCGCGCGGCGCGTTCGACGGCCAGCCCCAGGCGCGTGTGCTCGACGAGCTGCGTGCGCTCGGCGTCGAGCTGATCGACATCGACGTCCCCGACCCGCAGTCGCGTTCGCTGAACCTCATGCTGCACGCCGAGGCCGCCGCTGCCTTCGACGAGATCACGCGCGACGGGCGCGATGACGAACTCACGCGCCAAGATCCGAACGCCTGGCCGAACCTCTTCCGAGCAGCGCGCCTGATCCCGGCCGTCGAGTACATCCGCGCCGCGCGCCTGCGCACGCAGGTCATGCGCGCGACGAGCGCGGCCCTGGCCGGCGTCGACGTCGTCGTGCATCCACCCTATCGTCCGGACGCCTTCCTCATGCTCACGAACCACACTGGGCACCCCACCGTGGTCGCGCCCTGCGGGTTCCGTGAGGACGGCACGCCCTACTCGATCTGCTTCACGGGTCAGCTCTTCGACGAGGGTCGACTGATTGCCGTCGCCGGCGCCTGGCAGCGTTCGACGAACTACCACGAGCGTCACCCCGCGCCCTGATCAACGCCGCGCGAGACGCGCCTCGACGTCGGCGGCGAACTCGCGGTCGAACTCGTCCCAGTCGACATCCGAGAAGGCGACGCGCAGCGCCGAGATCGACGTGTGGTTGCTGACCAGGCGCTCGAGCAGCGTCGTGAATCGCTGCTGTTGGTCGGCGTTGCCCTCGCGCAAGAATGTCACGAAGGCCCAGGCCTGGGCGTAGTTCGACGCCGCATCGCGCATGAATGTCGTGGCGTCAGTGAACACGAACCGTTCGAGCGGGACGAGCCCGTCGCGCAAGGCGTCGCGATGCGCGGCCGGGACATGCCCGTCGAGACGCCAACGGCCACGGACGGTCTTGCCGTGTTCGTAGACCTCGGCGAGTCCTTCGTCGAGCCAACGCGGAACGTCGCGCACCACGCTGTGGAAGAGCTGGTGGAAGCCTTCGTGTCGGACGGTGGCGAGCATCTCGTCTTCGTTGGGCTGGTTCCAGATGACCAGCTGTCGCAGCGCGTGGCTGTACATGCCGGCCGTGCGGTGTGGCACCGCGCCGATCGCGTCCTGCACGTACTCGGTGTAGCCGTGGTCGCCGCTGAAAAGCAGCACGTCGAAGGGCTCGCCCTCGGGGACATCGAGGGCGAGGTCTTCGCAGATGAAACGATGGGCGTCCTCGAGCACCGCCGCGGCCTTGTCGCAGACGCGACTGTCGATGTCGCTCTTGACGCGATAGTGACGCGACTCGACGACGTACGTGCGCGGCCAGTCGGGCCCGCGCTCACCGTGCGTCACGCGCCGCTCCCAGCGCGCCAACTGCTCGGAACGCACGTCGGCCCCGCGTGCTCGCGCCAGCAGGTCGACAGCCTCGTCGAGCTGCCCCTCGCCGAGCGCGACGTCGACGAGCGCCTCCCACGGTGCCGGATGCCCCGGCACGTCGGCCGCGAGCGCCTCGAGTTCGCTCACGGCACGACCCGGTTGCCCGAGCGAGGAGTAGAGCCGCGCGAAGAGCGTGCGCGCCTCGACGTGCTCGTCGTCGAGCCGCAAGAGCGCGCGACAGTGCCGACGCGCCTCCATCGGACGCTCCATGGCGATACAGAAGCGCGCCATCTCGAGCAGCCGCCACGGCTCGGGCAGGCCGGCGCGCCCCACGCCGAGCAACTCGAGGTAGGTCAGGCCGAGGTCGTACTCGCCACGCCGCCAGTGCCGATCGACCTTGGCCATGCGCAGTGAGTCGGACAGCGACGTCGACGGAGTGGAACTCGACGCCTCCCAACCGGTCGTCGCCGGGCTTGGCTCACCGGCGAGCCACTCGGGCAGTGGCGGCACATAGCTGCGTTCGAAGACGGCGCGACGCATGCGCAGCTCGGCGTCGAGTAGACCACGGATCCACCCGTTGGCGCCTTCACCCTCGAGCAAGATCTCGTCGAACGTTGCCTCGACATCGCGACGATGCGACTGCGGAAAGCCCAACGCCACCGACCCGTAACGCTCGCTCCGTTTTTTGCAGCGCAGCACGGTTCCTCCCGACATCCGGGCCGTCACCGCGGTCGACGAGACTTCCACCTCGACACGGTAGGAACCACTGCTGTGTGCAACCGGATGGCTGCGTTCGTCGAGGATCTCGGTCATCCCGTCGCGCATGTGGATGAGCCGATCGACGCGCTTCCACGTCTTCGACGAGCGCGACGAACCGAATGTCCCCTCGAGCGTGCGCGTGACGACGTACGCTTCGTCGTGAGCCAAACCGACGAGCACCACCGGGCGCTCCCAGTGCACGTCCGAGTGCCCTTCGAGCGACACCTTGAAAGGGCCGGAGAAATCGAGCGGATGGACGCGCAGCGAGGCCCAGCCGTCGGGGGCCGGGTGACGTTCGAAGTCGTCGAAAGTCGCAGGCGTGTAGCGCACCTTCACGCGGTTCATCGACTTGTTGAACTTCAGCAGCTCCCCGGAGATGAGCGCATCGTGTTCGGTGTCTCCGTGGTCGCGCCAGAAGGCGCTGCGACGCAGATCGAGCTCGATCGCGCCCGCACGCCGCACGACATAGTCGGCGCCCTCGTGCTCGTCGAGCAACCCGAGCAACTCGCGATGGGCCCGGTCCCAATGACCGTCGCCCATGAGTTCATGGATTGCCCCGAGATCGTGCTCGAAGCGCACGGCCCGGGCCGTGCCCACGCGTCGCGTCACGCGACCGGCAGGCGCCATCGGAGCCGCGGCCAGCGGTTTGCGTGTGCTCGGCGTCGTGCGCGCGCTCGGCTGCGACGTCGCGCCGCGCGCTGACGAAGTGCCGGACGGGGCGACGGAGCGCTGCGCGAACGGCTCGGCCACCATCAGCGCGACGACCACGAGGGCAGCGCAGGGAAATCGCAGCCCGCGCCCCGCGCCGACCGTCCGTGCCACTTCGCCGTTCTCGATCACCGCGTCGCCTCGCCCTGATCAGACTTCTGCGCCCCGCGCGCTGCACGGACAACCCGCGCGCGCCCGGCGCCCCACCCTAGCAGAGCGCTGAAAGACTCATTCGGCGTGCGGCGCGCACCCCGTCGCCCTCAGCGCCGCGTGAAAGCCTCGACGAATCCGCTGATTCGCCTGCGTTTCCACACCGCGGTGAGAACATCTGGTCACGCACCGCTCACTCGAAGCAGTTCTTCAACACCTGCTAGCCCGGACTTCTCGCAGCGATCTGCTGCGACCGCGCCTCTGCCTTCATGGCGGCGTTGGAACGGCACGTCCGTCCCTCAACGACCACGAACAGGTCGCCTCCGGTCAGAAGCCCGGTTCCGCCTTGCTTCAAAGACACAGGCACGCTCTCGCGACGATCATCGTGAGAAGTCCGCGCTCTCTAGCAGACCGTCGGTCACGTGTGACGCATCGAGATGGGACAGTCCGACACCCATCAGTGGCGCCAGGCGCGCACGGCGGCCGGACGACCCGGCTGCAGTGCCGAGGCGGCCTCGACATCGAGGTACCAGGTGCCGTGGCGGGCCAACTGCGCAGGCAGCGCCGCCGGCGCCCACGGCCCTTCCAGACACCGCGCGACAACCTCCGCCACGCCGAGTCCGCTGGCGACGACGATCAGCTCGCGCGCCGCAGCGATGACCGGCGGCGTGATCGTGAGCCGCGCCCGTGGTGGGCGGTCGACGTGAACGGAGACGGCGCGCGTGTCGAAGTTCGTCAGACCGCGCTGGTGCGGAACGAGTGACGCCACCGAGCCGTCCGTACGAACTTCGAGCAGCAGCACGTCGAGCGCCTCGGGAAGCTGTTCGGCGTAGCGTCGCGCCGCCTCGTCGCGATCACCGGCCTCACCGTGCGGGCGATGAAACGCCAACGGCTGCACGGGTGCCGGCAGACGCCCATCGGCGGCGGGGCTGTGTTCACCGCCGACGAGGGCATCCGAGATCTGACGAAAACGGCTGCGTGGATCGGTCGGCGGCACACAGCACTCATCGATCGGAAAGATTTCGATGCGAGTCCATGGAACGCGATGCCGTCCGGGACGCGAGGCGAGATTGTGCGCAATCGCGCATGAAACACCGCCCGTGCCGAGCCCGAATCCGACCGTCCCCCGCACGGCGACGACTTCGCACAGCGCGTCTGCCAACCGCGACGCAACCTGGCGAACCAGTGCGTCTCGATCTGCCGTCACGACTCGCGCAGCCATCGATTCCTCCGTGTGAGAGATCCAACGTCTGCGAGAGAATACCCCCCGACCAGAGCCCTCGACAGGGCTTGACGCGCGCTCTACACGTGCCTACTGTCGGTCACTTCTGGGAGGGGGGCCAGTCAGGGGACTCCTCCCCCGCGAAGATGGCATGGGCGTCGTCACGTGGAAGCAGCGAGCAGCTCGGGACCCCGTCGCCTGCACTTCGGGAGCCCTCAGCGTGAGCCACTCGTTGACCGTGTCCCTGACCGTCGAGGACGACGAGTGAGGAGCAAGACGATGAGCTTCCCGGGGACCATTCCGTACGAAGTCACCTTCAACGGATCCAACCGCGCGACCATCAACATATCGGGGACGCCGGGAGGCCAGACGATCGAGGTTCTGTGGAACGGCGCCAACGTCTACGGACCGACCGACACGAACGAAGCCGACCAAGCGAACATCCCCGCGACCTACGTTCCGGGATCCGAGAACACTCTGCGCGTCCAGCTGACGGATGGCGGCAGCCAGCCCTACTCCAAGGGCGGGATCGACGACGACGACGGTTCTACACAGGCCGGCGCGTTGCCGCAGGTCTGAAGGCGGCGGCCGCCGCGCCGGCAGCGTGTCACGGTGCCGCGCCGATACTCCCTGTGTACACGAACGACGACCAGAGGTACGGGTGGCCGTCTGCGATCGTGGTGCGTCGTCCGCGCACGCGTCCACCGCGTGTCCCACCCACCTCGACGCTGCGCGTTCCACCGAGCGACGCGACGAGATCGGCGACAGACGACTCGAGTACGTGTCGACGCGCTCGAGTGAGCGCCTCACCGGCACCCTGACCGCCCTCGAGGTAGCCCTCGTAGAACGAACTCATGAGCGCTGCCGTCGTCGCATCCTGCACGCGCCAAAGCGTCGCCACGACACCGCGCGCACCGGCCGACGTGAACGCGTTCGCGAGCGAGTCGACGCGCTGCGACATGCGCTCGAGGCCCGCGGCCGTGTCGCAAGCCGAGAGCACGACGAGGCTCGTCGACAGTTTGAGGGCACGGATGTCCTCGGCGCTCAGGATGCCGTCGGTGAAGGCCAGTCCGGCCGACCGTGGATCGTCGCCGGCCGAACCGTGCACGGCAAAGTGCAGAACGTCGTAGTCGACGAGCTCCCCGAGCATCGCCGCGCGCGTGGCGCGCTCGCCGAGTCGGAGGTGGACGCGCGCGCCGCCGAGTTGCTTGATCGCCTGGGCTTCGTCCCGCGTGTGCGGGAGATCGGTGAGCGTGTCGGTGCCATAGCGCCACTTCGCGGCCTCGGCGCCGTAGTCGGGCGCAGCCGCCACCAGCATCGAGCGCGTGTTGACGGGACCGTCGACCCCACCCAGAACCGTCGCGACGGCCGACGCGTAGTGGACATCGAACTGCGTGAGCACGAACGGGACGTCGGCGAAGGTCTGCGCGTCGCGACTCGCCTCGTGCACGAGCGCCTCGAAGGGAAGGTGCGCGAGCCACGGCGTCGGGACAACGATGAGACTTCGGCAGCGCTCGAGGAGCGCCGGCTCGACGACTGCGGCGACCAGGTCACGCCACAGGGCATGACCATCGCGCTCGACCGTTGCGATGTCGTGCAGGTGACCGACGTCGGAAAGCCCACGGCGATAGTTCAACACGCGCTGCTGCAGCTCTGCGGCGTCACCGACGCGGTGGTGTTCGATTCCGTGACGCGTGACGACGTAGGCATAGAGAGCGTCGAAGCCGTTCGCGTAGCGCACGACGACGAGGTCCTCGGGGAGTGTGTCCGTGAGGTCGCGCGGCGCCGCGGGTGTCTGAACATCGGACGTTCCGAGCAACGACCAACGGTCGGCGATGCGCAACCCCTCGTCGATCACGTCGGCGCTCGTCTCGCCATGCGCGAGGTGTGCCGCGATGCGGTCCTGGTCGATGTACGCCCACTCGGCGAGTTCTCCGCGCGCCAGGCGACGCGACACGTCATCGACGTTCTGCGCGCCGCGAAGGCTCTGCGGAACCAACGTCTCGACGACGGCACGCTGACGCTCGACCTCTTCGAGATCGTCCATTGCCAAAGCCACGCGTGCCACGATGGCGCGCGCGGAGATCTTGGTCATCGGCCGCCCCGACATGTCGGCGTGCGTCAATGCGAGGAGGGCCGGTGCGCGAAGCTCGGCAGGCGGAACGCCGCGTTCGAGGTCGAGCTCGACGAGCAGTTTCTGCATCACCGCGATCGCGACGTGATCGTGTCGTTCGAACGCCGACGCGAGCGCCGACGTCGCCAAGGCGCGCGCCTCGGCCGCTCGTTCAGGGACGAGACTGTGATGCACGGCGAGGAAGTACTGCAGCTCGTCGATCATCTCGGGTTCGCCGACATCCTCGGCCACAGCAAGCGCCCGCTCGTACAGATCGAGCGTCGTGCGCCACTCCTGTGACCAGCGCACGTCATCGGCGTCGAGTGGACGCCGGCCCAGGAACTCGGCGAAGAACACACCGGCCGCACGCAGCGCGGCGTAACCGATGTCACGATCGTCGAGCCCGTCGGTCAGCTCGACGGCTGCACGCGCGAGGTCGCGGCCCTGGACGGCGAATCCCAGCCTTGCCAGCGCGCGCCCGTGCATCGACATCAGGCCCGCCTCGCGGGAGACATCACCGACTTCGCGCGCGCGCCGCGCAGCCGCAGTGAGATGCTGCACTTCGCCCCAACGATCGCCGCGCGTTGCCGCAAGCGTCGCCGCCCGTCCCATGTCATCGATCTCGTGGGATGGGCCCAGCTGCAGTGACTGGAGATGCTCGAGCACGCGTTCGGCGTGATCGACGTCGCCCGACTGTCGTGCGCGCTCGAAGGCCCGCTCGAAGGCGGGGCGCACGACGCGGGGATCGGCGCACTCAGTGCCGTAAGCACAGGCAAGAGCCCAGCGTTCGTCGCGCTGCGAGACCTCGGCCAGTGCCTCCCCGATCACCAAGAGAGAGTCGAGCCCGAAGCCCGGCAGTGCGCGCGGATCGGACACTTCGCCGAGAATCTTGAAAGCCTCGGTCGCCGCGCTGAGAGTCGCGGGGCGGTCGTCCGTCGTCGTTGCGAGACAGACAAGTGCGTTGTAGCGGCGCTGCCACTCGTCGGTGCTGCTCGGCTTGGCGACCACTGCGAGCAACGCCTCGGCCGACTCCCGCGCAAGATCGCGGTGCCCAAAGAGGGCGTGCATGTCCATGACGCCGTTGAGGACTTCGGCCTCGAAGCGCGTTCCCGCGCAGGGCACGACGAGCGACTTCAGAGCTGCGAGTGCACGGCCCTCACAGCGCGCCAGCGAGAGATCGGACGCAGCCCAGATGCGACGCTCGAGGGCGTCCTCCTTGCTCCCGTCCCGCTCGAAGTCCTGCGCGACACGTTCGTGGTGTTCGGCGCGCGCCACATAGGCAGCGCGACTGCGAGCCGCGTCGACATGTGCGTCGGCATCCGAGGCGCGGACGAGGTAGAGCCAGAGCTCGCCGGCACCCTCGACTCGGAAGTCGACGGCCGACACGCGGACATCGTCGAGGCCGACGTTGTACTCGCTGAAGTTCGGCACCAGCTCGAAGGTCGTCGGGTTCTTTGCGCGCGGGGTCCACGAACACGGCGTCGACGAAAAGTTCGCGACCTGGAGCGTGAGACGGCCGGCAGCCGGGATCGCGACGCGCACGTCACGCGGCACGCCGCTCTCGAGGACGAGGTGGTTCTCGCCCTCCGCGAGTTCGAGCACGCCTTCGTCAGCGGCCCCGACCAACCCACCAAGAGCCAGCGCTGCTGCCAGTACGGCGCGTGTTGTCATCACTGTCACGTCCTCACTCCTCTCGAAGCATCCGCGGCCCTGCGGAGCGTCGTTCTGATCCCGATCCTACGTCGAGCGCACGCGTTGTCCGCGCGCCCGCCCCGGCGCTTTCCAGGGGGTTGCGGTCCGGGCGATCTGGAACGGGGTCGCCCCACACACCGTGCGGCGCAGTTTCCTCACTCTTGGCGAGCGGACGCTGGCGCCGAAGCGAAGCGCAATTGCGAATCTCGTTGCACGTTTCACCCGCCGATTTCGCCTTGGGAGGTAACTTGAACGGTGCGCCGACGCCCGAATCGTCCCGCTCCCCGACACCGAGATGGACATGCACCTCCGCCTGCTCACCCGAAAACTGGCAAGAATATGCGCCGCACTGGCCATGCTTGCATCCCTCGCCGCGTCCCAGACGACCTGGACGGGCAGCGTCAGCTCGGTTTGGGACGTCTCCGGCAACTGGTCGGCGGGCATTCCTGACTCTTCGACATCGGCGACGATCCCGGCCGCCGTCCCGAACGACCCGAGCACGTCCGGCGCTGCGTCGGCGAGCTGCCTCGACCTCGACCTCCAATCCGGTGCGAACCTCACCGTCGACGCCTCCCTGGCCCTGACCATCTTCGGCAACGCCGACTTCCAGGGATCGGTCGCCGGCACGGGCGACGTGACTCTCGCAGGCCCCGGCACGCTGACGGCCGCCGGATCGACGAGCCTTCCCAATCTCGTCATCGCCGCCGGCCTCAGCGACACCGTCACGCTCAGCGGCGCCGTCGACGTCACGGGCAACCTCACGCTCACGAGCGGCATCCTGGCCTTCGCGACGTCCGCGAGCGCGACTGTGGGCGCCGATGCGACCTTCGCGGGCGGCGTGCTCTCGGGCGGCGTCGGCTCGCTGCTCACCGTGACGGGCGATGTCACGTTCGATGACGCGACGTCCACGGCCCCACCCGACATCACCGTTGCCGGCAACTGGACATCCGACGCCGGCGCCGACTTCGCGGCCGGCCTCGTGACGTTCAACGGCACCGTCACGCAAACCGTCTCGGCCGCCGACAGCGTGTTCTTCGACTTCGCCCTCGCGGCCGGTGTCGAGATCGACAGCGCCGGACTCGCGATCCCGATCGGCGGCGACATCACGATGGCGGCCGGCGCAGAGTTCTCGCTCGTCTCCGTCATCAAGCTCGTCGGCGCGACGCAGACCGTCGAACCCGGTGGTCCGTTGCCCAACGTCGAGGTCGCCACGCCGGGTTCGGTGAACCTGCGCGATGGTGTGACGCTCGACGGAAGCCTGTCGCTGCTCTACGGCAAGATGTGCATCGACAACACGGCCGAGGTCACCGTGGCCGGCGATGGCGACTTCACCGGCGGCACGCTCACGGGCGGCACGATCGACTCGTCGCTCGACATCGGCGGCAATGTGACGTGGAACGGCGCGACGGCGAACAACCCGCCGATGCTCAACGTCGGCGGCGACTGGAGCTCCAACGCCTCGTTCGCGCCGAACAACAACGTTGTCGAGTTCGAAGGCGGTGGCACGCGCGATGTCTTCGCCGACGACAGCGTCTTCTTCGACGTCCGCGTCGGCGCCGCCACGCTGCTCGACGTCAGCTCGGCGCGCCTCGCGTTGCAGGGTGACCTCGAGGTTCCGCCGGTCGGTGGCTTCTCGGCACCGAGCACCGTGCGCTTCGTCGGAGCCACCCAGACCGTCGACCCCGGCGGCCCGCTCCCGAACGTCGAAGTCGCCGGTCTGGCTGTCACCTTCACGGGTGCGCCCCAGGCTATCGAGGGCGCGCTGCGACTCATCTCGGGCGACATGACCATCGCGGCTGCCGCCGAAGTGGACGTCGCCGGCGCGGCGACCTTCGAAGGCGGCCAGCTCCTTTCGGGTGGCGGCGGCGCACGCCTCGACCTCGAAGGGACGTGCTCATTCACCGGCACGACGACGACCACGCCTCCCGACATCGACTGCGCGGGCGACTGGACGTCCGACGCCACCTTCGCTCCGCTGGCGGGCACGGTCACCCTCGACGGTTCGCCCGATACGTCCTTCGGGAGCTTCGGCCCCGACTTCGACCCGACGTTCTTCGTCGTCCACTTCACGAACGGCACGCGCGTCGTCGCGCACGACCTCGAACTCAACGCCGACACCATCCGCATCGTCGAAGGCGGCGAGGTCGACCTGGATGGCAATCGCGTCACAATCCCCGGCACGATCGTCGACATCGAAGGCAAACTCGACATCGGGACGGCGGCCGAGCTGCTCCTCGGTGGCGGCGTCGACATGGCCGTCGGACCGACCGGCGAACTCTCGATGATCGGCGTCTCCGCGGCGCCGGCACGCATCGGCGGCTTCAACGGCGGCGGGTATCAGCTTCAGATCGATGGACTCGTCACCGCGTGCGGCTTCGAGTTCGCCGACCCCGGCCCGATGGGCATCGCCATCAGCCGCGACGCACGCTTCTCCGAGGCGCCGTACGACCTCCGCAACGGAACGTTCACGTCGCCCTCGCCGGTGCCGGGCTCGGTCCTGCTCGACATCGACCGTGAGGACGCCGCGACGTTCAGCAAGATCGCCTTCGAAGACCCGTTCGTCGTGGGCAGCTTCAACGTCAAGGCGAGCGCCGCGAGCGCTCCGATCACGTTCCTGAACTTCGGGGGCAGTTTCGGCGGCCCGCAGTTCGTCGAGCCGACGACGCCGTCCGGCACGATCGAATGGATTCAGGGCGCACAGACGCAGCTCGCCTCGACATTCGCGGCGAACGACGGCGACGGTAAGAACACGCTGAGTTGGCAGACCACACTCGAGGTCGACGCCGAGGTGTTCCTCGTCGAGGCCGGAGCGTCACCGGGCGGGCCTTGGACGTTGATCGGCGAGACGCCTGCGCTGGGCAGCGGCAGCAGCTACGCGGTCGATCACTTCGGGCCCGCGGCGGGCCAGACGTGCTACCGCCTCTCCGAGCGGCTCTACCACAGCGGCACGGTCAACCCGCTCGCCGGCGACTGCGCCTTCCCGAGCACCGACCCGAACCCGCCCAACATCCTGACCGTGAGCCCGTTCGGCAACATCTCGTCGATCGACGCCGCCTTGGCTCTCGCGGCCTCCGGCCTGACCGGTCCGATCGTCGACATTCGCGTTGCCGGCGGCACCTATCCGCCGTTCACGCTCGACGGCAGTCAGTTTCCTGCGGGCGCCATCCACATCGGCGCGCTCGGCAACGGCAAGGTCATCATCGACGTCTCGAACGGCCCCGTGCAGATCGCCAACGTGCCGTTCTTCACGGACGTGTTCGTGTCCGACCTGACGCTCGTCAACGACACCTTCGTCCCCGGCGCAGGTCCGGCACTGACGCTCGACCTCTGCAACGGACTCGTCGCGCTCGACCGCGTCGACATCTTCGGCAACGGATCGACGCTCTCGATGAGCGCGCTGGACGCGCAGCGCCTGCTCGTGCAGAGCTGCACGATGACGGGCGGCGCGCCGGACATGGTGCTCGACGGGGGCACGGACGCGATCGTCTCGAAGGGCATCGTCGATCAGCTCGCCGCGCTCGGGCGCACGCGCCTGCGGACCTGCGAACTCGGTGGCAGCATCAATGTCGGCGGGTCGGCCACGCTCCAGACGTTCCCAGGGCTCATGCCGCGGGCGGCTCCCGAGTTCTCGTTCCTGCCCGTCACGCTTCCCTTCGACGTGCTCGTCGAGGGGACGCCCGGGACGTCGCCGACGGTGCGCATCGACTTTGCGACCGATTGGTTCGACAGCGCGAAGCCGAAGTGGGAGTTCGTCTCGCTGATCCCGTTCCCGGCGGCCGTCGAGATTCCGCTGCCCCCGTTCGGCGCGGCACCCACGGTGTTGCCGTTCTTCGTGCCCCTGGCGTTCCAGCCACAGCTCCTCGGCTTCTCGCTCCACATCCAGCCGGTGACCTTCAACCCGATCGACAGCCGGATCCGATTCGGCCACCTCTCGCGGATGACGTTCACACTGTAAGCGCTCGCCCCCCGGCCCGTGCGAACGCGAGGAAGCATCGCCGCCGCGCCATCAGGACGCCGACCGAACACGACCGAGCACGCGCCGCCCAGGTTGCTAACCTACCCGGCGCGATGACCATGCTCAGACTCGGCACCGTGCCCTACCTCAACGCCGCTCCGCTCCTCGGCGGACTCGACGCCCGCAGCGACGTCCAGCTCGTGCAAGCCGTGCCGTCGGCGCTCGCCCCGATGCTGCGCGCCGGTCAGCTCGACGCCGCCCTCGTCTCGGCTGTCGAACTGTTTCGCGATCCGCCCCTCAGTTGGATCCCCGGCCCGGCGATCACGAGCAGCGGAAAGGTCGAGAGCATCCTGCTCTTCCTCTCGACCCCGCCCGAGCGCGTCAAGACGTTGGCCCTCGACCGCTCGAGCCTCTCGGCGGCGGTCATGACCCAGGTTTGTCTGCGCTCGTTCCTCGGCGCCCATGATTTCTCCGTGATGACGTCCGACCCCGAACTCCCACTCGACGCGATCGATGCCGATGCCGTGCTCCGGATCGGCGACCCGGCCCTGCGCACCGCCGCCGGCACCCGCGACGTGCTCGACATGGGTGAGGTCTGGACCCAGGCCACCGGCCAGCCCTTCGTCTACGCCCTGTGGCTCACGCGCCCCGACGTCCCCGATGAGCCCCTCACGCATATCCTCGCCGAGGCCAAGCGCCGTGGGCTCGCCGACCGACCGAACCTCGCCGCGCGCTTCGCCTCTTCCGAAGGGATGTCGGAGGAACGCTGCCGGCGTTACCTCACGGACAGCATCGGATTCGACCTCGGGAGCGAAGAACTCCGGGGATTGGCGCAGTTCGGGGCCCTCGCCCATGCCGCGGGGCTCGTCGACCGCGCGCAGCTACCGCGCCCGATTCGAGCCTGATCGCGGCCACGTGACATAACATCGTCACGAGCAGGCGCCTTCCTCTCGGCGCGGTCTTCCGCTCAATGCGGCGTCTCTCTCCGCTGTACCGGCTTTCTCACGAGTGCCCTCCGATGACTTCTCGCGTTCCAGATCGCTACGACGTTCTCGAAGTCGTGTCCGACACGATGCGCGAGCGGATCGTTCGAGCGCGCGATCGTTTGCTCGAGCGCGACGTGCTCATCAAGTCGCACCCACCGGGCATCCTCGGCGATCGGGCGCTGCGCGAAGCCCGCGCCCTGGCACGGATCGACCGCCCTGACGTGGTCAGGCTGATCGACGTCATCGCTGACGACGCCGGACCGCTACTCGTCATGGAGCCGTCCCTCGGCGAAACGCTCGGCGAGCGGCTCGAACGCGAGGGACGTATGTCGGTGGCCGACACGGCCAAGCTCGGCCAGGCGCTCGGCGAGGCCCTCGGTGCCGTGCACCACGCCGGCCTCGTGCATCGTGACGTCTCGAGCGCGACGATCCAGCTGCGTTCCGAGCGCGGCCCCTGCCTGACGGGATTCACGTTCGCGAAGACGACGCCCGCACTCGGCGCAAGCGGGACATCGCTCGTGTTTGTCGACGAGAGAGCGGACAGAGCGGACGCCGAACCGCTGACTCTTCCGCGCTACCCAGCCCCTGAGCAGTGGCTCGGCCAGGGCGCCGATGCGCGCGTCGATGTCTTCGCGCTGGGCTGTGTGCTCTACGAGTGCCTGGCCGGCGAGGCTCCGCTGCCCCCCACCGACCAGCGCCTCGACGAAGGTCGCGCGGCCATCCCGCCGCTGGCCGTCGCTGCGCCGGATACGCCGGTTGCGCTGCGGCGCATCATCGAACAGTGCCTCGCACAGAGCCCGCTCAAGCGCCCCGCCGACGGTTCCGCCGTCGCGCGCGCCATCGGCGCTGCACTCGACGAGGTCCTCGCCGCACCACGCGCCGACGTCGTCGATACCGCGACGCCGGAACCGTCGCACCGCGCCGGAATCGTCACGCTCGCCGCGGCTGCGCTCGTCGTCGCCTTCGTCGTGCTCTCGCAGATGGACGGCGAGGGCCAGCCGCACGAAGCCGCCGCGAGCGACCCTCAGCGCGGCGCGCGCGTGCGTCGCTCGACGCCCGAGAGCGCGCTGTCGATCGACTACGCCCAGTCGCACGCGCTCGTCATCGGGATCGGCGACGCCTACAGCCGCGCGGGTTTCCCGCGTCTCCCCAACGCCGAGCGCGACGGCGACGTCGTCGCCCGAACGCTCGAGGCGATGACGTGGGAGAACTGGAACGTGCGCTCGCTGCTCGGTGAAGACGCCACGCGCGAGAACATCATGCGCGAACTCGACGCCCTCGAGCGCGTCGCGAACACCGACGATCGCGTGATGGTGTTCTACGCCGGCCACGGTGAAGCGCACGAGCGCTCGCCGTATGGCGGCTACGTCATCCCGGCCGATGCCCGCACTCTCGACGACGACCCGGGCCGCAGCTCGTGGATTTCGTTCGGTCGTCTGCAGGACATCTTCCACCAGTGTGCCGCGAAGCACATCCTGCTCTGCATCGACTCGTGCTACAGCGGCCGCGTGACGACGGCTCGTTCGGCATCGACGTCGTCACGCGCACAGACGTACCTCTCGCAGCAGGCACACCTCGTGCTGACGTCGGGCCGCCCCTTCGAGCAGGTCTCCGACGGTGAACCGGGCCAGCACTCGCCCTTCACGCGCGCGTTGCTCGAGAGCCTGGGCCGCGACGACGCGTCCTTCATCACGACGGCCGACATGCTCGTCCACATGCAGAACGTGTTCGACGCAGCCGGCGTCCCCCACGCGCCGAGCCTCGCCCACGCGAGCGGCTCGACCTTCGGACAGGTGGTGTTCTTTCCGCGCGCTCCCTGAGGTCCCTGGCCGACTGCTACACTCGGACGCCTTGTCGGAGGGACACCATGGATTTGCATATCTCGCAGCGAGCGCGTGTCGTGCTCGCAGGCGCTTTGCTGGCCACGTCGATCGCGGCACAACTCAACCCGGGCGACGTCATCGACGAAGCCCTCCTCGATGGCAACGCGCTCGGCGCAACGCTCGAGATCGGCGATGGCTTCGGGCACGCGGTCGCGCGCCTCGGTGATGTCGACGGAGACGGGGTCGGCGACATCGCGATCGGCGCTCCGGGTGACGGTGCGGGCAACGCGGGCGCGGTGTGGATCGTCCTGCTGAACCCCAACGGCACGGTGCGCGGCGCCACGCGTCTGGCATCCGACACGGCCGGCATTCCGAGCCTCGACGACGACGATGCGTTCGGCAGCGCCGTCGCCGGGATCGGCGACCTCGACGACGACGGCGTGCCCGACGTGGCGATCGGCGCCCCGGGCGATGACGGCAACGACGCCAACGTGACCGAGCGCGGCGCCGTCTGGATCGCGTTCCTTCAGGAGGATGGCAGCGCCCGCAGCGTCGTACGCCTCGCCGACGGAACGCCGGGGCTCGGCGTCCTCACGCCGCACGGTTCGTTCGGCGACGGCCTCGCGCCCCTGCCCGACATCGACGGCGACGGCTTCGACGATCTCTTCGTCGGCGCCACGTCGCGCAGCCTCCAGGGCGACGGCAAGGGCAAGGGTTTCATCCTGTCGCTCAGCGGCAGCGGCGCGGTCCTCAACGCGTTCGTCATCGACGAGAACGTCGTCCCCGGCGGCCTCGCGACGGGCGACCTGTTCGGTTCCTCGGCGGCGGCGCTCGGCGATCTCGACGGCGATGGCATCCAGTCGATCGCGATCGGCTCGCGCGGCGCCAACGGCGGCTACGGATTCGGCGCGGGACGCGTCGTGCTCTTCGAGGTCACGTCCTTCGGCACGCTCGCATCGTCGCTCGACCTCGGCCTCAGCGCCGAGATCTCGCTCGACGGCGGCGATCAGTTCGGCGCGAGCATGGCGTCCCTTGGCGACCTCGACGGCGACGGCGTCGACGACATCATCATCGGCGCTGAAGGCGACGACGACGGCGGAACGAACCTCGGCGCGGCCTACGTCTTCTCGCTCTCGACGGACGGCGAGGTGGTTCAGAACTCGAAGATCAGCTCCACGACCGGCGGGTTCGACGGACCGCTGCCCGCCTTCGCGCGCTTCGGCGCCGGGCTCACGGTGATCGACGACCTCAACGGCGACGAGGTCGTCGAGTTCGTCGTCGGCGCTCCGGGCGCGGCGTCCGGCTGGCTGTTGTACGCGCAGGGATTCAAGGATGACGGGAAGAAGCCCTTCCCGGCGTTGACGCCCGCACTCGACGGACGCCCAGGCCGTGCAGGCCTGGCCTTGCCGCCGTCGTCCGGTATCGGCGACGACAAGATCGACGATCCGTTCGTCGGCGTTCCGGGACTCGACAAGAAGTCGGTCTTCATCAACACACCCCTGATCGGCCCCGAGCAAAGCGTTGTCTTCATCGAGCTCGACGAGATTCCGACGGGCGACAATCCCGCCCAGGCGCTCACGTCCGACTTCTCGGATGACGACCGCGACGACATCATCACGGCCAACTCCGGGAGCGACTCGCTTTCATACCTCGAAGCGACCGGCCCCGGCGCTCCAGGCTTCTTCGACCCCAAGCCCGAGCTGCCGCTTCCGTCAGGCTTCACGCCGATCTCCGTGACCTCGGACGACTTTGGCAACGGCCCACCACTCGACGTCGTCGCGGCCGGCGCCGGCGGACTCTTCGGGTACTTCGGCAGCGGCGCGGGAACGTTCACGGCGATGCCCGCGATCCCCTTCGTCGATCTGCTGACGGACGTCGTATCCGGTGACGTCGACGGCGATGGCGACAACGACCTCATCACGGCCAGCGGCGCGCTCGCCCAGGCGGGCATCGAGAGCGGCTTCGTCACGGTGCTGCTCAACGACGGCGCCGGCAACTTCACGATCAACAACACCTTCGCCACGGGACAGGCCGTGGTCTCGGTGCTGCTCGGCGACTTCGACACGATCGACGCCGGCAACAACCTCGACGTCCTCGTGGCGATCCACGAGTTCCTCGACCCCGCGCTCAACGTGCCCCAGGGGCGCATCGAGCTCTGGGTCGGCGACGGCACGGGCAGCTTCACGATCTCGTCGCTCTTCGCGGGCGTCGTCGTGCCGAACGCCAACGGCAGTCACCCGACCTACGGCGCGATCGGCGACATCGACTCCGACGGCACGCTCGACGCCGTCTACACGACGTCCGACAACATCTCGCACCCCAGCTCCGACTTCGCCGACGCCCAGGCCCCACTGATCGTGACCTCACTCGTCAACGACGGCGCCGGTTCGTTCGACGTCGTCACCGTCGGCACGGCCTACTCGGGCAAGAGCATCACGCCGATCCTGCTCGACCTGGCTCCCGAGCCGGCCGGCAACCTCGACCTGATCCTCATCTGGTACCAGGACCTGCTCGCCGGAACCCTGGGCACGGACATCCAGACGTTCCTCGGATTCCTCGTCGGCGCGGGCGACGGGTTCTTCTTCGACCCCGCACCGAACCAGTTCCTCACCGGCGAAGAGCCGGGCAACGGCGACGTGCGCGATGTGGGTAGCGCTGATGTCGACGGCTCGCCCGACCTCATCATCCCGTCGCTGAAGGGCAACGACTTCACGGTCTTTGTCAATGACGGCACCGCCGACTTCACACCGGCCGGCACCTTCGGGCCTGTCGACGACTTCGTCGCGCCGCCGTTCTTCGAGGGTGGCCCTTGGGACCTGCGCGTCGCCGATCTCAATGACGATGACATCGCCGACGTCCTCATCCACAACCTCTGGATGAACAAGAACCCTCTGCCCGCGGCCGGCGACCTGCTCGGCGCTTCGAGCGTGAGCGCGTTCGTCGGCGATGCTGCCGGCGGCTTCACACGCAGCGACTACGAGCCGCTCACGGGCATCGGCGAGATCGTCGTGGTCGACCTCGACGGCGACGGACGCGACGACGCCGTCGTGACGGCACGCGGTCGCGACGCAGCTACCGAAGGCGTGCGCGTGCTGCGCGCAACCGGCAACGGCACGCTCGGCGCCGGCATGCCGATCGCGCCCCCCGCGGGCCTGACACTCAGCGGCGGCATCGCGGCCGCGGATGTCACGGGCGACGGTGCGCCCGACATCATCACGGCAGCACACGACTCGGCCGGTGCGGGCTCCGTGGTCGTCTACCCCAACGTCACGGGTGGCCTCGGCGCACCGACGAGCTACACGCTCGGGGGATGGACCGACGTGCGCTCACTGTCGGTCGAGATGTTCGACGCCGACGGCACGCTCGACGTCGCGATCGGCTGCCTCGACGGCCGGCTCATCATCGGAACCGGCGTCGTCGGGAGCACGGGCGCGATCGTGGACTTCGCGCTCCTCGAAACCGACCCGACCACGGCCGACGTCGGCGGCGGCGCGCTCGGCGTCGGTGACGTCAACGGCGACGGACGCAGTGACGTGATCTCGTCGGCCGACGGCTCGACGGCCACCAGCGGACTCAGCCAGTCGCAGGTCCACTCGCTCGTCGCCAGTGATCTCGTGGGCGCGTATGCCGTCGAGACCCTGGCCGGCACGTCGTCGGCGGGCGTCCTCGGAGCGCTGCGCCCGTTGCTCGCCGACCTCGACGGCGACGAGACGACCGACCTCGTCCTCACCCACGGCACATCGAGCGCCGTGTCGATCCTGCCCAACCAGCTCACGACGTTCGCCGAGTTCGGCGAGGGCAAGGCCGGTAAGGGTGGCATCGTCCCGCGCATGTTCGGCCTCGGCTACACGACGCCCGCCGGCAAGCTGTCGGTGAACGTCGAAGGCGGGCTCGGCGGCGCCGAGGCGATCGTCATCATCTCGGCGAACACGGCACCGAACGGCCCCGGCTTCCTGCATGTCGGCATGCCGCTCGGAGCGGTTCTCACGACGCTCGGCGGCGCGCCCGAGCAGGCCGGCGCCGGCACCTTGAGGCTCGCGGGCCGGCTTCCGCCGGAGACATCGATCGTCGGCCTGCCCTTCGTCTTCCAGGCCTTCATCGCCGACCCGTTCGCACCCGGCTCCGCCGCGCAAGGCCACCCGATCTTGGCCGGCATGACGCTCTTCTCAGCCACGAACGGCCTGCGCTTCACCGTCGTGCAATAGTCAGCCGTCGTTGACCTCGGCCTGCAGCCGTTCGAGCGTCGCCATGCGGCGCGAGTAGTGGTCGGTATCGCTGAGACGAACCGCGGCAAGGGACTTCTCGGCGTACTCGAGTGCCTCCTGGTCACGGCCGGCCAGCTCCATCAAGAGTCGCGCCGTGTCGAAGATGGAGGACGCCACGATGCGTTCGTTAGGCAAGCGCTCGCAAGCCACGCCACGCGCTTGATCATCAACGCGGCGCACGGCGCGCATCGCGTACCCGATCGCCCGATCGAGCACGGACAGGTCGCCCGTCTTGTCGTAGACATAAGACAATGTGTACGCCGCATCGTTGAGCGCCCGCACCGTAAGACCGTTGGCAGCGATCGCTGCCTCGAGATCGGCAACGTAGATGTTGATCGAATCGACGGGCAGATCGGCGGCACGCCTCACTCCGTGCAGTCGATACTGTTCTGCCTTCCGCGCCAAGTACAGGTTGTAGTGACCTGACCAGTCATCGGGGTCGAGACGCGTGGCATTCAGCGCGTGGTCGAGGGCCGCGCGCTCGACGAACTCCCGATCCTTACCGTCCTTGTAGCGGACCAACTTGAGCTCAGCGACTGAAAGCCCGATCGGTGCGATCGCAAGGCGGGCATCCTTCGCCGCGATGCGGCCGTAGAGAGTCTTCGCCTTCGCGATGTAGTCGAGCCCCTTGTTGCGCCACACGATCTGTTCATCGGGCGCCCCTGCTCTCGCTGCGATGACCTCGAGCAAGCGGCATCCATCGGCATCCTCGAGGTAGCTCCGGGCGCACCATCCGAGAACGCGCACGTCGTCGGCGTACTCGTCACCCACGCGATCGTAGAGGTCCTCAGCGCGCTGCGCGCTCTCGAGATGACTCGCGAACCGGTACTCGCCCGTCGCTGTCGCATGATAGCTCTGTCGCTCGAGCTCGAAGGTCATCAGGGCATGCGAAGGCGGAGCCACACGCTTGAGGCGACGTAGCTCTTCTTCGACATCACTGTCAGCATTTCGCTTGAGGGCGAGCTGGATCGCGAGCCGTGCGCTCTCGTAGTCATCATCGTTCCACGCACGGTACTGGTCGAGATGTGCGCGGGCCTTTTCGAACTGACACATCTCCACGTAGATGCGTGCGAGCGCAAGTTCGACACGATCGCGATCGGCGCCCGCAAGACGCCCGCCGGCGAGGTAGAGCGTCTCGGCCTCGCTGTAGCGCCTGATGTCCGCGAAGACGTCACCTGCGGTCAGGTACTCGTCGCCATCCCCCCTGGCCTCAAGGGTCAACTGAAGGTTACGAAGTGCCTCCGTCGTACGCTCATCATCCCCGAGAGCTGAGGCGACCGCGGCATCGATGGCATGGCCGGCGGGCTCGACTTCTCCGTCACTCAGAGCCTCGAGCACCCATCGCTCGGCGGCGAGCGGCCGTTCGGCGACGAGGAACGCACGTCCGATCAACAAGCGGTCGATATCCGTGAAACGCCACGACCACTCGTCGATGAGGGCATTGATCGTGCTCATATTCTCGACGACGAAGTCAGGCAGCAGCCGCTGTTCCTCGATCGACGTGGCGAGTGCGTCGCGCGCGATCTCTTGCTGCGCGTCGAGCTTCTGTTCACGAACCGACCAGGCCGCGAGGACACCGAGCGCGACAGCCGCCAACACGCCGGGGATGCGCAGCCAACCGCGCCCGCGCCCGAGGCGCACGGCGAGCGCCGCGAGCGGCACCGTCAGCGCGAGCGCTGCAACGCCGACGAGCGCGATGCGCACGTCGTGGCGTGTGGGATCGATCGCCGCCCACGGCCGCAGCAGCGTGACGTCGACGAGCCACCAGACCAGCGGCACGACGAGCGCGAGCAGCGCCAGCGACAGCGTCGCCAGCCGCCGCACCGAGCGCCAGACGCGACGCCCGGGCCCCATCGGACGCGCCACCGTCGACTCGCCCAGCCGCGTGCGTGCGAGGTCTTCGGCGAAGTCGCGCGCGTTCTGGTAGCGATCCGCCGCCGACTTCTCGAGTGCCTTGAGACACACCGCGTCGACGTCGGCCGGCAGCGTCGGCACGCGCATCTTCGGCGACTTCGGCGCGCGCGTGAGGATGTCGAGGAAGAGCCCCTGACGACTGTCGCCGTCCAGCGGGAGGACGCCCGTGATCATGCGATAGAGCAACGCGCCGAGGCTGTAGATGTCCGTGCGCTTGTCGATCCCTCCGCGCCCGCCGGCCACCTGCTCGGGACTCATGTAGTGCGGCGTCCCCATCACGGCGCCGGTGACGGAGAGCCCGAGCTCGCCCTCCACCTTCGCGAGACCGAAGTCGGCGAGCTTGGGCGTGCCGTCCTTGGTCAGCAGGATGTTGCCGGGCTTGATGTCGCGGTGGATGACATCTTGCTCGTGGGCGTGGTCGAGCCCCCACGCGATCTGAGTGACCACCCCGAGGCACCAGTCGATGTGCTCGGGGCCGAGCGTGCGGCTCTCGGATTCGCGATCGCGCAGCTCGCCCTCGAGCGAGCCGCCCGTGACGAGTTCTTGGATGAGGATCTGGTGTCCGCCGACCTCCTCGAATCCGTAGACAGACACGACGTTGGGGTGATTGAGACGCCCCGCCGCGCCGGCCTCACGGCGGAAACGCTCGACCTGTTCCTGACTGAAAGTCGTCTCGCGCGGGAGGATCTTCGCCGCGACGAGCCGCCCCATCGACACCTGCAACGCCTCGTACACGACGCCCTGGGCACCGCGTCCGATCTGGCGGATGAGCTGCAGGTCGCCGAGCTGGGCGCCCTCTTCGATGATGGTGGTGACGGTGTTCGACGTCACGTGAGTTGGTCTTCGGCAGGAGTGTGCTGTGCGAATCGGGCGCCGCAAGCGCTGCAACAACAGCGCGAACGAACCACGGCGGACGAGCGATCGGCGAGGCCACGACTCGACGTGGTGCAAGGGCCTGACCCGGAACACGCCCACACAGCGCCTATCCCGCCACCGCGGCGTCCCGCGATGCATGACCCCGATTCGACCCCACAGTCGACCGGCCTCTCGATCGGCCTAAGATACCGTGACGGGCTCCGCGAACCAGATCTTCCCGTCTTCCAAGGCCGCGGGTTGAACACCCGCATGGGCACCGATAGCTTGCGATTCACTCGGCAGATGAACGCGCTCACCACCAGGATCGGCTGTCCATGACTCGTCAGACCACGATGTTCGGTGAAGACGCGCCCGCTCGACGCACCGTTCAGGGCAAGGTGCTCGTCAAGAAGCAAACCGCCAAGACGCCGGCCGAGAGCGGCCCGGCGTCGAAGACAGCAAGGACCAAACCCACGGCCAAGAAGAAGACGACCTCGACAAAGCGCAAGGCGGCAACCACGAAGGCCCACGAGCTGGCCAAGTCGGCGCGCGAGATCTCCGTCTCGGAGTTCTTCGCCAAGAACCGCCATCTGCTCGGCTTCGACTCGAAGCGCAAGGCGCTGCTCACCACTGTCAATGAAGCCGTCGACAATGCGCTCGACGCCTGCGAGGAGGCCGGCATCGTGCCGGACATCTTCGTCTCGATCGTTCCGGTGAAGAAGAAGGACGAACACTTCGTCGTCACGATCGGTGACAACGGCCCGGGGATCCTCGACGAGCAGATCGACCTCGTGTTCGCCAAGCTCCTCTACGGCAGCAAGTTCCACCGCCTGCGCCAGAGTCGCGGCCAGCAGGGCATCGGCATCTCGGCGGCGGGCATGTACGGCCAGATGACGACCGGCGCGCCGACCGTCATCCGCAGTCGCATCGGCAAGAAGCACCCTGTGCACGAGGTGCACCTGCGCATCGACACGACGAAGAACAAGCCGCAGCGCGTGCACACGAAGGACCTCGAGGAGTGGGACCGCGAGCACGGCACCGAGGTGTCGATCACGCTCGTCGGTCAGCACAAGCGCGGGCGCGGCAGCGTCGAGGAGTACCTCTCGCAGGTGGCCGTCGCCAACCCGCACATGCGGCTCGTCTATCAGGCGCCCGACGGCTCGGAACCCATCGTGCATGAGCGCGCCACCAACGAGCTGCCGCCCGAGCCCAAGGAGATCAAGCCGCACCCCTACGGCGTCGAGCTCGGCACACTGATGAAGATGATGAAGCACACGACGAGCAGCAAGCTCTCGGCGTTTCTCCAGAAGGACTTCTCGCGCGTGTCGGCCAAGGTCGCGAACGACATTTGCAAGGCGGCGGGCGTCGATCCCTCCTCGCGCGTCAAGTCCCTGCAGCACAAGGCGGCCGAGGCGCTGCACGGCGCGATCCCGAAGATCAAGATCATGAACCCGCCCACCGACTGCCTCGCGCCGATCGGTGAGCTGCTGATCCAGAAAGGCTTGCAGAAGGAGATCGGCGACGCGGAGTTCTTCGTCTCGCGCACACGTGCGCCGTCGGTGTATCGCGGCAACCCGTTCCAGGTGGAAGTGGGCGTCGCGCTGGGCGGTGAGCTCTCCGGTGACGACCAGGTGCGCGTGATGCGCTTCGCCAACCGCGTGCCGCTGCAGTACCAGCCCGGCGCGTGCGCGATCACGAAGGCCGTCACGTCCGTCGACTGGAAGGGCTACGGGCTGCAACAGCCGCGCGGTTCGCTGCCCGTCGGCCCCGCGATCCTCATGGTTCACATCGCGTCAGCCTGGGTGCCGTTCACGAGTGAATCGAAGGAAGCCGTGGCGAGCTACCCCGAGATCCTCAAGGAGCTCAAGCTCGCGCTGCAGGAATGCGGGCGCAAGATGCAGATCTATCTGCGCCGCAAGCGCCGCGTCGCCGACGAGGCCAAGAAGCGTTCCTACATCGACAAGTACATTCCGCACATCGGCGAGGCTCTGCGCGACATCCTCGAGCTCGATGAACCGAAAACCGACAAGGTCGTGGCCGAGCTGCGCGACACCCTGGAGCGCAGCCGCAAGCTGTAGCAGCCTGTTGAAAAACTCATCCGGCGTGCTGCACGCGCCCGGTCACTCCTGACCGCACGCGGAATCCTCGACGAGTCCACTGATTCGCCTGCGTTTCCGCGCACGACCTGAACCAACCGGTCACGCACATCCCATCCGAAGCAGTTCTTCAACCGACTGCTCGACGTAAGAGACCATGGCAAAGAAGAAGACAGCGAAGAAGAAGACAGCGAAGAAGAAGAGCACGGCGAAGCGGCGCACCGTCACCGATGCCACCGACAAGCACACGATCGAGTGCATCGACGGCACGGCGAAGTCGGTGTACTCGTCGATCCTGAAGAAGGACTACCCCGAGCTCACGAGCCCGGTGCGCGCGCTGTCGAACGTCGGGTACGACCCGAAGGTCGGCTACCTGAAGCTCGGCCGTGCCGTGAAGAAGCGCACGTTGACGGTCAACACCGTGAAGTCCTTCGCGCAGGCGCTGAAGATGATGCACCTGAGCAAGGAGATGATCAGCCAGGACACCTTCGCCACGAAACGAGAGGCCTACTACGTCTCGAAGAACTGGACCGACGCGAAGTTCAACGAGCAGACCGAGTCGGACACGGTGATGGACGACATCGAGGCGATGTTCTCGCTGCAGGGTGTCTCGCGCGAGCAGCTGCGCTTCTACCCCGAAGACCACGGCGGCGCCGTGGCCGGCAATCTCGTGGTCGTCGACCGCGACCCGGTCTCAGGCAACCCGATCGAGATCGACTGCACGAAGTTCGGCACGGGCGCCTACACGATCCCGCACTCGGTCGAGCACCTCGGCTTCAAGACCGACGCCAAGTTCGTCCTCGCGATCGAGACCGGCGGCATGTTCCAGCGCCTCCAGGCCCACGGCTTCTGGAACTCGGCGAAGTGCATCATCGTGTCGATGGGCGGCGTGCCGACGCGCGCCACGCGACGCTTCGTGCGCAGGCTTTCCGAGGCCCGCAAGATCCCGGTGTACGCCTTCGTCGACTGCGACCCATACGGCATCTCGAACATCTACCGCACGCTCAAAGTCGGCTCCGGCAACACGGCGCACCTGAACCAGTTCTTCTGCGTCCCCCACGCACGGTTCCTCGGCGTCACACCGCAGGACATCATCGACTACGAACTCCCCACGCACAAACTGCTCGACGTCGACGTCAAGCGCGCCAAAGACGCGCTCAAGAACGACCCGTTCTTCCAGCAGAGCAAGCCCTGGAAGAAGGCCATCGAGCAGCTCGTGAAGATGGGCGTGCGCGCCGAGCAGCAGGCCCTCGCCAAGTGGGGACTCAACTACGTGATCGAGGAGTACCTGCCCGACAAGCTCAAGGCGACGAAGAACTTCCTGCCGTAGCAGCTCAGCGGTTCGCTTCGGCTTCCGCTTCGAGTTCGCGCAGCATCTCTTCGCCCTCGGCGGCGTCGATGTAGCCCATGCGGATGAGGCTCTCGATCTGCTCGCGCGTCATCTTGACGGGGCCCGTGCCGACGTGGCCTTCGCGCAGAATGTCGTGAAGCGTTTCGGTCGCGGTCTTCCACGTCTCGAAGTCCTCGACGAGCTCTTCTTCCTCGTCGGCCATGGCGGGCTTGCCGAGCTTGTTGACCTTCTCGCGGCCGTCCGCGTCGAGGTCGTACAGCCCGTGGAAGAACTTGATCTCGTCGCCGCGCTTCTCGCGTCGGTGCGTGTCGTGGATGTACTTCGTGTTGGCCTCGCCGTCGTGCAGCGCGATGAGCCACTCGTAGTTCTGCCCGACGTCGGCACGCAGTTCCGAGATGATGAGGCGTGGCTCGACGGCGGTGCCGTCGAGGATCGCGCGGGCGTGCGAGACGCCCTGCATGCGGAGGTGTTCGTAGCCGAGTGCATCGGTGTCGGTGTCGAGCAGCTCGAGAACCGTCGGCATGACATCGATGAGCCCGACGGGCGTGTCGATGCGACGGCCGGCTCCCTTGCCGTCGGGTAGGCGGATCATGAGCGGAACACGGATGCACTCCTCGTAGACCTGCTCGTGCTGCCACTTGCCGTGCTCGTAGAACTCCTCGCCGTGATCGCTCAGCACGACGACGATCGACGAGTCGAGCAGCCCGCTGCTGCGCAGGCTTCCAAAGAGCGCGTCGATCTGGTCGTCGGTGTAGCGCACGCCGGCCTTGTAGAGACCATGCAGGTAGGCGGCCTCGGGCCAGCCGAAGTCTTCGCGCCCCTGCCAGAAGCTCTTGATGCCGCTGAACTGTTCCTTGAAGCCCTTGCCCTGCAGGCTCTCGACCTTGTCGCGCAGCGGCCCCGAGTACTTGTCGGGCCCCGGCGCCCACTTGTCGGCGAACGTCTTCGGCGGCACGTAGGGCGCGTGGATCTCGTAGGTGTGCCAGAAGAAGAACGTGCGCTCGCCCAGCGCGGTGATCTCGTCGATCTTCTCGATCCCGAGCTGCACCTGCGGACCGACGCCGGCGAGGTCGGCGACGTACTCGTCGAAGCCGCGTGAGAAGCCGTGCGGCGGGTTGAGGTTGCCGCCCTCCGTGAGTCCCACGGTGTACATCCCGTCGAGCTGGCAGATCTCCGCCAACAGTGGGATCGTTCCGGGGAGCGGCTTGAAGATCGGGCGGCGTTTGCCGTTCACCTCGCCGTGCGCGACGTTCTGCACGCCGTGTACCGACGGGTAGGTCGACGTGAAAAGCGTCATGTGGCTGGGCGCGGTGTGCGGGGCCTGGGTGCGCGCGGCCGTGAAGACGACGCACTCTTCGGCGAAGCGATCGAGCACGGGGCTGATGCCGCCCGGGCCACCGAGGTGCCCCACCGCGTCGGCGCGCAGCGTGTCGAGGCTGATGATGATCAGGTTCGCGTCGGCGTAGGGCGAGGCGACATCGCTGTCCCCAGCACCACCCGACGAGCTGTCATCCCCACCCTGCGAACACGACATCGCCGCCAGGGCGACGAACGCGAAACTCAAGACACGACGTGCAATCACAGGGCGCCCTCGTTGTCGAACCCTCCCACGAAGGCCGCGAGATGGTCCTGGATGAAGAGATACGTGAGGTCGAAGCGCTCGACGATCTCGTCGAGCTGGTCGGCGCCCAACGCGCTGGCGAAGGTTCCGACGGTTTCGACGAACACCGAGCGCACGTCCTGCGCGTAGCTCTCGACGCGCACGGCGTAGATCGCGCCGCTGCCCGGGTGCGGCGGGAAGGCGAGGCGCAGGCCGGCGAGGTTCGGCTCGGAGGGGAAGACGGACAGCGACTCGTCATCGAGCCCCATGAGCTGGTGGAGGATGAACGCGCGCGCGTCGCTGGACGTCCGCAGCGCGAGCACCGAGCGCACCGTGAACTGCTGGGCGAGGTAGGCCTGGCCCGGCACGTTCGACAGCGCCCGCTCGGCGAGCGCCCGCGTGCGCGCGGCCATGTCCTCCTTCGTCGTCCCCGTCTGCTCTTCGCGGATCTGGATCCGGTCGGCGAGCAAGGTGGCGCAGCTGATCGGCTGGCCCGGCATCGTCACGGCCGTGTTGGAGAGCTGGGCGCCGCCCGCCACGAGCCGGAAGTCGCGGTAGCTGCAGGCCGGGTCGGCGAAGAGGTCGCCATGCAGCTTCTGCAGCTCGCGCGGGTCGTGGCGCGCCGGCTGGTGGATGAGCTCGGACACGAAGGCGACGGATCTGAGGCCAAAGGCCATCGGCTCTCCTCGGGGTGGGAACACGAACCGGCGGAAGGCCGGTGGCTTGCGATCTCGAAAAGTATGGACCCCGGCCGCCCAGGCCGCAAACACCGAAGGCGGTCGTCAGCGCCCACTCAGCAGTTTGGCGGCCGCCGCCGGGATGATCGCAAGGGACACGAGCATGACGCACAGCGTCGCCGTCATGGTGTCGCTGGAGATGTGGACGAAGCCGAAGATCTTCTGTGACAGGGTCGACGTGCCGGCTGGAATCGTCGTGATGAGGTCGAGTTCGCGGACCGTCAGCAGGTAGCCGAGCGTAGCCGCGAGCCCCGTCGCCGGGGCGATGCGAGGCAGCTCGACGCGGAGCCAGCGGGACAGCCCCGAGCGGCGCGTGAGCTGGGCGGCCTCCGAGGGCGTGGGGTCCTGGCGGACGAGCCAGGCGCGGGCGGCGAGCACCCCGAGCGGCAGGAAGCGCCCCGACGTCGCCAGGACGAGCAGGAACGGCGAGGAGTACAGCGCGTCGGCGAGCGGGTTGTCAGGGTGGTTCCAGAACCGGATCTGCCCGACGCCGAACATCACACCCGGCGCCGCGAGCGGCACGAGCGCCGCACCCAGCAGCAGCGCCTCACGCCACCCGCCCCAGCGCAGCCCCAACCGCGCCGTCGCCACTCCGAGCAGCGCCACGAGCAGGCCCGACTGCAGCCCCATCATCGCCGTGTTGAGCATCTCCGGCGCCGCCGAGCGCGCCGTGCCGACGACATCCTTCCCGCCCGACGCCCACAGCACGAGGACGATCGGCGCGAACAGCGTGGTCGCGCTCACGAGCGTCAGCCCGACCGCGCCCAGCGCCCCCACCGAGCGCGTCGCCCCTCCGCCGCTGCGCACGCCGACGTAACGCCCTTGATGGCGCCGCTCGAGCGCGAGCAACAAGCCCAGGGCGAACAGCGAAGGCACGATCGCGGGCACCGACACAGCCGCCGCCTGCGGTGCCGAGTGAAGCCGCGCCCACTTCTGGAAGATCTCGTTCGAGAGGACCAGGAAGGGCTCGGGGTCGTAGAAGGACAAGAAGTCGACGATCGCGAAGTCGGTGATCGCGAAGAGGAAGACGAGCAGCATGCCC
>JAJDEO010000044.1 GCA_029259745.1 Planctomycetota bacterium
GCGCTTGTTCAAGTCGGCGCCATAGCCCTGCTTGCCGGGCGCGCCGGAGTTGATCGCCACCCACTTGACGCCCTTGGCCGTGTAACGTTCGGCGGCTGTCTCGAGCGCACCGCCCGAGCCGTGAGCACCCTTGACCACCGGGCATTCGGGGTTGAACCACTCGAGCACGACGACGTCACCGAGGTGATCGCCGAGCGTGAGTTCGTTGCCTTCGAGATCCGAACCCGTGAAGTTCGGCGCGACGAAACCGACCTTCGCGCCCTTGCTGTACTTGACGCCGCAGCCCTGCGGCCGTGACGAGCTCAGCGCAGGAGCCTTGCCCGCCCAGACGTCACCGAGCACGGCGCTGATGTCGCTGTCATGGCCGTTGAAGACGACCTTGCCTTCGGGCGAGATCACGATCATGTGCGGCGTCGTCTTCGCGCCGAACGCGTTGCCGACCCAGCCCGACTCGTCGAGCAGCACGGGGTAGGACATGTTCCAGTCGGCGCGCGCCGAGCGGTTCTTCTCGGCGCCCGTGCCCTGGTTGCCCGGCGCACCGGAGTTGATCGCGAGCCAGGTCGTGTCTTCGCGGGCATCAGCTTCCGAGGCGAACGTCGCGAGCGTGCCGCCCTCGCCGTGCGCCGCCTTGACGAACGGGCACTCGGGGTTGAACCACTCGAGCACGATGGTCTGCCCGCGCAGCTTGCCCGTGTGAACCGTGCGACCGTCGGCGCTCGGGAGTTCGAACGTCGGCGCAGCCTTGCCGATCTCGGCCTTCCAGACGCCGCCGGTGGCATCACTTTCGCCTCCAGCAAACAGAGGCGCGGCGAGCAGGGCCGTCGAGACGGCGGCAGCGCCGAGGAGGATGGTCGTCTTCATGAGAACTCCGTTCGTCGCAGGCCGCGAGGCGCGCAACATGAGTGTGTGTGGGGGGTCGAGGGGGGCCGCATAGTGGCCCGTCCCAATGGCAGCGATGTTAGCGCGACCGCGAGGGCCTCGCATGACACACGACCGCCGGCGAGTTGCGAACGGCAGCAGCGGCGCCGCCAATGGCGGGCAACGGCTCCGATTCCGGAACGGACCGTGCGAAACGGAGACCTGGGCGGGAGATCCTCTGTCTTCAGACTCGGATGACCGCGCGTCCGCCCCCACGGAGTCGAAAGCCGGTCAGCGCCCCGCAAACGCCAGCAGCGTGTGGCCTTCGTCGACGACGAGGTCGCCCTTGGCGGCTTCGGCCTCCGTGAAGCCCTTCGCAGAACGCGCCAGCACTCCCGGGCCCCAAAGTGCAAAGGGCACGTGACTCGTGGAGCCCATGCCTTCGAGCACCGACGTCATGTGGTCGGTGGTGAGCAGCACGCGCGTGTCGCCGCGCGCGGCGAGCGCCGCAAGCAGCGGATCGACGATGTGACGGTCGAGGTCCTCGAGCACGCCGACCTTCTTGCGCGCGTCGGCATCGTGACAGGCTTCGTTCGCCGCGCCGAGGTGCAGCAGCACGATGTCGTGCGTCGCGAGGGCGTCGAGCGTGGCGCGCAGCTTCTGCGCATAGTCGGTGTCGTACGAGCCCGTCGCACCGGACACGTCAGGCACACGCGCGCCGACGACGCGCCCGAGTCCCTTCATGATCGGCACGCCCGCGATCACCGAGAGCGTGCGATCGGCGCGCAACGAGAAGGGCTCCATCGGCGCGCGCGTCCCGCCGCCCCACGGCCAGATCGCGTCGGCGGGATTCTCACCGAGGTCGATGCGGACGCGATTGACGTCGTGCGCGACGAGCAGCTCGGCCGCCGCCGTGACGAGATGTTGCAGCGCGCCGGCGTCGGGCCCGTATGGCAGGTGCTCCTCGACGAGCTGACCCCGCACCTCGTGCGGCGGCACGGTCGCGATGCGTGGGTCCGTCGCACCGCGCAGCACGAGCAGGTTGCGGTAGCTCGTGCCGGCGTGGAACGTGACGCGCTCCCACGGCGCGTCGGGCGTCGGCCCGCCGAGCCCCTGCTGCAGCGCCTCGACGAGCAGACGCGCCTCGACGTTGCCGATGCGCCCGGCCTGGGGGTCGACGACGCGGCCTTCGTAGGTGGAGACGAAGTTCATGCGGAACGCGACGTCGCCGGCGGCGAGCGGCACGCCGATGCCGGCCGCCTCGAGCGCACCGCGCGCGATCGGTGTGCGGCGCACGTCGTAGCCGAGCACGGACAACAGCGCCGTGTCGCTCGCGGTGCGCAGGCCGTCGGGCACCTGACGCACGAGTCCGACGCGGCCTTCGGTGGCGAGTCGGTCGAAGCCCGGCGTGTGCGCGACCTCGAGCGGCGTGCGACCATCGAGCACCGCGAGCGGAACGTCGACGATGCCCGTCGGCAGGAGGATGCAGAGCTTGGTGGAAGGGGCAGCCATCGCGGTCAGCCTACGAGCGCGGGACCCGCGCTGTCGATGTGCGGCGCGAGCGGGTGAGGCTCTCCCGAGAGCGCGTCGACGCGACAGGCCCGGCGCTCGTGGGCGCGCGGGAACACGTCGCGCGCGTCGTGCTTCGTGCCGAGCTTGAGGTTCCCGGGACGCACGTCGGCCAGGCCGACCGCCACGCGCGTCGTCACGCCGACACCCTCCGCTCCGTACCCGCCCTGCACGGCCTCGCGCAGCGCGAGCGCATGGCGCGTCAGTGCCTCGGGCCCACCGAGATGGACGACGCCCGCGACGTCACCGTGCGAACAAAGGTCACTCAACGCCAGCGCCACGTCGGCGACCGCCACCGGCGAGCGCACCTCATCGGTGAACATCGTCGGCACATCACCGCGTTCCAGCGCCGCATAGAAGCCCGTCGTCGCCGAGCGACACCCCGGCGTCGCGCGCCCCGTCACGAGCCCCAGCCGCGGCACGACCGCCCGCGGATCGGCCGCAAGCACGGCGCGCTCCCCCGCGAGCTTCGTACGCCCGTACTCGTGCAACGGACGCGCCTCGTCGTCTTCGAGCCAGCCCCCGTGCGTGCCGTCGAAGACCTGGTCCGTCGAGACATGCACGAGCCGCGCGCCGGTGCTTGCGCAGGCCTCGGCGATCTCACCGGCCGCCTCGGCGTTGACGCGCCGCGCCAGTTCGGGATCGTCGCGACACGGCGTGATGTCCGGCACGGCGCTGAGCACGACGACCGCCGCCGCCGCCGTCGACGTCACGGCCTCGGCCGCCGCGCCGGGCGTCGCGAGGTCGACGCGCAGGTCGCCCGCCGAGCGCGAGGCCTCGACGACCTCGTGCCCGTCTGCCCGCAGCCGCGCACACGTCCAGACACCGACGAAGCCGCTGGCACCGAGAACGAGGACACGCACGTCATGGGTCTCCCTTGAGACAGGACCGAACGCACCGATGGTATCGTCGCGCGCCCGCGGACGAAGCCGGAGCACGCCAACGCCCGGCGGTCCCGTGAAACACCCTGCTCGGTGCTCGGCTCGATGACCTGGCTCGCCGATCATGACGCACCGCTCCCGGCCCAACCCGGCGCGGACACTCATGCGCACCGAAGAAACTTCGCCGCCGACCATGTCGATCGGCCCGTGATCGCGCTCGACGCGCCGCGTAGGATGTCGCCGACCCCCGCCGGAGATCGCCATGAAACTCATTCCACACGTAGGCGCAGGCCCGATCCGCCTTGGGATGACCCGCGACGACGTCCAAGAGCTGCTCGGCGCCCCCGACCATCGCGAAACCGAAACGGGCCCCGACGACCTCACGTCCGAGGAGTGGGAGTACGCTGAGCACGGTCTCGACCTGACGTTCAGCGAGGACAACGCGTGGCGGCTGTCGGTCGTCACGATGTCCGCGCCGGAGCTGCTCGGTGTCTCGCCGGCGGGAATGCCCGAGGAAGAGGCGCTGGCGGCGCTCGAGGAGGCCGGTGTGCCAACGTTCGAGTTCGACGAGGCCTTCTCGCTCGACGACGACACTGACGACACCGCATGCAACCGTGAGTGCGACGAGTGGGATCTCGCCATGTGGGTCGAGAACGGGATCGTCGTGTCGCTGACGGTCTTCCCCGAGTACGACGAGAAGGGCGAGATGCCGCGCTGGCCCAAGCGCGATCAAGAACTGACATGAAGATCGGAAACCTCACCGTCGAACGCGGCGGACCGCTGTTCCTGCTCTCGGGCCCGTGCGTCCTCGAAGACGACGAGTCGCCGTTCGAGATCGCACGCACGCTGCGCGACATCACAGCCGCGATCGGGATGCCGTTCGTCTTCAAGGCGAGCTTCGACAAGGCCAACCGCACATCGCTCGACTCGTTCCGCGGCCCCGGCGTCGACGAAGGGCTCGAGCTGCTCGCCGCGATCCGCAAGGACGTCGGCGTGCCTGTGATGACCGACGTCCACGAAATCTCGCACTGCGAGAAGGCCGCCGGCAAGGTCGACCTCATTCAGATCCCGGCGTTCCTCTGCCGCCAAACCGACCTGCTGCTCGCCGCCGGTCGTTCGGGCTGCGCCGTGAACGTGAAGAAGGGGCAGTTCATGGCGCCGTGGAACATGGGCACGGCCGTCGACAAGGTCAAGAGCACGGGCAACGACAACGTGTCCCTGACCGACCGCGGCGTGAGCTTCGGCTACAACACGCTCGTCAGCGACATGCGCGCGATTCCGCAGATGCAGTCGTTCGGCGTCCCGGTGATCTTCGACGCGACACACTCCGTGCAGCAGCCGAGCGCCGGCGGGACGATCAGCGGCGGCGACCGCACGATGGCACCCGTGCTCGCGCGCGCTGCCGTCGCCGCAGGCTGCGACGGCCTCTTCGCCGAGACGCACCCCGATCCCGACCGCGCCAAGTCGGACGGTCCGAACATGATCCCGCTGCACGAACTCGGCGACCTGCTCGCCACGCTGCAGCGCATCCAAGCGGCCATCCGTGACTGAGAGTGACGCGGTGGACGGTGAACCGTCGATCGCCGATCCGATCGACACTCCGATCAACTGTCGTGTCTGCGGAACACGCGTCGCGCGACGTGTCGCCCGCTGCCCTGAGTGTCACTGCAAGCACCCTGACCGGGCGGCGTTCAAGCAGGCGACGCGTGGTGGGAACCTCGCGTGGGTGATCGTCGCGGCCGTCGCTTTCGCGCTCTGGAAATGGTTGCGGGGCTGAGCGACAACGCGTCGCAGCAGCGTCTCGGGCGGCCTCAGCGCGGCTCGATGAGATCCCAGCGGTTGCCGTAGAGATCCTCGAACACGGCCACCGTGCGTCCTCAACCCACGTGAATCCCAACTCGTCGACGAAGAACACGAGCGCCTCGTCCGTAGTCGTCGACCACGACTGTCATTCGTGCGAGCCCTTGGTTCACGGGGTTGAGACGCTTCACTGCACGCCGTTGACGAACGTCGTGATGACGTCGCGGAGTTCGCGCTCAGCGCGCCACGGGAGCAGGTGTCCGTGGTCTTGCAGGACGACGAGCTCGGTGTCCGCGTTGACGAGCGCGTCGCGCAGGTACGTCGTGTTGGCCAGCGGAACGAGAGAGTCTTTGGCGCCGTGCACGATGAGGACCGGGCAGCGGATGCCGCGCAGACCGTCGGCGAGTACCTCGAGCTCCGCGCGCTGCGGATACAGCTCGTGATTGCTGTTGCGCAGTGAGCGCGGGAGCACGGGCTCGAGCGCCGCCGCGACGGAGTTGTACCAGGCGAGTCGCTCGAGCTCGGGATCGGTGTTGCCGGACAACACGACGAGACCGCCGACGAGTTCGGGGTGATCGATGGCGGCCCGCAGGACGATCGGCCCGCCCAGCGAGTGACCCACGAGCACGGGGCGTCGACCGCGCCGCGTCGCGAGCAGCCGAACGAGCGCGTCGCCCTGATCGGCCAGGCTCGTCACCGCGGCCTCGGGCTCGCTCTGTCCGAAGCCCGGGCGATCCGGCGCGACCATCTCCCAGCCCGGCAGGACGGGCTCGGCGAGGTAGTCGATCCACCCCTCGGCCGACCCCGGCGTGCCGTGCACGAAGACGAGCTGCGGCCCCGAGGCATCGCCGGCACTCAGGAAGGACAGTGCACCCGTCGGGGCCGCGACGACCCGCCGCTGCGCCTTGGGCGTCACCTCGGGCGTGCGCGTCGTGGGCATCGATGAGCAGCCAACGACGAAGAGCACGAGAATCGCGAGAAGTAGATAAGCCATGCCGCGCCTCAAGCCGGCGCCAGCGAGGCGAGCGAGGCCTCGACAAGCGCGAGAGCGTGGCGATGCATGGGCGCCAGCTCGCCGTAGCGCTCGCGGTAGGCGCGCGCGGCACGGTCGGGTAGCGCCGCGTCCGCAGCAAGCCCCGGCAGGAGCTCGGTGGCCGCGGCCGCAATCGCCATGAACGCCGGGCAGCCCATGGCCTTGAAGCCCGCCTCACGCACAAAACCGTCGTCTGTGTGTACGAAGAGCACCAGATGATCCCCGCACGCCGGATTGCGCGCCTCCCCACGGCGGTCGAAGCCCGTGGCCGGAGGACCCACACGGCCGGGGGCGTCAAAATGGACCTGGAGGTAATCAGGAAGGCGCGGCATGGCCGAAAGGATAGCAGCGCGGGCCGAACGAGCGGTTGTATCGGGCCTCGGCGTGCCTCGCGTCGCGACATGAGTCGGGTCCGCTTCCCCGCCTTACCTTGCGTGACGCGCAGGCTCCTCTATGATTTGTCCTCCCTCCGGCGGGACTCTTCGTCCCGCACCCACCTTCTGGATCCCTGGCATGGCCTTCTTCATCGTCGAAGAGAAGTGCATCGGCTGCACTCTGTGCGCCAAGGAATGCCCGATGGCGATCATCGAGGGCGAGACGAAGGAAGCCTTCCGGATCTTCGCGCCCGAGACGTGCATCGAGTGCTCGCTCTGCGCGTGGGTCTGCCCGGCGAACGCGATCCAGAACGGATACGGCGAGTTCGTCGACAAGATGAAGAAGGCCGATCGTCCGGTGGCTTGGATCGACGAAGAAGGCTGCACGGGCTGCGAAGTCTGCATGGAGTCGTGCCCCGTCGATGCGATCGACAAGGTGCGCTCGATCGAGCCGTCCGACACGTCGCCCACGGGCGTCTGCCGCGTCGACTACGACACGTGCATCTCCTGCTCGCTGTGCGCCGTGGTGTGTCCCTGGGACACGATCTCGATGGCTCTCAACCAGGGCGAAGCTGTCGAGCTGGCCACGGCCCAGGGCACCTACCCCGCACGCTGAGGCCAACCGGCCCGTAGCACAACGCTCAAGAGCGATCCGTCCGCTGGGACGACCCGACCCCGTCAGGCTTCGTTCGATTCCACGCCCGGCCAGCGGGCGGGCGGCAGGAAGCGCCACAGGGCGCCCCGGACGAGAACGCGCTGGGGAAGCACCTGCGAGGCGTTGACGCGCGGCGGGCGCAGTGCGTCGGCGACGGGGATGGCGAGCCAATCGCCGCGTGCGGCATCGCCGTGGAGTTCGAAGTCCGTGAGCGTGCGCACGGCGCCGAGTCCGGCGAGCGACGTGGCCTGCGGCTCGGCGTCGCTCAGAGCGAGTGTCCAAGCCGCGGTCGCTGACGTTGGAGCCGCGACGAGGGGCCATGGTGCATCGATGGCCAAGGGATCAGTCGCGCGCAGGACCGCTGCGAGGAGACCGGCGCAGCCCGCGAAGGAATCGAGCGCAGCGTCGGGCGGCGGTGCGGCGTCGGGCCAGGAGCCGCCGAAGACCGCCGCGATGCGCTCGGCATTGGCGCGCTCGGTCTCGTCGTGGTGTTCGATCGCGCCGACGCCCGAATCGAGGGCGTCCTTCAAGAACCCGTCGTCGCGGACGCCGCCGCCGGCGACGCGACGCTCGGTCGGGAAGCCCGCCCGGCCGATGCGCTCGACGTCGTGCGACGACCGCGCCCGGCACCACCAGCCCTCGGCCGCGAGCAGCGCCAGGACATCGTCAGCGTCGACATCCCCAGCGTCGATCACCCGCTCGCCCTGGGCCCGCGCGACGGCGCGCACGGCCAGCTCCGAGATCACGACGGCCGAGCGTCCCTCGAGCTGCTCGACGATCTCGCCGACGTCGACGGCATCGACGACCAGCCGCCCGTCCGGCGCCCGCGAAAACGGCGCCGCGGCATCCACGCTCAGGTTTCGCTCACGAGGCGTTCGGCGAGGCGGTCGAGCATGCGTCCGTGAATCTGACAGACGCGCGACTCGGAGATTCCCTCCTTCTTGCCGATCGCCTTCAGCGTCAGCCCGTCGAAGTAGTAGGCCTTCACGAGCCGCCGCTCGACGTCCGTGAGCTGTTTCTCGACGACCTGATAAATCTCGCGTCGGTGCAGGATGTCGGACGGTTCTTCATCGTTCGTGAGCAACGCCGTGTGACGGTCGTCGCTGCCTTCGCTCTCACCGCTGCCGTTCTTGCGGTTCGTGTCGGTGGCCGTCATCGGCACGATCGACCCGAAGCTCAGCTCGGTCAACGCCGAGCGCAGCGAACGCAGATCCATCTTCAGGCGCCGCGCCAGTTCGAGGTCTGTCGGACGCCGCCCGAGCTTCTCTTCGAGCTCGAGGATGTGCTCGTGCAAGCGGTGTCCGCGATTGCGTGCCTCGCGCGGGATCCAGTCTTGCTGGCGCAGGAAGTCGATCATCGCGCCGCGCACGCGGAGGCGGCAGTAGGTCTCGAATTTGGCGTTGCGCGTAGGATCGAAGTTCTCGACCGACTTGAAGAGCCCGAAGACACCGGCGCCCATCAAGTCGTCTTGATCGACCGTGCGCGGGAGGCGTGCTGACAGCTGTTCGGCGATCGAGCGCACGAGCGGGACGTAACGCTCGACGAGCGTGTCCTTGTAAAGACGCCTGCGCGTTCGCAGGTACTTCGCCCAGACATCAGCTGTCGACGGTTCCGCTGCTCGCTTCAAGCGCATCTCCGACAAGACACCGTGAGCACCCGCGCGGGTGCTTCGCGACACGACGTCCCGAAACGACAGAACGCACTGTGCGGAGTGTCTCGTTGCGTTTCAAGAGAGATCGCGCGCGAGGTCGACGTTCGAACGGGTCGGTGAACGCGCGAACGTCCGCGCGAACACGACCATGAGGCTCCCGCTGTTCGCGTTGCTGCGCTACTCTCGTCAGCGTGAGAACGCACCGAGCGTCAGCTCGAGAACGCACTGAGCGCGAACTCGAGAACGCACTGAGGAACACAACGTCGTGACGGACATCGCAGCACGCATCGGACAAGTCATCTGGCCCGCGATCCGCGCATCACGCGGATTGGACGGCCTCGACGAGCTGATGCCACTCATCGAACGCTTCCCGCCGGGCGGCGTCATCGTCTTCGGCGAGAACATGCCGGACGTCGAACCCTTGATCGCCGCGTTGCGCCTGCGTGCCCCCGCCGACATGCTCGTCGCGTGCGATCTCGAGCGCGGCTGCGGGCAGCACATCAAAGAGCGCACGTCCTTGCCGCCGGCCATGGCGATCGCGGCGGGTGGAGACGTCGCGGCGGCGCGCGAAGCCGGTCTGCTCACGGCAATCGAAGCGCGCGAGGTCGGTGTCGACGTCGTCTTTGCGCCGGTCGTCGACGTGAACACGGCCGCGACGAACCCGATCATCGCCACTCGCTCTTTCGGTGACGACCCGCACAGCGTGGCGCGCTACGCCTCAGCCTTCGCGGCCGGGCTCGACGAAGGCGGCGTGCTGGCCGTCGCGAAGCACTTCCCCGGTCATGGGTGCACGACGCAGGACAGCCACGAGGTGCTGGCCACCGTCACGCGCACGCTCGACGAACTCGAGGCCATCGACCTCGTCCCGTTCCGCACGCTCGTCGCCGAACAGGTCGGCGGCGTGATGGTCGGACACCTCGCGACGCCGGCACTCGACCCCGTGCCCGAGCGCCCGGCCACAATGTCCCCGAGCGTCGTGCTCGACGTCCTGCGCCGCAAGCTCGGGTACGACGGCCTCGTCGTCACCGACGCCATGGACATGGGCGGCTTCCCGCGCGACGACGACGCCCCGCTCGCCGTGCTCCATTCCGGCCACGACGTGCTGCTCATGCCGCACGACCCGATGCAGGCCGCCGAGGCGCTCATGCGCGCCCACGCGGCACGGCATCTGCCCGACGAGGTGCTCGACGAGGCCGTTCGCCGCATCGCCGACGTCCGCACGCGCCTGGCCCGCCGGGCGCCGCTCGCAAGCCTCGAGCGTCCCGACGCCGAGGAGCTGCCGCGGCGGCTCTGGAGCGCCTCGCTGACCTCGCGCGGCACGTTGCCCGTCATCGCGAGCGGCGATCGGGCCACGCTCGACGTCTTCGGAACCGACGACAGCGGCATCGTCGTCGGAGCGTTCCGCGAGGCGCTGGAAACGTTCGGCATCTCGTTCGAGCCCGGCGTGGCCGGCAGCGCCGCGCCGCTCCGCATCGGCGTGGTGCTCACGTCCGTCGCCGCCTGGCTCGGCACTTCGCGCCTCGACGACCGTCAACGCGCACGCCTCACCTGGGCTCTTCAGAACGACCAGCTCGACGTCGTCGTCATCCTCGGCTCGCCGTACGAGCTGCTCGAGCTGCCCGGCGACTCCCCGGCCCTGCTGGCCTACGAGGCCACGCCGTCGGGTGCACAGCACGCCGCGCTCGTGCTCTTGGGCCAGCGCGCCGCCACCGGCCGGCTGCCTGTCGGCGGAGGCGATCTCGGTGAACCGGCCGGTGCTCCGCGCAGGCCCTTCGGCGGCGGCGTGCGATGAACCTCGGACGGTTTCTGAAGGAAGAGCGCGTGGACCTCGATCTCGACGCCCTGCTCGCAACGCTCGAACCCGACGAGGACAGCGACGAAGCGCCGCAGCTCGAGTTCGAGCGTGTCGTCGAGCACATGGCCGAGTTGCTCACGCATTCCGAGCAGATCGCGAACGAACGCAAGATGACGCAGGACCTCGTCCAGTGTCAGCGCCGCACGGCCACGCTGCTCGGGCGCGGCGTCGCGATGCCGCACGTGCGCACGATGCAGGCACGCCGCCTCGTCATCGCCGTCGGCATCAGCCGCGATGGACTCCCCGTGCCCGGAACGCCGGACGGCGAACCGCTGCGTTTCATCATCGCACTTGTCGCCCCCACCTACGACGCGAAGACCTCGCTCCAGGTCCAGAAGCTCATCGGCGAGAAGCTCGAAGAGGACGGCTGGCTCGAGTCGGTGCTCAACGCCGATCATCCGGGCGAAGTCGTCCGCGCGATCGCCCGCTGACGTCCGCGTCAGTAGCGGCGCAGTCGTGCGCGTATGGCGGCGCGGGCTTCTTCGGTGGGCGAGGACACGTCGGCATCTCCAGCGAGGTAGCCGATGTCGATCAGCTGCTGGATCGCTTCGGGCGACGTCGCGAGCTGCATGGCTTCGTCCTTGGCTTCGACGAACGCGCGCACGATGTCGCGGTAGAGCGCCGCCGTCTCGGCCTGACGCGTGGTCGCGATATCGGTGGTCTCGCCGGGATCGTTGACGAGGTCGAAGAGCCGCTGGCGGCGCGTCGCGGTGTCGTAGACGAGCTTGTAGCGACCGCGCGTCAGACCGAGCACGGGAAGCGCGGCGTAGCTGCGCGCGAGACGCTCGCGCTCGGGCCCGGGCGTGTTTGCGAAGAGGTCGAAGCCGTCCATGGCCGGGTGCGGCGGAATGCCGGCGAGTCCGAGCAGCGTCGGCGCGATGTCGGACAACGTCGCCGGCGCGTCGATGCGCCCGCCGCTCCAACCCGGCACGACGAAGACCAACGGCACGACGATCTGCTCGTCGTAGACGAGGTCACCGTGCTCGATGGCGCGATGCTCGCCGAGCGCCTCGCCGTGGTCGGAGGCCACCACCACGATCGTGTCCTCGGCCCGACCGGCGCGCTCGAGCTCCTCGACGAGCTGACCGAGCACACGGTCGGCGTAGGCCACGCGCGCGGCGTAGAGTTGCTCGAGGTGCGCCCAGCCCGCCGCGTCGACGGGCGTGTTCCGGGCCTTCCACGTGTTGATCCACGTGCGCGACCCGTCGACCGGCCCGTCATAGCCCGGCTCGACGAACTGCGCCTGGAGCTCGGCCGGAGCGTCGTACGGCGCGTGCGGCTCGAAGACGTGCGCGTAGGCGAAGAAGGGCTCGTCGGCGCCCAACGTCGCCAGGAAACTCGCGAGCTTCGGCGGCATGTGCCGGCCGTCGACGATGTTCTTCTCGGCGAGCTCGGGATCGTCGTGCAGGTCTTCCCAGACGTCGAAGCCATCGGCGTAACCGTGCTGACTTCCCGCGTTCGTGTTCGCCACCCAGCCGGCCGTGCGCCAGCCCTGCTCCTGAAGCAGCTCGGCGAGCCGTGGCGCACTCGCCGCCAGCGCCAGCGTCGACTTCGCGCTCGGCAGCACCGACACGCCGTGCGTGAGCGGCTCCTGGCCGGTGAGCATCGTCGCGACCGAGGCGAGCGTGTACGAGGCCGGCGCGCGGACGTCCGTCGCCGCCCATCCGCGCTGGGCCAACAACGCGAGGTTCGGCGTCGTCGGTCGCTCGTAGCCGTAGGCCGACGTGCGCTCGCGAGCCAGCGAGTCGAGCACGACGAAGAGGATCGACGGCTTGCCCTCGGCGTAACTCGCCGTCTCTCCGCTGGGCGAGATGCGACCGCGCGGCTCGGGCGTGACCGCCGGCTCGAGCGCCACGGCGTCGGCCTCGGCGACAAGCAACACGCCGCGCTCGATCTCGACGACACCGCGTCCGTTCTGCACCTGCTTCGCGCTGCCTTTCGCCCAGATCTCGAGCAGCACCGTTTGCCCGGCCCAGGCCGAGAGATCGAGCCGATGTTCGCCGGCCGTCGCGCCGCTGTCGATGAGCACACGCCGCGGATGCATCGAGGCCCGCATCGACAGCTCGAACGGGATCTCGGCCTTCGAGACGTCGATCTCGAGCACCACGGGATCGACGTCCGGCAGACGCAGGCCCGTGCGCAGAGCCGTGCCCGCCGGGAGCACGACGCGCGGCAGCGCGCCCTCGCCCTCGCCGGCCTCGACGCCGGGGTTCGGGAGCAGAGCGCCGGTCGCTTCTTGCCCCACCGCGACGAACTCCATGCGGTTCAGGATCGCGGCGAGCGGCAGCGCCATGGGTTCGTCCAAGAGCTTGCGCATCTCCGTTCGCGCGGCCCCGATCTCCACCGTGTTCACACCCCGCCGCTGCATGTTCGCCGGGATCGAGAAGGTCTCGCGCACCTGGCGATTCGCGACCGGCAAGTTCATCTGTCCGAGCAGGAAGCCGTTGAAGGAGACCGTGACCTGCTGCGGCTCGAGCATCGCGTTGGCGATGAAGATCGTGAGTTCGCGATCGACGACCTCGAGCACTTCGAGCTCGAACGACGGCCGCACGCCGACGAGCCACGCGAAGGCCGGCGTCGTCTCGGTGCGCATCAGCGCGCCCTCGGCGCCTTCGTGCAGACGCCGCTCGGCCTCGACGATGAACGGCTTGGCACGCTCGGCCCCGAACTGCAGCCAGGTCGTCGTGCGCACGAACTCGGCCTTGCGGAAGGCCTCGATCAGGTTGACGACCGGCACGAGCCGCGTGGCATCACGCGTGCGCCCGCCGCGCGACAGGCCAGTCCACACGGCGGCCCCCGACAACAGGACCAGCAGGACGATCGTCGCGCGGCGGCTCGTCGCTCAGCCCCCCTTGCTCTCGGCGCGAGCGAGGAGATCGGCGATCTCGCGCGAGGCCTCCGCGAACGGTGCATAGCCTTCGACGAGCTTCTTGAGATTCGTGATGACCGTGCCGTAGTTGCCCTTGGCGATCGCCGCCTCGGCCTGTTGCTTGTCACCGTCGGGCCCGGACCAGTCTTCCATGGCCTGGCTGCGAAACTCGGCGCGCAGAGCGTCGAGCACCTCTGTCGGCGGGTCCGAGAGACGCGCGAACTCGTCGATCGCGTCGAAGCCGAGGTGGAAGTCGTTCGAGAAGCGACGGAAGCGCAGCTCGGCACGCACGTCGTCCTCGGTGGGCGGATTGTCGATCGAAGCGACGTTGCGGTAGTACGAGTGAAGCTTGCGTACCTCCTCGTACTTCGGGTGATCGGGGTAGAGCGTCTCGAACTCGCGGGCCCGCTTGAGCAAGAAGCGCGTCGTCGGCGCGTAGGCGGGGTCGGTGTTGTCGTCGAGATACTGGTCCTTGACCTGCTGGATCCAGTTGTAGAGCACGGTCCCGCTCTTCGCCGTCTTGTTGTCCTTCTTGGCCTGGACCAGCTTGCGCGCCTCGACGAGCTTCTCCTGCACCTGGCCCGAGAAGGACGTGTCCTCGACGGGGATCGCCGCCAGCAACGCAACGGCCTCCTCGGCCTTGCCCTCGGTCATCAGCGTGTCGGCGTCGCGGAACATCTTCCCGTAGTCGGGGCCTTCCATGCTCTTGATCGCGATGACGATGCCGCCGATCACGACTGCGAGGATGATCGCGGGCGCCATCCACTTCGGCGTGCCCTCGGTGCTGTGCTTGCGCGAGGCGCGTGCACGTCCTCCCGAACGGCTACCGGAGCGCCCGCCGGTGCGGGCCGACTTGACCGGCGCACGGGCTGCCGGGGCCTCGACCTCTTCGTCGTCGTCGGCAGCGGGCACCGTGTTCGCCGTGGCGCACTTGGGACACTTCACGCGCTTACCCGCGTGCTCGTCCTTGACCTTGAAGGCCGCGCCACAGTTGCTGCAGGAGAAGCGGATCATCAGCACCCTTTCACGTCGTCTCGTCTCGGTTCATGCGGCCACGACGCGCCGCCCTGTCGTCGAGCGATTGTCGACGATGGCGGGCGATCGGCCAAGGCCTGCACGGTGTGAACTTGCGCGGCGCGAACTCAGGCCGCGTCGGCTTGCGGAGGCGCGCCGGCGAACGGAGGGCCCGCTGTGGGACCTCGGAAGCCGACGGGCAGTGGGCGTTCGAAAACGATCGGTCCACCGTCCCAGATCACCGGCGCAGGCACCGCCGCGATGAGCGCCACTGCCGTCTCGGACTCTGCTTCGACCTCGACGACGTCGTCGTCGAGCTCGAGTTCGATCGCGTCGAGTTCCTCGAGTTCCTCGGCGTCTGCGTCTTCGAGATCTTCGAACTCCTCGAGTTCGCCCAGCTCGTCGTCGACGGCTTCGAGGCTCGGCGCGTCGTCGGTGGCGGCCATCGCCGCCGCGGCGGCTGCTGCTGCCGCAACCATCGGGGCTGTCTCGACGATCTCATCGATCTCATCGAGGACCTCGAGTTCTTCGATGTCCTCCAGCTCTTCGAGCGCTTCCTCGGCACTCTCCTCGGCCAGCTCTTCGATGTCGTCGAGAGTTTCGAGCACGTCGTCGGCACGTGTCGCCATGGCTGCAACGAGTTCCGCCTTCGCGGCCTTGGGATCGATCGCCTCGAGCTCGTCATCGACGGCTGCGGGCATCTCCTCGATGTCGTCGAGCGCCTCGAGCACGTCCTCGTGCCGCTCCTCGAGCGCCTGGACCAGCGCCGCCTTCGCGGCCTTCGGGTCGATGGCCTCGAGTTCGTCATCGTCGTCGAGCGAAAGGTCGAGTTCTTCGAAGTCTCCGAGCTCGACCTCCTCGAGATCGGCACCCGTGCGCGCCGCGAGTGCCGCAGCCAGCTCCGCCTTCGCGGCCTTCGGGTCGAGCGCCTCGGGTTCGTCGTCGTCGAGTTCGAGTTCGAAATCGAGTTCCTCGAAGTCGCCCGCGCCGCGCGCTTCGAGTGCTGCCGCGAGCTCCGCCTTCGCGGCCTTCGGGTCCATGGCTTCGAGTTCGTCGTCGAGGTCTTCCAGCTCGTCGAGACTTTCGAGGACGTCGGCACCGCGCGCCTCGAGCGCCGCCGCGAGCTCCGCCTTCGCGGCCTTCGGGTCGAGCGCCTCAGGCTCTTCGTCGTCGTCGAGGTCGAAGTCGAGTTCCTCGAAGTCGTCGGCACCGCGTGCCTCGAGCGCCGCGGCAAGCTCCGCCTTGGCCGCCTTCGGGTCGAGCGCCTCGGGTTCACTGTCAGCGAAGTCTTCGAGTTCGTCGAGCTCCTCGAGTTCTTCGAAGACTTCCGCGCCACGCGACTCGAGCGCCGCGGCCAACTCCGCCTTGGCCGCCTTGGGGTCGAGCGCTTCGAGTTCCCCGTCGTCGAGATCGAGGTCGAGTTCCTCGAAGTCGTCGGCACCGCGCGCTTCGAGCGCCGCCGCGAGCTCCGCCTTCGCGGCCTTCGGGTCGAGCGCCTCGGGTTCGTCGTCATCGAGGTCGAGCGCCGCGAAATCGTCGGCAACCGACGGCGCGACGGTCTTGAAGAGGACGAGGACATCGCCGACCCGCAAGGTGTCGTTGTGCGCCAACGTCGCCGGGCCCGTGAGCACCTCTTCGTTGAGCAACACCTCGCCGTGGACGGGCTCGACGAGCACGTCAGCTCCCCGCTTCGAGAGCGCCCACTCGACGTCTGACGCGGCCGGGTGCTGGAGAACGACATCGGCCCCGGTCCGTCCACCCACCGTCGTGCGAGCGGATGTCAGGTCGTGGGCCTGGGGCCCTTGGCCTTCGTTGATGATGATGCGCGACATGGCGTGATCCGAACGCGGTCGAAATGACGAGGCGACAGTCTAACCCGGACCTCTCACGCGCAGCGACTGCGGACGTGCCTGGACCCGGCGGTCCTGCGGCGCATGCATGGCATCCGCGCAGGCCCGAGCGAGCGGCCCGCGGGCCCGAGTTCGCTGTCCGGAAATACCCGCCGAGCCGCTCGCCACGCTGCCCAACCCCGACGCGTTTCCCGACGTCCGCTCAGCAGCGCGGCGCCGATCTCAGAACATGGGCTCGAGACGCGCATATTCGGCGATGAGCTGCTTCTCGCCGAAGCGTTCGAACGACACGGTGATGCGGGCTTTGGGCCCTGTGCCTTGGACGGCCGTGACGCGGCCCTGACCGAAGTGCGGATGGCGCACGGGTTGGTTCGGTTGTGGCAGCCCGTCGTGCGAGACGACGTCGAGATAGTCGTCGGCCGACGGCGTGTAGACGACCTCCTCGGCCTCGGCAGCCCGCTCGGGACGCCGCCCGCCGCCAACACTGCGCCCGCCACCCCAGCCGGTCATCGCTTCTCGGCGACGCGACATCCCGCTGTCGCGCCGGCGGTCGACGATCGTGACGCACTCGGGCGGGAGCTCGTCGAGGAAACGGCTCGGATCCGTCTGCATCCAGACGCCGCGCACGGGACGTCGCGAGGCGTACGAGAGGTACAGCCGGCGCTGTGCGCGCGTCATGCCGACGTAGGTGAGACGTCGCTCTTCCTGCACACCGTCGTCCTCGCCGTCGAGCGCGCGTTGGTGCGGCAAGAGTCCCTCTTCCATGCCCACCATGAAGACGACCGGGAACTCGAGACCCTTCGCGGCGTGCAGCGTCATCATCACGAGCTGATCGTTGGACGCGTCGTCGCGGTACGTGTCGGCGTCGGCGATCAACGCCGTCTCTTCGAGGAATCCGCCGAGCGTCGGCTCGCTGTGACTGCGCGCGTACGCTGCCACCGACGCCTCGAGTTCGCGTACGTTCTCGACGCGATCCGTCGCTTCCTGGCCGCCGAAGTCACGCAGGTAGTCGAGGTAGGTCGTGCGTTCGAGCACTTCGGTGAACGTGTCTTCGACGGCGCCGTCGAGCGTGCCCTGCAGCTCGTCGAGCAGTGCCGTCAGCGTGGCGAGGGCCTTGCGCGCACGCGCCGTGAGACCGGGCGCCTCGTTGGCGCGACGGGCGGCCGCGCGCGGTGAAAGACCCTGCGGGACGGCCCAGGCACGGAGCTTGTCGACCGTCGTCTTGCCGATGCCGCGCGTAGGCGTGTTGACGATGCGCAGGAACGCGATCGCGTCGTCGGGGTTCACGAGCACGCGCAGGTACGCGAGGACGTCCTTGACCTCCTTGCGCTGGTAGAACTCGACGGCGCCGACGATGTCGTACGACAGGTTGTTCAGGCGCAGCGCACGCTCGAGCCCGCGCGAGAGGGCGTTCGTGCGATACAGGATCGCCATGTCCGAGAGCGGGTAGCCCTCGCCTCGCAGCGCGACGATCTGACGCGCGACGGCGTCGGCCTCGGCCTCCTCGTCGTCGGTCGCCCAGACCGTCACCTGCTCGCCGTCGCCCAACTCCGACCAGAGGTCTCCGCGCAGGCGTTGGCTGTTGTTGCCGATCACGCCAGATGCGGCCGACAGGATGTGCTGCGTGGAGCGGTAGTTCTGCTCTAGACGCACGACGTGCGCGCCGGGGAAGTCGCGTTCGAAGTCGAGGATGTTCTCGATGCGCGCGCCGCGCCAACCGTAGATCGACTGGTCCGGATCGCCTGTCGCGCAGAGGTTGCCCGTCCGTGCGGCCATGTCGCGCGCGAGGCTGTACTGCGTGTGGTTGGTGTCCTGGTACTCGTCGACGAGCACGTGCTCGAAACGATCCTGGTAGCGCTGGAGGACGCGCTCGTTCTCGGCGAAGAGGCGCGTGGTCTTCAGGAGCAGGTCGTCGAAGTCGGCGGCGTTGGCCTGCTCGAGCGTTTCCTGGTAGCGCTCGTAGACGCGCGCGGCCGTGCGTTCGAAGGGGCTGTACGCACCGGCCTGGGCCTCGTCCACGGACCAGCCATCGTTCTTGAAGCGTGAGATGACGCCGTGCAGGGCGCGCGGGCGCGTGTGCTGCGTGTCGATGCTGAACTCGTTGCAGATGTCCTTCACGAGCGCGATCTGGTCGTCGCGGTCGTAGATCGTGAAGCCGGCGCGCAGACCCACCGGCTCGCCGTCACGGCGCAGCACACGGGCGCAGAACGAGTGGAACGTGCTCATCCAGACGCGTCCGTCGCCGATCATCTCGGACACGCGCTCGCGCATCTCGCCGGCCGCCTTGTTCGTGAAGGTGATCGCGAGGATCGATGACGGGTGGGCGCCGCGCCCGATGAGGTGCGCGACGCGGCGCGTGATCACGCGCGTTTTTCCGCTTCCAGCGCCGGCGACGATCAGCAGCGGACCGTCGCCATAGGTGACCGCTTCGCGTTGCGGGTCGTTGAGATCGTCGAGCAGGCGTTGCGAGTCGAGCACGGGGCGTGGGCCATCGAGGGGACAGGCGGACACTCCCATGATAGATCTCGCGCCACGCATCGCGAGGCCTCGCTCGGAACGGCGCGAGCCGCGCGCTCCTCACTGGGAACACGCGGCTCGCTTGCCGATCTGCGGGTGACTGCGGATCTACTCCGTGAGCACCTCGAGCAGCGACCCGTTGGCTGCCGAGCGCACGGCCGAGATGTGCTGCTCGCCGGTCGTGTCGATCGAGGCGAAGGCCCAGGTCACCACGAGGCCCGGCATGGCGGCCTCGTACTTCTCGACGAGCCGCTGGAACTTCGCGACATCGATGGCGGCGAGATCGCCGAGCACGAGTGCCTGCGATGCTCCGGCGCCGTCCGTCAGCACCTCCTGGAGCGTGGGCACGTCGACGTAGCTGCCGTCGAGTGCGACTCCGTGCTGATGGACCAGGAGCACGACGGTGCGAGCCACAGCATCCGGCGCGGCCGTCAGCGTGACGTCGAGGCCGCCGGGCAGCGCGAGGTTCACGTGACCTTGGATCTCAGCGGAACCGTCGCCGGCGATCTCGAGCAGTGTCACACCCCCATTTGCGGGCGCGGCGACCGGTGTCTGGCCGTCGGCCTCGACGAACGAGATGTCCATCGATGCTGTGCCGGACGCACGGAACGACAGCGCCGCCGACGTTGCGTCGAGCCACTCTTCGGTGACCTCGCCGCTGAATGTCAACGCGCCCTCGGCCTGCTGCTGGACAGACTCGGAAGGAGGCGGAGTTCCGTCGCCGGTGGTTGTCTTGCCGATGCCGACGTCGTCGTTCTGTGCCAGCGCATGGCCGGAGCTGAGAGCGACGACGCACGACAGTGCAAGCGTCGTGATGCGGGGACGGTGGCTTGTGATCTTCATATCGGGCTCCCGCGAAGTGCGGAAAACTGAGGTTGTCTCTAGGCCGCGAAGAGCGCTGGCACCCAAGCGTGCAAGTCGTCGCGGAGTTGCCGCTTGCCGTCGAGCAGGACTCGAAAGTCCTCCATCCCACGGAGCAGCTTGCGTGAATGTTCGACCTTCTCGGGGTAGCGCTCCACGAGCTCCGTGAAATGCTTCACCGAACGTGACTGCAAGCCGACCTTGGCACAGTTCACAGCGAGGTTGAGGTGTGAGGCGAAGAAGCGCGTGTCGTGCGTTGCCACTCCGCTGGCCACGATGTCCTCGTAGCACTCGATGGCCATGAGGTAATGGCTGCGGCTCTCGTGTTCATGTCCGAGAGACGCGTACACCATGCCGAGCCAGTGCATCGCCTTCATCCGGATGACGAGGTCGTCCGTCTGACGCATGACCGTCTTGAACTCTTGACGCGCGCGGTCGTAGCGACCCGACAACATCTGCAGTTCTCCGAGCTTCATGCGCGCATCGGCACACTCGGGATCGACGGTGAGGGCCTGCTCGATGTAGTGCCGCGCGGTGGCCATGGCTCCGGCGCCCGGCCCCGTGACCCCGTCGAACATGCGCGACGAGCGTCCGAACAGCGAGCTGCTCTTCGAGACACGTCGACCGAGCTGCGACTCGAGATCTTCGCATTGACGCTCGACCCGGCGCACCTTGCTCGTCGTGCTGCGGATCGAGCGCGGCGGCGTGCGGTAGAGCATCGAGCGGTGCGTCTTGCCCTTGGCGCGACGCTGACCGGCCTCTTCGTGCTCGCGCTTGATCGCGCGGTTTGCCACGTCGAGATAGGTGTTGCCGAGCTCGTAGAAGAGCCGCACGAGCTCCTGCTCGCAGGCCTCGATCAGCGAACGCGTCACGTCGGCGAAGAGTTCGTGCTTGTCGACCATCGCCTCGAGCGAGGCCTCGAACTCCATCCCGCCCGAGCGGTTCATGGAGCCCAGCGCCTGGAGATCTTCGAGGTAACCGCGACACGACGAGCATTCGTCGATGTGCGCAACCACGCGCGGAAGCTCGCCCTCGTCGAGTTCGCGGTCGACGAACGCATGCAGGTCGTGCTCGAAGTCGATGCAGGCTTGGCAGTGGAGGTTCATGATTGGGTCCCCAGAATGCGGACCAGCGCTTGGACGATCTTTTTTCTCGCGCGACAGACGATCATCTTGAAGTTCTCAAGTCGGACACCGAGCACCTCGGCGGCATCCCGGTATCCCATCCCCTGAACCTCGACGAGCATCAGCGCCTCACGGTCGCGAGGCTTCAGCTCCGTCTCGTATATCTGCTGGTAGAGGCACAGCAACAGTGCATAGGAGCGCTTGCAGGTGATGTCGGATTCGGCATCCATGCTCACGCGCGGAGGGGACGGCGCCGACTCGTCGGCGAGCACCTCGGCCAGCGACTCCACCGGCGTCCCGTCTCGGACCGCGCTCTGGGCGTGGCGGTAGACGGTGTTGCGGATGATCGAATACGACCAGTTGCGGAAGGCGTTCTTCTTCTCGGGGCGGAAGCGCGTCGGGTAGCGGAAGATCGCGACGAACGACTCCTGCATGACGTCGCTGATGTCGCCCCGGCAGCCGCTCATGCGCATGACGCGTGCAGCCACCATCGTGAACGGCCTCACGTTGAGCCGGTAGAGCAGCGCGAACGACTCGCCGTCGCGATGCTCGCGGTAGCAGTCCATCAACGCGTTGTTGAGCTCTTGGAGCTCGGGCTCGCCGGCGGCCACTTCGCAGAGCAGCGGGTGGCGGCGGGCCGCACCGACTCGGCGGGCCTCGAGGAGATCACTCAGGCCGACGCGGTCGACCGCGGGCTTGGTCGTCTGGCGGCCCGAATCCACCTCGACTCTCTTCTCCGACGCGCCTGGCGTCGTCCCAGAACTCGGGTTGTGTTCGGGTTGTTGCACGGAGAGTCACCCTGCGAAGCCCGTTCGGGAGAACGCCTCGGATGACCCCGGTCACCGGAAACGTACTGCGAGCTCCGCCGCTTCTTCTAGTGAGTCGACACACCTCAGGTCACGGAAATGACACGAAAAGTGCGAACTCGCCAGAAAAGAGACATGGCAACCGACAGCTGCTCGCTCATGGCGCTGGCGCCCGGCTCCCACAACGGTGCGCGGAGGGCCTTTTCCGATGAGCGTTCTGATGTCAGTGTGGGGTCATGATAAGGGCGATTGGTGCGCTTGTGTTGGTCGGGATCGTGGTCGCGCTCGGAATGGCGGCCCCCTCGTTCTGGTCATTGGATCCCGACGCGGCCGCGTACGTGCGATTGGCGCGTTCCCTGGCCGACACGGGCACGTATGCGCTCGACGGCATACCTCACGGAAAGTACCCGCCGGGCCTGCCGCTGATGCTCTCGTGGCTCACGGAGAGCGTGCAATCGAGCTACGCCACGATGCACATGGCGCTGGTCGGGTTCCTCGCCCTCGGCGTGCTCGCCTCGGCGGGCGTGCTCAGGAAGCTCGAGTATTCCGACGTCGTGATCGTCGCGATCGCCCTCGCCACGGCGTTTTCGCAGACGTTCTTCGAACTCTCGGTCCGGTACCTCCGCACGGAGGTGCTTTTCTTCGCCCTCTCGACCCTCTCGCTGCTCGCGATGCTCGTCAGCCTCGGGCCGCGCCGAGGCGCCGAGGGTGACGGCGAGTGCGGCCCCTCCGTCGCAGCCACGCTCCTCGGCGGATTGCTCATGGTGGCCGCCATCGCGACACGTCTGGCAGGCGTGACGCTGCTCGTCGTCCCTGCGTGGGCGCTGCTGCGACACGGGGCGCCGCGCGCGACGCGGGTGCACGCCGTGCTGCTTGCGTTGCTAGCCGTGGCGTCGATCGGCGCCTGGCAGTTCCGCGGCGAGCAGATCCGTGTCGATCACCCCACGGCCGTCGACTACGGCGGTGAGATGCTGGCGTCGGAGCCGCGTGACCTCACGAAGGTGCGCCAGATCGACAACCCGCCGCTCAGCAGCGCGGCGATGAAGACGCGCCTCGTGCGCAACGCCGACGTCTTTGCCCGCGCCAGCGCCACACTTCTCACGAACACGGCGCGCGCGAAGGAGCGCCTCCCCGTCGGCTTGTTCTTCGCCGCGCTCATCGCGATCGGGCTGCTGCGCCTGCTGCTCATGCGCGGCCACTGGATGCGCCAAGCCGTCGCCGTCTACGCGCTCGGCACGATCGCGCTCTACGCCGTCTGGCCGTTCAACCAGCAAGAGCGCTTCTACGTCCCGCTGTTGCCGTGGCTGCTGCTCGCCGGCGGTGAAGGCCTTGCCTTCAGCTGGGCGACGGCGCGCGTCTTGTCGAAGACGAAAGCGCTGCGCGTGGTGATCGTGCTCGTCGCTCTCGCCGCGTGGGTGGTGCTCGCCTTGCAGCGTTCCGATCACCCCGCGTTGCTCGGCCGCTACTCGAACGCCTACGCGGGAATGCTCGCTGCTCTGGCGGGCGGCATCGCCGTGCTCGCCGCCGTACTCCACCGCGGGCAACTCCCGAAGCTCCCGTTGACGGCCGCGCTCGTCGTCCCGCTGCTGTTCGCCCTGCCGTGGGCGCAGCGGCGCTTCATCGAGTGGCCGGCCCATGTTGCGGCCGTGCAAGCGCACGTCCATGACTGCGGCGCGTTCGGGCCCGTGTTCGTGCATCCCGTCATCCGTGGCATGGCGGACGTGATCACCGCGAATACGACGCCGAGCGACGTCGTGATGACGGACGTGCCGAAGATGATGGCCGTGCTGACCGAGCGCCGCTGCGTGCCGTTCGTCTACGGCCTCGCGCCGCCCGTGATCGAGCCGGGCGAGGCCGACGTCGTCTACTACAGCGGCGAACTCGTCGAGGCCGTCGATGTCCTCGATAAGATCGTGGTCACGGGCGGGGACGACTTCACGCTCGCACCCGTCGCATCACTCGAGGCCCAGCAAACGGGCCTCTTCAACGCGGACGGCACGCCTCGCCTCTTCGCCCCGACGCTCTACCGCGTCGAACGCCGCTGACCACGACCCGCCCGCGGCTTCAGTCGTCCAGCTTCGGCTTCTTGCGCGCCTTCTTCACGTCGCCACGCCGCTTCTTCGCCGACAGCCGCCGCTTCTTCGAACCGCGCGTCGGCTTCGTCTTCTTGCGCGCCTTCGGGACACGCAGCGCATCGCGCACGAGTTCGGCGAGACGCTCGCGCGCGATCTCGCGGTTGCGGTGCTGACTGCGATCGTCGTCGACGTGCACGATCAGCTCACCGGCCAGCGTCAAGCGTGACCCGAGCTTGCCGGCGACGCGCGTGCGCAGCGTGTCGCTCAGCGCCTCGCTCGTCGTGACGTTCCAGCGCAGCGTCACACGGCTCGACGTCTTGTTGACGTGCTGCCCGCCGGCGCCGCCCGCACGACTCGTCGCCACGTGCAGCTCACTCGTCGGGATGACGACGTCGCGGCGCACGAAGAGATCGTCGGAATCCATCGGTCAGTCTTCGCTCGCCGGCCTGCCGAGGTGCTCGACGATGACGGCGGCCGTGAGAGTGAGCGCCGGCAACCACTGCAGGAGGAGCCGATGGCCGCTGGTGTAGATGTGTCGGGTGACGTTCATGGTGGTGACAAGATAGATGCTCGCGAACCAGCCGAGGACACCGAGGACGAGCCAGATGGAGAGCCGTCGCGCGAACGCCGTGTCGGATGGTCTGACCCTCGCGAACCAGGCCGCCGGCAACCATGCGACGAGCAACAGCGGGAGGAAACCGAAGGCCGTGATGTCGAGCAGACGTCCCACGAAACCGGCGACGACCGGCACGGAGCGTCCGGCGAGGACGTCGAGATTGGCGAGCAATCCGATGTCGCCGATGGGCGCATCGGCGATCGACGACTGCTGGATGATCACCGTAGGCACGGCGAGCACGGCCGCGCCGACCAGCACCGTGACGATCGCTCGGAAGTCGCGCGGACGACTGAGCAGCCAGGCGATGAGCAAGACCGCAACCGTCACGATGCCCTCGAACTTCGTCGCCCACGCAGCGGCCGCGAAGAACGCCATGGACGCGAGCGTGCGGCCGCTGCGATCGCGCGCCAAGACAGCGTCCACGATCAGCACGAGCCACAGAGCGATCACGGCGTCGACATAGCCCGCCGCCACGGCCGACTCGCGCACCTTGACCAGTGACCATGTCGGCATCGCGAGCAGCGCCACGAGGAGTGCGCGGCCGCGCGGTCCGGTGCGTCCGAGTCGGTCGGTGAGGAACGCGAGCAGTGCGATCGTGAAGATCTGCAGGGTGAGCTTCGGGCCCACCATCGCGTCCTGGGGCGAGTGTTCGAAGGCCGGCGCCATGACGGCCGGCACGAGCAGCGGATAGCGGCGGTGGAAGCCGACGCGCGCCTCGTCGTGCAGCGTCGGCATCTCGATCGCGGCGTGCTCGACCATCTCGCGCGCTCGCGGCGCCCAGAACTTCGTGCCGTCCGACGTGAACGGCAACCCGGCCGACACCGATGTGCTCGCGACGACGACGAGCGCGAAGGCCGCGCGCACCCAGACCGGCAGCGGCTCGACCTCGACGAGCGATGCGCGGTGCGCCGCGCGTTGACTCAGCGCCCAACCCGTCGACACGACAGCCAGCCCGATCGGCACGCCGGCCGTGGCCGCCACGCCGAGGAGCCCGAGCAGGATCTGCACCTGGCCCGTCAGCGCGGCACCCACGGCGGCCGACCAACCGAAGCGGCCGAGCCATCCGAGGTCGCGCGGTGCGAAGCGGCGCATCGGTCCCCACCCGGCCAGGACCATGCAGACGACGAGAACCGATCCGACGGCGAGGCTCGTCATGTCAATCGATCTGCGCGACCATCTCGCCGACGTACGACGAGAAGGCACCCATGCGGCCGAGGTCGAGCACCCAACGCCCCGCGTGTCCGCTGGCGAAGTCGGTCTTGCCCAGCTCGGCCGCCATCATCTCGATCGACGTGCCCATCGGCGGACGCGTGAAGATGGGATAGATCGCACGCGGATGGAGCGCCCACGAGACGAGGTTGAGTTCGATGTCGCGCTGGCCGATCGTGATGATCGCGTGGTCGTCGGGGATCATCACGCGCAGGTCGCGCAGAGTACCTGTGTGTGCGTTCGCGAAGCTCGCGAGCGTGTCGTCGCCGAGCGTCCAACCGTCGTGCTGGGCGCGCTGGTGCTGCGCGTCGACCGACCGCGCGAGCGCCCACGCGCCCGTGGTCACGGCGCCGGTCACGAGGACACCGCTCACGAGGCCGCCGAGCGTTTGCACGAGACGCCGCGGCGCCACGGCCGTGAGCAGGCCGCCGGATGCCAGACCGACGAGCAACCACAGCACGTCCTGGTGGCGCTTCTCGGCGCGCTTCGAGGCGAAGACAGCCTCCTGCGCGGCATCGAGCGCGAAGTAGTCGGGATGACTGCGCTCCCACTCGACGAGAGCCGCGGGCGCGGGGAGCGTCGTGCGCTCGACGACATCGACGGCGCCCCACGCGCAGGCGGCGCCGAGCACGGCACATGCGATGCGCCCGACGATCAACGGCGCGCTCACCGCGTCCACGCCGCTTCGAGCTCGAACGACCCGGGGCTGCGGAAGAACTCGAGCGCGAGGTCGCCGTCGTCCCACGCGTCGGCGAAGCGCTGGAACGGTCCGTCGGCGGGGCGCGGCGCGCGCAGGATCGCATCGGAGGCGTCGAGCGGCATCGAGTTCGCCTCGCCGGCCACGATCCAGAGCGCGGCCGTGCCGGACGTTCCCAGCGTGGCGGCCACGGTGCCGTCGGTGGTGACGAGCTGCCAGCGATCGTCGCCGACCGACTGGAGCGTCGGTTTGTCGGCGCTGCCGATGCGGTCGACGATCGGTTCGAACCAGGCGACGAGCGCCTCGACGTCGAAGCCGGTGTCGGGGTCGGTGGTGAAGATGGCGTAGGCATCGTCGTCGCCGACGCGTGCCGTCATGGCTCCGTCCCAGCCCGACAGGATCTCGGCCAAGTCGGCGACGGCTTGGTCTGCGATCGTGCCCTTGCCGTGCTTCACGATCGCGAGCGGCGCACACCACGCCGCCGCCGCGCTGGCCCAGGCGTCGCCGTCGGCGCCGAGCGTCCAGTGCGCCTCGGGGACGTACGGAGCCGGGCGCATCGCGGCGAGCATCGTGCCCTCGTCGGGAACTTCGGCCTTCACGCGCAGCGGCGAGACGATCAAGTCGTTCATGTCGTCGAAGCCATCGTTCGCGACGTCGGCGAGATTCACCGGTCCGCGCAGCGCCTCGATGCGCAGGGCGGAGACGTCGATCGCATCGAACATCTTCAGGAACGCGTCGAGGATGTCAGAGGAGATGCGCGGGATGTCGCCAAGCGGCCCGGCGTCCTGGCCACCGCGCTGCATCTGCATCATCATCGCACCGAAGCCTGCAGCCGGCGCCGCCGAGACGAGGTTGCGGAGCTCCGTACGCGCAGCCTGGATCTGGTCGTGGTAGGCGCGTCCGATGCGTTCGACGTCCCAGACCATCACGAGGCTGTCGGTGCCGTTCGAAGCCTCCGTGAGCCCCGGGGCGCGATCGAGCAGTGAGCGCGTCACGGACACGCCCTCGAAAGCGGGCGCGAGAATGAGGTGATTGCTCGTCACTTCGGCGTGGACCGTGAGTGTGATCGGCCCGCTGTTCCCGAAGAGCGCCCCCATCATCGCGAACGGCGATGGGCGCCCGCCGCCGAGCCCGGCGCGCGCCATCGAGATCAGCGCGCCCAACTCGGACTCCGCGTCGACCGTGATGCGCACGCGCTGGGCGTCGAGTCGCTCGAAGCCCGAACCCGGTGCGTCGAGCGAGGCCGTCACCTCGTCGGACGACGTGATCGGCACCGCGAACGACTGTGTGCCGCCGTGGGTCGTCTCGTCGAGCTGCAGCATGACGAGCCGGCCGGTGTCTGCGAGTCCGCGGACCTCGAGACCGACGAACTCGACGAAGAGCCGCTGGAGCTCACCGGGACGCAGGTCGACCGAGCCGTAGCCGAGAAGCCCGGGAAGGTCGACGCGCATCGGCCAGGCCTCCGCAGCGCCTCCCCCGCCGACATCGTCTCCCGACGAACCACACGCGCCGAGCGACAAGCACACGGCGAGGAGAGCAGCGACGACGAGGCGGGTGTTGAGGCGGTGGCGAGTCATGGCGGCCATGGTACACACGGGGGGTGCATGGAGACGGCGGCATGACTGCGGCGGTGACACTCGATGAGCGGGAAGTCGTGCGGCGCGATCTCCTCGAGCTCGGATTCGCGCGCGTTCGCTTCGCGGCCGCCGAGCCCGTCGATGCGACACGCCTGACGGAGTGGCTCGCTGCGGGACGCCACGCGTCGATGGACTACATGGCGCGCCACGCGGCGCTGCGTCCCGACCCGACCGCGTTGTTGGCCGGTGCGCAGAGCGTCATCTGCGTCGCCCTGGCATATCCGGCGACCGACGCGCGCGGGCCGATCGCCGGGTACGCGCGCGCCGACGACTACCACGACACGCTGCGCGCCGCTCTCGAACGCGGCGTCGTCGCCCTGCGGAAACGGTTGCCGGGCCTCGCCACGCGCATCTGCGTCGACTCGGCCCCGCTCCTCGAACGAGCCTTTGCCGCGCGCTCCGGGATCGGCTGGATCGGACGCAACACGCTCGTGCTCGACGAGGAGCACGGGCCGTGGATGCTGCTGGCCGAAGTGCTCGTCGACCGCGTCATTCCACCCGACGACCCGGTCGTCGCGCGCTGCGGAACCTGCACGGCCTGCCTCGACGCTTGCCCCACCAACGCGCTCGACCTCGAGACCGGGCTCGACGCGCGGCTCTGCCTCTCCTACTGGACGATCGAGCACCGCGGCGAGATCCCAGCCGACATCGCCGAGGCCATGGGACATCGCGTCTTCGGCTGCGACGACTGCCTCACGGCCTGCCCGTTCGGAAGCTCGCCGACACCGGCAGCGGCTCCGTCGGCGACGACACCATCACCCTGGCGACCGCGACCCGACCTCGGCGACCCCGACCTCGACGACCTCGAACGTCGCGCGCACGAGTCGTTCCGGCGGCACTTCGGAAGCACACCGCTCGAGCGCACCCGCAAAGGCGGCCTGCTGCGCAACATCGAGATCGTCCGCCGCAACAGCGACACGCCGTGACGCTGGACGTCCGTCCGCGGGCGCGTCACGATGATCGGCGCCTCTCCACTCACGACTCGCGATGTCATGACCCTCTTCACGTTCGGCGCAAGCCGGCGCCTCGGCGCCCTCGCTCTCATCACGATCCTGGCCGGTGCCTGCGCGCCGCCGGATGACTCCACAGCTCAGACGGCTGAAGTCGCCGCACCGTCGACAGCGCCCGTTGCAGCGAAGAGTGCCGAACCGCAGACCGTGCCTGCCGCTGTCGCCGAGCCGGAGGATCAGGACACCCCCGCCCCCTCGACGGAAGTCCGGCAGGGAGGCGACGTGAGTCTGCTGCCGGCGCAACCCGACGCGCGCTGGATGCAGAAGGGGCTCGTGATCGGCTCGTGGTCGCTCGACCCCGCGCTCGGTCTCGACGAGGCGTGGATCGACGAAGAAGAACTGCGCGAGGCCTTCACGAAAGACCGCGTGAAGCGTCGCGAGTGGAAGGGTTTCTCGTCGCAGACTGCGCGCGTCCCGATCGACAACCTGATGCAGAAGAAGCCGGGCCCGATCTTCGGCTACATCTACGCGCTCGTGCAGCGCAACCGGCCCGACCAGACGTGGCCCGACGAAGAAGCCGTGCTGCACATCACGCACCACGGCCCGATGAAGGCCTGGTTCGACGGCAGGCCCGTCTTCGACGAGGACACGCCGTCGGGAACGTCGAACACCGTGCGCATGCGTGTCACGCTCACCGACGCCTACGACGTGGTGCTCATCAAGGTCGGGAGCCCGGCGGGCGAGTCGCTCGACGTGACGGTCGTCCTCAGCGATCTCAGTGGCAAGGCCATCGACTTCATGGCGTGGAACACCGTGCGCATCCCCGGCATTCCTCGCGACATCCCGCTGCGCGAACGCTGACGCTCACGATGCGGTTTGACGACCACGACTCGCTGACCGGACATCTCAGCGCGTATCGCCCCGTCGACCACGGCCAGGGCGCGGACGACAGCGAGCGCCAGGCGGCCGTCGCGGCTCTCCTCCGCCGCAGCAGCGCGACGAGTCTCGACGTGCTGCTCATGACACGCGCGACGCGCGCGGAAGACGCCTGGTCCGGGCATGTCAGCCTGCCGGGCGGGAAGTCGGAACCAGAGGACGACGATGCGTGGCACACGGCGATCCGTGAGACGCACGAAGAGCTCGGGATCCAGCTCGATCCGGAGTACGCCACGCGCCTCTGCCAGCTCGAGCGTGTCGCTGCCCGTGCAAGCGGGCGCATCGTGCCCATGACGATCACGCCGTTCGTGTTTCTCGAGACGCGCGCGCAGCCGGTCGTGCTCGGTGACGAGGCCGCCGACGCGTTCTGGTTCCCGCTCTCCGAGGCGGCCCGCGGCGCACTCGACCACGAGTACATCTACGTCAACGGGACGGTGCGCCGGAAGCTTCCCGCGTGGCAGCACGACGACCGCGTCGTCTGGGGCCTCACGCACCGCATCCTGACGTCGTTGATCGACGCACTGTGCACGCCGCCCCGACTTTGACAGTGACCAGATCTCCGAACCGATCTCTGCGCCGCTCAGAGCTTCAGTCAGGTCGACCCAGCGCGAACGAACGCATTTTCCGTCCGCTACGCCGCTGTCACGAGCTGAAAGTCGCCGTCGCGCCAAGCCATGAGGCGGTTACGACCCGTCTCCTTGGCGCGGTAGAGTCCTTTGTCCGCGCGATCGACGAGCGACTCCAACGTGTCGCCTTCGCGCAGGGACGAGACGCCACCGCTCACGGTCACGATCAACGGCTCGTCTTGGCTCGACACCGTGATGGGCGTCTCGGCGAGGTGCGCACGGAAGCGGTCCACGATCGCGGCGGCATCCTCGGACGTCGTCTCGGGGAAGACGAACAGGAACTCTTCGCCGCCCCAGCGCGCCACGGCGTCCGTCCGTCGTGACACGGTGCGCAACTCGTTTGCCACGGCGATCAAGACCTCGTCGCCCGCCTGGTGACCGTGCTCGTCGTTGACGAGTTTGAAGTGATCGATGTCGAGCAGCGCAACGCTGAGCGGATGTCCGTAGCGCTGAGCGCGCGCCATCTCCTCTTGTAGACGGATGTCGCCGAATCGCCGGTTCGACAGTTCCGTGAGCTGATCCGTCCACGACGCCTTTTCCGCGGCGAGCTGGATCTGTCGCAGGTTGGCGAGGTTCTGGATCTTCGCCGGAAGCAGGTGAGAATCGAACGGTTTCGAGATGTAGTCGTTGGCCCCCGCCACGAGGCTGTCGACCTGATGATCCTCGTCGCTTCCCGTGATGACGATGATCGGGAGGGCCATGAGACGCTCGAGGCTGCGAATCGTGCGCACGAGTTCGCTGCCTTCCATGTTCGGCATCTCGAGGTCGGTGACGACCACATGGACCTCGTGCCCCGGTGCCAGGAGCTTCAGTGCTTGCTCGCCATCCTCGGCCTGGATGACGTTGCATCCCTGTTTCGTAAGCAAGCGGGTCAGTAGCGTGCGAACGAGGGTGTCATCGTCAACGACGAGAACGTTGGTCGTCATGAGAAGTTCATCCGGATGCGAGACGTAGCGGCCCGGCGACGGGAGGCGAATGACATCGCCGCTGGCCGACACACTCATCGGCTGTGCGACCTCAGGGCCTTTGCACCTCCCGTGAGCGCATTGCGAAAATTCTGTGTGCACATCGGGCACGTTCTCGTGTTGAGGCGCTCCAGAGCCTCGACGCGCTGGCGCGACAAGCGTTCTGCCTACGGTCGACGAAATGCCCCCTTCAGGACGCGGGCCACAGCGACTGTCTCAGGGCGTGCCGAGCAACAGCTCGAAGCGTCGCTCGAGGCTTCGCTGAGACCGGCGCGCGGGCGTGGCGACGAAGACCGTGTCATCCCCCGCGATCGTGCCCATGACCTCGGGCATGTTCATCGAGTCGAGGGCGAGCGCCACGGTCTGTGCCAGACCGGGACGCGTCTGGACGACGAGCAGGTGTGGGCCCGCGGGCCGGATGGCTCGCACGAAGGGCTGGAGTTCGCCCAGCGTGGGGTACTTGTCGCCCGAGTCGTCAACGGCTTCCGTCTCGGACTCGAGACGATAGACACCGTCGACCTTGCGCGCGCCCACCGCGACGAGATCACGACTCAGGCTCGACTGCGTGATCGGATACCCGCGATCCTCGAGCCGCTGCACGAGTTCCTCCTGCGTCCGGATCCGACGACGCTTGAGGATGTTGCGCAACGTCCGTCTGCGCTGGTCCTGGTTTCCGCGCTGTGCTCCTGTCATCGACCCTCCGTCCCTCTATGAGTCAGCCCGCGAGCGACGAGGCGCTCAGAAAACTCAGGTGTTCGCCGGCGCCAGCGCCGCCGTGGCCTCGATCTCGATCTGCGCCCGGTCTTCCACGAGATCCGCGACCTGCACGAGCGACATCGCCGGATAGTGACGTCCCATCACGCGCTTGTAGGCGGCACCGACCTCGCGCAGGCTCTCCAGATAGGCCGTCTTGTCGCGGCAGAACATCGTGAGACGCACGATGCTCGCAGCCGACCCACCCGCCGCCGAGACGATCGCGACGCAGTTCGCGAGAGCCTGTTCGAACTGCTCGACGAACTCGTCGCTGACGAACTCTTCCTGGGCGTCCCACCCGATCTGCCCCGACACGAAAACGAGGTCGTGACCCGCTGGCACTCGCCAGGCCTGTGAGTAACCGCTCGGACGCGGCCATCCATCGGGCAAGACACTCTCGAGGCGGTCCTTGTTCATGCGCATAATCTACCAGTATTCGCATGAACAACAAACCCTCCGGATCGCTGGGCGACCCGGAGGGTTCGTGGGAGTTCAGACGCTCGCGGAGCAGGCTACTCGCCGAGGGACTACTCGCCGAGGCCTGCGCCGTAGGCCGACCACAGGCCCGTGTCGGGATCCTGGTCGCTTGCGACGACGTACGTCGTGCAGCCCACACCGATCGTCAGGTCGCGCTGCGCGTCCTGCACGGCGTCGAACTGCGTGGCGCGCCCCGTCACGTAGGCGAAGCCCATCTTGTACTGCGCGCCGACACCAGCCTGCATGGCGCCCTGATCGATGAGCAGCGCGAGCTGCATGTCCCCGACCATCGAGCCCGTGGGCGTGGCCGGCGGCGTGATGCCGCTGACGTTCGCCGCGGTGCTGACCGGGAAGGCCTTGATCGACGCCGCTGGGTCGAACGACCAGTTGAACGTGTCGGCGCCGACCCCGAAGAGGTCGATGTCCGAGACACGCGTGTAGACGAGGTTGCTCGCCGTGCCGCCCGTGCTGTTGCGCAGCGTGAGGTCGGTGTCGAAGAAGCGTTCGCTGCGGCCGACCTTGAAGTCCTGTTCGACCGAGACGCCGTCGCTGCCGTTGTACGGCACGATCGTCTCCGAGATGCCGCGACCCTGACGGTTCAGACCGTTGAGGTCGATGAACGGACCGAGCTTGAACGACACCGGCACGAGCGCGTTTGCGAAGCCCGGGTTGGTGAGCTGGTTACCAGCACCACCGAACACCGACGTGGCGCCGCTCGGGACGCCCGTGAGGTCGTAGCGCACGGCCCAGCCATCAGCCGGAACACCGACGAGCATGACGTCTTCGCCGCCGATGTCGCGCGTTCCGATGAAGTCTTCGATGAACGAGCCGTCGGCCGAGAGGCCGGCGATCATGTCCGTGTTGTTCCAGATGAACGAACCGCGCTCGAGCTCGAGCGACAGCGTGTAGTCGCCAGTCGTCGCGCCGTCGTCACCCGTGAAGTCGAGCAGGGCGTCGGGGGCGGACTCGACGGCCACCGCGTGCGGTCCGCCGATCGCGATCGGCTGGGCAATCTTGCTGAGTGTGCCTGCACCGCTGTCGTTGTCGAAGCCGAGCAGATCGCCCGTCGTGACGTTGAAGACGCCGAGGATCGTGTCGGGCGTGGAACCGGTTCCGGCGTCCAGCGTCTCGGCGTGCAGAACCGTGAGGCTACTGGCCTGGATCTGGAAGAAGTCGACGTCGTTGACCGTGTCGAGGTTGAGGCCCGAGATCAACGTCGGCATCCCGGTGACGGGCGTGGGCAGTCCGACCGAGACGCGCGTGGCCGTGGCCAGCGTGTCGTTGGGCTCGAATGCGTCAGGACCACTCACGCCTTGGGGCATGTTGCCACCCGGCCCGCCGAACGCGTCGATGACCTGACCGCCGGTCAAGCCGAGGCGCGCGTAGACGGCCGTGTTGAACACGGACATGGGCGTGTACGTCTGACCCGCCGCGATGCCCTGCGCCGAGAGCCCCGTCAACGGGGCCGTGATCATGTATTCGAGCGTGACGTCGTCCTTCTCGAGACGGTACGTGCGCATGAGCGTCGACGTGCCGTTGTCGAAAAGCGCGACGACGTCGTCGCCGACGGCAACTGGTGCTCCGCCGGGGACCGTGACAAGCAGTTCGTGGGGAACCGCGGAACCGAGCACGACTTCACCGACGTTCATCGTCAGGATCGTGGACACCGGACTGGCGACCGTCTGCAGCGCTGTGATTCGCGCCGTGACGATCGTGTCGGCTGCGTCGATCTCTTCTCCCGTCGTGACTGACGAGAAGAGGCTCAACAACCCGGCCGGAAGGGCGAGTGCGAGCACGAGAGCGAGCGCGCCGAGGGAGACGCGATGCGAAGTAGCATTCATGGCGGGCTGTGATCCAAGATGAATCGGGCGAGCGTCCGATCGGGGCCTACAGGATGCTCGGTCGTGCGGGTGGAAGCATATGCCCTGGAGTCGTTCCCTGTGGGGTGGAACGGAGGACCTCCGGCACTGCTCCCGGTGAGAAGGCTACCGGACATTCACGATGCGGTCCACACGAGCAAATGGGCCGGTAGAAGAAGACTGTGTTCCTGATCGGCACGATGGGGCGTCGGTCTCGAACCCAGACCAATCTTCTATGGACGATGACGTGGCCGAAGCGCTGACATCACACTCCGAGAGACCGGAATCTCAGAAGGGTCCCGGCCTTGCATCGCTTCTGACCGTCGTGTTCCTGGTGGTCGTCGCGCTCGTCCCCGATGCCGCTGTGCTGCGTCAAAAGGCCGTTTGGGCGACAGTTGCGCTTCTCGCGATCGTCGGTGTCGTCGCCCTGCACGGAGCGCGCAACGCGCACACGCGGTTTCGCTGGCCACGGCTTCTCGTGGCTCTCACAGGTTTGTGTGTCATCGCGGGAACCCATCTCACCCTCGGCGAGCTCACGAGTCGCCGGCTGGCATGGGACGAACTGGGGCGCTTGGCACTCTATCCCCTCGGGGCGTGGGCGCTGGCCGTCACGCTGGAGGGCGAGGCCGCGCGGCGACGCGTCGGGACCCTCGTCTGTCTCGTGACGATCCCCGTGGCCGCCCTCGCTGTCGGCCAACACCTCGCCGACCTCCTCGGCCTACCCTTCGATCGCTACCAGCGCGCGCCCTCGACGTTCGGTAATCCCGTCTTCCTCGGCGCCTTCCTCGTGCTCGTCCTGCCCTGGTGCCTCGCGCTGGCCGCCTTCCGCCAGACGCGCCTCAAATGGCTCGGGGCCGTGGCCACGGGCCTGGCACTTCCGGCCGTACTCGCCACGGGCAGCGTGGGCTCGTGGCTCGCCCTGGCCGGTGGACTCGGCGCGGCCGTGGTGATGGTGCTTCCGACGCGTCGGCTGCGCCTGCGCGCGCTCGGCGCGGGGCTCTTGGTCGTGGTCGTCGTCGCCCTGGTGAGCGGGGACCAGATCGCGCGCGAGCGGGCCCACACGCTGATCTGGCGCGACACGTGGGCGCTCGTCCAAGCCCATCCCTGGGGCATCGGCCCGGGACAGTTCCACCTCGACTTTCCGCCCTTCGCCTCGCCCGAGCTGCTCGCGATCTACCCGCCCGGCGTGCACGTCATCAACGACGTCCACAACGAGCCGCTGCAGCTGCTCGCCGAGCTTGGCTGGCCCGGCCTCGTGCTTGCGGCGCTGGCGCTGTTCGAGATCGTGCGGCGTGGATGGGCCGTGGTCGCGGCGCGCCCGGTCGACGACCTCGAAGCGCGTTCGGAGCCTGCGGCCGTGCTCGCAGGGCTCATCGGAACGGTGCTGCTGTCGCTCACGTCACCCGACCAGCGCTTCACCGTTTCGGCCACGCTGACGGCGTTCTTCCTCGGGTGGCTCATCGCGCTCGACCGCCGTGGGGACGCGGCTCCGAGACACCTCGGGCCGCTCGTCCGCCTCGGACTCCTCGCGGGCGGACTGGCAGCCTTCTTCGCGGCCTGGCAGACGGCCACGGATCGCCCGCGCGCCGCCGACCTCATCCTCCCCCACCAGATCGCTGCGGCCGACGGAAAGGCGCGCGTCGCTCCGCTGGACGGCCGCCAACTCCTCATCGCGCGGCGGGCGCGCCCGTCCACGGCCGAGGGCCAGCACGAGATCGGCACGCTGCTGCTGCGCCACGGGCACTTCGTCGATGCCGCCGATGCCTTCCGCCGCGCCCTCGCGCTCGCGCCAGGCCACGCCGAGATCGTGCGCGCGCTGGGTGTCGCCGAGTGCTCGGCGGGACACTTCGACGCCGCCCGCCCGGCGCTCGAGCAAGCCCTCGACACCTGGCCCGACGACCCCAACCTCGGCTTCACCGCGGCCTACGTCTGCTGGCGGTTGGGCGATCTCGCCGGCGCCGTGCGACACGCCGACCACGTGCTGGAGATCGAGCCCGACCACGCCTATGCGCGGCTGTTGATGGAGAAACTCCGCGAATGACGACGCGGCTCTTCGACGCGGTCACCTTCGATGCCGGGAACACGCTCTTCACCGAGCGTCGGACACGCGACGAGCTCTACTGCGACGTCTTCGCCGACTTCGACGTCGAGGTCGAGCTCGACGTCATGGCCCGCTGGCGCAGCGAGGAGCACGCCGCGATGCCCGAGCGCGTCGACGGCCAGCCGCGCTACAGCGAGGCCTGGTTTCGCGCCTTCGTCGCGCGCCTGCTCGAGCGCGCCGCCGTCACTCGGGACGCCGAGGCGCTGCGCCTCGCGCTCGCCGAGCGGTTCGTCCACGCGTCGGCGTATCGCGTCTTCGAGGACGTGCCCGACATCCTCGCTGCGCTCGGCAGGCACGGCTATCGCCTCGCGGTCGTGAGCAACTGGAGCGACCACCTCGACGGCATCCTCGCGGGCCTCGGGCTCAAAGCGCACTTCGAAGCCGTCTTCGCGTCCGCCGTGGTCGGGATCAGCAAGCCCTCGCCGCAGCTCTACCGCCACGCGTGCGCCCGGCTCGACCTCGCGCCCGAACGCGTGCTGCACCTCGGCGATCGCGACGACAACGACGTCACGGCGGCCCGCGCCGCTGGCCTGTCAGCCTGGAAGATCGACCGCTCGAACCCGCGAGACCACGGCGCGGACGTCGTCACAAGTTTCCGCGACCTGGCGGGCCGTCTCATTCCGGACCCGCCGGAGGGTCACTGAGCCCGGGTTAGTCGTGGTCGATCGTCGCGGGAGCGGGACTGCGTCCGCAGGGTGAGCAGAATCGACATCTCTCGTCCGGTCGGCAAAGCCACGTGTCATTCGACACAGTCATGCGAGCGCAGCGCGGACGCAGCCCATCGTCCATGAATCATCTGCGCTATCGCCCGGGTCGGCCCCGTCCGTGGGTCCTATTATTCGGTCGAAAGTGCATGACCTCAGGGCTTGCCGGAAATGACTCGGGCACATCCTGGCGTCTTACCTTCATCTTCGACGGCTCGGTTTGCTTCCTCCGATCGCCCTCGGCGCCTCTGCCCGAGGCACCGAAGGCCGCCTCGAAACCACGGTGAGGCGTTGACGCGCCACGGAACGCGAGGGGTGCAGACCGCGTCGAGCTCTCGAGCCCGGCGCGGTCGTTTCGATGGGCGCCTCGACCGCTCCGCCCAGATCTCTACACTGCACGCCTGATTCGTGGATCGACCCCGTTGGCCACGACATTCGTGGTGAGCCTCCGAGGGGGGACGTGTTGCAGATCATCGTCACTGGCTGTCTCGGGTCCGGCGTTACGGCGCTTGGCGCGGGTCTCCAGGCTCTTGGAGCACTCGGGGGCCACGCAGAAGCGGAGCACCGCAATAGTGGTGCCCATGACGGGCTCGGCGGGGCCGTGTTCCCGGACGTCGACGCGGCTCTCACCGACGCTCTCGAAGACGCGGCCATCGCATGGCCATACGCCGATGCTTCGCTCAGCTTGGCAACGCTCGACCCGGGAACCGCCGAGCGTGTGGGCGCGCGTCTCGTCGACGCCTTCGGAAGCCTGGCCGCGAATGCCGTCGTCGCTGACGGCCGCGCCGCGCACCTGCTGCCGCTGATCCGCGGCGCGGTGCCCGACATCGTCACGCTCGTCACGGTGCGCCGTCCGGCTCGCGTCGCGCGTTGGGCCGAGCACACGCTCGGGACACCGCTCCCCGTTGGTTTCGCGCTCTGGGAAGTTGTCACGGCGCGTGCCCTGCGCGGTGCGGCGCCCGGCCGCGTTCTCGTCGTCGACATGGACACCTGGCGCGCCGATCCACGTGGTGCCGCGGCCGACCTCGTCGCACGCCTCGAGGCCTTCGGCCCGACGGGCCTGCGCGTTCCCGACACCATGCCGGCCTTGCCCTTCCCGAGCGACCACGACGCCGGCGATCTCGACATCCTCGAAGCGGGCTATGCCACACCGGGTTGGTCGACTCTGCGACAGGCCTTCGGGAATGCCGAGCCCGTACGTCCGTCGCCACTCGCCGCCGATGTGTTGCGTTCGCACGCCCTGCTGCTCGACGTCGAACGACGGCGTCACGCTGCCACGCGCGACGGTGCCGATGCCGCCGGTACAGTCGATGCCGAGAACACGCTCGCACGCCGCGCCGCACTCGAGCGCGAACACACGTTGCTGGTTCACGAGCGCGACGCGCTCAATGAGCAACTCCGCGAGTTCGAGGCGCGCGTGGCCGCGCTGCACGAAGAGCTGGCCTCATCGCGCGGCGAACTCGACTCCACCAGCGCGGCGCGCGAACGGCAGGATGCTCAACTGCGCGAACTCTCGGCGCACCTCGCCGACCTCGTCAACGAAACGCGCCATCGCGAAGCCGAACTGCAACGGCGCGTCGCGGGCGTGGTCACGAAGCTCGGCCTGCTCACGCCGCGCGTGCGTGACATGCGCTCGACGGCGAGTCGCTATCACGACCACGAGTTCGAGATCTATCGCCTGCGCAGCCGCGTGCTGAAGAAGGAGGAGGCGATTCGCAGCCTGCGCGGGTGGATGAAGACGACCAACGCGTCGGTGCCGCTCCTGCCAAGCGCGTTGAAGGATCGCATCCGGTTCATGCGCTGGAACAAGGGTGTCACGGACGAGAACATCAAGCCGCTCCCGAAGGCGCTCGATGAACTCCGCGCCGACGCTGACGCAAAGCGCGAGCGCGACAAGAAGCGTCATCGCGACATCGAGCGCGAGCTGGGGCGGCTGAAGAGCGACCTCGACGTCGGCCGTCAGCGCGCCATCGTGGCCGAGGCTCCAGTCTCGAAGATCAGTGACGTCCTCGCCGACGCCGGCGTGCCGCTGCGCGTCGTGATGTCGAAGCAGAGCCCGCGTCGCAAGCCGCGCGTGACGTCGCACGAAGCGAAGCCGCGCGCGCTCGTCATCTACACGGCCATCTCGGGCGGATACGACACGCTCAAACGCCCCAAACACATCCCGCGCGACTGCGATCTCGTCTGCTTCACCGACAACGCCGAGCTGCGCTCCGACGCCTGGCAGATGCGCTCCTTCGATGTCTTCCACATCGATCCCACGCGCATGGCGCGGTACGTCAAGACGCATCCTCACATCTACTTCCCGCGGCATCGTCACTCAATTTGGGTCGACGCCAACTTGCTCATCGAAGGCGACGTGACACCGTTCCTCGACGCGCTCGATGACGACCATCCCTTCGCGGCTTTCCAGCACCCGCACCGCGAGTGCATCTACACCGAGGCCGAAGAAGTGATCAAGCGCGGCGGGCTCGACGACGCGCGCGTCATCCAGCGACAGGTCGAACGCTATCGCGCCGCAGGCTATCCCGCGAACGCCGGGCTGACCGAGACGAACGTGCTCGTACGTCGGCACGACGACGCACGACTCATCGCGCTGATGAACGCGTGGTGGAAGGAGATCGACAACGGGAGCAAGCGTGACCAGCTCTCGCTGAACTACGTCGCGCACCAGGCGGGCTTCGAGATCGCCCCCCTGGCCGAGCGCGGGACGAGCGTGCGCAATCACCCGGCGCTGCAGAGGTTCCTCCATGGCGCCGAAGAGGTGAAAGCGTGACGAAACCCCCACTGAGTTTCTGCGTCCCGCCGTCGCAGGCGAGCCGTGAGCGGCTCAAGAACGTCACGGTCGACATCGGCGTGCCGGTGCACAACAGCCTCGAGGACGTGAAGCGTTGTCTTGCGTCGATCGACGCGACGCGTGGACGCTCGCACCGTGTCATCCTCGTTGACGATGGCTCGGACGACGACACGCGCGACTACCTCGAGCGCTACGCCGCGAAGCGCGCCAACGACATCCTCGTGCGCCACGAGACGGCGCGCGGCTACACGTGCTCGGCAAACGAGATCCTCAAGCGCGGCGATGCCGACTGGGTGATCCTGCTCAACAGCGACACGATCGCCAACGGCGACTGGATCACGCGCCTCGTCGAGGTCGGCGAGAGCAGTCCGGACATCGGCGTCGTCGGGCCGATGTCGAACGCGGCGAGCTGGCAGTCGGTTCCCAAGCGTTTCACGTCGGACGAACAACGCGACTTCGAGGTCAACGAGATCCCCGACGGCCTCGAGCTGCGTGACATCGATCGCGTGCTCGACATCACGGCCTCGGCGCCCTTCCCGCGCGTGCCGCTCGTCAACGGCTTCTGCTACGCGATGCGCCGTGAGGCGATCGACGTCGTCGGCCTGCTCGACGAGGAGTCCTTCCCGCACGGCTACGGCGAAGAGAACGACTACAGCTTCCGCGTCAGCGACGCGGGGTTCGCCCTGGTCATCGCCACGAACACGTACGTCTTCCACGCGAAGTCGAAGAGCTTCACGCACGAGCGTCGCCGCGTTCTCAGCAAGGCGGGCAGCACGGCCTTCCGCGCGAAGTACACGCCCGAGCGCATCAAGCACGCGATCGAGTCGATGCGTCACCATCCGGTGCTCGCCGAGAAGCGCCGCCTGATGAAGCGCTACTACGAGTCGTTCCCGCCGAATCGTGACGAGTCGAAGAGCTTCTCGATCGTGTTCGTCGTCGCCTGTGCTCCGGGCGGCGGCGGCGTGCACTCGATCGTCCAGGAAGCCACGGAGATGCGGCGACTCGGGACGAACGTGCGGCTGGCGATCCCGAACGAGTTCGTCGACGCCTTCTACGAGATGTACGCCGATCTCGATCGCGCCATGATCCTCGCCTACGAAGACGACGCGGCGTTGACGAAGGCGATCGCCAACACGTCCGTCGTCGTCGGCACGATCTACAACTCGATCAAGACGCTCGCCTCCGTAGTGAGTGCGAACCCGCGTACGCTTCCCGCGTACTACGCGCAGGACTACGAGCCGCTCTTCTACCCGAACACGCGCCAGCGGCTCGAGCTGCGCACCCAGCCGCAGACGGTGCTCGAATCGAACACCGGTCGGGAACGACGGCTGAATCGGCGGGCCGAGGCCGAGGCGTCGTACCGCGCGATCGAGCACATGGCGATCTTTGCCAAGACGTCGTGGATCTGCCGGACGATCGAGCAGTCACACAAGACACCCGTCTTCCGCGTCACGCCGAGTATCGACCACGCGCTCTACCACCCGCCCGAGGGCTTCGGGTCCGCGGGACTGCGCCGCGACGACGCTGTCGTCCACATCGCCGCGATGGTGCGGATCACGACGCCGCGACGCGCGCCGCACCGCACGATGCGCGTCTTGAAAGCTCTGCACGAGAAGCACGGGGACCGTGTGGCGATCCACGTCTTCGGCAGCTCGCCGGAGATGATGACCCAGGAAGACCTCGTCACGGACTTCCCCTTCACGGACCACGGCGTCTGCAAGCGCGAGCAAGTCGCCGAGCTGCTCCGCTCCGTCGACGCGTTCATCGACCTCTCCGACTACCAGGCCTTCGGGCGCACCGCGCTCGAAGCGATGGCGTGTGGGTGCGCGAGCGTCGTGCCGCAGTCCGGTGGTGCGCACGAGTATGCGCGCAACGGCACGACGGCGCTGATCGTCGACACGAGCGACGAAGATGCATGCCTCGCGGCCACCGAGCGCCTCGTCCTCGACGCGGCGCTGCTCGGCAAGCTGCAGGCGAAGGGACAGCGCAAGTCGCGCGAGTACACGGTGCGGCGCGCGGCCCTCTCCGAACTCACGGTCCTGCGCACGGCGTACGAGCTGGCCGGTCTCGACCAGGCACCGCCCGGCTCCGTCGAACTCGCCGTCCGCAACCCGAGCGCACGCGCTCGCACGCCCACGTCCGAGGCGCTCGCGATCGACCGCGAAGTGCTCGACTACGACATCACGCCCGCCGAGCTCGCCGCCAATGCACGCGTGGTCGACGCCTTCCGCGCCGACCCGACGGTGAACCCGCGCCGCCTGCTCTGGATCATCCCGTCCTTCGACCACATCCTGCGCGGCGGGCTGCGAACGATCTTCGCCACGGCGACGAGCTTCACGAAGCATCACGGCTCGAAGAATACGTTCGTGCTCTACGGCCGCGTCAAAGCTCCACTCGAAGACATCAAGGCCCAGGCGCGCGAGGCGTTCCCTGAACTCGACGCCGACTTCATCGTCTTCCCCGAAGAACACAGCGTCGACCTGCTACCCGAGTCGGACGCCGCCTTCTGCACGCTCTGGACCACGGCGTTCCTGCTCGCGCGCTACAATCGCACGCGCGCGAAGTTCTACTTCATCCAGGACTGGGAGCCGGGTTTCTACGCGGCCGGTTCCGTCAGTGGCCTCATCGAGCAGACGTATCGCTTCGGCTTCTGCGGTATCGCGAACACGCCGGGCGTCGGCGAGAAGTACCGACGCTATGAGTCGTGGGTGACGGCATTCGTGCCCGGTGTCGATACGGAGATGTTCCGCCCGCTCGACGCGCCGCGCAACGATGGCAAGCATCGCGTCATCTTCTACGGTCGCCCCAAGAACCCGCGCAACGGCTTCCGCCTCGGCATCGAGTCGCTGCGGCTCGTCAAGAAGCACTTCGGCGACGCGGTCGACATCGTGTCCGCCGGCGGCGACTGGCCCGTGCAGCGCTACGACCTGCGCAACATCATCAGCAACCGCGGCGTGCTCGGGACGATGGAAGACGTGTCGGCGCTGTATCGCTCGGCCGACGTCGGTCTCGTGTTCATGTACACGGCGCATCCGTCGTACCAGCCGATCGAGTACATGGCGAGCGGCTGCGCGACCGTCACGAACGACAACCCGAACAACCGCTGGTTCCTTCAGCACGACCGGAACGCCGTCCTCGTCGAGAACACGATCTCGTGCGTGGCCGACGGGATCATCCAGCTCCTCGAAGATCCCGAGCGCCGCCGCCGCATCGTGCGCGGCGGTCTCGATTCGGTGGCTGCACTCGACTGGGAAGCGGCCTATTCCCAGATTCGACGGTTCGTGTGTTCCCCACGCCCAGCCGATCAGTCGCTCCTCCCGTCCGGAAGCGTGACAACACCCTCCCACGCCGAGCTGCAGGCATGACCGCCACCGAGATCGACATCACCGACTACGAGTTCCTCGACTTCGGCTGCAGCGCCGGCGGGTCGCTCGAACGCTACAGCCGGCTCTTCAAGGTGAAGGGCAAGGGCTTGGGGCTCGACATCGACCCCGGCAAGATCGAGCGCACGCGCGAGGCCGGCTTCGACGCTCAGCTCTGTGACCTCACGCAGCTGACACCGCGTGGCAACGTTAGGTTCGCGCTGATGGCCCACTTCCTCGAGCACGTCCCGAACGTGGTCGACGTGGCTTCGATCCTGCGCAACGCGGCTCGCGCATCACGCGAGTTCGTGTTCATCCGCCAGCCGTACTTCGACGCCGACAGCTACCTGTTCCTGAACGGGCTCAAGCTCTACTGGTCGCACTGGAGCGGGCACCCGAACAACATGACGATGCTCGAGCTGTACAACGCGATCGAGCCGCTGCTCCAGGCCGGGCTGATCCAGCGCTACACGCTCTTCGGCGTCAACCCGATCGTCGACAGCAGCAGTGCCTTCGTCCACAACCTCGACACGGCCGTGAACCAGCATCACTGGGACGCCGACAAGCACACGCGCAAGCGCCACATCGTCTTCACCCAGCCGGTCTACCAGGAGACGATGGCCATCCTCGACGTCGACGGGAAGAGCTCGCCGGGCATCGAGCGCATCTTCCACCAGGCACACAAGATCTACGACAGCCTCGAGCGTGGGCGCGTCGGACGCTTCCCACCGCCGCGACCGCCGGCGAAGAAGGTCGAGAAGGTCGCCGAGATCGAAGCCGAAGCGCCTCAGGAAACCTGACGCGCCGAGATCGCGAAGTCGGCGTACTCGTTGAGCACGGGGACAGCGTCACCGCTCGCACGGACGACACCCTCGTGGAGCCAGACGGCTTCGTCGCAGTGCCGCTTCAGGAAGCCGATGTCGTGACTGCAGATCACGACGCAACGGGCGCGCCTGGCGAGCTCCTGGAGCTTCGCCGCGCTCTTCGAGCGAAACGTCGTGTCGCCGACGGCCATGATCTCATCGAGGAAGAGTACGTCGGGCGTGATGAAAGCCACGATCGCGAACCCGAGCCGCGTGCGCATGCCGTTCGAGTAGTAGCGCACGGGCGTTCGGAGGACGTCGTCGTCGAGCTCGCAGAAGTCTTGGATCTCGGCGTAGAGCTCAGTGATCTGGTCGCGCGGGAGGCCGTTGAGCGAACCGAGCAGGTAGATGTTGTCGCGCCCCGAAAGGTGGTGACTGATCCCGGCGCCGAGCGACAGCAGGGACATCGTGCCTTCGCGTCGGTCGATGATGCCCTCGTCGTGGCCGTAGATGCCGCTCAGCACGCGCATCAACGTCGTCTTGCCCGAGCCGTTCGAGCCGCAGACACCGAGGCGCACGCCCGCGCGGACGTCGACGTCGACATGCCGCAACGCCCAGAACCGGCTGTCCTCCGGCACCGTCCGCCCGAACGCGCGGCGCATCGCCTGGCGCAACATCGTTCGTCGACTGCCACGCGTGAACCAGATGCCCATGTCACGGCACTCGATGACGACCTCGGATTGCTTGGCGTCGCTCATCTCAAAGCATCCGGATGCAGACGGGAGAGAGTCGCTTGAACACCCAGCGCCCCACAACGAACGCGATCACGGCCCAGACGAATGACGCACCGAGCGGCCCCCACAACGGCGGCAGCCCATCGTGCACGGGACGCCGGACGCCCTCGAAGATGCCGACGAAGGGATTCAGGAGCGAGTAGAGCTCGCGCCACCGTTCGGGGAACTGCTCGAGCGAGTAGAGCCCCGGACTCATGAACCAGACGACGCGCATCGAGACCGACCACGCGTTGGCGACGTCGGGAATGATGACCGACAGCGGGCACATCAGGTAACCGACGCCGACGGCCAACAGCACCATGATCGCGATCGGAATCGGCACGAAGAGCAGATTCCACGTGGGCACGCAGTCGTAGACGACCATGAAGATCGCGAGGACCGGCAACCCGGTGAGCCCCTGCACACCCACGGCCGCCTGCTCGGAGAGCACGATCGCGTCGCGCGACACCGGCATCGACGTGAGCAGCGACGCGTTCTGTGTCAGCGCCGCGCCACCCCTCAAGGCCGCGAGGTTGAACCAGCGCCAAGGAATGAGCGCGCAGGCCAGGAAGAGCGGGTAGGCGTCGATGCGCGAGACGCGCGAAACGCCGAGCAACCCGCCGAAGATCAGCGCGTAAACGGAGATCATCGCCAGCGGCTCGATGAGCCACCACCCCCATCCGAGCAGTCGCTGCGACGTCTGGCGCGCGATGCCGGTTTTGGTCAGCCGCAGGAAGAGGTCGATCTGACGACGCGGCAGGGACATCGAGGGCTGGACTCGTGGCGTTTCTGGCGAAGTCGCCGAGTGTACGGCGCGCGCCACGGTGAGCAACAGGGCAGGGTCAGGCGATGCTGTCCGGATCGCGCCCGAGGCTCTCGGCGAAGGCCCGGCTCGTCGCGCGCGCCTCGCGCTCACAGTCGAAGCGTCCCACGGTCGCGAGCCCACCCTCGACGAGCCGCGCGCGCAGAGGTTCATCGTCCAGGAGACGCTCCACGGAGGCCAAGACCGCGGCCTCGTCGAACGGATCGACCGCCAGCGCGTTCTCCTCGTGGCGCAGATACTCGTTGATCCCGCCGCGATTCGTCAGCACGGTCGCGCATCCACAAGCCATCGCCTCGAGACCGAGCCGGCCGAAGCCCTGGAAGTCGGAGACATCCACGAGCACCGAGGCGTCCGAGTAGAGGCTGCGCAGAGCCGGCTGCGTCGCGATGCCGAGATCTTCGTGTTCGAAGGGTACGTCGTAGTCGACGAGGTTCGGGCAGCCGAAGAGCGTGAGCCGGACATCGGGGCGACGCTGCTTGAGCTGCGCGAAGATCGCGAGCAGCCGCTCGAAGCCACGGCGCGGCGTGCGCGGGCGGGTCATGCCGACGACATGCGCAGCGCGCGAGGCGATCCCGCGCTCGGGATAGTAGACGTCGAGGTCCATGCCGAGCGGGATCTTGTGCGACTCGAAGCCACGCTCGGCGAGCACGCCGCCGAGCCACTCCGACTTCACGATGCGATGGCCGATGGCCGCGTAACTGTCGAGCACGCGCTGGCGGCCCTTGCCGTCGCGCTCGGCGAAGAACTTCGTCTCGTCGTCCTGGATGAAGTACCACGGCACGGCGTTGGGCTGCGACTTGCGCACGACGCGCGCAACCTTCTCGGCCGTCGACCAAAGCGTCGCGACGATGATGTCGCTCGCTGGGAACGACGCCACCATCTCGTCGCTCGAGGGGAAGACGTAGGGATGGTGGTAGAGCATGAAGGCGTCGAGATGCTCTTGATCGTGGTCGTGGTGCGTCACGATCTTCGCGTCCCAGCCGAGGAGCGCGAGCCGGTTGACGAGTTGCACGACGGACAGCACGCCGCCGGAGATCGAGAACTTCTCGAGCACGTACGTCACGCGCGGCCGCGTCGTCGACACACAGCCCTGCGGCATGGCGTGGCGCGACGTGCGCGAACGGAGCAGCCCGCGCCCGCGGATCAGCGCGCCGATGCGTGAGACGCCGCCTTGGTCGCGCACGAAACGCGCGGCCTCCGTCGTGGCGTACATCGGCCCGCCGGTCTTCACGCGATCGATCCACGCCGAGAGCACCGGCGGCGACGACGGCGGCGTCATGCGCACGTAGCGCTCACGAAGCGGCTTCAGCGCATCGGCCTCATGATAGGTGCGCCGCGCACGCTGGTAGTCGCGCGACCAGCGCTTCATGAAGATGGGATAGTTGTGCTCGCGGAAGGTGTTCGCCTTGTAGTCCTTGAAGGACACGCGCCCGCGGTGATAGACGAACGCATCGGGCACGCCCACCGAACGCCAACCCTTCGAGCGTGCGCGCATACACCAGTCGCTCTCTTCGCCGTACCCGCGCCCGAAGGCCTCGTCGAAGACGCCGACGTCCTCGAGCGCCGCGCGCCGGAACGCAACGCAGAATCCACCCACGGTCACGGCATCGAAGGGCTCGTGCGGCCCGCGCTCGCCGAGGTCCTTGGCGTACTGGAAGACGCTCCAACCCATCGGCACGGCGAGCGAGTGAAACGACGCCTCGTTGCTCATCGGCATCGCGCAGCCGATGCGCTCGTCGGTAGCGAGCGCGGCAAGGAGTCGGAGGAGCCAGCCTGGCGTGACGAGCGTGTCGCTGTTGAGCAGCACGACGACGTCGGCGTCGCTCGCCGCGAACCCGCGGTTCGCGTTGCGGACGAAGCCCGTGGGTTCGGCGTTGCGCAACACGCGTCGCTCGCACGCACCCGGCGCTTCGGCCCATGCACGGATGCGCCCCGCGACGAAGGCGTCGCTGCCATCGTCGAGCACCGTGATGCGCGTCACCGACCTCTGCGTGAAGCGATCGAGTGCGTCGAGACACGGGCGCACGACGTGCCACTCGTTCAACACCGGCACGAGCACTTCGATGCGCGCGACGTCGCTGTCACACTTCGGCACCACGGCCCAGTCCTCGGGGCGCACGTTCATCTCGATCATCGGGCGCATGGGCGACGATGTCTGCGGCGGTCGTATGGTGAACTCCCGATCTTCCTCGGACGATCGCACAGTAGCATCGTCAACCTGGCCCTGACGATGCTCCGCCACTGTTCCGCTCGCGCACGAGTGCTGCGATGCGGGCCCGTAACTCGATCACTTCGCGGTGGTGTGCGAGCGCCACGTGGCGTTGGACATCGCGTTCGCCGACAAGCCGCAGCCGCTCCTCGAGCGACCAGCGTTCGACATCTCGCGTCTTACGTCGATAGTTTCGCAGCTGGTCCAACGAGACGGACAGCAGCTCGCGCACCCATTCGGAATCGTCTCCGGGGCGCACCGGGCGATCGCCATCCACGATCCGCGCCGCCGGATCACGAAGAGCGGCTCGATGCTGGTCGAGCTTGGCCCGGAAGTCGTCGGCAACCGCTGTAACTCTTTCCCCGACGCCCTCGTCGAGCAAGGCGGTTCGTCGCGCAGCCTGCTCCCAGCGCGTCGCCCAGATCTTCGGCTCACCCACGGCTTTGCAGAGGGCAGGCATCTTCGTGCCCCCGCGAGCCGCCACGATCAGCGCAGGACGACCGAACGCCATCGTCGTGATGGCGCCGTGCATCGAGGCTCCGATGTAGGCCGCCGACGCCGCGAGACAGGCCGCAACGTCGCGCAGCGGCACGGGCTCGGCGTCGACGACGACGATCGGGTCGAGACCCGCGTCGGCACGCAGGTGCCGGGCGATCTCTTCGAGGAATGGCCCATCCCCGTGGCAGGCGCCGATCGAGAGCAGCAGCGGCGTGACGTCGAGCTGGCGCGCGATGGCAGCCACCGACTCTGCGATGGCCGCCGGTGACTCGACGGCCCGCAGCGGCCCGGTGTGGAAGACGGCGACACGCTCGGCCGCTCGTTCACCGACGCGCGCGGCGTAGGCGTCGCGCAGCTCGACGTGCGTCCAGAGGTCGCGAACGGCCCAGGCGGGGTCGGGCAGGACATGCACGTCGGCGTCGACACCCGCCGCCGCGAGGTGCGTGCGCGAGGTCTCGTCGCGCACCGAGACGTAGGCCGATCGTCGCGCGACCTCCGCAACGCGTCGCGCGGCGACAGGCGCGAAAGACGTCGGGACGCCCGGAGCGTTCCAGACGAGTGGTACGCCGGCTTCGTGCGCAACGCACAGCGCGCCGTACCAGATGTCCGCGTAGGCCGTGGGGACCGCCGACCCATACACGGCCGTCTCGGGCTCGGAGTGGACGATGTTGCCCCCGCCGATCACGACACGCTCGATGGGCTCGACACCACGCCGCGCGAGGGCCGCCTCGAGCGAACATGACTCGAGGGCATCGACGACCGACCGGCCACCGCGTGGCGACCAGGGCACGACATCCGCGCGGCCATCGAGATCACGCTGGAGGAGAAGCGGGAACAGCAGGTCGCCGTAGTTCGCGACATCGAACGTCCCGCCGATGGCCCAGACCGGACGCGTCATCGACCGGCCCCCACCGTGATGGCACGGCGCGCCCGCGCGACGCCCCGAAGACGCCGCGCGGACACCTTGGACACCGTCAGGGCGTCAGAACGTTGACCGCGTTGGTGGCCGAGAAGCCCTGCGTCGCTGCCTCGTCGGCGAGCCACGCCTGCATCGCAAGTTCGAGACCGAAGGGCAAGCCAACGGGCGTCGTCGCGAGGAGCTCGTACTTGCCCTCGCCGTCCGTCGAGGCCATCACCTGAAAGTTCGGTGCAGGCACGAGCACGCCACCCTTGAGCGGCAGGAACACCGTCGTGAGCCCCGCGACGATGACGGTCGGTGCGTTCGGCGCCCCGTTGTCGACGAGGAGTTCGAGATCCTCGCCCGGCACGAAGTTGCCCTCGGCGTTGAAGCGCGGGCTGCCCTTCACACCTGCGAGGGACGAACCAAGATTGGTCCATTGCCGTCCGAAGTTCCAGTACGTGTAGTTCCGATCGTCGAGGTTGGCCGAGACGATCTCAGGCAGCGTGTCGCCGTCGATGTCGCCGAGAGCCACATCGTACGTGTCGCCACGGTTCTCGACGAGCGGTCCGAACTCCTGATAGTCGAACAGACCATTGCCCGAGTTGAGGTACACGGCGTTCGGCTGGCCCTTGCGGTTGGCCATGAGGAGGTCGGCATCGCCATCGCGGTCGACGTCGCCGAACATGCAGCCGATCGACTCGCCGCGATCCGTGCTCAGACGACCGGCGTAGGTCGGCGTGAGGACGCCCGTGCCATCGTTCGTGTAGATGACGTTGCGGTCGTTCTCGTCGTTCCCGACGAAGAGATCGATGTCTCCATCGCGATCGATGTCGGCGAAGCCGCAGCACAGCGAGTTGGCCTGGTCCGTGACGACAGCGCCCACGCCGACACGCGTGAAGACACCCGTGCCGTCGTTGGAGTACAGGAAGTTGCGGTCGCCGGCCGAGGGGGACGGCAGACCGTCGTGGTTCGTGACGAAGAGGTCGAGATCGCCGTCACCGTCGAGGTCTCCGAACGCGCAGTCGTAGGACGTGCCGATGTCGGTCACGGCGTCGCCCACGGTCTGACGCACGAACTCGCCCACCACACCGCCCTGCATGCCCCCGAGGTTCACGTACAGGTGGTTCAGCTGGTCGTTGAAGTTCGCGACGAACAGGTCGAGATCGCCGTCTGCATCGACGTCGGCGAACTCAGCGCGGCGCGAATTGGCGACATCGGTGACGATCGGACCCGTCGTGGCGGGCAGGAACTCGCCTTCGATGCCGCCCTGCAGGCCGCCCTGGTTGATGTACAGGTCGTTCGGCTGATTGGCGGAGTTGGTGGTGTAGATGTCGACATCACCGTCATTGTCGACGTCTCCGGCTGCGATGCCGCGGGAGTTGTGCACGTCCGTGACGATCGGCCCGATCTCGGGCCCGGCCTTCGTAAAGCCGCCTGATCCGTCGTTCAGGTACAGGGAGTTGGTCTGGTTGATGTTCGCGACGAAGACATCGAGGTCCGTGTCGCCGTCGACATCGACGAGGACCACGGCCCGAGAGGGCTCATCATCCGTCCCGACGGGGCCGTCGAGCAGCTCCGTGACGAGGATGTCTGGCGGAATAACCTGAGCAAACGGCGCTGCTGCGAGCAACGCGATCGCTGAGACGCGGAGAGAGATCTTCATTTTCATGAACCATCGGGCGGAGGATTGGCAGCCGCGGAGCATGGGGCTCCTGCCTCTTACGCTACCCGCGTTTGAGCGATCGGCAAGACGACAAGGACCTCACTGCGCGTGACGTACAAGATTGTTACGTGTCACATTCTGAGACAAGTATACCCCACACGTCACGAGGCCGGACACCCATCGAAGGGTGCCCGGCCTCGTTCACGAACCGACGGTTTCCTCGGTCCTACGCCAGAATCACAGCCCCGGCGTCACGACGCTGACGCCGTTCGTCGAAGCGAATCCCTTGAAGCCCGCCGGATCCACGATCCAGGCCTGGAAAAACAGCTCGACGTCGCCCTGGATGCCAGCCGGCATCGGACCACCGAGCTGCAGCTCGCCGAGCGCGTTCGTGGAGAAGCCATCGAGGATGACGTTCGGTGTCGGGACCAGAATGCCGCCCTTCAGCGGGACAAAGACCGACGTCGCACCGACGATCATGGCCGTCGTCGCGTTCGGCGCGGCGTTGGCGATGTCGAGCGAGACGAACTGAGCCGTGATCAGGTTGCCCGTCGCACCGAGCGTCGGATCACCGGCGACACCGTCGAGCGGGAACTCGAGGTCGACCCACTGCGGACCGTTGTTGCCGTAGTGGAAGTTCGCCTCACCACCACCGCCACCGAAGTTGGCCATGAAGATGTCGGGGAAACCGTTTCCGTCGACATCACCACTGGCGATGCCGTACGTGTCCGACGGCGTGCCGATGACGTCACCGAACGCCTGCGAACGGAACTCGCCGTCGACGTTGAGGTAGAGACGGTTCGAGCTGTTCGCGCGGTTGCCGACGATCAGGTCGACATCACCGTCTACATCGACATCGACCCACTCGCAGGCGATCGACTCGCCGCGATCCGAGATCACCGGGCTCGCGACGACGGCCGAGAAGCCGCCCGCGCCGTCACCCGTGTAAAGATCGTTGTCCTGGCTCTCGTCGTTGGCGACGAAGAGGTCGAGGTTGCCGTCGCCATTGAAGTCGGCGAAGGACGCGCAGAGCGAGTTGCCGATATCGAGTGCCACGGGACCCGCGAGCGAGCGCACGAACGCGCCTTCGGTTCCGCCCTGCGTTCCACCCTGGTTGATGTACAGGAAGTTCGCCGAGCCAGGCGAAGGAGCAGGCAGACCGTCGTGGTTGGACACGAAGATGTCGAGGTCGCCGTCATTGTCGATGTCACCGACGTCGCAGTCGAATGACACACCGCCATCGACAACGAAGGGCGTACCCACGGCGAGCGTGAAGCCACCCGAGCCGTCGTTGAGGTAGAGCGAGTTCGGCTGGTTGTTGAAGTTCGCGACGAACAGGTCGAGGTCGGTGTCGCCGTCCAGATCGGCGAAGCAGGCATTGCGCGAGTTGAGCATCGTCGTCGCGATGTCACCCGTATTCACGCGGACGAAGTTGCCCGTCGTGCCGCCCTGCGTCCCACCCTGGTTGATGTACAGGAAGTTCGCCTGACCCAAGGAGTTCGCGAAGAAGACGTCGTTGTCGCCGTCACCATCGACGTCGGCCGTCGCGACGCCGCGCGAGTTTCCACCGTCCGTGACGATCGAACCGACGACGCCCGCAGCCTGAGCCGTGAAGGCACCATTGCCGTCGTTGAAGAACACGGCGTTGTTCTCGTCTTGGTTCGCGATGACGAGATCGAGCGACGTGTCACCGTTGAGGTCGACGACCGCGATGGCGCGCGACGAGTTCGACGCGGACGAGAACGGTCCCGCGAGCGTGTCGAGAAGAATGTCGGCAGGAAGGTCCTGCGAGACGGCGACGCCGCCGAGTGCGGCAATCGCCGCGGAAAGCAAAGGAAGTCTCACTGCAGTGTCTCCACGACGCGGGTGCGATGTGTATGTGGGGTTGAGTGTTCGAGGTTCGGTGATGCGCGAGCACGCTCATCCGAGTGATCTATGGAACATGGTCGACCGGGCCCCAGGTCGAGCTTGAGTGCCGCATGGTCCGCCATGAGACGAACTCGGCTCGCCCTGCTAACCCACATCCCTGTTAGGTCTTACTGTCCAACAGGCTCAAGATGGGATTGCTGTGCCGGTCGGACGTCGACGTCCCGAGTTCGACTCGGTTCCTCGACATGCGCGGCCTGCGTTGCGGCCCCCGGTCCTGCTAGAGACGTCATCGTGCCGAATCGAGACTCACGGATCTACCAACGCTCGAAGTCGCCCCAGAGCCGCCACGACACCGGACTGATAAGCCGGACGGTGCTGTCTGAAGAACCGCTCACGACTGGCACGAATCACCCGCTGAAGGCGAATCGACGCTCCGCGACGGTGGTGCGGAGCCCGGTGGATCACTTCGAGACATGACGTTCGGGCGATACGCCAACCGAGCGAACGGAGGCGCAGCGCGAGATCGACGTCCTCGTAATAGAGGAAATACTCCTCATCGAAGCCGCCGGCTGCGCGCCAGGCTTCGGAGCGCACGAACATGCACGCACCGGTGACCCACTCGACGGTTTCGACGTCCGCCGCCATGTGCCTCGGCGCGCGGCCGTCGCGACGGGCGAGCAGACTCCAGAGCGTCGGCGCGCGCCCCCCCGCCCAAGCGTCCGGTGCGCCGGTGGGGTCGAGCATCGCAGGGCCGAGGATGCCGACCCGCCGGTCGAGACTGGCGAGGACCGAAGGGAGTTCACGGAGCCCGCCGTCGGGGATCGTCAGATCGGCGTTGCTGATCGCGAGCCACGGCGATGTCGTGACGGCCGCGGCATTGACCGTCGCGCCGTAGCCGCGGTTGTCCGGCTCGATGTGGATGTCGACGTCTGGCCAGACCTCCCGTGCGACGCGCGGCGTGTCGTCCGGCGACCCGGCGTCAGCGACGATGACCCGTACGCGGAACGCGCACGACGCGGCGAGGTCTTCGACAGCACGGCGGAGGGTCGGCAAGAACTCGCGAAGGTCGTCGACGCTGCGATGCGTGACGAGGACCCACGTGAGATCAGGCGTGTCGGAATGCATCGGCGAGTCCTTGCGGGATCGCCGCGGCGCGCGCCGTCAGTACGAGACACCCTTCAGGGCGTTCGATGCGGCGAAGCCCTGCACGGCAGTGAGGTCGACGATCCACGCCTGATAATACGTTTGGAAACCCGTCGGAATGCCGGGCGGCCAGAATCCGTCGATGCGGTGCGCGCCAGTGACGTCCGTCGGGAAAGAGAACGCGAAGTTGATGGAAGGTACGAGCGTGCCACCCTTGAAGGGCTGATCGATCTTCGTGAACCCGACGACGAGCGAAGCGAGCGACAGTGGAGCCGCGTCACCGAGCAGGAAACTCGCCGAGCTCCCGGGCACGAGCGTGCCCGTCGCACTCAGCGACGGCACGCCGGCCACGCCGGCCAGACCCATCCCCAGGTCGGTGAATCCCGCACCCAGGAGCACGAGGTCGTTGCGATACAGGGCGTTGCGGCTGTCACCGGAAAACGTTCCGTTCGCGACGAAGAGTTCCTCGTCGCCATCGCCGTCGAAGTCGAAGAAACAGGCGTCGTACGAGTAGCCCCCGTCGAACGACGCCGGACCGGACTGCACCTGCGTGAACGCGAAGCCACCTACATTCTCGTAGAGCGCATTGTTCTGCCCGCAGCAGTTCACGATCACGACATCTGCGAGATCGTCGTCGTTCCAGTCACCCACGGCGACCCCGAACGATTGCTGGCCCGCACCGAGCGAGAGCGGATGACCGACGACGAGATCGAGCACGCCCTCGACACCACCCTGCAGGTTGCCTCGGTTGCGGTAGACCTGGTTCAACGCCAGGAAGTTCACGAAGAGGAGATCGAGGTCGCCATCGCCGTCGAGGTCCACGAACGCGCAGTCGAGCGTGTCACCGCCTGGCCCGATGCCGCTCGGGGAGAGCGTGAAGACGCCCGTCCCGTCGTTGAGGTAGAGCGCATTGTCGTCACCGAGGCCGTTCGCGACGACGAGGTCGAGGTCACCGTCGCCATCGACGTCGCCCAGCGCACACGCGTTGGAGTTCGCAGTGTTCAGCACGAAGTCGCCCGTCGTCACGGGCAAGAAGGTTCCGATCACACCGAGCTGCGCACCACCCTGGTTGATGAACAACGCATTGGGTAGCCCGTTCGAGTGGGTGATCGCGACATCCATGTCGCCGTCACCGTCGACGTCCCCGGCGGCCGCGCACGTCGCGTCGCCGACGGATGTCCCGAGCGGGTCGATGAGCTCGAGCACAAAGCTGCCGACGACTCCGCCTTGGAGACCGCCTTGGTTCCAGAAGAGTGCGTTCGCACCACCGAAGCGGCGCGTGACGAAGAGGTCGGGGTCGCCGTCGTTGTCGAGGTCGGCCAAGATGGCGTCGGACGCCGCGCCGAGAGAGTTCGTCGCCGGGCCGCTGGTCGGCGCCATGCCCCCCGTGCCATCGTTCTTGTAGAAGAAGCTCGCCTGACCGGCGTTCGCAACGAACAGATCGATGTCGTTGTCGAGATCGATGTCGCCCGCAACGCAGGCCCGTGACTCGCCCGGCGTGGTGACGATCGGCCCGAACGAGATCTTGCTGAACAGCGCCTGGCCCGGCAGCGTCCCTGCGAGCAGGAAGAGGACGCCGAGCGTACGCAGCATCGTCGACGACGCGCATCGCACCAGGTGCGACGAAAGCGTCGAAAGTTGATCCTTCAGCGGGGTGATCGTCAAAGGGGCCATGGTGTCTCGAGTTGAGGCCTCGTGGAGTTCACGAGGAGTACCCCGATCAGAACAGCGGGGTCGTGCTCTTCAATCCGTTCGACGCCGCATAGCCCGACGCGGCGCCGCTGTCCGGCACCCACGTCTGGTAGACGACCTCGAAGCCCGGGGGCACGCCCATGGGCCAGTCGGACGTCACGAACCAGAAGCCGGTCGCATCGCTCGGGATGGGCAGCTGGAAGAACGGTTGCGGGTAGAGCGTCCCCGACTTGAACGGCAAGGCGATGTCCACGAGCCCGATCACGAGGAACGTGGTCGCATTCGGAAGCGTGCCGGTCGTGAAGAAGGTCACCGACTCGTTGCCTTTCAGCGACCCACTTCCGTTGAGGAACGGCGTCCCGAAGCTGCCAACGATGCCGGGGCCGAGGGACGTGAACGCCCCGGGGACGAAGCCGTTCACATACATGAAGTTGACGCGCGAGCCCGACGAGTCGAGCGAGTTCGCCACGAGTAGATCCGCGTCGCCATCGCCGTCTACGTCGGCGAACCCGAGGTCGTTCGAGTACCCACCGTCGGTGACCTCGTCGCCACCGACGATCTGCTCGAAGACCCAGCCGTCGCGCGTCTCGAAGAAGTCGTTCGACTGCGCGCAGCAGTTCGCGATCCCGATGTCGAGATCGCCGTCGTCGTCCCAGTCGGCCGCTGCGATCGAAAGCGAAGCGGACGCGTCGAGTGCAAGTGCCGTGGCCGGCAGCGAATCGAAGGCGCCCTCGGTGCCGCCCTGAGCGCCGCCGCGGTTGCGGTAGACGAAGTTCGGCTCGAAGAAGTTCGCGACGACGAGATCGAGATCGCCGTCGCCGTCGATGTCCGCGAACAGCGCGTCACGCGAGTTGCCACCTTGCTGCGACACGATTTCCGTCGACGTCTTCAGGAAGAGGCCGCCTCCGAGGTTCGTGTACAGCACGTTGTCCTCGCCAGAGCCGTTGGCGATGAAGATGTCCGGATCACCGTCGCCGTCGTAGTCGCCGGAGGTGCACCCGAAGGTGGAGGTCACGTCCGTGACCGCCGGACCCGTCAAGATCCGCGTGTACTCACCCTCGGTGCCGAACTGCAGGCCGCCGTTGTTGCGGAACAGGAAGTTGACCTGCCCGCCGGCGTTACCGATGAAGAGGTCGATGTCGCCGTCGAGATCGAAGTCGCTGAAGAGGCAGCACTCCGAGTTGCCGATCGCGTTGACAGACGGATCGACGAAGTCGCGCTGGAAGACGCCCTCGGTGCCGCCCTGCGCTCCGCCCTGGTTGCGGTAGAGCGCGTTCGACGCCCCGAAGCGATTCGTGATGAAGGCGTCGAGATCACCGTCGGCATCGATGTCGGCGAGCGCGATGTCGGACGAGTTCGCCTTGTCCGTGACGATCGAGCCAGAGAGCTGACGCACGAACGTGCCGTCGCCTTGACCGAAGTAGAGCAGGTTGTCGGCGCCGGGTCCCGAGACCGCGATCACGTCCAGCACGGCGTCGCCGTTGAGGTCACCCCATGCGAGCGCGAAGGAGTCGACGGCATCCGTCACGAACTCGCCTGACACGACCTTCGTGAAGGGAGCGTCTTGAGCCACGCCAAGGGGCATGCCCATGAGAGCCGCGGCGCACGAAAGCGCCACGCGGTGCAAGGTGTACGGCATCGATGATCGTCCTGCTTCGAAGGGGGAGTGCAACGAAGCGTGGTCGGGGTAGCGACGCGCTCAGCCTGACGACGGGGAGAGAAAGGCGGGTCGACCCACCAAGATTGTGCCCCGGGACGGCGGAAAGGGAAAGGCGCGCCACGCGTCTGCACACGAATCCGTGCGTGACGAAGACCCGGCATCGTCGTCGCAGGGGGCATTCCGGGACGACTACACTGCGTCATCTTCACTCGAAAGTCGTCCTATGGAGTTCGTTGATGATCCAGTTTGCGCCCTGGAAATCCGCCGCCGCCGCTCTCGCGCTGGCATGCCTCGCCGCTGTCTCCCCGCCTCGGGGTGATGTCGCGGCCTACGCCGAGGACGTCGACACGATCCTGCGCGAAGCCGTCGCGCGGGGGCGTGCGTATGAGCGCCTGGTCGATCTCTGCACGACCGCGCCCCACCGCCTTTCGGGCTCGGCCGGCGCAGCCGCCGCCGTGGAGTGGGCGCGCCAAGAGATGATCGACATCGGCCTCGAGAACGTGCGCCTCGAACCTGTCACCGTGCCGCATTGGGAACGCGGGGATGTCTGTCTGGTTCGCGTCGCCGAGCCCGCTGGGCTTGTCGGCGACGAGCTGACATCCATCACGCTCGGCAGCAGCGTGGCAACCCCGGAGTTCGGGCTGACGGCCGAGGTCATCGAGGTCCAAAGCTTCGAAGAGCTCGCGGAACGCCGCGCCGAGGCCGACGGGAAGATCGTGTTCTTCAACCGACCCATGGACCCCGAGAGCATCAACACGTTCGCCGCGTACGGGGGAGCCGTCGGTCAGCGCTCCCGTGGCGCATCCGAGGCCGCCAAGGCCGGTGCCGTCGCCGCCCTCATCCGGTCGATGTCGACGCGCCTCGACGACGTCCCACACACCGGCAACATGAGTTACGCCGTGGGCGTGCCGAAGATCCCCACGGCCGCGCTGAGCACGGTCGCTTCCGAGCGCCTCTCGGACATGATCGAGGCCGGCGTGCCCGTGAAGCTGCACTTCCGCCAGAACCCCGTTTGGCATGCGGACAAGCCCTCGGCGAACGTTGTTGGTGAGATCGTCGGAACGACGTTCCCCGAGGAGATCCTCGTCGTCGGCGGGCACCTCGACGGGTGGGACGTCGGCCAGGGCGCGCACGACGACGGCGCCGGAACATGCGAGGCCTTCGAGGCCGCACGCCTGCTGCTCCAGCTCGGCCTGCGTCCCAAGCGCACGATCCGAGTCGTGGCGTTCATGAACGAGGAGAACGGACTCGCCGGCGGACGCGCATACCGCGAGCAGCACGCCGCCGAGATGCCCAACCACGTCTTCGCGCTCGAGTCCGACAGCGGCGGCTTCCGCCCGCGCGGATTCACGACGACGGCCAAGGGTGACGCCAAGGCGATCCTCGACGAGATCGCAAAGCTTCTCGAGCCGGCCGACTGTGGCCTCATGCTGGACGGGCGCGGCGGAGCCGACATCGGGCCGATGCAGCTCGACGGCGTGTTGCTCGCCGGCCTGCGCCCGGACTCGAGCCGCTACTTCGACGTGCACCACTCGGAGAGCGACACGCTCGCAACGGTCAACGACCGGGAGGTCAACCTCGCCGCCGGAGCGATGGCGGCGTTGCTGTACGTGATCGCCGACCTCGACGAGCGCCTTCCGCGCCGCTGAAACGCGTCACCCATGCGAAGCGCCCGGCACCCTCGTCCAGAGGATGCCGGGCGCTCACGTGTTGCGGCCCGCGTTCAAGACGCGGAGATCAGCTAGAAGTCGATCTGAAGCCGCGCGGCGATGATGCGAGCATCACCGTCGACCGTACCGCCGATGTCGTCCACGTCGGAGAGGATGTAGTTGACCAGAACGCGCACGTTGCGGCTCAAGTACCAGTTGAGACCGAGCGTGTGGTTGGCCATCTCGCCACCCGTGACCACACCGTCTTCGAGATCGAGCATCGAGTAGCGGTAGGCCACTTCGACCGCACCGTTGCCCGTCGCGTCCTTGCCGACTGCCGGCTCGTTCGGGACGACGCGCGTGAACTTGCCGCCCTTGTATGCGCGGTGCTCGCCGGTCAGGAAGTAGCTGACGAACCCGTACGTGCCGCTGAAGTTCGGGTCGTCGGCCGCTTCGCTGTCGACCATGACGTCGATGTGCTCGGCCTGAACCGAGAACGGTCCGTTGACCATCGCGAACTCGAAGCCGTACTGCTGGATCTCGTCGGCATCGAACGTGCCCGTGTCCACGAAACGCTGGAGCTGGTGGTTCTCAGGACGCTCGCGGTAGCGAAACATGCCGTCGTCGGGCTTGCGGTGCGAGTACGAGGCACCGAGGTGCACGAGCTCACGACCACCGTCTTCGTTGACGACCGCACCTGCGACACGCGTGGTCACGGCGACTTCGCCGTCGCCGTCGTCGTCACCGAAGCTGTCGGACTCGCGGAAGACACCAAACTGGAAGACACCGGCGCCTTCGCAGATCTCCTTGGCGATCTGGATACCTGTGCTGCGCCCGGGGGCGAAGACGCTCGGCGAAGCGCTCTCGAGGAACGTGAAGTAGTTGCTCGACATCAGCGCTTCGAGGCCGAACGGCTCCTTCTGCTGACCGACGGTCAACGAGTCGACGAACGGGACATCCTTGAAGCGGACATACATGTCCTTGAAGTTGGCATCGCCGCCGGCAAAGTCGTACTGCGCCTTGAACTCGACGTCGTCGCCGTACTCACCGGTGATGTAGACGCGAGCGCGGCGGAACTCCGTGCCGTCCTCGAGGTCGCCCAGCTCGGCTTCGAGATCCGAATCGGCGCTCGAGAACTGGTAGTCGTTGTGGATGCGACCGCCGACGCGGTACTTGAAGCCGTCGCCTTCGATGCGTAGGCCGTCCTTGTGATAGACCTTCACGGCGCGCGCCTGCGCCGCGTCGAGGCGTGCCTCGAGCCGCGAGATCGCAGCCGACATCTCGAGGTTCGGCGTCACCGCCCCCTCCAGACTCTCGATCCGCTGGCGAAGCCGGGCAAGTTCGGCGGCCATGTCGGCCACCGTTGTGTCTTGATCTGCGTCGACGGCGGCGGGTTTCGCGCCGGGGAGCAGCGAACTGGCGGCCAACATGTCGTTGGCGCTCGCCGTGCCGATCGACAGCGCTGCAATGCAGGCCGCTGTCCAGGGGATGGTGCTATTCACGCTGCCTCACTCCGAGAAGCGAACTTGGTCGAGAGACGTGCGCGAACTCCTCGATCCGCGCCCGTCACGATCTGCCCGATCATCCCGTCTCAACGCGGGAACATCATCGGAACGGGTGTGTCTTCGGTGAATCTCGCGCAGAATCGCATCGCCGAGGGGAGGGCGGATGCGCGCGGGACAGACCAATCCACGTCTTCTGACATCGGCGCGGAGAGCGAATCCTGAAGGTGCGATCGGGTCTCAACCTCGGGCCGGCGCGATGGCGGTCTTTCAGACGGCCTCCGCGCGCTGCGCAGCTCGCGCGTTCGCCAACGATTTCGCCACCTGGCGGCCCATCTGAAATATCGACACGCACGCATGCGTTCACTGTGCGACGGTGAAACTTTCTTCGTCGACACGCCGGTTTCCGTCACCCGTCCGGGTCGACGGCGCTCTTCCGCTCCTTCAGCGCCGCGTGGTGACGCAGCACGACGGCCTCCACCATGAACACGACGTCCTCGCCGATGTTCGTCGCGAGGTCTGCCACGCGCTCGAGGTTGCGGGACGCGGAGATCAGCAGCGTTGCCGTCTCGACCGACATCGGGTCCTCCTTCATCCGCGCCTCGAGCAGATCGAAATGGTGACGGTGGATGTCGTCGACGATGTCGTCGCGCACGAGCACGTCGCGGGCGAGTTGCGCGTCGGCGCGGATCAGAGCATTGAGCGCGTCGCGCAGCATGCCGCGCGTGGTCGTCGTCATCTCTTCGAAGCGCAGCGGCTCGTCGAGCGGCGGGTAGCCCTCGAGGTCGAGCACGCGCTGAGCGATGTTCGAGGCGAGGTCGCCGATCCGTTCGAGGTCGTTGACGATCTTCATCGACGCCGTGACGAAGCGCAGGTCGCCGGCGACGGGCTGGTGCAGCGCCAGGATCTTGAGGCAGTCGTCGTCGAGCTCGAGCTCCATGAGATCGATCTCGGTGTCGTCCGCGATCACAATGCGCGCAAGGTCTGCGCGATGTTGCACGAGGGCCTTCGTCGCAGCGCGCAGGGAATCCTCGACTTTGCTCCCCATCCCCAAGATCGCCTTCTTGAGGCTGGCGAGGTCACGGTGCATGTGGCTCGTCATTGCGTTCTCCTGCAGCTCGTGCGAGCTGTCGTCAACCGAAGCGACCGGTGATGTAGTCTTCCGTCTCCTGCCGATGAGGTGACGTGAAGATATCCTGCGTCGGACCAGCCTCGATCAGGTAGCCACGGTACATGAACGCCGTGAAGTCACTCGTGCGCGAGGCCTGCTGCATGTTGTGCGTGACGATCAGCACGGTGTAAGAGCCGCGCAGTTCGTCGATCAGCTCCTCGATCCGACCGGTCGCGATCGGGTCGAGCGCCGAACACGGTTCGTCCATGAGGAGCACCTCCGGCTCGGCGGCCACGGCGCGTGCGATGCACAGGCGCTGCTGCTGACCGCCGGAGAGGCCGAGCGCGCTGTCCTTCAGACGGTCCTTCGCCTCGTCCCAGAGTGCCGCATGCCGCAGGCTCTTCTCACAGACCTCGGCGAGCACGGCCTTGTCGCGCTCGCCGTCGATGCGCAGCGGGTAGATCACGTTCTCGTAGATGCTCATCGGGAACGGGTTGGGCTTCTGGAACACCATGCCCATACGCTTGCGCAACTCGATGACATCGACGCTCGGGCCGTAGATCGACTCGCCCTCGAGGATCATCTCGCCCTCGGTGCGCACGCCGTCGATGAGGTCGTTCATGCGGTTGACGGAGCGCAGCAGCGTGCTCTTGCCGCAACCGGACGGGCCGATGAGCGACGTGACCTGGTGGCGCGGAAGCCCGATGTTGACATCGAACAGCGCCTGCGCGGTTCCGCCGTAGAACAGGTTGAAGTCGCGCACCTCGAGAACATGGTCGGCGGCGCGCAACGACTTGTGGATCTCGGTCTCGACGCGTTCTCCGCGATCGATGGCCTCGAGAAGCGAGTCGGCAGCAGCGCGCCGTTGGATCGGGTCGTCGATGATCACTGGCGGTTGGCCACGAGCGGGGAGAGTGAAGGGCTTCGTGGGTTTCGTGGTGGACGTGTCCATCAGATCCTTCCTGTGCCGAAGCGGCGGTTCAATCGACTGCGTACACCGATCGCGGCCACGTTGAGGAGGACGACGATTGAGATGAGCAACAACGTCGTCGTGAAGACCATCGGCTTGGCGGCCTCGGAGTTCTGACTCTGGAACCCGAGGTCGTAGATGTGGAAGCCGAGATGCATGAAACTGCGTTCGAGGTGGACGAACGGCGCGACACCGTCGACCGGGAGTTCGGGGGCGAGCTTGACTGCGCCGACGATCATCAGCGGGGCCACTTCACCAGCACCGCGCGCGATGGCGAGGATGACACCCGTCATGATGCCCGGCGCCGCACGCGGCAGGACGATGCGTCGGATCGTCTGCCACTTGCTCGCACCGCAGGCGTAGCTACCTTCGCGCATCGAGTTCGGCACGGCGGCGAGCGCCTCTTCCGTCGCAACGATGACGACCGGTAGCGTGAGCAGCGAGAGCGTGAGCGAAGCCCACATGATCCCGCCCGTTCCGAAGTGCGCCGACGGGAGCCGCTCGTAGTAGAAGAGTTCGTCGATGCGCGCGCCGACGATGTAGCAGAAGAAGCCGAGCCCGAAGACGCCGAAGACGATGCTCGGCACGCCCGCCAGGTTGTTGACGGCAATGCGGACGATGCTGACGAGCACGCCTTGCTTGGCATACTCGCGCAGATAGAGCGCCGCGAGCACACCGAAGGGAACGACGAAGATCGTCATGATCAGCGTCATCATCACCGTGCCGAAGATGGCCGGCAGAACGCCGCCCTCGCTGTTCGACTCGCGCGGCTCGGCCGTCAGGAACTCACCCCAGCGGCTTCCGTAGACGCCCCACTTGTCGACCGTCGTCAGCATGTTCGCCGGCACGGCGCGGACGATTCCCTCGACATCGAGCGGAACTTCCTCGCCGTCCGCCGTTGCCATGACGATGCGGTAGCCTTCGTTCTGCGTATCGAGATCGTCGACGATCGCGCGCAGCTCTGCGTACTCCGCTTCGTACCCTTGGGCCAGCTCGTCGGCCGCCGCGCTCGCGGCGCGATACTCGGGCGATTCGAAGCCATGGTCCAGCCCGACACGACGCACGCTCAGACGCGCCGCCTCGAGCGTGTGGTTCACTTTGCCGACGTCGTGCTTCTCGATGTCGCGCGCGCGCTCCCAGCGGTCGCGCACCGTCTCGTGGTGTTCCTCGAACGCGGCCCAAGCGGCCTCGGCGCCCTCGGCAACGCGCTCGTCGCCGATCTCGAACGCGACCGGCGTGCCGTAGAAGCGCCCCCATTCGAGCCGCTCGATCAGCACGGCAAACTCGGGCGTCGTCGCCTCGAGGATCTCGGCGTTGTCGATCCACCGGAAGTGGACTCCCGTGATGTCGAAGTTGCCGACGCGCACTTCGGTGCGCAGCTTCGCAGCCTCGTCGGGATCGGCACCCTCGGCGGCCGGGATCTCCTGCACGCGCGTGACCTCGCCGAGCACGGCGCTGCCGTCGTGCAACTTCAGCTCGTGAAGCGGTCCGGGCCAGAAGGTCCCGAAGCCCATGCGCAGGACGAGTGCCATCAGTCCGATGATCATGAACAGCGCGAGCACGAGGCTGCCGCCCGACAGCCACACCATCGGCTCGCCGTGGGCGAACAGCGACGTCAGGCGCTTCCTCGAGCGACCACGCAGACGCACCGAATCGTTCGCCGGTGGCGCCGCGCCATCGGAGCTGCGCGTCGTTCCAGGGGGTTCGGCAATACTCACAGTTCGACGGCCTTCTTGCGGAAGCGGAGACGCACGATTTCGGCCAGCGTGTTGATGACGAACGTCATCGCGAACAGCGTCAGTGCCGCGAGGAACAATGTGCGGTAGAGAGTTCCGCTCTTGACGGCCTCGGGCAGCTCGACCGCGATCGTCGCCGACAGCGTGCGGAAGCCGTTGAAGAGGTTCGCCTCCATGATCGGCGTGTTGCCCGCCGCCATGAGCACGATCATCGTTTCGCCGACCGCGCGACCGAGGCCGATCATGATCGCGGAGAAGAGCCCGCTCGTGGCCGTCGGCACGACGACGCGCACGGCCGTCTGCCACTTCGTCGCACCCGTCGCGAGTGATGCCGCGCGCAGGTGATCGGGCACCGCCGAGAGGGCGTCTTCGGCCAGCGTGTAGATGATGGGGATGATCGCGAAGCCCATGACGAAACCGACGATCAGCGAGTTTCGCTGCACGTAGGTGCCGAGCGGCGCGAAGCTCGCGGTGCCGATCTGCGGACCGGTGCGCGGGTCGGCTCCGAAGGCTTCGAGCGAAGCGCTGACGATCATCGCCAGCGCGAAAGTCACCACGACGCACGCCGCGAAGCGGATGAGGTCGATGAGTGCGACGCGCGAGTGCGTCCAGCCCGCCGAGATCGATCGCACCCAGGGCGTCAGGTAGCGGCTCGACAGGAACATCGTGGCCACGCCGCAGATCGGCAGGAACAAGATGACCCAACCGCCGTACCCCGAACCCTGCTGGTTGTCGAGCCAGGAGACGAGATCCCCGCCGAACAGCAGGCTCTCCACCACGGGCCCGAGCGTGTATGCGAAGAGCGCCCCGAGCGGGATGCAGATGCCGATGGCGGCCAGACGCGGAAAGCCCGCGAGCCGCGAAGCCGTCGTGCGCGGAAGCAGCTGCCAGAGATAGGCACCGAGCAGCCATGTCATGGGAATCACGGCGAAGGCTGCGAGGGTCGCGGGCACGACGCTTTCGACGATGTTCGCGAGCCAGAGCGCTGCGAGGAAACCGAGCACGACGCTCGGCAAGCTCGCCATCATCTCGATCACCTGCTTGACGCGCGCCTTGGCACGCTTGGCCATGAACTCGCTGGTGTAGATCGCGGCGAGGAGAGCGATCGGGATGCTGAAGAACATCGCGTAGAGCGTGCCCTTGAGCGTGCCGAAGATCAGCGGCATGAGCCCGAGCTTGGGCTCGAAGGCGTCCTCGCCGCCGGTCGACTGCCAGGTATGCGAACCCGACGCATCGCCTTCGTACCAGACCTTGCCGAGCAGCGACGCGATCGTCGACTCGGGATGGTCGTTCTCGATGTCCCAGCGATGCAGTTCACCGTCGGCGATGGCATAGACGGCGTTGTCGCGCGGGGCGAGCAGGACGCTGTCGATGGACCCCGCCGCCTCGACGCGCGCCAGCTCGCGGCCGCTCGTCATGTGCATGACCTGCACGAGCCCGTCGTCGTGGCCAGCGGCAAACGTGCGGCTGCGCCGCGACGCCCCGACCGCCGTGAGCGGACTGCTCGGCGACTCGAACTCGTGTGCGCGAACGAGGACGCGCTTGCCGTCGCTGTCGTCACGGAGCGCGGGAAACCAACCGGCGACGCGCCCTTCGTCGTCACCGACCACCAGCGACGTGCCACCGATCAGGAACTCGAGCGCCGCGAGTTCGCTGCTGCCCTCGACGACGTCGGGCGACTCTTCGAGCGTCGGGTTCTCGAAGTCGAAGGCCGAGAAACGCGAGACGCGACCGTCGTCCCAGGCGACGTAGACGGCATCGCCGAGATCCGAGACGCGAACATGCGACGGCCGCTTGCCACTCTCGACGCCGCGGTACGGAAGCGTCGTCGTCTTGAGCGTCGAGGTCGTCTTGCCGGAGAGCATGTTGCGGCGCACGCGCACCTTCGAGAGACCGAGCGTCCCGTCATCGGTGAGCTGCACGACGATCGTGCCCGTCCGTGACACCGTGTGGTCGATCACCACGACGGCCGAACCGTCCGTGCCCGTCGCGGGCTCGCGGAACTCGCTCTCGATCGAGTGCACGCGCAGCTGTCCCTCGAGCGTGCGGTAGACGATCGCGTCGTCCCACACGCGCGAGTCGCCGATCTTGAGGTCGTCCAACTCCGGTGGAATGTCAGACGTGATGAAGTCGACTTCGAACGTCAGCGTCCCGAGCTGAATCGACCCATCCGTGAAACCCGCCGCGACGTGGCCGTCCTGCAGCGTGACATCGACGGCGGTCGGAACCCGGTCGCCGTACGGCCGACTGCGCTGCAAAACCGTCCCCGTTGCGACCTCGAACGTGACGAACTCGACGTTGTCGACCAGCGCCCAACCGAGCAGCTGATCTTCGTCGACACGCATCTGGCTGACAGCCGGGGCGTGGCCGTCGTCGGTGAGCCGGCTCAGCGGCCAGCTCGAGTGTTCCCCGACGGATGCGCCCCGGAACAGCGGCATCACGACAGCAACGAGGAACAAGAAGATGGTCGAGACGGCGACGATCGTGCCGAACCCGCCCATCGTGATGAGCACGCGCGAAACGACCTCGCCGACCTTGACCGAAGTCTTGGTCTTCCGATTGCGCTTCCAGCCCGTGATCTGTGCCTTCTCAGCCATGAACCTGACCTTCAGGGCCCCGAGAGAGACGGCACGACCCGGAAGCGGTCAACGACCGCCTCCGGGCTCGGGTCCGCCAAGACAAGTGATGCACCCGGTAAGCGCGACCCGCCCACGCGGAGGAACATCGAATCCAACTAGTTCGCGATGCGCATCTCGAGCGTCGCGAGCACTTCGCCCGACTTGCCGGCGTCGAGGGGCAGGTAACCATCCTTCACGACGGCTTCCTGGCCTTCACGGCTGTAGATGTAGCGGACGAACTCGCGGCGCAGCGGGTCCAGCTCTTCGCCGGGCTTCTTGTTGAGGTAGAGGTAGAGGTAGCGAGCGAGCGGGTAGTCACCCGTGTACGCGAACTCGGCCACGGCCGGGAAGGCGGGCTCGCCGGCTTCGATCGCGAGCGGCACGGCGCCGACGTCGGCCGTCATGTAGCCGATGCCGCTGTAGCCGATGCCGTACTTGTCGTTGGCGATGCCCTGGACGACGGCCGAGCTCCCGGGCTGCTCCTTGACGGAGTCCTTGAAGTCGCCGCCGAAGAGCGCGTTCTTCTTGAAGTAGCCGTAGGTGCCGGAAGCCGAGTTGCGACCGTAAATGCTGATCGGCTTGCGGGCCCATGCACCGGTCAGACCGAGGTCGCCCCAGGTCTTGATGTCGGTCGCGTAGCCGCCCTTGCGGTTCTTGCTGAAGACTGCGTCGACCTGCTGAAGCGTCAGGCCAGACTCCAGGATCGGGTTGTCCTTGTGGACGTACACGGCAAGCATGTCGATGCTCGTCGGAAGCTCCGACGGCTCGTAGCCGAAGGCCTTCTTGAACGCGTCGACTTCCTTGCTCTTCATCGCGCGGCTCATCGGGCCGAACTGGCTGGCGCCTTCGATGAGCTGCGGCGGTGCCGTCGAGGAGCCCTTGCCCTCGATCTCGACCTGCACGTTCGGGTAGATCGCGCGGAAGCCTTCGGCCCACAGCGCCATCATGTTGTTCATCGTGTCCGAGCCGACGCTCTTGATCGAGCCCGACACCGCACCGATGGGCTGGTACTTGGGAAGGTTCGTATCGACCGTCGAGGACTGCGCGGCGATCGGAAGCGCGGCGATGGCGAGAGCGCCGATCAGGCTGGAAACCGTCTTCACGTGACGGGACTCCTTGCGGGGATGGAACTGCTGGGAACAGCTGTTGTTTGCTGAGGGGAGTTTCGACCGATCGCATGAAGCCGGAAGCGGCGTTGTGTGTGCGTTTGATGAATTACGCTCTCGACGCGCACGCGGGGCACGACCTGGCTTCGACGAGGCCGTGCGCTCGAGCCTCACCCGCTCGGATCGGGCCTTTCGAGCGGCCAGCCCGCCGGGCTGCTCGTTCCCAGACTTCTCACAATGATCGTCGCGAGAGCGTGGCTGTGCCTCCGTGACGCCGGGCGTCGAGAGCGCGCCCCGCGCAACGCCACTCGCGTCAGATCACCGGGAGCCGGATCGTGAACGTGCTCCCGCGGCCGTGGCGGCTCGTCACCGAGACCTCGCCCCGGTGGGCCTGGACAGCGTTCTTCACGATCGAGAGCCCGAGGCCCGTGCCGCCCAGCTCGCGTGAGCGGTTCTTGTCGACACGGTAGAAGCGCTCGAAGATCCGCTCCTGCTCGTGCATCGGGATGCCCTGCCCCTCGTCGCTGACGTCGATCAGGATGTCGTCACCGCTGCGGGTCACCGTCGCGCGGACTTCGCTGCTGTCGTGCGAGTACTTGATCGCGTTGTCGATGAGGTTGCGGACGGCCGTCATCAGTGCCGACTCATCGCCCTGCATTTCGAAGCCTTCGCCGACGACGTGCGTGGTGATGGCAATGTCGCGGACCTCGGCGGTGTTGCGAAGGTCGCGCGCGCAGGTCTCGACGACATTCCTGACGTCGAGCATCTCGAAGTCGACGGTGTCGCCGCCCTGGATGCGCGCCAGGGCGAGCAGGTCGCTGACGATCGCAGCGAGTCGGTCGGTGTTGTTGCGCGCCTTCGTCAGGAAGCGATGGCGGATCTCGGCGGGCATGTCGTCGTCGTCGAGAATGGCTTCGAGATAGCCCTTCATCGCGGTCAACGGCGTCTTCAACTCGTGCGACACGTTGGCAACGAAGTCACGGCGCATCGCCTCGAGTCGACGGATCTCCGTCAGGTCATGGAGGACCACGACGCATCCCCAGGAACGACTGCCCGGCTCACCAAGCGGCACGGCCGAGAGGTGGATGACGGACTCGGCGCCGCCGTCGGACTGCACGCGCACTTCACGCAGTGTGCGTTCGTCGTTGTCGAGTGCCTCCGAGACGGCGACGACCACTTCATGACACGCCGTCGCTTCGACGAGGAGTCGCTGTTTCAGGTCGCCCTCGCCGGTGCACAGCAAGCGTCGCGCCGCGGCGTTCACGAGCCGAATGCGCCCGTCGCGATCGAGGATCACGACACCTTCTTCCATGCTGCCGAAGATCGCGCGGTCGCGGTCGAGCGCGTCTTCCAGACGTCCGATGCGGGAGCGGTCCGCGGACGTGCGCGCGTTGAGTGTCGTGGCGATGAACCCGAGTTCGTCACTGCCTTCGACGCCGATCGGACGCCCGTCCGTGCGCGCCACGGCGTCGCTGAGCTGACGGAGCCGGCCCGTCACCCAGAACGAACCAAGCAGCACGACGAGCAATCCCACCGCCGCGCCGAGCCAAAGGCCGCCGTGAGCGCTGTTCGTGTAGGCACCGAGTGATTCGGCGAGATGTTCGGCACCGTGGGCGAGGCGGACGTACAGGACATCGTCATTGCCCGGCATCGCGCCATCCACTGGCGACGGACCCGTCGGCACGGCGATCACGCAGTAGAGCATCGACTTGCGCACCGTGCGGCTGTAGCGCTCCAAGACGGCGCCGAGCGACGTGACCTCGGGACGCATCGCGTGGTTGTCCATCAAGCGCGCCGACTCGTGCGAATCGACGATCACCCAACCGTCGGAGTCGATCAGCGTGATGCGGCGCCCGGGCAGCTCGAGGGCGACGCGATCGACGGCTCGCTGAAGCCCGGCCGTCGACCCATCGCCGTCGTTCGCGGCAAGCGCGAGTTCGACGACATTGGCGACAACGCGAGCCTCCTCGCTCAGCTGCTCCTCGACCCGCGCACGCCAATGGCGCTCGAGGTCACCACGCGCCGAGACCCCCGCCACGATCGTGGCGAGAATGACGGCGGCCACGCCGATGACGATGACCTTCCAGACGAACCGAGACGGCGGCGGGCCCCCGGACGGACTCATGTCGCGGGGAGCTGTTCGGTGAACCGATACCCCACACCGCGAACCGTCTCGACGAGCGAGCGGTGCTCGCCGAGCTTGCTGCGGATCGAGCGGATGTGGACATCGATGCTCCGGTCGAGAGCCATCGAATGCGGACCGAGCGCCCCGGTGAGAATCTGGTCGCGACTGAAGACGCGCCCCGGCTTGGCGGCGAGGAAATGCAGGATCCGGAACTCGGTGGCCGTGAGCGGCACCTCGGCGTCACCGACGGTCACGCGGTGGCGCGAGGGATCGATGACGAGGTCGCCGAGCACGATCTTCTTGCCCGAGTCGTGGGTCATCTCACCTTCGCCGCTGACGCGACGCAGGACGGCCTTCACGCGTGCCACGAGTTCCTTGGGGCTGAAGGGCTTGACGATGTAGTCGTCCGCGCCGAGCCCGAGGCCCAGCACGATGTCCGACTCTTCGCCCTTCGCGGACACCATGATCACGGCCATCGCCTTCGTGGCGTCGTCCGATTTCAGACGACGGCAGATCTCGGTGCCATCGAGGCCCGGCAGCATCAGGTCGAGCAGCACCAAGTCGGGCATGTGCCGACGAGCCTCCGAGAGGCCAGCCGTGCCATCGGTGCAGACGTGGATCTCGAACCCCTCGCGCGACAGTGCGTACGCAAGGATCTCCGAGATGTCACCTTCATCTTCGACGATCAGAACATGTGGTTTCTTCATGGGTTACGAACATCATCACCGGATGATGTGCTTTTCATGAAGGCGATTTTCGGATCACGTGTGGCGAGATCGATGGGAGCCGTGGCGGATTCCGCCCGACGGCTCGCTCACACAGGTCGCGCCTCCGCGACGTGGCCGGTGCGTCAGAAGGACAAGGCGCTGCCAGACGAGCTCGCGATCATGCCGATCTTGCGCGACTCGGAGCCGATGTCGAGACGCAGCGACGTGATCACCACGCCGCCGGGCCAGGCCTCCAGTTCGGCGCCGGCGAGGCGCAGCGTGACGAGCTGGCGCTTCGTGTCGACGACGAGGCGCCGCACGCCGCTCTCCTTGCTGGCGAAGATCCAGCGCGCGCCCTTCACGACGAAGTCGTCGGCATCCACGGAGAAGCAGAGGTCGTCGCCGATGCAGAGCCGGACGTCTTCGGGTACGGCGGGCGTGTCCGTGAACGTCGTCGTCGCGACGATGAGTTTCAGCTTGTCGCTGGCACCGTCTCCGAGCTTGGCCCGCGCGGCGAGGACGACGAGGTCGGGCTCACCGATCGCGGGCGCTTGCTTGCGCGACGAGAAGCGGCCATCAGTCAGCGCGACCGTGCCCGTGGCGTCGAGGAAGTCGCCATGCTCGAAGACGATCGTGATCTCGTCGTCGGAATCGAGCGGATGCTTGTCGACGCGGAGTGAGAAGCGAAACCGCGACGGCGCCGACGTCGGGATGAGCTTCAGCGACACTTCCCCCTCGACGGACGTGAAGCGTCGCGCCTTGCCCTTGCTCGGCAGCTCGACGATCGCGCCCGACGAGACACCGTTGATGAACAGCGTGCTCGTCATGCTCTCCTCGAACGTAAAGGGCCACAGGACGTCGCCTTCGTCCACCACCGTGTTCGCCACGACACCGGAATCGAGGAAACCACGCGCCGTGAAGCGCACCTTGGACGGCTGCTCGTGGTCGCGATAACGCGCCGACGTGATCGCCAAGCTCGCCGGCGGCAAGACTCGCATCGTCGCCGTGCCGTCACCGAGCAGCAGGCTCGGGTCCGCTGCCGTGACCGTGTCCTCACCGACACCGGCGGGTACGCCCACCAGCTCTCCACCCGGCAGCACGATCGGGAACCCGATCACACTGCTCGACGGAGGCACGGACCAGTCGGGGGTGACGACCTCGCCGCAGTCGGTGGCCGTGAAGACCATGGTCTCCGAGCGCGTCAGACTGGCCCAACCCGGCGTGACGACGAGTGAGATGTCGTCGGCGAACAACGTCGGCGCAAGTGCAACAACGAGACCGAACGCACCGAGGCGCGAACCGAATGACCGCGTGAGGGTTCCCATGCGAGGTTGATCGACGCGCGCACAGCGGCGACTTTTGCCCCGCGTTGAGATCGCGCGGGCGTCCTACCGCCCCACGCGCTTCAGCACGATCTCGTGGCCGCTCGTCGGCTGGCCGTCTTCGAGGACGGGGTGGGCCGTGTCGGTCGTCCAGGCGAGGTTGCCGGCCGGGTCGTGGAGCGTGGCGCGCAGGACGTAGCGGTGTCTGGACTCGACGTCGCTCGCTTCGTAGTCGAGCGTGAACGCCAACGGCACCTGCGTCGTCACGGTGCGCGATGTCTCCGCGAGCGTGATCGACGGTGCGTCGGCGAGACTGACGTCGAGCAACTGGACGGTGAGTTCGTGACCCGGCACCAGTGCGATGCGTTCGCGGTACGTGACAGTTCCTGAGAGAGTGCCTGACACACTGCCGTCTGCTGACGCGACGTGCGTCGTCATGCGCACGAGCTCGTCGCCCGCTGACGAACTCAAAACGAGCTGGCCGTTCGCCTCCTGACTCACATTGGCGACCTCATCGAGCGCCGCCGTGAAACGCTGCTCTTGCTCGTTGAGTGGCGGTGGACCCATGCGGCGTGTCATCGCCAACGGCCCGAACGTCAGACTGTGAGCAGTGTTCGTCCACGTCCCGTTCAGCGCGTTGACGCCCGAGTTCCCGTGCAGGCTGCCGTCTTCCGAGAACGCGAGCATGACGCCGCTGTCCTCGACGACCGGCACGCCGCGAATACTCAGCACCGACCACTCACCGGACAAGGGCATGCGCGTCAGCTCCGTCGAAGAGGACGACGTGCACGCTGCAAGAATCACACACGTCAACAAACCGAACACGTATCGCATCAATCAGCCCATCCATCCTTGAATGTCGTCGGGTCTTGTCCGCGCAGCACCGAGTTGCCCTCGAAGGTCTGCGTGAGGTCGCTGTTCGGCGGGCGCTCGAGCGACGCCTTGTCGAGCCGCCCGCTCTGGGCGAAGAAGTCGATCGGGTTGTGCCAGACGAGCTTCTCGATGTCGGCATCGGCAACGCCGGCGGCCTGCAGCTGCTCGACCGTCTTCGGCACGCTGAGCGGATCGCTGACACCCCAGTCGCAGGCGCTGTTGACGACCAACCCTTCGACGCCGTACTCGAGCACGATCTTCACCATGCGCTCGGGGCTCATCTTCGTGTTCGGGTAGATCGAGAAGCCCGAGACGCAGCCGAGGTTACGCGTGATCTGGATCGTCTGCTCGTTGCCGTGGTCGAGCAGCACCTTCTCCATCGGGTAGTTCATGTCCTTCAGGATCTCGATGCAGCGCTCGAAGCCGCGCTTCTTGTCGCGGTGCGGCGTGTGCACGAGGATCGGCAGGTCGTGCTCGAGACCGAGTTCGAGCTGCGCGATGTAGTACTTTTCCTCCTTCGGCGTCTGGTCGTCGAGACCGATCTCACCGACGCCGACGACACTGTCCTTCTCGAGGAAACGCGGCAGCACCTCCATGACGGCGTCGTTGACGCGGTCGTCATTGGCCTCGCGCGGGTTCAGTGCCATCGTGCAGAAGTGATGGATTCCGAACTGCTCGGAACGGTGACGCTCCCAGCCGAGGATCGTGTCGAAGTAGTCGATGAAGGTGCCGACGTTCGTGCGGTTCTGTCCGAGCCAGAAGGCGGGCTCGAGGAGCGCACGGATCCCGGATTCGCCCATGCGTTGGTAGTCGTCAGTGACGCGACTGAACATGTGGGCGTGGGGTTCGAAGATCTTCATCGCGGGGCAGGCCGGGGGAGTGTGGTGACGGGTGTTCGGAGAGGCGGGAGGCGTCAGGAAGGGGACGCGGCGAGGTTGCGCTCGAGTTCGGCGCGCACGGCCTCGTCGGTTTCGGTCTCGAGACGGGCGCGGCCAGCCTCGAGAAACGTCGGAGCGCGCAGATGCGCGAGGCCTTCGGCGGCGGCGAGGCGATGCTCGGCCTCGGTGTGAGAGAGCCCCGTGATGAGCCGTTCGAGCGAGGCTGGGCTCGGCGCGCGGGCAACGACGCGGTTGGTGTCGAACCAGATGTGTCGTCCGGCGGCCTCGCGTTCGGTGGCCAGGCCCTCGACCATGCGCGAGAGCTCCTCGTTGGCGTGGCGCATGGCGCCGAGAACGCGCGAGAGGCGGACGTCGAGGAAGGCGACCTTGAGCATCAGGCGATTGAAGTCGACGAGCTCGAAGCCGTGCTTGCCGAGCGCTCGCGCGACGAGGTTGCTCTCGCAAACGGCGCTTTCGAAGTGCGCGACGTTGTTCGTCCGCTGCATCTCGCCGATCAGCTGCACCGTCGCGGCGCTGATCGGCAGGACGCCGAGTGCGCGCAGCACGATGAACTTCTCCTCGAAGTCGCCGTGCAGGTAGAGATCCGCGAGCAACTCGTCGCTGGGGTTCGCGGCGTTGATGAGCGCCAGCCCCGCGCCGTCGCACAGACGCCAGACGCGGAGGTCGACGCGCACGTCGTCGTCGTCGAGTCGGGCCATGGCCGGATCGTCAACGAGCGGGCCCCGGCCGAAGGTGCGCGCGAGGGCGGGCAAGAGGACAGGCAGGGCGTCGGCGCCGCGCGCGTCGATGCGCTCGCGCGCCTTGTCGAACCACGCGCGTGACGTGGCTGTCCAAGCAGCGTCGATGAAGGTTTGCGGGTCGAACATGGTGCTTCGCGAAGAGTGCGGCGAAACCGTACGTTATACACCATGGACTTCCCCGCCTGGGACCCGGTGATCGTCGAGCTCGGACCACTCGCGCTGCGGTGGTACGGGCTCATGTACGTCGTGGGATTCACCTTCGGTCACATGATCCTCGTGCGCCTGGCGCGCGCCGGATTCCTCCCGATCAGCGAAGAGCAGGTTTCCGATCTGATCCTCTGGCTCGTGTTCGGCGTTCTGCTCGGCGGACGGCTCGGATACGCGGCGTTCTACCAGCCGTCGCTCTTCTCAGGACCACAGCTCTTGCAGCTCTGGGAAGGCGGGCTCTCGTTCCACGGCGGGCTGCTCGGCGTCGTCACCGTCGCGATCCTGTACAGCCGCAAGACCAAGCTCCCGTTCGGCCGTCTGTGCGACTCGCTCGCCTTGGCCGTCACGCCCGGCATCTTCGCGGTCCGCCTCGCCAACTTCATCAACGGCGAGCTGTACGGCCGCATCACGGACGCCTCGGCGCGCTTCGCGATGCGCTTCCCGTCCGACCCGGCCGCGCAACGCCTGCTGCAACTCGACGGCCTCGGCCTGCGTGAGCGCGAAGTCCGCATCCTCAATGCGATGTCGGAGACGCGTCCCGAGGGCTACACGGGCGCGATGTGGGCCGACATCGCCGACCAGGTGCCGCTGCGTCACCCCTCGCAGCTCTACGAGGCGTTCGGTGAAGGGCTGCTCGTCGGGCTCGTGCTGTTCATCGTCTATCAGATCACGAAGAAGCGGCCGCTCGGCATGGGTGTGTATGCAGGCATCTTCCTCATCGGTTACGGGGCATGGCGCTTCGTCGTCGAGAACTTCCGCGAGCCGGATGCGCATCTCGGCGTGCGGGCGCTCGGGATGACGCGCGGCCAGCAGCTGTGCTCGGCCATGATCGCGGCCGGGATCGCCGTGGTGATCTGGCGCTGGAAGGCGCGACTGGAACCCAAGGTGGAACCGACGACATGAACAACGCATTCCCCGCAACCACCGGCGACGTCCTCGTGCGCGGCGGACAGGTCGTGACGGCCAGCGAAGTGCTCGACGGCACCGACGTGCTCGTGCGCGACGGCAAGGTCGAAGCGGTTGGCCCCGTGCTCGACGCGCCCGCCGACGTGCCCGTCGTGAACGCCGCCGGGTTGCTCGTCTTCCCCGGGCTGATCGACACGCAGGTGCATTTCCGCGAGCCGGGCCTCGAGCACAAGGAAGACCTCGCGTCGGGCGCGCTCGCGGCTGTCGCGGGCGGCATCACGGGCTTCTGTGAGATGCCCAACACGAAGCCGCCGACGACGAACCCCGCCGCGCTGGAAGACAAGCTCGCGCGGGCCGCCGGGCGCTGCCGCGCCGACCACGCGTTCTTCCTCGGCGCGTCGCGCGAGAACGCCGACCAGCTCGGCGAGTGGGAGACGATGCCGGGCTGCGCGGGCGTCAAGGTGTTCATGGGCTCGTCGACGGGCACGCTGCTCGTCGACGACGACGAAACGCTCGAACGCGTGCTGCGCTCGGGTTCGCGGCGCGTGGCGATCCACTCCGAAGACGAAGATCGCCTCGTCGAGTTGGCCCAGGGACGGCCCGAGCACGTCACCGTCGCCGACCACCCGAAGTTGCGCGACATCGAAGCCGCCGTCCGCTCGACGACGCGCCTGCTCGACCTCGTCGAACGCACGGGCCGGCGCGTCCACATCCTGCACATCTCGACGGCCGACGAGATCGCGATCGTCAAGGAGCGGAACTTGGGCGAGCTCGTCACGCTCGAGGCCACGCCGAACCACCTCTTCATGTGCGCGCCCGAGTGCTACGAACGCTGGGGCACGCTCGCGCAGATGAACCCGCCCGTGCGTGATCGCCGTCACCAGGACGCGATCCGCGAGGCCGTCGCCGACGGCACGATCTCGGTGATCGGTTCCGACCACGCGCCGCACACGGCCGAGGAGAAGGCGGGCAGCTACCCGAACACGCCGAGCGGCATCCCCGGCGTGCAGACGACGGTGCCACTGCTGCTCACGGCTGTCCGCGACGGCTGGCTCACCTACCCGCACATCGTGCGACTGCTCAGCAAGCGCGCGCGCGAGATCTACGGCTTCGCGACGAAGGGCCCGTTCGAGAAGGGTCGCGACGGCGACGTCGTGATCGTCGACCCGAGCATCACCGAGCCGCTCCCGCTGAGCTGGCTGCGTTCGCAAACCGGCTTCTCGCCCTTCGAAGGCATGGAGCTGGCCGGCTGGCCCGTGGCAACGTTCGTGCGCGGACGACTGGTGTACGCGGCGCACAAGGAAGTGGGCAACCCGATCGGCGCACCGATCGAGTACGCGCTCGGCTGAGGGCGGCGGCTTCAGCTTGGCGAGTCGCTTCCAGGCCCGGAACGCCGGTGGTTGAAGAACACGAGCGTCAGGATCGCCACGCCGCAAAGGATCAGCACGCCCATCGTCAACGTCGCGAGCGGGTGCGGTGCGCCGTCACCCTGCATCGAAGCGACCCACGCCGCCAAGATGAAGAAGACCGCCGCGAGAGTCAGTCGACCTGGCGTGCCGTCCACCCATCGGTTCGGATCGCGCTCTCCGGTCATGTCACGCCTCCCTGTGCCCGCTCAAGTCGTCCCGAAGGAGCACGCCGTTGAGTCCTCGGATCCTGGCCTCCAATGTACGACACCAAGCTGCCGGGGCCGACGTCCGCAGGGTCGATCGCCTTCACGACGTCATCATCGCTGCGCCCGAGCGACTACCGCCGCAACAGCATCGCCGGGAGCGGCTTTGGCACGCGTGTGCGCGCGAGCCCGGACCCGTCCGAACGAGAAAGGTCGCGACAGCGATGTCGCCATCGTCGATCCGAGCAACGCCGATGCCGTTTCCGCTGAGCTGGCTGCGTTCGCAAACCGCCTTCTCGCGGTTCGAAGGCGCCGAGCTTGCCGGCTGGCCCATCGCGACCTTCGTGCGCGGACGGTTCGTGTACGCGGAGCACGATAAGGTCAACGAGCCCTGCACCGCGCCGATCGATTACACCCTCGGCTGAGGGTGCTGTGTGCACGGCGAGCCACCGACGCGTTGGCTACGTCGTCGGCAGCTCCCCGTACCAGCACGGTCTCACCAGCCGTTGATCTTGAAGGCCGGCGACAACATCCCACCCAAGACGGGCTCCGATTCCAACCAATGATCGATGCCCGTCCCGACCTCATGTGAGGACCAGCCGCGACCAAGCGTGATCTCGATCACGTTGGAGACCTGCATCGGGTCGTCGGGGAACGCCAACGGGTTGTTCATCACGACCTGCGAATACAACCGAACGCCATGGAGTTCGACGGATGCCGGTATGGCGAGTTGCGGGACGAGTCCCATCGCAACAGGGAACGTGACCGGCTGGGAAGTGAGGATCGGATCTTCTCCACCCACGAGGCCCAGAGTCGGATCGTGAGTCAACAAAAGAAAACACTCTGCAACACCGATCGTTACCGAACAGACAGTCTCGAGTCCGCTCGAGTCGGTTGCAACGAAGACGACGTCGTGTGTTCCGATGTCGTCGACTCCAGGAGTCCAGTCGAACGTCACGACGACAGGATTGCCCTGGGCGGGGAGCACGGGCGTGGTTGTCGCGCCGGTCGGGATCTCGAGAGCGCTCAGGGTGACGATGTCGGAGGTGTCGACATCTGCTCCGGTGATTGCGAAGCTCAGAGGAATGCCGACACCGGCAGCTATGGTCCCCGCCGCGTCGATGCTGCAGGTCGGGAACGGGACGATTCCGATCGGAGCGAACGAGACGTGCTCCCACTGTGCGGGGACCTCGGATCCCGGCGCAAGCGCGAACTCTGTGACCGCGAAGTCGGTGCCATCCCAGCGCACGTGGTAAAGCCCCGTGGACGCGAAGAACTCCTCCGTGATGAGGATGTCACCCTCCATCCCGGCGAACGTCGAAGGCGGGGCAGCGAGGAGCCGACTGCTGCCAAAGTTGACACCGAAGAACCCTTCGCCCGGCCGAATGATGTCTAGGTCTTCTGGGGCAATACCCAGGTTGTAGCTCGTCGCGGACCCTTCACGCGTGATCGACCACAGAAGGCCCTGAGCCTCAGCACCAGCGAGAATCGTGCCCGCCCACGGCCCGTACTTGTCCGGATCGTCGGGCACGGTGAGTAGCCCTTCCAAATGGACGTTGAGGTCGACCATGAGCGAAGGCTCGCCCGAGGAGTCGACGCGCCAGACCTCACCCGCAGTCGTGCAGACAATCAAGTCACCGTCAAAGACCCCCGTGCGATCGACATACAGCGAACCACGCATGAGCCCATTTCCGGCGCCGGGCAATGACACCCATGGGTTGATCACCGTGGCCCCGTCATCCGTGACGCGAACAATCTCCCCGTCGTTTCCGTTGCCGGTGAACACATCGCCGACCGTGAAACCACCAGGGTTTCCGATCGAGCGGACCGTTGCGATCTTCAGCTCGTCCGTGAGGCCCGCGAGCCCCGAGTAGGGAACATTGCTCCCGTCGAACTCAATGCGCTCGAGGTTATGAGGGAGGCCCCCAGAGTAGTTGACCGACAAGATGAGAGAATCCGTCGGCTCGTGGTAATCGACGCCGATCGGTGTATTAAAGCTCGTCGACAGCTGCGTGAGACTGATCTCCTGAGCAGCAAGACAACTCGCACCAAGACAGACAACGGCAACCCGTGAAATAGACAATGCCCTTCCTCCGAACGATGACCTTCAATGCCCCTTTCCGAGGGCGTCTCATAACGGTACATCGATTCTCCAAAGTCCGCAATGCTGCGAGCCTCGTGGGAGCGCCCGAGGAGCCAATCTCTACCGTTGCCTGGCCGCGACGACGCGTGCGTCGGCTGCGGTCTCCGCGCCTTGATGGCGGCCCAGCAGACACCGCCGCGAAGGCGCCTCTCACACGGCCGACTACCGCCGCAGCAGCACCGCGCGCAGCGGTTTGGCCACGCGTGTCCAGACGACGGCCGTCGCTCGCGCGGCGTCGGCTTGGACGCGGTGCCACTCGCCTTCGAAGGGCGTGAACATGGCCGTCGTCCAGCTCGAAGATGGCTCGCCGGCTCCGACGAACGGGAGGTTGGCGGGGACAGCGAAGAGCGGTTCGACCGACTCGTCATTCGTCGGCGTGATCGGGCCACGCTCTTCCCGCGCAACGAGCGAGTGGTACGTACCGTCACCGACTGTCTCGATGACCCAGGCCGTGGCCGTGTTGGTCGGCGCGTCTGCGGCGGGCACCTCGGACGTGGCCCACCAGGCGAAGAGCGAGGCGATGGCGAGCGTGGCTGCGATCGCAGCGGCGCGACGCAGCTGGTGCGTCCACGGCGTGCGAGGCGTGGGCTCGTGGGCAAGAGCGTCGAGAGTGCGGGCGCGCAGCGCGCGCGACGGGCTCCCCGGGAACGCGAGGGAATCGCGCCGCAGTCGGGCTGCGAGGTGATCGTCGATGGTCATGACGGATCCTCGTCGAGGTGTTCAGCAAGTTTGCGACGGGCGCGATGGAGGACGACGCGCACCGAGGCCTCGGACTTCCCGAGCACCGAGGCGACGTCGAGCGTGGTGAGCCCTTCGGCATAACGCAACCAGAGGGCCGAGCGTTGGTCGGGCGTGAGTACGCGCCCCGCGAGGTGCCAGAGGTTCTGGCGCTGCTCCTCGACGTCGGCAGCATCAGCGACCTCACGTGCCACGAGCGTGCGACGATGGTCGTCGTCGAGCGCGCGCGGCCCGCGCGCCGCCGTGCGATGCCAGCTCATGGCCTGCCGCCGACCGATCGTGAACAGCCACGTCGAGAACGACCACGCCGGGCGGTAGCGATCGAGATGACGCCACGCCCGCACGAAGGTCTGCTGCGTGAGCTCGTCAGCGTCTGCCGCGCTCCCGGCGAGCACACGCAGAAACCGCCAGAGCGAACGCTCGTACCGGTCGTAGAGCAACTCGAAGGCGCGCGCTGATCCCGCCTGAGCACGACGTGCGAGTTCCTCGGATGTCGCGACGTCATCCCCTCCGACCATCTGCGGACGAACACCGCGCTCGACGGCCGCAACCGTCGAACGCGATGCTCCAAGCCCCTGACCCGTGCGCTTCTCTAGCGCCATCCGGTCTTCGAGTCGCCGCTCTTGGGCGGCTGTTTGAGTGACTGCTTCGCACCCTGATCGTGACCGTGCTTCTTTCCGAAGCGCGCATCGCCGTGCTCGTGGATCAACTGCATGAGACGCGGCGTCGACTGGCGCAGCTGCAAACGCAGCGACGAGCCGTCGGCGCGCAGCGACATGGCCTGGAGCATGTCGACGAGCGGCTTCGCGTCGGGTTGGTTCTGGGCGAGGATGCCGCCCATCGCGACGAGACCTTGAGCGACCTGCGCGACCTGCGAGGCGTCATCGGCACTGTTCGTGTCGACGGTCACCTTCACGTACATCTCGTCGCCATCTTCACCGGCCTCGATCACGGCCGACTTCACCATCTTCGCCATGCTCGAGATGTCCGCCTCGCGCTTGGCGAAGTTCGTCGTCGCCTCACCGGCCGCGATGTAGATCAGCGCACCGGCGCCCGGCGGACTCGCCACCGAGAGCTGGCCCGACGACTGCATGCTCGGCACTTCGCCGCGCAGCACACGCAGCGCCGCGGTCACGTCGGCGTCGTCGTTCGAGATGATCATGAGACGCTGGTCGGTGCTGCGATTCTGAGCGACGTAGCTGAAGATCGTCTCTCCTTCGGCCTGCCAACGCTTGAGCGCGAAGCCGTCGACGTTCACCGACTCGTTCGGGACCTCTTGCGTCAGACGTTCCATCGCCGTTTCGATCGCGCTGTTCGTGGCGATCAGCGCGCAGGCCGACTCGGGGTCGGCACGCGGGCCGAAGATCGTGATCGACGTGATGTCGGTCACCGGTGACATCCCGAGCTTCTGGACGACCTCCTGGTAGTCGCTCTCGCTCTTCAGCTCGTCGAGAAGACCGAGTTCTTTAACGAGAGTCGTCTTCATCAACCCTTCGAGGTTGACGTGGACGACCCAGTTGGCGGAGGCCGGCACCCACTGGCGCTGGAACGACTGGGCCTCGAGAGACGGGGCAAGGGCGAGGGCTCCTGCGACGAGGAGGGCGGACAGCGAGAGCTTCATGGACAGCGCCTTTCGGTCGAAGCGCGGCGACGTCGACCGATCGACGTCCGGCGCGCACTTCACTCATTGGACGCCGCGCTTACGCTCCTGCCCAGCCTTCCGTTACGCCACGCCCGCGATCGACAGCTCTGCGCCACACTCTCGATCACGTCGCCACGTCGTCGCCACGAGACGACCGCCAGGCCCTGCGAGCGGCTCGAACTCCCAGGGCCTGGCACACGCCGTCACGCGTCCACGTTGGGCAGCCCACCGTCGCGAATGAGCGTGATCTTCGAGAGCGTCTCGATCTTCTCGCCGGTCGAGTTCGTCACCGAGATCTGCTTCTCGCCGAAGGTGCTTCCGTCGTCGCCGCGACGCACGACGAGCGACTTCGTCGCGCCCGCACTCGTGTACTCGATGCGAACTTCCTTCACCTCGTCGAACGTTCCGGCGCTTGTCGCCTTGACGTCGACGAGCGCGATCTTCGCGTCCTCGAGCCAGGGACTCGCCGACTGCACGCCCGACGCCTTGGCGGTCTTGACGGCTTCGAGCTTCGCGACCAGCGTGAGCGGCAGAGAGATGAGCTTCGGATTCTTGCCCGCCTTGTCATGCGGGAAGACGATGGCGTAGAGCCCCGGTTCGTGGGCCGCCGGCATACTCGCCGTGAACGTCCACTCGACGACCGTGCTCGTCGTGCTCGTCTGCGCCGCCGCGATCGTGGGCAGCGCCGCACCGCCCGCGAGTTCCTTGGCGACGAGCTCGGGCACGATGTCGACGCCCGCGGGACGCTTGATCTCGACGATGAGGTCCGCCTGAGCCGCGGTGGTCAGCTCCACGTAGCGCGGGGTCAGCAACTTGAAGGCACCTGACGTCTGGGCCTCGGCAGCTTCGGCCGCCACGGCCTTGGCCTTCACGAGATCGTCGATCGCGTCCTGCACGAGACTTCCATCGAGCACGTCGCTGATGCGGCGGCGCCCCAGACGCTCGACGATCTTCCGCTCGCTCTCCGTCAGGTAACGCACAGCTTCTCGCGGCAGCGGTTGGTGACCGTTCGAGACCGAGAACGTCAGCCATGACTTGTCGCGGTAGAGGTCCCGGTCGGCGCCGGCGACGACGTGCCGCGTGTCATGGTCGAATCGCAGCTGCTCGGACCCGGCCATGAACGCGCCGTTCTTGCGACTCAGTGGGTCCATACTCGCACGGTCGGGAACGTCGGCAGCGACGCGCGCGACGGCCGCGATCGGCAGGTGCACGATGTCGAGCGCCAGCGCGAACGGCAACGCGAACGCGTCGCCAATCGCCCCGCTCGGGACGCAGCCGAGCTGCTTGCCGCCCGCGAACGTCAGGTTCTGCGTGAACGGGAAGAAGTTGAAGAACGGCGTCGGGACCTCGCGCTTGATGAGGCCGAACGAGCCCGACCGCAGCGGGAGCATCGTCGACGTCGCGCCGGCGTTGCGCGCCCAGACGCCGTCGTCGTACGGGATCAGGTCGAAGCTCGCCTCGATGACGACGTCGTTGTCGTTCGACGCCGCGATCGTCTTGGCGATCTCCTTGGCGACCTTGATCTCCGCGGCCGTGACGGGGTCGGCGATCGAGAGGCTCTCGGCGGCACTCGCGACGAAGTCGATGAACGCCGAGGTGTCTTCGCTCTCCTCGCGGTCGTACTCGACGACGCGGATGCTCACGGAGAGATACTCGCTCTCGAGCGTCGTCGGCCCGTACGAGATGCGACTGATCGATGGCAGCAAACTCCCGTCGGGTTGCTGTCGCATCGGCCCGAGGATCTTCACGATCTCGTCCTCGTCCTTCTGCCCGGGACCGTCGCGGAAGCTGAACACGACGATCACTTCGTTGATTCCGCCGAGGTCGGGCAGGAACTTCAAGAACGCCGTGTCGAAGGCCAACTCGAAGGCGTCGTCGCGCGTCGCGGCGTCGCCGTCGTCGCGCGGGATCGCACGCTCCTGGTCGTCGACGCCGAACCACGGCCCGCGCAGCGCACGGTCGGTGTCGACGGTGAAGTGCGTAATCTCACCGTTCGTCAACGACGACGTGCAGCCCACGACCAGCACCGCCGCCAGAATCCCAAGCGCAGACCAGTTCCTCTTCATGCCCTCACTCCACTCAATCGGATCGAATGCGAGCGAAAGCCGCCCGCGTCATGTCGATTCACGCGAGTGACGGTCGTGAACCGCCAACTGAGCAGCGATTTTGGTGGACGGGCCCTGCGCCGGGGCGTCGAGCGTCAGGACATCGAACGCGTCAGGCGCCCACGGTCCACGTGGTGCCTTCGGGTGAGTCCTTGATCGTCACGCCCATCGCGGCGAGCTCGTCGCGGATGCCGTCGGCGCGTGCGAAATCCTTGTTGGACCGCGCGGCGACGCGTTCAGCGAGCAGCGCCTCGACGGCGTCCGGATCGACACCCGAGGTCTGCTGGCTCTTGGCATCGAGCCGCGCGAGCACCTCGCGCGGGTCACCTTCGAACAGTCCCAACGTCGCGCCGATCTCGTCGATCGCCTCGCGCGCCGCGCGCAGCTGCGCCACGGTGGCATCGTCCTGCTCCCGCGCCACGGCCTGGTTGATGTTCTTGAAGACATCCGACAAGTCGGCGAGCACCTTGGCCGTGTTGAAGTCGTCGTCCATGGCCTGCTCGAAGGCATCGATGAGCTCGGCCTTGCGCTGCGCGTCCGCCGCCACGGAATCGCCCGCAGCCGCAAGCGCATCGTCGAGCGCCGCGAGCGTCTCGTGCACGTAACGCACACGCTCTGCCGATTGATCGATGAGCACGTCCGTGTAGTTGATCGGCGAGCGGTACTGGACCGACAGCAGGAACCAGCGCAGCACCTCGCGCTCGTACTGCGCGAGCAGCTCGCGAATCGTGAAGAAGTTTCCGAGACTCTTCGACATCTTCGTGTCGTCGAGCTTCACGTGTCCGTTGTGCAGCCAGTAGTTCGCGAAGGTCTGACCCGTGGCCGCCTCGCTCTGCGCGATCTCGTTCTCGTGGTGCGGGAAGACGAGGTCGACGCCGCCACCGTGGATGTCGAAGGTGTCACCCAGGTGCTTGCAGCCCATCGCCGAGCACTCGATGTGCCAGCCCGGACGCCCCGGGCCCCACGGCGATTCCCACGACGGCTCGCCGTCCTTGGCGCCCTTCCAGAGCGCGAAGTCGAGGGCGTCACGCTTGACCTCACCGGGCGCCACACGCGCGCCGGTCTCGAGTTCGTCGATCGAACGCTTCGAGAGCTTGCCGTACTCGCCGAACTTGCGCACCGCGTAGTAGACGTCACCCTCGGACGCGTAGGCGAAGCCCTTGTCGATGAGGACTTCGATCATCGCGACGATCTCCGCGATGTGCTCGGTGACCTTCGGCTCGATGTCGGGTTCGAGGTTCCCCAGCGCCGCCATGTCCTCTTTGAAACCGACGATGTTCTCTTCGGACACGACGCTCGCGGCCTCGCCTGTTTCGTTGGCGCGCACGATGATCTTGTCGTCGATGTCCGTGTAGTTGCGCGCGTATGTGACGTCGAAACGGCGGCGCAGGTAGCGGACGATGACGTCGTACGCGATGTAGCAGCGCGCGTGGCCGACGTGCGAGAGCGAGTAGACCGTCGGCCCGCAGACGTAGACGCCCAGCTTGCCGGGCTCGATCGGAACGAGCTCTTCCTTGCGGGCCGTCAGCGTGTTGTAGAGCTTCATCTGGCGCTTCTCGCGTGTCTCGCCCGTGAGCGAGCGCACCGTGCGCGCCGCTCAGGCCGTGCTGTTGGAGCCTTCAATGTAGGCATAGGCCGAGTGATTGTGAATCGACTCGAAGTTCTCGACCTCGACGATCCAGCGCGACAGGCGCGCATCACTCTTCAGAGCCGAGGCCACGTCGCGTACGACGTCCTCGACGAACTTCGGATTCTCGTAGGCTCGTTCGGTGACGAACTTCTCGTCGGGACGCTTCAGCACGCCGTAAACCTCGCACGACGCCTTGTCCTCGACGAGGTCGATGATCTCCTCGATCCAGACGGCGCCGGCCGACTCGACCGTGACGGTGATGTGGCCGCGCTGGTTGTGGGCGCCGTACTCGGAGATCTCCTTCGAACACGGACAGAGCGTGGTGACGGGCACGACGACCTTGAGCGTCTGCGTCGCAACGCCGCTCTGCACCTCGGCGACCAGCTCGACGTCGTAGTCGATCAGCCCGCGCTCGCCGGACACCGGCGCGGCCTTGTCGACGAAGAACGGGAAAGCCAGCTCGAGTCGCCCCGAGTCGGCCTCGAGTGTGTCCACCATGCGCCGCGAGAGGGCCTCGATCGACGCGACACTGACCTCACGTCCCTCGTCGCGCAGAACCTGCAAGAAGCGCGACATGTGCGTGCCCTTCTTGTCGTGCGGCAGCCCGACGTTCATCCCCACCACCGCCACGGTGCTCTGGGCCGCGCCGCTGCGATCGATGAGGCTGAGCGGGTGGCGCACAGCCTTCACGCCGACGCGATCGATCGCGATGCGGCGCTTGTCGACGCTGCCCTGCACATCGGGCATCGGGTTGGTGTTGACGGTCATGGTGGCGGGTCGTCGGATTGGCTTTTGCCAGGAGCTGCGAATCGAGCGATCATAGCGTCGGTTCGCGATCTCTGCCTCCGTCTGAACGAGGAACGCTTGAACGACTCCGACCACGCCGCTGCCTTGTCTGAGCGCCTGAGGGCGATTTTCGCCATCAAACTCGTGGTTCTCCATCCGCGCTCCGTGCTCGATGTGGGCTGCGGACGGGGTGCTCTGCTGGCCGAACTGGCCCAGGCCCATGTGTCGGTGCGAGGCGTCGAGCCGAATGCCGAGCGCGTCGCGGAGGCGCGGGCGCTCGGGCTCGACGTGCGCGAGGCGCCCGCCGCGCCGCTCGACGAAGCCGACGAGAGCTTCGACTGGGTGACGCTCCGCCACGTCCCACACCACCTGCCCGACCCGGGCGCCGCACTTGCCGAGGCCCTGCGTGTGGCGGCCACGGGGGTGCTCGTCGCCGAGCCCTTCTTCGACGCCTCGATCCCGAGCCAGGCCGTCGCCCAGCGCTTCGACCGCTGGCTCAAGGCCCGCGACCGCGAGAGCGGCATGGTCCACGCCGACGAGCTGTCGGCCGGTGAGCTGCTCGAGGCGCTCGCAGCCCATCGCAATCTCGACGAGCTCGAGATCGAGGTCGAGAGCCACACCACCCTCGCGCCGCGCCCCGCCGGCTGGCTCGAACGCAGCGCCGAGCCACACCTCGCGTCACTCCCCCACGACAGCGCCCCGGCCCGCGACTTCCTCGAGATCCAACGCGACGCCCACCGCCACGGCATCACGACGCAAGGCACGCTGATCGTCACGCTCAAGCACCGGCGGTGAGCGGCCGAGCGCGCGAGGCACGACACGATGCCCCTTCACAGAATCCGTATTCTCGGTCACTGTGTTTCCACTACGGACCACCGGGTGGCAGCACGGTAGACGTTCTTTCGCCCCCCATTCTCTCGATTCTCAGGGGCATCATGAACACGATCAACTCTCGAGTCGCATCCTTCCTCGCGACCATTTCCTTCGTCTCGCTCATCGGACTCTTCTTGAGCGGTTGCGGAGCTGGAGAGCCCGGCGGGGGCCAAGCACCCGGGAAGCTGTTCGTGCAGGGGCGCGTCGCAGACGGCGACGGCGAAAGCGTCGGAGGGGCGCTCGTCGAGCTCACGGGAGCGACGATCGATCAGGCGTTCACAGACGCAGCCGGGTCGTTCCAGCTGGAGCTCGTTGCAGGCTCTCACACACTGACGACGAGCGTCGAAGGAGTGATCGTCAGCGAGATCCCGTTGCTCGTCGACGGCACACAGAACATCGACATCGGGACGATTCAGGCTCTCGCACCGCTCCGTGGACGCGTCATCGATGGCTCGGGCACGCCGCTCTCCGGCACGGTCGTCGTGGTCGACGGCCCTCAAGGCATCACACTGCTGACTGATGACGACGGCCGGTTCGAGAAACAGCTCGCTCCGGGTGGATACGACGTCACGCCTTTTTGGAAAGGAAACGAAGTCACGACGATCAACGCCGATGTGACGTTGCCGTCCGGTGCCGACCTCGGTGAGATCGTCACACTTCAAACGCTGCACGGGCTCCTCCTCGACGGAGTGTTCGACCCGATCGAGGACGCCAAGATCATCGTCGAGACCACACCGAACGTGTTCGCGACTTCTGCTGCTGACGGCACCTTCGCCGTGCAAGTGCCGACGGGAGAGCACCGGGTTCTCATGAGCGTCGACGGGTTGGTCCTCTTCGACGCAGACGTCGAGATCACGGGAGTCGAGGCCAAGGACCTCGGAGCGATACAGCTCCTCGCGCGCGTCACAGGAAGACTCGTCGACGAGATCACGGTCGCAGGTTCGAACCCGCCAGTCATCGTGAAGCAACCTGTCGTTGGCGCGCTCGTCGTCGTCGACACGACACCGACGACGACGACGACGTCCAAGGCCGACGGGACCTTCGATCTCGACATCCCACTCGACGAGTACTCGCTCTGCGTATCACTCGACGAGATCTTCGTCGCCCATTCCCTCGTCGACACGAGCGACGCCGCCAATCAGGGCATCATCGCGCTCGGCGACATCGTCGCCACACCCATGCCCGACGTCGATGGTGACGGACTCGGCAACACTCTCGAGAGCAGTGGTTGGTCGATCCTGATCGACGAGGACGGTGACGGCGTCAAGACCGCGAAGGTGGTCACGTCCGATCCCTTCGGACTCGACGCTGACGATGATGGTCTGACCGATGTGGAGGAGTTTGCATACAAGACGGATCCGTCACGCGCCGATACAGATGGCGATCTCATCGACGACATCGATGAGATTTACGTCTACCTCAGCAAGCCGATGATGGTCGACTCCGACGGCGACGCACTGCCGCTCGGAAACCCGTCTGCTGTTCCACACAGCGCTTTCTTCGACGGACATGAAGTCAACGTCTTGCGCACTTCACCAACGCTCGACGACACCGACGGTGATGGTTTTCGCGACCACGAGGAAGTTCTCGAAGGTGGCACGAGCCCGCGCATCGCGGACATCCCCAAGATCTCGATCGAGGTATTCGGCGAGCCCGTCGTCGGATTCGAAGGAGACGTGATCGTCGAGGAGGCCAACAAGCAGACGTCGATCGCCAACGATGCCGAAACGTCCCAGTCGACGAAAGAGTTCAACTTCAAGACCGAGGGCAGCCTCGACGTGGAAGTGAAGGCGAAGGCGAAGGCCGGGTTCCCAGGAGGATTCGGTGGATCGGTCGAATCGGAAGCAACGCTGCGTGCCAGCGTGAACACCGACTACGCCTACCACACCGACAGCTCGGCGCTCTCGAGCATCTCGAACGTGCTCGAACAGACGTCCGAAGTCATCAAGGAGTTCGATGCAGGCAAGATCGAAGTGGCGATGCTCGTACGGAACGACTCCGACATCGCCATTCGCTACGACGACCTCGACATCATCGTCTTCCAGATCGACCCACTACTCGGCCCGGCCGGACTCAAGCCGCTCGGCGTTCTCGAAGAGCCCGATGGAGCGCCCTCGGAATCCGTGCTGCTCGGCCCTCAAGGTAGCGTCACTCTCCTGCGCGAGAACCGCTCACTCGACATACTCCGCGTCCGCGACTACCTCGAGAACCCGAGCGGGCTCTACTTCCGGATCGGTCACTACTCGCTGTTCCAGATCGATGGCCAAGGCAACGAAATCGTCGATTACGACGTTGTCGCCCAGAACGTGGTGGAGCGCACCGGACAGATCTCGATCGATTGGGGTGATGGACTAACCGACGATTTCCTCGTCGCGACAAACGTCGAGCGCAACGCCGACGGATCCGCGGCCGGCTTGCGCATGGACGATGCCCTCGCGCTGCTAGGTTTCGACTTCGACACGACGATCGTCACTGACGAGCCGAGCGGATCGGGTCCCCTCGTGCAGGGAAAGCGCATCCTGACTCGCATCGAGTCGTCAGTCGTCACGGAGAGCGAACAGGGTGGGACGTCGGACCGGCATTGGATCGTGTACGGGCCAGGTGCGACGACCTACGACGAAGCTCTCGCCTCAGAGGTCGTCATCGACTTCGAGGAGATCCGGATCATGCCGGGCGATGCCTACCTCCTGCAGTTCGTCGTGGACGAAGACGGCGACGGACTGACCTTCCAACAGGAGCGCGTATACGGAACCTCGGATGAGTCCGCCGACACCGACGGTGACGGACTGACCGACTCCGAAGAAGTGATCGACGGATGGACCGTGGAGTTCGGCGGCGAGAACGTCTGCGATCTTACGGACGCCGAGATCCTAGCTCTGTCGTACAAGACCCATTCGAACCCGCGCTTCGGCGACATCGATGGCGATGGTCTCGGCGATGGCTCTGAGCGTGGTGCACGGCTCGACCCCCTCACCGATGACACCGACGGTGACTTGATCATGGACAAGGACGACATCGACAACAGTCCGTGCGCGGCTGACGACGCTCTCTTCGACGCCGTGGCCTCATTCTCCATGTCCAGGGCCGACTGGGACGAAGCCACCAAGAGTTTTCGCGACAAGACCGGCAAGGGAAACCGGCTCGATATCACAGATGAGCAGGACACGATCCTCGACTTCATCTACCCACCGTCGCTCAACTCGCAGCCCGTCGCACTCTGGGCACACGGTGAATCAGGACTCCCTGAAACAGCCGTCACTCTGTTGAACGAGAGGCCCTTCGAGCAGTCCGGGAACATTCTCGTGAACCCTTGCACCGACAGCGATCAACCGTGCTTCACGCTTCCGCGCACGGGTGGCGGCAACGCCCCGAAACTCACGGCTGCGAATGGCTCGGGATGGTCCGTGGCGTTCTGGTGTTCTGTGAAACCCTTCGGACAGGCGTCCGAGGAGGTGCCCGGTGGAGAGGGCTGCGAGTACATCGTCGATCCTGACATCGACTTCTGGACGTCGTTCGCTGTCCAACCGGACTACATCGCGCTCCACCTCTTCCAGACGAGGTTGCAGGTCAGCGACGGGGACGGCGACGCTTACATCACGACGACTGTGACACCGCAAGAAAACACATGGCACCACTACGCCCTCACGGTCAGCCACGACACGGCGCTCAACAATACGAGGCTCACCGTCTACTTCGACGGTCAACCCGTCGGAACGGCAGTCCAGGACGGCGCCCTCCCCAATCCATCCGCGGAAGACCTCTGGTTCGGTGCGTGGGGCGAACTGCTGAGCGGGGGAATCACCGAGTACAAGGAGAAGGACGGTCGCGGTGGACGCCTGTCAGGCACCTTCGACGAGATCCGCGTGCACGACAAGGCGCTTGCGCCGATCGAGGTCGCGATCCTCGCGAGCAAGGGAACGTGACGTTCCCCACCTAGCATCGACTTGATCGACAGCGTCGTGCGGAACCGCGACGCCGTGACGTCGGGCTCCGTCAGCGGCCGATGCTGGCGATGAGCTGGCGCGCCTCGAGGCGTTCGTGGATCGCGATGCCGAGGGGTGAGGCGCGGTCGACGGTGTGGCGCGGGCGGGCGTCTCCGACGGCGATGGAAAGCGCGAGATCGTGGAACACGGCGTCGGGCGCGAGGCCCTTGGCTTCGAGAAGGTTGGCGATCTGCTCGGCGAGCACGTCGACGTGCGCGGCGACCATGGCAGCGACGTCGCGTGAACCGGCTGCCGTGCCTGTCCACCCGCGCCAGACGTCGGTGAGCGCCGAAGAGCCATCGAAACCGGCGGCTTTCAGCAGCCACTCGGCTGGCACGCGTTCGTGACCCTCGACGTCCGCGCGCCTGCAGAGGTCGTGCAGCGCCGAGATGCCCCCGCGCGCAAGGATGCGGCGTGCAAGGACATAGCCGACGCCGCGCATCCGCACCGAGGCGTCGGCATCGAACGCCGCGTCGGTGACGCTCTCGGAGCGACCGAGCCAGTCGTCGAGCGGCCTGGGACCGTCGGACAGACTCACCTGTCCCCACGAGGCACCGGCACGCTGACGCGCATGTCGCTTCGGGATCATGCGCACCGTGAAACGCAGCTCGTCGACCGCGAGCGCGGCCCCCGTGAGATGCCGCGCGATGAGCCTGGCGCCGTCGTAGCCAGTCACCCGCAGCGCCAGGTGGTCGCAGAGCCCTTCCTCGACTGCGAGCGGAAGCGTTTGCCAACCCTCCCCGAGCAGCAGGTGCACGAGTTCGTGAGCGAGGTAGAGCGTGCGCTCCGCTCGGTTGCTCGTCGCGATGTGGATCCGGTCGAGCTCACGGTGGGCGAAGCCGCCGATGTCCGACGACATGGCCGAGCCGCGGTACAGCGTCACCTCGTCCTGGACCCAGACCTCGATCGGATCGTCGCGCGTGTCGACGAGTTCGACGCGCAGTGCATCGACGAGTCGCGGAAGGTCGGCGGCCGTCTCGAGCGCCACGCCCTCGCGCGGCGCGCGCACGATGCCGGCGTCCGTCGTGATGGCGATCTCGGGCGGGGGCGCCAAGGCGCAGGCGCCCAGCAGCAGCGACGCGACGACGAGCAAGACACTGCGTGCGACGTTCAAATGTCGTTCTCCGCTCCGGGCCAGGCCTCCAGGATGCCGCGCCGGTACTCGTCGACATCGCCCAGCGGCACCTCGATCGCGTCGGCGCCGAAGCCGTACACGAGCATCACATCCGACTCGGCGAGGAAGCGTTCGGCGCTCCAACCGCGATGATCGTACGCCGCCATCGGCGCTGTGCGTCGCCCGACTTCCTCACCGATCTCCGCGGCCATGGCCTCGAGCTCACCGGGACCGACGCGCGCATCGATCGCCTCGCGCCAGTCGTTCTCGGTGAAGAGACGTGCACTGTCCAGCAGTCCGGATGCCGCGATGCGTCGCTCACCGCGTGCGCGCGAGTCCTCCGCGAGACGTCGCAATGCCGCGAAGCCGCCGGCCTCGACGATGCGCCCCACGACCACGAACCCGACGCCGCGCCGCTTCATGCCGTCGAGCCCCGAGGTGCCCTTGACGGCCTCGTAACCAGCGCTGAGCGCCTCGGCGGGATCGATCACGCCGGGCGTGGGATCGAGCGCGAGGCGCCGCGTGACGTGGCCGGAGCGTCGATACTCGACGGCGATCGGCAGATGCCCGGTGGCGAGGCCGGCCGCGAGCATGAGCACGCCGCGGTGATGCGGGCCGTGCTCGGGCTCGACGCGCATGGCCACCTCGTCGCAGAGCCCCTCCTCGACGGCGGGCGGCAGCGCGTGCCACGTGTCGTCGATGACGCAGTGCACGAGTTCGTGCGCGAGGAAAAGCCTTCGCCGCTGCGGGGACGTCTCCTGGACGTGGATGCGATCGCCCGTCCACCAGTGCAACCACGTGCCGCGCGTGACGGCGAACCCGCCCACCGACTCGTGCACCGGCCAGCCGACGAACAGCAGCAACTCGCGCTGGATCCAGACGTCGGGCGCCGAGTCGCGTGTGCCGGGGAGCAGCGCGCGGATCTCCGGCACGAGGCGCGCGAGGTCGACGGCCACGTCGTCGGCGATCGGCGCGCTGTCAGCGAAGACATCCCCGTACGGGCTGCCGACGACGACGTTCGGCGCCGGTGCCATGCATCCGACCAACGCGAGCGCAAGACACGCGGCACCACGACGGACGACGTCGAGCGCGCTCACAGCACGATCACCAACAGCCCGAGCGTGTCGACGTCTTCGAGGTTCGCGCTCCACGGCGCCACGGTCGAGCTGTTCTCCGGCGTGGAGATCTCGACCTTCACAGGACCCACGGGCACCTCGATCTGCACGGCGATCGGATGGTCGACGAGCGCGGCGTCCGAGAACACGGCCGTCGTCGCGCCCGTGTCGAGCTCCGTCGCGCCGAGCCACGTTCCGTCCGCGCGCCGCAGGCTCACCTCGACCGTCGGCGCGACGGACGTCAACTCGCCGTCGCGCAGCATGCCGGCGATCTCGACGAGCCGGTCGTTCGTCGACGCCGTTGCCGGCAAGAGCGCCGGCGCGCCGTTGGCGTTGGGCCCAGGCTTGAAGACGAGCACGAGGATGTCCTGCGTGACTGGATCGGGAATCACGATGTCCTGCACGCCGACGAACGGTGTGCTGAGGTCGAAGAGCCGCCGCGTGGGATCGAGGTAGCCCGGCGTCTCGACGATGACGGTGACCTCCTTGGCCGGAAGGCCGCGCGCGATGGCGAACCCGTTGGCGTCCGTCGCCAAGCGACTCGACTTCGTGTACGGCGCGGTTTCGACGGAGATGAACTCGCCGGAGCTGCCCTCGAACATCAGCTGCGAGACGAGTGGCGCGCCGCTCGTGTCGATGATACGCAGGCTCAGCTCGCGCGTCGGAAAGAGCGCCACATCGAGCACGTGCTCGCCGAGGTCATAGTCGGTCGCCGGAACGCTGAAGTCGGCGTAGCCCTCGGCGCGGATCGTCACGAGGAGCTTCCCGGGTTCGAGACCCTGGATGACAAAGCGACCGTCGGCATCCTCGAACGACGTGTTCTGGCCGGCGAACCCGCCGTTGCCCGAGTCTCGCATCGGCGCGACGTAGAAATCGCGAACCGCAAGGCCCGTCTGAGCGTCGGTGACACGTCCGCGCAGGACGACACCGCGCAGGGCATCGGGGTCGAGCACCACGCGCAGGTCCGTCGAGCCGGCAATCACCGGCAGCGTCAGCTCGAGCCCATCCTCGTCGGGATGCTCGACACGCAGTGTGAACGTTCCGCTGTAGAGCTGCTTCAACTCGAAGCGCCCGTCGGCGTCCGTGAGATCCGAAGAACGGTTGAGGCGGTTCTCCCACGTCGGCACCGGGAACATCGTGACGTTGCCGACGTCGACAAGGCGTTCGCCGCTGACATGCACACCGGCGCCGCGAATCGGACGGCCGTCGACGCCGACGACGATGCCCGCGATGCGCTGGCCGCGTTCGAGCATGATCTCGACGGGCGGCGTGTCCTGCAGCTGCGAGACGCGGATGGGCTGGAGCACGTGCACGGCTTGGTCAGCAGCCAGCACATCGAGCACGCCCTTGGCCGTCTCCGGAAGACCAAGCAAATCGAAGCGCCCGTCGACATCCGTTTCCGTCGAGCGCAGCGTGCGCCCGCGCTCAAACGCGTTCGGCGCGAAGCGCACGACGGCACCGGCGGCCGGCAGGCCCTGGTCGGTGAGCACGCGACCCGAGACACGTCCGCCGGCGTCGAGGCGAATGAGCATGCCCGGCTGACCCGGAGCGTGACGCCCTTGCCAAGGCGGATGAGCAGGCGCATCGACCGAGATGTGGAGTTCGCGGCTCGCGAGGCCGGCGAGCGTGAAGTGCCCTTCGGCATCGGTCGTGGCGTCAACGGCAGCCGGACTGATGCGCATGACGCCGGCGACGTCCGTGATCTCACCGTTCCCGGGGAGCACGGCACGCACGTCGGCCCCGGCGATCCCGCGCCCGCCGGCGTCGATCACGCGGCCTTCGATGTCGCGCGCCGGCGACACGGTGAGGACGAGATCGTCGATCTGGCGACGCGTGAGCGACGGAATCGAGTAGGCCCGGGCGTGGGCGACGAGTCCGTCGGCGTCGGCGAGCAGCGTGAACGTCGAGGCGAGGCCTGTGATCGTGAAGCGGCCGAGTTCGTCCGTCGTGGCTGTGACACCGGCGTCGGCGATGCGCCCGAGGTCGAGGACGATTGGCTCGACGGACCAACCGTGCACCGTCGCGTCGGGCACGGCTTCACCGTCGAGGTCAACGACGGTGCCCGCGATGACGATCGTCGAGGCGACGCGGATGTCGACCGTGATTTCGTCGTCGGCGCGCAGCTCGTCGTTGCGCCCCACGTGACGCTGAGCGTGCCCTTCGTCCGCCACGACCTCGAGCGCGCGCAGCGTGGCCGGCGTCGCGATCGCGAGTGCGAAACGACCGTCGACACCGCAAGTGGCGCTCGGCCCGTCCCCCGGCGCGACACCTTCGAGATGCGCCACGACGCGCGCCCCCGCCACCGGCGCCTCGGTCTGCTCGAACACGACCCGCCCGCGCACGACGGCCCGCGCCTCACCTGGCGTTGCTTGACCGCTCGACGCCTCGTCTTCTCCGACGACCCCGGGCACGACGAGCTTTTCTTCGAGCCCCGCCTCGCGCGACGCACCGGCGTCGGCCCCGGTGACGACGCGCCCTCCGTCGGGGACGATGACCCCGACCGCATCGACATCCACGTCCGCCGTCGGCTCAGCCGTCAGCACGAACCAGACTCCGCCCGCGAGGAGCAAGACAACGACGAGAGCGACAAAACGAAACATGGGCAATCTCCTGCAACGACCGTACCTGCGACGGACGACTCCGGGCAGCTGAGCCCGGCGACCGCTCGAAAAAAAGTACGGAAAGCGCGCATCGTCGGCGCACGGTCGCCGGTATGGGTCGTCGGCGCCACGAGAACGGGGCGTCCCAAACTCAAGACATGCCGCCAGGACCCCTTTCGCAGCGCGCTGATGGGGACCTTCGATGGGGAGACCCGGTGCCATCGCGGTGCGGGGCATCGAAGGAAGATCAGCGTTGCGGGCGGGTTTGCAGCTTCGGCTGCCTGGTGGCCTTCATCCAAATCGGATGTGCAGCGCCGGCCCACCCGGTCGCGCCGCGCGGACGACTTCGTCATCTCGAAACCACGGGCTCCCTACGCTCCGTTCGTCCAACTCAACCGGCCCACCACCGGGCGGGCAGAGCCCACGGCGGCCCGAGGAGCGGGCGCCGGCGCCCATGCGCGTCGGCGCCCGTCTTCTCTTCGTCTCTGTGACATCGAGGCTCGGTGACGCGGGCGAACCGCCCTCAGCGAGCGGCGTCTCAGGGCGTCGTCGCGCGCAGGGCGTTCGAGGCTGCGAAGCCCTTGATGCCGACCGCGTCGGGGTGCCACGCCTGGAAGTAGAGGTCGAGGCCGGACGGCACGCCGGTGGGCCAGGTGGTCGCAAGGGTCGTGCTGCCCATCGCGTTCATCGGAAGCGGCAGGAGCAGGTCGAGGGTGGGGACGAGCACGCCGCCCTTGACCGGTGCGAAGAGCGTCGACAGCCCGATGATCAGCGTCGTGGTTTGCGAGGGCACGCCGTCGTCGAGCGTCAACGTGACCGGCTCGCCGACCGCCAGCGTGCCGAAGCCGTCGAGTCGCGGCTCACCGGCGAGGCCCGCGAGCGCCTCGCCGAGGTCCGTCCACGGGATCAGCTCGGGGTAGCGCAGCGTGAACGTGTCGCTGATCTGCCCGAAGCCGTCGAGGAACGAGACGTCCATCGTCGCGCCGTCGACGTCGATCACGACGGCGCCGAGGGTCATCGTCGAGTAGGCCATCGCCGGGTGGTCGAGCGGTCCGTCGCTGAGCTTGCCCGACGAGCCGGCGACGCAGTAGACGGTGCCGGTGTGCGGGCCGAGCAGCTTGTCGTAGGGACCGCTGCCCAGGGGATCGCCGTCGCCCCCGTCGACCTTCATCGACTCGACGAACGTGTTGCTCACACCGTAGTGGCCGTCGATGAGGAAGGTGCGCTCGAAGCTGTGACTGTGACCGTTGAGTACGAGGTCGACGCCGTGGTCCTCGATCAGCGGCACGATGAGTTCGCGCATGTCGACGAGCGTGTCTTCGGTGTCGGAGTCGTGTGAACCCTTCGTGTAGGGCGGGTGATGCCAGAAGGCGATGATCCAGTCTTGGTCGGTTGCCATGAGGTCGGCTTCGAGCCAGGTCCACATCGCCCCGCCGACCTGCGGGTTCGTCTGGTCGGAGTCGAGGCAGACGAAGTGCACGTTGGCGTAGTCGAACGAGTAGTAGGCTTCCGAGCCCGAGGCCATCCCGCCGGCCTCGCCGAGGGTCGGCATCGTGAACGCGCCGTAGTAGACGCCGGCCGAGTTCTCGTGGTTGCCGCGCGTCGGCCAGACGACGCTCTGACGCAGCAGGTCGCGGTACATCTCGAAGACGGCCGACTGGTACTCGGCATCGCTGCCGTCGGTGTAGGCGTTGTCGCCGAGCATGAGCCAGAGGTCGGGCGGGACGCCGCCCGCGAAGTCGACGTACGTGTCGCGCACGAGTGCGGCGAGCGCGTCGGCCGTGCCGGAGTCTCCGACGGCGAGGATCCGCACCGGCGTCTGTGTTGCCGGGAGCGGCGACGTCGTGAAGCTGTACTCGGCCGTGCCGCCGAGGAACGTCTCGGTCGCCGTGCCGATCGAGTAGTAGTACGTCGTGTCGGGGGACAGGCCGTCGAGCGTCACGCTTTGGTCGATGCCGATGAACGGCGCCGCGCCCGACTCGTTGAGCTGCGTCGGTGAGAGTCCGTAGCGCACGAGACCCGTCGTGAGCCCCGTCGTACGCCAGCGCACCGTGACACTCGTCGGAGTGCCCAGCTGCAGATACGGTCCGCGTGAGACGAACGAGCTCCCGTCCGTGGCGACGAGCTCAGCTTCGAACGAGATGTCGGAGCTGCCGAGCGACCGTTGGTGGACTTCGACGGCCATCACGTTGTTGCCCGGCACGAGCGTCGTGGTGTCGAGCGTGAAGTAGTAGAAGATGTCTTCCTCGGAATCCGACGCCGTCGCGGAAGCGAAGGTCGTGGCCGTGATCGGTCCGGCGGGCATCGCACTGCGCGCGACTTCGGTGCCGTTGATGGAGACGACCGCGCCGTCGTCGCGCACGAGCTTGAGGCGCAGCATCGTGAAAGCGCTCGGGTCGACCACGTCGAAGTCGTGCCGGAAGTACGTCGTCGTGTACTTCGCATCCGGGTCAGGCCCGAAGCCGACCATCGTGTGCTCGTCGTCGTCGCCGTAGCCGAGGTGCGCGGGGCCGCTGTCCCAGGCGCTGTCGTCGAAGGCCGGAGCCGTCCACGCGCTGCCGAGATCGCTGCCATCGTCGAGGAACGACCACGTCGCGTTGCGCGGGATGAGCGTCTCTTCGCCGGCCGCTGCGACCGAGGCGAGGGAGCAGAGCGCGGCGAAGACCGTGAGGCGGAGGGAGTTCATGGCGACTTCTCGGAGGCGAAGACGGGGGGAGCAGGTGAGCGTTCGGCGATCTGGGCGAGCGCGGCGGCGAGGCGGTCGTCGAGGCGTGCGACCGCGGGGGAACGGCGGCGCGTGCGGCGCTGGGCGATGGCCTCGCGAGCCGAACGATAGGCATCGGCAGCGTCGTCGGGGCGGCCCGCGCGGCGAAGCACGTCACCACGCATGGCGAGCCAGCGTTCCTGGCGCGGGGATGCGGCGGCGAGGCGGTCGAGCTGCTCGAGTGCGCGGTCGCTGCGGCCGCGTGCCGTCTCGCGTTCGACGGCTGCGATGAGGAGCGACGTCACCGGGCCCGCGCGGGCGATCGCGCGGTCGAGCACGGCAGCGGCCGCCTCGGCGTCGCCGCGACGGTCGTGCAGCGCGACGAGCGTCATGACGGCTTCGGGCTCGGCGTCCGCGAGGGTGAGCGCGTGGGTGTAGACGGCCGCGGCGTCGTCGAGGCGGCTCGCGGCCGCCAGCGCGTCACCCCAGGCGTACCAGGCGTCGGCGAGTTCGGGCGCGAGCACCACGCTCGCTTCGGCGGCGCGCAGACCAGCTCCCGGGTCACCGGCTGCCAAGGACAGGCGTGCGCGACAGAGCTCGACGCGCACCGCGGAGGCCGGCGACGAAGCGTCGGCCGACCGCGCGAGGTCGCTGCACGCGTTCGGAGCGTCGGCGTGCAAACGATGCAACTCAGCGCGCGCGAGCCACAGCTCACCGCGCTCAGGCTCGGCGGCCACGGCGCGATCGGCCAGCGCGATCAGCGCATCGAGCCCTTCGTGAGGAGCCGCGGCCGCGCCGGCAGCGACAGCCAGCCACGCACCGACGACCAGGCCCGCCAGCGAGCCCCGGAAATGCAAGAAGCCCGCCAGCTCATCAAAGAGCCTACGGGCTTCCTCACATGCGGCACTCGAATGAGCCCCGCCTGGCACGACCTCTACCAGCTCGACTTGCGCACGCCGGGAATCTCACCCCTGTGCGCGAGTTCGCGGAACTTGATGCGGTTGATGCCGAACTTGCGCAGGTTGCCGCGCGGACGACCCGTCAGCGAGCAGCGGCGGCGGATGCGCGTGGGGTTGCTGTTGCGCGGCAAACGCTGGAGCCCGAGCTGAGCGTCGTAGCGCTCCTCGTCCGTGCTCTTCTGGTTATCGATGATCGCCTTGAGCTCGGCGCGCTTCGAAGCGTACTTCGCCGCCATGGCGATGCGCTTCTTGTTCATTTCGATCTTGGACTTCTTTGCCACGCGGAGAACCTCTGTTCGCTGAGCAACTGTCTGCGCAAGAAGACCGGCACCATTGCTGGCCTTCAATGAATAAGACGACCGGCAACCCCGATCGAGCCACGTATCAAAGCGATGAGCCTCGAGTCCGTCCAGCGAAATCCACGTCGGGCCGGCTGAGAAGAGCCATCGTTTCGGACCGCGATCCGTAAGAAACCGCCGTCGACGCGCCCGGTTTCGGTGTTCTACCGTGGCACGCCACACGCCCCCTTCCCCGCCGCCAGGGCCCTCGATGGCTGCTCCCGACGTTCACGACTCCGACGCCTCGTCCCCCGACCTTTCCACTCTTGGCAAGGACCGGGTCGTTGCGGGCTGGGTCGCGCTCCTCTTCCCCGGCGCCCTCGCGGGCATGGCGGGTTTCTACGGCTGGACGTCCCGCGACCCGCTCCTGCTGCGCGTGGCCCTCTTCCACCTGCTCGCCGTCGGCGCGCTCGTCGTCACCCGGCGGACGCTCGCCTGGCGCCGCGCCACGATGCTGTCCGCCATGCGCGGCGAGCCGCTTCAACCGGTCGAATCCAACACCTTCAAGGGCCTTTTCTGGGTACGTTGGTCTCCCTGGCTCCTCGCCGCCCTCGTTCCGCTCGTGCTCCTCATGGGCAGCTGGGCGCCGTGGTTGACCGAGCTGTGGCCCGAGGGCGCCGCCTGGCTGCCGATCGGGGATGCCCGACCGCTGCCGCCGTCCGTGACCACGACGCTCGGCTGGATCATGGCCGCCGGTGCCGCCGGCTCTGCCCTGATGGGTCACTACTACGGAAGCCTCTCGCCGGGACGCCTGCCCGAGGGCCGCGGCCTCGGCGCCTGGTTGCGCGCCGGCTTCTGGATCTCGACGTTCACGGCCCTGGCGCTGCTGCGCCACGACGCCTGGGGCGAGACGTTCCACACGGTTCTGCTCGCCGTGCTCCACGGGGTGCTGATCGCCGTGGCTCTCGAGTTCGTCGTCCGCGCCGTCGTGCAGCGCAACTCGTGGCGCCTGCGGGCCCAGCCCGACCTCGTCGGCCAGCCCGTCACCGTGCCGCTCGTCCTGCAGCTCGTCGCCTCGCGCTTCAACCCGATCGCGAGCCTCTTCGCCGTGCTCGCCGAGGGCTTCGGCATCGACCTGCGCGGGACCTGGGCGCTGTCATACATCCGCCGCTCGTTGCTGCCGCTCGGCGTCGCGCTCGTCGTCATCGGCTGGCTCTCGACGACGATCGTGACCGTGCCGCTCACGAGTGTCGGACTGCTCGAACGCTTCGGTGACCTCGTCTCCGACGAGCCGCTCGAGCCGGGCCTGCACATCCAGCTGCCCTGGCCGCTGGACGTCGTTCACCGCGTGCCGGTTCACCGCGTCTCGACGATCCCGCTGGGCTACGAGGGTGGCGACATCACGGCCTCGATGCTCTGGACCAAGGTCCACGCGGCCGAGGAGTACAACATGCTCGTCGGCGACGGGCGTGACCTCCTGACCGTCAACGCGACGCTGCATTACCGCATCTCTGATCCCGTCGCCTACACGTACTCGACGCAGAACCCCGACGAGGCCCTGCCGGTGCTCGCCGATCGGATCCTCATGCAGGAGACGATCGGTCGCACGCTGGACGACACGCTCAGCGAGAACGTCACCGAGCTGACCGAGCTGATCCAGGGACACATCCAAGACGCCTGTGATCGCTGGAACCTCGGCCTCGAGATCGTCGACCTCACGATGATGGGCCTGCACCCGCCGATCGACGTCGCGCCCGACTACCAAGCCGTCGTCGCCGCGCAGATCGAAGCGGAAACGGCCGTGATCGACGCCCACGCCTACCGCTCCGAAGCCATGCCGCGCGCCGACGCCGACGGACACGCGCTCGTCGCCGGCGCGCTCGGTCATCAAGTGAAACGCGTGATGGATTCACGCAGTGAATCGATCTTCTTCGAGTTGCTCGAAGACGCCTCACGCATCGACCCCCTCTTCCGCTTCCGGCGCTTCCTCGAAGTGCAGGAAGCCATCCTCGCCGGCCGTTCGTTCACCGTCATCGACGACGGGTTCGAGAGCGCTGGCGGCGCCGTCTGGATCCTCGACACATGATCATCATCGGTCACACCCAGATCCCCGTTCTCGAGGAAGATACCTCGGTCGGGCGCGACGTGTTCCGCAAGATCGTCGGCGTCTGCGCCGTGCTCATCGTGCTGCTTTCGTCGTCGATGGTGCTCGTGCGCGAACGCCACACGGCGCTCGTCACGCGCTTCGGCGAGCTGAAGACGGTGGTCGAAGAGCCGGGCCTGCACTGGAAACTGCCCTGGCCGATCGACGAAGCCCACGTCATCGACCAGCGCAGTCGCGTCTTCAACACGCGCCACAGCGAGATGCTGACGCGCGATCGACGCAACGTCATCTTGCTGAGCTACACGCTCTGGAAGGTCGCCGATCCGCTGCGCTTCTACCAGGCCGTCGGCACGATCGAAGACGCCGACGAGAAGCTCAACGGACTCGTGACGGACGCCAAGACGGGCGTGCTCGGGAACTACGACATGTCGGCGTTCGTGTCGACGAATCCCGACGAGCTCAAGACGTCGCAGATCGAGGCCGACGTGCTCGCATCGGCGAAGGTCACGGCGCTCGAGAAGTACGGCATCGAGCTCGAGGAGTTCGGGTTCAAGCGCGTTTCGCTGCCCGAAGAGAACATCCCGGCCGTGTTCGCGCAGATGCGGGCCGAGCGTCAGCAGCACGCCGCGCGGTTCCGGGCCGAGGGCGAACGCGACGCGAAGGTGATCCGCGAGGACACCGACGTCGAGGTCGCGAAGATCCTCGCCGAGGCGAGCGAGCAAGAGAAGCGTATCCGCGGTGAGGCGGAGTCCGAGGCCGCGCGCATCTACGCCGAGTCGCACGCGATCGACCCCGACCTGTATCGCTTCCTGCGCTACCTCGACAGCCTCGAGGTCACGCTGGGCGAGGGCGCCGAGATCATCCTGCGCACCGACCGCGAACCCTTCCACCTGCTCAAGGGACAGGGCTTCAGTCCCGCGCCGACCGATGACGGGAAGGGTCAAGGGGACGGCCAATGACGGGCAAGGACCACGACCACTCGCACGACGACCATGGTCACGATCACGACCATGGTCACGACCACGACCATGCGCACGATCACGACCACGGTCACGACCATGCGCATGACCACGACCATGGCGATCACGATCACGGCGACCATCACCACCACGAGCACGACCACCACGAGAGTTCGCGTTCGAGCGAGATCCAGCGCATCGCGAAGCCGCTCCTCGCCGGGATGGCGTGGACGATCCGCTATTCGCACTGGCCGCTGCTGCTGCTCGCCGCGCTCTACCTCGCCACAGGCATCACGACGGTGCAGGAGGACGAGGTCGCCGTCGTGCTGCGCTTCGGCCGCCTCGTCGGCGACACGCCGGCCGAGCAGATCAACGGTCCGGGGCTGCTGCTCGCCCTCCCGCGTCCGCTCGACGAAGTCATCCGCGTCCCGATCAAGAAGGTCCACGAAGTCGTCATCAACGACCTCGACCGCGCCGAGTACGACCCCTACGCCGACGTCCTCTCGTTCCCCGAGGGTGAGACGATCGACCCGGAAGTCCACGGCTACGTGCTCACCGGCGACCGCAACGTCCTGCACGTTTCGCTGATCGCGCGCTACATCGTGCGCGACCCGATCGCCTACGCGCTGCGCTTCGAGGATCCGCACGACGTGCTGCGCGACACGGTGATGTCGTCGTTCGTCGAGTCGATGGGCACGGCGACGATCGAGCAGATGATGCAGGGCGGCCGTCGCAAGCCACTCGTCGATGCGATGACGCTTGCGCAAAGTCTGCTCAACGACGTCGGCGCCGGGCTCGAGCTCGTGTCGATCGAGTACGGCAAGCCGATCGCCGTTGCGCCGCAGGTCTACGGTGACTTCCTCGCTGTCGAGGACGCCTTCATCGAGAGCGCCACCACTGTGCGCGCCGCGCTGCGCTACCGCGAAACAGAGCTCCCGAACGCCGAGGCCGGGCGCGATTCGCTGCTGCGCGGCGCGCAGATCTTCGCAGCCGAGATCCTCGGTCAAGCACGAGGCGACACGGCGGCCTTCGTCGCGATCGCCGAGCAAGACGCGATCCATCCGAAGATCATCCGCGAGCGTCTGTGGCGCGAGAAGGTCGAGCAGGCGCTCGGCAACGCCGGCAAGCGGCTGTACGTGCCGCCTCCGATCGACGGCAAGTACAACGATCTCCGCATCACGATCTCCCCGAGGCGTTAGGACACCAGATGACCACCCCCGACGTCCCCGCACCGGCGCAGTACGACACGCCGCTCACCGACGACGAGAAGCGTCAGATCGCCTTCGAGCTCGGCCCGCTGCTGACCGGCGCCGGCCTGCTCGCACTCGGCTTCGTCTACAGCCTCGTCTTCCCCGACCAGCGCACGGTCAGCTCGGCGATCCAAGCCGTGGCCGCCGTGATCGTGAGCATCCCGATCTTCACGCAGGCCGCGAAGGGCTTCGTCGCGCGCCCCACGAAGGACCTCACCGAGCAACTCGTCGCGTTGGCGATCCTCGCGGCGATGGCCTCGGGCGACTTCGTCACGGCGACGCTCGTACCGCTCTTCCTCGAGCTCGGGCACCTGTTCGAAGAGCGATCGTCACGCGGCGCGCGAGCGGCGATCGAAGGCATTCGCAAGCTCCGCGCACACCGCGCGACGATTCTCAAGGACGGCAAAGAACGCGAGATCTCGCCCGACGACCTCGTGCACGACGACGTCGTCATCGTGCGTCCCGGTGAAGTGATTCCCTGCGACGGCGAAGTCGAGTCGGGCTACTCGTCCGTCGACCAGGCGCCGATCACGGGCGAGTCGCACTACGAGGACGTCTCGCCGGGAAGCCACGTCTTCTCCGGCACGGTGAATCTCGGCGGGATGCTGAGGTTGAAGACAACGGGCGTCGGCACGCAAACCGTGCTCGGCCGCGTCGTCGAACTGCTCAATAAGGTCGAGGAGTCGAAGACGCCGGTGATCCGACTGCTCGAACGCTACGCCGGTGCGTACCTGCCGTTCGTGCTCGCGATGTCGGCTCTCACGCTCTACGTCACAGGCGAACTCGACCGCGCGATCACGGTGCTCATCGTCGCCTGCCCCTGCGCGCTCGTGCTCGCGGGTCCCGCCGCGATGGTGGCGTCGATGACGGCCACGACGCGTCAGGGCATCCTCATCAAGAGCAGCTCGTTCCTCGAGTCGGCGGCGGAGATCGAGACGCTCATCCTCGACAAGACCGGCACCGTGACGGCCGGAATCCTGTCGCTCTCGAAGGTCGTCGCGATGCCCGGCTACACGGAGCGCGACGTGCTCCTCGCAGCCGCGCGCTGCGGCTACGGTTCATTGCATCCGATCTCACGCGCCGTCGTGCGCGAAGTCGAAGACCGCGGCCTCGAGTTCAGCGCACCGGACAACGTGCGCGAAGTGCCCGGCGAAGGCGTGATCGGAACGAGCGGTGACTCGACGTGGATGCTCGGACGGCGCACGTGGCTCGAGAAGGAAGGCGTCACGTTCGGCGAAGCGACGAAGGACGTCGACGGAACCGGCCCCGGCGCGTGGGTTGCGCAAGACGGCCAAGCTATGGGCCTGCTCGTGCTCTTCGACCGCCCGCGCGAAGACGCCGTTGCAGCGCTCGCAGAGATGCGCGAGCTGGGCATCAACCGCCTCGTGCTTCTCACCGGCGACCGCCAGGCCGAGGCCGCCAAGGTCGCCGCGCAGCTCGGCTTCGACGACTACGTCGCCGAGGTGCTCCCCGAACAGAAGCTCGACATCGTCCGCCGCGAACAGGAACGCGGCCCCGTGATGATGGTGGGCGACGGCGTCAACGACGCGCTGGCACTCGCCGGCGCCGACGTCGGCGTTGCGGTGGGCGCGCGCATCAACGAAGTGGCTCTCGGTGGCGCCGACGTCGCCCTGATGACGAACGACCTCGAACGCCTGCCACGCATGATGCGGCTCGCCGAGCAGACGCGCGCCGTCATCATCCAGAACGCACTCCTCGGCACGGCCTTCAGCGTCAGCATGCTCGGACTCGCCTCGGCCGGCATCGTCTCGCCGCTCGTCGGCGCACTGATGCACAACGGCGGCTCGTTGTTCGTGATCATGAACAGCTCGCGCCTGCTGCGGTACATCCAAGAGCACGAGGAGTACCGCGCCTGGCGCCGCAGTCAGGCTGGAGCGGCGCGCGCGGTGGCGTGAGCGCTACTCGAAGATCGAGTCGGCGTGAGCGCTTTCGGCACGATCGCGCTCGGCCTTCAACAAGTCGGCTCCCGAGCCCAGAAGAACGCGCACCGCGCCCATCTCGAGGGCAACCTCGTCGACGTCCGTGAGGTCGTCGCCGAGCCACTCGACCAGGCGCGGCACGACGCCCTTGCCGATGGCCTGCACCGTGCGCTCGTCGAGCGCGTCGCTCGCTGGCGCAGTCCATGACGCGAAGTCGCGCGTGAGCTCCGCGGCGGCGAGGACATCGTCGAGCGCCACCGTGCACTGGCCGCGCGCGCTGGAGCGCTCGCAGAGTTCGAGCAGGCCGTCGAGTCCCCAGCGCTCGACGATGCGCCGCACGAGAAACGCCGACGTGACATACGCGTACGCGAAGTCGTCGCGATCCATGAACCAGAGGTCGAGCGTGTCGATCGCGTAGAGCCGTTCGAGCGAGAGCGCCTTCGTCGGCACGGACCGGAACGTGACGAGCACATCGTCGGTCGACGCATCCACGAGCCGCGCGTCGAGGCCAGGCACGAGCTGCCAGAGCGCCGCCGCCATGCCGGCCTCGTGATCGGGCTCGTCGTCGGTGAGCTCGCGCGCAACGTACTCGGCAAGTCCCTCTTCGATTGACTTCGGCAGACCCCGCCAGCGCTCCCCGAGCAGAGCGTGCACGCACTCGTGAACGATGGTGTTCTGCGTGACGACATCGACGTCGAGCAAGACCCAATCGAAGCCACCGATGGCGAGATGTGCCCCGCGGAGATCGCGATCGCTCGTGATGCCGCCCGCGACGGAGTCCTGGAGACGGAAAACGACTGGCTCGTCGCGCGTCGCCGGCAAGAACGCGCGCACCTGGGCCACGCTCTCTTCGATGTCACGCCGAACGAGTTCGATCGTCGCGAGGTCAGGACCGCCGATCTCGACGCCGGGCCCGGAAACTTCGACACGCGGAAACACCGTGCAAGACATCATCGACGCGGAAGCGAAGAGAAGCACGGAAACCACACGGCATCGCGACGCCTTCACTCTCGGTTGACCGTCGCAGCGCCAGACTCGCTGATCTCGAAGCGCACCTGATCGCCGATCGCGAGCTTCGCCGTCACCTTCCACTGCGCGCGCGACGCATCGACACGTACCGTCTCGGGCGACGACGGCGGAATCGTCCCGACGAACGCCGCCCGCGTTCCGAAGAGACTCTCGACGACACGCGCTTCGCTCCGCCGCGCCTTTCCGTATACGACCTTCGCCCATGAGACGGAGACGTCATCCGGCAGCGCGTCATCGAGAAACACGACGGCATCCCCGCCGGGATCGTTCCACGGAATGACATTTGACGGCGAGGGGGCGCGGCGGTGAACTCGTCGAGATGGAACTCGCGAAGAGCGAGCCGACCGCGACTGCCATCGCAAAGTCTGGTGTAGACATCTTCGAGAAGCTGCGCAGACCCGTGCTGCGTGTCAGCAAGACGGTGGTGCCGGACACACCGACGAACGACAGAGCCACGAACAAGTTCGACTTGGCGGGAGCGGTGAACCAGTCTTGCCACATGAGCCCAGTGTTCCCCGAGTGGAAGTGATACGCGTTCTCCGCGCCATCGTACGGCTCATGCCAAGTCGTGCGAACAACCGTCGCCTTTGGCGCAGTTCAACTTCGACGGCGACGCTTTGCGACGCACGCATCGGACGGACGCTGCACGGCATTTCCATTTTCCAGATCTTTCCCGAGCATTCTACAAATCGTGATCGGTGGAAGCTGCGCCCGAAGCCAGAGCGGGGGATTCGACGGTGAGATCGCGTGATGGCGCGCTGGCATGGCTCTTGCTCGCGAAATGGTCAGGCCCCTCCGACTTCGACACGCGATCGCGCATGGCAGCGGGCCACTCATTCACGTGCCGCCAACCCCACGCGCGGCGCGCGCGATCGCTTCCCCCACAAAGGACAGGAAAGCAGATGAGTACTTCCAAGATGTTACGCGTTGGTGCGGCCCTCTTGGCTCTTGGCGTCCCGGCTGCGACGGCAGCCGTCGTCCAGTCAGCGAGCACCTCCTACTCCCCCGACGACGAGACGTATCAGGACTCCTCGGCCGAACGCCGAGACCATCTTCAAGTCTCCGAGATCCTCGGCGCCGAGTTCACGATGCCGCGCTCCGACAAGAGCGGTGAGATCAAGGACGTCATGATCGACCTCAAATCGGGCGAGGTCGCGTACGTCGTCTTCTCGCGCGACGACGAGATGTACGCGGGCGAGTTCAAGGCGCTCGAGCGCGGGCCCGACGGCGAGCTGAAGATGAAGAAGCGGCTGACCCACTGCCGCGGTATTGACGAGAATGCCGACAAGTGGCCCTCGTCGCTCAACGACCACGGAGGCCAGTACGGCAACTCCAACGATCACGAAGCGAACGCCGAAGGACACGTTCGTTCGCGCAATGTCGTGCGTGCGTCGGAGCTCATCGGACAGGACATCGAGAACTGGAGTGGTGAAGAACTCGGTTCGCTCAGCGACGTCGTCATGACGCCGGGCCGCTCGTCCTCCGCATACGGCATTCTCTCGAGCGGTGGATTCCTCGGGATGGGCGAAGACCTCTACGCCGTCTCGCTCGACAGCATCCGCACACATGCCGACGATCGCCTCGTGATGGCAGCCGACGTCGAGGACTTCGAAGAGGCACGCCAGCTCCGTCGCCCGTTCCCGAGCGACCCGAAGCTCGCTCTGGAGTCGTCACGCACAAACGAGTCATACACGCGGAACGACGGTCGCGATGACGACGGCAGATGGACGGACGCCGGCGAGTGGATCTGGGACGAGGACTGGCCGGCCGACGAGAACGACCACGCGCGTCGTACGTCGAGCTACGATCGCTTCGACAACGATGACGACTACCGCTACGACCGCTACGGTTACGATCGCTCCGGTTATGACGCCCACGGCTATGACCGATACGGCTACGACCGGTACGGCTATGACCGCGACGGTCGCCGCCGGAACATGGGCCGCGACACCGTTCGCAACAACCAGTCGAACGGTGTCGACGATTGGACGCATGCAGGAACGATCTTCGTCTGGTCGACGTATGCAGCTCCGAACTCGACGGACCGCTCCATTGCTCGCCAGATCGAGAAGCGCCCGACGGTCGAGCTCGAAGGTCGCGTGATCGAGATCTCGAAGGATGGCTACTTCGGATCGACGCAGGACGACTCGACCCGCGCGAAGAACGGATCGACCAAGAACGCGTCGAACGACATGGCGTCCTCAAACGGGAACGACCGCGCGCGAAACAGCTCGTCGAAGGATGTCTGGATCACCCTGCGCACCGAGCCGGGCAAGATCTACGACGTGCTCGTCGCGCCGAACTCGTATCTCGCGGACAAGGGCGTCGCCCTGAACCATCAGAGTGTCGTGACCGTGAAGGGCGCCAAGGTGCCCTGGGGTGACGACACCATCGTGATCGCGAAGAGCGTCGGCACCGAGGACAAGGACCCCGTGAAGCTGCGTAACGACAGTGGCGTGGCTCTGTGGTCGAACGACTCCCAGGCGAAAATTGAGCAACCGTCGACGAAGGGTGAATGACGCGCACGAGCGGCGCGACCTCGGGACCGTGCAAGCGGTCGCCGTGCGGTCTGAGCCAGGTCCCACGATGACAACGGTCCGCCGATCCGATGCATCACCGTCCGGGGGCGAAGGGCACGCGCCCGTTGCCCCCGGATTCGTCGTGAACCATCGGCGCCGCTCGCGATCCGCAATGCGTCACGGATGACGCACGGTCACCCTATGGCTCCAGCGCTCAGGCCGGGGCCGCGAGTCCGGTGGGTCATATCGGGGTGCGAGCGGCGCCGGGTTCCGTCGGAGAAGCTCCGGGCGCGCTGGGATCGTCGCCGAGGAGGTCGTAGCCGGCGAGAGCCGTGAGTGCGTCGACGAGCTGCACCGGGTCGACGCCGACGGACACGCCGACAAGGGCGACGTGAACGCCGGCCTCGATGCGCGTCGGAACGACGAATGGCGCGCGCGTGTCGGTGAGGGGGACCGATGCGAGGAGATGAAGTTCGTCGACGTAGGGACGGCCGGCACCCGAAGCCGTGCGGCGTGTGCCTCCGAAGACGACGAGCCCCGCGCCCGTGTCCGTCCAGACGCAGGACTCGCCGAAGTCGCTGCCGAACGACGTGATCGAGTCGATCGAAGAGAGCTCGACACCGAGCCAGAGCGGAGCGCGCGCGTAAACGCGGTAGTCGGGAGGAAAGGACGTACTCACCCCGACGTGCAGAACCTCCGACGCCTCATGCAGCGCAGTGCATCCCGCGAGCAGTAAACTCGCTCCGATCACTGCGATGCGTTTCATGCGCTCAGGACGTCGCGACCACTGAATGCCGTCTTCGCTCGACGAGACGATCAGCTACCGCACCTCTCACGGAAACGACGTGCCGTTCTTCGACCATGTCAACGTCGTCTGATCGCGGATGATCGTCGGAGAGGTCGACTCGAGCATGTAATCGGCCGAGTTGACGGTGTAGCCGTATGACGCAAGGTCGATGGTGTTGTCGCTCATGATCGTGATGAGCGAGTACCCGAAGAAGCTGGGGCGAGTGCTTCCCGCATTGCCGGCGATGATCTGGTACGGACCCGGAGCGTCCGGCTGCACCCGCTGGTACTCGTGCACGTGCGCTGAGAGCATCGCCACCACTTCTGCGCTTCGGAGATCACGCCAGAGCGCTTTACCATCAGGGAGCCCCTGGTGACCTGTGGTCGGGTAGAAGTCCCGGACCCACTGACCGTCGACTTTCTCGGATCGGTAGACGTAGTAGGGCTTGTGACCGAGCACGAAGACATGATCGATGCCCGTGTCTTTCTGGTACTCCTTCACCTTCGCAGCGATCCACTTCCTGGGGATCATTCCTTCCTTGCCCAGCGCTGGTTCGTTCGGAAGGTTCGGCAACGTGTTGAAGGTGTCCGTGTTCATCACGACGAACCCCACGTTCTTTCGTGTGAAAGCGAACGTGGCCTGGTTCAGGTGACTATCCGTCGTGACCTTGTCCCTGTTGGCGGGAATGAACCGGCTCATCGCTGTCATCCACCTGTCGATCGAGTTCTCGAGAGGATACTCGCCTTCACTCGTGAAGTACTTCTTCCCGCCCACTTCGTACTCACTTGGTTTGCGAAACCTCAGCATCTCGTGATTGCCGGGTACGGCGACCATCTCGATCTGCTTGAACCCGGGCGTCTTCTTCAGCTCTTTCTGAATGTCATCGTACTCATCGACCCAGGCGCTGAGTTCGTCCTTCAGCCGGTACTCGTTACCGAGCCCGAAGACCATGTCACCGAGGAAGAAGAAGAGGTCCGGTCGCCGCTCGAGTTCGTTCATGTCATTGAACAGCCTCTTGAGCGCCGCGACGTTTGCCGTCGACGGATTGTTAGTCCTGTCGATGTCGTCACGATCGATCCGGTTGCACCCGACGAACGCGAAACTGAAGACGGGCGTCGGCTCCGTCACGCTCTCGTTGACGAGTGGCGCACTCACGCCCGCGAGTTCAGCGACGACGGACTGCCCTTGCACCCATGGAGCGGACGCCCCGATCAACACAACACAAACCAGACATGCTCTCGCGATCATGCATTCCCCTCCGAATCGTTGACGGTCGCGCCGACCATAGCATTCGTCAAGACGGCCCAGAGGTTAAGCCCGCGAGCGCGTCGACGCTTCCGTGCACAAACCGTGAGCTGCGAGCACGCAGAACGCCGTGTCGAGTGCACGGAAGAAGGCATACATGCATGCCAACGATCGAGCCGTCGTCTGCCGGCGGCTCGTACTGTTCATGCCTGCAATCGTCGCCATCGGTCAACGGACCTGCACAGCACGCCACGACACGCGCGGACGACGCGTCAGGTCACCTATCAGCGCGTTGAAAAACTCATTCGACGCGTAGCACGCGCCAAGTTGTTCTTCAACACGCTGCTATCGAAGCCCAAGAGCACCCACAGACTCAACAAGCACGGCAAGGCACCTGCAACCATCGATACACGCGCCTTCCGGCCCGGCATGAACACCGAGCCATCGTTTGCCTCGCACCGACAGCAAAGCGCAGCGCGCGCGTACGCCGCGCTCCGCCTGAGCTCCGCAAGGGCTCCACTCCGCGCGACTGACCCGAGGACGAACGACCCGTCAGCTCACGTATCGAAGCCCAAGACCACCTACCGACTCAACAAGCACGGCAAGGCCACCTGCAACGCCCGACACCTTCTCGCACCGACCGTCCCCGAGGATCATCGATACACGCGCCTTCCAGCCCGGCTTGAACACCGAGCCATCGTTTGCCTCGCACCGACAGCAAAGCACAGCGCGCGCGGTACGCCGCGCTCCGCCTGAGCTCCGCAAGGGCTCCACTCCGCGCGGCTGACCCGAGGACGAACGACCCGTCAGCTCACGTATCGAAGCCCAAGACCACCTACCGATCCAACAAGCACACCAGCCACTTGCAACGCCCATCACGTTCTCGCACCGACGGTCCCCGAGGATCATCGATACACGCGCCCCCGGCATGAACACCGAGCCATCGTTTGCCACGGACCGACAGCAACGCCGCAACGCGCGCGGTACGCCGCGCTCCGCCTGAGCTCCGCAAGGGCTCCACTCCGCGCGGCTGACACGAAGACGGACGACGCGTCAGTTCACGCCTCGCAGGCCACGACCACCCACCGACTCAACAAGCACCCCGAAGCCACCTGCAAAGCCGCCCAACATCTCGCACCAACCGTCCCCGAGGATCAAC
>JAJDEO010000045.1 GCA_029259745.1 Planctomycetota bacterium
GCCAGCCAGCCCAGGGCTGTCAGGCACGCCGCACGCTGAGGTGCCGAATCAACCGCCGTCATCGAGCGCTGTGCTTGGTGGGGCTTAACTGACTGTCCACCAAACCGGGGAAAGGTCAGGACGCGTGGCTGCGCCTGCGCCAAAGACGAAGGTGGCTTTTCGGGTGGATGGTGTGTGGACCCCATCCACGGAGGCTCGTGGCACCTCTCGTTCGGGAAGAACGCGGCCTCTTCGATGCTCACGTTTCGTCGCGCGCGGAGCTTTCGTCACGAGCCTCGGCGTTCCACTCGAACGTGAAACATCGATGTCCTGCACTCTCGCAGCCGTGCAGGACGCGAGGCTCGCTTGCTTCATGGGTGGGCGCTAGTTTTCAGGGTTGGCGCTCGCGCGGGCGAGCGCTGACATCGGCAACTGGCCGGGTGACTGAACGCGTTACTGACGGGGTGACCAACCGGGTGAACGGAGTGACGGGCCACGAACCACGACGCCGGCGACCAGCCCGTTGGCCGCGACGGCTCCTGCTCGGAGGCGTCGTCACGCCGCTGGTCGTCATCGCGTTCTTCGCCGCACTCGAGGCGCTCCTGGCGCTCGCCGGCGTCGAGCCTGCAGCGGTCGGCGACGACCCGTACGTCGGCTTCTCGAGAACGCCACTGTTCGTGGTCGACGACACCGGCGCGCGCTACACGACGGCCGCATCGAAGGCGAAGTGGTTCAACGACCAGTCCTTCGCCGTCGACAAACCCGACGACGTCACGCGCATCTTCTGTCTCGGCGGCTCGACGACCTTCGGACGTCCCTACGACGACCGGACGTCCTTCTGCGGCTGGCTACGCGCCCTGCTCGACACGGCGGCCCCCGGACGCTTCGAGGTCATCAACGCCGGCGGCGTCAGCTATGCGAGCTACCGCGTCGCCCTCGTGCTCGACGAAGTGCTCACGCGCGACGCCGACCTCGTCATCATCTACACCGGACACAACGAGTTCCTCGAAGACCGCACGTACGGCGAACTCGCCGACGTCCCCGCCTGGGTCCTGTCAGCCGGCTCGGCCTTGAGCCACCTGCGCACGTTCACGGCCGCCCGCGCCCTGTTCACACGATCCGCGCCCGAGACCATCTCGGACGAGGTCTCCACGCGCCTCGACGTCATCGGCCCCGACGACTACGACCGCGACGACGCCTGGCGAACCTCGGTGCTCGAACACCTGCGCTTCAACCTCGACCGCATGGCCGGCCGCGCTGCTGACGCCGGCGTGCCCGTTGTGTTCGTCACGCCGGCCGGCCAGCTGCGCGACTGCACGCCCTTCGCCAGCGAGCCCGACGCCGCGCTGCCCGCGGCAACCCTCGCACGCGCGGCCGACCTGCGCGCCCGGGCTGCGTCGCTTGCCAGCGCGCCGGCCGCCGTCCGCGTCGAGGCCTGGCGCGCGGCCGTCGACGCCGACCCTCGCTTCGCTCTCGCCCAATATCGCCTCGGCGAAGCGCTCTTCGAGACCGGTAAGGTCGAAGCCGCCCGCGCGGCGTTCGTCGCCGCGCGCGACGAAGACATCTGCCCGCTGCGCGCCATCAGCCCCGTGCCCGACCTCGTGCGCGCCGCGGCCGAGCGCGCCGGCGCACCGCTCGTCGACTTCGTCACCCTTGTCGACGGTCGCAGCCGCGCAGCAGGCGGCCACGGTATCCCCGGACGTGACCTCTTCTTCGACCACGTCCACCCGACGATCGAGATGCATTGGCTCCTCGGCCAGGCACTCTTCGATGAACTCGTGGCGCTCGACGTCCGCGGACCGATCAGCCCCCTCGACGCCCCCGCGCGCGCCGCGATCTACCAAGCCGTGCAAAACTCGATCGACGTCCGCGACCACGTGGTCGCCCTACGTAATCTCGCGAAGGTCCTCGGCTGGGCCGGCAAGCGCGACGAGGCCGCGGCGCTCGCGGCCGACGCCAGTGCACTCGCGGGAGGCGGCGACGCCGAGTCGCACTTCCTCACCGGCACCTTCGCCCTCCAAGACGGACGACCGGCAGACGCGATCGCCCCGCTCGAGGCCGCCCTCGCCGTCGACCCCGGATACGCCGAGGCGGCCTACAACCTGGCCGAGGCCCTCGCGTCGTTGGGGCGCTACGCCGAGGCCATCCCACACTTCGAGAAGAGCACATCCCTGCAACCCGACAAGCTCTCGGCCTCGAACAACCTCGCGCTGATGCACCTCCGCCTCGGCGACGCCGAACGCGCACTCGAGTTGCTCGACGCACTCATCGCACGAGCGCCGGACTACGCCCGCGCGCACAACAACCGCGGCACGGCCCTCGCACGCCTGCGCCGCTACACCGAGGCCGAAGCTGCGCTCCGCGACGCCGCTCGTGCCGACCCGGGCTACGCAGAGGCGCACGCGAGCCTGGGCACGCTGCTGGCTGCACTCGGTCGGCGCGCCGAGGCCGTCGCCCCCTTGCGCCGGGCCGCCGAGCTTCGCCCCGCATCGGCCGAGGCGCAGCGCAAGCTCGGTGAGGCGCTGCTGGAAACCGGGGAACGCTCAGCCGCGATCGCGGCGCTCGAAACGGCGACGCGACTCGACCCCGACGACCATGCCGCCGCGCTGCTGCTTGATCGAGCGCGAACGCAGCGCTGAGCGCAGGTCACTCGATCGCGACGACGACGGCGTTCGACCCGTTTCCGATGTCGCGGCCTTCGATCCCTGCGAACAGCTGGAAGTGCATCGCCATGGGCTCGATTCCGAGCGGGATGTCGTAGCTGACCGTCCGCTGTCCGCCCAGCGGCTCGAAGATGATCAGGGACGGCAGGTCGAGCAACACCGCGCCGTAGGTCCAGTCGAAAAGAGAACCGCCGGCCGGGGAGGCAAGCAGCGTGACGTCGAGTAAGGCGTCGGCCCGCACGTCGAGCGTCAACGTCGAACCCGGCGCCACACGGTTGACGGTGCGCAGGACGACATGCGTGTGCTCGTGCGCGCCGATGTCGACGCGCAGCTCGCCGTCGAGTGTTCCGTCCAGCAGGCGCGAGCGTCCGTTGACGTCGAAGGTCGTCCCGGGGCCGTAGGCGCCGGCATCGATCAGCGGCGAGGTCGGACGGAGTCGCACATCGTCGTCCTCGGTGCCGAGCACGTCATCGTCGCCGTCCACATCGACGAACAACGGCTCGGTGTCGATCGTCGTCCCCGTCGGGTACGGCAACGAGTCCCAGCCCTTGATCGCATTTACATCGGCGAGCAAGAACCCGGCGCCTCCGACGTTCTCGAACAGGGCCACGCCCCCGTCCGGCCCCCAGATCGCCGAACCCGTGAGCTGGAACAGCGCCGTACCGAAGGAGAGTGCGTCAGCCCCGTTCCCGGCCGCGTTGTCGACGACGGTCGTGCCGTGCATGACGAGATCGCCGTCACTGGCGGCAACGGCGCCGCCGCGTCCCGAGACAGCGACGTTGCCCGTGAAGATCGAGTTCAGGATCGCGAACGCACCCTTCTCGACGGAAGCCAACGCCCCACCATGCAGCTGCGCGATGTTGCCGTGGAAGCGCGACCCGATCACCGTCGGGAACGCGACGTCGGCGGCAGCCATCGCACCGCCCGACCCACTCGCTTCGTTGGCGAGGAAGACACAGCGGGTGAAGCCGCCCGCGCCAGCCGTCGTGACGAAGACCGCGCCTCCGTCGACGGCGTGGTTATTCTCGAAACGCACATGGTCGACGGACACACCGCCAGCGCGAATGAGCATCCCCGCGCCCCTCGGTTCGGGCGCGCCGTGGGCCGAGCCGCCGCGAATCGTCAGGCCGTCGATGAACGACTGGATGCCGAACGGCTCGTCGATGACGATGATGTGATGGCTGTTGTCGTCGATGCCACCGAGGTCGTCGTCGCCGCGAAGGTCGCCCGAGAGCAGCGTGACGCAGCGCTCGGGATCGCGCGAGATGAGCAGCTGTTCGTCGCCGACGAAGCCGCCGTAGAGGCGACTGCCCGACGGGACGACGAACGAGCGATCGCGCTCGAGCGTTCCGCCGTCCGGGCGATAGACACCTTCGGCGATCCAGACCTCGGCCTCGCCGTGCAGCGACGCCGCCGCGAGCCCGTCGTTGAGATCGACGAACGCGTCGGTCCACGACGTTCCGTCGGCGGCGCCCGTGGCGCTGTCATCCACGTACACGATCGGCCCGACCTGCGCCGTCGCCCCAACGGCAACAAGCAGCGACGCAGCAAGGGCTCGCCACCCCGTCTCCCCGCATCCGCCCCGCTGTCGGGCCCCACCAGCCAACTCGTTGACACAACCGTCGTAGACCGGCAGAACTCGACGCATCACCCTGCTCTCTCGAGGAGGCGGGACTGCCCGAGACCCGCATCGGTCATCGCGAGGGGCGCACCGTTCGCGATGTGCAGCTCGGCGGCGCCCCACGGGGGCTCACCGCCATCGGTCAGCCATCCTCGCACGAGATCGACTGGTTAGGATGCGCAATCGCTGTGACGCTCGATCGTTGAGATCTGCCGCACACACTCCCGCTGAGTTCCCCCCGTTCTCCCCTGTGTCCCCACTGCACGGAGCGCTTTGATGCGTCGACTCGTAAACCTCGCCCTCTTCGCGTCGCTCGCCCTGGTCGGCTCCCCTGCCGCCGTGGCCACAGAGCCGACCGCCACGACGACAGCCGACGCGCCCGAACTCCGCCCCGGACAGATCCGACGCGGCAACGGTCGCTTCCCTTACGAAGAGACCGTGCTCGAGAACGGCCTGCGCGTGATCTCGCTCGAAGACGACAGCACGCCGATCGCCGCCGTGCAGCTCTGGTACCACGTCGGCAGCAAGGACGAGCGCCCCGACCGCAACGGGTTCGCGCACATGTTCGAGCACATGATGTTCCGCGGCACCGAGAAGCTCGGCAACAAGGAGCACTTCGACTACGTGCGACGGACAGGCGGCAACTGCAACGCCTACACAGCGTTCGACCAAACCGTCTACGTTCAGGAGTTCCCGTCCAACCAGCTCGAGATGGTGCTGTGGATGGAGGCCGAACGCATGGCGAACCTGCGCGTCGATGAAGGCGGGTTCGCCACCGAGCGCAACGTCGTCAAGGAAGAGTGGCGCATGGGACGCAATCAGCCCTACGGCGACATGCTCCCCGCCGTGCTCGACTTCCTCTTCACGACACACCCGTACCGCTGGTCGCCGATCGGTGATCTCGATCACCTCCAGGCCGCATCCGTCGACGAGCTGATGGACTTCTGGGAAACGTACTACGTCCCCAACAACGCCACGCTCGTCGTCGTCGGCGACGTCGACCACGCCGAGGTACGCAAGCTCGCGCGCAAGAGCTTCGGATGGATCCCGCGTTGTGATCCGCCGCCGCGCGTCACGCATGAAGCCGAGCCCACCCAGACACAGAAGCGTCGCATCGAACTCGAGCCCAAGAACGGCCCCGTGCCGATCGCCGCGCTGGCGTTCCGTGGCGTCCCCCAGGGACACGACGACGCCCTGCCGCTCGACATGCTCATGCAGATCCTCGGCGGCGGTGAATCGAGTCGCGTCTACGTCGACGTGGTGCGTCGCAAGGACGCCGCGGCGATGGCGCTCGGCATCTACATCGGCATGGAGCAAGCTGGATTCGCGGCACTCGCCGGAATCGCAATGCCCTTCGGCGACACCGACAAGATCATGGATGCGCTCTGGGAGCAGGTCGAGCTCGTCAAGAAGGACGGGGTGACGGACGCCGAACTCGCCAAGGTTCGCAACCAGATCGCGCGCTCGCAGGTCACCGAGGCCCTGACGGTGGCGAGCAAGGCCAACCTGCTCGGCTCGGCGCACGTGCTCGAGGGCGATGCCCAGCGTGCGAACACCTACTTCAACCGCGTGCGGACGGTGACGGCCGACGACCTCAAGCGCGTCGCCAACACCTACCTCGTCGAAGAGCTGGCCAACGAGATCGTGATCGAGCCGGGCATCAAGTCGATGCTCGGCACCGTGCTCTCGCTCGGCGGCGGCGGCAAGGGCCAGGAGCAGGCCGAGGAGGAAGAGATCGACGCGGGCCGTCGTGCCGTGGCGCAGGGGCCGAAGGCCGAGGCCACGCCGCCGAAGGGCTACCCCGAGGCTCCGCCCGTGGCACCGCCGCTGGCCGTCGACATCGACATCTCTGGTGACGAACGCCTGCTGGAGAACGGGCTCAAGCTCGTCGTCGTCGAGAACGACGAAGTGCCGTTCGTCTCCGCGAGCCTGCGCTTCCGCGTCGGTGCGTTCACCGAAGACCCCGACTTCGCGGGCACGGCCGCGATGGCCGCATCGATGATCACGCGCGGCACGTTCGTGCGCGACGCCGAGACGCTCGCGGCCGAGCTGGAGCAGCACGCGATCTCGCTCGCTGCCACGGCCGAGCACGACTCGATGTCCGTCAACGTCGCAGCGCTGCCCGACCAGTTCGACCGCGCGTTGCGCCTGCTGAGCGAGGTCGTGCAGGTGCCGGCCTTCGATGCCAAGGAGTTCAAGACTCTGCGCGACCAGACCGTGACGGGCATGGCCATCACCGAGACGACGCCGACGGTCATCGCCGACCGCTCGTTCGACGCCGCGCTCTGGGGCGACCACGTCTACGCCCGTCCGGCCGAAGGGACGTCCGAAGACGTTCAAGAGCTCTCGAACGGCGTGCTCGAAGAGTGGTGGCACGCCAATGCGCTGCCCGAGAACGCCGTGCTCTACGTCGTCGGTGACGTGGACGCCGAAGCCGTCGAGGCCTCGGTGAAGCGCTACCTCGGCACGTGGGAAGGCGACGGCACGCCGACGCCACGCCCGCCGCTCGCCAAGACGGCGCGCCGCGGCACGGTGATCCGTCTCGTCGACAAGCCGGGTGCCATCCAGAGCGAGATCCGCGCCGGGCACGAGGGCATCACGCGCGACCACGCGATGTACGCACCGGGCGTCGTCCTGACGCAGGTGTTCGGCGGTGCCTTCTCGAGCCGACTCATGGAGTCGATCCGCGTCGAGAAGGGACTCACGTACGGCGCCAGTGGCGGGCTGTCGAGCCGCCGCCTCGGCGGAACCTTCGGCGTGCGTACGTTCACGAAGACGGAGACGACGGCCGAGACCGTGCGCGCCGTCATCGAGGAGGTCGAACGCATGCGCGACGTCCCACCGACCGACGCCGAGCTCAGTGACGCGGTGTCATACCTCGCCGGTTCGTTCGCCGGATCGCTCGAGACGCCGCAAGCCGTCTCGGGTCGTCTCTGGACGCTCGAGCTCAACGATCTGCCGCGCGACTACTGGAACACCTACCTCAAGCGCATCTCGCAAACGACGTCCGCCGATGTCGCCGAGGTGGCCCAGGCGCTGCTCGACCCCGATCAGATGACGATCGTGGTCGTCGGCGACGCCAAGGCCATCAAGGAGAGCCTCGAGGAGATCGCTCCCGTCGAAGTGATCAGCGAAGGTCGTTGACGCTCGGCCTGTGGCGAGCGGTGGAGCGCGCTGGCGCGCTGCCGCTCGTCATCCACGAGCATGCCCGCAGAACGCGCCGGGACTGAGACGCTCGCGCTGCCCTGACGCAGTCAGGCGACGGTGCGTTGGAGTCGCTTGCGGAACTCCGCGCGGCGCGAGCGGCGATCGGTGGCGCCGTCGTCCGTGAGCTGCGGGAAGAAGCCGTGCATCGTGTAGAGGTGCTTCGGGCACAGCACGATCGTGCTGCCGCCGTGCGCAACGACACCGCGCGGAAGCTGTCCGCCTTTCGGCTTGATCTGCACTCGGTTGCCGGGCTCGCCGCACATCTCGCATTCACCTGTCACGTGCACCGTTTTCTCTCCAACTCCGAGTGACCAGCCGGTCGAATGCCGGCCAGAGGGCAGAGATCTACCACATCGACGGCGCGCGGGCCATGACGTGAGTGGCAACCGGCGGCCCTCGGCGGGCATCGGAATGGAGTCCACCAGTTCGCGGCGGGTGGCCTCGTGTGAGATACTGGCACCCTGTTCGCCCACCGTTCGAGAAATTGCCTGCCATGAACGACCAGCTCGCTGCCATCGAAGCCCTCTACGGCCGCCTCTCCGACATCCACGCATCGGTGCGTCAGAGGCTCGGTCGACCGCTCACCCTGGCTGAGAAGATCCTCTACAGCCACTTGCGCGACCCCGATGGACCGCTGCCCGAGCGCGGCAAGACCTACGTCGACCTGCAGCCGGATCGCGTCGCGATGCAGGACGCCACGGCTCAGATGGCGCTGCTGCAGTTCGCCATGACCGGCCGCGAAGAGACCGCCGTGCCTGCAACCGTGCACTGCGACCACCTCATCCGTGCGCGCGTCGGCAAGGAGCGCGACCTCGCCGTCGCCAATGAAGAGAACTCCGAGGTCTACTCGTTCCTGAAGTCGGCGTCCGCGAAGTTCGGCCTCGGCTTCTGGGAGCCCGGCGCGGGCATCATCCACCAGGTCGTCCTCGAGAACTACGCGTTCCCCGGCGGTCTCATGATCGGCACCGACAGCCACACGCCCAACGCCGGTGGGCTCGGCATGGTGGCGATCGGCGTGGGCGGCGCCGACGCGATGGAGGTCATGGCAGGCCTTCCGTTCAGCGTGCGCTTCCCGAAGCTCATCGGCGTGCATCTGAAGGGCACCATGGACGGATGGACGGCCTCGAAGGACGTCATCCTGAAGGTGCTCGACAAGCTCACCGTGAAGGGCGGAACGGGCGCGATCGTCGAGTACTTCGGCGAAGGCGCGCGGTCGTTCTCGGCCACGGGCAAGGGCACGATCTGCAACATGGGCGCCGAGCTCGGCGCGACGTGTTCGATCTTCCCCTACGACGAGCACATGGCGAAGTACCTGCGTTCGACGAAGCGCGCGGACATCGCCGAACTCTGCGAAGCGCATGCGGCGCTCCTGCGTCCCGACGCCGAGGTCGAGGCCGACCCGAGCAAGTATTACGACCAGGTCGTCGAGATCGACCTCTCCGACCTGCCGCCGATCCTCGTCGGCCCGCACACGCCCGACCGTGCGCGCGACGTGGCCGACCTTCAGCAAGAGGTCAAGGATGAAGGGTGGCCCGCGGAGATCTCGGCCGCCCTCATCGGATCGTGTACGAACTCGTCCTACGAAGACATGGACCGCGCCGCCTCGATCGCGCGTCAGGCCAAGGCCAAGGGACTGAAGCTCAAGACGAGTCTCATGGTGACGCCGGGCAGCTACAACGTCGACGACACGATCCGCCGCGACGGGCAGATGAAGGAACTCGAAGACATCGGTGCCGTCGTGCTCGCCAACGCCTGCGGCCCGTGCATCGGTCAGTGGCAGCGCGACGACGTGAAGAAGGGCGAGGTCAACACGATCGTCACGTCCTTCAACCGCAACTTCTCGGGACGCAACGACGGCAACCACGACACGCTCGCCTTCATCGGCAGCCCGGACTTGGTCGTGGCGATGGCCCTCTCGGGCCGACTCGACTTCGATCCGCGACGCGACACGATCCTCAACGACGAGGGCGAAGAAATCCTGCTCGACCCGCCGCGCGGCGACGACCTTCCCGTCTCGGGCTTCGCCATGAGCGACCGCGGCTACGTCGCCCCGCCACCGCGCGGCGTCACCGTCGACCTCGACGTCGCCGAGGACAGCGAACGCCTGCAGCTGCTCGAGCCGTTCGAGCCCATCACGAACGACGAGTTGAAGAACCTGCCCGTGCTCGTGAAGGTCAAGGGCAAGTGCACGACCGACCATATCTCCCCGGCCGGTATCTGGCTCAAGTATCGCGGACACCTGCAGAACATCGCGATGAACTCGTACATCGGTGCGATCAACGCCTACACGGGTGGTCAGGGCCACGGCACGAACGTGCTCACGGGCGAGACCGACGTGCCCTTCCCCGAGATCGCGAAGAGCTACCGCGACGCCGGGCTCGGCTGGGTCGTGATCGGCGACGTCAACTACGGCGAGGGCAGTTCGCGCGAGCACGCGGCCATGTCGCCGCGCTTCCTCGGCGCCCGTGCCGTGATCGCACGCAGCTTTGCGCGCATCGCCGAGACGAACCTCAAGAAACAGGGCGTCTTGGCGCTGACCTTCGACAACGAGTCGGCCTGGGACTTGATCCAAGAGAAGGACCGCCTGTCGTTCGACGGCATCGACACGCTCGCGCCGGGCAGCACCGTCAACGTGACCATCACGCACGAGGACGGCTCGACCGACAGCTTCACGGCCAGTCACACGCTGAGCGCTCTCCAGGTGGAGTGGTTCCGCGCCGGCTCGGCACTCAACCATCTGCGCGCCGAGAACGAACGCACCGCCGCTCTCACCTGACACTCACGCCCGACATTGACGTCGTCGCACGGCAGTCCACAATGCGTGCGTCGAGGCGAGGATGGCGGAATCGGTAGACGCGCTGGATTTAGGATCCAGTGGGGCAACCCGTGGGGGTTCGACTCCCCCTCCTCGCACCATGCACCATCTCCGGCCTCGCGCTCAGTTCACCGACCGGCGACGCGTCAGGGCGCAACGAAGAGCGGCACGACCTGCGGGCCGAGATAGACCTCGTGCGCCGAGTTGATGCTGCTCAAGAAGGCCTGGTTGTAGATGTGAAGGCCGATGACGGGCATGAAGATCGAGAGGGCTGCCACGACGGCGATCCTCGAGTATGGGTGGTGAGCGCGCCAACAGAGCCACAGGCCGCAGAGCCCGGCGAGCGTCACGCGCGTCATCAGGAACGGCACCTCGCCGTGGCCGATCAACCACGACATGGCCGGGTTGATCTCGGTGCCCGTCCCAGATCGCAACACGAAGATCGTCGCGAGCGAGTCGATCGTGACCAGAAACAGGATGAGCAGGGCCATCGTGCGCATCGGAATCCCGAAGAGACTCGGAAGATCCCCGCGGCGATTCGGAGGCAAGCACTCGGGACGGTGGATCGCGGCGCTCTGGTCCATGAAGTCTCTTTCAAGCCAGGTGGCTGGGGCGGGCTTAGCCGGGTTCGTTCACGGACGGTCTGCTGCGGTTGCAGCTGAATCCTTCCTGGCAGCGTTGAAGCAACGTTTCTGATCCTCAATGGCCAACACTGGTCAGAAACGTACGCTTCGCCCTGCCAGCAAAGCCCAGCTGCAACCTCGCGGCGATCGTCCATGAACAACCCGGCTTAGTGACGGACCTGTCATTTCGTCGACGGGCGTGGGTGACTGAAACCCGGTCGTCGTGGTGTCTCGGGATCCTGGGCGCTATCTTCGGACGCATCGGAGACCCCGGGTCTCCTCCGTTCCACTCCTCATCGTGAGACGACACCCCGATGGGTGGCAGCAACCCCTACATCGACGACGTCCAGGCCGAACTCCCCACCGAGAAGTACACCGTGACCTACGTCGCGGGCGACACGGGTGAGGAGCGCACCGTCGAAGTCGACCCGGCGAAGTTCCCGTACGGCCATGACGGCCTTCCGGGCAGCATTCTCGACATCGCGCTCGGTGCCGGAATCGACATCGATCATGCCTGCGGCGGAGTCTGCGCCTGCTCGACATGCCACGTCCACGTCGAGGCAGGGCTCGAGTCGTGCTCCGAGTCGACCGAGGACGAAGAGGACATGCTCGACCTGGCTCCCGGCCTCACCGGTCAGTCGCGCCTGTCGTGTCAGTGCATCCCGAACGGTAAGGTCCCCGTGCGCGTCGTGATCCCCGAGTGGAATCGCAACCTCGCCAGCGAAGAGCACTGACCCTGGTCATTCACGAACGATCGTCGCGAAATCGCAGCTCGGCTCGCCGGCAAGGCGAAGCGAGGTTTCAGATGCGACCGCAGCAGATCGTCCGTGACTCATCCGCGCTCACCCGCATGCCGGCTCGAGCGTGACGGTGCCCGACGACGCCCTTCCCTACACGACGCTACCCACCGCGCCGGAACGCATCGACGCCTGCGGGGTCTTGATGCGCCTCGTCGACGGCCTTGCGTTCCGCTACCGCTGGGCCACGGAAGACCTTCCACCCGAGGCGCCCGACTGGCGCTCGAGCGCCGATGCGATGACGTTCGGCGAAGTCGTTGTCCACATCCACAAACTCGCGCGCTTCGTGCACACCATTCTCGACGACAGCCACGTCGCCGAGTCCCTCGACACCTCCGATCTCGAGATCTTGCGGCGAGCAACACTGAGCGAACTCGCGGCCACGCGCGCCGTACTCGCATCTAGCCACGACGACTCGCTCGCAGCGGTGCGGATCGCGCGCAAGAACGATGCCTCCTTCTGGCACGTCATCAACGGCCCGCTGGCTGATGCGCTCACGCACGTCGGTCAGCTCAACACGTGGCGCCGTCAGTTCGGCCACCCCGCGCCGCGCGCCGACGTCTTCTTCGGTCGCCCGCCGGCAGAGAACGAAGGATGAGCGAGCCCCCCATCCGCGTCGAAAGCGTCACGAAGACGTTTGACGGCGGGCGCGTTGTCGCCGTGGACAACATCTCATTCGACGTGCAGGCCGGCGAGATCGTCGGACTCGTCGGCATCAACGGTGCTGGCAAGACGACCTTGCTTCGCATGCTCGCCGGAATCCTGCCCGTCACGCAGGGAACGATCGCGATCGCCGGCCACACGATGACGCCCGATGCCGTGGAGGCGCGCCGCGCGCTGGCTTTCGTCGCCGACACGCCGAGCCTCTTCGACTCGCTCACCGTCTACGAGCATCTGCTGTTCACGGCCGAGCTCTACGGCGTCGAGGATCGCGAGAGCAAGATCGACGCCGTGCTGGCCGACTTCGCGCTCATCGACAAGCGCAACGCCCTGGCCTCGAGCCTGTCACGCGGAATGCGCCAGAAGGTCATGATCTGCTGCGGGCTGCTGCACGCGCCCACCGCACTGTTGCTCGACGAGCCGCTTTCGGGGCTCGATCCGCTGGGTCGCAAGCGCATGAGCGAGGCGATCGAGGCGGCAGCCGAACGCGGTGCCGCGGTGCTGATCTCGAGCCACCAGATGGAGTTCGTACAGAAGCTCTCACACCGCTTCATCATCCTTCACAACGGCCGCGTGCACGCGAGCGGGACACGCGCCGACGTCGAAGCGGGGCTGACGTCGCTCGAAGACATCCTGATCCGAGCGAGCGAAGACGACGCCTCATGACGTTGCCCGCGCTCGACGGTCGCTCCGCGCTCGCGAAACTACGCGCACTCCAGCGTCGGGCCTACCTGCGCAAGGTCGTCGCGAACCTCAAGCGCCCCAAGACGGCGTTGCTCGCGCTCCTCGGCATCGCTCTCGTCGCACTCATCATCTGGGCGAACTCGCGCCACGCGATCGGCGGTGAAAACGGACTGCTCTACGTCAGCACGGGCCTCGTCGCCCTCACGCTGCTGACGCTCGTCGCCGGCGCGAGCAATGGCGCCGTCTTCTTCCGCCCCTCGGAAGTGCACTTCCTCTTTCCCGGGCCGCTGACGACGCGCGACCTCCTCGAACACCACCTCATCGCCGCCTCGATCCGCGCGGCACTGAGCGTCGTGATCTTCGTCGCCTTCCTGCGCCTCGGCGACGTCGCACCTTGGCGGCTGTTCATCGCCTACGCCCTCGCGTTCGTGCTCATGACGGCGCTGCAGACGCGCGTCGACCTGGCCCACCAGCACCTCCCACCGTCGCGTCGCAAGGCCCGCGGACGCTGGCTGGCCTTCACGAGTTTCGCACTCATCGGCCTTCTCATCGGCCTCGCCTGGTGGAACGACGGCCAGACGATGTCGGCCGACGTCCTGCGCTACGTCGCCGCGCCGGCCAAGCCGCTCGCGTGGATCATGGCGGGCCCGCCCGGGCTCGCGCTCGGCGGCGCCGCGATCATCATCGCCGGCACGGCCGTCGCGGCACGCAGCGTGTTGCGCCACGAGGGCGACATCCGCGAGAGCGCGCTCGCCACGAGCGAGCGCTTCTCGAAGATGGTCAAGCAGGCGCAGGCCGGGAAGATCCCGACGGCCGGGAGCCGCGCCAAGGAGGCCAAGGGGCGCACGCTGCGCATGCTCCCGCGGCTCGGCGGTGCCGGCGTGTTCGCGTGGCGGCAGCTCGTCGCCCTCAAGCGTGCGCGTATGACGTACGGCATGCTTCTCTACATGGTCGTCGTCGGCGGGACGGTGTCGGCCTTCGTCGTCGACGAACGCCGACTCGAGGGACTTGCAGCCTCGATGCTGTCGATTCTCGGGCTCGCGGGACCGATGTACGTTCGCTGCGACTTCCGCGACGACACGGAGAAGTATGCCTTCCTGCGCTCGCTGCCGGCCTCACCGACGACGATCGCATGGGGACAGATGCTGCCCTCTGCATTCGTGATCAGCGTCCTGCAGTGGGTGCTCTGCGGCTGGGCGATCGTCCTCGTCGAGCCGACTTGGTGGCCGGCCGTCATCCTCGCCCTGTTGACGCTCCCGCTCCTGAACCTCTGGCAGCTGACGGTCTGGAACGGCGCCCATCTGCTCGCGCCGTCCAAGTTGGTCTCGAGCGACGGGCAGGCGAGCCTGACGCAGATCGCTCGGCAGAGCCTTGTCATGATGGCGTTGTTCTTCATCCTCGGGGTGACGTCGATCCCCCTGCTGATCGGCGGTGGGCTCGGGTATCTGCTCGGCGACATGCTGTTCGCGACGAACGCAGTGGCGGCGATCCCCGCGGTGCTCGGCGGCGCCGTCGTGCTGGCTGCGCAGGTTTCGATGTTGGTGTGGATCGTCGGACGCCTCTTCGTGCGCGCCGATCCCTAGTGGTGTGATTCACGGGGAAGCGACTTCGGATGCGTCTGCGCCAGCAGGGCGCGTCGAACAGCACGCCTCTTGTGGACAACGAAGCGTCACTTCGCCGACCTGTCGAAAGAGGCCGGTTCTCCTTGCCCTCTAGACGCAGCCGCTCCCTCGCGACGCTATCTACGTGAACAACCCGGGCTCGCGGATCAGCCGAGCTCGTCGCGCACGGCGCTGAGCACGGCCTCGAGCGCCTCGTCGCCGACGTCGCGGTGGAAGACGAAGCGCACTTGCGTGTCGCCGATCGCACAGGCGCCGATGTCGCGCCGCGCCAACGCGTTGACGAAGGCTTCGGCGCCGCCGGCTGCGAGCGTCGCAAAGACGATGTTCGTCTGCACGGTCTCGAGGTCGACGCCGACTCCCTCGACCTCGCTGAGAGCAATGGCGAGCTGGCGCGCCCGGCGATGGTCGTCGGCGAGCGCCTCGGGGCCCTGCTCCAACGCGATCCGCGCGGCAGCCGTCAACACGCCCACCTGACGCATGCCGCCACCGAGCGCCTTGCGCAACTTGCGCGCCGCCGCGATGTGCTCGCTCGACCCCGCGATCACGGACCCGACCGGCGCGCCCAAGCCCTTCGAGAGGCAGACCGACACCATGTCAACGTCGCGCAGGATGCGTGCCGCCGGCGTCCCCGATGCCACCACGGCGTTCATCAGGCGCGCCCCGTCGAGATGCAACGCCGCGCCGCGACTGTGCGCGAGGTCGGCCATCGCATCGACGTAGTCGAGCGGCAGGACGACACCGCCGGCGAAGTTGTGCGTGTTCTCGATCGACAGCACGGCCGTGCGCGGATGGTGGATATCGCTGGCATCGCGGAAGACGGCCTTCACGTCACCCTCGTCCATCAGGCCCCGTGAACCCTGGACGGTGCGGATCGTGGCGCCCCACAGGCGCGCCGCCGAACCGACCTCGTGCTGGAGGATATGGCACATCGACTCGCCGACGATCTCGTCGCCCGGGCGCGTGAGGACGCCGAGGCAGATCTGGTTGCCCATCGTGCCCGAGGGGACGAACAGCGCCGCCGGCTTGCCGAGCAGCTGCGCCGTCCAGGCCTCGAAAGCGTTCGTCGTCGGGTCGTCGCCGAAGACGTCGTCGCCGACCTCGGCAGCAGCCATCGCTGCGCGCATGTGATCCGTAGGACGGGTGACGGTGTCGCTGCGCAGGTCGAACATCGGATCTCTCGAGAGTGGGACGAGGCGCACTGTACCGGCGTGTCGATCCCAGATGCATCTGACGTCTGCGCGGCTGCTATGTTGCGTGCCCCGCTCGTTTCCCGGTTCCACAGCTCTCCGGTTCCACCATGTCGCGCCGCCTCCTCGTCACTGCCGCCGCCACTGCTGCCGCACTCGGTGCGTGCTCGCCGCCGCCGCCCGCCGGTGCGACGTTCCGGCGCGTCGACGACATCGGCGCCGCGCTGCCCACACTGCGCTGCGGAACACCCGACGGCCAGGACACGATCCTGGACGTGAACGGCAATGGTGCGGCGCTCTTCGACGCCGACGGCGACGGCGACCTCGACCTGCTGCTCGTCGACGGCACGACGCGCAGCGATCTCGTGGACGGCGTGCCGGTCCAGCACCACCTCCTGCGCAACGACGGCGGCCTGCGCTTCACGGATGTCTCGGACGAGGCCGCGATCGTGATGGGCGGCTGGCCGACGGGCGTCGGCGTGGCCGACATCGACCGCGACGGACGCCCCGACCTCGTGATCGGCGCCCACGGCGGCGACATGCTCTTCTTCAACCGCAGCACCGAGAACACGCTGCGTTTCGAAGGCGAGCCACTCCACGCCTCGCGCCGCACGCCGCTCGACTGGACGACGAGCGTCGCCCTGGCAGATGCCGACGGCGACGGCCTGCTCGACCTCTATCTCGTCCGCTACCTCGAGCTCGATCCCGCCGACCCGCCGCTCGGCGCCCTCGACGACGGCACGCCTTGTCGCTTCCACGGCGTCGACGTCATGTGCGGTCCCACGGGTCTTCCGCCGCAGCCCGACGTTTTCCTGCGCGGGCTCGATCGCGCGCCGTGGTTTGAAGACGCCACCGATGCGGCCGGCCTCGACGCGGTCCCGGCGGCCTACGGACTCGGCGTGCTGTTCACGGACCTCGACGGCGATCGCCGCCCCGACCTGTACGTCGCGAACGACTCCGTCGACAACGTCGTGCTGCACAACCGCGGCGACGGCACGTTCGAAGACGTCTCCTCGATGTCCGGAGCCGCCGCCGACATGGCCGGCGCACCGCAAGCCGGCATGGGTGTCGACACGGGCGATGTCGACGGCGACGGCGACCTCGACCTCGTCGTGACGAACTTCTCCGACGAAACCCACACCGTCTACCGCAATGACGGTGCGCTGCTCTTCCGCGACGTCACGGCGGCCGCGGGCATCGCACGCTCGACGCGACCGCTGCTGGGCTGGGGTGTCCTGCTACGCGACTTCGATGGCGACGGACACATCGACCTCTTCGTCTCCAACGGCCATGTCTACGCGCAGGCCGACGACCCGCGCATCGGCAGCGCCTATCGCCAGCCGCAGCTCCTGCACCGCGGGCGCGGTGACGGCAGGTTCGCGCCGAGCGACTTCGCCGACACGACTCCCTACCCCGGGCGCTCCGTGGTGTGCGGCGACCTCGACGGCGACGGCGACCTCGACCTCGTCGTCCTGTCGCTCAACGAGCCCCCGCGACTCTACGAGAACCTCACCGACGACCCCGCGCGGCTGCGCCTTCTGACGTTGCGTCACGAAGGCGGCGAACACGCGTACGGAGCGCTCGTCGTCGCACGCGAAGCGAACGGGCGCATTCTCGCGCGCCCCTTGTTGTCGGCCTCGTCGTTCCAGACGTCCTCGGCCCCCGCCGTGTCGCTGGCATGCACGAGCGATCTCGAACAACTCGAGGTCCACTGGCCCCACGGCGAGGTCGACGTCATCGACGGCGCCCTCGTTCGCGCGGGTCAACACACGGTGCTCGCGCCCACGCGCGGCGTCGTCTCGTCCTCGCCTCTTCTCCGTCCCACGCCCTGAGCCTCCCGATGCGCCTCGCCGCCCTGCTCGTCGTCGCCACACTGATCACTGCCTGCGGATCCGAGCCCGCGCTCATCCCGACGTTCGACCCGAGCGTCTCGGAGAATGAGCTGAGCGACGTCATCGAGTCGATGCGCCGCGGCGATCCCGCGGCAGCACTCGAGCTGCTCGATGCGATGCCCGCCGACACGCTCCCCGAAGGCGCCGACCACTACCGCGCCCTCGCGTTGATGGACGCCGGACGCAACGACGAGGCGCGCGACGTCTGGGAGCGCGAGGTCGCACGCCACCCGGGTAACGGGCGCGCGCACGCGTTCTTGGCAGAGATCCTCATGGACGAGGGCGACCTCGCAGGCGCCGAGGAACACCTGGCCGCGGCCCAGCGCTTCGTTCCCGAGTTCGCCGGCCAGGCCCTGTTGTCCGGGCAGCTGGCGCTTTTGAAGGACGACGATGTCGCAGCCGAGCGCCTCTTCGTCGACTACCTCGAGAGCGACCCCTACGGCTCGGAGGCCGCCCTCGCCCACGAATCGCTCAAGCAGATCTTCGCGCGCCGCGGCCCCGAACATGCCGACCGCGCGACCTACCACGCCGACATCGCCGAGTACCTGCGCGAGGTCCATCGCTATCGCGCCGGCTACCGCCAGCGACTCCTCGAGAACCCCGAGGATGCCGAGGCCGCCTACGGCATCGCGACGACGTACCTGAACCTCTACTACCGCACGGCCGACGGCGACACGCGTCTGCTCGACGAAGGCGACCGCGCACTCCAGCGCGTGCTCGAGATCGACCCCGAGTATGCCCGCGCCATCGCGAACCTCGGCTCGCTCCGCGCTCAGGGCGGCAAGTACGCGGAAGCCCGTGCGCTGTTCGCGCGTGCGGTCGAACTCGAGCCGGACCTCTTCCGCGCGCAGCTCCAGCTCGGACTCATCGATGCCCGTGCGGGGAGCTTCGAGACGGCGCGGGCGCACTTCGAGTCGGCGATCGCCTGTGCCGACGGCGACCTCGAACGCACCGAGGCCCTGGCCAAGGCCGGGGACGAACTCGCCGAGGCCTTCCCTGCCGAGGCCCTCGAGTACCTGCGCGCCTACCTCGCACTCGCCCCCCTCGACCCGGCCGGGCTCGCGCCACTGGCCGCACGACTCGAGCAACAGCTCGGCGGCTGACTCGTTTCCCGACCGTTCGCGGCCGATCCCGCCGCCCGTCCACGACGCAGCTCCGCGCACCGGAGCCTGCGAGCGGCCTGCGGTGAACGGGCCTTGGCTCGGGGTGGCCCCCGGACCGGGATCCAGACGACGGACCGCGGGCGAAGCGCTGGATTCGTCGAGGTCGGGCAACGTGGAGGTCGGTTCGGTGGATGCTGCCACCAGCGGAATGACATGTGCCGCAGCTTGCTAGGCTGATTGTGTGTCAAGCCACGCTGCCTCGGCTGACGAAACCAAAACGGGATCTCTCGTCCGCCAACCCGGAGCAGCCGCTCATGACTCGTGCCCTCTTCGCCCTCGCCGCGCTCGTCTCACTTGCCACGCCCAGCATGGCGCAGGTCGTCAGCACGTCCGGCAACAAGGCCCCGTCCCTCTCGACGCTGCCGAAACTCCCTGCGATGACGGCCGACAGCCCGCGCACGTCGCTGCTGTTCGCCGACCGTTTCGAGTCGGCGCAGACCAACTTCGGCGCGGCCTTCGTCGGCGGATCGGCGTCCCCCGTCAAGCACACCATCGACACGGCCCTCACGGGCACTGGCTTCGTCGAGCCGATCGAGTACCAGTTGCCCGACGACTATTCGAGCTCGCCGTCGTTCCGTCCGCTCGTCGTCGCCTACCACGGCTTCGGCGCCTCGGCCGCGAGCGTCTCGAGTCAGTCGACGATCGATGAGGAGTGCAACGCGCGCGGGTGGCTCTATCTCTCGGTGACCGGACTCGACGACAAGCTCTTCGGCTCCGAGATCTGCCAGCAGCACATCGAGACCGCGATCGCGTGGATGATCAACCAGTTCCGCGTCGACGAAGAGCGGATCTACATGGTCGGATTCTCGATGGGCGCCGGAGTGGTGTCGAACTTCGCGAGTCGTCATCGGGAGAGCGACGGCCTCATGGTCGCCGCCGTCGGGCTCGTCTCCGGCTCCTACGACTGGGTCCTCACGCACGCCATCGACGCCGGCGTGCAGCCGTGGCTCGAGCACCCGCTGAACTTCGGCGGCACACCGGCCACCGAACTGCTCAGCTATCGCAGCGCCGGGGGCCTGTCGTTCCAACAGGGCACCTACCCGCCCTTCCCCGGGACGCACGACGAGACCTTCGCCTTGGCGGCCGTGAACCTCGCTGACATCCCGTCGTACATCACCTGGGACACGGGCGACACGCTCGTCGAGCTCCCCTCGCAGAGCACGACGCTCGTCGATGAGCTCAACTCGCGCGGCGGGACGCTCGTCGCCGCGCCCACGTCCGGAACGGTCGACGGTTCAGGGAAGCCCGCGACACACTCGTGGGCCGTGCTCGACGAGGCCGCCATGTGCGACTTCTTCGACGGGCGGGTCGTCGACCGCGCGCCGCGCAGCATCTGGACTCTCGTCGCAGAACCACGCTCGGTGGCCTGGCTCGACGTCCACCCACATGACGACGCGTTCGCGCTCGTCCATGCCGTCAGCGACATCGCGAACGACCGCGTCACGCTGTCCGACAACCAGGGTGCCCAGCGCATCTACGTCGACACCGACCAGGTGGGCCTCTCGTTCCCGGCTCGGCTCATCGCCGACAACGCGGGAAGCGAGCCGTCGTTCGCGCTGCTGCGCGGTGAGATCTCGCGTGTGACGAACAGCGCCAACGGCTCCGACGTCGCGCTGCCCGAGTACGACGGAACCGGCGACGGCACGGGAGCCATCATCCCGCCCGCCGGAACGGTGGACATCACGGCCTTGGCCGGCTCGTGGGGCGCGAGCCTCGCCATCACGCCCGATCCGACGCTTCCCGGCGGCGTGATCGAGCTCCGGCTCACGACCGACCCCGTCGACCCGGCGGCCGTCCTGATCATCGGCCTCGTGGACGAGTACCTCACGTTCCCGAACGGCACGCATCTGAACGTGTCGCTCGGGCCCCCGTCGGTGTTCCTGCCGCTGCCGCTCAACGGATCGGGCACGCTGGCATTTCCGGGAAACATGCCCGCCGGTGAGCCCTCGGTCAGCGGATTCCGGTTCCTGATGCAGGCGCTCGTTCTGGATGCCGACGCCCCGGGGGCCACGTCGTCGAATCCGGTTGCACTCGACGTCGACTAACGCCGCCTTCTCTAGCGAAACGGCACTCAGGAAGCGCATCGTCGTCGTCGCGGCACGGATCCGCCGTCATGACTTCACGCCCGCTGAACGCCTTCGCTTGTCACAAACTGCGACACTCGTTCAGTTTGAGACCGATTCGCTCTTCTGCAAAGACCAAGTTCCCGCTTACCGAACGTGGCACAGAAGCGAAAAGACGACTAATATTGCCCTGTCAAGTAGGGAGTCAGGGTCCCCGCTCGACCCTCTCCCCGAACAGAGGACACACCTTCGATGTATGCACCGATGAAGCGTGCTTTGATCGCCATCATCGTCGTAGGCAGCACCGTGACGGCTCAGGCCGCGCGACAAGCCTCCGCCGATTCAGCCGACGCGTGGACACGCGCCGACATTGCCGCCATGGAAGCAGAGACCATGGCGCGTGTCCGTGCCGTGCAGGGGGATCAAGCGCTCCCGCCCATGCCTCCTCTCGGAGAGAGTCCGCGCCTCGACGACCTCGGTGACGCCGACCGGCAGTACACGCCGTCGCGCGAAGCCCAGGCCTACCTCACAGGAGATGGCGGCGCGACGCTCGTCGAGAAGATCCTCGGCACCGAGTTCACGGGCACGTCGTTCTTCGAGTTCATGCAGTACCAGCTGCCGACGAGCTACGACGACCTAGCGCCTGAGGGCCACCCACTCGTCATCGCCTATCACGGCTACGCGGGCTCGCACCAGAGCACGTCGTTGCAGTCCACGATCCACCTCGAGTGTGAGAACCGTGGCTGGATCTACATGGCGCCCATAGGCCTCGACAGCCACTTCTTCGGCCCGCCGGTCACGATGCAACACCTGCGCGCGGCCATCGACTGGACGATCGACAACTTCAACGTCGACGAAGAGCGGATCTACATGGTCGGCTTCTCGATGGGCGCAGGCGTGAGCGCGAACTTCGCTGCGCGCCACCGCGACCCGAACGATCTCATGCTCGCTGGCCTCGGCCTCGTGGGCGGCACGTACGACTGGACGCAGGAACACTCGCTCACCACGTCGGCGGTGCACTTCTACATGGAGCACCCGCTCTGCTTCGCCGGTCCGCCGTCGAGCGAGCTCTTCAAGTACCAGCAGGCGTCCACGCAGTACTTCGACCCAGGCACGTACACGCCGTCGACTCTGCCGGGCACGCGTCTCGACCACTTGTCGATGGGCATCAACCTCGGACATGTCCCCACCTTCGTGACGTGGGACACGGGTGACACGCTGCCGCAGGTACCGGCCGGAAACACGGCGCTCGTGAACCTCCTCACGGCCCAGGGCACGGACTTCGTCACCGATATCGTCACGGGAACGCCGACACCGCACTCCTGGTCGGTGCTCGACGAGGTCGCGCTCTTCGACTTCTTCGAAGGGCGGACTGCGATCCGCACGCCGCAGGATCTCACCGTGCTGACCGACGAGCCGACCAATGCCTCGTACCTCAGCGTCACGCCTCGCAACACCGGGGCGTTCACGCGCATCGATGCCGAGTCGTTCGACCTCACCGGTGAGATCGTCATCGAGACGGTCACGAACGTCGACGAGGCCATCGTCGACGTGCAGACCGCCGGGATCTCGGGCATCGCGCCCGTACGCCTCACGGCGACGTCCAACGACCTCGACGGCTTCACGCTGCGCACGACGAACTACGACAGCATCCCGAGCTACAAGCTCGACCATTCGACGCAAGAACTCGTCAAGGGCACGCGTTCGGACCCGACCACCGACTCGGTCTTCATCGACATCGACGGCCTGACAACGCTCGACGCCGACGTGATCTCTGAGCCGTGGACGGCCAAGCTCTCGACGACACCGAACCCGGTGCCGATCGGCGACGCCATGCAGCTCGACCTCGACACCGACCTCGCGACGGACTTCGTGTTCCTCAACATCGGCTTCGAAGAGCTGTTGGTCCCGATCAAGGACGGCAACAAGATGGTGGCATCGCCGCTCCCGCCGGCGATCCTGCTTTCGCTGCCCGTCGACGCCAACGGCGACCTGACGTTCCCGGCCGCGATTCCCAACGACATGGCCTTCCAAGGTCTGTCGCTCTTCCTGCAGGCGGTGGCCATCGTTCCGGGCGGCGGCATCGGCCAGGTCTCGAACATGTGGGTCATGGACATCGAGTAAGGCTCTCGACGCTCGCTCGGTCGACGTGGTGAGATGAGGTCTCCCACGCTCGGCGAGTTCTGATGCAGCAAGACGATTCCGTTCTCCATCGCGACGAGATCCGCCCGTCGCACAAGGGTCTCTCGGTCTTCCACTACCTCGACGGTCTCGTCGGCGGAGCGGATCGACAGCTGGTCCGCAGAGCCTGCCGCGACGGCCTCATCTGCGTCCACGGCGAACAGGTCCCCCCCACGCACACCCTGCGGTCCGGTGACGTCATCACCATGCGCATCGAGCCGGGCGCGCTGCGGCGGGCCCCGTCGCTCGCCGTCCGCCTGCTGCGCCAGGAAGACGACTGGGCGGTCGGATCGAAGCCAGCCGGACTGCCCTATGACGCGTCACGCCGCGGGGGGCCGTGCGCGATCGAGGCCGTGCGCGCGTTGATCGCCGAGAACGTGGCCGGCGACCCGCGCCCGCGCCCCGTCCATCGACTCGACAAGGACACCTCGGGCGTCGTCGTCGTCACCCTCAACCGCGCGACCGATGAGCGCTTCACCGAGGCGATGACGTCGGATCGCGCCCACGTCGTCTACTGGGGCCTGGTGCGCGGCGATGTCCGCGAAGACGAGGGCGTCATCGACGTGGCGCTCGGAAAGCGCCGCAAGGCCGACGTGCGGATGATCCCGATGCCCGAGCGCGGGACCCCGGCTCTGACGCGCTGGCGCGTCCTCGAGCGGCTCCGGGGCTTCACGGTGCTCGAACTGACGCCTCGTGCGGGTCGCAGCCACCAGGTCCGGGCCCACTGCGCGGCACTCGGGATGCCGATCGTCTGTGACGCCCTGTACCGCGAGGAGGAAACCCTGCTCCTCTCCCGGCTTAAGCTCGACTACCGCCCCAAGCGCGGACGCGCCGAGCGCCCGATCCTCGCTCGTCCGGCCCTCCACGCGGCCCGCTTCGAGTTCGATGACATTCTGGTCGAGGCCGAGCTGCCCGAAGATCTCGAAGTCGCGATGACGCAGTTGCGACGGCTGCGCGGGATCGGCTAATCTCCGCGGTTGCCATGAAGACAAAAATTCGCAACAGCAACGTAAAGCGCGCCAAGCGCCTCGGCTTCCGTGCGCGGATGAAGACGGCCAACGGACGTAAGATCATCCGCAACCGTCGTCGTCGCGGGCGCAAGTTCACGGTCTGACGCGTCTGCCGTCAGGTTCCCGCTTGTTCCAGCACCGCTCGCCGCCGTCGTGCACGCCCTCGTCCGCCCATCCCGTGCGCCGAGCTGAGACACGGTCCGCCAAGACGGCGACCAGCTTCGGCAGGCGATGAGCCCCGTCGTGCGCCAGCCGGCACCGGGCCCACGCCCGCTGCCGATGACGCGCGCGGAGATGACCGCGCGCGGGTGGGACGCCGCCGACGTCATCCTCGTGAGCGGCGATGCGTACATCGACCACCCCTCGTTTGCGGCGGCACTGATCGGTCGACGCCTCGAGCGCGCCGGCTGGCGGGTCGCGATCCTGGCCCAGCCGCCATGGAAGGACGTCGAAGCGTTCCGCGCCCTGGGCCGTCCGCGGCTCTTCTTCGGTGTCTCGGCCGGCAACATGGACTCCATGTTGAACCACTACACGGCCAACCGTCTGCCGCGCTCCGACGACGCGTACACGCCAGGCGGACGAGCCGGCATGCGCCCCGATCGCGCCACGGCCGTCTACGCCCAGCGCTGTCGCGAGGCATTTCGAGGCGTGCCCGTGATCGCGGGCGGCGTCGAGGCCTCCCTGCGTCGGCTCGCCCACTACGATTACTGGTCCGACACCGTGAAGCCGTCGGTGATCTTGAGCTCCAAGGCCGACCTCATCGTGTTCGGCATGGGCGAGACAGCTGCGCTCGAGATCGCGCAGCGCCTCCATGCCGGCGAACCCGTCGCCGACCTCACCGACATCCGCGGCACGGCCTACATGCTCGGCGGCGCCAAGCCTTTGCCCGCCTTCGCCGAACGCATGCTCGCCAAGGGCACGCCTGACCCGACTTCCACGCCGCGCAGCCCCGGCCCCGACGGCGCCACGGCCGAGCTGCCGTCGTTCGAGGACGTACGCGAAGACAAGCGCGCCTTCTCGATCGCGACGCGCACGATCCATCGCGAGTCGAACCCGTTCAACGCGCGTCGCCTCGTCCAGCGCCACGGCGACCGGCTCGTCGTCCAGAACCCGCCGTCGATGCCGCTCGACGAGGCGGAGATGGACACGACCTACGACGCACCGTTCACGCGGCGCCCGCACCCGTCGTACCGCGACGACATCCCTGCCGCGACGATGATCCAGGACAGCGTGACGATCATGCGTGGCTGCTTCGGCGGCTGTTCGTTCTGCTCGATCACGACGCACCAAGGGCGCGTGATCCAATCGCGCAGCCAGGAGTCGGTGATCAACGAGATCGACACGATGGCCGCGGCGCCCGACTTCAAGGGTCAGATCAGCGACATCGGCGGACCGACGGCGAACATGTACCAGATGCGCTGCACCGAGCCCGAGGCGGAAGCCAAGTGCCATCGGCTGTCGTGCGTCTTCCCGACGATCTGCCGACACCTCGGCACCGATCACACGCCCACGATCGAGCTGATGCGCAAGGCCCGCGAACGTCCCGGCGTGAACAAGGTGCGCATCGCGTCAGGCGTGCGCATGGACCTCGCCGCGCGTTCGCCGGAGTACTTGCGCGAACTCGCCCAGCACCATGTCGGCGGCCAGCTCAAGGTAGCCCCCGAACACGTCTCCGAACGCGTCCTCGCGGCGATGAAGAAGCCGCCGCAGAAGAGCTTCGAGGACTTCGCCGAGCAGTTCGACAAGGCCAGCCGCGAGGTCGGCAAGGAGCAGTACCTGATCCCGTACTTCATCGCGGGTCACCCCGGCTCCGAGATCGAAGACATGATCGAGCTCGCCCTGTTCCTCAAGGGTGCCGGGTACAAGCCGCGCCAGGTCCAAGACTTCATCCCCGCACCGATGGACCTCGCGGCGTCGATCTACCACACCGGCCTCGACCCCCACACGCTCGAACCCACGCCGGTCGCGCGCAAACTCAAAGACCGCAAGATGCAGCGCGCGCTGATGCAGTTCTTCGTCCCCGAGAACTGGTTCCTCGTGCGCGACGCTCTCGAGCAAGCCGGGCGCACGGACCTCATCGGCGACGGCCCCGAGTGTCTGATCAAGGCGCATCCGCCGAAGGAAGCCAAGGAAGCGCGCGCCAAGCGAGCGCCCAAGGACTTCGGGAAGTACGTGCACCAAGATCGACTCGGAACGGGGAAGGGACGCAAGAGCCCCAAGCGCGTCGGTCGTCGCGGACAGCAAGGCCGCAAGCCCGGGTGATGTACGGCGATCGGTGAGCGCCGGCCCGCGCGCCGCAATGCGCGGGACGCGTCGTCGGATCGTGTCTCGCGCGGGGACGCGGGCGCCGAGCCCGGGTATCTCGCCTGCGCCCAAGCCTTTCGCTGACTTCGGCAGGCGAGTCGAGCCGGCCGTCCTCAACCGACACATCCGTGCAGCGACCCTGTCGTCGCCGGAGCACCTCGCTCGTAGACGCGACACGCGTCTCGACGAACGCACCTGAGACACGAACTCCATGAGGCGGCTTGGTGATCCGCGCTCCTCGCAGGTGCCGCGACGGGCGTTGACACTGCCGTCCGAAGCGCTGCGCAGCTCTCCGAACGAACGCTGCGACTCCGCGGACGAGCTCCGCGACGTCGACGTGCATGCGCGGTGTCGCGCGCTTCCGAGCGATCCACGTCGCGATCACGCTCACGTAACTCACACATCCGCGATCCGGGCGAATGTGTTTGGTGTGAACAGCGCGCGCATCGCCATGATCAAGTTCGTCTCCACCGCCATCCTCATGGCAGCCCGCTCGCACAGCGCGTCTTCTCGGAGCGAGCAGGTCTAACGCGACCGGGCCAAAACCCGAAGTGATCGTCGTCGCAGACAGCGGGAATCGCACGATCACCGCACTCGCGTTCACGACGTTCTCGTGACCGACCGCACTCCATCATCTTGATCGGCTCGTCCTGGGCACCACCTCCCGCGCGGAGGCGACGCTCAGGGCGTAGCCGCACCCGGGTTCGCGCGTTCGCGCAGCTTCGCGTACTTCAGGAAGACGTAGAAGGCTCCGACCGTCGCAACGACGAACCCGCGCCAGCCGTCAAGAACACCGAGGCGCAGGAAGTACATGCGGACGAAGCGCGCCGGCGGGCGCGTGAGAAGTTTGAAGAGCGAGGCGCGCTCGCCTTGCTCGAGGCGACGCGCGACCATGATGTCCGTGTAGGAGTTCACCTTCTCGAGGTGGTGCCCGAGGTTGCGATACGGGCGGTGGTTCAAGCGTCCCGCGAGGCGCGCCGTCGAGCCTTCGACCTCGAGATGGTCGTGGGGATCGACACCGCCCCACTGGGCCAGGTCGCGGCGTACGAGGCGCAGGCGCCACTCGGGCGACCAGCCGCCGTGGTCGATCCAGTCACCGAGGTAGTGTGTGCGGCGGTTGACCTCGTGACCGACGGGATCGCCGCGCTCGAAAGGCCGCGCGAGCACCGCGCGCACGGCCGCGCGCAGGTCCTCGTCGAGCCACTCGTCGGCGTCGAGGCAGAGCACCCAGGGCTCGCGGGCGGCCGCGAGGGCGAGTTGCTTCTGGCGCACGTGCCCGAGAAACGGCTGGATGACGACCTCGGCGCCCGCAGCACGCGCGATCTCGGCCGTGGCGTCCGTGCTCTCGGAGTCGACGACGACGAGCTGCGTGGCGAGCTCGGACACCGACGCGAGGCAGCGCGGGAGGTTTTGCTCCTCGTCCCGCGTGATGATGCACACGGCGAGGCCGGGACGCGCCGGACTGCTCATCGGCACGGCTCCGGCCCACGCGACGACATCCGGCGGCGGTGGCGATCCCCGTTCTGCGGCATGTGGCGATGATGGACACCCCGGGACGCCACGGCAAGCGCTGCGTCGCGTCGTACCCGGCCGCTTCGGTACAATCGTCCGCCGTCCCTCGCCCCCGCGCCCGTGTCGCCCGGGGGCGACCGCCGATCGCCCTGCCCCGAGCCGCATGGACGCCACATCGTCGTCTCCGACCCCTGCGGACGCCCACGCGTGGCGCGTTCACCCGGCGGCCGATCATCCGGCGCGCACGGCCGTCGTCGTGCTCGTGCTCGTGCTCGCGGCGCTGACCTGCGCACGCTGGAGCGAGAGTGCGATCGTGGGCTGGATCGCGTTCGGCGTGCTCGCCGCGAGCCTGCGGGCCTACTTCCTCCCCTGTCACTACGAAATCGACGACGACGGAGTTCACGAGGACGGCCTCTGGGGCCCGCGCCGCACGCTGCCGTGGAGCGCGGTCCGACGCGTCGCACTCGATCCGCGCGGCGTGGTCGTTTCGCCGCGTGCGACCCTCTCGCGCTGGCTTCCCGACCGCGGCGTCTACCTGCGCACGCGCGGCAAGACGCAGCGCGCAGCCGTGCTCGCGGCCGTCGAGGCGCGCGCCGAGCTACCCACCGACAACGCGCTGCCCGAAGGGGTCACGGCGTCATGACGACGACGACACCTTTCACGGACGAAGAGCGCGTGCTGCTCGAAGGCATCGCCGTGCGCATCGCACACGCGCGCATGGCCGTGCCTGCAATGATGTTCCTCGAAACCGTCGCGCCGATGAACTTCATCTCGTCGGCGATGCTCACGCTCGCTTCGCCCGTCTGGCGCATCGCTATTCCCTCGTCGCGCATCGACGAAGTCGCTGCACTGCTCGAGAAACGCGACGCCATTCCGTCCTTCCTCACCATCATCGACGAGGCCGAAGCGCGACGCGTGCGTGATGCACGCGCCGCCAAACGCCGCCCCCCGGAGTCCACCTCGTGACCGACGCGCCCATCCGATCCATTCTCGCCACCGACTGCGGGTCGACGACGTCGAAGGCGATCCTCATCGAGCTCACCGACGAGGGCTATCGCCTCGCCGTCCGCGGCGAGGCGCCGACCACCGTCGAGAAGCCGTTCGACGACGTGACGGTCGGCGTGGTCAACGCCGTCACGGAAGTGGCCGAGCTCGCCGGGCGTAAGCTCATCGGCGACGACGGGCTCATCATCACCCCGCAGCAGGGCGACGAAGGCGTCGACCTCTACCTCTCGACGTCGAGCGCCGGCGGCGGCCTGCAGATGCTCGTGGCCGGTGTCGTGCGCAACATGACGGCCGAGTCGGCCGAACGCGCCGCCCTGGGTGCCGGCGCGATCGTCATGGACGTGCTCGCGAGCAACGACAAGCGCCAGCCGCACGAACAGATCTCGCGCATCCGCCACCTGCGCCCGGACATGATCCTGCTGTCCGGCGGCGTCGACGGCGGCACGACGAGCCACGTCGCGGAGCTGGCCGAGCTCGTCGGCGCGGCCGACCCCAAGCCGCGGCTGGGTTCGAACTATCGGCTCCCCGTCGTCTACGCGGGCAACGTCCAGGCGCGTGAGGCCGTCCGTGATGCGCTCGACGACAAGACGGCGCTGTCGGTCGTCGACAACCTGCGCCCCACGCTCGATGAGGAGAACCTCGACCCGGCCCGCGACCAGATCCACGACCTGTTCATGGAACACGTCATGGCCCAGGCACCCGGCTACGACAAGCTGAAGAGCTGGACCAGCGCGCCCGTCATGCCCACGCCCGGTGCCGTGGGCGCCATCATCCAGACGATCGCGAGTCAGCGCGGCATCTCCGTGCTCGGCGTCGACATCGGTGGCGCGACGACGGACGTCTTCAGCGTCTTCCAGGGCAAGTTCAACCGCACGGTGTCGGCCAATCTCGGCATGAGCTACTCGGTCAGCAACGTGCTGGCGACGACGGGCCTCGAGAACGTGCTGCGCTGGGTGCCGTTCGACATCGACGAGTCCGAACTGCGCAACCGCATCAAGAACAAGATGGTGCGCCCGACGACGATCCCGTCGTTGTTGCGCGACCTGCAGGTGGAACAGGCGATCGCGCGTGAGGCGCTGCGGCTGTCGCTGATCCAGCACAAGGAGTTCGCGACGGAGCTGAAGGGCATGCGCCAGGCGCGCGACATCTCCGAGGCGTTCACGCAGTCGGGTTCGGGCTCCACGCTCGTCGACATGATGTCGCTCGACCTGCTCGTCGGTTCGGGCGGCGTGCTGAGTCACGCACCGCGGCGCGTCCAGGCAGCGCTGATGTTGATCGACGCGTTCGAACCCGAAGGCGTCACGACGCTGGCCGTCGACTCGATTTTCATGATGCCGCAGCTCGGCGTGCTCGCCTCGATCCACGAGGAGGCGGCGACGCAGGTCTTCGAGCGCGACTGCCTCGTCATGCTCGGCGCCTGCATTGCGCCCGTCGCGCGCGGCAAGGTCAAGGCTGGCCGGTCACTCGCGCGCGTCGAACTGAAGCTGGCCGACGGCGCGCAGACGTTCGAGATCGAACCTGGAAGTCTGCAGCGCATCACCGCCGCACTGGACACGAAGGTCTCGGCACGCATCACGCCGGCCAAGAACGTCGACGTCGGCGCCGGGCCCGGCCAAGCGCGCACCGTCGAGCTCGACGGCGGTGAAGTCGGCATCCTGCTCGACGGCCGCGGCCGTCCGATCGACATGCCCACCGATTCCGCCGCACGCATCGCAGCGATCGAGACGTGGTCGAAGAACCTCACCCTCTACCCCACCCGATAAGCCGGAGCGACCTCCATGGGACACGCCTACACACCCGGCCTGAAAGTCTCGGCCGCCGCTGAGTTCACGCGCTCGCGCATCTTGCCGATTCCCGGCGACGTGCTCGTGTCGCTGGGCGACGAGACGACGCCCGACACGGTCGTCGCCCGCGCGCTGCTGCCCGGCAACGTCACGACGCAGAACATCGCACGCCAGCTCGGCATCGCTCCCGCCGACCTCGACGACATGCTCGTCGTGAAAGAGGGAGACGACGTGACGACGGGGGAAGTGATCGCGAAGAGCAAGGGCATCTTCGGGATGTTCAAGCAGGAGGTGACGTCGCCGGCGACGGGCATCTTCGAGTCGTACTCGCGGGTCTCCGGTCAGGCGATCTTCCGCGAGCCGCCGATCCCGGTGGAAGTGAAGGCCTACGTGGCCGGCAAGGTCACCGAGGTGATGCCCGAACTCGGCGTCGACGTGACGGCCACCGGCACCATGGTGCAGGGCATCTTCGGCATCGGCCCCGAAACCGGCGGACCGATCGTCGTCGCCACCGAGGACGTTGCCGTCGAGTTGACCCCCGAAATGATCCACCCCCAGCACAAGGGCGCGATCGTCGTCGGCGGCGCGCGAGCACCGCTTGCGACGCTCCGGCACGCCGTCGAAGTGGGTGTGGCCGCCATCGTCACGGGCGGAATCGACGCGGCCGATCTCAAGGAACTGCTCGGATTCGACCTCGGCGTGGCCATCACGGGCAACGAGGACGTCGGGCTGACGCTCGTCGTCACCGAGGGATTCGGCAGCCTCGCGATGTCCCAGAAGACGTTCACGCTGCTCAGTCGAGCGGCCGGGCAAGTGGCCTCGGTGAGCGGAGCCACGCAGATCCGCGCCGGCGTGATGCGCCCCGAGGTGCTCATTCCCGGCGACATCGCGGCCATCGAAGAGACCGCCGTCGACTCGGGGCTGATGGACATCGGGTCGTCGGTGCGCATCATCCGCGACCCGCACTTCGGGTCGCTCGCCTCGGTCATCGAGCTTCCACCTGAACCTGCTGCCTTGGACACCGAAGCAGCGGTGCGTATCCTCACCGTCACGCTGCCGAGTGGTGAACGGGTGACACTTCCGCGCGCGAACGTCGAACTCGTCGACGAAGCGCTCTAGTCCGCCCCGCTCCTCAACCCCGCTCCGACGATGTCCCCGTCCGTCCCCGTCCCCATGGATTGGAGCCGATGTTCACCTCAGTGATCCTGGCCGTACAGGCCGCAGCCGAAACACCCCTGATCGACGTGGACAAGGTTCCGACGTTGGTCGCGATCCTGATTTTCGGCGGGCTGATGTTCCTCTTCCAGAACCAAGCGAAGAAGGGCAAGGAGATCCCGATCCGACGCATCGCGGGGCTCGACGCCCTCGACGAGGCGATCGGTCGCTCGACAGAGATGGGTCGCCCGGTGCTCTACGTGCCCGGCATCGACGAGATCAAAGAGATCCAGACGATCTACTCGATGATGATCCTGCGTCACGTGGCGCGCAAGACGGCCGAGTTCGGCACGCCGCTCATCGTGCCCGTCAAGGACTCGGTCGTGATGACGTTCGCCGAAGAGTCGGTCAAGCAGGGCTGCATGGACGCCGGGCGTCCCGACGCCTACATCGCCGACAACATTCGCTACCTCTCGAACGAGCAGTTCGCCTATTGCGCCGGTGTCGCGGGCATCATGACGCGCGAGGAACCGGCCGCGAACATCATGCTCGGCATGTTCTTCGCCGAGTCGCTGATCCTGGCCGAGTCGGGCTTTGCGACGGGCGCCATCCAGGTCGCGGGCACGGCCAAGCAGCATCAGCTGCCGTTCTTCGTGGCCGCCTGCGACTACACGATCATGGGCGAGGAATACTTCGCCGTGACGGCCTACCTCACGCGCGAACCGAGCCTCGTCGGCACGATCCGTGCCTCCGACATCACGAAGATCCTTGCGATCGTGCTGATCGTGGTCGGCGTGGTCCTCGGCACGCTCTACCCCGATGGCACGAAGGACGACCCCGGACCACTGCAGCACTTCCGGGCCTTCTTCTTTGCCGAACCGATCGCGGAGACCGGCAAGTGATGAAACGCGAGATTCCCATCGCCATGACCATGCTCGCGGGCCTGATCGTCACGGCCGCGTTCTTCTCCAAGGCCCCGTGGCTCCAGGCCGCGAACGCCGAGCTGCTGAGCTGGGCGCTGATCTTCTTCTCCGTCGCCTTCCTGCTCGGGATCGGAAACCTCTTCCGCATCAACCTCAAGCAGATCGCGATGCGCCACCCCGACTGGCCCTACAAGGCGATTCTGCTCATCACGCTGTCCGGCTACCTGATCCTCGGGTTGCTGGAGATCGAGGGCTTCATCGTCTATGGCGATGGGTCACTGGGCAACAAGGTCTACCAAGACTGGATCCACGGAGCGGTCTTCAAACCTCTCCAGGCGACGATGTTCAGCCTGCTCGCCTTCTACATCGCCTCGGCGGCGTTCCGCGCCTTCCGCGCGCGATCGTTCGAGGCGACATTGCTGCTCGGCGCAGGCGCGGTCGTCATGCTCGCGCAAGTGCCCCTGCCGATCCCCGGCGGATCAGCGATCGGGTCGATCGTCCAGCCGATGCAGCACTTCCTCATGGCCTTCGTGAACACCGCAGGACAGAAGGCCATCATCATGGGCGCCGCGCTCGGCGTGCTGGCTACAGGCCTGCGCATCGTGCTCGGCATCGAACGCAGCTACCTGTCGGAGTGACGCGATGAAAGACTTCGACCGTCGCTGGATCTTTCTAGCCATGGGCATCGTGGTGGTGAGTTTGTTCACCCTCGAGAAGCCCACGGAAATGCCGCCGAGCGAGTACGTCCAGAGCTACTACGACACGATCGAGGCCCTCCCCGAGGGCAGCATCGTGATGCTCTCGGCCGACTTCGACCCCGCGAGTGCCGCTGAACTCCTGCCCACCTACCAGGCCACGATCCACCACCTGCTGCGCCGCAACATCCGCGTCATCAACGTGGCGACGTGGCCGGCCGCCCCGCCCTACACGCGCGCTGGCTTCGACGAGATCGCGCCGCTCTACGGCAAGGCCTACGGCACGGACTGGGTTGAGCTCGGGTTCATTCCCGGGGATGACGTGGCCATGGGTTCGATCGGGCAGTCGCTGCGATCGGCCTATGCGACAGACGATCGCGACAGTACCCCGATCGCTGAGCTGCCCCTCTTGGACGGGATCCAGGACCGCATGGAAGGCATCGAGGTCCTGATCTCGATGTCGGCCGGGTACCCCGGGATCCTCGAGTGGATCGCACAGGTGGGTGGTCGCTACGAGGTTCCGATCCTCACAGCCACCACGGCCGTGCAGACGCCCGACCTCTTCGCCTACTACCCGACGCAGCTCAGCGGCTTCGCAGGGGCCGCAACCGGTGCGACGCAGTACTTGCAGCTCGTCACGGTGGACATGCCGGTCGCCGTAGAAGGTGAACCGGAGACGCTCGTCGACGTCAAGGTCAACAACCAAGAGCGCATGCTCATCCAGGCAGGCGCGCACATGCTGATCCTGCTGCTCATTCTCGTCGGCAACTTGCTCTACTTCTTCACGAAGGGCTCGCGATGAACATGCTCGCACTTCAGGCCGCCGAGGTGCCCTTCTTCGACTGGACGTCGACGAACACGCATCTCAGTGGTTGGTTGATCTGCTTCTTCACGCTGGCGATCTTCAGCTTCCTGTACAAGGACAACCCCTTCTACAAGATCGCTGAGCACGTCTTCGTCGGCGTCGGCACGGCCTACTTCGCGTTGCAGTACTACAACGAAGGCATCCGCGGCCCCATCGTGGAACACATCGATCGGGCAACGAACCTGGCGCCGAACGAGTTCGTGACGCTTGGCGGAGTCGACGTCGACCCCACGGTTGCGATTGGCGTGCGCCTCGTCGCCGCGGTGCTCGGCTTGATGCTGCTGTCACGCGTCATCAAACCCTCCGGCTGGGCGCCGCGCTGGCCGCTCGCTCTGATGGTGGGCATCTACGCCGCCATCAAGATGACCGGCGAGACGCAGAGCAAACTCGTGCAGCAGATCCAGGGCGTCGTGAAGGACGGCGGATTGACCGTGCCCGACAGCGCCTTGGCCTGGTCGGACTTCATGGCCGGCTCGGGATCGATCACGCAAACAGCTGCGTACCTGACAGTCGGCAAGATCGTGCTCGTCATTGGGCTGCTGGCCACGCTGATCCACTTCATGTTCACGTTCAAGCGTGGAGCTGGGCTCAACGCCGTCTCGCGGGTCGGCATCGTGACGCTGATGCTGACCTTCGGTGCGATGTTCGGCTTCACAGTGCTGGGACGTATCGCGCTGCTCATCGAGCGCGTCGAGAACGTCTTCACCTTCGCCGACCCGAACTATGCCGTGCTCGGCGAGAGCGCCTACCTGACGCCGCCCGCGCTGATCACTGCCGTGATCATCCTCGTGCTCGTGCTGCGCAAGATGACCGGCAAGGACGTCGAAGCCACCTGATCGGCGTGTGAGCGATCCCGGCTCTCACAGCGTGCACCACTGACGCCTCGCTCCCATCTCTCGGGGCGAGGCGTTGGTCATGCTGGCACCCGTCCAAAGCGTCATGCTCGGCAGGCGACGAACGAGCGAGCCCGGATGACTCACGGACGATGTGCGGCGTCGACGCCCGCTGGCTGTGTCGAACGACACTTCCCTTGTGCGCAACGGTGCGGGACTTTGCCGAGCTGTCGAACGACGCCGATTCGTCTTGCCGTGTAGACGCGTTGACGCCTGCGCGACGCGCGCCCATGAACGACCCCGGGCGCGCTGCGTTGCCACGGACGACCGGGGCTTCGGCACCGCAGCGCGGTCACGACGCACGACTTGCTGCTACAGCGGGCCGAACCGCCTCACGCGACAGTCGCGTTCACACCATCGACGCCCCGCCCGCTTCCGGACGAGGCGCCGACAGGGATACGTCAGGGACCGACGTAGGGTCCCGCACTCGGCACGTAGAAGCGGTAGTTGAACCCATACTGCAGCGTGTCAACGAGCGGGATCAGCAGCGGCGTCGGCTCGGTGACCGGGTCGGAAACCGAAGCCAGCGAGTAGTAGATCGGTGTCGCAACCTGTGCGATGCCCGTGGTGATCAGTGGGCCACCCTCGAACGCCGGCACCCGCAAGACCTGAAAGCCGAGCGAGAACACGAGCGCCGAACTCGCTCCGCCAACTGCGGGGATGAAGTGCACGCTACCGTCCATGACGCGACCGAAGCGCTGACCGCCCATGACGAGATCGGACATGACATCCCGCTCGAACAGGAACTGATCGAGGTCGACGACGTAGAGGTGCTGGTTGCTGCCGAGCGGATCGGACGGTTGGCTGTCCGCCGGGTTGGCGTCGAACGTACGCGCGAAAGCCACGCGGCCCTGTGTCGGATCGGCCGTGATGTTCGTGACGACCGCGTCGTCCTCGGTCGTGTTCGTGACCGGGAACGCCAGGAACGGGAACTCGGTGTCGACGACGTAGACGTCAGCGCGACCGGGATCTTCACCCGTCGCGCTCAGGCGCCGACCGGCGAAGAAGATGCGGCCGTCCTGAACACCCGTGGCGTCCGTCATCTCGAAGGCCGTCGCTGATTGGATCGGCCAGTACTTCGCCCCATCGCCGAGCGTGAGGTCAGGGATCAGCGACGTCCCCGAGAACTCGACACCCGTCACGTCGAACACCTGCAGTGTGGACGTGTTGACCCCGATGATGTTCGCCACCTTCGTTCCCGACGGAAGCGTCGACGCAATGCCGCTCGTTCCGCCGCGGATGTAGTAGAGGAAGTCACCGGACTCCGACTCGAACGAGCCCCCGGGAATGATTTTCCCCAAGCTCGTGAAACCGGTGCCGGGACCACCCGGCGTCGACGTGTTCGTGAGGTTCACCATCGTGTCCGTCGAGATGGTGTAGGAGAACAGGTCGTACTCGATCGGCGAGGCGCCCTCGAGGTTGAGGGGGTCGTTCGAGTCGTTCGACCCCATCATGAACACCACGGTGTCGTTATCGGCCCAGCGCAGCGACGTGAGGATGCGGTTGTTCGCGTACACGCTCGTCGGTGCCCAAGGACCGACCACGTGTGGCACGGCACCGAAGTCTGCGCCTGACGTGCGTCCGATCTGGAGGTACTCCGTCAGCGCGGAGTTTCCGTTCTGCGCGACCCATGCGACCCGCTGACCGTTTGGCGAAAAGTCAGCGCGACGTCCGCGGCCGTGACCACCGTCATCGATGGCGCGGAGCACGCCGACGCCGGCACTCGTGCTGACGTTGTTCATGTGGCCCGACATGTTGACGATGAGCCGCGAGACCTCACCGGAACTCTGCACCGTCGCGGCACGCACGACGAACGCATCCTCGCGACTGTCCTGACTCCCCGCGATCCAGAACATGGCCGTGCGGTCGTCCGACAAGATCGGCGTGGGGTCGAAGCGCGCCACAGTGTCACCGTTGCCGAGGCTGGGGAAGTTGGTGACGTACGGACGCGGCATGGCGGGCGGCTGCTTCGCCGATCCCGGCGGCACGAGACCGCACTCGATCAAGTCACGCACGATGACTTCCTCGCGCGGCCAGTAGGCCTCGAACCCGGCTTCGGGATCGCCCGACAGCGGCGAGCCCTGCGTGTTCGTCGGCTTGAACTTGTAGGCAAGTCCGGCGTAGAGGACGAAGTTCTCGGGGTCGGTGTTGAGGATGCGGATCGACTCGGCGTAGATCCGGCGCGAGCGCACACCGTCGATGTCAGCGGTCGCCGGGTTGGGCCCGATCTCGTACTCGATCTGCCAGTCCGTCGTGCCCGTGGCAGGCCAAGGCTTCTCATCGAGACGGAAGACCCAGAGTTCGTCAGGCCGGTTGTTCCACCCGAACACCCCACCGGAGACTCGCTGCGTCGCGACGAAGCTACGTCCATCAGGTGCGACGTGTACCAGCGGATCCCAGCGTCCCTGGACCGTCGTCCGCAAAGAGTTGGCCAGCACCTGCCACGTCTGGGTGACGCGATCGAGGATCACGAAGCCCTGGACCGCGTTACCCGTCTGCTCGAAGAGGTAGATGTCGATGTCACGCGTGACACCGTCGACCTCGAACGCAGGCACGGTCACGTGTGGCGTGTCGCGGTTCGTGAAGTCGGTGCCGGGACGTTCGCGCGTCCGTGCTCCGACCGTCGTGACGGCCGAGTATTCACCGATGATGACGCGGTTGGCTGCGTAGTTGCCTGACGCTTCGTTCGAACCGAGCTGAATCCGTTCACATCCGAGGAACGCCGTCGGTGAGGTGTCGTCGTAATGCACGACCTCGGCATTTGGCGGGTCGAAACCACCGCCGGTCTTGCGGTCCCACGGGTTGTTGTCGCCGTCGGCCGCGATGATGATGCGACCGCGCGTCGGGAATCCCGCCGTGCTCAGCACAGTGATCTCGGTGTCGTTGCCACCGATCGCTGACGTGCCGCGCGTGACCGGGGGCGTCAACGGGTTGGTGGGTTCATCGGGTACGTTGTGGATGATCGGCAGGAACCGCACCTCACCCGTGCCGAGGTTGACCTCGTTCGCGAGCGGCTGGTTCACGAGTCCGAGCGGCTTGAGGTTCGAGAGCAGCTCGGGCTCAAGCTGCATCGTGCCGAACGCGCCGATCGCCGTGCCTTCGTCGACGCCCGGAGGGTCGAGGAGGAACGAGTAGCCGACGTTGAAGTCGGGGATGTCGACGAGCACCGTCACGCCGTTCGAGAGTTGCAGCGACGGCTGGTGCGATGAGTCGAAGATGACACCCTGGACGTGGCTCTCGATGCCGTACAACCCGAGCGGCACGTGCAGCGGGATCGAGCCGTTGCCGAAGATGTTGAGCGTCGGAAGCGCGCCCTGTACGAGCGTGAACGGCGGCAGCGTGAAGAGCGGCGGCGGGATCAGCGTCTCCGGCAGGGGCGTCTGGAACGCCGACACGAGCAGCCCGAAGAACACATTGTTGTTCGCCTGCCCGGGCGACGTGTAGCTCACCTTCGCGACGAACGACTGCCCAGAGAACGCCGGGAACTCACCCGTGCTGTCGAAGGGGCCGCCAGGCGGCGGAGCCTGCATGCCCTGTTGGTCGTCGATGACGAGACGCGGATAGTCCCCCGGTGCCTGGGCCGAGGCCGAGGCGAACGAGAGCAGAAGGGCAGCGAAGACCGCCGAGGCAATGAGAGGCTTGATGCGCATCGGGAACGCTGGGTCCAAACGAGAAAGAGGCCTTCTCTTCCATCGGCGCCGCGAAAGGCCGGGGTTGAGGGGCCGCGGAGGAGTCACGCAAGCATACCTGCCGGTCGATACGCCGACAGAGGACGACTTCAGGCCATGAGACTGATCGCAAAGAGGCGATCTGCCACCGCATTCGGGCACTGAGCCATTCGCGCGCTGAGGGCTGAGGGCATTCGCGCACCGAGGCTGCGAACACCCACCGATGGGACGATCCCGTGCAATTCAGGCGCCGACGGGCGCGCTGACCGGACGCCCCACGGCCTCGAGAATGCGATCGGCGACGCCCTCAGGCGTCAAGCCGAGCTTCTCGAGGAGCCTGCCGCGCGTGCCGTGCTCCACGAATGCGTCGGGAATCCCGATCATCAACATGGCCGGAATCGAGACACCCGCCTGGGCGAGCGCCTCGATCAGCGCCGAGCCGAAGCCCCCCGCCAACGCATGCTCCTCGAGCGTGACGAACAGCCGGGCGCGACGGGCGGCGGGCCCGAAGGTCGCGACGTCGATCGGCTTGGCGAAACGTCCGTTGATGACCGTGCAGTCGATGCCCTCGGCGAGGAGCCGGTCGGCAGCCGCCTCGGCGACGGGCACCATCTCGCCGTACGCCGCGAGGATGACGTCGCCTCCGTCGCGCAGCGTGTGCGCCTTGCCGAACTCGATCGGCGCGACGGGCTCGCTCGCTGCCGGCGCGACGTCGCGCGGGTAGCGTAAGCCGACCGTCCCGCGATGCTCGATCGCGAAGGCCAACATCGCCTCGAGCTCCTCGGCCGACGCCGGCGCCATGCAAACGCTGTTCGGCATCGTGCGCAGGTACGCGATATCGAAGAGGCCGTGGTGCGTGGCGCCGTCGTCGACGAGGCCTGCACGATCCATCGCCAACACACAGTTGGCGTCCTGGATCAGCAGCTCCTGGAAGACCATGTCGTAGCCGCGCTGCAGGAACGTCGAGTAGATCGCGACGACCGGCTTGTAGGCGCCCTTCGCGAGGCCGCCGGCGAACGCCACGGCGTGCTGCTCGCAAATCCCGACGTCGGCGACTCGACCGGGGAGCGCGCGTTCCATCTCGACGAGACCCGTGCCGTCGGGCATCGCCGCCGTGATGGCCACGATGCGATCGTCTTCGCGCGCGAGCTCGATGAGTTTGTTGGCGAAGACCGTCGTGTACGCGGGACGCTTCGGCACCGGCGCACCGAGCGGCGGTTCGGCCTCCCCGTCGTTCGGGACGGTCTTCTTCGGCTTGACGCCGTGGAGGCGGTTCGGATCGTCGGCGGCGAGTTCGCAGCCAGCACCCTTGCGCGTCTGCAGGTGCAGCAGGGTCAGCCCGTCGCGCTCGCGCAGGTCGCGCAGCGTGTGCACGAGACGCGGCAGATCGTGTCCGTCGTGCGGCCCGAAGTATTCGAAGCCGAGTTCCTCGAAGACGTGCCCCGGAGCGATCACGGACTTGAACACCGACGCGCTCTCGCGAATCGACCGATCGAGCGTCTCGCCGATCACCGGCATGTGCTTGATGAACTCCGTGAGTTCACGCTTGGCGCCCGTGTAAAGCGGGCCCGTGCGCAAGCGCGTGAAGTAACGCGACATCGCGCCGATCGTCGGGCTGATCGACATCTCGTTGTCGTTCAGGATGACGAGCAGGTTGAGGTCGAGCTCACTCGCTGCGTTCATCGCCTCGAAGGCGACGCCGGCGCCGTAGCCGGCGTCACCGATCACGGCCACGGTGCGACGATCGTTGCCGGCGATCTTGTCGGCGTGCGCCAATCCGAGGGCTAGTGAAATCGACGTGCCCGCATGCCCCGTGTGGAACAGATCGGTGTCCGACTCCTCGGGGTGTGGGAAGCCGCACAGCCCGTCGTCCATACGCATCGTCGCGAGCCGGCCCTTGCGCCCCGTGAGCATCTTGTGCGGGTAGCACTGGTGGCCGACGTCGAACACGAGGCGGTCGTGCGAGAAGTCGAAGATGTAGTGCAGGGCGATCGTGAGCTCGAGAACACCGAGCCCCGAGCCAAGGTGGCCGCCGGTCTTGCTGATCGTCTCGATCAGCTCGGCGCGCATCTCGGCGGCGAGCACGGGGAGTTCGTCGACGGCGAGGCGGCGCACGTCTTGCGGCGAATCGACGGAATCGAAGAGGCTCATCGACGACGACCTGGAGGGTGGAGAGGAATCGGCCAAGGCTACCATCTCCGGCATCTCGGACAGTCACTCATCGGTTAGCAGCCGCACAGGCCTGATGCGAGCGACGCGGGGCGTTCGCCGCGATCTCTCAGGATGAGCGACGCAGGATCCGGGCGCCCAGCGCCCCGAGCAGCCCCTCGGCGCGGCCGCCAGACGCGCTCTGGAGCGCTGTGGCGACGTGCCGCTCGGCGTCGCGTCTGGCCGCATCGAGCCCCACGGCTGCCGGCCAGGTCATCTTGTCGCGATCGGCGTCGGCGCCGGCGACCTTGCCCAGCTCGGCCGTGGTGCCTTCGGTGTCGAGGATGTCATCGACGATCTGGAAGGCGAGGCCGAGGTCGTGGCCGATCCCGGCCAGGCGCGCGGCATCCTCGGCCGTCCCCCCACCCGCCAGCGCCCCGAGTTCGAGCGCTCCGGCGATCAGCGCCGCCGTCTTGCCGGCGTGGATCGCCGCGACCCGGTCGACGTCCGGCTCGTGCCCCTCGGCGGCGAGGTCGGCGACCTGGCCACCCACCATGCCCGCCCAGCCCGCTGCTCGCGCCAAGACGACGACCATGGCACCGACCGGGCGGTCCGGCGGCGTCTGATCGGCGAGCACCTCGAAGGCCAACGTGAGCAGAGCATCGCCCGCGAGGACGGCCGTGTTCTCACCGAACACGAGGTGAGCACAGGGCTTGCCGCGCCGCAGCTCGCCGTCGTCCATGCACGGGAGGTCGTCGTGCAGGAGCGAGTAGGCGTGGATCATCTCGATCGCCACGGCGGCGCCGAGTGCTTCCGAGCGCTCGCCGCCGACGTCGTGACAACCGAGGAACACGAGGTTCGGACGCAGGCGCTTGCCGCCGCTGAAGACGATGTGGCGCATCGCGGCGGCGAGATCGCCGGCCTCGCTCTCGGACGGCAGCCACGTGTCGAGCGCACCGTCGACGAGCTCCGTGCCCGCCGCCATGACACCGTCGAGATCGACGGCGACGTCCGCCGACCCCTCGGACGCCCCGCTCACGGCAGCTCCTGGCGCAGCACGTCGCGCCATCGGCGCAAGTCCGCGCCGGGGATGTTGAGTCGGAACACACCTCGGTAGAAGGGACGTTCGTCGTCGCCGGTCCGCACGAAGCCGTCGCTCAACACGAGTTCGGCCAGCAGCGGCCCGGTCTCCTCGACACGCGCGCGAGGCGCGACGAGTGTCCGGATCAGCTCGCCGCGCGAACCTTCTTCCTTGAGAACGAGATCTTCGAGTTCACCCGTCGTCGCCGCCACCCCACCGAGCGAGACGACGCGATAGCGCGTCCGACTGCCCACGAGCGCATCGAGCGCGTCCAGCACCTCGTGGATCGTCGACCCGGCGGCCGTCAGCCCGAGATCGCTCCAGCGCTCGACGTCGAAGGCCGACAGGTGGATCACGCGCTGCTCGCCGGGGCCGATGTCATTGCCGTCGAGCCGCAGCGCGACGTGCCCGCGGTCGGACGAGAGCCAGCCGTGCTTTGCGCGCGCTGCAGGACCGAGCGGCGCACCGCTGACGGGATCGACCTCGAGAAACAGGACGTCGTTGAGCATGTTCTCGTCGACGCTCCCGACCTCGATCACGCGCAGACTCGCGGCCCCACTCGCCGCGAGCGCCGCGTTGATCGATGTGGCCGCCGAGACGTCCGCCGCCGTGGCACGGACGCGCCCGTCCGAGGTGATGATCCCGCCCGCCGCCGCCACCTCGGTCGCGGCAGCCGTGCCGGGCATGTCGGCGAGCGTCTCGCGAATGTCTTGCACCGCCGAGCGCGACGCGACGTACTCCGAGCGCACGCGCGTCAACTCACCGAGCGCGTTCATGTGCCGCAGCTTCTCGTCCCCGAGCGCCGACTCCAGCTGAGCCGCCGAGGCACTCGCCGCCGCCAGCTCGGCGCGCAGCGTGTCGCGTTCGGCACGCACGACGTCGATGCCACCGGGAAGTTGTTCGGACAGCCGGCCGTCGATCCACCAGACACCTCCGGCCACGACGGCGATGATGAGCGCCCCCACCAACGCCACCGACGTCACGATCTTGCGCCGCGAGGACCCGAGCGCGGCCACCGCGTCGTCCTGGGCCCGCCGCACCTGCTCGGCCGCCGACTCGATGTCCTCGACCGCGGCGCGCAGCTGGTAGGCCGCCGCCGAGCCGTCGATCCGACGCAGCAAGTCGCTCTGCGCCACGCGCATGCCCTCGAGAGCCTGGCTCTGGATGACGAGCGCCGTCGCGAGCTGCGCGTCGGGCGACAGCGCCGTGACGTTCGGTGTGTCGGGCACACCGGCGGCGGGTTGAGGCGAAGGATCGTTGGTCACGGGGACGAACTCGTCGAGGACGGCGGGTTGAGCGGTACGTCGACCTGGGGCTCGACGACGCCTTTGACGGCACGCGCTGCGACTTGTTCCCGCAGCTGCGCGGCGCGCCGGCGACGGGCCCACCCCAAGGCCACGTAGTATGAGGGAATGGCGGCCGCCGTGGCGATGATGAGTGAACCGATCGTCATGGGCCAGAGGATGTCCCAGCCGAGCGCCAGCAGGGCGTTGACGACCCCACCGTCGACCAACCCGAGGAACTGGTCGGTCAGGCGGTCCTTCATTTCGACGAAGCTGGCCGGATCGCGCCCGAGGATCTGGGCGCCGAACCAATAGAAGGCGTAGTAGAGCGGGATCACCGTGATCGGATTGCTGACCCAGCACATCGCGCAGGCGATCGGCAGGTTGGCTCGCAGCGGGACGCCGAGGAGCGCGACCATGACCATCTGGGCTCCGACGGTCGGCGTCAGCGCGATCCACATCCCGAGGGCCGTGCCGCGTGCGATCGAGCCGGGCGACCCCTGCGCACGACGGATCGGGTCCAACACCTTGACCCGAATCCGCTCGCGGATATTCACCCGCGGCGACCTCCGTCAGCGCCCTCGACGCACACGCCGGCTACCACTCCTCGTCGTCGCCGTGCTCCCCCCACCACTCCGTCCACTCGGGCGCCTCCGTGAGACTCCGCCGCGTCAGCGCCGTGAGTGACTCACCGAACGCCACCTCCACAGAGGCGAGGTAGTCGGCTGCGACTTCTTCGCGCCCCTTCTTCGCCTCCTTCTCCATCGCGGTGTGATGCTTCTGATAGACCTCGATCAGACTCTTCACGATCCCGCGACGCGTCTCCATGTCCTCCTCGAAGTAGCGCCCCAGCGCCGCGGCACCAGCCGCAGCGACCCTCGGGCTCGGGTCGGTGAGGATCTTCGTGAACTCTTTGACGAGCGTGGCGTCAACGCGATAGCTGAGCCCCTCGTAGATCACGGCGCGCACTTCGGGCCAATCCTTGACGTGCTTCTTCTTGAGCGCCGTCGTGAGCAGGTCTGCGCCGTCTTCCTTGTCGAACAGCATGCCGACGGCGAGCACGTAGCAGTCTTCGACCTGGCGACGCGTGCCCTGGAGTTCGGCCTCGTCGACGAACCCGCCGCGGATGAGCGAGTTGCCCTCGCGCGGAACGAGCTTGGCGAACATCGTCGAGATGCCCTTGTGCACCTTCTTGAGCGTCTTGGGATCCAGCTTGACGTAGACGTCATCGAGGTCGCGCAGGGCCTCGTTGACGAGCTCGGGCTTGTGGTCGTCGACCCCTTCCTTGAGCTGATCCAGTGCTTCGAGGGCAACCTCGTCGACCTGGGCCGTGGCCAACGGCGAAAGCGCGGCGAACAGCGCTCCGAGCAAGAACACGACGGTGCGAGGCATGGCGCGGATCTCCGGACACGAGGTGCAGTCATCGTAGAGGCGCCCGGAGGGTGGTGCAACGCGAGCGACCCCGAACCCAAACATCACCCGGGTCGGCAAACGTCTTCCACACGAGCTCGATAGGCGCTCACGAGGCACTCGCTCACAGGGCGCGGATGCCCGAGTTCGCGCCCGTCGAGCACGTCGATCGAGACCGGTCCGAGCGCCGCATTCGTGACGAACGCCTCCGTCGCGTCACCTAGCTCATCTTGATCCAGTTGCCGTTCGCTCGCTTCGAGGCCGCGCTCAGCCGCGAGTTCGAGGACCAAGCCGCGTGTGATTCCGGCAAGCACGCCCTCGCATGGCGGCGTCACGAGTCGGCCGTCGAGAACGAGGAAGACGTTCGCTGCCGTGCCCTCCGTGACGCGCCCGTCGGTGGTCACGAGCAGGTCGTCGTAGCGCCCCGCCGACCGCGCTCGGCCACGCAAGATGTCGTGGACGAGGTAGTTGGTTGCCTTGACGCCAGCGATCGGCGACCGCGCGTCGTGGGCAAACGGCGCGACGCCGACACTGACCGGCGAGGCGACCGGCGGAACGTCGCGCAGGTGCACGAGCACCGATCCCGGAACGCTGCCATCACCGGCGGTGCACGTGATGCGCGCCACGGCCTCGGTCACCGAACAGGCCTGCGCCAGCTCGCCGAGCGCACGCGGGAGGTCGTCGACAACGCGCGGCAGCTCGATGCCGACGAGCGCCGCGCCGGCGCGGAGGCGCTCGAGATGTCGCTCGATGAGGAACGGCACGCCGTGGCGCAGTCGCAGGGTTTCGAAGACGCCGCGCCCGAAGAGCACCGTGTGATCGAACGCGGGCAGGCGTGCTTCGGCCGCCGGGATGAGCCGTCCGTCCTGCCAGACCGTCGGCATCATGGCGTCGCTCCGATGACGTCGAACAGCGCGCGCGCCTTGTGCAGCGTCTCTTCGAACTCGTCGTGGGGATCCGAGCGCATCGTGATGCCCCCGCCCACGGGAATGAGAAGCCGCCCGTCGACGAGCGTCGCGATGCGGATCGCGACGGAGAGGTCGAGGTCCCCGTTGACACCCAGCCAGCCGATCGCGCCGGTGTAGACATGCCGGCGGACCGGCTCGAGTTCCTCGATGATCTCGAGCGCCCGGATCTTCGGCGTGCCCGTGACGGAGCCCGGCGGGAACGCGCCGCGCAACAGGGCGAGCGGGTCGTCGACGAGCGCGCGCACGGTCGCGACGCGATGGAAGACGGTCGGCCATGCGTCGGTGGTGAACGGTTCGTCGACGACGACACTCGCGAGACGCGCGCTACGGTTGAGGTCGTTGCGCACGAGGTCGACGATCATCGCGAGCTCGGCGCGTTCCTTGACGGACGCTTCAAGCGCGGCGCGCTGGACCGCGTCGTCGGCCGGCGTCGCGCCGCGCGGACGCGTGCCCTTGATCGGGCGCGACTCCACCGTGGCACCACGTCGACGCAAGAACAGCTCCGGGCTACTCGAGACGACACTCGCACGCGGCGTCTGCAGCAAGGCCGAGAACGGCGCAGGGAACCGGGCGCGCAAGGCGCGGTGGAGTGCCGCCGGTGAGCCGCGCATCGGCGCCTCGAAGCGCTGCGAGAGATTCACCTGGTAGACGTCGCCGTCGCGGATGTGCTCGATCGCCGCCTCGACGGCCGCGAGGTAGTCCGCGCGCGAGAATGTGCTCGTCAGCGCCGCCGCGTCGACTTCGAAGGAGGTCGCGACCGGGCCGTCGCGAGCGAGCCGCTCGGCTTCGCGCGCGAAGGCCTCGACGTCGGAGCGCGGCGCCCGCCCCACGGCAACGCGCTGCCCGCCGCCGGCGCGCTCGGCGAGGACGCAGGGGTAGATGCCGCAGCAGAGATCAGGCAAGTCGGCATCCGCCGGGCGGGTCGCCGGGATGTTTTCGAGCTGGCGGCCGAGGTCGTATCCGAACCAGCCGGCGGCCCCGCCGGTGAACGGCGGCAGGCCGGCGGCCCGAGGCTCGGACGTCGTCATGCGCCCCGGCCAGCGGCGGTCGAGCGCGGCGAACAGGGTTGTGAAGGCATCGTCGTCGCCGTCCGCGAGCGCTCCGTCCCCCACCGTCACCTCGACGATCTCGACCGGATCCCAGGTCAGCATCGTCCACTCGCTGAGCTCACTGCGCGCCCCGACACCATCGAACAGGACCGGTCGTCGCGCGGGCTCGAGGCGTTCGGCGAGATCGACCAGCGTCGCCGCGGCCGGTGCCAGGGGGACGACGTGTAGCTCGGATGGGGTCGCGGAATCACTCACACGGACGAGTGTAGAGCGGACGAGGCTGGGATTCGCCCCACACGTCTCGCAGCATGGAGCCATGCACCTCGACTCGTACCTCGACCATCTCGCCGATGCCCGCCGTGTCAGCGCCCACACGCTGCGGGCCTACCGCAACGACATCGGGGCGCTACTGCGGTTCTGCGCCGAAGCTGGAACGGTGCAAGTCGACGAGATCGACACGCTCATGATCCGCGAGTACCTCGCCTCGCTCGAAGACCCGAGCAAGGCGACCTTGTCGCGCAAGCAGTCCGCGCTGCGCGGATTCTTCGGGTGGCTCGTGCGCGTCGGACACCTCTCCCGCGACCCGACGACCTCGCTGCGCTCACCGCGCAAGCCGCGCAAGCTCCCGGCCGTCCTCGACGAAGCGGAGATCGTGCGGCTGCTCGGGGCACCGCATCGGGCGGCCAAGGAGCAACCGCCGACAGATGCCGCACTCGGGGAGCTGCTCGTCGTGCGCGACACGGCGCTGCTCGAGGTGCTGTATTCGGGCGGGTTGCGCGTCGCGGAGTGCTCGGGGCTCGACCTCACGGATGTCGAACTCGCGGAGGGGTCGGTGCGCGTGCTCGGCAAGGGCAACAAGGAACGGCTCGCGCTGCTGGGGACGCCGGCGCAGCGAGCGGTGAAGGCCTGGATGGGCGCGCGGCGTACGCTGCTGACGATGCGCAGGCGGCGCGCTGAGATGGCGCTGTTCGTGAACGCACGCGACGGCGGGCGGCTGACGACGCGTTCGATCGCGCGCGTCGTGAAGGCTGCCGCGCGGACGGCCGGGCTGGCCCGCGACGTGAGCCCGCACACGCTGCGTCACTCGTTCGCGACGCATCTGCTAGACAACGGTGCCGACCTGCGGGTCGTCCAGGAACTCCTCGGGCACGAGAGTCTGTCGACGACGCAGATCTATACACATGTGAGTATTGGGCGGTTGAAGGACGTCTATTTGGCGACTCATCCGCGGGCTTGAAGGGTTTGGGGCTTGGGGTGTGCTCGGGACGCCGAGTGCGTGGGTCCGGGACGACGGGGCTCGGGCACGGCGAGTGGCGACCGTGGGAACGCGGGGCGGGTGGCAGCGCCGCCGTGGAGTCGC
>JAJDEO010000046.1 GCA_029259745.1 Planctomycetota bacterium
GGTCCTCGACGAGGCTGTGGCCTCGCCTCCGGGCCGCCGCCTTGATCTGGCACCGCCCGCACACCACTCCACAGGCCATCCACGCGTTTGCCGAAGGACAGGGACTTGCGACAGGTCCAGTCGCCATCGATGATCTTCGTACCTCGCCGTCATAATATTGAATGCCCACGACGACTTGTCGTCTCTCGAACTCTCCGCACGTCCTGCCATCCACAAGCGACTCACCCTTCGCAGACACGAGCTCCTGCCCGATGCCGCGCATCCAGCCCCGACCACACCGTGCGTCCATGATCTTCGATGACGTCGTCCCTGATGATCTCCCTGCGGCCAAGCTGACAGACAACGCCCGAACCGTCCTCTCCAAGCGCTACCTCAAGAAGGACGCAGAGGGGACCCCGGTCGAAGAGCCCGAGACCATGTTCTGGCGGGTGGCCAAGACCATCGCCGACGTGGACGCGAGCTACGGGGCCGCCGATACGGTCGTGGACGAGACCGCGCGGAGCTTCTACGAGCTCATGATCAGCGGGACGTTCGAACCCAACTCCCCCACCCTCATGAATGCGGGTCGGCCCCTCGGGCAGCTGTCGGCTTGCTATGTCCTCCCGGTCGAGGACGCGCTGTCCAACGGCCAGGACGGCATCTACGACACGCTCAAGGCCATGGCGCTGATCCACCAGTCCGGCGGCGGAACCGGCTTCGGGTTCTCGCGCCTTCGGCCCCAGGGTGATCCCGTCCGCTCCACCATGGGCGTGGCTTCGGGCCCCGTGTCGTTCATGAAGCTCTACGACGCCTCCACCGATGTCGTGAAGCAGGGCGGCACGCGCCGTGGCGCCAACATGGGCATTCTGCGTGTAGACCACCCGGATGTCCGATCGTTCATCGTGTGCAAGAACGACACGACGCAGATCACGAACTTCAACATCTCCGTGGCACTCACCGATGCCTTCATGAAAGCCGTGAAGGCGGGCAGCACGTATGACTTGATTCACCCCCAGAGTGGTCGGGTCGTGGGCCAGGAGCCGGCGCGAGAGATCTTCGATCTGATCGTCCACGGCGCGTGGCTCACCGGCGAGCCCGGCATCTTCTTCATCGACCGCGCCAACGAGTACAACCCGGTCCCCGCACTGGGCAGCTACGAGGCCACGAACCCGTGCGGTGAACAGCCCCTGCTTCCCTACGACGTGTGCAACCTGGGGAGCATCAACCTGGGCGTGTTCGTGAAGGAAGGGACGCTCTTCGGTGCCGATCCCGACGAGGCCGTGGACTGGGACGCGCTGAGGCAGGTCATCCACGTTGCGACGCACTTCCTCGACAACGTCATCGACGCCAACAAGTATCCGTTGGCCCAGATCCACGACGTGGCGCAGAACATCCGACGTATCGGGCTCGGCGTCATGGGTTGGGCGGACATGTTGGTCCGCCTCGGTCTGCCCTACGACTCGGAAGAGGGCGTGTCGATGGGCCGAAGAGTCATGGGCTTCCTCGAGGACGAAGCGCGCAACGCGTCGGAAAGGCTCGCTGAAACTCGAGGTGTGTTCCCTGCCTGGAAGGAGTCGATCTGGGGCCCCGACAAGACGGCCGCCACGCGCGCGGACGGATCTCGCGTGCGTCCTGAGCGGCCCCTGCGGAACTGCAACCTCACCACGGTGGCACCCACCGGGACCATCTCCATCTTCGCCGGGTGCTCCGGTGGGATCGAACCGCTGTTCGCCGTCGCGTTCATGCGGAACCAGGCGGGTGCTCGCATGCCCGACGTGAACCCGGACTTCGTGCGCCTTGGCAAAGAGCAAGGGTGGCATTCCGAGAACCTCATGGAGCGCATCGCCACCGAAGGTCACATCCATTTCGACGAGGTGCCCGAGCAGGTCCAGCGCATCTTCGTCACCGCCCACGACATCTCGCCCGAGTGGCACGTGCGCATGCAGGCAGCGTTCCAGGAGCACTGCGACTCGGCCATCTCGAAGACCACCAACTTCCCGCGTGAAGCCACCGAGGACCAGGTGCGAGAGATCTACAACCTCGCGTTCGAGCTGGGGTGCAAGGGTGTCACCGTCTATCGCGACGGATCCCGCGCGGGGCAGGTTCTTTCCACCGGCAAGACCACCAAGACGGCCGACCTCGAGCAACAACTTGCGGACGCCAAGGACGAGGTCCGCAGCCTGCACGTGCAGTTGGAACGATTGCGCGCCGAACTCGACGAGCACGCTGCCGCCGCAGGAACCACGGTCCGCAAGCGCGAACGCCCCGAGGTGCTTCGCGGCTTCACCATGAAGAGGATCTCTCCGCTGGGCGACCTGTACGTCACCATCAACGAGGACGCCCGCGGCCGTCCATTCGAGGTGTTCTGCACGCTCGGCAAGGCCGGCGGTCCGGCCATGGCCGACGCCGAGGCCATCGGCCGCCTGATGTCGCTGGCGCTGCGTTCAGGCATTCCCATCGGCCGCATCAAGGATCAGCTCCGAGGCATCTCGTGCGATCGCGCCGTCGGCGTGGGACCCGACAAGGTTCTGTCCGCTCCTCACGCGATCGGCCAGGCAATCGAGCGCTACCTGGAAGAGAAGAAGGGCGTGCAGGGGGTGTTGCCCCTGGGCGGTCCCTCCACGAACACCGCTGTTCAGCCGGAGGCCGAGTCCTCCTTCCAGCGGCTTCGGCAGGAGAGTTTCATCGCCACCTGCCCGGACTGCGGATGCGCCCAGATGGCCTACGAGGAAGGGTGCATCAAGTGCCACATCTGCGGGTACAGCGAGTGCGGCTGATGCGACTTCGTCGGGGCACGACTCGCGGGCGTGTCAGCGTCCCATTGCCCGGCACGTGCACGGCCTGATCACCACCGCGCGGCGAGCGACGGGGCCGACCTATCGCCCCTCCTCGGAACGCGCCGACCGCGCCGGATCCGCCCGCAATGAAGCCGGCCGACTGGGCGAGTGCCCGGCCGGCCGGCGAGTTTGCAGCGGTGGCGCTCGATCAGCTGTCTTCGATTCCGACGCCGCAGGCGATCTTCTGCGTGCGGCCTTCGCGAATCACCGTCATGGCGATCTCGCCGCCGAAGCCGGCGTTCGTCTTCGCCTTCTTCAGCGCCTCGTCGGTGGCGGGCATGCCGTCGATGTGCGTGATGACATCGAACTCACGGAGCCCACATGCCTCGGCCATCGAGCCCTTGACGATGCGGGTGAGGAGGAGCGACGCATGAGCATCGATGCCGAGCTGCGATGCCAGAGCGGCGCCCGGCTGCTCGTTGTAGATGCCGATCACGAGGCGACCGGAGGGCGCGGGAAGCTCGAGGCCGGGCGGAAGCAGCACCGAGTCGATCACGTGGATGACGCCGTTGCGGGCCTGGATGTCGTTGGCGACGACGGCGCTGTCATTCGCGAAGAGCCCGCCGTCACGGATCGTGAAGTCGACCTTCTGGCCCTGGACCGTGGCCGCCGAACGTGCGCCGATCGCTTGGTCGCCGAAGACACGTCCCGACACGACGTGGTACGTGAGAATGTCGGTGAGCGTCTGCTTGTTCTCCTTCTTCAGAAGCGCGCCGAGGATCTCCTTCGGGAGCTTGGCGAAGGCGGCGTCCGTCGGGGCGAAGACCGTGAACGGGCCGTCACTCGAAAGCGTGTCGACGAGGCCGGCGGCCTTCACGGCGGCGACGAGCGTTCCGAAGCTGCCGTTGTTGATCGCGATGTCGACGATCGTGTCATCGCTGGGGAGCATCACGGAGTCGATGACGTGGATGATGCCGTTGCTGCATTCGATGTCGGTCTTCACGACGCCGGCTTCGGCGATCATCACTCCGTCCTGCGTCGAGATGCTGGCACGCTGACCGTTGAGTGTGTCCGTCGACGTCAGAGTCACGACGTTGGCAGCCGGGAGGCGCCCGGGGACGACGTGAAACGTGAGGATACCGGTGAGGCTGGCGCGGTTCTCGGGACGCAGAAGCGTCTCGACCGTGCCCTTCGGAAGCTTGGCGAACGCGGCGTCCGTCGGCGCGAACACCGTGAACGGGCCGTCGCCCTTGAGAGCGTCGACGAGGCCGGCGGCTTCGAGGGCGGCCGCGAGCGTCGTGAACGAACCGGCGCTGACCGCGGTGTCGATGATGTCCTTCTCGCCAGGAATCGTCGCCGGGCTGGCGACTGCTGCGTAGCTGTCGGACGCGGCAAAGGAGAGGGCGAGTGCAGCAATCAGGGGTGTGGTGCGGAACATGGGATCCTCCAAGGAACGAAGCGTGTGAACACCTGCTGCTTCGCGCCCGGTGACGAGCTGGATGCGTCCGTCACGTGGCTGTCACGACCTACTCTTTTCGATGAATCCGACTGAGTGAAGCGAGCGAAAGGACACACAGCCCGAGCGTGACCGCCCACGGCGTCAGAGAATCGCCAGTGACTCCTTGACGCGCGCCTCCATCGAACGAGGATCGGCTCTCCCCTTTTGCGCCTCTCGTTCCGAGCTTCTCCGTGCTCGCTGTCCTTCGCCGCTTTCCGTCGTTCCGCGCGCTGTGGCTCGCGCAGGTCGTCAGCAATGCCGGCGACTGGTTCGGACGCATCGCGATGCTCACGCTCATCGCGCAGCTCGGAAGCGCGGACGACGTCGTGCGCGGTGTCGGTCTGCTCATCGGGCTCGAGTTCGCTGCTCGCTTGGTCCCCACCGCGCTGGTCGGCCCGATCGCCGGGCCCTTCGCAGATCGCTTCGACCGGCGCATGCTCATGATCGCTGCCGACGTCGCGCGTGCGACCGTCGTGCTGGGCTACCTCCTCGTGACCTCGCCCGAACGACTGTGGCTCGTCTACGTGCTGCTGCCGCTGCAGATGGGACTGGGCGTGTTCTTCGAGGCCGCGCGCGCGGCGACCCTGCCCGCCACCGTCGACAAAGAGAGCCTGCACGACGCTTACGCCCTCTCGGCCGTGACGTGGAGCACGATGCTCGGCCTCGGCGCGGCGCTCGGTGGCTTGGCGACGAGTGTGCTCGGCGTGCGCGGCGTCTTCCTCGTCGACGCCGCGAGCTACCTCGTCAGCGCGGCCTTTCTGATCCGCGTCCACCTTCCGAACCGCGCCCCGCCGGACACGCCGCTCCAGATGGGCGGCCTGATGCGCATGACAGAACTGCGCGCCGGCCTCGCGCACGTGACAGAGCGGCGCCTGCGGCATGTCCTGCTCGCCAAGACCTACTGGTGGCCGTGCGGCGCGTTCCTCGTCTTCCTCACGCTCGCGGGCCAGACGCGCAACTACCCCGACGCAGCGCGGGCCACCGGCTGGCTGTTCGCGGCCCGCGGAATCGGCACGGGCTTCGGGCCGCTCGTCGGACGCGCGTTGTTCGGCAAGGACGACGACGGTCTGCGGCGCCAGATCAGCGCCGGCTTCGTCTTCGCGGGCGCGGGCTATGCAGCGTTCGCGATCACGGAGTCACTCGTCGCCACGTGTGTTTGGGTCGTCGTCGCACACGTCGGTGGCTCGATGCTCTGGGTTGGCTCGACGACGTTCTGGCAACGTCACGTCGACGACGCTTTCCGCGGACGCGCCTACGCGATCGAGATGCTCTCGATGACGATGAGCTTCGCGCTCGCCAGCATCCTCGCGGGCTGGATCTTCGATGCCCACGGCTCGCTGCGCGACGTCGTCTGGTGGACGTGCGGGGCCGTCTTCCTCAGCGGCGCAGCATGGACGTGGCGAGCGCAGTCGCGTGTCCCGACGACGTCCGACATCCCAGCCACCGCGAGCACCCCGACCTGAGCGACGGCGACTCACTTCACGATGTGAACGCTGCTGTTGTCCGTGATCGCGCCGAGCTGCACGAGCAGATCCGACTCGAACCCGAGCCCGACGCAGTGCAGGTCCGCGGGATCCTTGCGCTTCTTGTTCCAACGCCGCACGTCGCCGACGATCTTGTTCTCCGACGTGACACCCACTGACGGCGAGCCGTCCGAGAGCAGGAAGATCTCGGCCGCAATGTCCATCGACAACGCCGTCTGCAGCCCAGCGTGCATCGCCGTGCCACCGAAGGGCACGAGTTTCCCGACGTACGCGACGGCCGAACTCAGCGCCTGCTCGTGCGTCGGGAAGGACGCCGACCCGCGCGGACTCCAGCGCGTCACGCCCGAGTTGAACGTCACGATGTCGAACTCTCGCCCTCCGATGCCCTGAAGCGCATGGACGACCTGCTCCTTGACGACGTCCAGGCGCGTCTTGCGATACGTGCCGGGCAAGAACATGTCATCGCTATAAACGCTCGCGTGCGTCGCGTTCATGGAACCCGACACATCGATGAGAAACACGACGCTGTCACGCTGCGGCACGAGCCCGAAGAAACTCCCTGACGGCCCGTATTGCGAGACCGACCGCGCTGCGACGATCTTCTTCACGAGGTCGTCGTACTCGTCGTCTGAGAGGATCGCGAACTCGTCGCCGACGGAGCGCCACCACGCCTCCCACCGAGCTTTCAGGTGGATCCGCTTGCCCGTCATCTGGAAGAGCGCCGGCAAGATCTCGTCGTCGACCTCGGAGGGCTTGTCGCCGAGCTGAGCGAACAACGCCGGGATCGCGCGCTTGTCGTTCCACGCCAAGAGCGTTTCGATGCTGCTTTTAACGATGCGCGCATCCGGGTCGCGAGCACCGCTTGCCAAGAGCATGTGGTGCAGCGCGATGTCGAGCGAGGCCAGTGCGCCAAACGCCGTGAAGCGGACATCGGCGTCCTCGCGCGCGCAGAGCACTCCGAGCCACTCGGTGAACGCTGGCGCCTCGGGCGCTCCGGCGGCGTAGGCCTTCACCGCGAGCTCGATCTGGGTGCGCGCTTGCTGCAGGACGTCAGCTCGCTTCGGTGCACCCTCCTCCTTCTTCAAGAGGACCTCGAGCGCATCCTCGATGACGTCGTCGAGTTCGTCCTCCAGACCACCGACACCGAACCACGCGGCCAGGCGAAAACCGTGCAGCTGCTTGTCGGGGTTTCCCGACTCGGCGAGCTTTCGGACGCGACGCTCGACATGCTCCAGCGGACGCCCGTCGTCGCCGGTCAGGTCTGTCGCGAGAATCGAGAACAGCTGCGAGCAGAACCACGGACTCTCGCCGAGATCGAAGAGCGCCTCGACAACGAGCTTCCGGTGGTTCTTCTTGCCGGACGCGACGAGCGTCTGTGCCGCGGCAATGCGGTTGCGCGAGCTCGACTTGAGGAACGTCTCGCGAGCCTTGAGCAAGACATCGTCGACGGGGGCACAGCGCGCGTCGCTCGACGAGGCGAGAAGGATGCATGCGAGAGCGATCGCCATGCCTGCCAAGAGAGATCTCGTGCACCGCTCGAGTGTTGTCATGAACATCTCCGCTCCTCCCTTCGACGCAACGCACCGAACCGATCTTCCACTCGCAGTCGCCCCGACGACTACGCCCTGAGGAGCGAGTGTAGACAAGCCGACGCCGGGCGTCATCCGGTGAACCGTACGCTCCGAGCCGTCGAGACATTCTTGGCACGCCCCTGCGGGCGTTCGCGCTGACGTTCTTCGGAGATGCCATGACTCAGCACACGCGCAGGACCTTTCTCGTCGGCTCGCTCGTCGCCGCTGCCGCCACCACCACCACGACCTTGGCTGCGCGCGCATGGCCACGCGTCATGCGCCCCGCCGACGAGGCCGCGTTCCTCGCCGCCGTGCGAGAGGGACGCCTCGCCGACGTCCGCCAACAGCTCGCCGAGCACCCCACACTCGCCAATGCCGCCGACCCCGAGGGCCGCAGCGCCCTCGTGCTCGCCTGCCGCGAGGGCCAGCGACCCGTCGTCGATGCCCTCCTCGCTGCCGGGGCGGACGTCGGGCTCATCGAGGCCGTGATGATCCCGCAGTGGGATCGCGCCGAAGAGCTCGTCGACGGTCACGCCGACCGACTGAACGCGTGGCACCCCGTCGGCGGCACGGCCGTCTACGCAGCCATCCGCGCGGGCAACGACGGCGTCTACCGGCTTCAGGATCTCGGTGCCCATGCCGACGGCAATCCGCGCGGCGCCGCCGGTGTCACGCCCGCCTACGCTGCGCTCGAACTCGAGCACTTCGGTGACAGCATGCGCTGCCTCACGGCCCTGCTCAGCAACGGCGCCCACGCGAACGCACCGCAGCGCGGCGGCGACAGTCTTCTGCACGCGGCCGCACGCCGCGGGGACGCGCGCCTCGTGCGCTACCTGCTCCGCCGAGGAGCCGACACGCGTGCACTCGACCGCCGCGGGCGCAGCCCGTCAGCCCTCGCGACCAGCGCCGCCGTCTCCGAACTGCTCGCGAATCACGAGAGCGTCGCTCGCGACGATATGACGACGCGCTACGCCCACGACGCCAACGGCGCACGCGTCGTCTGGCCCGACCTCGCCGATGTCTCACCCGAAGACCAGTCCGACGTCACGGGCAGCTCGCACTTCGACTTCAAGCGCCTGCGCGAACTGGTCGGCGACGAGACGCGCCTGTCGTTCTCGCGCTCGACCCAGAACGAACTCGCCGTCGAGGCCTGCGGGCACACGGGACAGAAAGAGATCATCCGCTTCCATCTCGACCACGGCGTCCCGCAGTCGCTCTGCACATCGCTCTCCGTGGGTGACCTCACGCGCGCCAAGGCGATCCTCCAACAGCACCCCGGCGCCATTCACGAGCGTGGCCCGCACGACTTCGCACCGATGTGGTATCCGATCATCGGGCGCCTGGGCGCCGAGGGCACCGAAGCCCTGTTGGATGCCGGCGCAGACCCTGATCAGGAGAGTATGGGGACGACGGCGCTGCACTGGGCGGCGATGTCGGGCGAGCGCGAGATCGCCGAGCTGCTGATCGCGCGGGGCGCGGATGTGGGCGCCGTGGGGTACAAGTTCGATCGGGACGGCCAGACACCCAAGCAGCTTGCGCAGGCGCGCGGACAAAGTGCGATGGTGACGTTCCTCGAGGATCACGGAGGCAACTGACGACACGCGTGAGTGACGAGCGACTCTCGATCGACGAGGTCTACGACCGACTGCGTCGGATCGCGACGTCGTATCTCCAGCGTGAACGCCTCGACCACACGCTCGAACCGACGGCGCTCGTGCACGAGGCATGGCTGCGACTTGCGCGTTATCGCGTCGACCACGCTCTCGACGACACCGAGGTGCAGATGCTCGCCAGTCATGTCATGCGACGCGTGCTCACCGACAGTGCGCGACGACGGGCGCGTCACAAGCGCGATGCGGCGCGAACCGTCTCGCTCGAAGGCGTCGCCGAGATCGACGTGCAGGGCCCGACGTGCGTCGTCGATGTCGACGAGGCGCTCACGGCACTGACGGAGGTGGACTCCGAACTCGCGCAGGTTGTCGAGCTGCGCTTCTTCGGGGGACACACGCTGGCCGAGATCGCAACACTTACCGACTGCTCGCTGCGCACCGTGAACCGCCGCTGGCAACTCGCCCGCGCCTGGCTGCTCGACGCGATGGAGGACTCCTCCGATGACACCTGAACTGCGCTGGCTCGAGATCCGTCAACTGTTCGAAGACGCCGTCGAGCTCGGCGACGACGCACGTCGGCAGCTCCTCGATGATGCAGCCCACGACGCCGACATCCGCGCCTCCGTCGAGCAGCTTCTGCGCCGCGCCGACGACACCGAACCCACACACCGACTCGACCAGACGGCCGTCGACCTGCTCGAGCCGTCCCGCGTCGGTTTGCCCGAAGATCTCGCCGGACTCACCCTCGGGGACGACGTCTTCCTGCAGCGCATCTCGTCGGGCGGCATGGGAGACGTCTATCGCGGAGAGCGACACGTGGGTCGCACGCGCCGCCCCGTCGCACTCAAGGTCCTCAAGCGCGAACTCGATCACACGTCGCTGCTGCGCCGCTTCCACCTCGAGCAGGAGAGCCTCGCAGCTCTGCGCCATGCGAACATCGTGAGCTTCGTGGATGCCTGCCGGCTCGACGACGGGCGCCCGGTGCTCGTGATGGAGTACGTCGAGGGCCAGCCGATCACGTCGTGGTGTCAAGCGCACGACACGACGGTGCGTCGGCGCGTCGAACTCGTCGCAGACACGGCGCGCGCCGTGCACTTCGCGCACCAGAACCTGATCCTCCACCGCGACCTCAAGCCGAGCAACATCCTCGTCACCGACGGCGGGGTCCCGAAGCTGCTCGACTTCGGCGTCGCGAAGATCCTGCACCCGACCACGCATCTTCCCGACGATGCGACGGACGCCACGCGCGTCCCCCTGTCGCTCGCCTACGCGAGCCCCGAGCAACTCGCCGGCGAGCGCGTGTCCGTGGCCACCGACGTGCACGGCCTCGGGTTGGTGCTCTTCGAACTCCTGACGGGCGAGCGCGCGTTCGCCGTGCGCGCAGCCAAACGCCCGGCCGTGAGCGAAGCCGCCGCGCGCAACAACGAGCGTCTGGCACCGCGCGAGCGTCGACGCCTCGCACGCGAGCTGCGCGGCGATCTCGATGCGATCGTCGACAAGGCGCTGGAGCCCGACCCCGAGCAACGCTACGCGTCGGCCGACGCCCTCGAGCGCGACCTACGCCGCTGGCTCGACGGCGATGCGATCTCGATCCGGTCGGCGAGCGTCATCGATCGTGCACGGACGATCGCTCGTCACCGACCCTGGCTTGCGGCCGGGCTCGCGGCAATCGTCCTGTTCGTCTGCGCCGCGTGGCTCGGGACGTGGCTCGAGAAGCAGCGGGCGCAGGCCGAAGCCTCGCGCGGTTGGGGTGCCCACGCCCAGGCCCGCGTCGCCACGACGTTCCTCGCCGAACTCCTCGTCGACGGTTCGATCGACGCGACGTCGGCCATTGCTACGCTCGACTGGACAGCGCTCGACGCGCGTATCACCGAAGAGCTCGGACACCTGCACGAGTCGGAGGCGCTCGTTCGCCTCGCACTCGGCCGCCTCGCCCTCGAGCACGACGCACTCGACATCGCGGCCGCGCACCTCCGCCGCGCGCTCACACTCTCCGGCGCACTGAACCAGAACGACACCAAGCGCGCGCGCGCACTCCTCGAACAAGCCGAACGCTGAGACGACCGTCACCGCGGGTGACGAAGTCTGCGCGCCGGCCGTTCGAGGTCAGTTGAACTGCGAAAATCAGGCGTCGTGACGCTCGAGGATCGCGTCGGCGCGTCCGGCCGTGGCCGTGTCGGGGTACTTGCGCACGATGCCGTTCAGCGACTTGATCGCCTTGTCGAACTTGCCGTCGCGCCAGTAGCCCATCGCCTTGACGTACTTCGCGTGGGCCTCGATGTCGTCGTGCGCTGCGTCGTCAGCCTGGATCTCTTCGAGCTGTGCCGCAGCCTCCTGCGCTGCCGGGATGCCCTCGAACATGTCGACGATGCCTTCGAGGATCGCCACGGCCTCGCCGTGCATCTCACCGTCGCAGCACTCCTCGGCCTTCTTCAGCTTCGCGTTCACCATCAGCTGCAGCCGCTCTTGCAAACCGACGAGCTCGGCCGACTTGCCGCCCTCGAGTTCCTTCTCGATCTCGAGCCACGCCTTGCCGAGGTCCTTCTTGTCGAGATGCTTCGCGACGCGGCTGTACTGACCACTGACGTCCGGCAACGCGTCCGTCGTGGCGAGCAACGCCTCGAGCTTGTCGGTCCCGAACTCACGCTCGAAGGCCGCCGGGTGCCCGCGCCAGACGATGACACCGTCGGGGTCGATCAGGAAGCTCGTGGGAAAGCCCCGGATCCCGTAGTTGCTCTCTTCCTTCTGCGCGACGGACGCGATCGGGAAGGCCATCTTGAACTTCTCGATGTGCTTCGTGACGAGGCTCTTGCCCTCCGTCGTGATCCCGACGACCTTCAGCCCTTGGTCGGCGTACTCCTCGTGCATCTCGTTGAGATGCGGGATCATCGCGTTGCACGGGCCGCACCACGTACGCCAAACGTCCAGGAACACGACATGACCCTGGAGGTCTGCGAGCGTCGTCGCCTTGTGGTTGAACCACTTCCCTTCAAACTGTGGCGCAACGTCGCCGGCATCCATCTGCGCCGCGCTGGTGACTGACATCAAGACGGCTGCTGCGAGCGTGAGAAGTTTCATCGTGGGATCTTCCCCTTCGGTGAACAGGTGTCGAATGCAGACGGCTATTATGCCCTAGGAGCGCGGAGTGAAGAGCATTTCGTCACGGCAGCCCTCGCTGAGTTGATCTCTGCGTTGCCAGAACTCGACGAATCCACCGATTCGCGGGCACCTGGCCTGTCTCGACCACGAACTCGCGGCGGGCGATGCGCGCGCCAAACGCTGCGCCCACATGCTCCTGCACGTGTTCTCGACGGCTTGGTGGCGCGGGCCTCCATCTCGCACGCGTTCGAATGGTGACGCCATGACACGCTCCTCGAACCTCTCGCTCGTTGTCGGCGCCACGATCGGCGCGGTCTGCCTCGCAGCAGGCTTCGTGCTTGGTTCGACGTCCACGGCGCCCCTCCCAGCCAGCGATTCGACTTTCGATGACGTGGCGTTGCGGGCGCAACTCGACGAGCTCCGACGCGCCGTCCAAGCACTGGCGCGGGCTCGAAGTGAGCCATTGAAGGCTGTGGGGACATCGGTGCCGACGAAGATCCCCGTCGAGTCGACACCGGCTCCACCGGGCGACGAGAACATCGCTGACAGCTTCGACGACGTGGCCGCGGCGCTCGCAGCACTGACGGCACGCATCGACGCACTCGACGTGGCGTTGCCAAAACCGCTTCGCCCGACGGACGAGCACGGCGTACCGAGCGCGCGCAAGCCGATGGACGTCAATCGCATCGGCGCGCTTCTCACGGGCGACCGCGGCGACGCGTCGCGCCTGCTCTCGTTCAACACCTACGCGCAGGTCTACGATCAACTCGGAAGCCCGAGCGCGGTCTACAAGCCAGAGAGTCGACCGCTCCAGTGGATCTACAAACCCGGCGGCGCGTGGGGCAACAAGCAGATCTTCCTCGAGTTCCACGACGGATTGGTCGTGAACGCGATAGCGATCAACTGACAACATTTCATGGGTGACACGATGACAAACTCCGCCACGTCGACCCTCCTCACGGGCGCAGCGATCGGCGCCGTGTGCCTCGTGGTCGGCACCATGATCGGCTCGTCCCTCGCGACACCGGCGGCACCCACCCTCGGCGACGCGGTCGACACCAGCGTCGAGAACCGGCTGCGCGCACTCGAACGCAACGTCGAGTCTCTCGCGCGACGCCGCGCCGACCCGTTGATCGTCGAACGCGACATGCGGAGTGAAACCACTGCTCCCGTCGAGGCCGTGCCACAGCCGCTCACGCTCGAGAGCAGCGCGAATCTCGCACCCGACCTGGCCCAGCTCGCCGCGCGCATCAACGCACTCGAACAGATCGGTCCACGCACGACCGCACTCCGCTCGCTCGACAGCAATGGCATGCCGAGCGAGCAGCGTCCACTCCAAGCGGAGCGCGTCCTCGAAATGCAGAGCCTCTCGAAGGACGACCTCAACGCGACGCTGGTTTTCATGACCCGCGAGCAGGTCTATGCGCTGCTCGGAACGCCGACGACAATCGATTCACACGACACGAGCGTCACGTGGACGTACGACACGTCTCCCGGACTCCGCGACCGCCGCCTCCACTTGATCCTGCGCGACGGCACCGTGATCCGGGCCTACGCCACGAACACCTGACGAAGCTCAGAGCGTGATCTCGATGTCGCGGCGCAGGTAGATGCAGATGCCGACGTCTTCCTCGCAGGCGTGGAAGAAGAGCGTGGCGTTGACCGTGTGACCGCTGCCGGCGAGCGACGTGCCCTCCGGTGCGCGCAGCTCGACGTCGAACGCTCGGTCTTCGTCGGAGATCTCGACGGGCGGAAGGCGCCCGCGTTGTCCCGCCGGAAGAACCTCCACATCGTCGTCCGTCGACTCCACCCACAGCACGGGCGGCTCGACCTCGTTGTTCCAGTGGATCTTCTCGCCGGGGCGCGCCGTGACGTGCAGGCGCAGGACGTGATCGCGACCGGCCGTGTCGGGCACCACCGAGACGACGACGTCGAGCCACGAGCCGTCATCGAACGGAACTCCCTCGTCGGGATCGGGCGACTCCGTGATCTCGACGGTCTCGGGACTGCGACCGAGGCGCTCGGTGCGCGAGAGTGACACCGGCAGCTCGACGGGTTCGTCGCCGCGCGCCGTCACTTCGGCTGTCGCCCTCGCAACCCAGTCGTAGAACGGATAGGGCTTGTCGAGCAGTGGGCCGTACTGCTGGATGCGCCGCCGCCAGATGTACTGACTCGGGTCGCGCGCCAGGGCCGCGGACCAGTGGTCGACCGCCGCCTGGAAGTCGGTCGCCTTGCGCGACTTGCTGTCGTGACGCATGCGATGCGCGACGCCGAGACGGAAGTGCGAGACGGCGTCGTCGGGGTACCGGGCGACGTGCGCCGTCAACGCGTCGACCGCTTCGCCGACGTGCTCGGCGCCGCGCCAGAGCAGCTCACTGAGCGCGAAGACGACGCGCGCATCCGTGCGTGAGCCGTCGACGAGCCCGAGCTGCGCAACCTCGGGGAGACGCTCACGGTCTGTGCTCGGAGACGCCTCGACGACGTCCCGCTCACCCTTCGCAAACGCCTCGGCGCTCTGCGGGCTCGCGCGATCGGAGACGAGCACGCCGTACTCATCGACGAGCATCATGCGCGGCACGACCTTGCTGCGCGTGACGTTGAACGGGTCCCAGAGGATCGGGAAGTCGAGGCCCTTCCACTGCGCGAACAGACGGCAGCGATCGGGGTGTTGCTCTTGCGTGATGCCGAGCACGACGAGGTCGTGATCGCGGCGCCAGTCCTTCGTGAGCTCGTGCCAGACCGGCACGTGTTGGCGACAGCCCGCTCACCAGGAGGCGAACTCGATCAACAAGACGCGCTTGCCGCGGAAGTCTGCGAGGTCGATCGTCGCGTCGCGTTCGATCGTCGGGAGGCGCAGCGGCGGGTAGGCCTCGCCGACGACGGCGGGTCGGCCGATGTCGACTCGGTCGTCGAACGCGAAGGACGCCGTGGCGAGCACGAGGGCTGCGATGGCGAGCAGAGCGGGGCGCATGGAAGTCTCGAGTGGGGTGACGTGCGCGGAAGATCGTCGCACGTCATGCCCTGCTCGTCACGGCCCGGACACGGCAGACGAGAGCGCGGGGTCGCCGCCGGGCATGAGCTGGCGACGGGCCGTGTGCTCGACGTCGCCGGCGGTGGGCACGCGGACGGCGAGCGCGCGTTCCATGGCGTAGGCCTCGAGCGGAAGGACGTTGCCGCGCAGGGCTTCGGCGAGGGCGCAGCGCGTGGCGTCGTCGAGCGAGGAGACGATGGTGTCAATGTCGTGCAGCACGCCTGAGCACGGCGGTGCGAGGAGGCGCTGGCGGTAGCCCCAGCCGAAGCCACGCGCGAGGGCCTTGCGTTCGCAGGCGGTCAGAGCATCGCACTCGAGATCGAACTCGGCGGAGCGGCACCAGGACATCCCCCGTCGCATGCCGTGCCCCTCGAGCACCGCGAGCCGCAGCGGCTCGGGCAAGCGACGCTCCGCGCGGGCCTCGCGCAGTGTCGGCGTCGCGAGACCGAGGCCGTGGGCCCAGGCGCGCGCGTCGAGCGCCGTGAACCCACCGAGCAGCACCTCGATGTCTACGTCAACATCGACGGCACGACGACCGCGTTCGGTGACGTGCAGCAGGCGCGCCTCGCGCGACAGGGAGTCGAGGTCGTCGTCGAGCGTCGCGAAGGGCAGCGCGTAGCGCAGCGAGCGGAAGCGGGCATCGCCGCGATCGATGCGCGCGATCAGCGTGGCGACGTCCGTGACGCTCGCGCCGGAAGCCAGCGACGGGACGATGTCGACGAGCGTCCGTTCGTAGCACTCGCCGCGGTAGGCGACACCACTCGCCTGCGAGGCGCGCACGGCGAGCGTCGTGCTCGTCAACCCCATCGCGAGCGCGACGACGAAACCGCCGACAGCGATGCGGCGGCGCGTGCCGGAAGGCTCGGCCGCGGCGCCGGCGACCGCCGCCGCGACGAGAGCGATCGCGATGAGCGCGGACAGTCCCGCGAGCTGCGGGACGATGTCCGAGGGAAAGCTGGCCACCGCGCCCGGTACGACGACGAGCGGCGCGAAGGCAGCCCAGCGCCGCAGGCCTGTCGCGGCGACGAACACGAGGAAGGCGAACGTGACGACACCCAGGAGGTTCGGCGTCGGCAGCGTCCACGTCGAGACAGCGTTCAGCCAGAGCGTCGCACTCGCGGCGAGCACGATGCCGAGACTGAGCGCAACGAGGTATGCGCCGGGGCGCTCGTGCGCGAACGCGGCACGCAGCACGACGAGTCCCATGCAGCAAGCAAGCGCTTCGGGCGGAAAGGCGATCGATGCGCCGGAGATCGCGCCGAGCGCGAACACCGACGCCGTTGAGCGCGTGCGCAGACCGACGAGCGTTGCCGCCGTCGCGCAGACCGCGAGGAATGCGACGGGCGGCAGGGATGTCGCGCCGTCGATCGAGGCCCAGGCGAGGGCGAAAGGCGCCGCGGCGAGGGCGAGCAGGGTCGCCCAGCCGGCGAGGCGTCCCGCGAGGTGCACGACGAGGGCGACGAGTACGACGGCTGTCAGCGCGTGCCAGACGATCGGCGCGGCCATCACGGTGGTTGACGAGAGGCCGACGAGACGCACGAGCCCGTCGATCATCGCCGTCTCGGCGGAGGACTGCGCTGGCTGCAACGTGGCAATGTCGATGCCGTCGAGCCGCGCCGCTGCGGCGCTCCCCGCGCGCAGCGCTGCCGTGCCCCATGCATCGTGCTGCGCAAGCGCCACCGGCACACGCGCACCGGCCACGACCGCGCCCGCGAGCACGGCGAGTCCGGCTGATTCACGGGCTAGTCCCGCGCGCGTCTCCGCTCGGCGATCCACGTCTCGGCCTCCACCACCGGGAAGCCGATGTCGACGGCCTCCCATTCCCGAACCACTTCGGGTCCGCGGCCGACGAAGAAGCCGGCCTTGGGCCCGACGAACGTGAGCACGAGGTCGGGTCGAACGACGACACCACCCTCGGGATCACTCGCGGTCGCGCCGACGACCTGCCCAGTCGTCGCACTCAACCCCGAAGGAACATCGATCGAAAGCACCGCGGCATCGGACGCGTTGACGGCTTCCACCGCCTCACGCGCCGCACCGTCGATCGCCCGCGAAAGACCGACACCGAACAGCCCGTCGACGACGAGCGTCTCGGCATCGAGCGACGGCATCCCGTCGCCCGCCAGTGGCCGCGTCTCCACGACCTCCAGCCCGGCCTCGCGCAGGTGACCAGCGGCCACCACGGCATCTCCACCGTTGTTCCCCGGCCCGACGAGCAGGACGACGCGCCCCAGCCCACGCTCGCGACACATCGCAAGCGCAGCCTCGGCCACGCGCAAACCGGCAACGGCCATCAGCTCCGGGATCGTGAACCCACGCTCCTCGACGAGCCAAACGTCCATCGCCAGCGCCTCCTCGGCGGTCCAGCGAACTGCTGTGAGCTTGTCCATCTGCCCAGCCTCACATCCGCTTGCAGTTTATCCCAGGCCCGGGATATGTGTGGCAAAGCTATGGCAGAACGGGTGTCTCCCTCGCCGAGGCGACTTCCAACGTCGCGGAATACCCGCCTCAGCCGTCGTGGACGCGTCGCGTGATGATCGCGTCGGCGGGGACGCTCGCGCGCCAGGACTTCGCGACGTCGTCGGCGCCGCGGCGGTCGGCGAGGTCGGCGAGGGCCGTGGCGAGTGTCCAGTTGAGGGGATCGTCGTCGCCGAAGGTCGTGACGAATCGTTTCTGCGCCGCGGTGAGGATCGACTCGGCGACGTCGTCGCGACCGAGGTGAGCCCACGCCGCGGCGTGCACGAATGCCAACTCCGTCAGGCGCCCGACCTGCTCGAAGCCGGCCTCGTTCGCGTGCACATCGACAACCGCGCACAGCTCGAGCGCCGCCTGCGCGTCGCCCGCCTGCACGAGCGCCCATGCGAGCGTCGTCGCGTCGGCGACCTTGTCGGCCATGGCGAAATCCTGCGATGTGGCGACCTGCTCGCGCGCGACGAACACGGCCTCGTCGGCTCGCCTCGCGGCGATCAGCCACTGGACGCGCGTCGTCGCGTGATCCTGCTGCAAGCCGGAAGTGTCGGCCCCATCGGCACGACACGCGGCAACGCGTGCGAGCAGCTCCGCCGCGTCGTCGATCCGCCCGAGCGCGACGCACACCCGCGCACGGTGCACGTCCGTCACGAGCGACGAGACCACGTCGAGGTCGTGCGCGAGGTCGGCCGACTCATCGAGTAGCGGCTGCGCACCCCGCACGTCGCCGTAGTACATCTTCAAGACGCCCAACTGTCCGCGCATCGAAGCCGCCCCGTCGCCGTGGAACGGCAGACGATCGAAGACCGCGATCGATGCCTCCGTGAAGGCCACCGCGTCGCGCCGTTCACCGGCGAGGTGCGCGTTCTGCCCGAGCCGCGCAAGCGCCACGCCGATGTCGGGGTGCACGTCGCCGTACATGCGCCGGAAGCCCTCGAGCGCTCGCCAGAAGTGCGCCCGCGCGCCTTCGAGATCGTTGTCGTCCTGCGCGATCTCGCCGAGCGCAAGTTCGGCCCACACGACGAAGTCATCCGTCGCGATCCCACCGTTCTCGGCCCCTGTCACCACGGCCTCGAGCTGCGCGCGCGCTTCGTCCGAGCGACCGAGTCCACGTAACACCTGCCCGCGGTCTTTCGAGCGCAGCAGCGTGAAGCGGTTGTATGGGCCAAGCGACTTCGTGTGACCAGCGATCGTCGCGTCGAGCAACACGAGCGCCTCTTCGAGACGCCCGAGCTTGCGATAGCTGAACGCCAACTCCGCCATCGCGTTGAACGTGTAGTCGTGCGTCGGGCCGAGCACGTCGGCGAAGTTGTCGACGAGCGACTCGAACAGCTCTGCGGCGCGCAAGTTCTCACCGCGACTGGAGTAGATGCGCCCCAGGTAAAGCAGGGTCATGAGTGTCGTCAGGTGCCGCGGCGCCTTCGCCACGTCATCCTCGCCAAGCACACCGAGCAGGATCGCCTCGGCCTCGTCGAACCGACCGCGCTGTTCGTACACGAGTGCCAGCAACTCGCTCGACGATCGCGAAACTGGCGCGTATCTCCCGAGTCGCTCGAGCGCCTCTGGGACGAGCTCGTCGAGGATCTCCTCAGCCTCGTCATAACGGCTGGCCTGGTAGTGGATCGACGCCCGCTCGTACATGCGTGCCAGACGATTGCGAGCATCTTCGTCGCTTTCCTCGCCTTCCCCCTCGCCCGCCGCCTCGCTTGCCTCGGCATCCGACTCCTCGATGATCTCGAGCGCCTCGTCACGCTTGCCGATATTCATGAGGTGATCGGCGAGCAGCACTTCGTAGTACTTCGTCTCCGGGTCGTTGGCACCCGCGAGCGCAGTGTTCAGCGCGATCGTACGGCGCAGGTGATGCACGACGCGCTCGTGGTCGAGGATGATCTGGAAGAGGTTCGAGAAGAGACGGTGGAGGACGAGCGCGACGCGCGGCATCTCCGCGAACCGGTCGTCGACTTCGTGCGAGGCCTCGTCGAGGATGTCGACGACCTTGACGTCACGGCCGTGCTGCTCGGGGTGCGCGGAGAAGAGCAGGTCCGTGAGGAAGGTGCTCATCGCTTCCGATTCCTCGAGCGCGCCGACGGCCGACGCGCGCGCCTCCTTCATCCGCTCGAGCGCATCTCGGGCTTCGTCGGCCGCGCGCTCGGCCTCCGCGAGCGCGACCGTTTCATTCGCCAGGGCGTCCTGCGCGAGCTGGGCATGTCGGCGTGCCTCGGCCAGCCCGTGCGCCATCGCCGCAAGTCCGGCGACGAGTAGCAGCGTCCCCACGGCCAGCCCGGCTGCGAGTCCACGGTGCCGGCGCATCCAGCGCGCAAAGCGTTCGATCATCCCCGGCGGTCGCGCGACGATCGGCTCGTCATCGAGGATGCGCCGCACGTCGGCCGTCATTGCCGCGGCGTCGACGTAGCGCCCGCGTCGGTCCTTCGACATCGCCTTGGCGAACACGGTCTCGGTCGCCCCGCGACAGTCGACGTTGAGCATCCCGAGCCGCGGGCCATCCTCCTGCGCGATGATCTCGAGCGCCTCGGTCAGCGACTTGTCGCGCAGCTCGTAGGGCGTGCGACCGGCGAGGAGTTCGTAGCCGAGCACGCCGAGCGCGTAGACGTCACTGCGCTCGTCGACCTCCGAGGCGCGACCACCCGCCTGCTCTGGGCTCATGTACGCCAGCGTTCCGAGCAGCTGCCCCTCACGCGTGGCGTCGATGTGTTCGTCGCCGAGGCTGCGCGCGACACCGAAGTCGACGAGCCGCGGGCGGCCATGGCTATCGACGAGGACGTTGCTCGGTTTGATGTCGCGATGGACGACGCCGGCCGCGTGCGCGTGGGCGAGGCCTTCACCGATGCGCGCGATGAGTTCGAGACGCTGGCGCCAGCTCGGATTCTGGCGACGCGCAAACTCGTCGAGCGGCACCCCGTCGACGCGCTCCATGGCGAGGAAGAGCTGCCCCGCCTCCGTCGCGCCGGCCTCGTAGACCGTGGCGATCGCGGGGTGGTCGAGGCGCCCGAGCAGCTCGGCTTCGCGTTCGAAGCGTCGCACCGTCGCGTCGGTGGCGACTCCGGCGCGCAGCACCTTCAAGGCGACCGGACGACGCGGGCGGACTTGCTCGGCTTCGTAGACGGTGCTCATGCCGCCGCGGCCGAGACGCCCGAGAACTCGATAGGCACCGATCCACTCAGGGTCGGCTCCCTGCGCCGGCGTCGTTCCTTGCGCGCGATCGAGGACCGGCGTGTCGAACAATCCGTTCGACTGGGCATCGAAGGCGAGCAGCGAGCGCACCTCATCGATCACCTCGTTGCCGACACCGTGCGCGTCGACTTCCGCCGCGAGAAACGCCTCGCGCTCGTCTTCCGACAACGAGCGCGCACGATCGAAGAGGTCGCGCACGAGCGTGGCTGGACTGCTCGTCACGTGGCCTCTCCGCTGAGCTGCTTCATGAGCCACGCACGAGCGAAGCGCCAGTCGTTGTCGATCGTGCGCGTCGTCACACCGAGCGTCGTCGCGACCTCCGCGATCGAGAGGCCGCCAAAGAAGCGCAGCTCGACGACGCGGGCGGCGCGCGGCTGCTCGTCGGCCAACCGCACGAGGGCTTCGTCGACGGCAAGCACGTCGACCTGGTCGTGACTCGTCGCTCGGGCCGCATCGCCGAGCGTGATGCGATGCCAGCCCTTGCCGCGCTTCGCCGCGCGCTTGCGACGCCCGTGGTCGACGAGTACCTGCCGCACGACGCGCGCCGCGACGGCGTAGAAGTGCACCTCGTCGTTCCACGCGTCGGACGAGCCTGTCCGCAGCCGCACGTAGGCTTCGTGGACGAGCGCCGTGGGCTGCAGCGTGTGGTGCGCCGCCTCGCCTCGAAGAGCCTGCTCGGCCAACGAATGCAGACAGTCGTAGACGACGGGCAGCCAGCTATCCGTCGAACGCGCGCCGTCGCCACGCTGCATGCCGCCTCCAGACCCGAGCCGTCCTGCGCGCCGCGCGTCGAACCACGTCGACATCTCGGCAGCAAGACCTCGTCCAACCGTAGAGGCGATTCGATGCGTCGACAAGTCGGGGCGTCCTCGCGCGAGTGCGGACGGCGTCACATCTCACGAGCGTCTGGCACGGCCACTATGAGACACCGCGCTCCGCACGCGACACTCGACAGTCGACGAGCTGTCACGACGTACGGCACCGCAGGCTCTTCGGTGTCCGGAGCTTCCGACTCTCGGGAGAAGTCCAGACATCCCTAAGCGCAGCGCAGGCGCGCGACACGAACGCGAAAATCGCGAAACGCGCCGAACCCCCAGTGCCCCGACCTCAGTGAACGGACATGACCTGCGGGCGCCGAGCAGCGACCTCGATCACCGTGCCGATGCCCGCGAGCGCATCACGCACCGGCCGCGCGCGGCGCGCATCACCGATCACCACGCGCGAGACACCGAAGTCGACGGCCTCACGCGCTGCATGGAGCTTGCGCAGCATTCGCCCGCGCGCGAACGGCTCGACGGCATCGAGGCGCATCGGATCGACACGCGGCACGACGCTGGTTTCATCAGCGACGTCTTCGAGCAGACCAGGCACGTTGCTGAGGATGACGTAGTCCTTCGCGCCGAGCGAACTCGCGAGACAGGCGCCGAGCTGGTCGGGGTCGACGGTGAGCATCTCGCCGTGCTCGCCAGCACCGAGCGGTGCGATGACGGGCGTGATCCCCGACGCGAGCATGCGCCGGAGGACGATCGCATCAGCGCGCACGGGTGTCCCCGTCCACGGTGCAGCCACGGGACGGAAGTGACCGTCGACGCGCGCACGCCCGGTTTCGCGGCGACGCACCTGGACGAGCCCGGCGTCATGCCCCGAGATCCCCATCGCCCGCACGCCACGAGCGAGAAGTGCCTCGGCCAGCCGTTGGTTCACGGCCGCGGCGTCGCGTGCGTAGCTTTCGAGCTTCGCGCGATCGACGACCACGAGGTCGGCCGTCGTCGATGCATCACGGCCAGCATGGACGAGCACGACTCCGCCCGGCGAGCGCGCCGCAAGGGTGAGATCGTCGAGCAGCCCGCGGCGCCCGAGGTCTCTTAAACCAGCGATCTTCACGACGAGGGTCATCACCTGCGCTCCGGGAGTGTCGATCGGGACGCGCACACCGTCGTGCTCCCGGTCGTTGTCTGTCAGCGCATTATCGACGCACTTCGAACAACGAATCACACATAGCAGCCGCGTTATTGCATGCATACGATTCGACATGACGAAGCGACCGGTGGCTTCTCCAGCGAACGCACCGGCGCCGCGCGACTCGGGCATGCAAGAATCGCGGCCATCGTGTCACCCGCACAAACCTCTGAGATTCGCCACCGCCGATGAAGCCCGCGTGGGACGCCGTCGTCGTCGGATCGGGCCCGAACGGGCTCGCTGCGGCCATTGCACTGGCCGAAGCGGGGCACTCGGTTTGCGTGCGCGAGGCCACGCTGCGCATCGGCGGCGGGATGCACAGCTCGGAGCTGACGCTGCCGGGGTTCCTCCACGACGAATGCTCCGCGATCCATCCGATGGGCGTGCTGTCGCCCTATCTGCGCACGCTCCCGCTCGCCGAGCACGGCCTCGAATGGTTGCCATTTCCGGCAAGCGTGGCCCACCCGCTCGACCACGGTCCGGCCGCGATGCTCTACCAGTCGCTCGGCGCGACGGCCGAACGCCTCGGCGTCGACGGCCCGAAGTGGCGGCGCCTCGTCGCCCCCTTCCTCGACCATGCCGACGATCTCCTCGCCGACCTCATGGGTCCCTTCGGCTTCGCGAAGCGGCGCCCGCTGCAGATGGCGCGCTTCGGCCGGCACGCGCTCTTCTCGGCCGCCCACGTCGCGCGCGCCCAGTTCCGCGACGAGCCCGCGCGCGCGCTCTTCGCCGGCTGTGCGGCCCACTCGATCCTGCCGCTCGACATGGCGACGACTGCGGCACTCGGGCTGCTGTTTGCCGTCACGGGCCACGTCCAGAGCTGGCCCTGCGTGCGCGGCGGGTCGGCGCAGCTGGCCCAGGCCATGGGCGCGTTGCTGACGTCACTCGGTGGTGTGATCGAGACCGACCGACGCGTCACGTCGCTGGCGGACGTCGACGACGCGCGCGTCGTCCTCTTCGACCTCACGCCGCGCCCGTTCCTCGCGATCGCCGGCGAGGCGCTTCCGCCGCGCTACGTGCGCTCGCTCGAGAACTACCGCTACGGCCCCGGCACGTTCAAGGTCGACTACGCGCTCGATGGTCCGATCCCGTGGCGCGACCCCGCCGTGGGCGAGGCATCCACCGTGCACGTCGGCGGAACGCTCGATGAACTCATGGCCTCGGAGCGCGCCGCGTGGGAAGGCCATGCGCATGAACGGCCGTTCGTCATGGTCTGTCAGCAGAGCCACGTCGACGCCTCGCGTGCGCCGATCGGCAAGCACACCGGCTACGCCTACTGCCACGTCCCCCATGGATATGCCGGCGATGCCACGCCAGCCATCGAACGACAGATCGAACGCTTCGCACCGGGCTTCGGCGATCTCGTCCTCGCGCGTCACGTCACGACGCCGGCACAGTTCGAGCACGCCAACCCGAACTACGTCGGTGGCACGGTGACGGGCGGCGCGGCCCATCTCCCGCAGCTTTTCACGCGCCCCACCGTTCGCCTCGATCCCTACTCGACACCGAACGAGCGTCTCTTCATCTGCTCGGCATCGACACCACCGGGCGGCGGCGTCCACGGCATGTGCGGATTCCACGCCGCGCAGAGCGCGCTGAAGCGCCTGGCCCGCGCCTGACCGTTCACGACGCGCTCGTGAGTTCCTTCGAACGCACGGGCGCGAGCCGCTCGAGCCGATAGAGCTGATAGACGAGCATCACCACCGCGCCGATCGCGTAGGCCGCGAGAAGGCCGTCGACCTCGACGCTGCCCATGTGCATCGCGACGAGGGTTCCCGCGGCGAGCATGGCGATGAATCCGATCACGGCGTTCGGCTTCGCGGTGCCGTCGGCCTTCTCGCTGAACGGCAGACGCTTCACGAAGACCCGCCCGAGCATGACGCTCGTGGCCAGCGACGCGACGAGCGCGATGGCCGAATGCATCGCCGCGGTGGGTCCGACGATCCATCCGAAGACCGCGATCGCCACGACGCCGGGGGCGACTCCAAAGACGCTCAGGTAGCCCTTGATGACACCCACGCGGAGATCGTGCTCGCGCCAAGCGGGTGTCGGAGCGAAGAGGAACCGTCCGTTCGGCGCGTCGGTGAAGCGCGCCGCATCGAGGACGACGACGACGTACAGCACCGTGATGTAGACGCCGAGCGCGATGTGCCAGCCGTCGGGGAGACGGCCGCGCAACGCAGCCCCCGCCAACATCGCCGCCGTGATGAGCAGCGAGGGCACGACGCGCACGCGGAAGGTCGTCTCGCGCTTCATCAGCGCGATCACCCAGTCGAAGGCGGCGAGCTGATGCGGGTTGCGACAAACCAAGCGTCCCCACCGCGAGAGGAGCCCGGCGCGCGGCGGAGTCGTCTTGACAGAAGAGTCAGCAACCCCTGCTGCGAGTGCGCTCAGGAAGCGCGAGCGCGCCATCCGCAGCGCCACGACGAGGAGCAGCGGCGGAACGACGAGCGCGAGTCCGGCCTGCACGTACATCCACGTCGCCGTGGCTCCACCCAGCAACTCGAACAAGGCCGCGAACCAGCACGGCGGCCAGAGTGTGTGCCAAGCACTTCCCGGCTCGCCGAGCGATCCTCCGTAGTCGTCCATGAGCGGCGGCACGATGTAGATCACCGAGTAGATCACGGCCAGGAAGCCGGCTTGGATCCACGCCACGGTGCTCCGGAAGCGCCCCGGCCCGACGACTCGCAGCGCGATGACGTAGGCAAGCGTCACGGAGAAAGCGACGAACGCCGCCGTCATCACGAGGGCGAACGAGTAGTAGATGACCCACGTCACGAACCCGACCTCGAGACCGCGACCACCGAAGACGACCTGCCCGATGCCGAGGCACGCGAGTAACGTTCCGAGCAACACGGCGGCGTAGAGGAGTCGCGCGACGATGACCGACGAGTCTTCGATCGGCGTCGGGAGCACGAGGTCGACCTCGGCGCGATCGCTCATGAGCTCGCCGAGTTCGCTGATGAGGATCATCATCAGGAAAAACAGCGTCGCCGAGAGCCCGATCGTGATGGGCACGTAGGGCTCTTCGCTGAGGCCCATGAAGAAGCCGAGCAGGCCGCCCACCGCCATCATGGCGAGGCAGGTGACGAGGAAAGCGAAGTCCGAGATGGCCGCGGCCCCCGAACGCTTGCGGCGAGCGCGAAGTCGAAGGCGCAGTTGGAGCAGCACGCGCACATGCGCCGTGTTGATGCCGAGCAGACGCCACAGGAACCCCGAGGCATCGAAGAGCCCGAGGACGAAGCGCTCGAAGCGACGTGTCCCGTGCTTGACCTCGTCCTGCTCGCGTTCGAACTCCGCGAAGGCCTGCTCGACTTCGCGACTAGACATCGACGGCGAGCGCGTCGAGGACGCGCGCCGCGCGCTCGGAGCCGTCATCGGCGCCCGTGATCTGCGCGAAGATCTTCTCGAGCTGCGTCTCGTCGCTGAGCGCGGCGATCTCCTCGAACGTCCCGTCGGCGACGAGCTTGCCGTCGGCGAGGATGACGATGCGATCACAGACGCGTTCGACGACGTCCATCATGTGCGAGCAGTAGAAGATCGTCTTGCCGGAGTCGGCGAGCGCGCGGATGACCTCCTTGACGAACATCGTCGCCGACACGTCGAGCCCACTGAGCGGCTCGTCGAGGAACAGGACGTCGGGGTCGTGCAGCAGTGCGCCGCAGAGCATGAGTTTCTGGCGCATGCCCTTCGAGAGACCTCCGACGCGCGAGCGCATCCGTGACCCGAGATCGAAGGCATCGAGCAGCGCAACCATGCGCGCCTCGATGAGCGCGTCGTCGAGGTCGTGCAGGCGCCCGACGAGCTGCAGGGTTTCGAAGACGGTCAGCGTGTCGTAGAGCACGGCGCTTTCGGGCACGTAACCGATCCGTCGACGCACATCGAGCGGGTGCTTCGCGACGTCGAGCCCGCAAACCTCGGCGCGCCCACCGTCGGCCGCCAGCAACCCGATCAGGATCTTCACTGTCGTCGACTTCCCCGCACCATTCGGCCCGAGGTACCCGAAGACCTGCCCGGGAAAGACGTCGAAGCTGATGCCGTCGAGGACGTCGCGCAGAGCAAAGCGCTTCTGCACATCGACGAGGCGCAAACTCGGTGCTGTACGATCGGGTTCCATGGCGCGGAGTGTAGCGCGCATGAAGGGAGCGCCATGAGTCGAGTCGTGACGATCCTCATCGCTGGTGCGATGCACTGTCGTTCGCACCACCGGCGCTAGTGGTGTGATTCAAAAGTTCGCGAAGTTAGTGTTGGGTCATCGTCGTCGCTGGCAAGGCGCATCGCCGCAGGCGAATTGGTGGATTCGTCGAGGAGCTGCAACACAGCCAGCGGCGAGGAGGGCGTGAAACAAATGACGCGAACTTTTGAATCACACCACGAGGCGCACATCGACCGTTCGGATCGTGCCTTGCACGGCGCGTAGACCGTGGGTCCTGCGGAACGGCTCAGGCCGCGCGCGGGCCCGGATCGTCTTCGGGGGGCGCGACGTATGCCTTGCGACGCTCTTCGCGCCGCTCGTCGTTGTGGGCCCAACCTTCGCCGCGCACGACGGGCCGGCCCTGGATGTTCAGCGCGGTCGGATCGACGGCTGCGTCGATCATGTCGCTGCTCGCTTCTTCGCTCGCCTCGTGCGGCCCGTCGAGCGAGACAAGCCATGCGTCGAACTCGTCGATCGGGAGCGGCTTGCTGATGAAGAAGCCCTGGGCGACGTCGCACTCGAGCGACGCCACGATGTTCCAGGCGTCACGGCTCGAGACGCCCTCGGCGACGACGATCATGTCCTGGCTGTGCCCGAGGTCGGTGCTGATGCGCGCGATGTCGCGAGCGTGCTTGTCCTCGTGCGCCGTCATGATGAACGACTTGTCGATCTTGAACTCGTTGAACGGCATCTTGTGCAGTCGACCGAGCGAGCTGTAGCCCGTGCCGAAGTCGTCGATCGCGAGCTCGATCCCTTGCAGTCGCAAACGAACGAGCGTCTCGAGCGACTGAAGCTCCTCGGCAACGACCTGGCTCTCCGTCACCTCGAGCACGAGTTGCCCGGGGCCCATGCCTTCGTCGCGCGCCAGCTTGGCGATCGCGTCGGCGAAGCCCTCGTCTTTGAGTTCCTCGGCCGCGACGTTGATCGAGAGCTTGAAGTCCCAACCGCGCTTACGCCACTCCGAGTGCTGACGACATCCCGTGCGCGCGACCCACGCCGTGACGTCACCGATCATGCCCTCGGCTTCGATGAGCGGGATGACGCGCCCCGGCTGGAGCAGACCGTGGACCGGGTGCTCCCAGCGCAGCAAGGCTTCCACTCCGTAGAGGCTCTCGGCCCCGAAGGAGATGCCCTTGCCGACGCGAACGAGCGGCTGGTAGTAGAGGCGGAACTCATCCTGTTCGATGGCGCGAACGATGTCATCGCGGCACAGAGCCGCTTCGCCGGCAGGGAGACAGTCGAGGATCTCGCGTGACGCCGTCTCCTCGGTGATCGGCTTGAGGAGCGCCGGGCCCATCTTGAGGCCACGCTTCGAGCCGATGCGCCGGGCGGCGTTGAGTGTGCGACGATCACAGCCGCCGATCAGGACCACAACCGTCCCGCGATGGTCTTGGCCGATCGTGCCCAGCAGACTGAACGCGTCGACGCCGAAGTCGAGATCGATCACGACGACACCGGGATCACCCACCGCGCAGGCACGACAGAACTCTTCCTCGTTCTCGGCCGACACGATCTGGAAAGAACGGCGCTTCGCCACCCCGCCGGCCATGCGATGCACTCTTGGGTCATCGCTGACAACGATCATCTGTGTGCTCATTTTGCGTCATCCCTCACGACACATCAGGTCAGTATTCGCACGGGCTGAGCCCGACTCGACGACTGGTGGCCCCTGACAGAATGGTTACCTCGGTAATCCGAGAGGCACACCATGAGGCCCGACTCCAGAACAGCTGAAAAAACGGCTGAAGTCGCCGTCCAAGGGGCTTGGGGCGTCTCATCCGACGACACCGACGACGCTCCTTCATCGAACGCGGGTCATGGCGAGACAGCGCGGCGCCCGACATAATGCCGAGCGCGTCTCCGCCCGAAGCCTCTCGACCAAGCTGCCGACCTCCCGCGTGCCTGCCCCGCCACCCGCCTCGCCCTCTACGTCCGTCGACGCTCGCACGCCGCGGGCGCCGAAAACGGCGCGTTCGTTCAAGGGCCGTCTCAAGGCCTCGCTGTCAGCACTGCAGCGCAACACGCCGTTCAATCCCTACTGGCTCGAGGCGCACTACCTGCGCCGTGCCGTCGCCGAGCTGGCGCCGTCGGCAAGCGGGTGGATGCTCGACATCGGCGTCGGCGAGCGTCCCTACGCGGAGGTGTTCGCCCCGCACGTCGACCGCTACGTCGGCGTCGAGTACCCGGCGGCTTGCAACAACCTCGTCCCCGGCATCGTCGACCTCATCACGAGCGAGCACGGTTTCATCGACGTCTGGTGCGACGGCCACGCGTTGCCCTTTGAGACAGGATCCTTCGACACGCTGTTGTCGATCGAGGTGCTCGAACACATTCCCAACCCGCAGCGCATGCTCGCCGAGATGCAGCGCGTGCTGAAGCCGGGCGGACGGCTGCTCGTCACGGTGCCCTTCACGGCGCCGCAGCACGCGCTCCCGCACGACTTCTATCGCTACACGCCTCAAGGGATTCGCGCGCTTCTCGAACAGGCCGGCTTTCGAGTCGACGAGGTTCGCCCGCGCGGGAACTTTGCAGCCTCGACCGGCACTCTCGTCGCTCAGTGGCTGATGCGGACGTTCGGCACGCGTGCTTGGCACCACGACGGCTCGGTGTCGATGAGCCGTTGGCGCGCACCGCTCGTGATCCCGTTCATCGCGCTCGCACAGGTGTTCTTCCGTAGCATGGGCGCGCTGTGCAAGGACGACCAGCTGACGTGCATGGGCTACGCCGTCGTCGCGCACCGCCCGCACGACGACTGACGGCCGCACGCAGCACCGGCGTCGCGCTACACTGACGCGATGCTCCGTCTCTGCCTCGCGTCCACTGCGCTCGCTCTCGCGACTGCCTGCGCACCCGCCACGCCGCCACCAGACGCCGAAGCGCCCGCGGCCGCGCCCACGGAAACCGAGCAGCGCGCACTCCTGAAGCTCTCACCGCTTCCGCCGCTCGCTCCGTCGCCGAGCAACGCCGTCGCCGACGATGCACGCGCCGCGCGTCTCGGTCAGTGGCTCTTCTTCGACCCTCGCCTGTCTGCCAACGGCGAGGTCGCCTGCAGCACGTGCCACGACCCCGCACTCACGTTCACGGATGGACGGCAGCTCTCGCAAGGGCTGGGAACGACGAGCCGCAACGCCCCGACGCTCTTGAACGTCGCGTACCAGCGTTGGTTCTTCTGGGATGGCCGCAGCGACTCGCTCTGGTCGCAGGCTCTGGCACCACTCGAGCACCCCGCCGAGATGGGCGGCGACCGACTCGCGATCGCGCGCCTGATCCGCGACGACGACCAGCTCCACGATGCCTATCACGATGTCTTCGGCGAGCGCGTCACCTTCTCGAGCGCGACACTCCCCACCCACGCGCGCCCCGCGCTCACCCCACCGCAAGGGCTCGGCACGGTCCGCGTCCCAGACGACGATTTGTCACGCTCCTGGGCACAGCTCACGCTCGACGACCGCGCCCGGATCCAGCGCGTCTTCACGAACGTCGGCAAGGCCCTCGCGGCCTACCAACGTCGACTCGTCGCCGGCGACAGTCCCTTCGACCGCTTCGTGCAGAAGCTCCGTGACGGCGAGCGCGACGCAGTCGCCGAGATCGGACTCGACGCCTTTCGCGGTGCGCAGCTCTTCGTCGGTGACGCGAACTGCACGCTCTGCCACAGCGGCCCGCTGCTCACCGACTTCGAGTTCCACAACGTCCTCGTCCCCGGACTCACGCCGGACCTCGCGCGCGATCTCGGCCGGTTCGGCGGGATCGCGGCACTGCGCGAAAGTGAGTTTCGCATCGACTCGGAGTACAGCGACGACCCTGAGCGCGGCGCACACGATGCCACCAACTCCAGCTACCTCGTCGACAGGAGCGGACGCGCACACCGCGAACTCGTCGGCCAGTTCCGGACACCGTCGCTGCGCAACGTGGGCGTGACGGCGCCGTACATGCACCACGGCCAGCTCGCCTCGCTACGCGACGTGCTCGACTTCTACTCGACGCACGAGGGCGCGCTCCCGCGACGCATGCATCACAACATCGAGACGTTCTTCGTGCCGCTCGAACTGACCGAACGCCAGATCACCGAGATCGAAGCCTTCCTGCACACGCTGACCGACACGCGCATCGACGCCGCGTGGCTTCGTGCGCCGTCGTCACCGCGTCTCGACGACTGAGACGTCAAGGGCAGTTGCCGTCTTCGCAGAGCTGCACGAACACCGACTCCGAGATCCCGCCGTCGTCCGAGACGACCCAGAGCATGTAGAAGCCCGGCGGTGCGACCCAAGGCGTGTCGGGCAACTGAACCGCGAGACGGCGCAGGTGGCTGCCTGCAACTCCCGCCGTTTTCAGCTGGTCGCTCGACGCGCCCGACGTCGGACTCGGACCCGGGTTCGGTGTGACGGTCGGCGTGGGCGGCTCGAACGCCTGTTCGTTGAACTCGAGCTCCACGTAGCGTTGCTCGGAGTCGACCTGGTGGGTCGATGAACTCGAACGCGTGAGCGTCACCTTCGCGACGTCGACATTCGCCGGCAACTCGACGTCCACCAGCAGGACGCTGTCGTACTCGAGGGCTTCACGCTCGCGCGGAACGGTCTGCAAGATCGCGGGGCGCGGCGCGAACATGTACGGCGGGTCGAACATCTCGACGTCCATGCCGCCGTATCCTGGGCTGCCCGGCTCGGTGAACTCGCCGCCTGCCGACATCACGCTTCCATCGGGAAGCAGGATCGCGGCCGAGTGATAGGCGCGCACGGATGTCTGCATCGCGACGTACTCGCTGAGCCCAGTCTCGGGGTCGAAGATCTCGCCCTTGAACACGCCGCCCGGATAGTCGACTCGACAGTCGACCTTCGGACCCACGTGCTGGAACGTCGGACGCGTCAGCCCGCCGATGAAGAGGATGCGACCGTCGGGAAGCGAGAGCACATCGCCGTACACGCGCGACGTGAGGAGCTCTGCAGACGACCATGTCGCTGGTGTCGTCGGATGTGGGTTCACCGTCCATTCGATCGACGTCTGACCTTCGTTGTGGTTGCAGCCATCGGGGTCGGGCGGCTTGCAGCATCCACCCACGGCGAAGACGTGCGCGTCGCTTCCGCCGGCACCGTCGAGTCGATATTGCAGCAGCGACATGCCGAGGAAACGCGATGCCGTGCGCGCACCGCCGTCGCCGAGTTCCGTCCAGGTGTTCACGGCGGGGTCGTAGCAGTACGACGGAATGGGATCGAGCCCGGTCGCCGTCGAACTCGCCCCCATGAAGAAGACACCTTCGAAGTCGTCGACGACGAGCACGTGCCCAAACGGGTTGTTGTGTGCCTTGAACGCCGGTGGCGCATAGCGCGGCGCGCTCCACGACGAGACAGGCGTTTCGATCGTCAGGATCTCGTACGTGCTGCACTGGGAGCCGCCGCAGCCGATGTTCGTCGGGTAGTCGTCGCGGTCGCCACCCATCACCATCACGCGGCTACCGGGCAGGTAGAAGGCGTTCGGATAGTGTCGGCAGACGGCCATGTCGGGGATCCCGAGATCGACGCCGGCTCGCCAGCGCGGGTTCACCGCATTGAGCCCGTAGACGGACACGGTCGGCGAGGCGGGGAGCTGAGACGGGTCGCATCCAGCGCTTGGAGAGTGCCCGGCGATCGCCAAGAACAACCCCGAGGGCAGCAACACGAGACCCGAGCAGCCGATCTCGTGCGTCGACTCGTTGAACGTGTACGACGCCGTCGCGGGACTGTCTGGGTCGACGAGGAACGTCGTCGTCGAGGATGGGATCGCCGCCTCACTGAACGAGAGGTCACGCCAGAACAGAACGTGTCCTTCGAGACCCGGCGTGTTCGGCAACAACGTCAGCGCATAGATCTCGAAGTCGTCGATACCCGCGAGACTCGAGTAGTCGTACGGCCCCGACCAAGCACCTTCGACCAGCGGGTCACCGGCGCGCGCGACAGGTGTCAACACGCACAAGGCGAAGACGAGCGTGCAACGGATCGAAACGGAAAGAGAACGCGGGGAGATGTTCATGACACGGCCTTCGGGAAGTCATGGGACGCACGCCAGGCACATGCATGCGTGACGTAACCCACTCGCACGATGTCCGAATGAACATCGCTGTCGGCGCGATCGCCGATTGATCGTGCAGGGCCCCCCCCAGACACGCTTGAGTAGTCCGCGCATGATACACTCCGTGCCGTTCCCGTGGTATGCGACTTCCCCCCACGAGCTTCGCGCTCGAGACGCAGTCCCCGACGGAACCCCGTGTTGACTCGTGCAACGAGGAGCCCGGCATGAAGCCCGCGCTGCTTTTCCTCCCGTGCGTGCATGTCGCCGTTGTGGTCGCGACGCTCGCCTTGTCCTGCTCCGTGTCGGCCTTCGTGGACGACACGACCCACGTGCCAGATCCCAGCGTGCCAGACGTCAACGGCGATGACCTCGACGCGTGGACCGAGATGCATCTCGGGTCGCTGGGGTTTCTTCCGAATACGGGGCGAGCAGGTGACGACGCACACTACGTCGTCGGCTTGGCCGGCATGTTCGGTGAGTGTGTCGACGGTGGTTTCCGCCTCCTCGACCTCGAGCGCGCGACGTCCGTGCACTTCGCGTTCGAGGGACCACTCGCAGGCGCAACGCCTTACGGAGCCGGCGGTCCGCCCGTGGTCGTGCGTTCGTACTTCGGCAACGACGCGAACTCGTGGGTGCCCGAGCAGAATGCGTTTCGGACGCTGCGCTACAGCAACGACGAGTTCGGCGTGCATGCCGAACTCGACGTGCGCGACGGTGTCCTGAAGTACTCCTTCGAGCTCGATGCCGGACTCTCGGCCGATGCCGTGACGCTGCGCTGCAGCGACGGGACGCTCTCGATCGATGCGGCCGGAAACCTCGTCGCCGACACGCCGCTCGGCACTCTGGTCCAAGAGGCCCCGGCCACGTTCGAGGTCGATGCCGACGGCACGCGCCATGCCGTGCCCTGTCGCTTCCGACTGCTCGACAGCCACACATTCGGCTTCAGCGTGGAACGCTCGAACACCGACGCCGCGCTCGTGATCGACCCCAGCCTCGCGTTCGTCTCTTTCGTCGGAGGTCCCGGCAAGGAGCGCACCGTCGCGCTGGGCTTCGGCCCGGCCGCCTCGCTGGTGGTCGTGTACGGCATCACCGACAACCCTTCCGGCCTGCTGAGCGTGCTCCCTCCGACGGCCCCGGTCGTCAACGCGGCCCCGCCCACCGGCCCCGTTCCGAAGTACGCCATCTTCGCGATCGGCGTCGACCCGTCACTCAGCGGCCCGCCCTCGCTCAAATGGGTGACGCTGTTCGGTGGCAACGACGACGACATCGTGGTGTGTGCACGCGTGGACGACAACGGCAACTCGTTCGCCGCCGGCAACACGCGCTCCGACAACTTCCCCACGCTCGCACCGATGGGCGCCACGCCACTCCAGACTGCGCGCGCCGGCGAGTCGGACGGCTTCGTGATGTCGCTCGACGCCCTCGGCGCGCCCGTCTTCGCGACCTACTTGGGCGACACCTGCAACGACTTCATCACAGGTTGCAGCATCGTCTGCCAACCGACGATGCCTGCCGGTGGTTGCCTCAACGTCGCCGGCATCGCCGTCAGCGGCCGAACGGCCTCGGGTGGCTTCCCACTGATCCCGCTCGGGCTCGTCAGCGCAACATCGGGCCCGCTGCCGAACGGCTTCGACTGCCTACCCTTCGAGGACGCTTTCGCGGCCGTGATCGACCCCGAGGGCTCGACGCTCCTCTCGTCATTCCTCATGCAGCGTGACCTCGAGATCGACGTCACCAATCCGCACGCCGGCACGGGTGCGACGGTCGGCCCGATGAAGATCAACCCGACGACAGGCCAGGTCGCGTTCGTCTTCGGAGGCGAACTCGACCTCATCGCCACCGGCGACATCCTCGACCCGACGACGATCGACCTCATGTCGAGCGTCGGGACGTTCCAGCAACACCAGCTCATGACTCCGAACGCGGCGCCTGTGCTGCACAGCGGGCACATCGAGGAGAAGAGTCTCCGCATGCTCGACGTCGACGTGAGCAGCATCGGCACGCTGTACATCACGGGCGCGGCTCCGCGCGAGTTGGCAACGGAAGCGAACGTCGGGATGATGATGCCGTTCCAAGCGGAGTTCGGCGGACCGAACGTGCCCGTCCCCGGGCACGACGCCGGGCTCGTCATCATCGACAGCGCCGGAACGGTGCAGTACTCGACGTTCATCGGCGGCACAGGCAACGACATCGGCCAAGCCGTGCTCTTCGACGAAGTCACCGGCGTCGTCTACATCGCCGGGTACACCGACTCGCTCGAGTTCGGCTTGCAGGGCGGACGCGACATCTTCCTCGCCGCGATCCAACCGGAAGGCAACGGCGTCACCGACCTCGTGTCCTTCGATGTGATCGGTGGTGGCGACGACGAGTACCCAATCCAGCTCGAACTCTCGCCGAACGGGCAGTTCCTCTGCCTCACCGGACAGACGCTGTCGGCCGACTTCCCCGTTCCGGCCGCCGGCTTCCAACCGGCACTGGCAGGTGCAGGCGATGGCATCGTGGCCTGCTTCGACCTCACGTCCGACGCGCTCTTCGAGCCCGAGGGCGGCAACGCGTCGCCGCTGCGCATCGCCGGCTACGGCGGACGCTACGGCCGCGCGACGGTCATGGTCACAGAGGCGCCCGTCGCCGCGCCCGCCGCTCTCGACATCACGATCCGCGCAACGTCGGGACGCAGCGAGACACAGACGATCAATGGCCTCGTCACCGATCATCAGGGACGGCTCGTCTTCCCGTGGAACCCGCCGGCCGACCTTCCTACGGGCACGACCGTGCGCTTCACGGTGCACGTTCGCGACGGCGCGACGGACATCATGTCCACCGCACTCGTCTACACGGCTCCCTGACGGCTTCGCCCTCGTCGCCTCCCCGAGAACGACCATGAACGCCTCGATCCTCCGCGCGGCCGTGTGCGCCGCGCTTGCCACCGCTGCGCCCGCTGTCGGCGCTCAGCTTGCGTGGGGCACCTACGATGGCGCCGCCGGTGACGACCTTGCGTTCGCCGTCGCGCCGCATCCCTCGGGCGGCGTTGTCGTCGTCGGCGAGACGACGTCGACGAGCTTCCCGACCGTGGGTTCGGTTTTCGACACGTCGCACAACGGCGGCGAGGACGTCTTCGTCACGCGTTACGACGACACCGGCGTGATCCTCTGGTCGACGCTTCTCGGCGGCTCGAGCGACGACGCGGCGCGCGACGTCGTGGTCACACCGACAGGAACCGTCCTCGTGACGGGCGCGACAACGTCGTCCAACTTCCCGACGACGCTCGGCGCCCACGCCACGTCCGGCACCGGAGGTTTCATCACCGAACTCAGTGCTGACGGTTCCGCGTTGGTGGGGTCCACGATCGTCACCGGCGCCAAGCCACAGCGCATCCTCCGCAACGACACGACGGGTGCGATCACCGTGGCCGGCTTCGTCACGTCAGGTCCGTCGACCCTGTTCGTTACAACCCTCGACGCGCATGAGTCGACGTACCAGGGCGGCACGGCCGACGGCTTCGTGAGTTGCTACGACGCAGCGCTGGCCGCACTGACGTACAGCACGTTCCTCGGCGGTGCAGGCTTCGATGGCGTCTTCGGCATGGTCGAAGGGAGTTCGGCAAGCACGCTCATCCTCACGGGTGAGACAGCGTCGTCCGACTTCGTCACCACCGTCGATGCCGTCCAGAGCACGTACGGCGGCGGCACGGGAAGCGAGGCCGGCGACGCGTTCATCGTGCGGTTGCTCGTCGGCACGCCGGGTGTCGCGGGCGTCGACTACGGCTCGTATCTCGGAGGCTCGTCACGCGAGACGGGCTTCGACATCGAGGTCGACGGAACAACCGTGACGGTTGCAGGCCAGACCGACTCGTCCGACTTCACGACGACTGTCGGCGCCTATCAGACGACGTACGGCGGCGGGCCGAGCGGGGGAAGCGCAGGCGACGTCTTCATCACGTGCGTCGACACGAGCCTGGCCGGAGCACTCGGACTCACCTACTCGACCTACATCGGCGGCGCCGCGAACGACCACCCGCTCAACATGTCCGTCGACGCCTCGGGCACGCTCACGCTCGTCGGTGCCGTCAGCTCGCTCGACTTCGACACGACAAGCGACGCCTTCGACGTCTCGAAGAACGGTGGCGAGGACGGCTTCATCGTGCGCTTCGACCCGAGTACGAGCACGCTCGTGTCGTCGTCGTACTTCGGGGGACTCGATCGCACCGGCCTGCGCGACGCGGCTGTCTCGGGAAACTCGGTCGTCTTCGCCGCCCAAACGCGTTCGAGTGATCTGCCGACGACGCCAGGCGCCTCCGACGCCACGCACAACGGCGAGTGGGACATCTACGTCGCCGACCTGACGATCGACGAGTGCGACGGAAGCTTCGAGGTCTCCGGCGCGGGCTGCCCGTCGTCCTTCGGCATCGTGCCCGTCCTGGACATCGTCGGCTGCTCGACGTCATCCGAGCGCGTCTGGCTCACGATCCGCTACGTCGGCCTCTCGGGCGGCACCGCGTTTCTCTTCTTCGGGCTCGGCACGGACACGGTGTCGATCAAGCCGACGTGCGCCCTCGAGAACGGCCCGCTCACGCCGCTCGTCCTCACGCTTCCCCTAGCGCCCTCGGCGATCACCGGATCGGCGTTGCAGGTGTCCGGCGAGCTGCCGATCATCGCCGCGATGGCCGACCTCTACGTGCAAGTGGCGGTCGTCGATCCCGACGACACGATCGACGGCGTGGGCGTCACGAACGTCGTGAAGATGACGCTCGCGCCCTGAGCACCGCAGACGGCCGACGTCAGTTCACGGACCCGCGACGGATCAAGAAGTTGGCGGCGATCGCACGCAGTAGCCCGATGCGGTACGCGAACTTCTCGCCGAAGCTCCAGTAGCCCTCGGCACCTTCGACGAAGCCGTGCTGCAGTCCGCTGAAGAGCGACGTCACGCCGCTGTTGCCGGCGAAGTACGTGCGCCCCTTGCCGATCAGACGCGCGTCATGTGCGTCCGAGCTGCCCGTGATCCCGATGCGCACGCGCCGACGCTTCAGCGCCTCATGCGCTTCGATGTTGAAACGACGTCCGTAGCCCGGCACCGCGTTCGTGCCCTCGATGGCGTCGAAGTTCACGGTCTGGACGAGTTCCCCACAACCCAGGCGCAACCCCAGCATGCGTTCGATGAACGGCGGCGCGAAGGGATGGTGAGCAACCGCGAGTCCGCCGGCAGCGTGGATGCGGTCGACGGTTTCCTGCGCAGAGAGATTCGCCGGGATCTTCTTCATGACGAAGAGTCCACCGATGTGCCCTTCACTCGACGACACCTCGATCGCAGGGATCACCGCGACCTTGAGGCGGCGCTCGTGGACGAGACGTCGGGCGACGTGTGCACCTTCGATCTCGTCGTGATCCGTGATCGCGATGACGTCGAGGTGTGCCTCTTCGGCGGCCGTGAGGACGCGGTCGATCGTGTCGCCGTCCGAGTATTCGGTGTGCATGTGCAGGTCGGCGGTGTTCTGCAGAGTGACGTGCTCACGCCCCGAGAGTCCCGCGAGACGAAGCCCCGGAAGAAACTGTTCTTCGTAGGGCGTCGGCTTCCAGACATCGAGGTTGCAGACCTTCTCGTAGTCGTCGACAGCCGACTCCTCGAGCGGCGCGAGCTTCGCGAAATCCTCGACGTAGCGCTCGAGGTCGACGGGGTCGGGACCGCGCAGATTCTGCTTCGTGGGACCTGCCTCGTCCGATGTCGCGTCGGCGTCGACTGAAACAGTCGAACGGGACGGCTTGAGATCTGGAGGCGTCATACGTCGGTCCATTCACAGCGGGAAAGCCTGTGTTCACAGCGGGAAGGTCTGTGCTCCCATCGGACGTCCGCCCCCCGAATCCTGAGATCGACCCTGAAATCCCACACGCCCGCCTCCCAAGGACGACCTATCGGCCCCAGACCCAAGGAGTTCCGCGATGACCGCCGCCTCGTCCTACGACCACACGCAGACCGGCCGGCTCCACTACCTCCTCTGGGGACTCGGCATCGCACTCGCCGTCGGCGGCCTGGCCCAGCATGCCGGCGACATGAAGGTGATCCTCATCAGCGCCGGCACGATCTTCCTCGCCCTCACGCCGCTCTTCTCATCGCTTCGCGTGCGCGACGTCGGCGAGTCGCTGCGTCTCAACTTCGGACCCCTGCCGCTGATCCGGCGCAGCATCCCCTACTCCCGCATCATCGCCGTGCAGCCGGGCCGCTCGCGACTGCTCGACGGACTTGGCATCCACGGAATCCCCGGACGCCGCTGGACCTGGAACATCTGGGGCCGCGAGTGCGTCACGCTCACGCTGCGCGATCACAACACCGGCAAGGACACGACACTCAACGTTGGTACCGACGAGCGCGACGTCCTCGCACAGTTCCTCATCAAGCGCCTCGACGACCGGCTTCCCCCGCTCGAGGCCCGCGACGAGGCTTGACCTTCCGCGTCGCTCTCAACCCGGATCATTCACCGGCTAGCTCGGCTCGCCCGTCTCGATCTCGGCCTCAAGCCGCCACGCTTCGAATCCACCTGTCATGCTCGCGACATCGCTGAAGCCTTGTTCCATCAGGAACGCAGCGCCACCGAGGCTCGAGTGACCGTGGTAGCAGTAGATGACGACCTTCGCGTCCGGGTCCGTCTCGTTGACGAACTGCATGACGTTGTGATCGTTGACGTGCCGTGCGCCGGGAACGTGCGCGGCGCTGTACGACGCAGGATCGCGCACATCCATGAAGATCGCACCCTCGGCGAGGAGTGTCTTCGCGGTCGCGATGTCGACTTCGGGGATCGTGTCCATGTCGACCAAGGGAACAGCACGCGCGTTCGGATGTCCACCCATGACACTGGCAAAGACCCAGGCGACGGGGCACGCTGAGTCGATGCTCATGGCTCGGCCACCGCGCCTTTTCACCCAGAACTATGACGTCACCGACGGTGAGGACGTCGTCGCGTCCGTGCGCTTCCACCTCTTCTCGCAGAACGGCGAGATCGAGATGTCGGGCCGGACGCTGATGATCGACCGCAAGGGATTCACCGGGCCGTTCCAGCTCCACGCGGGCCCGCGGCGGTTGGCGTCGGCCGAGCGGCCGAGCCTCGTGCGCCGGCGCTGGGTCATCAGCGCGCCGGACGCAGCGCCCATCGAACTCACGCCGACATCCTGGTCGATCCGCAACGTCACGGTGCGACAGGGAGGCGTCCCGATCGGCTCGATCTCGCGCACGTCGGTCGTCAGGCGTGAGGCCCGCATTGATCTACCTGAAGAACTCTCGATCGAGCTGCGCATGTTCTGCTTCTGGCTCGTGGCCCTGCTTTGGCGCCGCGCCGCCCAGTCGTCGGGATGACGCAGCCGTCCGTCGTGGCCCGACGACGGCGAACAAGGACAAGGACAAGGACAAGGACAAGGACACCGCACCATCCCCCGTACCTGAGCTCCGCTGGGGCTCCACTCCGCGCGGCTGTCCTGACGACGAACGACGCGTCAGAACGACGCCAGCCACACAAAGCCATCACCCGACTCACCGCGCCCGCCAAAGCCACCTGCAAAGCACGTCAAGATCTCGCCGCCAACCGTCCCCGAGGATCATCGATCCCACGTGCCCTCCAGGTCACGTCGACCGAACCTCCGCCCCGAGCACCACTTACCCCTCTCCCCCGTCCGGTCGTGCCCTTCGCCAAGACCGGCAGCACCCGAGCCGTCGGCGGGTGACGGGGACGGCGGCAGCGACTTCACGGCGCCGAAACACGCGCCACGCGATCCCACCGACGCATCGAGCCGTGCCCGAGCGCCGA